>CANKCB010000005.1 GCA_947480335.1 Gammaproteobacteria bacterium | reverse complement strand
GTCCCGGATACTCATGCCAGAATGATAATGCAATGCGACCACTTCCCGTTCTGACAGGTTAAGTCGATGATAATTTCTCATTGTTCAACACCTCGTTTGATATACTCCTGTTCATACTAAAGGTGTTGCATTAGAATTTAGAGACCGCCTAACCATAATCCAGAAAGGCCAACAGCTGAAAACTGTCCTGGAAACCGGGACGTCTGATTAACTGCATAATCGATTGTGAGGGTGTACGAATCTCATTTCTAAGGACCATTCCACGGTCACCAGTAAACTGGTATTCATCATATCCTCTTACTGACTGGTAACCAGATATTCCCAGCTGCTCATTGGCAAGCAGGTTCGAATTCGCCCATTGCAGTTTAAGGTCCTGAACCAGACTAAATTTTCCCGGCAAACGGGTTACCCGACCCAGGTTTATATGACTATAAAAATAATCGGCCGAGGCACCCGCTCTGGAAGCGTTATATGCTTGATCCGAATTATCTTTGCCTATATCGCCCGGACTATAGTTTAGAACAGTTTCCAAACTCGTATAACCCAGAGGATCTTCCAGCCCGGCCTGATAGTCTGCGACGAATTGAACGATATTGGTAAAATTGTTGAAAACACGTAGTGAGCCAAACTCAAGACCATTATTACTGCGTTTAAAATCAACACCAATTGATATCTGCTGACGTAGGTTTTCCAAATCCAGAGGGATCTGATACCTGCTACTGAGCTGCCAGCTGCGACCACTTAAATTAAATCCCGATACTGTGGTATCCGGTCTGGCCGTACTATGCGCTCCAGAGAAAGTCAGTGTATGTCGCCAGGGTAAGGGTGCCAGATAATTCAGACTATGGGATTTCAACTTTCCATATTTGAAAGAAGAGGTATATTGATATGCCAGCTGATGTTCCCACCCAAATACATTGCCCCAGTTAAACCCGGTTAACCAGCGATTCGTATCGACCAACCTGGTTCCGCTGTCTTCCACGCCCGCATAGACACGAACGGGCAATCTGTCCTCAACCTTGAGTACAACATTGGTTTTACCAGTAGCTTCGCCGCGTTCAAGAACAATATTCACCTTGCGGTAGGGATTGTTATTAAGCCATTTCAAGTCATGCCGCATCGTATCTGTAGAAAGAGTCTCATCAACCTTTAATCTCAACTGTGCAACCATGCGCGCCTCATTAAAATAACGCGCACCTTCAACCCTTATCTTGTCCAGAAGGAAATTGCTTGTTACTTTGATACAGGAAAATTTAATAATCACTTTAAATACAATATGATATAAGAACCTTACTATCAGGAAGGCACTGTATGATCTGCTGATGAGTCGTTGTGGACTGACTTATTGGACTTACGCCCAACTAAATCAAATGAATCTAAGTTTTAATTAGGGGAAATTAGATGGAAATAAAAGAAGTTACTGCTTATTTGACTCTTTTAGACTGTACTTTACCCCGTCTGGCACGTGATTTTGCCGCAGTCGCATTAACAGGTGTGTCTAGTACATCGGTCGGCTGGACAATACTGGTCAAACCGACATTTTGCATCAATGCATCAATTTCTGATTGTTCAAGTTCCCAGCATTGGCCTGGTCGCTTTTTTCGCGGTAATGCATAAGAACCATAACGAACCCTTATCAGCCGACTGACTTTTAGACCCTGGGATTCCCAGAGTCGTCTGACTTCACGGTTACGCCCTTCGGTTAGTACAACATGGTACCAGTGATTGGTACCTTCACCTCCGGCATCTATAATATCGCTGAATCCGGCGGTACCATCTTCAAGCATGATTCCTTCGCGCAAAGCCGTCAGTTGTCGGTCAGTGGCCTTACCCAGCACCCTGACTGCGTACTCTCGTTCGATGTTACTGGAAGGATGCATAAAGCGATTAGCCAACTCACCGTTATTGGTAAACAACAATAAGCCAGTGGTATTGATATCGAGTCTACCGACATTTACCCAACGGCCCTTGGTCAATTTAGGCAAGTCGTCAAATACTGTTTTCCGACCTTCAGGATCATTGCGCGTGCAAATCAGACCGGCCGGTTTATAACAGGCAATCATTCTGACCGAAGTCGGTATGACCGTTTGTAATCTGACCAGTTTGCCGTCCAGACTGATTTTATCGGTTATGTTGATGTGATCGCCGATACTGGCCAACTTGCCATTAACCTTGACCTTACCCAGTCTTATCCAGGTTTCAACCTGACGCCGCGAACCCAGTCCTGCATTGGCCAGAACCTTCTGTATACGCTCCGAATCGGTGTTACTCATGGACTAATGTGACTAACAGCGTGCGAAATAGTCTGGCTACTCAAGTGAGTTCAACCTGAGAAGGGGACAACATTGTCACGAGTAGCAGAATCCGAATCATCCTCGTCATCTTCATCATCCTCATCTTCGTCCTCATCAAACCCTTCTTCGTCGTCATCCTCTTCCTCTTCATCATCTTCCTCGTCGTCTTCGTCATATTCATCTTCATCTAACGACTGCAGTTCAACATCGGCATCTTCAGTTTCCGCATCCACAAGCGCCTCTGGTTCGGACTCTTCAGTCGCCTCCGGCTGTTGATTTGACGACTGGATTGAAACAGGCAATTCTATACCTTCAAATAAATCCGGATTCATCAGATCAAAATCCTTGATTTCAGATAAGGGTGGTAACTCGGATAACTTTTTCAGATTGAAATAATCAAGGAACTCGCGGGTGGTAGCGAGCAGTTCGGGTTTGCCTGGCACATCTCGATGACCTACTACGCGAACCCATTCACGTTCCTGCAAGGTTTTGACTATACCGGAACTGACACTGACGCCGCGAATATCCTCAATCTCATTGCGGGTAATCGGCTGGCGATAGGCAATGATAGCTAACGTTTCCATAAATGCCCTGGAATATCGTTGTGGTCTTTCCGTAAACAGGCGGTTAATCCATTCAGCACATTCGGATCGCACCTGAAACCGGTAACCACTGGAAACTTCTTTCAGTTCAACACCACGCCCGGCGTAGTCCTGTTGTAATTGCTCTATCAGCGTACGTACCAAATCGCGATCGGGCTTTTCCAGATCATGATCAAACAGGGCCAATAACTGGTTAAGATTCTGTGGCGTTCCTGATGCCATCAGTGCGGCTTCAATTATGTTTTTATACTGTTGTTCGGTCATCATGCAGCTGCCTTCAGGTAAATTGGCCCATTGATTTCATTCTGGACCATGTCGATTAAAGATTCCTTTATTAACTCGAGTATGGCCAATAAGGAGACGATAACTCCTGCGCGGCCTTCCTCTACGGAGAACAGTTCCTTGAAATCCAGGAAGCTGTCACTACGGATTTTGTCGAGCACCACTGTCATGCGTTCACGTACTGATAGCGCTTCCCGATGGATCATATGGTGCGTATACATTTCAGCCCTGGCCAGCACATCGGCAAATGCGTGCAGGATCTGATCCAGTTTGACGTCAGGTGGATTCTGGTTAGTCTTCTTTTCTGTGAACTCAACCACTACGGAAAACAGATCTCGTTCCAGTCTGTGCAACTGATCAATGTCCTCAGCTGCCTGTTTATAACGTTCATATTCCTGCAGGCGACGAATCAGTTCTGCACGCGGATCATCTTCCTCATCATCGATTATGGTCCTTGGTAATAACATTCTTGATTTGATTTCGGCCAGCACAGCGCCCATCACCAGATATTCACCCGCCAGCTCCAGTTGCAGTACATCCATCAGATCGATGTATTTCATATACTGCGCAGTGATTTCGGCAATTGGAATATCCAGTATGTCGAGATTCTGTTTTTTAATCAGATAGAGCAATAAATCCAGCGGACCTTCAAAAGCCTCCAGAAAAACTTCCAGTGCTTCAGGCGGAATGTAAAGATCATGTGGCATCTGGGTCACGCGTTCACCGTGCACGATGGCAAAAGGCATCTCAGACTGGCCGACGTTGCTCTCTGCCTGCTGCTCTGTAGTCATTTGTTGCATAGTTATCGTTACTCGCTTCTCTTTGCTCGTTTAATTTTAGGATTGTATTGGAGGCGCAATCTACTTTGCCCCTACACTGTTCACCATTATTTGTAAGACAGGCCCATCACGGATCTGACTTCCTCAAGCGTTTCCCTGGCAATATCACGGGCTGCTTCGCAACCATCGCTGACAATACCACGTACTACTTCCGGATCAGCTGCATATTCACGTGCGCGTTCGCGAATGGGTTCCTGTTCCTTGAGTACCGCATCAATCAGCGGTTGCTTGCATTCCAGACATCCGATACTGGCACTGCGACAACCTTGTTGCACCCAGCTTTTTAGACCGTCGTCCGCATATACCTGATGAAATGCCCACACCGGGCACTTGTCAGGATCACCCGGGTCGGTACGTCTTACCCTGGCAGGATCAGTCGGCATTGTTTTGATTTTGTCCTGTACAGAATTGGGATTTTCCCGCAAGCCTATCGTATTGCCATACGATTTCGACATTTTCTGACCATCCAGTCCCGGGAATCGGGGTATATGGGTCAGTAATGCCTGTGGTTCCGGAAAAATCATCTTGCCGCCACCTTCAAGATAACCCATCAGGCGTTCATGATCCCCCATGCTGATGTTCTTTTGGGAGGCAATCAATGCGGCCGCTTTTTCCAGCGCCAGATCATCGCCCTTTTCCTGATAATCCATACGTAATTGATGATACAGCTTGTTATTTTTCTTGCCCATCTTGCTGGCAGCCAACTCGGCTTTTTCTTCAAAACCAGGCTCACGGCCATACAGGTAGTTAAATCGACGGGCGATTTCCCGTGACAGCTCCACATGGGCCACCTGATCTTCCCCAACAGGCACATACCCTGCCTTGTAAACAATGATATCAGCCGTCTGCAACAACGGATAACCGAGGAAACCGTAGGTGGACAAGTCCTTGTTACTCAGTTTTTCCTGTTGGTCCTTGTAGGTAGGAACCCGTTCCAGCCAACTCAAAGGCGTTAGCATTGACAGCAAAAGGTGCAGCTCGGCATGTTCAGGAATCCGTGACTGGATAAAGATTCTGGCCGATCCAGGATTAATCCCCACCGCCAGCCAGTCTATAACCATCTCCCAGACCGATTCGGAAATTGACTGAGGTGATTCATACTCAGTGGTTAATGCATGCCAGTCGGCCACGAAGAAAAAGCACTCGTATTCGTTTTGCAGTTTTAACCAGTTTTTAAGTACGCCATGATAATGGCCCAGGTGTAATTGACCTGAGGGACGCATCCCGGATAGAACGCGCTGTTTTGCTGAAATTGCCAAAAAGTACTCCTGATTTTGCTATCGAACAGTGGAGGGTGAAATTATACAGGGTCGATTCAAATAGTCTTCCGCTAGATCCACTTTTTTTAAAGAATCCCGGTTTTTTCGGCTAAATCTGCCCAACTTTACCCTTGCCCACTCTGACGACTTCCGGAACATCCCCGGTAACGTCGATGATCGTGGTCTCTTCAGTGCCGATCATCCCGCCATCAATAACCAGATCCAGTAACTGACCAATCTTGTCTCTGATTTCTTCAGGATCGGCTTCTGGCCATTCATTACCCGGCAACACCAGACTGGTGCTTAACATGGGTTCACCCAGTGCTTCCACCAAATCCAGACATATCCGGTTATCCGGTACGCGTAGACCAATCGTTTTACGCTTGGGATGATGCAAACGTTTGGGTACTTCACGACTGGCCTTGAGTACAAAGGTATAGGGCCCCGGAATCAGACTTTTTATGAGCCGGAATGCGGTGTTCTCGACCTTGGCCAGCGTTCCAATGACGGATAAATCGCGACAGATTATGGTAAACAGATGCTGTGGGTCCAGGCCCCGGATACGTATAATTCGTTCCAGCGCCTGGGAGTGATCCAGCAAGCAGCCCAACGCATAACAAGAATCCGTAGGATAGGCGATAACCCCGCCCTGACGTAGTATGGTAATGGCCTGACCGACCAGTCTCGACTGGGGATTATCCGGATGGATTTTAAAATACTGCGCCATTTACTTACCGCCTGTATTATCGGTCGTTCAAATTTAATACAATCAATATTATGAAACTACTGATCGATTTTTTCCCGGTACTGGCTTTTTTCATTGCCTATTATATTCCAGACAGTCTGGAGCAACGCATGTACATTGCGACGGCAGCCGCCATCATTGCTGCCATACTGCAGGTCAGTTTGTACTGGTTGATCTATCGTCGCTTTGAAAAAATGCATCTGGTAACGCTGGTCATCATTCTGGTGCTGGGCAGCATGACCCTGATTTTTCACGATAAACGGTTCTTTATGTGGAAACCGACCGTCGTAAACTGGCTGTTCGCCGTGGCGTTTCTCATCAGTGAATTTGTGGGTAACAAGCCACTCATCCAGCGCATGATGGATCATGCCATCACTATTCCCCCGCGCATATGGTACACGCTGAACCGTTACTGGATTGTATTTTTTATCATTTCCGGCGCATTGAATTTGTATGTTGCATTTAATTTTGCAGAAAATATCTGGGTCAATTTCAAGTTGTTTGGCATTCTCGGATTGACACTCTTATTCGCTGTTGCTCAGGCCGTATTTCTGGCCAAACATATCACTGAATCTGAACAGGACAAGGGACAATCCTGATGCTGTATGCGATATTTGGCGTGAATACGGAGAACAGTCTGGATCGGCGTCTATCCGCCAGACCGGCCCATCTGGCCAGGGTACAACAACTGAAAGATGAAGGTCGACTGGTCATTGCCGGTCCGCATCCAGCAATTGACAGCACGGATCCGGGGCCGGCTGGATACAGTGGTAGTTTGATTGTTGCCGAATTTCCGGACCTTGAAACCGCCACACAGTGGGCCGAATCTGACCCGTATAAAACAGCAGGCGTCTACAGCGCAGTTACCGTCAAACCTTTCATTCAAGTTTTACCCTGAGATGCGGTAATGGATCGGATAGCCACCCTACGACTACGACTGGAAACGGCATTAATGCCTGTAACACTGGAAATTCAGGATGATTCCGCCATGCATCACGGACACGTGGGTGCGGCGGCCGGCGGAGGTCATTATTCAGTCCGGATCGTATCAAGCCAATTTATCAATCGCCCCCAGCTGGAGAGACACCGCATGGTTTACCGTGCTGTCGACGATTTAATGCCTGCTGTGATCCATGCGCTCAGTATCAAGGCGCTGACACCGGAAGAGCAATAATTTCTGAATCAGCGACAAGGCCGTTTCTTAAATGGCCAGGTGGAAAATTCCGTTTGATTAACCGGATCCGGGACAAGCTGCGCCCTGGTCTACGACTGATCGAACCTTTTACCGGTTCCGGTGCCGTCTTCCTCAATACAGATTACGAACGTTACCTGTTAGCCGATACCAATCCGGATTTGATTAATCTGTATAAACAACTGGTCGAGGAAGGGCAGCCTTTTATTAACTATTGTCATACCCTGTTTATCAAGGGTAACAGCAAGGCCCAGTATTATCGTTCGCGCGAGCAGTTCAATCGCGCAGGCGACATACGGCGGAAATCAGCACTGTTTCTCTACCTAAACCGGCACTGCTATAACGGTCTGGTTCGTTATAACAGTCGTGGCGAATTCAATACCCCGTTTGGGCTGTATAAAAAACCCTATTTCCCTGAATTGGAAATGCAGAAGTTCCTGCAATGTGCCAAACGTGCCGAGTTTGTGCATGCTGACTTTCAGCACTGTATGAAAACGGCTGTGGCCGGTGATGTAATCTATTGTGATCCCCCTTATGTACCCTTGACGCGTACAGCCTGCTTTACCGATTATCATACCGGGGGCTTCGGTTGGGACGATCAGTTACAACTGATCCAGTTAGCAAAATGCCTGACCGACAAGGGTGTGCAGATAGTCATCTCGAACCATGACACTGCCCCTATCCGCAAGTTATATCGGGAGGCGGGTGCAAGCATTACCCGGTTTGAAGTCAGACGCACGATCAGTGCAAATACCGGTAACCGCGGCAAGGTGGGAGAGTTGCTCGCTGTATTTAACTGAGTGTCCAGCCAAAAACTAGAAACGGCGTAGATACACCAGACCAAACAGACTCAAGGTCGCCAGTAATAAAAATATCGGGCTAAGATCCTCGGCCTGCGGAGGCAATTTCAGACCGGTAGCTTCATGCTGTGAGGAAGCCAGATAGCTCAGCAGTTTCTGTTGTTCGTTGGCGGCAAAATACTGACCACCGGATTGTTCAGCAATCATGCGCAAGGGTTGTTCAAACAGACGTGTATAGAACTCCTTGCCTTCGGCACGTTCAAATCGTCCTTCCAGACAGTTACGCTGAGCGTCGAGTGTGGGTATGGGCAACCCATCAACTGATCCGAATCCGATACTGTCCACAACAATGCCGGCCTCTTTCATGACCGGAAATGACTCTGATAACTTCCGGCTGACCTCTTCCGAGAAGTCACCGTCTGAAACCAGCAATACATGTTCAACACCGGCATAGACAGTTGGCTCTATCGTTTTCTTTTCAGCAATCAGTAACAGGGCATTACCGATGTCGGAACCGGGCACAGGGACAGATTCGACGAACAGCCCGTTATCAATTACTTCCTGCAAATACAGTTTATCAAAACTGAGTTCAGTGAACGGAAAGGTAAGTTCGCTGAATCCGGCAAAGGCAAACTCTGCTGCTGGCAATCCGGTAACAATTGTTTTCAGAAACTCGCGTGCATAGTCCATTTGCATTTTATCATCACAACTGGCGCGCGCTGCCATACTGCGGGACACATCCAGCAAAAACACAAACTTGCCCGATTGAGCCGTATCCGGCATGGCCAGTTTTCGTTGCGGCCCGGCAGCTACCAGCAGCAGGGAGGCCAACAAGAACAGTGATAATACCTGGAGTGCCAACGGATGGGCTGGTTTACCAACGGACGCATCAGCCAGCTTGTCGAGTATACGCTCCGTCTTGCGTCTGCCAGATTGCAATACATAACCCGCCGGGAGTAACAACAACAGCAAAAATAGTATTTGTGGATTCTGGAATATCATATCTGTGTCTTGTGCAAGCGGGTTTCAAACAGGACGACCAGTAGCAAGGCAACCGCAAAACCGCTAAAGGCAAAGAACCAACGCAAATCCTGCAAATAATTTCGGTTGCCTGCCGCGGCCTGTCGTTCCGACTCGACGGTATCCACACTTTCAAACGCCGCCGTCAACTCGGCGGCAGATTTGACTGAATAAATATGCACACCCGGCTTACCCTTCAATGCCAGCTTCATTGCTTCCAGATTTTGAGGGTCCGGATCAATGGCCACGACATAGGTAAAGATATCTTCGCCATATAAATCCTGTATGCCTTCAATAATCTCATCGGCATTGTCGATTAAATCACCTATCAGGATCAGCGACTTACCTGCTGCTTTTTGTTTCATCAGCACATCACGCGACAGGACCAGACCATCACGCGTGGCGGTACCGCCAGCAAACCGGGCCAACTGTGATGGACGGGTACGATCGGGATTGGTAAACCGCATACCTTCATCCAGTACATCACGAAAGCCAAAACCGGTTTGCAGCGTCGGCCAACGTACCAGCATTGGTTGCACACTGAAAAGTACCAGACCCAACCGGGCCGTCTTGTGACGATCAATAAAATCATAGAGCTTGTCGCGTGACGCTTCGAACCTTGTCACACCGCCATTATTGATTTGACCATTAATAACATAGCCGCCCAATGGTTCGGTCATGCTTCCGGATACATCCAGTGCAATCAGATACGCCGGATGTAATTCGCGGGAAGGACCAAACATGAAGGTGTGACTGGTTCGTATCTGTGGTGCTCCCCAGGCCAAACCCAGTAATACCGTCACCAATACGATCAGTGCTATACGATAACGATACAGGTGCTCGGCTGTCCGGATACCTGAACCGGCCAGATACTCCAATCCGCTGTCGCGAATACTGAATCCCGGTTTACGTCCACGTAATTGCCAGAATATTACCGCCAGTACCGGCAGCACACATAACAGCAACCAGGGATAATCCAGTTGCAGCGAAATATTGAACAAGGAGGGTTCCATTTACCTGTTCCTCAGAATTGCAACTGCTTCATGTCACGGGAAAAGCCCGGCAAGGGTGGTCCGAGCTCACCTTCGACCTTGCTGTTTTCATCATCCTTCTTCTCACTTTCCCTGAGCATGATGGCTAGTTCAAGATTACGTCGGCTATCCTCATTGTCAGGAAACAGGCGTACTGAATTGGCCAGCAGTTGTTTTGGAAATTCAAACGAGGGCTTATTGGGTGCCTCAGTTTCCTCTGACTCCTGGGCATCGACATTTTCACCTGAGATAATCGCTATATAGGCCCGAGCGACGAGGGTACCGTAATCATATAGATAAGCACTTTTAATCCTGTCATTTACTAGCTTTTGCAGGATCTCCTGCTCTTCTGACATCTGTACCAGCATCTGCACATCGACTGTGCCCAGTTTATTGTCCTGACTATTGTCAAACATGCGTACCGGCAATCCATTAATCCATCCGTTATAAAGCGCTGTGTCAGCATCTCTCCACAGCACAGGTCGTACCAGCAGGATAAAAAATACGGATCCAAACAGTAATATCAACGCGCCGATCGCAAACCGCCACCTGTTATGGGAGAGTCGTTGTCGTAGCGTTCCTTGAAGTTGATCCAGCGTTGCCAATCTTTCTGCACGTATATCTGCATCAAAATAACTGAAAATTTGTTGCACGGTATCACGTACAGTTCCAACACTGGCAAGATCGGGTTCAACCGCCTGATGATAGGCCGGCCTGAATCCCTGCTTCAGTTCCAGCAAATATTGTCGCCAGTGAGTATCACCCTGCCCTGGTTCCCTCACCCAGAATTCACGGGCTGTATATTTACGATAATAAATCAACAAGGACAGGAAAACCCTTTCGTAGCCCAGTAGACTCTGCCGATTGTCAACCGTTGCAGAGGCAACAGCATCGTACTGTTGACGAATCCGATCCGCTTCGGTAGTGACGCTGTATTGTTGTTTGCGCAAGGCAGACCGTATCAACAGCCCCCCTGCCAGCAGTAATAACAGTGCCGCTAAACCAATCGCAAGCTGTTTAAGCAGGTAATAATCCTGGATAGCCACCTGTAATGGCTGGAAGGGGATGCCGAAAATTTCCGGTGGGTAGTAGGCGCCAATCTTTACCTCTATCGGATCCAGCAACTTTTCATGTAACTTTTCATCACCTTTGATGTGATACGTCAGACGAATCGGATCGAGTGTGTAAGCGGCATGCGGCAAAACACTGATACCCAGCACCGGATAGGACAGCACATATTCGTTTATACCTGTCGCATAGGGTCGGTTGGTAATAGCAGGCCGACTCAGGTAGGTTTGTTCAAAGGGGACAAACCTGACGTTACGCACCAGTCCAGGAAAATCAGGCACGACCTTGTCGGATCTGTAAAGCACCCTGATTCGATATTCAAAGGGTTCGCCGACATACACCTCGTCGTCTGCCTGTACGGTGATACTGAAATTCTGCCCATCGGCAAGCCCGGCATCCTCTGCACGGGACACAGGATAGGATTGTACTTTTTCAGCTTTCTCACAGGCGATAAGCAAACAGGAAAACAGGGCTAAACAGAGCAGGCGAGTCAAAGATTTCTGTATCAACTGACGCATATAATTACCGGTTTAGCGGAGGACAAAAAACTGGGTCAGAATTTTCTGGACCTGATCCAGAACAGGGCTGTCTACATGTATAAAGCGCAAGCCATGTCCGGAAAAAGTTTTACGCAATTGATTAAATCGATTTTCATGTAGCGTCTTGATTAACTGTTTTTCCTTTCGGCCCAGCCACAGGGGTTTGCTGATACCGGACTCCGGGTTGATGAAATCGAGCATGGATTCATCTGCCAAATCAGGATAGGTATATTCAAATTCATCCTGAATAACGACAGGAATAAAATCATAGCGTCTCGCTTCAGTTGAGAATGAGGCATAGTCGCGTGCAAAACCGCGTTGATCGAGAAAATCAGACAGGTACAACAACACGCCGCCAGATGGTAACAATCGATGCACATCAACATTGATAAAATCTTCTGGCACCGGTTGTCCCTGTCGTAAAGCATTACATACACGTTCAATGCCGTTAAACAGGCGCGTGGCGTGACGCTGTCCTGAACCTATTCCGATACGGCGATAACCGTGCTGGCCATGGATAGCTGCACCGACGCGCATTTCCATACTGACACCGCTGTACAACATCATTAATGCCGCTGCCATCAACATATCTGTCTTGCGTCTGACGCCCATCGAGGCTGTGCAATCGAGTACGACCATCAGACTGACATCACGACGCGCAATTCTTTCAACTACCATGGTCTCGCCAGTACGGACACTGGTGCCCATATGCACTGTACGCAAATCGTCTCCAAGTTGATACTGACGGTGGCCATGAAAGTCCAATCCCTTGCCGGTATAGGGACTCGGCCATTCACCACTGAGCTGACTGGTTGCGGGTCTTTTCGGTGTGATGGGTATGGGCCGGCGGGCCAGTCGTCGAAGGATGTCTTCCCTCATTGACCCCAGACTCGCTGGAAGATCCGATCTACAATCCGGTTCAGCAGTTTTTCTCGTTCCTTCACACTACTCATGGCGAGGTCAGGACGGAAAATCAGGCGATGACGCAGCACAGGTAATAGTACCGTGCCAACATCCTCGGGAGAAACAAAGTCGCGTCCGCTCAGGGCCGCATGAGAACGGGCTGTACGCAGGATATGAATACCTGCACGTGGTGAAGCACCACCACCGTCCTGTCCGTCAATAAATTCCTTCACTTCACTGACATCAGTATGTTCGGGGCGGGTCAAGTTAACCAGCTGCTGAACCCTGGAAATAATTTCACTGCTGACCTTGACCTTGTCAAAAATGGCCTTGCGAATATCGAGCAAGGTTTGTGTATCCATCACTGGTGTGATTGCCGGCATTTCTGCATTTTCAATATTACGACGGATGATTTCACATTCATGTTCAGCATTGGGATAATTTACCAATACTTTCATGACAAAACGGTCCTGTTCTGCCCGGCCCAACACGAACGTACCTTCTTCTTCTATCGGGTTCTGGGTCGCGGCAACCATGAACATATTCGCCAGTGAATAGGTACCACCCAGCTCGGTGGTAACACGGCCTTCCTCCATCGGTTCCAGTATCAGACCTTTTGAACTGGTACGGGCACGATTTAATTCGTCGGCAAGCAGGAAGTTGGTAAACAACGGACCCTTGACCAGCAATTTGACCTTACCTGTCTCGCTGTCAAAATTCTCGATACCCACCACGTCCTTGGGCAACAAGTCCGCTGCGAATGAAATACGACGAAAATCGGCCTCGACCGTCTCGGCCAGGCTCTTCAGCAATAAGGTCTTGGCAAGACCTGGCACACCTTCGAGTAACACATGACAGTTTCTGCCCGGGCTGGCAAACAATCCAACCAGCAACAGTTTGACGACCTCGTCCATACCCACAATGCGCTTGCGGATTTCTGTTTCAATTCGTCCAATCCGTTCGCGTATTTCCTGTATATCCTGTATTAGCATGCTTGCAAATCCTGTCTTGTTAGCGTTAGTAAAATATTGAACCACGTAAGGTTAGAAACAGTTACGGCGCACAACCCGTGCGCCGTAACTTTACAACATATTGCTTCAGTTAATAATTGCTGCTGATTATTCTACCTTATTTGCTGCCACCTTTCCTGCAGCCGCTTCGGTTTCCCATTCGCTGATTTGCTTGATGACCTGCTCAGGCTGAATCCCTGCCTCTTCCGTCTTCAACTCAGCCGCCAGCGCAGTATCGATAAATCTGACCTTACCGCCTATCATGGTAAACAACGGTCGTACTGTCTTGATCATCAGGTCCGGCACAGCTTTTTGATCGAAATAATTCTTGTTTAAAACGATTATATCAGCAAACTTGCCTGCTTCCAGTGTACCGAGTTTGTGCTCACGGAACAATGAATAGGCTGCCCAGGACGTTGCTGTTTTCAATGCCCAGATTCGGTTGATCTTCTGTGCCGGTGCGAGCACCTTGCCATCATCACCAATACGATTCACATACTGGCCGATATGGAAGAACACCCCCTCTCCAGCAACTGAATGGCTGTCAATCTCGAATACGGCACGAACACCACCGTCAATGATGGATTTCATTGGCACCACCCAGTTCAGATAGGCATCACCATAATCACGCGCCACATCCGGTCCATCTCCGGTAATATATTTTGGTGCACAACTCATGATGACGCCCAGTTTTTTCAGTCGCGGCAACTGTTCTGGACGCGGGTTCACACGGCAATGGTCAGAGGTATGACGCTTGGCCTGTATCATCTCAGCTGTCATGCCTGCTTCGGCTGAACCCTGCTCTATCATGTCCAGTGCTACTTCCAATGTGCGGTCACCGGCAATATGGGTATTGCCCCAGCGCAAGCCACGTACCGCTATCTCTTTAATAAATTTGAGGCGGTCACGCAAGACTTCGCGTTCCTTGATTTCCGGCCTGGCCTCGATCGTGGTTGCCAATAAGGGATAGGCACCGTCGCCGGATGAAATACTGACACTGTTCATCCATAACCAGTCTGATCCGGTGCCAGTCAGGTCGGTGCGAAATACCGGCATGTCCGGCATGGTACGGAACCAGTAACTGTCCAGTGCATAGGCATAGCGTATTGGCATGCGACCCTGCCGATCCATCTGCAGGATGGCCGAAGTCTGGTTATACATACCGATACGACTGGAGAAAGTGGTTATGCCATAAGCGGTCCATTCCAGAAATTCCTGTTGCATCACATCCATGAACAATGGAATTGGCGTCAATTCGCCTTGCAACACCCGCACGACTGAACCGGATAAATAAATGCCATCCTTGTCATCCATGTCAGGATATTCTTCATTGCCGAAATAGGAGTGATAAACCTCCATGGCAGGTGTATTGACCACGCCGCGATTTCCGAGCACAACAATATTCTGATCGGTGTTGGCCTTATCAAGAATTTGTCGGGTAAGCACACGATGAACTTTCAAGGCCACATCACTGGTCTTGTCGGTACGTTCATCACTGACATTGATACGTCGCGGCCAGTTGATGAATACCCAATCACCTTTTTTATGGGTGGCCTTCAGACCGGCGACCAGATCCACAGTCTTTTTAACAATATCCGGCCAATCATCATCCGCATCGGCCTCGACACTGACATCGCCTTCCAGCGGCGGGCCCCAGTGTTCCAGGGCATATTCATGCGGGTGTGAGTGGGTGTCGATAATGCCCGGAATGATAGTACGTCCCTTGACGTCGTAAATTTTTGTATTCGGTCCGGCCATCTTGCGGATTTCTTCGGAACTACCCAACGCCAGAATCAAACCGTCCCGTTCTGCAATCGCCTGATAGGTATTGCCCACTTTTTCATTCACGCCCACATCATCCATGCTGACCACATTCGCATTAATAAATATGGAGTCCGCATAGTGAACGATATGACTGTCCAACTGCTGTGAAATACCCGTGACTGCATAGAGCATTCCTGCACCAACCAGGAATTTTGAAGTGATTTTGTACATTCCTTTCGCCCCCGCCAAACATTTACTACGATTGTGTAACTACTTCTTTGTAGTCGCTTCCTCTGCCAGCGTTTCGGTAAACTCCTGCTGCCAACCGTCAATCGCTTTACGATAACCTTCCGGATCAATGAATACCTTGTAACCCTCGCCTGCCTTCATGCGCTTGATCTTCTCGCCAAGGTTGTACCAGTAACCGTGTGCGCCCAGGTAAACATCGACCGGCAGCTTTTTCAATTTACCGTATGACATTGCCAGATCTTTCGCCATGTTTGGATAATTAGCCTGACCCAACAACGGCAGTGCGGCTGGTCTGATACCACCCAATAACAGCACGTTGTATTTCTTACCTTCCTCTTCGGCTATCATCGTAAAAGTCATACAGCCTTTCGTATGCCCCGGTGTCAGCCAGGCCGTCATTTCAATATCGCCCAAAGTAATCTTCTCGCCATCATTGATCACACGATCCACCTTTACCGGAGTCCAGGATCGACCTGGACGCACATCATCGCCCTTGCCACCCGTCTCAACGATAACCTTGTCAGCGGCTGATGACAGAACCAATGCGCCAGTTACTTCCTGCATCGCTGCGTGACCGGCCACATGATCATCGTGTGCATGTGTGCCAATAATCATTTTAATGTCTTCTGGCTTGAAACCAAGTTTTTCGACATTCTTCAATATCTGCGGCACCGACTCCTCATATTCCGAATCGATCAGCATATGACCCTGTGAACCCGTGATGAGGTATGTGGAACCCTGCTCCGTGGTACCGATATAATAAATATTATCGATAATCCGGAATGGCTCAACCGCCACGGTACGGGATGGATCTTCATCAGGAGGAGATACCGGTGCCTGGGCTTGTACTGTTACGACACCTACCAGACATAACAACAACGCTAACATTATGTGGTTAATTTTCATATTATTTACCCCACCGGTATGTGTATTGGATTGATAATGATCGGTCTCTATTTCGCCATCGCTTCTTTTATCAGCTTGTCGATAAAGTCATTCTGCCAGCCATTAATTGCCCGGCGATAACCTTCAGGATCGATAAAGGCCTTGTAACCTTCACCCGCCTTCATTCGTTTAATCTTCTCACTCAGATTAAACCAGTAACCGTGCCCGCCAAGGTAGACATCCACCGGCAAGCTTTCGAGAACCTTGTAAGAACCGGCCAGATCAGTAGCAACGTCAGGATAATCCTTATCGCTGAGCAGGCTGGGGCCATCAATTCTGACACCACACATAAAGACTACGTTATATTTTTTACCTTCTTCCTCTGCAACCGTCGTCCAGGTGGTGCATCCCTGGGTATGCCCCGGGGTCAGATGTGCGGTCAGTGTCGTGCCACCTAGCGTGACCTGTTCCCCGTCCTTGAGCTGTTTATCCACTTTTGCCGGAGTCCACGGGGTTTCAACGGCCGAATCCGCCTTGCCACCCGTCTCAACGATACTTGCATCTTCAGCCATGACCAGGATCTTCGCGCCGGTTTCTTCCTGCAACAAGGCGTGACCGCCAACATGATCACTATGAGCATGTACCGTCAGGATGTATTTGATATCAGACGGTTTGAAACCGAGTTTTTTCACATGTTCAAGCATGGTCGGCACAGACTTTTCAAACATGGAATCAATAACAATATGACCTTCTGGTGAGGTGATCAGATAGGAAGTGCTTTGTGCTGTGGTACCTATGTAATAGATATTGCCAATGATATGAAACGGCTCAACAGGAACAAGTGAATCCGGGCTATCAGGACCGGGTGACACCGGCATTTGAGCCTGAGCATTGATTGACAAACTCATTGCCATTATAAAGGAAACGACGAAATATTTGATTTGCATGATACCTCCCCCCTGGTGTTTAGACTAAGTTTTCGACTGGTTAATAAACTACATTACGACAAACTATTTATGTACGCTGGATATAAATGTGGCCAATGCAAGAATATCATCACTGGTCAACGTCGCCGCCATCGGACTCATAATCACGTTTTGACGTTTACCGCTCTGGAATGCCAGTAACTGGTCAATGACGTATTGCCTGTCCATCCCGGCAATTTTAGGAACCATGTTCACATCCGCACTGTAGCCGCGCGGGCCATGGCATTCCACACAACCTTTACTCGTATACAGTTTCTCGCCATTATCACGGTCATTCACAAACAGCGGACTCCCGGTCGCATCATGGTACATATTGCTGCCGGATGCCTGATCCGTCGCCGACACTGAAAGTGTCATGGTGCCAGACGCAATCAGGCAGAACAATACTAACCGCTTAGCAGACCACAGGGTCAATGTTTATTTCGCTGGCAAGGCAAATACATATATTTCGTTATGACCCACCGGCGGCCGTGTAATTTTTGACAACTCAACCGGGTTCTCGGTCGCCGAATTACCATCACCACTCATCACGGCCACATACTGTTTGCCATTGACGGCATAAGTAATGGTACTGGTTTGTATCATGCCACCAATTATGGTTTCCCACAGGATCTTGCCACTGTCAGCATCAAATGCCCGGAAGCGTCTGCTCATATCTCCCCAGAATACCAGATCACCTGATGTAGCCAGCACCGCACCATTGGCAGGAAAACCACTCTCGAACAGGCGCGTGACCTTGCCTGTTGTGACATCCACCTTGACCAGACCATGTGCTTTTTCCATGGTCACACCGGGACGAAGGATACCATTGCGCTGATTGTCTTCACCTTTGACCGATGCAGCGGTCATTTCCGTGCAGTAATCGTGAAAAGGTATGTACCAGGCATTCAGGCCAGGATGGTACGCGGTTGGCCAGTAACTGCGTGCGTTGTAAAAACAGATGGTGGACTTATCGCCGGGCTGCTTTAGTACGCTGTTCCAGTTGATGGTAGTTCTGCCTGTTTTAACATCGATATCAGACAACACGAAGTCCGGTGAATCTGCCGGAAACGGCGTGGCCCAGAGAAACTGGCCGGTATCACGATCTAGCGCCCACAATCCACCCGGTTCCCCCACCGAGAGCATGATGTCGCGCTTCTCTCCCGGTTTGACATCCGGGTTTATCCATTTTACATAGGCCGGATCCGGACTTATTGCAGAGTTCACCAATATACGTTCATGCGACATATCCGAATCCCAGTCATCACCGGGCAAATGCTGGTAGTACCATTTCAGCTTTCCGGTCGCCGCTTCCAGCGCCAGTGTTGAATTACTGTAAAGCTCGGAAGGGGCTGAGGCTGATACCTTGTCAGCACGGCCATGCCGTTCCAGCCGGGTGTGTGGCCGCTGATTGGCCGTTGCCCAGTAAAGCATCTTGCGCACTGGATCATAGGATCCGGGTAATCCCCAGACCGAGGCTGTACGCTTTGCATCGTCCATATCCCCCCAGGTATCACCACCAGGTTCCCCTGTGACAGCAGCAGTATAAAACCGCCAGATTTCCTTGCCCGTCAGGGCATCATGCGCCGCGATAAAACAATTGGCCCGGTCGATACAGGCCCGACCAGTAATGACTTTGCCTTCAACCACGATCGGCGCAGAGGTATGCTTACCACCCGTGCGGTTTTCATATGGTGGCGTGACCTTTACTTCCCAACGTACCTTACCGGTACGCGCATCCAGTGCGACCAGATAGGCATCTGGAGAGGTGAAATAGATCAGGTCCTGATAGATGGCCAACGACTTGGCGCTGGTTGACATGACCAGACCAATATTGGCCTTGTCCCGCGTGTCCCGCTCATAGCGCCAGATCAGATCACCGCTGGTTGCATCGAGCGCCTCCACGGCGGCCGGTGGTGTTACCACATACATGACACCGTTGTAGACGATCGGGATAGTCTGCTGTATTCCTTGGGGAAGCCCACGTGACCAGACCATACCCAACGTGTTGACGTTTTCACGATTTACCTGATTCAGCGGACTGAACCGCTGCTCATCATAGGTACGACTCAACATTAACCAGTCGTTGTCGCTCGGATTGGCCAGCATGGCATCGGTGACAGGAACAAAATTGCCCGTCTGGGCGGAAACAAACTGATTGAATCCATTGAGCAGCAGCAAAAAAATGCCGTACAAAATAGTACCTGATTTAACCATACTGCTCCCCCATGAACCCAGCGTGATTTGCGAATAATTATAGAGTCAGATATCTGGCCGTGCAATTTATAACCAACTGGTTTGACAACACTTTTAATAGGGCAATATACGGCATGTGCACAATGTGTGCATATTCAACACAACTATTGCATTTTAGGCTGATCTGGAGTTTTATAGTTTCCGGTCAGAATACGGTGGGCGATTTATTGTAACAGCCTGTATTCACACATTGCCGCAATGTCTGGTTGAATCGGGGAATAAATGAAACAAAAATGGTCATGGGTACGCGTCAGGCACATTCTGCTTGCTCTCATTGTACTAAGTTTCAGTGCAACCAGGGTTGTCGTGTTCGCATCAGATGACGATTATTTTATTCCCTACACCAACAAGCAGGGCTATGTTTACGATGCAAAGACAGGTCAGTTTATCAAGCAGAAGTCTCCGGCAAAATCAGCTGCTGCTGCTACGACTTCGACACCAACAGCCGCCACCATACAATCCGTAACTGGTCTGACAGAGCCCTCGCAGCCAAGCCCTGCGGTGGTTTCTGAATCGGCTAACCGTCAACTCACTGGCAGAAACGTCGGTATACTGACTGGATTAATAATCGTCGCGATCACTGGTTACCGCCTGTTATCACGCGGAAAAAAGTGACATCACTAATCAAGAAAGAATGACCGTTTTAGACTAATCATCAGTACAGGAGATATTAAATGACGAATTTATTGGTACGGTTACTCCTTCCCCTCGGTACCGGGCTGATTTGTTGCAACTACCTGCAAGCCCAACAGACCGATCCCAGACTGCTCAATTATCCGGAAGTCGTTATTCAAAATGGCCACCTGGTCAGCATGGATGATACCGGCATGAACGAAAATACTGGCAAGGTGTACGAAGCCGTTGCAATACGCGATGGCCGTATACTCAGCCTGGGCACAACAGTTGATATACGCAAACTGATTGGACCGGATACCCAGGTTTATGACGTAAAAGGCCGCACGGTCATCCCCGGCATTGTCGATACGCACGCGCATCTCTGGGACTATGCACAGGAACACTGGGGCCCCAAACTAACGAGCACGTATGAAATCAAGGCTGACAAGGACGATACCTGGAAAGACATCGTACAGAAAACGCTGGATTTTGTAGCAGCGGAAAAAGGTAAAAAGAAACCGGGCGAATGGATGATCATCAGTTGGCCACGCAAAGTTGAAGGGATGCAGAGTGATGTCGCCATCCGCAATCATCGTGTCCTGACCCTGCAAATGCTGGACAAGGCTAACGATGTGCAAAAAATTATCATTGAAGGTAATCGTGGAGTAATGAACACACCGGCGATGCAAGCCTATGGTAAGTACTTTGGTGGGGATTATCCGGAAATGGAACCTGAGTACGGGATAGTACTGTCAGCGACCGTCGACAGATTACTGTTTGCGGAAGAACTGTATGACATGAAAACCCAGATCGCGATGATCGGCCAGGAAGCCCGTGAATGGACAGCGTATGGCACCACAACCTGGTCAAGCTCGGTTGAATCCTATAAACAGCTGGCGGCAGTACTGGCACTGGACTCGGAAGGCAATCTGGCTACCCGGGTAGCCTATGCCTTTGGTCCCAGTTTTTACCGAACCATGCCCTTGCACCCTTATCTGTTACATGATTTCCGCGGCTATGGTACCGATCATCTCTGGTTTAATGCCTGGAGCACCACGTCGAACGATGGCGCCTATCCATTGCTGGCTACCACCATCGAAGCCCGTCCGGAAATCAAGGAACGCGAACTGTTACGTGGCAGAAATGATTATACCCGTCAGTATGCTGCAGCAGGACTGCGTTTTTCCAACACACATATTGCCGGTGACAGGACGCTCGACGTAACCATGGACATGATTGAACAGGGTTCGGCTGAAGCGAATATGACTGCTGAAGAAATCCGGGGCAAACGCCATGCCTCGGATCATTGTCGTTTGAATCCAAGACCGGCCCAGATTCCACGCTTGAAAAAACTGGGCATGATTATGAGCTGTGCCCCGAAATACATTGGTGGTGATGGCCCGGAAGTAGCAAAAGACTATGGTGAACAATATCTGGACTGGGTTGTGCCCATGCGGGCAATGCTCGAAGGCGGTGTGATGGTTGTTTATGAAACTGACACACATGAAGTCGCCGGTGTTGGTAATTTCTATTATCTCGGCCAGATGGTTACTCGCAAAACCGATTCCGGCGTGCTGGGGCCAGATCAGAAAATCGACCGTATACTGGCTCTTAAAACGGCCACTACCTGGGCACCCTATTATCTGTTTAAGGAAAAGCAGTTGGGTACCTTGGAAGAAGGCAAGCTCGCTGATTTACAGGTGCTCAACAAGAATTATTTTGACGAGAAAGCACTACCTGACGACATGCTGAAAACCGTGCGTCCTTTAATGACGCTGGTAGGTGGCAAAACCGCTTATCTGGATCCGACTCTGGCCAGTGAACTGAAAATGAAGCCAGAAGGAATCCAGCCGGAACAATTGATTAAACAAATCACTGAATGGGAAATTGGCACCAACGCGAAAGGACTGGATAAGACCACAAATAAAGATCAATAAACATTAATTAATTAGTAGCCACAGAGGTCACAGAGACGAGATTAATAAAATTAACTTTCTCTGTGATCTCCGTGCTCTCGACAATTGCTCCATAATTTAATTCTAACAATCCGTAATCCAGGGCAGACCACCGTTAAAGTCTAAACAAGTCTGTGACTGTCTCAGCTAATGCTGAATCTGTTTCAAAATCAAGTGAGCGCAGGCGGCAAGGATTGCTCCAGGCAATCCTATTGCATTCCCGCCATCCATGGCGGTCAGACAAGGAAATAATGGACGAGGAAGCGGAGTGTACACACCAGTACATGAGCATTCCGAGTCCATTTTTAACGCAGTATCGGCAAGCGCAGCTATTTTGAAGCAGGTTCAGTGAGTCATGGCATAGATCAGGTAATTAATCCCGAACTTATACGCCAGTGCCGTCATCGGTTCTGGATACACCGGATCATCGGCATGCTCCCACGCATCGCCCATATCCATATTGTAATTAATTGCCACCATTAACCGACCATCGTCATCGTAGATCCCTTTCCAGCTGGCAGGTCCCTGCATTTGCGCCGCAATCTCGCCACTGGCGGTCTGGTACAAATGTCGGCGTCCGGGTATCTGGGTGTTCTGATCCAGTTCATAAAAAATATGCATGATGGTGTCACTGAGCGGCAAGGCCATAATTGGTCGATCTGGAAAGACCCGGTACATGCTCTCGGTAAACACGACCCAGTCATTGCTGCCATGAAAATCATCCACCACCAGAAAGCCGCCCTTTAACAGATATTCCCGCAGTCTGGAGGCTTCTTCATCTGACAGTAACCAGGTGCCGACCTGCTGCACAAACAACCAGGGATAATCAAAGATCCGATCATCCATCAGGGAAAGATGCATGCTGTCATCGGCGGTATTCACCCGGGTCAAGCGACGGATACCCTGAATAATATGGATTTCAGCCTCGGGGTAGTCGATTGCCCACATGTTATAGCCATGATCACGGGCATGTGGAGAGTCTGTATAAATCAGACGCGCCATATGGAATTCTGCCTCGGGTATCTCTGAAGTAGAACCATGATAAATCATGGACTGGGCCAAAGCCGTATTAACAAAAAACCCTGCTAGCCACAGCATTATCAAACTACTCAGGTTTCGGGACATGGTTGTCTACTAATTCCCGGGTAATGGAAACAAAACCGCCGGGTATTTCCCGGCGGTATAAGAGTTGCTGTAAGCTGCCCGATAGAACCATCCAGGCAGATGCATCACCAGAGGTTACTTCCGAGATTCAATCGGAACGTATTCCCTGGAAACCGGACCGGTATAAATCTGACGCGGACGACCAATCTTGGTGTTCGGATCTTCCATCATTTCTTTCAGATGCGCGATCCAGCCTGGCAGACGGCCTATGGCAAACATCACCGTGAACATATTGACCGGTATGCCCATTGCCTTGTAGAGAATACCGCTGTAGAAGTCTACATTAGGATACAGGTTACGTTCGATAAAATACGGATCGGATAATGCTGTTTCTTCCATCTGCTTGGCAATATCAAGCAATGGATCGGAAATTCCACGTTTGGCCAGAATCACGTCAGTCATCTGCTTGAGTATCTTCGCGCGAGGATCGTAGCTCTTGTACACGCGGTGTCCGAAGCCCATTAATCGTGCTTTCGAATTCTTGTCTTTTACCTTGCTGATGAAATCGGCACATTTAGTACCACTGTTATGTATCGATTCGAGCATCTCAATAACCGCCTGATTGGCACCACCGTGCAGCGGGCCCCACAGCGCCAGAATACCGGCGCTGACAGATGCATACATATTGGCCTGACTTGAACCGACCAGTCGAACGGTAGAAGTAGAACAGTTCTGTTCATGATCTGCATGCAGGATTAACAATATATTCAGCGCACGCACCATATCATCATCGATTTCATACGGTTCTGCAGGTACGGCGAACATCATCTGCAGAAAGTTCGCACAGTAGCTGAGATGGTTTTGTGGATAGATAACCGGATGACCGACACTCTTCTTGTAACTGAACGCCGCTATCGTACGCAGTTTTGAAAGTAGACGTGGAACCTGCATATCAAAGTTATCAAATACATTCATTGATTCGGGATAGTACGCAGACAGTGAACAGACCATGGACGACAGAATCGCCATTGGATGAGCCGCCGCCGGATAACCATCAAAGAAGTGCTTCATGTCCTCGTGGATCATGCTGTGCATGGTCAGTGATTTTGAAAAGTCTTCCAGCTGCTGCTTGTTTGGCAGGTTTCCATAAATCAACAAATAGCTGGTTTCGACAAAGGTGGATTTTTCAGCCAGCTGTTCAATCGGAATACCACGGTAACGCAGTACACCCAGTTCACCGTCCAGATAGGTAATCGAACTGGTGGTTGCGCCTGTATTCACATAGCCAGGATCCAGAGTGATATATCCGGTCTTAGCACGCAGACTGGATATATCAATTGCCTTCTCGTTTTCACTGCCGAGGATAACCGGGAACTCGTATTCCTTCCCTTGCAGTATTAACTTTGCCTTCTCACTCATAAACACGCCTCTTGTTGATATTGCGTCTGCAACACAGACTTGTATTCTGTCTTGCCAGCAATATATGAAAAAACACTCTCTCTGATTTCCTGATCCATGTACGGGAGCAAGGCCTGTGGTACCTTGTCTGCCACCTTCAGGGACTCAATGATTCTGGTATCCCATTCGGCGTAGTATCTGGCTATGTCTTTCCCGGAAATTTTCTTGCGGCAATCCTTTTTTGCACAAATTACGTCCATTTCGTAAGGCAGGTTGAACAGCCCGTAATCATCAGTGACCTGTTCGCCGGCCTGGATATCCCTGATAGCAATCTCAAACCCATAACCGGTACTGATCGTATTCGCATGGCAACAATGGTTGACATACTTTGCATGATCCCAGCATAACACCCTGTTTCCGTCCGGATCAATAAAGGAGTAGTGATCCACAGACCGCTTTTGACTCGGCCCCAGGGCCGCATATTGGCCAGCACTGATCATGATATCCAGGCTGTCCTGCGCATACGTTATGGTTCCGGCAGGGATAAACCGTGTCGCAAAAACCCCGAAACCGATTTCCGGGCTAACGAATCTGAGTTCCGTATCGGGGTGCATCATGACAGGTGTGCCTGTTTCTAGACAGCAGTTTGCGAAAAAAGCGATGCGTAGGAGATATTGTCCAGAATCCGTTTGCGTTTGTTTGCTGTCAGGGAGAAGTATTCTCTCCAGTCAATACTATTCATTTCGAGCACAAAACAGTCATCGGTATCATAGGAAATAAAGTAGTCTTCAAGAAATTCCTCGCCGACATTGATATCGCGCAAGGCAATTTCATGGCCTTCCTCGGTAAAACCGATATTGGCATCCCTGGTGGAATGATTGATAAAGCGGGCATTATCCGTGACATAGTAATACTGGTTTTTCCGCTTGTAGGAATACAGACAGAAATAATCAACGACATCGGGCGATTCCCTGCACAAACGGGTCAGCCAGCGGGAACCATAGACAAAATCAACCGCAGGATTAAACTCCCAGATCTTTTCCCCTGCCTTGATAGCCACTCCAGCATAAACTCCGATACCGTGGACACCTGACTGGGCAAGATAGGTAGGAACTACCAACATACTTAAAAATGGCTCCGGAATTTATTTTGTCGTCATTATAAAAAATTTGATCCACTGACAGGTCAGTACCACCGGCAGCGTCAAAAATATTATGACGATTCCAGCGGACATAACAAGCGGATTTTTTGCCCCGAACAGGCAGGTCAAAACAGGGCATCTCGGGTTCCGTCTGCACCGGGCAGGAACAGGCCAGATCAGTGATAACGGACAGTACCAGAGTGGCATGATGAACGTTGCCGACAGGACGCGGTCAAATCACACATTGAATTTACAGGTGTTGCTATTTACTATGCTGACTCAATCCTCCCAACCACGGACTACGTACCCGATGATGAAGCCAGGCCTATTCGGGCAAATCTTCTGCTTGATACTGCTACTTTACGGTGCGCAGGCGGCCTGCACACAAGATTCTGTTGTGTCCAGCCAACCTGACTTTCGTGGGCACTGGGTCATCAACGATAAACTCAGTGATGACACGGATAACCAGGTTGAAATATCGATTCGTGCTGCAGGTGGCAGGCCGGACAGCGGCGGCAAACGCGGCAAGGGCCGTTACAAGGGCGGCCCGCCGGAACAGGCGTTGTACGATCACCTGTCCTATGATGAAGTCCTCGACTTACAATACACTGAACCGGAGTTTCGGCTGGGTTACGCTGAAAATTTTGTGCGGGTATTCTATTCGGACAACCGTAAACGTGTCGTCACAGCCAGTGGCCGTGCCGAATCGGACAAACAGGACTTTGCCTTTGCCTCCTGGGACGGGGACAAACTGCTGGTGGAATCACGACCCCGTGATGGCGGTTCGATCTTTGAAACTTTTGAGATGCTCCCGCAAACCGATCAGCTCAAAGTCACCCTGGAATTGAAACCCGCCACATTTGGCGAACCTATCCAGATCATCCGTATCTATGACCGGGAAAATTCCCCGAACGCAAAAAACAAACGACGCCGGAACAATTGACATTTAACCATTTCCCTGTAGATTTTCCTGACTTTTTCTGGCTGACAGACCATGACACTCGAGCTCGCCACTGCGCTGATTAAATTACCCTCGGTAACCCCGGATGATGCCGGTTGTATACCGCTGCTCTCCAATCGACTTGAGTTGGCCGGTTTTATAGCCGTGCCGTTACGGTTTGAAGATACCGACAATCTCTGGATTACCCATGGAACCGGCGATCCGGTGCTCTGTCTACTCGGACATACCGATGTGGTACCACCCGGACCACTGGATAAATGGCACTCCAGTCCGTATGCACCTGAAATCCGCAATGGCTATCTGTATGGCCGGGGTGCGGCAGATATGAAAGGCAGTGTCGCCGCCATGGTCACCGCTATGGAACGCTTTGTAGCCACCCACCCACAACATAAGGGCACGCTGGCCATGTTGCTGACTTCGGATGAGGAAGGCCGTGCAGTGAATGGCACAACCCGCGTAGTCGAATATCTGACCCAACAAGGCATCCGTATCAAATGGTGTATTGTTGGTGAACCTTCCAGCCAGGACGTGGTGGGGGATACAGTAAAAAATGGCCGACGTGGTTCCTTGACCGGACATTTGCTCGTACATGGCATGCAAGGACATGTAGCTTATCCGGAGCGATCGGAAAATCCCGTACACCGAATCATGCCAGTACTGAATGAGCTATGTGATACCGTCTGGGACCGGGGAAACCAGTTTTATACCCCGACCAGCTTCCAGATCTCGAACATCAATGCAGGTACCGGAGCTGACAATGTGATCCCCGGAACCGTGAAAATCCAGTTTAATTTCCGCTATTCGACCGAGGTAACCGAGGAACAGCTCATTGAACGAATAGAAGCGCTGCTGAACAGGCATGAACTGCGCTTTGAACTGGAATGGTTACCCTCCAGCAAACCGTTTCTGACTGCCGCCGGAGAATTGTTAAAGGTAACCCGTCAGGTTATACAGGACATGACTGGACAATCCCCTACTATTTCCACCTCCGGGGGTACTTCGGATGGACGTTATATTGCCCCTACCGGCGCGGAGGTGGTGGAACTAGGACCTGTCAACGAAACGATACATAAGCTGAATGAATGCGTGAAAGTGAGTGACCTTGAGTTACTTTCGGGCATGTATGAGAGGATTATCTCGGGGCTGCTGTCGGGTAAATTGTGAGGAGTGAGGCGTAGGGCGTGAGGATTTTGGATGTACTCTGAAATAATAAACCATCAATCATCATTCCCGGGCCGCACATGCAGAACGACCCAGAATCCAGGTAACCCTATGGATAGTTATGAAATTAATTAGAGGTTGGTTTCGCTAGTTTGACAGCGGGAATAAGTTGTTTGACATGATTCCCGCTTGCGCGGGAATGACGTAAGCTAAGTATGCAGGATATTTAACTCCTCACCCTTCACTCCTCACGTAATATCCCCCTCACCCAACTGTTTCCGCATATACGCCAGCCTGAAATCACGCCGATTCGAATCTTCACCTCGTACCCACAAAAACAACTCCAGCAGGATTTCAGCCGTCAATCCCCACACATACCCCTGTTCCCAGCGATAGGCTTGTGAGTGTCGGTCAGCCAGCTGATGCATGCAGGAAGCTTCCGGGCGCATCAGCGTGGCCACATCGGCAATAATGACCTCCGCTACCTCATCCGGATCCGGTATCAGTTGTGGGCGTTGTTGCAACCAGCCGACCACCGGAACCACATGATAGCCAAACCGGCTCCAAGCATCATCGAGACGCCCCATGATCGTGACATGTTGTGCCGACAGGGCGAGTTCTTCCTCGGCCTCTCGCAGTGCCGTCTGTACCGCCGAGACATCCTCTGCCTGCATACTGCCACCGGGAAAGGAAACCTGGCCTTGATGGTGACGCAGATGGTCCGACCGTCGGGTCAGTACCAGACCAACAGATCCATCCGGTTCCGGCCAGAAAGCGAGTAACACGGCGGCAGTACGATAATTGTCCGGAAAGATATCCCTGGGAAACAGCTGGGCTGGACGCTCAGACAAGGCCAACAGACGGGCATAAAACTGGTCACAGAAATTCATAATTTCGTAATTGCGCCCTATCCAACCGGAATTGGCATTAAATGTGTCCTGTTTTGAAACAGTTATGCAAGCGTGCTGTCACTGTACTACAGCTCTAAGAAAGGCTCTATAAATATTCGGATGTGCATGGTCGATTAATTCATTTATGAATCTTTTTCGATTATGTATATTCTAACCAAAACAGGATAAACTGAACCGCATACAAATGGCTGAAAAAACCGGAAATCAACACGAAGAAGGACTGGCGCTGCAGGAAAGTAAACCGCAGCTGCAACGGCCACCCTTATACAAGGTTATCCTTGTTAATGACGACTACACACCTATGGAGTTTGTCGTGCATGTATTGGAGAGCTTTTTTAGTCTGGATCGGGAAACCTCGACCAGAGTTATGCTTGAGGTACATACTCGCGGCAAGGGTGTTTGCGGTATATTTACCCATGAAATAGCGGAAACCAAGGTAGAACTAGTAAACAATTATTCACGCGAAAACCAGCATCCACTACTCTGTACTATGGAGAAGGCCTGAACCATGCTAGACAAAGAACTGGAACTGACATTAAACGAAGCATTCAGACGTGCGCGGGATCAGCGTCATGAATTCATCACCGTAGAACATCTGCTGCTTGCCTTGCTGGAAAACCCGTCTGCCTTAAGGGTATTACAGGCCTGTGGTGCCAATCTGAATGTACTGCATGACGAGTTGGCAAAGTTCATCACCGAAAATGCTCCAATACTGCAGGAAGATGATGAACGCGAAACCCAGCCCACGTTAGGCTTCCAACGTGTACTGCAACGCGCCGTATTCCACGTGCAATCCTCCGGCAAGAAAGAAGTCACCGGTGCCAATGTGCTGGTTGCCATATTTGGTGAACGTGAATCACATGCTGCCTATTTTCTCAGTCGGCAAAATATCGCCCGGCTGGACGTGGTCAACTACATCGCTCACGGTATTGCGCGGATCCCTGAAAACGAACAGGGTAAACCGGAAGCTGGCCACGGTGAGGAAGAAGGCAAACAGGAAGACGGAGGCAATAATCCGTTGCAGGCCTATGCTGTCAATCTGAACGAACAGGCGAGTCTCGGTAAAATCGATCCGTTGATTGGCCGTGATGAAGAAGTTGAACGCACCATCCAGATCCTGTGCCGTCGGCGCAAGAACAACCCGTTGTACGTCGGCGAAGCCGGTGTTGGTAAAACGGCAATAGCAGAAGGTCTGGCGAAGAAAATCGTCGACAAGGAAGTGCCGGAAATTCTGGCCAATGCCACAATCTATGCTCTTGATCTTGGCGCCTTGCTGGCTGGTACCAAATACCGCGGTGATTTTGAGAAACGTCTGAAAGGTGTCATCAACCAGCTGAAACGTGAACCAGGCTCAGTCTTGTTTATTGATGAAATCCATATGATCATCGGTGCCGGAGCCGCATCCGGCGGCGTCATGGATGCGTCCAATATCATCAAACCGGTGCTGGCATCTGGTGACTTGAAATGCATTGGCTCTACCACCTATCAGGAATACCGCGGGATCTTTGAAAAGGATCGCGCATTGTCCAGACGTTTCCAGAAGATTGATGTAAGCGAGCCCAGTATCGATGAAAGCATCAAGATTCTGCAGGGCCTCAAATCGCGTTTTGAAGATCACCACGGCGTAAAATACACCAATCAGGCTCTGCGCTCGGCCGTAGAGCTGACCGATCGGTACATTACCGACCGCCATCTGCCGGACAAGGCCATAGATATTATTGACGAGGCCGGCGCCTCACAACGCCTGCTCGCCCCGTCACGCCGGAAAAAAACCATCGGCGTCACTGAAATTGAAAACATTGTCGCCAAGGTGGCCCGGATCCCACCCAAAACGGTCAACAGCAATGACAAGGATGTGATGCGAAATCTGGAGCGAAACCTGAAGATGGTGGTGTTCGGTCAGGACAAGGCCATCGAAACATTAACCTCAGCCATCAAGATGGCCAGAACCGGTCTTGGCAATCCACAGACACCGATTGGCGCATTCCTGTTTGCTGGACCAACCGGTGTCGGCAAAACCGAAGTCACCCGGCAATTGTCACGGGTAATGGGAATTGAGCTGATTCGTTTTGATATGTCAGAATACATGGAGCGCCATACCGTATCGCGTCTGATTGGTGCACCTCCTGGCTATGTCGGATTTGATCAGGGAGGTCTTTTGACTGACGCAATCAGCAAGCATCCTCATTCCGTACTGCTACTTGATGAAATGGAAAAAGCCCATCCGGACGTTTTTAATCTGATGTTACAGGTTATGGATCACGGCACACTGACAGACACAAATGGTCGCAAGGCTGATTTTCGCAATGTCATCATTGTGATGACCACGAATGCCGGTGCCGATCGTATCAGTCGCGCTTCAGTAGGCTTTACCCAGCAGGACCATCAGTCCGATGCGATGGAAGTAATCAAACGCACGTTCAGTCCGGAATTCCGCAACCGGCTCGATGCCATTATTGAATTCAATTCGCTGGATCCTGTCACTATCCAGAATGTGGTCGACAAGTTTCTGGTTGAATTGCAGGCGCAGCTGGATGACAAGAAAGTTACGATGGAAGTCGATGACTCAGCAAGATTGTGGCTGGGTACGAATGGCTACGACAAACTGATGGGTGCAAGACCGATGGCACGCATCATCCAGGACAAGATCAAAAAGCCTCTGGCGGAAGAGCTACTGTTTGGCAAACTGGAGCATGGTGGCCATATTATCATTTCTGAACAGAACAACAGCCTGCACATCGAAATCCTGGAAAAGGAAACAGAATCCACCGTACATTAATCAGCACAAACAAAAGTAACAATTACGACCAGGGGAAAGGCTTCAAACCTTTCCCCTGTTTTGTTTCAGTTTATTTATTTTGATTAACGACCAAATGTGGCAGTGAAGCTGGCCTTGCCAACAGCATTCGCATTGATCATGAAACCAATCATTGCTGCTGTCGAATCTACCGGTACTTCTATCTTCTCAATCTTTAACGCATAAACGGTAAATATATAATGATGTGGTTTGTCACCTTCGGGTGGACAGGCGCCACCAAAGGCCTGGGTCCCGAAATCGGTGCGGCCCTGCAATGCTCCTGCTGGTAACTTCTGACCGGAGACATCACCCGCACCGGCCTGCAGCTCGGTTGTTCCTGCCGGAATATTGTAGACCACCCAATGCCACCAGCCGGAACCGGTAGGGGCATCGGGATCATAGACTGTCAGCGCATAACTTTTCGTCTCTGCTGGCCCGGCTGTCCATTGCAATACAGGCGACAGGTTCTGACCCGCGCAACCAAACCCGTTAAATACCTGTTCCTGTGTCAGTGTCGAATCCGGTTTTATGGTCGGACTGCTCAGCTCAAATTGCTGAGCGATTGCCAGATTTGACAAGATGGTCAAACCGACCAGTAACATGAATTGCCTGTACAACATATCTACTCTCCTTATCTTCTTATTTGATTAAACCACAATACTTTCTGGCACCACCCGGCTGAGCACTGTAATCATCCTTGCCAGCATGAATCATAAATGAACGGCCCGTCAGATCAGCCATTTTCAAACGTGGGGCCTGTACCGGAATCTTGACTGTACCGTCCTGCTCAACGGTCAGGTTCGGTAAATCTCCCAGATGCCCCTGACCATAAGGCCCTTCGTGTTTGCCGGTTGAGCTCGGATCGATATGCGTACCCGCTGCACCTGCTGGCGTCCCATCCGCGCCCGGTCCGCAATCCGGATTCTGGTGCACATGTGCTCCCAGAGGCCCTGGAGTCAGACCAGCCAGATTCGGCTCAATGATTACACCATGCTCTCCTTGTCGGAAACTGACTGTTCCAACAGATTCTGCTGTACCGGTCGCTGTCACCACATTCATCGTTGCAGACACAGTCGATTCCTGTGCCGAAACACTGGCGCACACGATGGTAATCGCCACACCCAAACCCGTCATTATCTTGTTCATACCCTACCCTCCTGTTTGATTACTTTGTTTAATTGTTTAATAGCTAGATGTAATGACTTGTAGAATCCTGTCCATCTATGGCGCAGACAAAGGCGTCAAGCCTGCATCCGCCATTGCTTTGGCCGCTCCGGGTGATGCCAGAAAAGTGATCAGGGCCTGCGCTGCTTCCGGTTGCGTGGCCGCATTGGCAATCGCGCCGGAATAAAAGGTTTCCTGTTGCAACTCAGTCGGGATCGTACCCACAAAACTGATCCCGGGTTCATGTATCAATTCACTGACCTGCTGAAAACCAATCTCGGCCTCACCCCGTGCCACCACAGCCGCAACCGGTTCTCCCGATGGAGGCCCCTTGATCTTGCGACCTTTACCCGCGAGCTGTTCAGCAATGCCTAATTTTTCAAATAATGTTGTCGACAAATAGATGCCACTGGCACTGTCCGAATAAGCCAGCGATTTGGCTGCCAGCAAGGTTTGCTTGAATGCCTCAACATTTGAAATGTCCGGTTTGGCTGCACCTTCCTTGACTACCATTCCAACTTCAGAACGTGCCAGATCGACCTTGCTCCCTGCACGCACCAGTCCTGCCTTGGTCAGATCATCCACCGATGCACCAATCATCAACAAGACATCCGCAGGTTCACCATTCTTCAATCTCGTTGGTATAGCCTCAGGTGAATCACCCGTTGACGGTCCGCGTGTGGTAATCAGTTTGTGGCCCGTCTCCTTTTCAAATACTGGCACCAGTTCAGAGTAGGCCTTGTAGAAGCCGGCTGAAATCATTACATGTACCTCAGCCGCGGACAGTGGGCCGGCACTAACCAGTAAGGTGATAATCGAAACCCGGAACAACCAACGCATGTTTAGACGCATATAATAACTCCAGAATGGAAAGTTTTGATTGTATTTAAACGGAAAAAGCTATGGTAATGCAAAGACAGCACTCTTGTCTCTGTTGCTGTTAATGCTACCTGCTATCACCCTCCACAGGTGCGTATGTTCGGTGCACCATACAGTTGATGCAATAGCTGGGATAACTGGTACAAATCATCCGTTAACAGGGTGATGCCACCCAAATTATCCTGCGATTGCAAACCCCAGGCTTCGTCCATATCTGAATAAAACAGCACCTTACCTTGTGTTTCGGCCACAACATAAACATATTCACCTGGAGTATTGCTTACCGGAAGCAGTCTGGGTGTAACCCGCATCGCTTCGAAGCGTGCAATATGGGTCGGATGTAACGCTGACAGTTCGCCAGCAATATGCGATGCGAGCACTTCTTCTATCGCGGGCTGACTGCGTCCCACTATTTGATTCCATCAAGCAAAGGTTTGCCCTTGTCGACAATATGAACGGTATAGAGGACGATAGGTTTGTCACCCACTGATTTCCAGCCACCGTGCATAACATCGCGCAAATTGAATATCGGTGAGCCAGACTCCAGCATAATCGGCTCCTTGCCCGGCATCTGGATCATGCCACCTTCAATCACGCGACCGGCTTCAATTCCATTATGAAAATGTACCGGTAAGGTCGTGCCTGGTTGCACAACCAGCATACTGCTGATCACTTCCATGCCCGGTGCTCCGGCCAGATCTGCCTGATTTAAAATCGTGCGCTCCATACCTTCCTGACTATAGGTCTGCTGTGCACTGACCGAGAATACCAGCAAGGTGGCAAGATAAAAACTTCCGATGATGGCCTGTCGTAAGAAATGTTGCATGATGCGCTCCCTCCAGTTATGCATGCCCTATTCTGTTCTGAAAAACACAGGCTGTCCCCTGATTTCTGCAAGCGTATAATAGCGCCATTATCGATCAGGGGGTCAAACATGAACGAATCATTACATGTAGTCTGTACACAGTGTCATGCGGTCAACCGTATTCCGGCAGACAAACTGGCTGCGCTTCCGAAATGCGGTAAATGTCACCAATTACTGTACAACGCCCACCCTGTGGAACTGAACAGCACCAGTTTTGATACACACATTAACAATAGCGATATTCCAGTGCTGGTGGACTTCTGGGCTCCCTGGTGTGGCCCTTGCAAGATGATGGCACCCTTTTTTCTGAAGGCCGCAACTGAACTGGAACCACAAGTGCGTCTGGCCAAGGTGGATACCGAAGCTGAACCGAATCTGGGATCACGTTTCAATATCCGCAGTATTCCAACACTGGCCTTGTTCAAGAACGGCAAGGAAGTGGCACGTCAGGCAGGCGCAATGCAGGCTTCTGAAATCGTACGCTGGACACTGTCACACCTTTAAACCGCGGGCCCTACTGGGACAGAACTTTATCTCCCTGTCCTGATAAATCAGCACGGCTGCGTGCGTTGTCGAACACTCCCGACCAAGCGTAGATGGCATACTGTATACACCAGTCAGATACAAATTCGGAGATATACAGATGCAAACAGCCACAGTGACGACCCCAAATGAAGTAGTGATGATAAGGGAAGCCGTAGACATTTTTCTGGGCAAAGATGATTTGCAGCTGGCTATCGATGACCTTATAGAAGCCGGGTTTAAGCGATCTGCATTTGGTCTGCTGGCAGGTGAATATTCGGTTCAACAGAAACTGGGAGACATGTATGTCTCAACCAACAAATATATGGGATCGGCAAACGCCCCGAATACAGCATTTGTACATAAGGATTCAATTGGTGACACTGTTCATGCCTTGACAGGACAATTGTACTTTCTCGGTGCTAGCACACTGGCTGGCGGCGCGGTGTTAAGCGCCGGGATTCTGGGTGGGGCAGCGATGGTTGCATCGGCCGGAGTAATTGCAGTCGGTGCGGTTGGTGCGGTTGGTGCGGTAATTGGCATGATCCTGCACCAGAGCGATGCTGAATATCTCGAGGAACATGTCAACGCTGGCAATCTGGTACTTTTTGTCAGGATCAATGACTCTAGACAGGAATCCAGGGCAAAAACCATACTCGCCAAACACTGCAATTTTTATATTAATAATATCAAGGTTCTATCCGTACCAGCGAATCGTCAAACAGCACTGACCTCTCTCTGATCAGTCATTGGCATTCAATTTGATAACGCCTGCTCAATCCGTTTGTCTGGCACCAGCCAGATCAGCGCGGCCAGTACATATAAAGCCATGGAGATCCATTGCGACCAGAATGCCAGCACCATCGCACTGATATATATATAACCGGCGATAATTTTCCTTTCCAGTCACTCCCGACAGCTTTTTTCAGCAGTGAATCCATGCCCTGTGAAGCAATGATCATTTATTGAAGGGTCCAGTAGGCCATTGCTGACATAAAAAGAATGAATCCGTACAGTGCAGAAGGAATAGCTGCAAAATGGTTCTCACCCATCCAGCCGGTTGCAAACGGCATGATCGACAACCAGAACAACAGATGCATATTCGCCCATAAGATAGGTCCTGTAACCTTGTTACAGGTATGCAGCATATGGTGATGGTTGTTCCAGTAAATACCAACATAGACAAAACTCAACACATAGCTGAGAAAAACCGGAACTAAGGGCGATAAGGTCTCCAGATTCTCACCATGAGGCACTTTCAGTTCCAGCACCATAATGGTAATGATGATGGCAATCACGCCGTCGCTGAATGCTTCGAGTCTGTTTTTTCCCATCTCATTCCCTCCTGTACAAAATTTCGCCCCGTTCAGGGTCTAGTCAATAACGGCAGGATCTCATTCAGTGCGGTCCTTAACAAGCCCCGATCAATGTGCGGTTCACGGGTCTGTCTTACCTTTAAACCATCGATCAGGCATTGCAGGATAAACGCCCGACTATCTGTATTGGTTGTGATTTTGCCCCGGTTAAGCCTGTCCAGCCAGGAACTGATATCGGTACGCAGGGTCGAATCAAATGCGGCAACCGCGGCTGCAATATCCGGATCACGTGTGGCCTCGGCAGACATTTCCAGCACTAATGCCGGACTCAGGCCAGGCGTCAGTCCGGTACCACAGTTGCCATAACGCGTCGTCAATCGCTCCGCCAGATTGACTGTATCATCCAGCATGGCAATCTCGGTACGCAAACAAATCAATTGCCTCTCAATTATGGCAATGATGATTTCATTCTTGCTATTGAAATACCGGTAAATCAATCCTGGACTCATTGCTGCCGTCGCGGCAATGCTGGCCATGCTGGCTGCATGAAATCCATCTTCGATAAAACATTTCTGGGCAGCACTCAGGATACGTTCACGTTGAGTCTGAACGCGGATTTGTGCCTTGCCAGATACCGGGCGCGTTATTGCTTCCTGTTCTGTAGTCTGTTGCATTATGACTGAACTCACGAAAGTGCTCGCGCTTTACGTACACCAAACAGGCGTTTGATCACCACAAAGAACAATGGAGTAAAAAACAGTCCCAGTAAGGCACCCACAATCATACCTCCAAGCACGCCGGTACCAATGGCACGCTGCGCACCGGAACCGGCACCATTGGCCAACGCCAGCGGCAATACCCCCATACCAAAGGCGAGTGAGGTCATCAGTATCGGTCGCAAGCGATCACGCACAGCCTGCATGGTGGCCTCTACCAGCTCCATCCCCTGCTGCAGATAATCAGAAGCAAACGAAACGATCATGATCGCATTCTTGCTGGTCAGACCCACGGTGGTCAGCATGGCCACCTGAAAATACACATCACGCTCCAGACCACGAATGGTCGAGGCAATCACGATACCAAGTATGCCCAAAGGTGCAATCATCATAACCGCCGTAGGAATAGACCAGCTTTCATACAAGGCGGCCAGACACAGGAATACAATTAATAATGACAAGGTGTAAAGAATCGGTGTCTGGGCACCGGCCTGGCGCTCCTGATAGGATAATCCAGTCCACTCCAGACCGATTCCCTCTCCGGACTCTGCCACCAGTCGTTCGACTTCGCGCATCGCATCTCCGGAACTGATCCCGGTGGCCGCCTCTCCGTTGATCTGCATCGCCGGTACACCGTTATAGCGTTCCAGACGCGGTGAACCAAATTCCCAACGTGAATGGGCGATGGAACTAAACGGTACCATGCGTCCCTGATTATTACGTATCGTCCAGAGAGTGAAATCTTCCGGGTTCATGCGAAACGGCGCATCAGCTTGCACGTACACACGCTTGACGCGGCCACGATCAATAAAGTCATCTACATACCGACCACCCCAGGCGGTAGCCAGCGTGTTGTTGATTTCGGCAATGGATAAACCAAGTGCACTGGCTTTTTCAGTATCCACATCGACACGGAATACAGGCGCATCTTCCTGACCATTCGGACGCACGTTCTTTAGTAATGGACTCTGTCTGGCGCTACCGAGAAATTTATTACGTGCCTGCAACAACGCTTCATGACCTTGTCCGGCATTGTCCATCAGATAAAATACAAAGCCGCCAGCATTACCCAGTTCAGGAATTGCCGCCTGGGCAAAGGCAAAGACCATCGCATCCTTGATTTTTCCAAGCGCGACAAACGCACGACCGGTAATGGCATTGATCGATAATGCCGGAGTCTGGCGTTCACTCCAATCTTTCAGCTTGATAAATGCCAGACCGTTGTTCTGACCACTACCGCCAAAGCTGAAACCTTGCACAGAAAACACGGACTCAACCGCATCCTTTTCATTATCAAGAAAATGGTTTTCCAGTTGATAGATGGATTTCATGGTGCGTTCCTGAGTAGCCCCGGAGGGTGTTTGCACCATCGAAAACAGAATACCCTGATCTTCCTGTGGCAAGAATGAACCGGGCAAGCGCAGGAACAACACACCCATCAACACCACCAGCAAGACAAACAGCAATACAAAACGTTTACTGCGTGACAACATGCCTCGCACCACGTCACGATAACGACTGCTGCTACGATCATAGTTGCGATTAAACCAGTTAAAAAACCTGTTGCCATTATGCCCACCCTTGTGCGCCGGCTTTAACAAAGTCGCACACATGGCCGGGGTTAATATCAGCGCTATCAATACCGACAAGGCCATTGCCGATACGATGGTTGCCGAGAACTGACGGTAAATTACGCCGGTTGCCCCGCCGAGAAATGCCATGGGCACAAACACCGCTGCAAGTACGATACCGATTGCAACCAGTGCACTGGTAATCTGACGCATCGACTTGCGAGTCGCTTCTATCGGCGACAATCCTTCCTCGTTCATCACGCGCTCAACGTTTTCAACAACCACGATAGCATCATCCACCAGCAGACCGATGGCCAATACCATTGCAAACATGGTCAGCATATTGACTGAAAAGCCGAGTACGGCCAGCACACCCATCGTACCCAGCAACACGACCGGAACCGCGATAGTCGGGATCAAGGTGGCACGAAAATTTTGCAAAAACAGATACATGACCAGAAACACCAGACCAATTGCTTCGAGCAAGGTGGTAATCACATTCTTGATGGCCAGTTTCACAAACGGTGTGGTTTCAAATGGCACCACGGCTTTCAATCCACGAGGGAAGAAGGGTTGCAGCTCTGACAGTTTTGCTTCGATACCCGCCGTTGTATCCAGTGCATTCGCACCGGTAGCCATCCTGATTGCAAGACCACTCGCGGTATTACGATTGTATCTGGCAATAAAGCCATAATTTTCCGCGCCCAGTTCGATCCGGGCAATATCACCCAGCTTCAGTGCCGAGCCATCACGGTTACTGCGTATAACGATATTGCGAAATTCTTCCGGCGTTTGCATACGACTTTGTGCCGTAATGGTTGCATTCAATTGTTGTCCCGCAATGGACGGAGTACCTCCGAGCTGTCCCAGTGCAACCTGCTGGTTTTGTGCCTGCAGTGCTGAGACGACATCATTCACAGCGAGACGATAGGTATCCAGCTTGTTCGGATCCAGCCAGATACGCATCGCATATTTCGCTCCGAACACTGTCAGGTTACCCACGCCCGGCACACGACTGAGCGGATCGACCAGATTGGTAGCAATATAATCGGCAATATCATCCTTGGTCATACGCCCGTCCTCGGACACAAATCCAATCACCATCAAAAAGCCGGTCGTGGCCTTGCTGACATTGACACCCTGACGTTGCACTTCCTGTGGCAACAGCGGCATGGCCAACTGCAACTTATTTTGTACCTGTACCTGGCCTATGTCCGGGTCAACATTATTATCAAAGGTCAGTGTAATCATCGCGCCGCCGGTCGATTCACTGGTCGAAGACATGTACAACAGTCCGTCCAGACCTTTCATACTTTCCTCAATCACCTGCGTAACTGAATCTTCCACTACCTGGGCCGAGGCACCCGGATAAACAGCGTTGATAACTACTGTTGGTGGCGCAATCAGCGGATACATTGATACCGGTAACTGTGTAATCGCCAGCGCACCGGACAACATAATAATGATTGCAATCACCCAGGCGAAGATCGGTCGATCAATAAAAAATTGTGCCATAAGAAAATGCCCTAACGGACCGGCTGGTTACTGGTGGCGGCAGGTTGATCATCAGCCAATTCTGTCACCTGTAAATCCATACCCGGCTGCACTTTCTGCAATCCTTCGACGATGACCTTATCTCCAGCGGCCAGACCACTTTCAACCAGCCACTGATCGCCGATAGCTCGACTGATCTGCACCGGACGTAACTCAGCCTTGTTGTCCTTACCAACTACCAGTGCAATGGCATTGCCTTTCGGATCGCGACTGATACCTTGCTGTGGCACCAGAACCGCTTGCTCGCGTTTACCAGAACTCAGCTCGGCACGGACATACATGCCCGGTAACAACACATTTTCCGGATTTGGGACTTCAATGCGTAACATGAAACTTCCTGTAGTCGGGTCCACAGTGACTTCGGAAAACTTCAGCTTGCCGGTGTGTTGATATGCGGAATTATCTTCAAGCAATATACTGACCGGTATGTCATCTGTGTTGCTGAGTGTGCCGGCCTCAAGTTGTTTGCGTATCTCCATCAATTCACTGGCCGACTGGTTCAGATCGACGTACACCGGATCAATCTGCTGTATCGTTGCTAACGGTTCCATCTGGTTGCTGGTCACCAATGCACCCTGGTTCACAGCAGACTTGCCGATACGACCACTGATGGGAGCGGTGATACGCGCAAAATCCAGAATGACCGCATTGCTGGCCACTTCTGCTTCGGCCACACCGACATCAGCCTGGGCCTGACGCAAACGTGCAATCGCATTTTCATTGTCCTGCTTGCTGACGGTGCCAGTCTCGACCAGTTTGGCGGATCGCTCGGCAGAAAGTCGCGACACTTCCAGCGCCGCATTGGCACGGGCCAGCATCGCTTTTGCACTGTTGTAGTCAGCACGGTATCTGGCATCATCCAGTTGATACAAAACCTGGCCTGCCTGAACGACTCCACCTTCATTTACCTTCTGCTCCTTTATTATTCCGGTTACCTGTGGTCGCACTTCCGCCTCGATAAAGGGTGTGACGCGTCCAGGTAATTCACGATTCAGGGTAAGAGACGAATATTGCAGTGTGACCACGGTCACCGCGGCCGATGTAGGTTTGGCCGGAGCGCCAGCCGGACCGGATTGATTACAGGCACAAATAACAATCAGGGTGAAAATCAGGGAAATAATTCGCAGGTTACAGGCAGATTTACGCATCGGAATAGTCGGCTTTCTGGCTAAAAGGGGCGCAAAGAGTGAATGATCATTCTCTTTTTGTCAACCATACACTTACGGGAGATCCCGTCACTTCTGCTGATCACGAAATTGCCGCAAGCGCACGTCCGTAATAACCGGTCGCTCGCTTGCGGCGTTGATAAGTACTACTTGCAGGAACTATAGCGTGGATCAGACCAGATCGAAGCGATCCAGATTCATCACCTTGTTCCAGGCCGCGACAAATTCGGTCACAAACTTCGGCTGAGCATCGTTACTGGCATAGACTTCTGCCAGTACGCGCAACTGTGAATTTGAACCGAACACCAGATCGACAATAGTCCCTGTCCATTTCAGCTTGCCCGTGGCACGATCTCGTCCCTCCAGCACACCCTCTGCTTTCGCAGACTTCTGCCACTTCGTGTCCATATCGAGCAAATTCACAAAATAGTCGTTCGTCAACGTACCTGGTCGAGTGGTAAACACACCGTGAGCGGATTCATCAAAGTTTGCATTCAGTGCACGCATCCCACCTATCAACACCGTCATTTCGGGTGCAGTCAGTGTCAGCAATTGCGCCTTGTCGATGAGCAATTCAGCGGCAGAAGTTTCAAGTCCCTTGCGCACATAGTTGCGGAAGCCATCTGCTACCGGTTCCAGTACGGCAAAGGATTCTACATCCGTCATTTCTTGCGATGCATCCATACGACCCGGCGTGAAGGGTACTTTTACAGTTACTCCAGCCTTTTTGGCCGCCTTCTCAATACCCGCACAGCCGGCCAGCACAATCAGATCCGCCAGCGAAACTTTCTTGCCAGCACTGGCAGTCTTGTTGAAAGCACGCTGGATACCCTCAAGTGTATTCAGTACTTTTGCCAACTGTGCCGGCTGGTTTACTTTCCAGTTGTGCATTGGAGCCAGTCGAATCCGCGCACCGTTTGCACCACCACGTTTGTCGGATCCACGGAAAGTGGAAGCAGATGCCCAGGCGGTCGTAACCAGCTGTGAGACAGACAATCTCGATGCCAGTATCTTTGCTTTCAGTGCGGCAATGTCTTTCTCGCCAATCAATTTATGATTGACCGGAGGTATCGGGTCTTGCCAGATCTGCACCTGTTTCGGTACCAGCGGCCCCAGATAGCGGGCGACCGGTCCCATGTCGCGGTGGGTCAGCTTGAACCATGCACGGGCAAATGCATCCGCAAATGCTTTCGGATCCTTGTGGAATCGACGCGCAATCTTTTCGTAAACCGGATCAATGCGCAGCGACATATCGGCCGTGGTCATCATCGGCGGATGTTTCTTCTTCGGATCATGTGCATCCGGGATCATGTCTTCAGGCTTGACGTTTTTCGCCACCCACTGGTGCGCACCGGCCGGACTTTTGGTCAGCTGCCACTCGTAGCCGAATAAGGTATCAAAATAGCCATTATCCCAACGGGTCGGGTTTGGTTTCCACGCACCTTCAATACCACTGGTCGTTGTATGCACACCCTTGCCCGTGCCAAAACTATTCTTCCAGCCGAGTCCCTGCTCTTCAATCGGAGCGGCTTCAGGTTCAGGACCAACCAGTTTGGGATCACCAGCACCGTGAGCCTTGCCGAATGTATGACCACCGGCCACCAGTGCGACAGTTTCCTCATCGTTCATTGCCATGCGAGCAAACGTTTCGCGTACATCTCTTCCTGAAGCGAGTGGGTCAGGATTACCATTCGGACCTTCCGGATTGACATAGATCAAACCCATCTGTACAGCACCGAGAGGATTTTCCAGCTGGCGATTACCGGTGTAACGCTTGTCACCAAGCCAGGTGGTTTCTGAACCCCAGTAAATATCTTGTTCTGGTTCCCAGATGTCCGGACGACCACCGGCATACCCCAGCGTCTTGAAGCCCATTGATTCGAGTGCGACGTTACCGGCGAGGATCATCAAATCCGCCCAGGAAATCTTGCGACCATATTTCTGTTTGACAGGCCAGAGCAAGCGACGTGCCTTGTCCAGATTGCCATTGTCAGGCCAGCTGTTCAGCGGCGCAAAGCGTTGATTACCGGTACCCGCACCACCACGTCCGTCACTGATACGATAAGTACCGGCAGAATGCCAGGCCATACGAATCATCAAGCCACCATAATGGCCCCAGTCGGCCGGCCACCATTCCTGTGTGTCGGTCATCAAGGTATGCAGATCCTTTACCACCGCCTTCAGGTTCAGACTCTTGAATTCCTTTGCATAGTCGAATTTCTCACCCATCGGATCTGACTTCGAAGAGTGCTGGTGCAAAATTCCCAGTTTGAGTTGATTCGGCCACCAGTCAGCATTGGATGGGCCACCGGCCTGCGTATGCTTGCCGGCGAAAGGACACTTGGCTTCAGTCGTCATGGTTCTCTCCTTAATATTAGGTGGATTCAAGTCCTGTTTCAGTGTCGTAGAGTCTGGGAGTTATACGCATAACAATCCATTTATATTTATTAATTAATTCAATAGTTATTTTGAAATGCATGGATCGTTAAATTATGTGTAGTTAGACCTTATAAAAAACTTTTTATCTACTACTCGTTGATCCAAAAAATCATCGCTGTGGCTATTAAGATACATACCGTGTTCGTTAACGCACAGATCACATAATGAACGTAGCTTATAAACAAACCATTCAAAAGAGAGTAATGACCTTTACAAAATCCTTAATACTCTCACCTGAAAAACTATTGAATTACATTCCCTACTCATTGGAGATATATTTTGACGAATAAAACCGTAATATTATTGTGTACCTGTCTGTTGGCATTGCCTGGATTGACTATGGCAGCTGACGATCTTTCTTACTCCTATCTGGAAGCGGACTATATCAACCTGAGTATCGACCCATTTGATAAACATGGAACACTGCTTGAGGATTTTAATGATGGTAATGGATGGGGTGGACGCGCATCGTTTGCCTTTACTGACAATTTTTTTGCATTCGGTGGCTACTCTGCAGTTGATTCAGAGGCATTCTTTACAGACCACGGTGATGTCTTGTTTGTTTCAGATCGGAAAATAAAACGTTTCGACATTGGTGCCGGAATGAACATGCCTGTATTCGAAACAAACCCTATGCAAACTGATCTGGTTTTACACGCCGCCTATACAGACATTGATTTTGGTGATTTTAATTTTGGCGGCAAGAATGGTGGCGGACTGAACGACCTGAACAAGGATACCTCAGATGGCTTCTATCTTGATGCGCTACTGCGATCACAGCTGGCCACGTGGGTAGAGTTGAGTGGTGGGGCTCGTTATAACAACCTGGAAGTAGACGATTCATTTGCCTTTATCGGCAATGCCTTGTTTGAAATGACACCGCAATGGGGTATTAATCTGGAAGTAAATGCGGGCGAAAATAACACCCTGCTCATGTTGGGCATCCGATATTCATTGGGCCCGATAAATTAAATTATTAATTCAGTAAGTCGTAACAGGCAGGAATTCAGGGAAGTATTCCTGCCTGACTCTCATCAGGCAAATCAGACATACTCTGATTCCTATACCACCCATACCGACAAACCCAACGGTGTCTGGCAGCTCCGCAGTTTAGCCCTCCAGGCAACAGCTGGATGTGCTGTAGTCAGGGAAATCTCACCGTTATTTTTTCTCGTACTGCGCTTCCTCTGGCATCAACGCGGCCTTGATGGTCGCACCCCAGATCGCATTACCCTTGTCATTCAGATGCAGATTGTCTTCAACGAATATATCTGTCATCACATTGCCATCCGCTGCAAGCAATGGTGTGGCGACATCGACGTAATAAACCAGCGGATCCTGATCAGCAATGGCCTTGTAACCGGCACTTAATGCTTGCGCCACAGGCCAGACCCGTTTGCGTAGCACGCTGGGCTTAACCGACAACACATAGATGCGGGTCACTGGAAGCGTCTCGTGAATTTTCGAAATGATCTGATTCAGTTGTTGCAACACCAGTTCGTTCGGAACCGGGGTCTCCATACCCGTATCGTTGTCTCCTTCATAGATCAGGATTGCGCGAGGTTTGTATTTGAGCGCGACCCGGTCCAGATAGTACAACAGGTCATTCATGATGCTGCCGCCAAAGCCACGCGGAATGACAGTCAGGGGAGCCAGTGCCGCCTGCGCCTGACTGTTCCAGCGCGCAATACTCGAACTACCGGTTAACACAATAGCACCTTCCTGTGGCGGACTGGTTTTGTCTGCTGTTTCAAACGCAACTATTGCATCTTCAAATCGTTTTGGATCAGGCAAGCTTTGTGCGTGAACGCACAGGGAGAAAACAAGTAATGTAAAAATCAGCCCACATCTAATCCTGGTCAGAACTAATGGATACATCTAATTCTCCGGTCCGTTTTACTTCTGGTTAAATGTCGGTGTCTGCGCCTGAGCAGGCAATCCCGCCAGATAGGCCGTGATATTCACGAAGTCTTCATTCGTCAGTTTGGCCACAACCGGCTGCATCAGATTGGCCATCTCACCCTTACGCGTTCCGGCCTGGAAATTGAATAGCTGTCGCGCAATGTAGCTGGGTGAACGCGCCGCGATTCCAGGTATATTGCCCACACCATTCAGATCGGCACCATGACAGATCGTGCAGGCCAGCGTCTTGCCATTGTCACCGGTTGTGACGGTCGCCTTACCTTTCGCCACTGAACCCATTGGCACATAGGCAATGAAACCCGAACGGGGGTTACGCATCTTTTCGGTATACTCCACATTCACCGGTGTTTCGATCACACGCATGCCAATCGGTTCGACGCCCGCCTCGGCGCCTTCAAGCGGTACCCAGATGCCACCTGAGCTGCGCATTTTCGCCACCTGATCTGTTTCCTTGACCGAAATCCAGGGTGTCCATTTCATCGAGGCAAAATACTCGGCAGATTGTTCCATCTCTTCATGCGTCATCGCTTTGGCAAAGCTGTTCATGGTTTTGGAATTGCCCTTGCGCGTATCCGCGCTTTCTCGCAATCCGTTTTTCATGTCCATCAAGGTCATCATGATGTATTCCTTCGTCTGCCCTGCTGGAGGCGCATTCTCCGGACGGCCCTTGCCGTTGGGCAAATGGCAAAGTGAGCAGGCTACGATACTGCGGGAATTATCACCCTCAGCCACGATCTTCGGCATGGCAGGATGATCTTCCGGATACCAGTCTGCCGGAGCAACTCGTACATCGGATCCATCCTCACTACGTCCACGCACCTTATTAGGTGTAAATGTAAGTTTGGTTCCTGGCAGTGACAGCATCTTGACTGCACCGGGTTTCGCAGCAGCAGCGGGATTTGCATCCGGTGGTGTTGGCGCTGGAATCGCATACGCCCATTCGGGATAGTTTGGACTGGTCGGCGCTGCATCCTGTGCAGACAACATACCGCACATGCCAAGCAGACTGGTGAGTACTACGGTAATCTTGAATAGTCTTTTCATGTCAGAATCCCCCCCCTGGAACTGGCTGACACTATGTTGTCACAATCGTCGAGATTGATCCAAGCAAAAAAAGGGCCAGATCCTGTAACAGAACCTGGCCCCGATACACTAACCGGCAGTTATTCCGAGTACAGCAAGCTGTAGTGATATTCCTGCGCACGAGTAACGGCCAGAACGCCGGCCGCCACAAAATGACTGTTTGGAATCGCACCGGCGACCAGTTCAGCATACGCGTCATCCGCTTTAATGCCTGTCGCTTCCGCTATCCTGCCAGCTAACCCATGGGTAGAACGGTTGCAGATAGCAAACTGGATACCATTTTCTACCATGAAAGGAATACTGTTCTGTCCATTGGCCGCACTCGCCGTATTCATCGGATTGCTGGTTGAAGGGGTCTTCATATCACGACCCAGTACGGTTCCGTACTTGGCCCAAATGGCATCGCTAAAACCATATGATACTGAACCGTGTCGAAAACAGACTACCAGTGCGTAGTCCGATGCCTTGCCCGCATACTCGTCTACATGAGATTTGATTATATTGCTGGCGAACCGCAGTGCATTGGCACCGCCATCCAGTGTGGACGAATCAACAAATACACGATGGCTGCCGGGTAACTCACCCAGCCAGGCATCCTTCTCGTGACGGGCCGGTTGAAAACCTGCCGAGGGTTGCTCGGCGGCTTGTGCAGATCCCGCTACCGCACCAGCCGTAAGCCCCGCCACAGCGGTCACACCGAGGTTGGTCAGCAAGGTACGGCGTCCCACTTTTGTATTATCTTGGTCTTTCATATTGCTCTCCTGTATTTGAGCCAGACGTTGGTTGGTAATTTATTTGGATCTCGAAGGGATAGTTAATTGTAAGCCTATCCGGTGCCGACGGAAATGAGTTTTATATCACCGTTCACACCCAGTTGCCGCAGAAACTCTCCCTGTTTGTCATTAATCAGTAACGTCAATCTGGCCCCATGGGCGGCCATGTTTCCTGCTTCACGTATAAAGAAATCGACTGCCGATTGATCAAGATGCGTTGTGTATTGCAGATCGAGGGTCAGGTCTTCTCCCAGATGTCCATGAAACGTCTCGGTCAGTTGCGCAATCGTGGCAAAGAACAATGTACCCTTCACATTGAGTTGTGTGCCTGAACCCGTTTTTACAACCTTCAACTCAAGCTGGCTGATACGTCCCATGAACACACTCACAGACAGGAACACGGCAAGCAGCACGCCAGTAGTCAAACCAAAAAACAGGATGCTGAAAAATGTGCACAGGTAAATCACCAGCTCAGAGCGGACTCTGGCATAGTGTTTGATGTCGCCCCATTGAATCATGTCCGCACCCAATATAAATAATGTGCCGGCCATGGCTGCCATGGGCATGTAAGTCAGCACCGGGCCGAGAAAGGTGATCAGCAGGAGAACAAAACCGGACGAAGTGATACCAGACAATGGCGTGGTGGCCCCCAGACTCTGGTTTGCCCGGGTGCGGTTAAAACTGCCGGAACCGACAAAGCCGGAAAAAAAGGGTGCCAGGAAATTGGCTACGCCCTGCGCATACACTTCCTTATCGAGATCAATATCCTGATCCGTTTCCATTTTAAGTTCTCTCACAATCACCAGTGACTGGGCGAGACTGACAAACGCAATGATAATGGCATACGGTATCAGCGAAATACTGCTCATCAGATAGTCGGAATTGATGGCCGGAATGGCAAACGGTAACCACTGCAACGGCATACGCCCCAGATACTCCAGCTCGGTAACCGGTTGTGGCCAGATAAACGCAACCAGCAAGCCGCAAAGGTAACCGGTGATAATGGCAATGATGATGAAATACCGTTGAGAAAAATAGCGTCCAATATAACCACCTGCAATTGTGGTAATACCAATCGCCATACTGTACGGATTTACCAGATCGGGGGCATCGCTGAAAATGACATACAGCTTTTCATAAAAGAACGTGGTATTGAATGTTGATAGACCCAACACGCTGTCCAGTGAGGCCAGAAGGATCAGAAATCCGGCGCCCGCAGAAATGCCTGAGATTGCCGCCGGAGACAGGTATTGAAAAATTCGCGATCCGCGGGACAGCCAGAATAATAACTGCACCAATCCAACCATCATGCAAAGCAGGAATACGAAATCGATATACATCGGACTGCCGCGTCCGGCCAGTGGCAACACCGCAATTCCAATTAGAATCGCCACGGCGGTATTGGGACCACTGATCATTGAAGAGGTGCCAAGCAAGCTGGAAAACAACGTAACAAATATGGCGCAATACAATCCGTGCTCCGGTTGCAGACCGGCAAGATAAGCGTAGGTAATACCCTGGGGTATGACCAGTATGGCCCCCACGAATCCTGCAAATACCTCCGTGCGCCATTTGCCAGACTGGTTGATCCAGGCAAACGAAGGTATTGCCTCCTTGATGAGTTTTGCAATCAATCGATCAGATGTTCCAGCAACTTGAAGAATTTACTGTTTCTTGGGTCCGAAGGACGTATTTGCAGATTCAGATACGCCGCAACATCGAGCGCCTGCTGGTGGCTTAATGATTTCCCCTTGCCCAGAGGCATATTGGCCCAGATAAAACCGGCCGCCATGTCGACACGACTCATGCCGGCACCCTTGTTATATGAATCCAGTCCCCATACCGCCGGTATGCCGGCTGCCCCTTCGCCCTGCTGGCCATGGCAACTGGCACAGTTATCCTGATAGACAGACCGACCGTTCGCTGGATTGGGGTCATATCCGGTATCCGGCAAGGTGGGCACTCCGCGCCCTTCCGGTTCTGCTCCCATTACCTGTCCCTGGGACAAATAACTTAGATACGCAGCCACGGCCAGCACCTCCGGCGCATCTTCGGGCGGCATGATTCCATCCATGCTGTAGAGGAAGCACTCCCGGATACGCAAGCCGATACCATTACGCTGCCCATTCTTGGCCCGCCATTTTGGATACATCCCGGCCACGTTCAGAGGCAAGGCTTCTTTTTGTGTACCGGCCTGCAAATGGCAGTTACTGCAATTGAGCTTATTGCCCACATACCGACTGGCGTGTTGCTGGGTATTAGTGACAATCTGATAGCCATAAACCACATTGGAGTAATAATCATCCAGAAACGTTTCCTTGAGCAGTTGCTCAATGCCGGGTTGCGCCTGCTGGGCGTGAACCGGCGTCTGGGTGAGTAACAGCAGAAAACAGTAAAAAAGAAACTGACAGATTTTCATTATAGGAATATCTACAGGACAGGATGTAACCCATTGTATGCAATACGGGTATAAGTTGAAAGAGGTGCAAAGTTACAGGCCTGCCGCCCCCGCCTTGGCTTCATCAGGCGAGACTGGCTCCAGGTTGTACCAGGCTGCTTGCGAATTCGGATCATTAAGTAAAGTGTCCCTGTAATTCGATACTCCTTTCTAGCGATATTTTCGCTGATTTAAAAGCACCCAATAAATCAGGGGCATCACTCTGCCCTTATATCGGTCGCAGTGAGTGTAATTACAAATCGCCTGAAATACCGTAATCTGATTCTCATATAGATGAAAACCATGATGCGAAACCCAACATTTCAATCGCTGACTTTCAGGCCTGACCTACAAGGACTGAGGGCTATTGCAGTGTTGTTGGTTATTTTCGCCCATTCTGGCCTGGAGATTGTATCGGGTGGGTTTATTGGCGTTGATGTGTTTTTTGTCATTTCCGGATATCTGATTACCGCCCAGTTATTACATGCACACGCGCAGACAGGACAGATCAACTTCCTGCGCTTTTATGCGAAGCGGCTTAAACGTTTGTTACCGGCATTGATCTTGATGATCTGCGTGATCTCACTTGCCGCAGTGTGGCTGTTGTCTGGATATGAAGCGGGTAAACAGCTGAACTCAGGACCCTATGCTGCCACCTGGACCAGTAACTTTTATTTTGTATTTGTCACACTGGGTTATTTTGATGAACTGGCTAGACGGGATTTATTCCTGCACACCTGGTCTCTCGGTGTAGAGGAACAGTTTTACTTAGTTTGGCCTGCAGTGATGGTGTCACTAAATCTGTTCCACAAGAGGCTACAAACCAACAGCCTGAATAGTAGCAAGTTTATATATTATGGAATTGGCATTCTTTGCCTTATGAGTTTTGCGCTGTCACTCTACTGGACACGAATACTTCCACAGTGGGCGTTTTATATGATGCCTGCGCGTATCTGGCAGTTTTCACTTGGGGCACTGGTGTTTCTGTTGTTCCACTCTCATAGCCAGGCAGCCCGTGATTCGAACACTCGTCTCGGCAGAATATTTCATGTTGCCGGGCTAGTCCTGATTTTCGTAAGTGCGGCGAGTATGCATACTCGCCTTGCTTATCCGGGCTATTGGGCGCTCATACCATCGATTGGGGCTGCGTTGGTTATCGCTTCAGGTCATCAGCAGTATGAAGGTTACCGAAATCTCCTTGCGCATCCAATATCGGTCTGGGTAGGCGACCGTTCCTATTCCCTCTATCTCTGGCACTGGCCAATTTTTGTTATCGGGTTTGCGCTCGGATTACAGGGCCAGACTGTACTCACCCTGTATTTACTCCTATTAATCATGATGGTTGCTATCTTGTCATACCGGTTTATAGAACTACCCTTCTGGAAAGGGCGTTTTAGTAAACCAATCCGAGACTCATCTTGCTGACGAGTCTTTTGATTATGACTGTTGTCACTACCAGCATATATTTTGGCCTGCGCATACTGCCACAAACTGAACCAGGCAACCCGCCGCGGACTGATGTTCCAGTGATATACAAAATGAAGTGTGATGACTGGATATTTAATGCGCGGGTGGAACCCTGTGTCTTCGGATCGGAACATGCGCCTAAAACAGTTATGTTGATAGGAGATAGTCATGGAGCACAGTGGTTTTCCATTCTGCCTGAAATATACAAGGAACCGGACTGGCGCATCATTGTTTTGACAAAATCCTCGTGCCCATTAGTGGATGAAGACTACTTTTATCCTAATATTAACCAGATTTACAAGGTATGCACGGACTGGCGCAACGGAGTGCTGGATGCACTAGACAAAATAAAACCGGATTTATTGTTCATCGGCAGCGCATCAACTTATGGATTCAGCGAAACCCAATGGGTAGAAGGCAGTTCCAGAATATTTGAACGTATGAGTAAGGTAGCAGGACAAGTTCTGGTGATTCCAGGCACGCCCAACCTGGGCTTTGATGGTCCTGGCTGCGTGTCACGCAACCTGACGCCAGATGGTAACATTGATCCGTTAGCTTGCCAGGCAAAGGATCGTATGCAAGAAACCGAACTCGTCAGACACTATCTCGAACAGGCCGCCAGTCGATTTACAAATATCCATTTACTCAATCTGAATGATCTGGTTTGCCCTGATGGAAACTGTAATGCGATGAGTAAGGAAGGACTGGTCGTCTTTCGCGATAGTCAACATCTCACTGACGCATTTGTACGTGCACAGATTCCGTCGATCAATGAACGATTGAAGCAATTTTCCAATAACTAGAAAAGCGACATGGGCTTTCCCCTCTTCTTTACGATTAGCAGTCATTCTATCCACTTCAAATAGCCGTCCAGGCAATTAAATAAATTGTCCCTTTACGTATGCCACATCCCTCATCATACAAATACAATTGTGCGGAAACTTCTAAATAAACGGGAATATTCCTGATGAATGTTTTTACCCACAAGGCTAAACACTGTAATTTACATACATACGGCATTAGAAAACCGGTTTATCCCAGACACGATTCGCTGAACTTCTGGGAGTTTCAGTGCGTACCTTGCAGGACTGGGAACAAGGCAGACGCGCCCCGTCTGGTGCGGCCAGAACCTTATTGCTTATCGCTGCTCACGATCCCAAAATGCTATTTCAAGTTGCTTGATATACTGTGATCCGACCCGAAGTTGAGTCGGATTCACTCTGATTCGAGCACAGCCCTCGCATCACCAGTCAACTCCAGTATATGCATACCCGTGCCGGAACGGTCCACTATATAAATGTATCCACGTTCATCTACTTCCACATTATTGGTCTGTATCACGGTTGAGCAAATCTGCTTGCCCTGTTCCTCGTAACAAATCGGCTTGGTCCTCTCGGTGATAGCGGGGATATAAAAACCCGCCTCCACTGGATGGAATGGATCGCGCACATCCACTGCGCGCACGCCGGCATTAAAATAGGAAACCATCACCATTTTTCCATAAAAGAGTGGCGTAAATGACTCCTGTATCGAATGCGGGCCGAAACGTCCGCCGCGTGCACAGAAATTTCCCGACTGCTCTGGTACCAGAAAATTCGCTATCGGAAACGGATATTGTGGTTCGCTAATATCGAGCAAAAACAGGGGGGCACGTGCATTCCTGCAGTCCTCCCGTGGTGTCTCCGAGGTGACCACTAAAATATCTTTCACGCTGCCTACAGCATCCTTTTCAAACTCCTTAACGTGAACCCCTAACATCGGATAGGTGGTATGCGCGCCCCAGATACGCGGCATATCGAGGCGTCCGATCTGTGGCGACAGCAGGTTTACAGGGGTCGGCTCAGGATTACCATTAAGCAGTTTTTCGCGGTCCACTATCTGTATCGTGCCCATACTTGAGCTGCCATAGGCGAAATAGACCCGCCCCTGGTAAGAAATCGGTCCATGTATCGGGCCCGGCGCTGGTTCCATCCCGGAACCTGGCTGCTGACCATCAAGACCGAAGTCACGAATAAAACGGGGGTGTACCGGGTCACTCAGATCATAAATCTTGATAGGTCGTCTTCGCCATGTCGGATCCTGCGATACCAGGTAAGCTATGCCGGTATCGCATTCCCACCAGTTCTTATGCGTACCCTTTAACCCATCCACAATGATATTTACAAATTCAGGATGGGCCGGATCCGTGACATTCCAGAGTTCATGGCGGGTACGGGACGCAGCATCACGCAACAGGTATGTCCCATTGGCAATATCGCAGACCCGGACAAACTGCGCCTCGCTGTCCTTGCCCGGATCCAGATAGTCACCGGGTATATGGGCTAGAATATGTGGATGCTGCGGGTCAGTCACATCAACCGCTATTGTCCCGTTCCCTTCTATTTGACCATTGAGGGGGTTTATCTCGCTGCCCTCATGCAAACCGATATAGGCTATCCAACGCTTGGCTTGCTGGTGTATCACCGGTTGATAGGCGGGACGTCCTTGCAGATCACTGACCCCGACCAGTTGCATATTCCGACTTTCTGCAGGAAGAACTTTATTTACCTGTGCGTGTATATAAATCGGTGATAACAAAAGGAATATGAAAATAATGCGGACGTTTCCCATCACTGCTCCCCCATGACAATGTTTAAGCATTCCAAAGCCAACGAGAGTCAGAGTAACAATTAATTTAATCTACATCTATCATTACTATGAATTGTTACTCTGTGCGTTATTTCTTTGTCGTTGCCAGTCATACAGATAAGGGTTTTGACCCCTTTTTTTTACGCCGCCACAGGTTGTATGCGTCGTTCAACTTCAGCGCCGATTGCCTTTCTTGCCACACGCAAGTCATAGTCTGCCTGCAAACCCAGCCAGGTTTCTGGTGTAACTGAAAAATAGCGCCCCAGCCTCAGCGCGGTATCAGCACTGACACTGCGTTTGCCGTTCACGATCTCGCTGATACGTCCGGGCGGTACGACAATATCCCGTGCCAGACGGTTGATGCTGATACCCGCAGGCTTCATGAATTCCTCTAGCAGTATTTCTCCTGGATGTATTGGTTCCAGACGTTTTCTCATAGCTTCACCTAATGATAATCCACTATTTCCACATCACGGGCCTCATTGTCTTCCCTGCGAAAACAGATACGCCACTGGTCGTTGATCCTGATGCTATATTGACCTTTGCGATCACCTTTTAATAACTCCAATCTATTACCTGGCGGTGAGCGCAAATCACCAAGAACGATTGCCTGATGCATGTACAGTAGTTTACGCCGTGCAATGCGTTCTATTTGCCGGAATCGAGGAACATGGCAACTAACTAGTTGCTAACGAAATTTCGACGTGTCTCGTTAATTTAATAATATACCAAGTCAGCCTAGCTCGGTAATCTTCAAAACATCTGGATAACCGTTCCATACCGATTCAAACATCCCTCACCAAAATCTTCGACTTCCTTTGGTAGTTATACAAACTCTTCTTCTCCACTGGCAGTTCGTCCAGCGTGGATTCCTTGAAGCCCAGTTCCTGGAACCAGTGCATCGTGTGCGTGGTCAGCACGAAGATTCGTTTTATCTTTGCCTTTTTCGCGTTCTGCACCAGTGTCAGATAGAGCTGTTCGCCCCGGCCTGAGTTGTGGTAATCCGGGTGGATGGCGAGGCACGCGATCTCGGCGGCCTTTTCCTTGGTGAACACAAACAGCGATCCGCAGCCGATGATCACATCGTCGCGCAGCATCACCGTGTAATTGTCGATTTCGAGTTCGAGCTTTTCCCGTGACCGGTGGATCAGGATGCCCTGCTTTTCCAGTGGCGTGATCAGTTCCATGATACCGGGGATATCATGAATGGTGGCCTGCCTCAACGCATCATACGAGGTGCTACTAATCATGGTGCCAACGCCATCGCGGGAGAACAGTTCCCTGACAATCGCGCCTTCAACCGATCGATCCACCAGATGCACACGTTGCACGCCAGCCGCACAGGCTTGTGTGGCCAGATTCAGTGTTGCATGCAGCCGTCCGGCATCGGCGTAATCAGATTTCAGCAGTTGTTCGGCCTCTAACCTGGTTAATTGCTTGACCACCTGTTCATTTGCATCTTTCAATGCCGGTGCTTCCATCAGGTAAATCAGTTTTTCGGCTTTCAGTGCAATCGCCACTTCGGCCGCCAGTGCTTTTGCTTCCAGATTGAACGCTTCGCCAGTGATCGAATAACCAATCGGCGGGATCAGCACAATCTCGTTTGCATCCAGCTTGGAGTTGATCGCCTTCACCTGCACGCTACGTACCGCGCCAGTGAACTGATGATCTACGCCATCAATGATGCCGAGCGGTTTGGCCCGCACGAAGTTTCCAGACGTGACGACCACTTCCGCTTCTGACATCGGCGTGTTACCTAACCCCATCGACAAACCGGATTCGATTTCAATACGTAACTTGCCTGCGGCATCTTTCACAAACTCGAGCGTCTCCGCATCGGTGATGCGTACACCCTTGTGGTAATGCAGCCTGATTTTGTTTTCCTTCAACCGGCCTTCAATCGAGTGTCGCGTGCTGTAGACGAGCACCAGCCGGATCTGCAGACTGTTCAGCAAGGCCAAGTCGTGGACGAGTTCGTTGAACGACTCGGCATTAATCGCCTCGTCTTCAATGTGTATGACAAAGGTCTTGCCGCGGTGCAGCCGGATATACGGCGAGGCGGAGCGGAACCATTGTGCAAATTGTGGGTTATTCTCTGTCATATGTTCACATGCAAAAGTGTCTGATCATTTCCCGGACAATGTTTTTCATCGGAACGATCCTGTCCAGGGCCAAGTATTCATTAGCCTGATGTGCTACGTCAATATCTCCGGGGCCCAGCACCACTGTATCCATGCCCAATGCGTTCAAATACGGGCCTTCGGTACCAAAGCCTACCGTACCTGCCGGTTCACCCGCCAGCCGTTCCGCGGTTCTGACTATATCTGAATCGGCAGCCGTGTGCATGGCCGGTAATCCTGTGGGTACAGGGTCAAATTCGACAATCAGGTCGAGTCCGTCGATGGTTTCCAGAACCGTGCGCCGGATGTCTGCCCGCAGATCCGCCATGTCCATGCCCGGCAAAAAGCGGATATCGATCTTCATTTCACATTGGCCGCATATGCGATTCGGATTATCGCCACCGTGGATACTGCCAAAATTCAGTGTCGGCACCGGTACTGAAAATGCCGGGTTCGTATGTGCTTTTTGTAATTCACTGCGCCATCGGCTCAGCTTGTTTATCACCGCGTTCATGCCTTCGAGTGCACTGCGTCCCAGCGAGGGGTCGCTGGCGTGTCCGGCGCGGCCAATCAAATGGATGCTCTCAAAAAATACGCCCTTGTGCATCGTGACCGGTTTTAATCCGGTCGGCTCACCAATGAGCGCATACCGGCCCAGGGCACGATGCGCAGCAACCAGCGAACGTGCTCCGGACATTGTGCTCTCTTCATCACAGGTGGCGAGTATATATAAAGGTCGCTTTAACGTTTTCAGATCAATCTCACGGATCACATCGAGTACGATCGGAAAGAAACATTTCATATCGGACACACCGAGACCGTACAAGCGATGGTCCACTTCGGTCAGTTTGAACGGGTCTGACTGCCAGCCGAACGTATCAAATGGCACGGTATCGGTATGGCCGGACAACACCAGCCCACCCTCGCCTTTGCCAGCAACCGCAATCAGATTCGCCTTGGCAGGATTCTCGCTGACGTCAAGGATTTCAACCGAAAAACCGGTGTCACTCAACCAACTGGCGAGCTGATCCACGACCGGTCGATTGCTCATGTCGATTGCCGGATCGGTGCTGCTGACCGACGGTAATGCGATCAGTCGGGTTAATTGTTCCCTGAATGCGGGGATTTTTTTGTTCATCGAGTCGATCTTTGCTCTGGTAGTGCCTTGGTCTGTAATACCTTAATGTCCGCCCGTACAGCGGATGGTTCTTGTTTTACTGGATACTGGCATTCGCCAGTATGACGAGAGTAGTAGAATCTTCCCGAAACCCCGTCGTCATTCTGGCGCACGCCAGAATCCAGTAGAATCAGCCGTGCCACAGGCACACCTTTTTCACTAATAATAGTAAACAGGCGTACTACCTGCACCTTCAATCGCTGACAGTCATCCCTCTCTGTTGTATTCTAGCGTACCTTTATCGCTATAACCCACAGTTTGGTACAGAAATGACTACGAAAACGAACAAATTCAGCGCCACCATTACCCAGGCCAAGTCGCAGGGTGCCTCGCAAGCCATGCTGTATGGCACCGGCATGACCGAAAAAGACATGGATAAACCGCAGGTCGGGATTTCCAGCATCTGGTATGAGGGCAATACCTGCAATATGCATTTGCTAGGGTTGGCCGAGCAAGTAAAAGCCGGCGTCAGTGCCGCCGGATTGATCGGTATGCGCTTTAACACCATCGGCGTCAGCGATGGTATTTCGATGGGCACCGACGGCATGAGCTACTCGTTGCAGTCACGCGATCTGATTGCCGACTCGATTGAAACAGTGATGGGTGCGCAATGGTATGACGCCAACATCTCGATTCCCGGTTGCGACAAGAACATGCCCGGTACGCTGATGGCGATGGCCCGGTTGAACCGTCCTTCATTAATGGTATATGGCGGTACGATCAAACCCGGTATACGTGATGGCCAGAAGATCGACATCATCTCCGCGTTCCAGAGTTATGGCCAGTTCCTCTCTGGCAGCATCGACGACAAGGCGCGTATTGATATCATCAAGAAATCCTGTCCCGGCGCCGGTGCCTGCGGCGGTATGTATACCGCGAACACAATGGCCTCTGCTATTGAAGCACTCGGCATGTCACTGCCATACAGCGCTTCTACCCCGGCGGTGGACAAACGCAAACTGGAAGAATGTTTTAATGCGGGAGCGGCGATCAAGAAACTGCTGGAACTGGATTTAAAACCACGCGACATCATGACGCGAGCCGCGTTTGAAAATGCAATGGTCGTGGTGACGATACTCGGCGGCTCAACCAATGCAGTATTGCATCTGATTGCGATGGCACGCGCCGCGAACATCAATCTGACCATTGAAGATTTTGAAGCGGTGACGGATCGCACGCCAGTACTCGCAGATTTCAAACCAAGCGGAAAATACGTGATGGAAGATTTACAGAACATCGGCGGCCTGCCCGCGGTGATGAAATACCTGCTGGAGCATGGTCGCATCAACGGTGACTGCATGACCGTGACCGGCAAGACCATCCGCGAAAACCTGGCAGAACTGCCCGGCCTGACTCCCGGACAGGACATCATTCATCCGCTTGAAAATCCGATCAAGAAAACCGGACATATCCGTATCCTCAAGGGCAATCTGGCGCCGGGTGGATCGGTGGCGAAAATCACCGGCAAGGAAGGCGAGCAGTTTTCCGGCCCGGCAAATGTATTTGATTCGGAAGAAGACATGTTGCGTGCGCTCGAACAGAAACGCATTAATAAAGGTGATGTGGTCGTGATTCGTTACGAAGGCCCGAAAGGCGGCCCCGGTATGCCGGAAATGCTGACACCGACCTCGGCGATCATGGGCGCGGGACTGGGCAACGATGTGGCGATGATCACCGACGGACGTTTCTCCGGTGGTTCACACGGTTTCATTATCGGTCATGTGGTACCCGAAGCGCAGGAAGGCGGACCGATTGGCCTGATACGCAATGGCGACAAGATCAATATTGATGCAGTGAAGAATGTGATCAGTGTGGAACTGAGCGATGCGGAACTGAGTAAACGCAAGGCTGAATGGAAAATGCCACCGTACAAGGCCACACGCGGCACGCTGCATAAATACATCAAGACAGTCAAGAACGCGTCCGAAGGTTGTGTCACTGACGAGTAAAAAACCGGCAACCGTGACGGAGCCAACCGGCTCCGTCCTGCCACCTCCCCCCGAACCGCCCGACCCGAAGGAATGCTGTGGTCGCGGCTGTGAGCCGTGTATTCATGACTATTACGAACTGGCTCTGCAACGCTGGGAAGAGAAGGTGAAGCAAGTGAGGGGTGAATAGACTTTTTCCATGCATCCAGCATGTGATGCTTCCTTGCCATAAAACCTCCATTTAATTAAGCGTCTTTACTCCTCACGCCTCACGCCTCACTCCTCACGATGTTTCCTTATATTTCTTGTAGAACTGGATGACCTTGTTAACGTAATTGCGGGTTTCAGGATACGGAGGAATGGCGTTGCCATGTTTCTTCACCGCATTCTCGCCCGCGTTATAAGCGGCGAGCGCCAGTTGCAGATTATTATTGAACATGATCAACAAATCGCGCAAATACCGTGTACCACCATCGATATTGTCAGACGGATTGCGGCGATTGGCCACACCGTATCGCTTCGCGGTATCCGGCATCAGCTGCATCAGGCCCACAGCGCCGGCACGGGATAAGGCATTCGCATCGTAGGCGGATTCTGCCGAGATGACCGCGTGTAACAGGGGTGCAGGCAGGCCATAGCGTTTTGCATACTCATCTATAATGGCGGTATGCAATGCCTTGTTCTTGTAGAAGTCCCGTAGTGCGATTGAACTCTTCGCTTCTTCCCAGCCTTTCCAGGTCTGGACCAGCCGTTTATAGCCCTCGCCTTTTGGCTTGTCGGTCAGCGTGACCCGGCCAAATTTATCAACTAATTTATAGACATCCGCATCGGCACTGCCTATAGGCACTAAGGCAATCAGCACCAGTATCAACAGGTGATGGCAGACTGAACGATGTGGTGCCTGGGTTTTCAATTTAATATTAAATCTTGCTTTGTGTTGTATCTCTATAATGTATAAGCGATTATCTGGATAATAGTCAAGCTGAAAATAGCCGCCAGCAGGTCATCCGCCATCACGCCGAAGCCACCTTTGAGCTGTTTATCGAGTAATCGGATGGGCCAGGGTTTCCAGATATCGAACAATCTGAACAGGACAAACCCCAGAATGATCCACAACACTCCTTTCGGGGCAGCCAGCATCGTGAGTAAATACCCGGTAATTTCGTCCCAGACGATACCGGGATGATCGTGCACGCCGAGTGCCTTGGCGGTCTGACCACATAACCAGATACCGGCACCAATCAAGAGCAACAACAAGGCCAGATAGTAGGGCCAGGCCAGAAGTTGCATCGGCAGGTACAACAACACACCGACCAGTGTACCCATGGTGCCAGGTGCCTTGGGTGCACAACCGCTGCCAAAACCGAGCGAAAGCAAATGGACCGGATGTCGCAGCATTGTCAGTGGAATGGTTTTCATCAAATTCGTTCCTGATTCGGGCAACAAGGTACACAACTCTGCAGTATGCATCAATGAAACTGTTTATTACTGCCAACAGCTATACATTCGTTCGTTTCTTTTCAGCGCATTGTACAGCCTGTACACTCAGATAATAATGATCATGTCTATACGCCAACAGGTCTCGTTATGCCACATGATGTAACACTGATCGCTACCATTGCGTCCGGATTCGGGCTGGCCCTGATATTCGGTTATATCGCCATACGATTGCACATGCCGCCACTGGTTGGGTATCTGGTCGCCGGAATACTACTTGGTCCATCCACACCCGGATTTGTTGCGGATGTCGATTTGGCAGGACAGCTGGCGGAAATTGGTGTGATGTTACTGATGTTCGGAGTCGGCCTGCATTTTTCGCTGGATGATCTGATGGAAGTTAAACGGATCGCTGTACCCGGTGCCATTGTGCAGATCATGGTGGCCGTCGCGCTCGGATTCACCACGGCTATCTGGTGGGGATGGGATCTGGGCGCATCTCTGGTATTTGGATTGTGTCTGTCGGTTGCCAGTACTGTTGTACTGTTGAAAGCGCTGGAAGCCAAAGGCTTGCTCAAGTCAATCAATGGACGAATCGCGATTGGCTGGCTCATCGTTGAGGATCTGGTCATGGTGCTGGTACTGGTATTATTGCCGGCACTGGCAGAGGTACTCGCACCGTCCAGTTCTACTCTGGAACAACATTCTGCCACGCAGATAGTACAGGCACTCGGAATTACACTGGCCAAGGTAATCACCTTTATCGTATTAATGCTGGTCGTGGGGCGTCGGGTGTTGCCCGGCTTGTTATGGCGTGTTGCCCGTACCGGTTCGCGAGAATTATTTACTCTCAGTGTGGTGGCCGTTGCAGTCAGCGTCGCCTTTGGTGCGGCGAAACTGTTTGATGTGTCGTTTGCACTGGGTGCTTTCTTTGCCGGCATGATGATGCGTGAATCTGAATTGAGTCATCGCGCCGCGGATGAGTCCTTGCCATTACGTGATGCGTTCGCCGTGCTATTCTTTGTATCGGTTGGTATGTTGTTTGAACCCGCTGTGCTCTGGGAACAACCGGGAAAGCTGCTCGCTGTTATTTCAATTATCATGCTGGGCAAAACCATTGCGGCCATTGTTCTGGTACTCACGTTTCGCTATCCACTCAATACGGCATTGACGGTCGGTGCCAGCCTGGCTCAGATTGGTGAATTCTCTTTTATCCTTGCAGGGCTCGGTGTCTCGCTGGGTCTAATGCCGGTTGAGGGACAAAGTCTGGTTTTGGCCGGCGCAATAATTACCATTGCCGCCAATCCGTTGCTGTTTGCCGCAGTCGAACCACTGCAAAAATGGATACGGGCCAATTCTGCGCTTGCCCGCAAACTCGAATTAAGTGACGACCCGCTGGCACAATTGCCGATGTCGACAGATTTGAGTTTATTAACCGGGCAGATTGTACTGGTAGGTTATGGTCGCGTCGGCAAACGCATTGGTCAAACCCTGCGTGAACATGGCATATCTTATGTGGTTGCTGAACAGAACCGTGAAATTGTGGATAGATTGCGCAAACTAGGACAGCCTGCCATCAGTGGAGACTCGTCCACACCCGAGGTATTAATTCAGGCCCATATCGCCAGAGCCGCGATGCTGGTGATCGCCATCCCGGATACGGTTAATGTGCGCAGAATGGTCGAAATTGCGCGCATGCTGAATCCCAAAATTGCCATTGTGCTACGGACACATAACGAAGAAGATTCGACCCTGTTTGAACAGGAAAATCTGGGCACGGTATTTATGGGTGAACAGGAGCTGGCCAGAGGTATAACCGCGCATGTTGTTGAGTACATGCAAAACAAACACATTTGAGCGAATTCACCTTGCTCAATGGTAGGGATACAAACATAATTCGGATCACCACTGTCGCGTGAGTATCAGACTGAGCGAAACATGTTTGCAATTTATCTAATCAATACGCTCACCATCGGAATCGTCATTCTGATTCACTATGAAGTATTGTTGCAGCTTTCCATCTTTCTCCCCCATCTACGGATTGCGCACCGGTTTCGTGTTGCGCTGGGCCTGATTGGTGTGTTGATGGCACACATTGTTGAAGTATGGGTATTTGGCATCGTCTATTATTTGTTGCAACTGCAAGGTTCGCTTGGCTCTATCCAATACATGCACGAATTAAACTTTATGGACAACATCTATTTTTCATTTGTCACCTATACCTCACTCGGTTACGGCGACATGGTTCCGCTTGGACAAATGCGCTTTACTGCCGGACTGGAAGTGCTGACCGGACTGGTGTTGATTGCGATGACCGCCTCATTCATGTATGTGCAGATTGAAAACTTCTGGTCTGGCAAGCGATTAAGGCACAAGCGATGATGCCGGAGATTTCCAGAATGTTCCTGTTGCTCGGCAGTCTCAACGCGATGCTGGCGGTGATGCTGGGTGCGTTCGGAGCACATGGATTGAAAAAAATTCTTACGGCTGACATGCTCGCCGTATTCAGCACCGGCGTGCAATACCATTTCTATCATGCACTGGGTTTACTGGTCGTCGGATTGATTGCAACCCAACTGCCCGCGTCCATGCAAATCAAATGGTCCGGCTGGCTGATGTTCGCCGGGATTATTCTCTTCTCCGGCAGTCTGTATGTGTTAGCCGTAACTGGCCTGCGCTGGCTCGGCGCGATTACACCGATCGGTGGTGTCTGCTTTATCCTGGCGTGGGCCATGCTGGCCTATGCTGTGTACAAGACCTGATTTAATCTACAAGGGCACAGCATGCTGTGCCCCTACGAGATACCCTCACGCCTCACTCCTCACCCCTCACAACTTACCCTTCACTCCTCACTCCTCATTCCTCACAACCGATACAACGGCTCCAGCTTGCCCTGATTCACTGCCGCAGGCGTGTTGGTTGCTGGCGTGGATTCATTACTAAACACCTTGGCAAGATCATTACCAGACCAGTCCTTACCTCCCGGGCTGTAGAGTGCATCATTGAGAATACGGATTTGTTCTGCCATTGCACTGCTGCAACGATGACTGATATCACCCAGACTGACTGGTGGTTTATCAAACCAGACCAGCTGACCCCATTGCAGCAACTGTAATCTGACCTGTTGTGCATCATTGCGTTTGCACGCATCGAGTACCTGTTTGGCAGCATGCGAGATACGGCCCTTGTTTCCGGTCAGTGAAATCGGTGCCGCCGCTACACCCCGGGTTTTCTGCCACCAGATGAACAATGTCGTCACCCACAAAATAAATAACGCGGCACTAATGGTTATCCAGTAATTATGTTGCGGTACTGGAACAGGCACACTTGCTTCCGGCGCAACCGGTGTTGTTGCCGACTTGGCCTCTGACGCGATCACGGTGGGTTGTTGCGCAGCTTGGGACGGTATGTTCACCGGCGCATTCGCATTGGCGGCATCCGACTCTACCTGCAGTGTGTGCTCTGGCACCACTGCAAATTCGAGCTTATCGGTTTTGGTGTTCCACCAGGGGATAGACACTTCAGGCAATACAAAACTGCCGGGCTGGTTGGGAATGATCGCGGCCTTTTCACTACGCGTGCCGGTGATACCGGTAGATTTTTTGTCATCGTTCAGTACCGGTTGATCCGGATAGTATTTCAAATCCGACTGGTTCCACGCTGGCAACTCGGGTAATTGACTGGCGGTCAACCCGGTTGCATTCATGGTCAGAGTGCGCGTCACCGGCTCGCCCTTTTTCAGTTTGGACGGATCGGTGCTCCACTGCTCGGCGATATTCAGGTTTTCGGCTGGCAGCCAGTGCGTACCGGTAAAGGCAGCCGGTATTGCCCGTACATCCAGTACAATTTCGGCAGAACGGCGAATAATGGTACGCGGTGCCGGACCAAACGGATCATACCCATAGGAGTTGCCACTGACCTGCCCCATAAACTTGACCGGACTGATTGTGACAGTACCACTGGATTGTGGGTAGATGGCGAAATTGCGCTCGATCACCTGCCAGGTTTTGCCATTGATAACTGATTCGTAGGTCTGATCTTCATCAAGCCTGTCGATAACCGCCGTACCCTTGGTCACTTCCGGATCGCTGAGCTGTGCCTTGCCCAGATTGACTGAACGGAGCAGTTTTAATTTGTACAACACCTGTGACTGTACATACGGATTGGTGCTAGACGCGGTGGCCTCCAGAAACACATATTCATCTTTTGATCCACTGACATCGTTGACAGATGATTCTTCCTTTACTTCGATATCAACTACTGGACTTTGATCATTACCAAATTTAATGGAAGGAATCTGGAACTTGCCTGCGGCTGTGGCCATCAATAACAAGGTCCATTGTTTGGAACTCGATATCGTGCCATTTTGCATACTGAAATAACTGTTCTGACTGGTAGACAGGATCTGGAAGTCCTTTTCCAGTGGCTTAAAGTCTGGATCGTCACCGCTGGTACCGGTCACATCAAAGGTCAGCTTGAAGGACTCATCCAGCGTTACCGGGTTACGGTCTGCACTTACCTTCACATCGGCAAAACTGACCGTGCTGAACAGGGTCAGCATAATCAATGTCATCAGGGTATTGGTTATCAAACGAATTACCACGATTTATCTCCTGCTTCTCGCTCATGATCTCTTTGTTGATACTGGTACAGGAATTTTCTGCGCAACAATCCACCCGGATCATCAGGGATACGTCTTAACCATTGCTCAGTGGCCTGCTTCTCTTCACTCTTGGGTACCTTTTTGTCGGAGTCTTCCTCTTGTTTCGGCTCCGACTTTTGTTCCTGCTGCTGTTGTTGCTGTTGCTGCTCTTCCTGCTTTTTCTTTTCGTCTTCTTTTTGCTGATCCTGCTGTTGTTGATCCTGTTGCTGCTGGTTCTGATCCTGCTCTTGCTGGTCTTTCTTGTCCTGCTGCTTGTTCTGTTGTTTGTTTTTCTCGTCCTTGTCCTGATCTTCGTCCTTTTGCTGATCCTGTTGTTTGTTTGGATCCTGCTTTTGCTCAGGCTGCTCCATTTCCTTTTCCAGCAATTCCTTGTTGTATTTTGCGTCTTCGTGCTTTGGGTTCGCTTCCAACACCTTGTCGTACAGGGAAATGGCTTCCTTATACATACCTTTGCGTGCCAGTGCATTGGCCAGATTGTAATTATTTTCGGTCTGCTCAAGACCCTGCAGAGTCTTTATTGATTCATCGTAATTGCCCGCGCGGTACTGCGCTACCCCTTTCCAGGCCGGATCACTGAACAGTTCTGCGGCCGTGGTGGCATCGCCTTTCTCAAGCGCCTGCATGGCACGCTGATCCTGCCGTGTCCAGAGATTGCCCCAGTCAAACGCCTGGGACGGTTCAGAATACGGCAAACAAAACAGCACCAGCACGATAAGATAGCCACGACGGAACACCAGTGCTGCCAGTGGCAGCAACACGATCAGTAACCACGGCCCCTGCTCGCGCCAGACATCTGTTTCAAATTTGGTTTCGGCCATATCCTTTTCTGAAATCTCCGATACAAAGAAATTATCCAGACTGTCAACATCGGTATCGTCCTGACTGATTGGCAAGTAGCGGCCGCCCCCCAGATCGGCAAGACGCTGCATCGGTTTGTCATCCAGCACCGGAACGACAATATTGCCGGACGGGTCGGTCATGAAGCCACCGTCCACCTTCGGTATGGGCGCACCCTCTGCCGTACCAACTCCCATCACAGATAAACGATAACCGGCATCGCGTACTGCCTGCACAGCCGGTGAAGTCACATCAAAATCTACTTCGTCAGTAATCAATAATATATCGCCACGGGTCGCACCACCTTTTTTCAGCAAATCCAGCGCGAGGTTTACTCCAACATCGGTATTATTGCCTTGCACCGGCATAATTTCGGTCGTCAGTGCACTTAATTGTGATTCAATCGTGGCCACATCATCCGTCAGTGGTGTCACCGCAAATGCATCACCGGCATACACCAGTAATGCCGACTGACCTTCGGCGCGTTTGGCCAAAATATCCGTGATTTTGAAGCGTGCCCGTTCCAGACGACTCGGTTTGATGTCGGCCGCATTCATGGAACGGGAAAGATCGAGTGCTATAACCAGTGCAGTCTGGGTACTGAATACCGGCTGCGGCAGTTTTTCCCATACCGGTCCGGCCAAGGCAAATATAGCCAGCGCACCACATACTCCGAGCAACACGGCTGGCAGCGAGTCTCTTGCTGTCTGGTTGCCTACCAGTATGTAAGGAAGTAACTCGCGGTCAACGACCGATTCCCAGCTACGGCTGATCAGACTGCTTTTCACCACACGCCATACCAGCAGGGCTAACGGGATAAAGGCGAGCAGCCAATAGGGTCGAAGTAACATAAACTGTTCCGGCAACATTATTGCACCCGCCTGAAATACTGGTTTAGCAACAGGATCGCTGTCAGCAATACAGATAATGACAAGGGCCAATAGAACAGTGACTTCATCGGTCTGAAACGTTTGACATCCTGCTCAATCGGTTCGAGTTCATCCAGCTTCGCATAGATTTTATTCAACGCCTCGGTATCGCGCGCGCGGAAATACTGGCCACCGGTCAACTCTGCGATATTGGTCAATGCATCTTCGTCCAGATCAGCCGATGGATTCACGCGTTGTGCACCAAAGAATGATTCGATGATCATCTCGTCAGCACCGATACCAATCGTGTAGATTTTCAGGCCTTCTTTTGCGGCCAGTTTCGCAGCTTCCAGCGGCTCGACCTCACCGGCAGAGTTGGCACCGTCCGTCAGAAGTATCAGGATACGATTCGAATTTTTCTGATCACGCAAGCGTTTGACCGCCAGACCAATTGCATCACCAATCGCGGTGGCACGACCGGCCAGACCAATTACCGATTCATATAACAATGTCTTGACCGTTTCACGATCCAGCGTCAACGGTGCCTGCAAATAGGCACGATCACCAAACAGGATCAGTCCGATACGGTCACCCACACGTCGGTCGATAAAATCGCCAGCCACATACTTCAGTGCAGTCAACCGATCCACGCGCTGGTTATTAATTATAAAATCTTCTTCCTGCATACTGCCGGATAAATCGACCACCATCATCATGTCACGACCGGTTACTGGTAACTCGATAAACTCACCTATCCATAATGGTCGCATTACAGCCAGTACCAGTAATGCCCAGGCCATCGTCGCCAACAGGGTTTTCCACGCCACTGACATAGTGCGTGTACTCATGGCCGTCTGTGTACTGAACTCTTCCAGAAACGGCACACGCAAGGCCGCTTCACGATTGGAGGTGGTGACGCCGCTGAAATACCGTACCAGTAGCGGCAAGGGCAGGAACAGCAACATCATTGGCCATTCAAAATTAATCATCGCGGCTTGGCCGAGGTCACCGTGCTGATCCAGGCCTGACAATGTTGCAAAACCTGATCGGCTTCTTCAATACTGACTTCACGACGATACGGTGCTTCACTGAGCAGTCTGCCTGCACCGGTACTGAAATCATTTCGGGTGGTTTGTTTGTCCAGAAACTCCAGCCAGGACTGACCGGTCAGACTGGCCACTTCAGTACGTGGAAACAAACTGATACTGAGTCGACGCATCAGAATGGAAAGATTGGTCAGTAGCGCCAGTGGATTTTTTTCAGTTGCATACACAGTGAGGATTGTCTGTAACTCCAGGCGTGCCAGACGGGCAGCAGAATATTTCCAGATTGTATTGCGCCGATATAACCACCAGCCCAGTGTGGCAGTACCGATGATCAAAGCGGCCATAATCCACCAGCCTGGCGCAGGGGGCCAGAACGGGATTTCTCCCGGCAAATGCACATCGCGCAAGGCTAAGTCAGCGGGATCGGTCATCTTATTGAGTTGGCGGCCATGCCGGTTTTAAGTACCTGCAACGGCTCTTCGGCGGTGCTGCAGCTAATCAGGAAAATATTGCTCATGCGCGATAACCGCTGCAAGCGTTCCGAATGACGCAAGTAACGGTTATGGTAATCCTCGGTGTATTTGCGGTCGAACGTGTCTATCGACAGTTCCTTGCGACCGTCACTCAGCCGGTACTGGCCGCCTCTGGGCAAGGCTTCCTCCAACGGATCGCGAATAAAGATCATGACCACATCATTATGTTGGCTGATACGGATAATCTGGTTTTCGTCGGCGTCGTTCATATGACGAAAATCACTGATCAGAAAAATCTTGCTGCCGGGTCGTGTGACCCGACGCAAACGAATCAGTTCACGACCAATTGCAGACCTGTCTGCATCTGACTGGTAAGGATTGTCCCAGGCCGGATGATCCACCAGCTTGTTGATAAATCGCAAGACTCCGGTTTTGCCACGATGCGGTTTCAGTTCATGGCTGACCGTTTCAGAAAAGATTACGCCACCCAGACGATCGCCATGATGCACAGCACTCCAGGCCAGCAGACCGGCCATCTGTGAAGCCATCACCGATTTGAAACGTCCACGAGTAGCAAAAAACATGGGAGCACGTAAATCCACCCATAAAAATACCGGACGTTCACGTTCCTCGCGAAACAGTTTGGTATGGGTTCTGCCAGTACGTGCGGTCACACGCCAGTCGATATTGCGGATATCATCACCAGGCTGATACAGCCGGGATTCATCAAACTCCATGCCTCTACCCTTGAACGGCGACTGGTAATTACCCGCCTGTCGCGCCAGAATTTGTCCGGGGCTAAGCGGTATCAGCGCAGAATAACGGTTCAGACCGACGATGCCAGCCGCCGTGATCTGTACAGCATCGTTCTTGGCTACTTTCCGCACAGACATCAGGGAACAGCAATACGTGCAATCAGTTCCGCAATGACCTTGTCCGTGGTAATGCCGTCGGCTTCGGCCTCGTAGTTCAGGATCAACCGGTGTCGCAATACATCAAACGCCAGCTCCTGAATATCTTCCGGAATAACATACTCGCGTCCAGCCAGCCAGGCATGTGCACGGGCGCAACGGTCGAGCGTGATGGTCGCACGCGGACTGCCACCATATTGTATCCATTGCTGCAGATCCGCACCGTAGACGCCGGGGTTACGTGATGCCAGTACCAACTGGATCAGGTATTGTTGCAATTGTTCCGACATATGCACATTCAATACTTCCTCGCGAGCTGCAAAAATCACGTCCTGACCAAGAGGCGTATAGCTGGCTGTGTTCAAACGGTAATTACGTCTGGCTTCGGTACGTGCCAATTCCAGAATCGTTTTTTCCTCGTCCGCTTTTGGATAGGTGATGCTGACATGCAGCAGGAAACGATCCAGCTGTGCTTCCGGTAACGGATAGGTTCCTTCCTGTTCTATCGGGTTTTGTGTGGCCATGACCAGAAACAATTCCGGCAATTTATAGGTTTCCTTGCCAACCGTGATCTGTCGTTCAGCCATCGCTTCCAGTAACGCCGACTGTACCTTGGCGGGAGCACGATTGATTTCATCGGCCAGCACCAGGTTATGGAACAATGGCCCTTGCTGGAAATGGAAAGTGCCCTCCTGCGGGCGGTATATTTCGGTACCGGTCAAATCTGCCGGTAACAGATCCGGGGTAAACTGCACGCGGTGGAAATCCCCGTGTATCCCCTCGCCCAAAACCTTGATCGCTCGAGTCTTGGCCAGACCCGGTGCACCTTCGACCAATAAATGTCCGTCTGCAAGCAAGGCGAGTAATAACCGGTTGATCAGGATTTCCTGACCGATAATTTGCTGACGAATATAATCCTGTAGTTTCTGTACTGCTGGCAATACTGACATCTGTCTATTCCTTTATCTGGTTTAAATAGAGTACGTCCACCTGTCTGTAGCGGTGTTGTTGCTGGTGGCTACCGATGTGACCGCGACTATAATATATGATTCGGGTCAAACCTGATAAGGATCTTCCGGTCAGGTCAGGTAATCGGACACGGTACCCTGCAAACAAAATCCGGACATCTACTCTGACCGGAATTCCATGATAAAGTGCCTGATAGTGCTTGCACTATCCTGCCAGCACTGGCAACAGACCTCTAAATGTCGGTAGAGCCGGATATGATTCCATGATAAAAAAACTGATGATGACTCCCTCGACCCTGAACACCATCCTTAAAACGGCACCAATGATTATCCAGGGCGCCGGTAAATTGCTGAAACTGATACGCGAACGCGAGGACAAGACCCCGCCTGTCACCGACAGCATACCAATGACGATAGAAGGACTGAAACAACAAATCAAACAGCTCGAAGCGGGACTGCACGAAAACAACCGGTCGGATGTCGAACTGGTCCGCCTGATTGAACAACTGGCCAGACAAAATGAATCGCTGGCGGAAACCCTGCAACAAACATTCAGAAAAGTATCGGTGCTGACTTATATTGCCGTATTCGCGCTGGCAACCTCGCTGATCGCTCTGATACTGCTATTTCAGTAATAACCCTGCATAAAAATTTATTATTATTTGCCACAGACGACCACATCGATGTGGAAGATAGGCACTGCGAGGAGCCATTATCGAGAACACAGAGGCCACAGAGGTTAAAAACTTTATTCTCAGTGTACTCTGTGCTCTCTGTGGCTTATGTAGTCGAATTTTAAAGACTTGCGAGCACGTGTTCTGCCGAGCTAACCTTGAACTCACCCGGAGCTTCAACGTGCAGTTGGGACACCACACCGTTATCCACTACCATCGCAAAACGCTGTCCGCGTTTACCCATACCGAACCCGGTTGCATCCAGCTCCAACCCGAGTGCACGGGCATAATCACCGTTACCATCGGCCAGCAATAACACCTTGTCACCCGCCTGACAGGACTCACCCCAGGCACTCATGACAAACACGTCATTCACAGCCATACAGGCAATTGCATCGATCCCTTTCTTTTTCAGCTCACCGGCATTTTCAATAAATCCGGGTAGATGTTTTTTCGAACAGGTCGGAGTATAGGCGCCTGGTACTGACACCAGCACGACTTTGCGTCCGGCAAACAATTCCTTGGAACTGTAGGCACCGGGTCCATCGGCTTTCATGATCTTGAATACGCCTTCCGGCATTTTGTCACCCACTTTAATTGTCACACTAACCTCCTTTCAGGTTTGTCTTACTAGTTGTTGTTAAATCCGAAACCTTGTCTACGTTTACTATGTATCAATACGATTATCCATTAACAGATTCAGCGTATAGCGTATACCAAATCCGATGGTGTCCGTCGGGATATGCGCCAAACCGCCCTTGTTACGGCTGCTGGACAGATCAATGTGTACCCATGGCGTATCCTGTTTGACGAAACGCTGCAAAAATCGCGCAGCCAGTATGTGGTCGGCGTTGCCTTCCATCGCACATTGCTTAACATCGGCAATCTCGCTTTTGAGGCCATCATCATAATCTTCATCCAGCGGGAAAGGCCAGACACGTTCGCCGCTTTCTACTCCGGCCTTGATCAGTGTCGCAATAGAATCCGGACGATTGGTAAACACGCCACTGTAGGATGTGCCAACCGAATAAACACAGGCACCGGTCAAGGTGGCATAATCGATGAGCAAAGAGGGTTTTTGATTTGAGGCCATCACCAGCGTATCGGCCAGTACCATGCGTCCCTCAGCATCAGTGTGCACAATCTCGATGGTAGTCCCGTCGGATGCGGTCACCACATCATTCGGTTTATACGCCAACGGACCGATATGGTTCATGGCCAGAGCCAACCAGCAATCAACCGGGAAATTTACCTGTAACCGGGTCAAGGTCAACAATACTCCGAGCGCGACCGCGCTACCCTGCATGTCCTCGTGCATACCGAACATGAACTTGGCCGGTTTCAGATTGGTGCCTCCGGTGTCGTAGCATATACCCTTGCCTACCAACGCCAGCGCTTTCTGCTTTGCTGACTTTTTGGCCGGTGGTGTGTAGCGTAAATGCACAATACCGGCATCGGCCACCGGGCTGCCCTGAGCCACGGCGAGAAAAGCCCCGGCTTTCTTACGTTGCAGTGCTTTCACATCTAGAAAATCAAGCTTCCAGCCATTTTCCCGACTCAAGGTTTTGATATGGGCCAGATAATCGGTCGGTGTCAGCTTGTTGGACGGCATTACCGACAGCCAGCGGCACAAGGCATTCCCCTCTGCCTCGGCTAATGTGCGCCGGTAGCTGTCCTTTTGCACTAACCCGTATATTTCCAGCTGATTCAGTGTGCTTGCTTTGGCCGGCTTGCTTTTGAAACTCGGCATGTCCACCGAAGCGGACGCCGCGGCGGCGACAATCGCTTCACAAATACGATGCTGCTCGGTCGCACCAAAACCGCTCACTTGCACGGCAATACTGCTTGCATGCAGTTTTTTGTGCACTGCGACTAATTTCCTTGCCAGCGTTAATAACTCAAAACTTTTGATATCCGGCTTGATGCAGGCATAGGCAACACGGGAGCCAATCGAATTGGGTAAATCGGTCACATAAACCTCTGAGCCGGCCCTGAGTGGCGCTGATCCTGACAAACGCACCGTTAATAAGGGCTGGTAAGGAAACGGCTCAGATTGTCGACGTGCAGCGGCGGCAGGCTCGGCAAACAATACTATCCAGTTTTTCAGTTTATCGACCTGGGTGGTCGTAGGTGCCAGTGGTTTTTGCCTGATTTTAAAGTCGAATTTAATCATAAGTTGTCGAGACCATAGTCTTTTTTTTCTGGTAAAATGCCCGCCTTGATTAGAACCACAACCAAGACACGATAGGTTAAATCCTGTTTGAACCACCGGTAAACTTGCGTTTAATACTATCATTTTTCCATCGACAATGGTGTAGACATGTCAGATAAAGATGAAGATGTTGATGTACAAGAGACCAGGGAATGGCTGGAGTCACTGGACTCCGTACTGGCCCAGGAAGGCGTAGAACGCGCACATTATCTGCTGGAGCAGTTGATAGCCAGGGCACGCAAATCGGGTGCCTACATACCCTATACGGCGAATACCGCCTATCTGAACACAATCCCGCCTGCGCGTGAGCAACGCTCGCCTGGCGACAACGCAATGGAAAGGCGTATCCGTTCGATCATCCGCTGGAATGCACTGGCGATGGTCGTTAAGGCCAACCGAATCAGCACAGAACTAGGCGGTCATATCGCCAGCTTTGCCTCTTCTGCGACATTATATGACGTAGGATTCAACCATTTCTTCCGCGCGCCCACGAAGGAACAGGGCGGCGATCTGATCTATTTTCAGGGGCACTCAGCACCTGGTATGTATTCCCGTGCCTATCTGTATGGTCAGCTTACTGAAAAACAGCTGCTAAATTTCCGCCAGGAAGTCGATGGCAACGGACTTTCCTCCTATCCACACCCGTGGCTGATGCCGGATTTCTGGCAATTCCCGACGGTGTCGATGGGACTTGGCCCGATCATGGCAATCTATCAGGCTCGCTTCATGCGCTATCTGGAAAACCGTGATCTGACCCCGGCCACCGACCGCAAAGTCTGGGCGTTTATGGGTGATGGTGAAATGGATGAACCAGAATCACTGGGTGCCATCGGTATGGCCTCCAGAGAGAAACTCGACAACCTCGTGTTTGTCATCAACTGTAATCTGCAGCGACTGGACGGGCCGGTACGTGGTAACGGCAAGATCATCCAGGAACTTGAAGGTGAGTTCCGTGGCGCAGGCTGGAATGTCATCAAGGTCATCTGGGGAAGCCGTTGGGATTCGCTGTTTGCCCGCGATACGAAAGGCCTGTTGCTTAAACGCATGGAAGAAGTGGTTGATGGTGAATACCAGACTTACAAGGCAAAAGACGGAGCCTATATCCGTAAACATTTCTTTGGTAAATACCCGGAACTGCTCGACATGGTTTCCAATATGTCGGATGACGATATCTGGGAACTGAATCGTGGCGGACATGATCCACACAAGGTATTTGCTGCATACGCAGAAGCGACCAAGCACAAGGGCCAACCCACTGTCATCCTGGCCAAGACTGTTAAAGGTTATGGCATGGGTATCGCCGGTGAAGGACAAAATATCACCCATAATCAGAAGAAGATGGGTGATGATGCCTTAAAGGCATTCCGTGACCGTTTTGATATCCCGATTCCGGATGACCAGATCAGCGATGCACCGTTTTACAAACCAGCCGCTGATAGTCCAGAAATGAAATACCTGAACGAACGTAAGGATGCACTCGGAGGCTCCTTGTTCGTGCGCTGGCCACAAGCAGCATCGCATACTGTTCCAGATCTCAACATACTGGATAAATTGCTCATCAGCACAGAAGGCAAGGAGATGTCGACCACAATGGCCTTTGTCAGAATTCTCAATATTCTGGTTAAGGACAAGGAGATTGGAAAATACATCGTACCGATCATTCCTGACGAGGCCAGGACCTTCGGTATGGAAGGTATGTTCCGGCAATTGGGTATCTACTCCTCGGTAGGTCAGTTGTATAACCCCGTCGACAGTGATCAGGTGATGTTTTACAAGGAAGACATCAAGGGCCAGATCCTGGAAGAAGGTATCAATGAGGCAGGTTCGATGTGTTCCTGGATCGCCGCCGCCACCGCCTATAAATATCATGGCGTGCAGATGATCCCGTTCTATATCTATTACTCGATGTTCGGCTTCCAGCGTATAGGTGATCTGGCCTGGGCCGCCGGTGATCTGCGTTCACGCGGATTCCTGCTGGGCGGAACAGCCGGTCGTACCACGCTGGCTGGTGAAGGTCTGCAACATCAGGACGGTCACAGTCATCTCGCCGCATCCACCATCCCGAACTGCGTATCGTATGATCCTACCTTTGCCTATGAACTGGCGGTAATCATTCATGCCGGCCTGGATCGGATGTACAAAAAGAATGAAGACATTTATTTCTACATCACGGTAATGAATGAAAACTATGATCACCCTGGCATGCCGGAAGGCAGTGCCGATGGGATCGTAAAAGGCATGTACCTGTTCCGCAAGGGTGGCAGGAAAAAGCTGCGGGTACAGTTACTCGGCTCAGGTACGATATTCCGCGAAGTCATCGCTGCCGCAGATTTACTGAAGAAAGATTTTGATGTTGATGCCGATATCTGGAGCGTCACCAGTTTCAATGAACTGCGTCGCGAAGGACTGGATGTGGCACGCTGGAACATGATGCATCCTGACAAGAAAGCCAGAACCAGTTATGTCGAACAATGTCTGGAAGATTTTGGTGGACCGGTTATTGCTGCAACCGACTATATGAAGATCTATGCGGACCAGATCCGTAACTTCATCCAGGATCGTACATACACCGTGTTGGGTACGGACGGTTTTGGTCGCAGCGATACGCGACAAAAATTGCGCAAACATTTTGAAGTCAACCGCTACTACATCGTACTGGCTGCATTAAAGACACTGGCTGACGAAAAGAAGATTCCTGCCAGCAAAGTGGCCCAGGCGATCAAGAAGTACAAGATCAATCCAGAAAAACCCAATCCGGTAACTGTCTGATGGCACAGGTAATCGAAGTCAAGGTCCCGGACATCGGCGACTTCAAGAATATTGAAGTCATTGAAATTCTGGTCAAGCCGGGCGACCAGATCAAGGTGGATGATCCGATCATCAGCCTGGAAAGTGACAAGGCCACCATGGAAATCCCGTCCAGTGCGGCGGGTACCGTGAAGGAAATCAAACTGAAAACCGGCGACAAGGTTTCGGAAGGCTCATTGATATTGTTACTGGAAGCATCAGCGACCGTGGCAGCTCCAGCCGCAGCAGCACCGGTTGCGGAAAAACCGGCGCCGGCAAAGAGTGACAAACCCGCTGCCGTGTCTGCGCCTGCCCCTGTGGCAGCAGCAGTTGCGCCGGTAATCAAGGAAATTGAAATCAAGGTACCAGATATCGGTGGATTCAAATCGGTAGAAGTGATCGATGTACTGGTGAAGGTCGGTGATGTGGTCAAGCTGGAATCACCGTTGCTTTCTCTGGAAAGCGACAAGGCGACCATGGATATTCCTTCACCCTATGCCGGAACAATTAAAAAAGTTCTGGTCAAGACGGGTGACAAGATATCCGAAGGCAAGCCGATTGCAATCATTGATGCACTAATTGGTGGCACACCGGCCCCCGCACCACAGACTCCGGCAGCCGCACCAGCAGCACCGGCCAAAACTGAAACGAAACCGGCACCTCGTGTAGAGCCGGCCACCGGTGGTTCGGCCCGTATCCACGAAAGCAGTGATTATCGTAGTTCCGGACTGGCCCATGCCAGCCCGGCCATCCGCAAATTTGCGCGTGAACTGGGTGTGCCGCTGGATCGGGTACGCGGCAGTGGCCGCAAGGGACGTATCACCCGTGAAGATGTCACCGCATTTACCCGCGCGGTCATGTCCGGGGAGCAAGCCAGTGGCACCTCCAGCAAGATCGTATCGCTGTTTGAAAGCCCGGTTGTTGATTTTGCCAAGTTCGGACCGGTCGAAACACTGGCACTGACCCGACTGAACAAACTCGGTAGCCAGCATTTGCACCGCAGCTGGGTCACGATTCCACATGTCACCCAGTTTGATGAAGCTGACATTACTGAAATGGAAGCTTACCGCGTCTCGAACAAAGCAGAAGCTGAAAAGCAAGGTACCAAGCTGACACCGCTGACCTTCCTGATCAAGGCCGTGGTTTATGCACTGAAAAAACATCCACGTTTTAATTCATCCCTGGCACCGAACGGTGAAGAGCTGTTCATGAAGAAGTATTTCAATATCGGCATCGCGGTGAATACCGATCAGGGGCTGGTGGTGCCGGTGGTGAAGGATGCGGACAAGAAGAATCTGTATGAGCTGGCCAAGGAACTCGCCGCGCTGGCACAAAAAGCGCGCGACAAGAAACTGCCGCCATCTGATATGCAGGGGGGCTGTTTCACCATCTCCAGTCTCGGCCATATCAGTGGTACCGCATTTACCCCAATCGTGAATGCGCCAGAAGTGGCCATCCTCGGAGTGTCGAAATCATCAATGAAACCGGTCTACATCAATGGCAAGTTTGAACCCAGATTGATGCTGCCGTTGTCATTGTCGTATGATCACCGGGTTATCGATGGCGTCGCCGGAGCGGAATTTACCAAAACCCTGGCAGAAATCCTCTCCAACATTAAAGAACTTGCCAGCTAGACATATAACACAGACGGCCACACACATGTGGTCGTCTGTGCCTGTGTTATAGTTTATTCATGCCCGTCAAACTCCATTATCAAATCTACGGTGAAGGCGAACCCTTCTACCTGTTGCATGGTCTGTTTGGCTCCAATCGCAACTGGCTCACCATCGCCAGACAACTGGCAGGCAGCGCGCAAATCGTTGCGGTCGACCTGCGCAATCATGGAGAGAGTACCCATGCCAGCAGCATGACTTACCCTGAAATGGCTGCTGACGTTGCCGAGTTGGCTGACTCATTAAACCATCGCACCATCAACCTGCTGGGGCACAGTATGGGCGGTAAAACGGCGATGGTGATGGCATTGCACTATCCCGAACTACTCAACAAGCTGATCATCGTCGACATTGCGCCGGTGGTGTATAACCCCAAGAGTGATGATCTGGTGTCGTTTATGCAGGCACTGCCGGTAGCCACGCTGACCAATCGCAGTGAGGCCAGTGATTTGTTGGCCAGGGATATTCATGATCCGGTACTGCGGCAATTCCTGTTACAGAATATGGTCAAGAACCAGCAGGATGTGGGTTTCAGATGGCGGATTAATCTGGATGCGATTCGCAACAACTATGATGCAATACGCAGTTTTCCGACCGAGCTGTTAGATACACGCTATCACGGTCCAAGCCTGTTTATCGCCGGCAACCGTTCCGAATATTTTCATCCGGATTATCATCCAATCATCAGCGGGATGTTTCCCAAAGCCAGAATTGTGGTGGTCGAGGACGCCGGTCACTGGGTGCATGCAGATAAGCCTGAACTGGTCGCAACGCAAATCAGGAATTTCCTCGCGCAGTAGAAGAGAAGAAACTGCTCTCGTTTGTCGTCCTGACGAAACCCTCTCACTTGTAGGGGCACAGCATGCTGTGCCAGTACGCCAGCCTTCCGCTACTCTCAATGGCAACTACCGTCTTTGTTGCAGACAGCTAAAATCAGTTGGTACCCTGATGTATCCCGACCCGCTTCTCCAGGTCTATTCTGCCGGCCGGTGTGGTCATTAACACCAGCGTGTTCCCACCGGTAACGGTAAAGTCGTCCTCCGGATTGAATATCCATTCACCGTTTGAGCGGACGGCCATCAACACATAGTCGCGACTCTTCGGCACCAGTCTGGCCAGACTTTCACCGGCAAACTGTTGGGGAATATCGACCTCTTCTACGCGCAAGCCACGATCTGTACGTAACATTTCATCGAGAAAGCTGACAACCTGGGGACGAATCATTGACGAAGCGATACGCATGCCGCCGGTAAAGTCCGGTGAGACGATGGCATCTGCACCCACCCGACGAATCTTTTCGATATAGTTCACTTCGTGACAGCGTGCCACGATGCGTGCAGCCGGATTCAGCTGTTTAGCCGATAGTGTAATTACCAGATTCTTCGCATCGTCTCCCGTTACGGCGAACACCCCGGCCGCACGCTTGATGCCTGCCTGCTCCAGCAGTTCATCTTCGCTGGCATCCCCATGCAGGTAGGTGATGTCGCTGTAACGTTCACGATAATCATTGATGTGCTCCTGATTGGTGTCTACGACAATGTATTGACGGCCTGTCAGCGCCAGCTCATGAGCGACGTTACTACCCACCCGGCCTATTCCACACACAATGTAATGGTGTTTCAGCTCTGACATACGCTTGAGCATCTTTTGTCTCCTTGAATATCAAATTGAGTTCGCCGGCCACCAGCGAGGTGGTCATCTTTGCCATCATGTAATAGACAATGCCCATTCCCGTTGCCGCGATAAACACAGTAAATACCCGACCGGCAGGACTGTGAGACAGGTCTATAACCTCGCCATAACCGATGGTTGCCACCGTAATGAAGGTCATGTAAAAGCTGTCCAGAATCGAATACTTCGGGCCACCGATATACCGGTAACCGATGGTACCAACCACGTGAACAAGCACCAGCGCGAACAGAGGCCTGGAAAACGTAGCGTAAAAGGACTTCAGTACCGTATTCATATTATTGCGTTGCCGGGATCTATACGAGTTGCATGGGGCAACATCCTAAGCTCGCACGGAGGCTTCCCGCAAGCCTTTTTGGAGGCATTGTTTCCGTTTATCTTTCCATCGTACTCCATTACAATTACCCACTTTTCGCAGACAGATAATTCACATGGCCAAACAAAAAATCAAGAAAGTAGTACTCGCCTATTCCGGCGGTCTGGACACCTCAGTCATCCTCAAATGGCTGGTCGAACAATATGGTTGTGAAGTGATCACCTTTACTGCTGACATCGGACAAGGTGAAGAACTGGCCCCGGCCCGCGCCAAGGCAAAGAAAATGGGCGTAAAACAGATCTATATCGAAGATTTGCAGGAAGAATTCGTACGTGATTTTGTGTTCCCGATGTTTCGCGCCAATGCGCTGTACGAAGGGGAATACCTGCTGGGAACGTCCATCGCCCGTCCTTTGATCGCCAAGCGACTGGTTGAAATTGCGATCAAGACCGGTGCAGATGCAATATCACACGGCGCAACCGGCAAGGGCAATGATCAGGTCCGGTTTGAACTGGGTGCGTATGCGCTCAAGCCTGACATCAAGATTATTGCCCCGTGGCGTGAATGGGATCTGACCTCACGTGACACGCTGCTGGCTTATGCAGACAAACACGGCATCCCGATTGAGGCGAAACGCAAAAAAGGCTCGCCCTATTCGATGGATGCGAACCTGCTGCATATTTCCTATGAAGGTGGCGAACTGGAAGATCCATGGTTTGAACCGGATGACTCCATGTGGCGTCGCACGGTACCGTTAAACAAGACGCCGAACCAACCGGAATATATTGAAATCAAGTTCAAACACGGCGATGCGGTCGGACTGAATGGCAAGGCATTAAAACCGGCACAAATGTTGGCCGCGTTAAATCAACTCGGTGGCAAACACGGCATCGGCCGAGCGGACCTGGTGGAAAACCGTTATGTTGGCATGAAATCACGCGGCTGTTATGAAACACCGGGCGGCACCATTCTGCTGAAAGCCCACCGTGCCATTGAATCCCTGACACTGGATCGTGAAACTGCGCATCTGAAAGATGAGCTGATGCCACGTTATGCCAGCATGATCTACAACGGCTACTGGTTCAGCCCGGAAAGAGTGGCATTACAGACACTGATCGACAATACGCAGATCAATGTGAACGGTATCGTCCGTTTGAAACTGTGGAAAGGCACGATCATGGTCGTCGGCAGAAAATCGGCAACGAATGATCTGTTCGACAAGACCATCGCCACGTTTGAAGACGATGCCGGTGCCTACAATCAGAAAGACGCGGAAGGCTTCATCAAGCTGAATGCGTTGCGGTTGCGGATACTGAATAGAAAGAAGTGAGGAGTGAGGAGTGAGGAGTTGGGGCAGAATACTACAATAATAGTTCCGTCATTCTGGCGAAGGCCAGAATCCAGTAAATTATATTCGCCGAAGGCGTACATTCCGTGCGTCAGAAATACAAATCTCGTCATGCTGGCGAAAGCCAGCATCCAGTAAATTAAACTCGCCGAAGGCGTACCTTACAATAAAAACGACCGCCCTCCGGGCGTACTTTATTTGACTGGATACTGGCTTTCGCCAGTATGAAAATGAGTTTCTCAATCCCTTCCTGTCATGCGTAGTGGCGAGTTTTATCTAAACTAGACACCCATCACTTTACAGGTAATATACTCGGCCACACCACCAAATCATTGATTGCCCGGGATTTACAATGATCGCCTACCTATAAAGAAAGGGGGCGGTGTGTTTTAGTTTTAATCACTCCGGCTCCTTTATTGATCCTGGTTAATTTTCCTGAGCCTTTCTGCTTTAAACGCCTCTCTTTGATCTCTAGTCGCAAAATCATTGCTCAACCTGAAAATCCCGTCTTCTTTAACAAAAACCAGATCTACCTGCGCAAGAGCATTATCAAGCAGGCGGTTGATACCACCGAATACGTCATATACGACAAATCCGCGTTGCTTCATGTAAGCAATGATATCGTGCATCAGAGGAATGCCTTTGTAAAACTGGAATAAAAACGCTTCCATGATGACAATTTCGGTATCCTTCAGCGTTTGCTTTGCTCCATCAAGCACCATCAACTCTGCACCCTGTGTATCGAGTTTAAGTATAAAAGGGCCAGTCAATTTCTTGTCTGTGCAGAGTCTGTCCAGGGTCACACAATTAACGACACGCGGGTCGCCATCAACGTGTTTGCCTTCGGATTCGCTAAACACGGATGATCCACTTAAATCCGGATGCACATTGATGGTTAGCTCCCCACATTTATCGGAGGCGGCGGCGATAACATAGTCTCCAACATTCGTTTCAAGAATTTTTTTACATACAGACTCATATTCAATCAGAGGTTCTATCAACAAATATCTGACATCATCAAACTGACCATAGAGCCCGTCTGTCCCATAGGCTACGCCTACATCAATTATGGTATTGGGATGAAAGTTCAGGTTTTTAAAATGGACAAGCACATCTTGCATGTTTTTTCGAGATACCACGTGCTGAGACACGGGTTCGTTCGGCTGTAATTTGCGTAATATTATTTTCAGGATCTTTTGAAACATCCAGGAGATATCCCTTGCGTAAATCGGACAGACCACGGTTTTAAGAAAAAGGTGACCGATTTATTTTGAAGTTAGTTGGTCACGATAATAAATTTCGCACCCATCTCACCTCACCCCTCACTCCTCTCTCCTAACACCTCACCCACTAAAACTCACCTTTTCCTCACCGTCTCCGGATGCAGCTTGCTCAGCGGAATCGACAGACCGTTATCAGTCACAATTCGGGCGTGATGGCGGCGTAGCTGGCGGGGTTCGCGCACACCACAGGAATGCGCTATCACTCCGACTTCCTTCACCATGTTCTTGGCGTAATATTTCACACGTACGGCCTTGTCCTCAGGATCAAGCCCGGTCTGCAATTGTTTATTATGTGTGGTTATACCGGTCGGACAGGTGTTCTTGTTACATTGCAAAGCCTGGATGCAACCGAGCGCGAACATAAAGCCGCGTGCCGAATTGGCAAAGTCAGCACCCATGCACAGGGCCCAGGCCACATCGGTCGGGGTGACCAGTTTGCCAGCGACGATGACCTTGATGCGTTCGCGCAAACCATATTCGACGAGTTTATCAATCACCAGTGGCAGACTTTCGCGTATCGGTAAACCCACATCATCCATCAGCGACATCGGTGCAGCACCGGAGCCACCATCGGCACTGTCGATGGTGAAAAAGTCCGGGGCAAAGTCCATGCCGCGCTCAAATATTTCTTCAAACAGACTATCAAGCCAGCCTTGCGCACCGATCACCGTCTTGATACCAACCGGCTTACCCGTCAGGTTACGCACATGGTGTATCATTTCCAGTAACTCGGAATTGTTTTCCACATCCAGATGTCGGTTCGGACTGATGGAATCTTGCCCGACCGGGATACCGCGTATTTTGGCAATTTCTTCCGTCACCTTGGCGCCCGGTAGTATGCCGCCCTTACCCGGTTTGGCGCCCTGACTCAGTTTGATTTCGACCATCTTCACCTGTTCGTGACTGGTCACCTCCAGCAGCTTCTGATCACTCAGGTTACCGTGTTCATCACGCACGCCGTATTTTGCCGTGCCAATCTGGAACACAATATCGGCACCGCCTTCCAGATGGTACGGTGAAAGTCCACCTTCTCCGGTATTCATCCAGCAGCCAGCCATCTTTGCGCCTTTGGACAGGGCCAGCACGGCCGGTTTGGAAATGGCACCAAAACTCATGCCAGAGATATTGAACACCGATGCGGTTGTATACGGTTGCCGACACTGGCCTATCGTGACCGGTTTTGGGTCTACTGCATCTTCATCCAGCGTCGGGAACGGGCAATTCACAAACAGAATCGTGCCAGGTATGCGTAAATCGTGGGTGGAGCCAAATGCAATCGTGTTATCCAGGTTCTTGGCAGCACGGTAACACCAGGAACGTTGCGAGCGATTGAAAGGCAATTCTTCACGATCCATTGCAAAGAAATACTGGCGAAAGAATTCGCCCAGATGTTCAAACAGGTATCGAAACCGGCCAATGACCGGATAATTATGCCGAATCGCTTGCTTGGTCTGCGATACGTCGATTACGTAGATGACGGCGACAGCCAGCATACTCATACCGATGAGTAAAACCAGTAGTGCTGTCATCCATTCCAGCGTGGCAAACAGAAAATTCTGCATGTGAGATTACCCCCTGAAATTAGAATAATCGAAGTTGGGTAAATTTGATATAGGGGGATTCTAGTCGGTCAATTGTCGCTAAAGTTTACCTTTCTGTACATTATTTCAGATCGCCATACAGGCGAAAGTGACCCACAGGATGTGGTAAATGTCGCTCGATGCTGCAGCCTTCTTCAAACATAAGACGAATATAGGAATGATTTACTCACGTAAATATCCCCCTCCCGAAATCCTAAGTTTTCTTCTCTCCCAACAATCCCTTCAACGCCTCAAACGGATGGTTCAAACCTGTCTTATGCTGATTCTCGCCGATGATACCCGCACCCTGCTCTGCCAGCGCATAACGTTGATGTTCATTATCATAGCAATACACACACAATAACTCCCAGTTACTGCCATCGGGTGGGTTGTAGTCATGATTATGGTCACGGTGATGCACCGTCAATTCGTGCAGGATTTTGCGATCAAACTCCCGACCACAATTCCCACACACATGCGGAAACAATTTCAAGGCCTGCTCACGATAACCCTGATCACGTAACTCACGGGCACGTCGTGCCGCCAGCACAACAGCGTCCAGCTTATTGTCCGTCGACTTGGTCATAGCTTTACCCTCTTACTCCTCACCCCTTGCCCCTCACTCCCCACTCCTCACACTTTACCCCTCACTTACTCAAATACCCCTGCAGCACCGGTGGTGTCCAGCCTTCCGGCTTCAACACTTTTCCATCTGCCCTTTTAATCACCTTCCCCGTCGCCGCATCAATCTTGGCCAGATTGGATCGTATCACTTCCTTCCAGGCCCCTTCTGCATCTGCACCCATAGAATGTAATGCGCCGATCGTCACCACGAGAATATCAATCAATGCATCCAGTTGTTCCACGCGATCATTTTTCTCCACCGCGTCATGCAGCTCATTCACTTCTTCTGCAATCAATTTCCGGTACAGCGCATATTGCGCCTCATCTATCGCACCACCGGTTGTTTGATCACAGGCGCGCATGAATTTTTCCTGATCTGAAAAGGGGTTAACCATATAGCCTCCTGTTTATTAATGTTGTCTTACCCGGGAACATAAACCACACCCCGTTGTTCTGTTCATTATTTTAAATAACTGGATGCTGGCCTCCGCCAGTATGACGAGGTGCATGACCTGATCACGAGCTTTACACCGTCATTCTGGCGAACGCCTGCATGGATGCAGGCGGTAGAGCGAAGCAGGAGCCAGAGCCGAAGCCAGAATCCATACTGTTCAAAACGCCTCATGTGTCATATTGTTTGCAGATACTCTGCTGTCGTACGGGAACAGCATGCTGTGCCCCTACAAACTACACACCATCTTACTGTTCAATACGTTAAACCTCTGGATGCTGGCCCTGGATTACTACATTCCAGGGCAGGCTCTGCGCCAGTATGACGAGTAAAGATAATCCTACGGCAGCGGCTTGCCGTTTGTTTCCGGCAGATACCACGGTACGATCAGGCCAAGAACATAAATTGAACTGATAATGAACGCCGCGTTGCCCGGGCCGCCAAAGTTCGCCACTAACGATCCGGCGATGATGGGAAACACCCATGCGATTAATCTTGCGCCATTAAATATGCTACTGGCGGCACTGGTACGCACCGAGGCGGTGAACAATTCGACCAGATAGATAGCCATCCAGCTATAGGCAAACCCCAGCGTGAACATGCCGTTCACAAATGAGAGAATCATAAATTGTCCCAGCGGCCATTGGATCGAAAACGACAGCCACGCAATGACCAGACAGCCTGAAAACGTCATAAACAGAAATTTCCGTCGACCAATCGCATCGGCAATAAAACCGGACAATAGATAAGCAGTCACAGCCCCAGCGGTATAGATGAGCGCCATCCTCGGACCCCACACCCCTGCCGGTTCGCCGTACGCTTTGGCCAGAAGTTCTGTATAGCTCGGTAACATGGCCGATCCGGCATACCATCCTGTTGTCGTGGCAATCGACAGGATCATGGTCAGCCAGACACGGCGACGGGCTTCGGCGGAGGTAAACACACTTTTCAGGGTAAAGGGCCGCTTATCACTGGCAATTTCATTTTCATTGCCGGTGACACTCCAGCGTTTTTCACGGACTGCGGTTAGCCACCGCTCGGATTCTTCCAGTGCACGCCGTAAATACAACACAAAAAAGGCAGGCACCGCTCCGACGATGAACAACAGTCGCCAGCTTTCCTTACCAATTGGTTGATAATGTCCGAGCACGAACCAGACAAACGCGGCAATAAAAGCGCCCATGCCGAATCCCGATTGCAGAAAACCAAGGCCCTTCGGACGGGCACGATCAGGCCAGGACTCGGCAACCAATGCAATTCCCGTACTCCATTCGCTCCCCAGCGCGAGCCCCGTCAAAAACCGGAAACCGATCAACATCGTCAAGCTGGTACTGAACGCCGTCAATCCACTTAACACGGCATACAGAAATACCGACACCAGCATGACGCGTTTACGGCCAAAATAATCGGCCAGCACACCACCTGCAAGCCCACCGATTCCCCAACCCAGCAGTGTCATACCAATCGCAAGACCCGCATACACCGAGCCCGGTGTGGTTTGTCCGGGAACCGATAACGAGGCCAACGCAAAGGGCATGGCAATCACCAGCGCGTAGGCTTCATAGCCATCAAACAGCCAGCCGAGATAACTGCCGGTCAATATCCGCCAGTGCCGGGGCGTTACTCCCGCGTTCCATTTTTCAGTTTGGGTAGTCATCTTTCAAAATAAATTCCGTGGTTGGGTAATCGGCTTTCGTTAAAGAGAACGTCGTGCTCAGTGTCTTATCTTGCATTGCACTGTTTCCAATCTATTATATACCGGTTTGTTCAAACCACTATCGCATAACAGGACCTGACCCCACGAGGGAGCGTTTCAATAACGAGTATGGATACACACACCATCGTCACCGTGCTGGCGGCATTCCTGGTATCTGCTTTTTTGAAAGGATTTACCGGTCTGGGCTTTTCCACGATTTGTCTGGGTATTCTGGCCATGTTTATGGACCTGAAACTGGCCATCCCACTGGTGTTTTTGCCTTCTCTGTGCAGCAATATCATCGTGATGGTGCAGGCAGGTCATTTTTTCGAAGCGCTCAAGCGCTTCTGGCCACTGTTACTCAGCGCGATACCCGGCCTGCTCACCGGCATGCTGTTACTCAGCCACAGTGGCAGTGATGCACCAAAGGCGCTACTCGGTGTGGTGATGTTCAGCTACGGAGTCTTTGCGCTGAAAAATGAAATCATGCACATCACGCCAAGACAGGAAACCTTAGAATATCGTCTTCAGCTTACCGGGACCTGCTTGAGGGACACCGATTTTATGAGAAACAGACGAAAGGAATAGGATTATATTTTCTCGATTGCCTTTTTTCTGATATCGATTCGTTAATAGTACATGCCGGGGTTCATCCGGTTTATTTCGATAAGTATCATCGTCTCCTGTCAAAACGGTTTCCTTTTGCAATTTACTACCGAGTCGAAAAGAAAACTGTTCTTATCCATGCTGTACTTGATTGTCGCAAGGACCCTGCCTGGGCTAGAGAAAAGTTGAAATAATCTTCACGTATAAATTTCTCCATCATCTTAGCTTCGTCATTCCCACAAACGCCTACATGGATGTAGGCGGTAGGGCGACTCATGGAGACAAAGCCGAGCGGCCAGTAAACAACCCTTCCTTTAATCCTCTACGCCGCCATCCCGGTATTTTATCTGGATACCGTACAGGAAATTTCTGAGGATTTGTTCCTGACACACTCTGTAATGCGTGTGACCTTTCTTTCTAAAAAATGCGCTGAGTTCATGCTTGCTAATCGTAATATTAACAAGCTGCAGAATTCTTAAGATGTCTTCTGCCTGCAGGTTAAGGGCTATCTTGAGTTTCCTGAAGATAATGTTGTTATCGAGTTTGTCTTCCGGTTCCGGTTGCGCACCTTCTTTCTTGCCGCGCATCTCGATAATCAGACCATTCAGAAAGCAGGCCAAAGTCCGATCATCACACGGCTGCTGAGCGGGATCTTCATCCTTTTTTAACCAGTCACTTACTTCGCTGCGGGTTACGGCAAGATCAGCTTGCGCGAAAACGGCAATCATTTGCGAATCACTAAATTCAAATGAATACCGAAGTCGGCGGAGAATGTCGTTGTTGTTAATAATTAAGTCCCCTTTTTTGTTGGCCTGGTAGCCTGTTGGTTAAGGCGAATACCATCGTCTTGAATGGTAATAATACGCTGTTTGTAGAGTCCGCCGATAACTTTCTTGAAGGATTTTTTACTCATACCGAAAAGCTTTTGAATTATCGCAGGTTCGGTTTTGTCATGAACGGCTGCAAATCCATCGTGCCGCTTGAGGTAATCCAGAACGGACAGGGTGTATTGGTCTCGTGTCTCTTGTTCCATCCTGAGGGCCAGATCTATCTTGCCATCGGGTCTCACAAATTTAATATAACCACGCCTCGATTGTCCAAAGCTCAGCCGTTCATACACCTCATCTTTGTACAGTAATCCCCAATGGCTGTGATTGATAATCGCCTTAAACCCCAGATCCGTGCTGTTCGCGATGATCAGGTCAACCGGTTGGCCTGGGGTGAAGTCGTGTGGCGCTTGATCATTCAGAAACTTATCGATTTTGGATGAAGCGGTGATTCTACCATCCGCATTATTCAAATAGACATACACCAGATAGGAGCGGTCTACCTCCATCGGCACGTGTTGCTCGCCAAAAGGTGCCAGCAAGTCCTTGTCCAGACCCCAGTCCATAAAAGAACCGTAATCTGAGTCCGCAACAACCTTAAGATAAGCGAATTCCCCAACCTGCACTTTGGGTATTTGCGTCGTGACAATAAGCCGGGTTTCAGAATCCTGATACAGGAAAACAGATAGTTCACTGCCTACTGCAAGATCAGGGGGACAAAACTTGTTTGGCAACAGGATTTCGCCCAGCTCCTCCCCATCCACATAGGCACCCTGATCAGTCATTTTTAATACCTGCAAGGTGTAGGTTTGCCCGAGCGTCAGCATGGTTGCCTCTTATGGTTATTCTGGAGAGGGTATTCTAAACCTTTCGTCTTGATTTTGTTCTTCTAGTTGATGCGGCATTACTCACGCCGTTATTCCCGCGAAGGCGCTAATTCATCATTCCGGGGCCGCGTATGCGGTGCCCGGAATCTAGTCAGATAATACCGCCGAATGGCGGTAATAATGCAAAACCTTTCCGCCCCCAGTAACGCAGATGCCGTCCGGTGAATTAACTGGTAGCGGATGGGTAAAATATTATTCACACTCAAACCAAGGATATCAGCCAGGCCCGGTATTCTTGCCTGTTTATTATCAGAACCATTCTTTAGCCATTCCTCATCAGACTCAATATTAAAAGCTCTGACACCTTCCCATAGGAAAATTGGTCGGAGTCACCCGGGAATTATTCTTCATTGTCTCCGATCCCTTTTAACATGACCCTATTTAACCTTTGTTAAACAACCAGGCCTGCACTGTAGCCGGAGGCCCATGCCCATTGAAAATTAAAGCCACCCAGATGACCGCTAACGTCCAGCACTTCACCGACAAAATATAACCCCGGCTGTTTTTTTGATTCCATCGTTTTAGAGCTGATGCCATTGGTATCAATTCCCCCAAGGGTCACCTCAGCGGTTCGATAACCTTCTGTTGCCGAGGGCTTGACTGCCCAGTGATTCACTTTCTTGCCTATTTCGATTAATTGTTTATCACTAAATTCCGTTAATGGACATTCGGCATAGTCTTGCCACCATAGACCCTGTAATTCCACCGCCAGTGCCCTGGGTAATTGTTTAGCGAGTAGCGTTCTTAATAAACTACTTCCGTGTTGGTATTTAAAATCCAGTAACAGTTTACTGGCATCCACATTAGGCAAGAGATCAATGGTTATCTCATCACCTGGTCGCCAGTAATTTGAGATCTGTAAAATAACAGGGCCACTCATCCCACGATGCGTAAACAGAATGTTTTCCGTAAATAGATGTCCATTGCAGTGCACATCCACCTCAATGGCGATGCCTGATAATCGTTCGCAGATTGGTTTCATAAAATCACTAAACATAAACGGCACCAATCCAGCCCGGCGCTCAGTCAATGGCAAAGAAAATTGTTTTGCCACCTCATAACCAAAACCACTACCACCCAGTTTAGGAATTGATAATGCGCCGGTGGCGATGACCAGAGAATGGCAGCTTACGTTGAACATTACTTCATCCTTATCAACACCACATTCTCCACTTAGTGAGTAGCGGGGGATTGAATCTTGGGCGATAGCGTCGACTTCCTCGGGGTCGAGTTCCAACGTAGCGATTGCCTTTACATCGCAATGGTCAAATATCTCGACGCCACCTGCCTCACACTCCTGTAACAACATATTTACTATATCTTTGGCCGTGTCCTGACAAAATAACTGATGATGCTTACGTTCTTCATAGTGAATCCCGTAACGTTCAACCATAACGATAAAATCAGACGGCGTGTAACGATTTAACGCGGCAATACAAAAATGCGGGTTTTCAGAGATAAAGTTTTCAGGCTCAACGATTCGATTGGTAAAGTTACAGCGCCCCCCACCGGACATGAGGATTTTCTTTCCCACTTTGTTCGATTTTTCGAGCACCAACACCCGCCTGCCCCTCCCAGCGGCGGTCAGTGCGCACATAAGGCCGGCCGCACCTGCACCTAACACAACGACATCGTATTTTTTATCAGGGGTATTTGCTACTTTCAATATTCAAGCCAACGTGCAATCAATAGATTAGTGAGATTAGATAATACCTTTTCTTTAGTATACACATTTCGGAATAAATAATGCCGCGAAGCACTTGGATGTGTGAGGCGTTTACATTGATTTAAGCGGTACGATTCCATGGATGGAATCGGTAGAGTCGAGTCCGGAACGGAGACCAAGGATGACTATTGGAGTCAAAGGACGAGCGGCCAGTGAACAATCCTTCCTTCGTCATACTGGCGAATGCGACCCACAGGACGTGGAAAATGTCGTAGAGTCGAGTCCGGAACGGAGACCAAGGGTGACTATTGGAGTCAAAGGACGAGCGGCCAGTGAACAATCCTTCCTTAAGTTCACGAAACAAGTGCAACACCCTACTGTTAAGTTGTTTTTCTACCGCCATTCGGCGGTTATTTGATTAGATACTGGTCGCTCCGGACATCCATGTCCTCTCGCGACATTTCCCACATCCTGTGGGTCGCGTTCGCCAGTATGACGACACATTTGATGCACTGCCCGGAGGGCAGGCATTATCAGGCGGCTCTTCTTCTATCTACCCTGACCTGTAGCGATAAATGGTCTCCGTCCTGGAGGATTTTGAATATGGTAAAGATATTGTCTGCGCGTGGGTTGCCTTGTGGTCCCAGCATTCGGTGGATGCTTTTACTGTCTTTACCCAGTTTTTTTGCCAGGTTCTCAAAACCGATAGTCGCATTGATATAGTCGCGCAGTACCGCTTTGCCTGTATCGATATCGCCATTTAGAAATGTTTCTATTGCTTCAACCAGCAAGGCACGGCGAAATGCCGGGTCGTTTTGCACACGTGCAGTAACCGTATCTTTAAAATGTCTGGTTAATGCCAAGTTAATCAGCTCTCTCGTCTATATATTCAATCACAGTCCGTGTAATCATGCGTTATGGTAACTTATAGGTTACTTATGTCAAGTGGTTGTTACGACAGATTGTATAAGACATTTTCGGTCACTGCCTGGAAGGCAGACATTTATGGGCGGGAGACTCTGGCGCTTGCACTACTGGATACTGCCGTTCGCCAGTATGACGGTGCTAATTATGCACTGCCCGCAGGGCAGGCATTTTCTACTCGGAAAAAGCCTTCCTGCAAAGCACGGGGAATAAATTTGTGATTATTGCTGTATACAAGCTAAAATTCGAATCATGATCCAGATACTTGATAATTTCCGTCCGCAAATCGTTGCCCTCTGCCGCAAGCATCATGTCAGCAGGCTGGAATTGTTTGGTTCTGCTGCGAGTGGAAAATTCGATAATGTCAACAGTGATATCGACTTTCTCGTGGATTTTGAGCAACTGAAACAGGGTGAATACACAGACCATTATTTTGGTTTGTATGAAGACCTCGAGTCTTTGCTCAATCGGAAGGTTGACCTCGTCGTCACACGGGCACTAAAAAACCCCTATTTCCTGGAAAAACTTGAGCAGTCGCGAGAATTGCTCTATGCAGCTTGAAGTCCGGAAATATCTGTTCGATATAAAGCGTGCAGCCACCTACCTTGACCGCTTCTCAGGCGGCAAGACTCAAAATGACTATCTCAACGATCCACTGCTCAGGTCTGCCATAGAACGACAGTTTGAAATTATTGGAGAAGCTATCAGTAAATTAGCAAAGCTTGATCCTGCAGTTGTCATCCATATTTCCGATTATCGCAAGCTTGTTAATTTCCGGAATATTTTAATCCATGGTTATGCCGAGATTGACGATTATCTGGTTTGGGATTTATTACAAAGTAAATTACCAGTTCTGTTAAGTGAAGTTAACAAGTTACATAACGAAGAATAAGGTCGTAGTTCGGATACAGTGCATAGGAATTCGTATGACGACACTCATAACTGCCATGCGGCGGTGTTATTTTACTTGATCCCGGGTTCCGCATGCGCGGCCCCGGGATGACGACTGGGAAATGGAGGCTGGTCGCATTCGCCAGAATGACAGAAGGAGAAAACACGATGTGGTTTTTTGCCAAATTCGCCTTCTGTATGTCAACGCACATACGAACCTACTCGAACAATGTTAATAAGGTCTCGGATTCAGGTTTAGGTTACAGCCAGGTATATGGGTTGAGTCTAGATTTGGACTAACCGTCAAAATCAGGAGACAACTTATGAAGAGTAAATTCACTTTAATAGCATTGATTTGTATCACAAGTTTTATGTCAGGGTGTGCGACCACGGGCGGTAGCGACAGCTCAATTACCAAAGAAGGGATATGCTTTTTGGCTATGTCGGCAACGGGTGCCGGTGCCGGTGCTCTGGCTTCGAATAACAAGGCAGCGATAGGTGGTGGTGCCATACTCGGTGGGCTCGTTGGCTACTACTTGTGTCAGGATGAAAAGACAACACCGGTTGCACAAAAGAAGATGATGGACAGCGATGGCGATGGTGTGATGGATGATATGGACAACTGTCCGAATACTCCGCGTGGTACGCCAGTGAATGCTTCCGGTTGTCCGCTCGACAGTGATGGCGATGGCGTAACCGACAACAATGACCGTTGCCCGAATACGCCGCGTGGTGTAGCCGTGAATAGCACGGGTTGCCCGCTGGACACTGACGGGGATGGTGTGATTGATGGCAGCGATGATTGCCCGAATACACCGATGGGACAGGCCGTTAACGAACGCGGTTGTCATGTAATCTTCAGCCTGGAAGGGGTGAATTTTGCCTATGACAAGTCTGACTTGACCTCAACTGCGACAGGCAAGCTGAATGAGGCCGTGAAGATGCTGAAGGATAATGCCGGAATCATCGTCAAGATTGAAGGCCATACTGACAGCCGTGGCTCTGACGCTTACAACATGGCTTTGTCACAACGTCGTGCGGAAACGGTGGTGAACTTCCTTGTCAATCATGGAATTGCTGCCAATCGCCTTTCAGCATCGGGTATGGGTGAAGGTTCACCTGTGGCCAGCAACGATACCGATGCAGGCCGTGCGCAAAACAGACGAGTAGATTTCAGAATACAGAACTAATCGTCCTATAGTACTGACAGGTGGTGCCTTGACGGGCGCCACCTGTTTTTTTGTCTGCGAATAAGGTAGTTCTCCGGCATTTGACATTCCGGGCCGCGTTAGCAAAGCCTTGTGCGGCTGAATTTTTTTTTATTGCTGGATTCTGGTCGCTCCGGACATCGATGTCCTCTCGCGACATTTCCCACATCCTGTGGGTCGCGTTCGCAAAAATGACGGCTGGGGCATAAGTGCCACGATGATTATTCCGTCATTCCTGGGCTGCGTGAGCAGAGACTCATACGGCGGGATTTTGTTTATTCGTGGATAACCTAAGTTCACAAAACAAGTGCACCACCCTGTTAAAATGTTGCAGTGGTTTTGTAAACTTAGGGCATTTACAAAATTTAAGAGGGCCGAAGGCTAGTTACGCAAGTCCCGAGGGACTAACGCAATTCCCGTTGTTATTCCTTTAACCGCATATGCGGGAACAGGATCACATCGCGTATTGTCGGTGAATCGGTCAGCAGCATTACCAGCCTGTCGATACCAATACCCTCGCCCGCCGCGGGTGGCATGCCGTACTCGAGTGCGGTGATATAGTCCGCATCATAATGCATCGCTTCCTGATCACCGGCCGCCTTTTCATCGGCCTGTTTGTGAAAGCGTGCAGCCTGATCGTCCGGATCGTTAAGCTCGGAAAAGCCGTTGGCGATTTCCCGCCCACCAATGAAAAATTCAAACCGGTCTGTCACGGATGGATCAACATCATTACAGCGTGCCAACGGGGAAACTTCGGTTGGATAGGCCGTGATGAACGTCGGCTGGATCAATCTAGATTCAACCGTTTTTTCAAATATCTCGATTTGCACCTTGCCTAAGCCGTATTTCGGCTCGACATGGATCTTCAGCTTTTCCGCCAGTGCACGGGCAGAGTTTAATTCGCGCAATTCTGCTTCAGTGACGCCCGGATTGAACTGCAGGATGGATTCGACCACCGTCATACGCCGGAACGGCCGGGACAGTTCATAGGTTTCTCCTTGTGAACTGAGCGTGGTGCTGTTAAACAATTCCATCACCAGTGATCGCAACATGGTTTCGGTAAGATCCATCAAATGATGATAGTTCGCATACGCCTGATAGAATTCCAGCATGGTGAATTCCGGATTGTGGCGAGTCGACAAACCTTCATTGCGGAAACTGCGGTTGATCTCGAACACCCGATCCATACCACCGACCAGCAAGCGTTTCAGATACAGCTCGGGTGCGATGCGCAGGAACAGTTCCATGTCGAGTGCATTATGATGTGTCTTGAAAGGTCTGGCCGTGGCGCCGCCGGGTACCGGATGCATCATCGGCGTTTCCACTTCGGTAAACCCGTGCTGATTCAGGAACGCACGGATAAAATTAATCACCCGGGTACGTATCATAAATACGCGGCGAGTATCTTCATTGGTCAGCAGATCCAGATAACGCTGGCGATAGCGGGTTTCCTGATCGGTCAAGCCATGGAATTTTTCCGGCAAGGGCCGCAATGACTTGGTCAATAAGCGCAGTGACTCTACATGGATAGACAACTCGCCGGTTTTGGTGATAAACAAATACCCTTCCGCTGCGATGATGTCGCCGAGATCGAATTCTTTAAATGTGTCATAACCCTGTTCAGATAATTCGTCCTTTTTGACAAACAGCTGAATCCTGCCGGACCGGTCCTGCAAGTCCGCAAATGAGGCCTTGCCCATGATCCGGCGGCTCATCATACGTCCGGCCAGTTTGACCCGAAGCTGTTTGGCGAGCAGTTCATCCTTATCACTGTTATCAAACTGGTGATGCAACTCGGCCGCCAGACTGTCGGGGCTAAAATCATTCGGATAGGCGATACCACCATCACGTAATCGTTGTAGATGATCACGGCGCTGGGCTATCAGTTCGTCTTCGGTACTGTGATGTTCGTCAGTCATGTTTCAATTTTAATATTGGATTAATGTAATGGATTATCGCATAAACACTTTCGTCCTACGGGTGAAAGTGACCCACAGGAGAACAGGATTGAGTCTACTGGATTCCCGCCTTCGCGGGAATGACGGTTTCAATTTTTGTGGACTCTAACTTATCTTCCAGACTCCTCACCCCTCACTCCTCACTTCTCCCCTCACGCCTCACTCCTCACTTCTCCCCTCACGCCTCACCCCTCACCTTCCTCTCCTCGCCCCCCTCACCTTCCTCTCCTCACCCCTTACTCCTCACCCCTCACACTCTATAACCCCGCCTTCAAACTCGCTTCCATAAACTTGTCGAGATTACCGTCCAGCACCGACTGGGTATTGGTGTTTTCAATACCGGTGCGTAAATCCTTGATACGCGACTGGTCGAGCACATACGAGCGGATCTGGCTACCCCAGCCTATATCAGACTTGGTATCCTCCAGTTTTTGCTGCGCGACCATACGCTTTTGCATTTCCATTTCATATAGCTTCGCACGTAACTGCTTGTGGGCGCTGTCGCGATTCTTGTGTTGGGATCGATCCGACTGACATTGCACCACAATCCCGCTCGGGATATGTGTAATACGGATGGCGGAATCGGTTTTGTTCACGTGCTGACCACCGGCACCGCTGGCACGATAGGTATCAATACGCAGGTCGGCCGGATTGATATCGATATTGATATCGTCATCAATTTCCGGAGACACAAATACTGAAGCAAACGAGGTATGACGACGATTACCGGAATCAAACGGGGATTTACGCACCAGTCGATGCACTCCGGTTTCGGTCCGCAGCCAGCCATAGGCATACTCACCGTTATATTTGATGGTCGCACTCTTGATACCGGCAACCTCACCCGGAGAGACTTCGACCAATTCGATGCCAAAGCCGTGCGCTTCACCCCAACGGGTGTACATGCGGAGCAACATTTCCGCCCAATCCTGAGCTTCAGTGCCACCGGAGCCGGACTGAATATCCAGAAAGGCGCTGTTCGGGTCCATCTCGCCGGAAAACATGCGGCGAAATTCCAGATCTTCGAGATGCTTTTGCAGTTGATCCAGATCGCGATCGACACCAGCGACCGTTTCCGCATCGTTTTCTTCTTTGGCCATTGCCAGCAGCTGTTCGGCATCCTCGATACCGGCGTTCAGGTCGGTGAGGGTTTTGACGATTTTTTCCAGCGTGGCCCTTTCCTTGCCCAGTGCCTGTGCCCGTTCCGGTTCATCCCAGACGTTGGGTAATTCCAGTTCGCGAGTGACTTCTACCAGTCGTTCCGATTTGAGATCGTATTCAAAGATACCTCCTCAGGGCTTCAGTCCTTCCCTTGATATCCTTTATATGCGCAATGACAGAGGTAATTTCCAGCATGAGTTGATTCCAGTAACAAATAGGTTGCGGCGAATTCTACTACAGGGCGGGAGGGCGATACAGAAATATAATGACGACTGTAGGTATTGTAGGGGCATAGCATGCTGTGCCCTTACATTACCACCGGCTCCAGATATTCAACGATCAGTTGTGGTGTACGTCTGCCCATATACTCGTTGATGTCGAGTCGATAAGCGGCATGAATAAACGTTGTCCCTTTAGGCCAGGAACGGTTGGTTGTATTAAACGCGATCGCATCGATCTCACGCTTGCCGCCGGCGGCACGGACTTTCAATTTCAGATGGTTTTCTCCCACGATCCGTTTGTCCACCACTTCAAATCGTCCATCGAATACCGGTTCAGGAAAACCCTGTCCCCAGGGACCAGCATCGCGCAGCAGTTCGGCCACTTCAAGGGTAAACTCTTCCATACTGAGCTCACCGTCTGAATAGATATCGGAATCAAAGCCATTGATACGCATCAGCTCGGCTACCAGCAGATCGAACATGCGCGAAAATCCACCATAAGCTTGTTCGGGTATCGTCAAACCGGCAGCCATCGCATGACCGCCAAAGGTTATTATCCAATCCGGCTGTTCCGTGGCGATACGATCGATCACATCGCGTATGTGTATACCGGGAATCGATCGTGCAGATCCCTTGAACAAGCCTTCTTCATCGCGTGCAAACGCAATGACCGGACGTTGCAACCTGTCCTTGATTTTGGAGGCCAGTATCCCGATTACACCCTGATGCCAGTTTGCCTTGTACAAACAGACGCCGGACGGCAAGTCACGGTCGATTGCAATATGCATACGGTTGACTTCCTGCAAGGCCTGCTGCTGCATGTCATCCTGGATTTCGCGACGCTGTTTGTTCAGCGTATCCAGTTGCTTTGCCATACTGTAACTGGCCTCGAAATCATTACTGATCAGGCACTCTATTCCCAGGCTCATATCAGTCAGTCTGCCTGCCGAGTTCAATCTCGGCCCGGCGGCAAAACCGATATCGGTCGCGCAGACATTTTTCAGTTCCTTGCCCGCTACTTCAAACAAGGCCCGTATACCGGGTATACAACGACCACTGCGTATCAGTGACAAACCGTGTGCGACCATGATCCGGTTGTTATGATCCAGCGCTACCACGTCAGCAACGGTACCGAGTGCAACCAGATCCATCATCGCGGCCAGATTGGGTTCCGCCAGATTGCGCCGGGCAAACCAGTCCCGTTTTTTCAATTCAGCACGCAGTGCAGCCAGCACATAAAACATTACGCCTACTCCAGCAATACATTTGCTGGGGAAACGGTCACCGGGAAGATTTGGATTCACAATGGCATTGGCATCCGGCAAACGTTTACCGGGCAGATGGTGATCGGTGATGATCACTTCCACTCCGTTGGAACGTGCCAGCGCCACTCCTTCTATACTGGAAATGCCGTTGTCGACCGTGATAATCACATCCGGTCCCAGATCCATCGCCATCTCGACCACGGCTGGACTCAGTCCGTAACCATGCTTGAAACGATCCGGAACCAGATACTCGACTCGTCCCGCACCCATACTGATCAACCCGCGTATGGCAAGCGCACAGGCTGTGGCGCCATCGGCATCGTAATCGGATACGATAAGTATATATTTTTGCTGCTCGATTCTGTCTGCCAGTAAGGCGGCGGTGCTGTAAATATTTTCCAGACTGTCAAAACCGTGCAATCGACCCAGTCCATATTCGAGCTCGTTGGCGGTTGCCACACTTCTTGCTCCAAAGACACGGCGTAAAACCGGATGCATCTGGTCTGGCCAGATGATATCGGAACTGCCGGAACGCCGACGGATGATCCTGCCTGTGCCGTTCATGTATTGCGGTAATGGCCTGGAGACTGGAGTTTGCGCCAGAACCGTTTCTTGCCCAGCCAACTGGTGCTAAACCGGTGCCCTTCGGTGACGATATGCACATTGTGTAACTTCTGCCAGCGCAAATGTTCCTGGATTGATTTAAACCAGCCATTTTCCAGCAACTCCAACGCCTGATGCCATAACATCATATTCTGGTATTGCGCAGGGGCCTGACAGTGCTGCAATACCACCAGCACGTTTTCCTGCTCATGGGTATTGGCAAAGACGGTGTCAAAATCAGGTGGTACAGCATGGCATGGCGTGCCGGCCAGGGCGGCCATTCCACGTACAAAAGCATCATCACTGTACACCACAGACCAGTCCCAACGCACATGTTCGGGCAGGCTACCCAGTCCCCAGAACCACACACTGTTTACCGGCAACTCACCCTTGCTCTCTCGCAACTGGTTTACATCACAGTCGAACAACTGCATCTGGATTTCATTAAGCAAATTATGAAACAGCGCGGCATCCTTACCTTGAGGCAAGTGGTGACGGATGTCCTTGCTGATCATGGCGGGCAGTTCTGTGGTAGTCAGTTCCGGTGCCTTGTCCATCCGGATATACCAGCGATCCTCGTAGGGTACTTCGAGTACCCAGCCATAATGCGACAACACTTTGTTTACTTCGGTCGCAATGGCCAGCGCATCATGCTGGGAGAGACCCAGAATAAATGAATCCATCAGAATCAATCCGTCACGATCAGGACGCAGATGCACCGGGTCGGCACGCATCCACACACCCTGGGGCCGTTCATTATCGTCCAACAGACGGGTAATAGCGGCAACTGGAACGTCCTGTAACGGATCAACTGGGATAGGTGACAAATCTGTCAACGCCCGAAATATTGAAAGTGTATTCAGCTGTGTGTGATTCGAACGTGCCAGCAGCGATTCGATTGCGTCCAGCTTCGGGGAAAAATCGTCTGAGTAATAGGTGTCGGGCCCGAGTAATCCGGGGATGAACAGGGTCAGATTGCGCATGGAGTGAACTAAGCGCGAGGCGTGAAGAGTGAGGGGTAAACTGTGATAACGCTCATGTACTGATTCGAACAATACCAGTATTTGAATCTAAAAATAATTTCATGATTTTTGCATTTTCGTCCTATTAATCCAGTAATACTACTGCTCACCCCTCACTGCTCACTTGAGATTATCCAATATCGCCTTCTGCACCTGCGCGAGATTTGCTTCAACGCGGATGACCGGTGAGCTGCTTTGCTTGATGGCCGTGTCCGGATCTTTCAAACCGTGCCCGGTCAGCGTACACACGACGGTACTGCCTTCCGGAATTTTGCCGGAGCGGATGTCTTTCATCGCACCAGCCACTGAAATGGCAGAAGCCGGTTCACAGAAGATTCCTTCTTTCTCGGCCAGCAGTTTCTGAGTCGCCAGAATTTCGGCATCAGTGAATTCATCAAACCAGCCTTTTGAATCACGGCTGGCAGTCCAGGCTTGATCCCAGGATTGGGGATTGCCGATACGTATGGCTGTGGCCACCGTTTCAGGATTATCAATCGGATGCCCTCGCAGGAACGGCGCTGAACCACTGGCCTGATAACCACACATGATAGGGGTTTTAGTGGTCACCTTGTCCTTGTTGTACGGCCCCTGCTCTGTCTGGAAACTGTCTGCATACGCGGCGATACCTGCATACTCACAATATCCCAGCCAGTGCGCGGTAATATTGCCGGCATTACCTACCGGCAAACAGTGATAGTCGGGTGCGCGACCAAGTGCATCGATAATCTCGAATGCAATCGTCTTCTGTCCATGAATCCGGTAAGGATTGATTGAGTTGACTATCGTAACCGGCGCCGAATCACCGACTTCCTTCACCAGTCGCATGCCATCATCAAAATTTCCCAGTATCTGGATGACCACTGATCCCTTGATCATCGCTTGAGCCAGTTTACCCTGGGCAATCTTGCCATCAGGTATCAGCACGAAACAACGGATGCCGGCACGGCTGGCATAGGCAGCGGCTGCCGCCGACGTATTACCTGTCGACGCACAGATGATGGCCTTTGATCCTTCCGAAACCGCCTGCGTTACCGCCATGGTCATACCACGATCCTTGAAAGACCCTGTCGGGTTCAACCCTTCAAACTTCACAAGGATTTTTACGTCCTTGCGCAGGATTGAGGGAATATTTTCCAACGGTATCAGCGGCGTATTGCCTTCGTGCAATGTGATGACGCGCGTGTCATTTTTCACCGGCAAGCGGCTGCGGTACCGGTCTATCAATCCTTTATAATGTGTAGTCATTATCTTGTCGCCAGTTGCTCTTTGTTAAATTGCGGTCATGACGAATTTTACTCCTCACCCCTCACTCCTCACTCCTCACTCTTCACATCTACTTCCACCCCTCACGCCTCACCCCTCACTCCTTAAAATCACGCCAATGTTTCAACCCGTATCCGTCGCACTTTGCCACTGACTGAATCGAGCGCCTCAATCTTGCGTATGGCCTCGTTCATGTTTTTTTCTGTCACTTTCTGTGTCAACAAGATAACGGGGACCAGTGTTGCATCTTCGTCCGGCTGTTTCTGGATAATCGCTTCGATACTGATACCGAGATCACCCAGTATGGTTGTCACATCCGACAATACGCCCGGCTTGTCTACCGCATGTACCCGCAGATAGTACCCGGTCTGCACTTCGTCCATCGGCAGAATGGCAATGTTTGACATCGACTTGGGCTGAAACGCCAGATGAGGAACACGGTTGCCCGGATCGGTGGTTAAAGCACGTACCACATCGATGATATCGGCAATCACAGCAGATGCGGTGGGTTCAGCACCCGCGCCCGCTCCATAATAGAGTGTCGGTCCGACCGCATCGCCCTTGACCAGTACTGCATTCATCACACCATCCACATTCGCAATCAAGCGGTGTTCCGGGATCAATGTAGGATGCACACGTAATTCAATTCCGTTGGCGGTCTTGCGGGTGATGCCCAGCAATTTGATGTTGTAGCCGAGCTCGGCTGCATAGGACACATCCTGTCGCTCAATCGCGGTGATGCCTTCCTTGTATACCTTGTCAAACTGCAAAGGTATACCAAACGCAATTGAGGCCAGAATAGTCAGCTTGTGTGCCGCATCAACGCCTTCAATATCAAACGTCGGATCGGCCTCAGCATAGCCACGTGCCTGTGCTTCCTTGAGCACATCATCGAAATCCCGACCCTTATCCTTCATCTCGGTCAGAATAAAGTTACTGGTACCATTGATGATACCGGCAGCCCATTCGATCTGATTTGCCGCCAAACCTTCACGCAAGGCCTTGATAATCGGTATGCCACCGGCTACCGCCGCCTCAAATGCCACCGTCACGCCCTGCTTTTGTGCCGCTGCAAAAATTTCATTTCCATGGGTGGCAATCAACGCCTTGTTGGCGGTGACCACATGCTTGCCATTGGCAATCGCGGTCATGACCAGATCCAATGCCGGCTTGTAACCACCAATCAGCTCAACGACGATTTCCACTTCCGGATCATTTACTACACCGTAGGCATCATCTGTAATCCGGGCAATCTGGTCGAGCCCTTTCAGTCCACGATTGTAATCTTTGGCCGCCGCATGACTGATGATAATGCCACGACCTGCACGACGGGCAATTTCTTCGGCATTGCGTGTCAAGACACTGACTGTGCCACCACCGACGGTACCCAGACCTAATAATCCGATTTTTACTGGTTTCATCTTTATTATTGCTCCTTATTCGTCACTCCTGCAAAAGCAGGAAGCCAGTAAAGTAAAATCACCTGTCAGATGACATCAAGGCTTGCTATCAGCGAGTTTAATTCAACTGGATACTTGCTGTTACTGGAATGACGTGGTCAAACTCCTCACACCTGTCACTTCACACCTTACGATTTCTTCATCATCGCCCGTATGCCACGCACCGCCTGACGGGTGCGGTGTTCATTTTCAATCAGACCAAAACGTACATGCTTGTCACCGTACTCACCAAAACCAATTCCGGGTGAAACAGCGACCTTTGCCTGCAACAGCATCTGCTTGGAAAACTCCAGCGAACCCATGCCAACAAACGGCTCCGGTATTGGTGCCCACACAAACATGGTTCCCTGAGGCTTCTCCACTTTCCAGCCGGCCGCATTTAAGCCTTCGCACAACACATCACGTCGGTTCTGATAGGTCATGCGAATTTCCTCCACACAATCCTGAGGTCCTTCCAGCGCAAGGATGGAAGCCACCTGTATCGGGGTGAACATACCGTAATCAAGATACGACTTTAATTTTGCCAGTGCTTTTACCAGCACCGGATTGCCGACCATGAAGCCGACTCGCCAGCCTGGCATATTGTAGGTCTTCGACAGTGTATAGAATTCAACAGCCACTTCTTTCGCACCAGGCACCTGCAGAATCGAGGGTGCGACATACCCATCAAACACAATTTCGGCATAAGCCAGATCCTGTACGATCCAGATCTGGTGTTCGCGGGCAAACTCGATCACTTTTTCAAAGAAGGCCAGATCCACACATTGCGTGGTCGGGTTACTGGGAAAATTCAGCAATAACAGTTTAGGTTTGGGCCAACTGTTTTTCACAGCACTTTCCAGTTCAGCAAAGAAATCAACACCCGGGCCGATGGGTACATGACGCACATCTGCGCCGGCGAGGATGAATCCATAAGGATGGATCGGATAGGACGGATTGGGTACCAGTACCGCATCGCCACGATCCACAATCGCCATAGCTAGATGGGCAAGCCCTTCCTTTGATCCCAGTGTCACAATTGCCTCGGTTTCCGGATCCAGATCCACATTGTATTTTGACTTGTACCAGTTACAGATCGCACGGCGCAGGCGAGGTATGCCACGCGAGACCGAATAACGGTGTACATCGTCGCGCTGTGAGGCTTCAATCAGTTTGGCCACCACATGTTTCGGTGCCGGCTGGTCGGGATTACCCATCCCGAAATCAATTATGTCCTCACCACGATGACGTTCCTGCATTTTCAGATCGTTGACGATACTGAATACATAGGGCGGTAACCGCGAAATTCTTGGGAAATCTTCGTTCATAGTGTCCGTATATTAATGTCAGTCGCAAAAATGAAAGAAGTATAAGGGAATATGGCCAAACTGGACAGTGGCAGTGCTACGGATACGGGCTTTACCGTATACTGGCAAAATGACGCGTGTAGCAACAATTCAGATGGTTTCAGGTCCGGATCTGGCAGAAAATCTGGCAACGGCCACGCGCCTGATTCATCAGGCGGCAAGTGAAGGTGCGACGCTGGCCGTATTACCAGAGTATTTTCCGCTGATCAGTGACAATGAACGGGACAAGTTCGCCTGCAAGGAAACGTTTGGTAACGGTCCAATTCAGCACATGCTGGCCACCGCGGCCAGTCAACACAAACTCTGGTTGATGGCGGGCAGTATTCCACTCGACAGTGGGGACCCCACTCGCGTGTTTAACAGCAGTTTGCTCTATAATCCGGATGGTCAGGTTGTGGCCCGTTATGAAAAGATTCACCTGTTTGATGTGTTGGTAGATTCGTCTGGCAAGGAAGCCTACAAGGAATCAACCACCATTGCACCGGGTAACAAGGTGGTTGTGGCCAGTACACCGTTTGCACAGATAGGCATGTCGATCTGTTATGATTTGCGATTCCCGGAGCTGTATCGTCAAATGCTGGACCAGGGTATTTCGATCATAACTGTGCCTTCGGCCTTTACCTGGACAACAGGGCAACGACACTGGGAACTATTGCTCCGCGCCCGGGCAGTTGAAAACCTCTGTTATGTGATAGCATCGAACCAGGGTGGACAAAATACGGCCAAACGCAAAACCTGGGGCCACAGCATGATCATTGATCCCTGGGGTGAAGTTCTGGCCAGTGTGGAACAGGGCGCAGGGGTTGCCTGCGCGGATCTGGATCTGGAAAAACTGACTGCTTTACGAAATTCATTTCCGGCACTACAACACAGGAAACTATAGAGACTCTATGAATCAGTATCTGCAAATAGCACAGCAACATCTGTTGACCCCGGTAGGCCTTGAGATCACGGACTTACAAAAAACACTGGATCAATTATCGATACGCAGTATTGATCAGGCCGATCTGTATTTTGAATCTACCCGCTCCGAGGCATGGTCTCTTGAAGAAGGCATCATCAAGGAAGCCTCACACAATATTGAACAGGGTGTGGGTGTACGTGCGATCAGTGGTGAGAAAACCGGTTTTGCCTACTCGGACGAAATTATCCTGCCTGCATTGACGAGCGCGGCCATGGCGGCACGTGCGATTGCCGGTGGTGGTCAGTCCGGCAGTGTGCAGTCCTGGAAACAACAAAACCCGGTGGCGCTGTACCAACCAGTAGACCCGATCGATTCGATTACCTCAGAACAGAAAGTAGCCTTGCTGAAAAAAATGGATGCAATGGCACGTAAAAAAGATCCTCGCGTGCAGCAGGTCAATGTTTCCTTGTCGGGAGAATTCACCACGGTACTGATTGCCGGTATAGATGGTACCTATGCGGCCGATGTCAGACCGCTGGTGCGGCTTAATATCAGTGTACTGGTTGAACAAAACGGCAAGCGTGAACGTGGCAGCGCCGGTGGCGGCGGTCGTTACGGTTATGATCATTTTATGAACGATGAATTGCTGTCCGACTTTGTCGATGAAGCAGTCACCCAGGCTGTCACCAATCTGGATGCGATTGCAGCGCCGGCAGGTTCTACCACGGTAGTACTCGGACCAGGTTGGCCAGGCATCTTGCTACATGAAGCCATAGGCCACGGGCTTGAAGGTGATTTTAATCGCAAGGGTACCTCGGCTTTCTCAGGACGCATCGGCGAACGTATTGCTACCGAACATGTGACTGTTGTCGATGACGGCACCTTGCCGGGACGGCGTGGTTCCTTGTCGATTGACGATGAAGGTACACCAACCCGCTGCACCACGCTGATTGAAAATGGCATACTGAAAAACTATATTCAGGACAAGCACAACGCCCGCTTGATGGGCATGTCACCGACCGGCAATGGACGCAGGGAATCCTACTCGCACCTGCCCATGCCGCGCATGACCAACACATACATGCTGGCAGGTAATATGGACCCGAATGAAATCATCGCCTCGGTTAGCAAGGGTATCTACGCCACCCAGTTTGGTGGTGGTCAGGTTGATATTACCAATGGCAAATTTGTCTTCAGTGCCAGCTCGGCCTGGTTAATTGAAAATGGCAAAATCACCGCGCCGATCCGCGGTGCTACCTTGATTGGCAATGGACCGGACGTGCTGACTCGCGTTTCGATGGTCGGTAACGATCTGCAACTGGATACTGGCGTCGGCGTGTGTGGCAAGGACGGACAATCTGTGCCGGTCGGTGTGGGTCAACCAACGATACGCATCGATAATCTGACCGTCGGCGGTACTGCAGCCAGTTAGTCGCCACCAATCATGTTGTTCTTGCAAACGCCCCGGCTTTTAACCGCCAGCAGCGATACAGACAGGGACAATTGATCCATGTCATAAAATCGTCAGAATTCTGTCGCTAAGCCGCTATTTTAAGCCGGAACTGCTTCTACACTGCGCCCCCTTGGAGTAGATTGAAACCAGAGACCGCTGTTATCCCATCATTGCGGAAATTAACTATCAGGGGAGATTGAAATGTTCGAGGCAGCAGAACTGGGGCGCAAGATTTCCAAAGCCTCAGTCAGCATTTCACAGGATTTTGGACCCAGTCCTTTCATATCCCGTAGTTGTGTTTCATTAGACATACCATCATAAGCTCAAATAGCTTGTCCGTGTTCCGTGTTAACGAGATGGGGAAAAAACCAGCGACGGGTTTTTAGCAGCGGTGTCAGTAACAGTCCCGAAACGATCAAATCGATAACGAGATTCAGGTAGACGCCAGCCACGAACGAAAGGTACATATCAGACAGTGTCCAGCCGGTGATGGCGATGAGCATGATATACCAGCCTGTTTTTGATCGGGTCTGGAACGAAACTGTGACCACAAACAGGAACAAGACTCCCCAACTGGCAATGGTGGGTCCTAACAGGCCGACCATGAATTTTCCCATAGCCAGTGCCTCACTGACGTCGGTATTGAATGCAGCGAGCAAGTGCCGGTTGTAGAAAGCAAACTGCGGTAAGTCGACCAGCCAGGGTAATGCAAGGCCGGCGATAATATGCATCACGGCGAGTGTCTGTAATACCAGTTTTGCGAGTTTTACATTCATGGTTAAAGTTTACAGGTAAAAGGATAAACAGGGATACATCGGCACGTTGCAGGAGTAGAGTGAGGTACAAGATACAGATGTCCATACCCACCTACTGAGCAGGAGTGCCACCATGTCAAAAGAACGAAACAATACCCGCGAAACCCAGAAAAAACCGGCCTTGTCCCTGAAGGAAAAGCGTGCAGCCAAAAAGGATAAGAAGGACAATAAACCCGGCTTTCTGCCTTTCGAAAAGAAATAAAACCACATGCCGGCACTGCAGTATCCATTGTCGGGACATGCTCATCAGGAATATTGGTGCACTGCTGCATAAACAGTTCGACTGTAGTGCAGTTACTGCATCAAATTTTATTAGGTTATAATCCGGTCATTCACGATTAATGATCCCGTCATGGTATGACGGGGCACGTCTCTTACTAGGGGGGGGACCATGAAACGTACAGGGCCATCGATAATATTGTGGTCAGCCATTGCACTGGTAGGTGCCTGGGCACTGGCCAATATTGCTATCTTCCGCGATGAGTCAATCAATGCCGTCTGGTTTATTGTTGCAGCCATTTGTGTCTACCTGCTGGCATACCGGTTTTACAGCGCATGGATTTGTGCGCGGGTACTGACACTGGATGCCACCCGTGCCACTCCAGCGGTGCGACTGAATAATAACCGCGACTATATCCCTACCAATAAATGGATAGTCTTCGGACACCACTTTGCGGCGATTGCCGGACCCGGTCCATTAATCGGGCCTACGCTGGCGGCACAGTTTGGCTATCTGCCCGGTACGCTGTGGATCCTGATTGGATCGGTACTGGGCGGCTGTGTGCAGGATCTGGTAGTGCTGTTCTGTTCACTCCGGCGGGATGGGCGCAGTCTGGGACAGATGGCAAAAGACGAGCTTGGACCGGTCGGTGGCTGGGCAGCGATTTTCGGTACGATGATGATTATCACGGTAATCGTGGCCGTGCTCGGTCTGGTCGTAGTCAATGCAATGAAAAACAGTCCCTGGGCCACAACCACGGTGTTGGGTACGATACCGGCCGCGATGCTGGTCGGAATTTACCTGAGTAATATACGTCCGGGACGGATTCTGGAAGGTTCGATCATCGGTCTTGTGCTGCTGTTGATGTGTGTCGTGGGTGGTGGCTGGGTTCATGGCAACAGTACGCTTGCACCGTTGTTTGACTGGAATGCCATGACCTGTGCCTGGTTTGTGATTATTTATGGCTTTATTGCTGCGGTATTACCCATCTGGCTGTTACTGGCACCGCGTGATTATCTGTCCGCGTTTCTGAAAATCGGAGTGGTTATCCTGCTGGCCTTTTCCATCATGCTCTATGCACCGGCCATTAAAATGCCGGCATTGACACAATTTATTGACGGTACCGGCCCCATCTTCAAGGGCGATGTCTTCCCGTTTGTGTTTATTACCATTGCTTGCGGTGCGATATCCGGTTTCCATTCCTTAATCGCTTCTGGCACGACACCGAAACTGCTTAGCAACGAGGCCGATGTCCGTATGATCGGCTATGGCAGTATGGCACTGGAATCGTTTGTTGCCATCATGGCCATGGTGGCAGCCTGTACGCTGGAGCCGGGAGTTTACTTTGCAATCAATAGTCCGGGTGGAGTTGTTGGCAAGGTTGCCGGTGAGGCGGTCAATATGATCAATTCCTGGGGATTTATGGTCACTGTAGAACAGATGCAGGCACTGGCAACACAGATGGGTGAGAAAACCCTGTTTGCACGTACCGGTGGTGCGCCTTCGCTGGCGGTTGGCATGGCCGCCATTTTCAGCAGCAGTTTTGGCAAGAACCTGATGGCCATGTGGTACCACTTCGCCATCATGTTTGAAGTGTTGTTTATTCTGACCACACTCGATGCCGGTACCCGCGTAGGACGGTTTATCCTGCAGGATTGTTTGAAGACTGTCTGGAAACCAATGGGCGATATTTCGTCCTATCCCGTCACTATCTTGTCCAGCGCACTGTTTGTTGCGGCCTGGGGATATTTCCTGATCCAGGGCGTGATGGATCCGCTGGGTGGCGTCAACATCCTGTGGCCATTATTTGGTATCGCCAATCAGCTGCTCGCCGGGATTGCGCTGTCGGTTGCAACCGGCATATTGATCAAGATGGGCAAGCAACGCCATGTATGGGTGACGGCATTGCCGCTGGCCTGGATTGCCATTATTTGTACCTGGGCTTCCTTTGAAAAGGTGTTTAGCAGCAATCCGCAAATCGGATTTCTCGCCGGTGCGACGGATATGGCCAGCAAGCTTGCCGCCGGAACGCTGGCACCGGAACTGGCAAACGTGGCACCACAGCTGATTGTCGGTCAACGTATCGATGCGGTGTTGACAGTATTATTTGCTTCCATGCTCTGGATCGTCATTCTCGACATGTGCCGGATCAGTTATCGTTTTGTTAACGGCAAGGCGGTCTTGCCACTGTCCGAGTCTGCCTATGTCTCCTGTGAAGCCTACGCAGTGAAATAAATACCAAGGTAGATAACGATGCTGCATAAACGCTTGTTGTATATATGGAGATTTCTGCGTCAGTTGACTGGTGATGATGCCTATGAACACTATCTGGCACATCGCCAGTGCGCACATACGTCAGAACCAGTACTCACACGTCAGAAATTTTACCTGTATCGGCTTGAGTTGAAGTCACGCGGCGTGAACCGTTGCTGCTGAGCTGACAGGTAACCGGAGTAAGAGCCGACTTTAATCAACGGCATCATTTTGCTATTCTCTGTCTCGGGGGTAGTACTGTATATGATAAAACAGAATAATCAGGGGAAGCCTTTATGAACAAAGTGTTGTTTATGTTGTTGTCATTTGTCGTGGTTGCCCAGGCACAGGCGGCCAAGCCTTGTGAAGAACTCAAGGGTGAAATTTCTGCAAAACTGGATGGCAAGGGCGTTAAAAATTATGTGCTCGAAATCGTCCCGGTAGAACAGGAAACAGACAAGAAAATTGTTGGCGCCTGTGATGCCGGCAAGATGAAGATTACCTACGTCAGACAGTAACTTGTGCTTGCCCCCATCGGGCAACGCAATCAGCCGGGCCAGTCTTTCTGGAACAGATACGACTGGCCCCTTCCATTACATTATAAGAGGCCTGCCTTAAAACAGGACGGCGTGCTCATTTACATCGCGGTGTTTGAAAAAACAGTGTTAATGAATCTGTATGTTTCATAATAGTTAATGGGTACCACGTTGCCCAGGTCAATGCTGGACGTACCCACGCCGATCCAGACTGTCAACTTGCAGGCTTTTGAGCAGGCAGGCATTATGCTGCTGGTGAAAAGGGATGATCTGATTCATCCACAAATCATTGGTAACAAGTTACGTAAATCCTTGCCGCATATACAAGTCTGTCTTCAGTCTGGTCATTCGTCACTGGTTACTTTTGGTGGACGTTTCTCCAATCACTTGCTGGCAATAGCGCAAGCCGGTCAGCAAACCGGTTTGTCCACAACAGGTATCGTCCGTGGCACTGATAAGTTGGGCCATTCTGTTGTGCTCGATGAATGTCGCAGACTGCAAATGAATATTATCGCCGTGAACCCCAATCAGTATGATGCTTTACTACAACTGAACGCAGCGGAGCTGGCGGCCAATCTTGGCCTGGATATGATTCCCTATCTGCTCCCGGAAGGAGGCACCTCGTCAGTGGCGCTCGATGGTGTGGCACAGATCATCGAGGAGATTACCGAGCTTGATTCCTATCACTGGATAGTTTGTGCTGTTGGTACCGGGGGTACTGCTGCGGGTCTGGCATGGGGATTATCACAACGTCCGGAGAAGACCTTACCCAAAGTGCTGGCCATATCCACACTGCGAGGCTATGACGCTTTGCCCGCTCAGGGACAAACTGCGCTGGTAGACAAGGTTGGATCAAAGCTGGCGGCACAGATACTTGCCCGTCATCTCCAGTTTGAAGGCAGTGCTCCGTGGGGTCGATATGGCAAACCGACTGAAGCGGTGATGCAACGTATGCGTACACTGCAAGCTGCAACATCGTTGCCACTGGATTATGTCTATACTGGCAAGGTACTGTTGCAACTGGAGCATATGGTGCAGTGCGGATACCTTGCTCGTGGCAGCAAACTACTATTTCTGCATACCGGGGGATACCAGTCAGCTCCGCTTTGAGCGGTTAGCACGCAAACGTGAATATCTCCAAAGTCGATTAACCCGGGATAAAAGTTTTGTTACCCTGCCAGTATTGCTAAAGGAGTCGTTGCATGCAGATTAATAGAATCGATCATATTGTCCTGACTGTTGCCGATATTGCTGTGACCTGCGAATTTTACCAACGCGTGTTGAATATGCAGATTGTCAATTTTGGTGAAGGACGCAAGGCATTAGCTTTCGGGCAGCAGAAAATCAACCTGCATCAGCATGGAAAAGAATTTGAGCCTAAAGCAGATCACCCCACGCCCGGATCGGCAGACATCTGCCTGATTACCGAAACACCACTCGACCAGGTGGTGCAACATTTGCTTGCCCATGGCGTAGTCATTACGGAAGGGCCAGTGCAACGTTCCGGTGCTATCGGCCCCATCCTGTCTGTTTACTTCCGTGACCCGGATCGTAATCTGGTTGAAGTGTCCTCTTATGTTGCTGCAAATTGAGCTGGTTGAAACCGAAAGGGTTAATTTTTCCGTCTGCATCCATGAACCGAATAACACCGATTGAAGGCCTGAGAGCCTGGCTAGCTTTGTGGGTCATGTCTGATCATGTACTCGGTATGAGCGGATATTTTATTGATCAGTTATCCGGCCCACTACGCATACTTCGTTCAGGTTGGTATGCGGTCGATGTGTTTGTCATTATCAGTGGGTTCGTAATTTTTCACCTGCTGGTCTCAAAAAAGCAGAACTACACGGAATTTATCCTCCAGCGGTTTTTCCGCTTGTGGCCGGCATAACCACACTTGAACAACTGCGTCAGCTGGGTTCCGTAGCGGCCTATGTCAAAACCAGACAATGCCATTCCCGGGCAAGTCTGAACCTGTTATGGGCACTGGAATCGGTACTGACGGACATCCCCTGGCAACAGATTGCGAAACAACACCGCACCAGTCTGTTGCTGGCGTTGGATCAGTATGAACAGTGATAAATTTCGGTAACAGGGTGGTTCCTGTTGTATGTTTTGAATACAGAACCCGTTTTTGGGAAATACAGGTGGCTGTTTTCCATCACAGGATTTTCAAAGACTCGGACAGACAATCCGCGCTAGAATTGCCCTGACCTTTTTCTGTTAATCCAATCTGGACCCGTCCCGATCACCGGCTATGGACACGGTATTTCATCTTGTTGATATTGACCTGATACAACTGGCTCTGGCCTGCACGGTTGCTTTTCTCGCATCCGTCATGAGTGGTATCGCAGGTTATGGCGCCGGCCTGATATTGCCGGTGTTTCTGGCACCTCTGGTTGGTGTCACTAATGTTATCCCGATGATGTCGATGGTCATTCTATTGAACAATTTCAGTCGCGTACTGGCATTCCGGCAAAACATCGAATGGAAACCTGCCGGACTTATCCTGTGTCTGGGGATCCCGGGTTGCCTGCTCGGCGCCTGGAGCTACACCTTGTTGTCGAGCCGGTGGGTTGCCCTGTTACTGGGACTGTTCCTGCTGTGCAGTGTACCGTTACGGCGTGTATTGCACCGTTCACATTTCCGGATTTCCCCGGTGTCACTTTGTTTTGCCGGCGGCGTGTTTGGGTTTATTAACGGTGGCATGGCGGGCACCGGTGTCATACTGATATCGATCATGATGTCAGCTGGCCTGCAAGGGATGGCCCTGATAGCCACTGACGGTATTATTGGTGTGGTCATGGCCATCACCAAGATACTGTTATTTGGCAGCATGGCCAGACTGACGCCTGAGCTGGCATTGGTTGGCCTGATGGTAGGATTATGTACCTCACCCGGTGCCTTTATCGCACGCAAATTGCTTGCGCATATCCCTCTTAAAATCCATGTCTGGGTGATGGAGGCGATGGTCGTAGCAGGCGCCATTTCACTGCTGTGGCAAGCGCTCTGAAGCTTGTCTTACCAGGGTGAGGCAGAACGGATAATTACAGTTTCATAACAACTGCCAATCATTTATATTTGGCTCTTTTAAGATTAATTAAAACAGGGAGAATAAAATGGCACGCAAGCTCATCAGCTCCGGCTCGAAATTTGAGGCCGAAATCGGATATTCACGCGCCGTGGTTGACGGCAAATGGGTGTTTGTATCCGGCACGACAGGATTCAATTATGCCAACATGACCATATCGGACGACTTAGTCGAGCAGACCGAACAATGTCTGAAAAACATTGCCGCCGCATTGAAACAGGCGAATGCCTCGATGAATGATGTCGTCAAGGCAACCTATGTATTAACAGACGCATCCGAATTTGAAAAGTGCTTTCCGGCGTTGCGTAAATATTTCGGCAAGGTACGTCCTGCGGTAATTATGTATTCAGCCGGTCTGGCCGATCCGAGAATCAAGATTGAAATCCAGGTGACCGCACGCAAGAGCACCAAAAAAACTGCTACCAAAAAGCCGGTCAGGACACCTGCGAAGAAAAAACCGGTGACAAAGAAGTCAGTAAGGAAAAAGAAATAATCTGATCCTGATTATTGCAGCTGTGTTCAGGGCAGCTAACAGACCATTACTTTCATTTCATGCAGCGGAGTATTCACTTCAACCCGGTTACGACCGGCTTGTTTTGCAGCATACAATGCCTGATCTGCCCTGGACACAGTTTCCTGGAAGTCTTCCTTGACCAGACACTGTGTTATACCAATTGAAATCGTGACCTGACGTATTGCTTCACCGGTTCGGGGTCGGACAATCTTGCATCCTTCCACTGCTCGACGAATGGATTCTGCAACTGATCGGGCACCGCGCAGTTCAGTATCCGGAAGCAGGATGATAAATTCTTCACCACCGAAGCGTGCCGGCGTGTCCCTGCCCTTGATTTGATTTTTCAACACATCAGCCACCATACGAATTACCTTGTCTCCAATAAGGTGGCCATAGGAATCATTAACACTTTTGAAGTTATCAATATCACAAATCAGCACGCAGGTGCTACCCAGCCGGTTTTCCCCTGATAAGCGCTGTACCATTTCTTCCAGCCCCTTGCGATTAGCCAGACCCGTCATTGCATCTTTTTTGGCTTCATTGCGTGTTTTCACCAGTTCGCTGCGTAACTGATCCGCCTCACGCTGGCTGTCTGCCAGATGTTGTTGAAGTTGCTGACTACCAGAACTCATCTGTCGCGTGCTTTGTTCCAGACTCTGGACCAGCGCTTTAAATTCATCCGGATCGATATTGGTCTGTAAATTAGTGGCGCAATCCTTTAATGATTTTTCGTAACGGCTAACTTCACCATTGGCTGTATCCAGAGACGTCGTCAGCGTATCGGCCAATGTATGCAGCAACTGCTGGGCGGATTCAATCTTGCCCAAATCAGTTGGATCAACATATTTTTGATACAGGCTTGCTGTTATCTCTTCATCAATGGATTGTTCATTTTCAACCAGTGTATCCAGCGCCGCTTTCAGTGGCTGATTGGCACCAGCCACATACTCATACCAGACCGCATAATTTTGCGGTGTGATAGGGACGCGATATCGTGACATATAAGGCAAGGCAAGCCGGAGATATTCCGACGACAATTCCATCGTAACTTTTGTCAACATAGACTATTAGCAGTTGTGGTCATACACACGGATAATCGACCAGCTTGAAAAAAACTTTAGCGTTATTTTACATACAGTGAGCTGCTTGATTTACCTTGCCGGTTTCAGAGTGCAGACTATTACTGTGGCCAGTCACGATTATGGGCAATGTCCCAGGCAAAGTTGTAATCCACAGCCGTGGCTACATCTGATCCAACTACCGGGTTAATCGTCACCTCGGTTCTCACCCGGCTAAATAACAACACCAGCGTCTCATTAAAAAATTCATCTGTCGCATTGCCGCCGGTCATAATCGATTTAATCAGCACATCTTCCATATGTATGGACAGGTATTTCTGTCTGGCCTCGCGTTTGCTCACCAGTGGAATGGCTGTCAGGTTGGCAAAGGGTATGATTTTACCTTTCATGTAATGCGCCATGATATCGGGACTGTCCATACCAATACGCTTGACCACAGAAATCTGTCTGCATGACGTTTTGTCATTTTCGGACAGATCGGCAGTGTTGCGGTTGCTATCCAATTCCCAACCCCAGGAAGTAATGTCGGTGCAGCCCTTGAAGGCAAAATTTCGTGAACCACCGGCAATACCATCCAGCTTCAAATAGATTTCAACAGACATATCATTCTCCTGTGGCTGGGAAACGTGCCAGCGGACGACTGTCGATGGACAGAATCTCATTAAATCATGATTGCTGACTGTACCCTAACGTTAATTCGGTCAGGCCAATTTGCTACGGTTGCGGGCACGGGTGATCACAGACTGGATGCCGACATCAGAAAACAGTATCCTGCCTGACATACCGTATGACGATGACCTTGACCACAAAACTGAATTTATTATGAAAATCTGGGTGGATGCAGATGCCTGTCCAGGCGTTATCAAGGAAATACTGTTTCGTGCAGCGGACCGCACCGGTGTTGAACTGATGCTGGTCGCCAATCAATTGATCCGTACTCCTGCCTCACCGTATATCAAATCCATACAGGTCGCAGCCGGTTTTGATGTGGCCGACAATGAAATTGTCAAACGGCTCAGCGCAGGAGATCTGGTCATCACCGCGGACATCCCGCTAGCTGCCGAAGTCATCAGCAAGGGTGGACAGGCGCTCAATCCACGCGGTGAGCTCTATACGACCGACTCGATCAGGGCGAGATTGAATATGCGCGACTTTATGGACACGCTACGGGCAAGTGGCATTCATACTGGCGGGCCAGCAGCGCTGAATCAGAGCGATCGCAAGGCTTTTGCAGACAGTCTGGACAGAGTATTGTCCAGGCAGTCAACCGGCCATCATAACCCGGCATCTTCATAGGCGACCTTGCCACCAACCAGCGTCAGTAGTGGCCGCAGTTCGGCCAGTTGTTCAATCGGTACGTCCAGCAGATTCCCGTCGAATACAACCAGATCGGCGAGCATTCCTGGTTGGATTGAACCGAGATCCTTTTCAGATCCAATAAACCTGGCGGGCCAGCGAGTCAATGCGAGGAAAGCCGTCTTCCGATCCAGCGTTTCATTTGCCGCTATGACACGCCCATGTTGATCGATACGTGTTACCGCTTTTTGCATATACCAGGTTGGGCTGGAATCCTTGTCACCCGGCTCGGTTCCTTCAATATGGAATGGTATACCCTTCTGCAACAGAGTACGTAGCGGCGCCAATCGCTCCAGCCCCGCCATACCCCACTGCGCTTCAATCACATCCTTGATACCAAGTGGTGCCGCATCACGTTGCTTGATAACGATGCGCAGGTTTACGCCAAAACGCAGAATATCTTTCAGCACAGGATGCGAACTATAGAATTCGTATACCTCGTTCATCCAGTCAATATTGTGATCAAAGCTTTGCGGTCTCCAGAGTTTCTTCACATACAGTTTATCTTGTTGCTCAGCATCGACCACACTTTGCATTGCCAGACGGATTCCCTCACTGCCCATATTGTGGATACCAGTCACATTCCAGCCGTGCTGGCGTGCGAGGATGATATTGTAATAGTCAGTCTGCCGCAGTTGTTCCGGCGTGAGCGCTTCCTGTTTCATGCCGGTAAAAGACTGCGCAGTCCAACTGTTAAATCCGTGAGTGTTTGGACTCAAATCAGGAATAACATTTGTCTTTGGTTCTATCGTCAACAGACTAATAGGGCCATCCGGCGCCCCTGTATGTGGGCCTACTGAGGCGCCAACAATCGTGACCATCGGACCACGTTCATCCACCAGTGAAAAATCAACCAGATTGCCGATGCGCTTCAGATAAATTTCGGCATTTGGAGTCTGACGCAAAAAATCCAGACCGGGATAAACGCGTACTTTCAGGTCCTGTGGTTGCTCGTGGAACAGACGATTCAGAATTGTCATTGTGGGTGCACTCATATGACCGGTGGCCACCGTCACACCATGGCGCGCATAATTGGCCAGAGACTCAACCGCCATCGGTATGGCCACTTCGTCAAACCATTCAGGATCTGGCCATGGTCTGAGTTCACGGCCGATAAATCCGCTCACCTGTGCACCTGTCCAGCCGGTATAGTCACCACTGTCAGTACGGTCGAGATGAAAGTGATTTTCCGGCAAACCTTTTTTGATCGCCAGTTCGATCATCGCCTTGTTGGCCAGCGCCAGATTTGCATCCATATAAACGATGACTGGATTATTCGGTGCGACCTCATCCAGTGTCGCCCTATTCCAGTCCTGCATGGCCTTACCTGCCCACTGATCCTGTAACTTGATGAACAGTGGCTCTCCCGGCTTGCCTTCAGTTTCGACAATTTTTGCGAGTGTGGCCAATGCCTCATCCAGTGTCTTGCCGCCCAGATGAGCCTGGATCCTTCCACCCCACATACTGTCCTTAAGAATATCGCCTGCTGGAACGGAGTTATCTCCATCGTTATAGATAAATCCAGGTGTCAATGAACGACCTTTCAAATCGATGGAGCGTGTCGTTGGTCCAATCAGACGTTGCATTTGCTGGCTGCTGCCCACGGCCAGTATTTTATTTCCACGAACCGCAACCGCCTCGGCTATCGTAAAATCCTGGTCCTTATCTGCCGTCAGTACCTGGCCGTTGTAGAATACAAACTCCGGATAATGTATCAGTTCTGCAGGCACATCACTGGTCTGTGCTGACAACGTGATACAAAACCATGTTAAACCCACAGCAAATAGAATTCGGATCATATCGTTAGCCCCCCCCGGTTTACAGATTTCTCCCTGTTCAAGACCGGTTTACAGATTTCTCCCTGTTCAAGAATAGTGAGCTGTACAGAATCCTGCAATCACAATTTATCCACTTCAACGAGGATGCTTCAGGTTACACTGACCGGTATTATTGCAGCACTGACACGACTATACTGTCAGTTGCCTGGATAACGATTCTGGATAGACAATTTAAATTATGACTGACAATACGATGTGGTTCCCTCATCTAAATAATAACAACAACAAAACAGCGCTGATTGACGGCAGCATATCCATCAGTTATGCCACGCTGAATCGGTGTATAGAAGAACTGGTCAGCAGTTTGTTAATTAACAGGGCAGATTTAAACGAGGAACGCATTGCTTTTTTTGTCCCGGCCAGCCTGCATTATGTAACAGCCCTTTTCGCCATCTGGCGTGCCGGCGGGATAGCCGTGCCACTGAACGTAAGTGCAGCCTTGCCAGAACTTGAACACGCGCTCGCCACGGCGGGGGTAACCCGCTTGTTGACCGTAAAAGAATACCTGCCAAGACTGGTCGATCTTTGCACCTCGCTCCAGATTGAGATTCTGACACTGGAACAACCTCAGCCGGCGGCACTGCAGCTACCTCCGCTGCCACAGCCGGATAGGCGTGCCATGATTTTGTTTACCAGTGGCACTACCAGCAAACCGAAAGGTGTCGTTAGTGCACATAAAACGATACGCGCTCAAGTACGCACGCTGACCGCAGCCTGGGCCTGGGAAGCGGACGATACTATTCCCCTGTTCCTGCCATTACACCATATCCATGGAATTATCAATGTACTCTGTTGTGGACTATGGGCAGGGGCGACCATCACCCTGTTTCCAAAATTCGACATGGAACCCCTCCTGCAACAGATCAGTCAACATCGCTACAGTGTCTTCATGGCGGTACCAACTATCTATGTCAAAATCATCATGTATCTGGATACGCTCGATGCAGAACAACGCGAATTGATTTGCTCCGGCTTTGCTGCGATGCGACTGAATGTCTCCGGCTCGGCCGCCTGCCCGGTGAAGGTGTATAACGACTGGCTGGACCTGACCGGACAAACGCTGCTGGAGCGTTATGGTATGACTGAAATCGGCATGGCGATTGCCAATCCGTATAACGGTGAACGACGTGCGGGGGCGGTTGGCATACCGTTACCGGGTGTCCGTGTTGCCCTGTTTGATGAGGATCACCGTCAAATCACCCGAGAGGATACACCGGGAGAAATCCGCATCCAGGGTGACAATGTCTTTATTGAATACTGGCAAAACCAGGAGGCGACAACAAACAGTTTCCACGAGGGCTGGTTCTGCACTGGCGATGTGGCGGTACTCGAGTCCGGTTATTACCGCATCATGGGTCGTTCATCCGTAGACATCATCAAGTCGGGTGGTTACAAACTGTCTGCACTGGAAATCGAAGGCACACTATTGACGCATGATGCAATTGCCGAATGTGCTGTTGTCGGAGTGGAAGACGATACCTGGGGTGAAGCAGTCACCGCTTTTATAGTATTAAAATCTGGCGACAATCTGGAGTATGAAGGTTTGAAAGTCTGGTGCGAAACCAGAATGTCACCTTACAAAATCCCGAAACGAATGGTGATACGGGAAACACTGCCACGCAACGCGATGGGCAAAGTAACCAAACCTGATCTGAAAAAACTCCTGTCGGCATAATCGACGTCACCCCTTTCAACTGACCAGGATCTACATTTGAATCTTGCGTCAGTTCAGAGTACCTAGTCTGAACTGAACCGTCATAATCTTTCATCAAGCTGTCATATTAAAAATGCACAGTCAGCGCCACTATGCAGGCGCACGAGTTGAAAGGTCAATTATCATGCATATCTTGATGATATCGGATGTGTACTTTCCCCGCATAAACGGCGTATCTACCTCCATCAGAACTTTTCGTAACGAACTCATTAATCTCGGTCACCAGATCACCCTGATCGCACCGCAATACCTGAACAATGATTGTCAGGAAGACTGGATAATCCGGATTCCAGCGTGGACAGTTCCTCTGGATCCGGAAGACAGAATTATGAAATATAAATTTATTTCGACACTGACTTCTGTTCTGTCCGATCGCAAGTTTGATTTACTGCATATCCAGACGCCGTTCATGGCTCATTATGCCGGTATAGCCTTGTCCAAGGCGCTTAAGTTGCCCAGGGTTGTTACCTACCACACGCATTTTGAAGAATACTTCCATCATTATCTGCCCTGGGTACCTCGTTCAATCCTGCGGCACGGATCACGCTTAATCAATCGACTCCAATGTAATGATGTCGATGCCGTGATAGTGCCATCACTGGCCATGCTGGAGATATTACAGAATTACGGAATCAAACGACCAGTTGAAGTTATTGCCACGGGTATCGACCAGCAGCTGTTCACACCAGGGAATGGCAAATCTTTTCGTCAAAAACACAATATTGACCCAGCTCGTCCGGTACTGGTACACATTGGTCGGGTTGCGCATGAAAAGAATATCGACTTCCTGTTGCACATGCTGGATGTATTGCGGCATAGCATACCGGATGTGTTGTTAATCATTGCCGGTGAGGGTCCTGCAGAAAATCATTTGCGGCAACTGGTTACCAGACTTAATCTGATCCACCATGTATTGTTTGTAGGCTATCTGGAACGATCCACTGAACTGCTGGATTGCTATCGAGCCGGTAATGTATTTGTATTCGGTTCCCGTACTGAAACCCAGGGACTGGTATTGCTGGAAGCAATGGCTCAGGCCATACCGGTCGTTTCCATCGCCGAACTTGGGACACGTGATATCTTGCGCGCCAACAAGGGTGCACTGATATCACGCGAGGATAAACACGAATTTGCTGGCAAGGTAAGAAGCCTGTTACAGGATAATGAATTTCATGCGCGGGTTTCAGCTGAAGCGTATGCATATTCGACCAGTTGGTCAGCACGAGCCTTTGCAGAAAAAGCTGTTAATTTTTATGCGGATACTATCCGCCAGGCCAGCAGGCACTGATTCCGATGCGTAAACAAATTGCCCTGTCTGGACAAAAACGGATTCTGACTGTTCTGGACTTTGACGGATTTCTGGTTGATTCATACCAGTTGATGAAAACCACCTTTATCGAATTCGGGCTGGATCTTGGTGATGTGGAACGATTCCGTCACCGTCGTAAATTCCTGAAATATATGGGCGGTGGCAAGGAATTTCTTGGCAATCTGGTGTCGTACACGTTACCCAAAAAACAGAAAATAAGAAAAAAGCTGACTGATATCTACATGGATGAAGGCAAAATCTACCCCCAATTTACGGCGTTGCTCAACAGGCTGATTGAAAAACCCAATTGTCATGTCGGCATTATCAGTCGTAATTTCACTCACAACCCGGGTATTACCATCCGACGAGTGTTGCGAAACAGTAATGTAAATGAAAAGGATCTCGACTTTGTTATTCCGATCCCGGTTGGCGGTAAAAAACATGAAGTGCTGGAAGGCATGAATTCAAATCGCTATCAGACCACGCTGTTTGGGGCTGATGAAATTGGGGATTATCGTGCCGCCAGTGATACCGGTTACGACAATATAATCATGGCCAGTTACGGTTTTGATAACCGTGAACGTCTCATCAAACAAGGTGACGTACCGCCGGATCTTATTTCTGATTCAGTTGAGGATGTCGCTGACAGGATTGAATCCTGTATAAATGACAAGCTGCGTCCCGTGTCTGTCCAGCGCAGATCTAGATAAGATACAAGCTCGCCAGCCCCAAAAAGATAAAGAAGCCCATACTGTCTGTAACAGCCGTCAACAACACACTGCTACCCATAATCGGATCCCTGCCGTAGCGACTCAATAAGTATGGAATGAAAACACCTGCGGCAGCTGATATCAACAAACAGGCCACCATTGCCATCAACAACACCAGTGACAGCGCATAGCTGCCGTAAAACATATAGGCAAAGATCGCCACTGCAATTCCCCAGAGCAGTCCATTTACCATACCCACATTGGCTTCCTTGATAAAAAACCGGACAACATTGTCCCGGTTAATTTGTTTCAGGGTCAAACCGCGAATCATGATGGCGACCGTCTGGTTACCGGTATTACCACCCACACTGGCAACAATCGGCATCAGTGTCGCCAGAGCTACCAGCTGGCTGATAGTGCCTTCGAAAGCACCGATAACGCGGGAAGCAAAAAATGCAGTCAGCAGATTCAGTCCCAACCAGACCCAGCGATTTCTGGCACTTTTCCAGACCGGTGTAAATATTTCTTCTTCTTCACTCAAACCAACCGACTTCAACTGCTGGATTTCACGCGACTCATCCATAAAGTCCATAACACTGTTGACCGAGATATTACCCACCACCTGATTATGGATATTCAGCACCGGTGCAGCCAACATGTCATAGCGTTCAAACGCACTGACGGCATTGACGGCTGGATCGTTGGTAAAGAATGCCAGCCGATCCTGCTCCACAATTTCCCGAATACTGGTTTCAGGAGGATTGAATAACAGATGCTTCAGATCGACACATCCTTTATACACATTATTTTCACCCACCACATATACCTGATCAAAGCTCTGATACAAATCCTGTTTTTCCCTTAACAGCAGCATCACGCTGGCAAGACTCATATCCTCGCGGATACGAATCATATTCTGATCCATCAACGAACCCACGCTGTCTTCCGGAAAACCTGATGTGCTATGGATATCCGCCACCCGATCCTGCTTCAACCCGGATGTGATAATGTCTGCTACTTCATCGGAAAGGGTTGAAAGAAATTCGGGAACCTGCGCCGCATCCAGAGTTTCAGCAATCTGCACAATCTGACTGGCATCCATCGCATCCAGCAACGAACTGCGTACACTGTCTGCAAGTTCCATAATGACAGCCCCACGTTCTCGGTTATCTATCAGGTTCCATAAACGATCACGCTCTTCCGGTGGTAAGCTTTCAAGTACGTAGGCTATGTCAGCCGGATGTAATTTGTGCAATCGGGCTTTCAGTTCAGCATCATGCTGTCGAGTCAACAGGGTATCGAGTACTTCCTGTTTTGGACTGGAGGATTGCCGACGTGACAGGTCCTGGATGAGTTGTTGTTTGCCAAGTAGCGCCGCGATCTCATGCGCCGTGGTTTCCAGGGTTTCCTGGTGTTGCAATTGTTTGCTGGCAATGTCCATAGTTTACTCTCCTGGCCTGTTCCGGGTCGGACATGACGGGCTGATGCCTGCGCATCAGTTATTGCGGGACATTCTACTATTGCTGGCAGCCGGGTGACACTCCCTATCTGTAAGGTTACCTGTAGACACAGTTTCCGGATAGCCGTCACGGGCAAGTGGTTGCTATACTCTGTTACATGAGCCATTTACCGGAACAGACTATCAAATTGCTGCATACCTCAGGTCGTATCATCGGCATGATCTCCGGTATTGTTTCCTGCCTGTTATGGACGGCCGCCATCTGGGACCCAGCTGCCGGATTTACATTATCTACAGCCAGTTTTGCTGTGGTATTGTTGATGCTGCTTATCGGTGCGGTGGTAGTAATTGCCTCAATCAAGGCAAACAGTACCATGCTGCTGGTCCTGTTTGTGGTCGCTTTTTTGCCAGTGGGACTGTATTTGATTGGTGTACCTTACTGGATACGCTGGGTCGGTCTGAGCAACCTGGGATATTTACTGGCTGGGCTGTTATTGCGAGTTCAATTACCCGAATCAGGGACGAAACCCACCTGACACCCGGTTAATCAATACGGCGGGGTACTACCGGCACCGGCGGAATAACATCCGCGTTCTGTGCGCGATGGCGTAAATAGTGATCCATCAAGACCAGTGCCAGCATCGCTTCAGCAATGGGCACAGCCCGGATTCCGACACAGGGATCATGCCGTCCAGTGGTAACCACCTCAACTGCCTCACCATGTATATCAACTGTCTGTCCGGGCAGACGAATACTGGAAGTCGGCTTCAGCGCAATACTGGCCACAATATCCTGACCGCTGGAAATGCCACCGAGTATGCCACCAGAATTATTACCCAGAAATCCTTGCGGGGTCATTTCATCACGATGCACTGTACCTTTCTGTTCAATTGCAGCAAAGCCTGCACCAATCTCGACACCCTTGACCGCATTGATACTCATCAAGGCTTTGGCAATATCCGCATCCAACCGATCAAAAATCGGCTCACCCAGTCCAACCGGAATATTTTCTGCGATCACATTGATACGTGCACCAATGGAATTACCTTCCTTGCGCAACGCATCCATATAGGCTTCCAGTTCCTCAACCCGTGCCGGATCAGGACAGAAAAACGGATTGTTTTCCACCTCTGACCAGTCCTTGATTTCAATATGCAACGGACCGATTTGAGCCAGATAACCCTTTACCACGATCCCGGCTTTTTCTTTCAGGTATTTTTTGGCAATGGCGCCAGCCGCTACCCGCATACAGGTTTCACGGGCCGAAGCACGCCCACCACCACGATAGTCATGAATGCCATATTTTTGCAGATAAGTGTAGTCCGCATGACCAGGACGAAATCTGTCCTTGATCTTTGCATAGTCTTTCGAACGCTGATCCTCATTGTCGATGACCAGACCAATCGGGGTTCCGGTAGTTTTACCTTCAAATACGCCGGAAACGATACGTACCGTATCTGATTCCTGGCGCTGGGTTACGTGACGTGATTTTCCTGGTTTACGACGATCCAGATCCTGCTGGATATCTGCCTCGGTCAATTCGATTCCGGGAGGACAACCATCGACGATACAAAGATAGGACAAACCGTGGCTTTCACCACAGGTTGTGACTGTAAATAATTTTCCAAAAGTATTGCCTGACATGGCTCAATATTCTAGCAGATATATGTGTGAGGCGTGAGGGGTGAAAGGTGACTTAATGTGTCGCGCAGATGCATACAGAAATACAAGCATTGAACCAGGTCATCCTGTTTTCCAGTTAACACTCAATTCTACTTATCATTGTCAGCCAAATCTTCCGCATGGAGCAAAAACACCCCGTCACCACCGCGTTCAAAATCGAGCCAGATCAGCGGCAACTCAGGAAAGGCCGATTCCATCGCCTGCTGGCTGTTACCGACTTCGACGATTAATACAGCATCCTGGTTCATATGCCTGCCCGACTCCCTGATGATTCTGCGGACGATATCCAGACCATCCACACCTGCCGCGAGCGCAAGCGCCGGCTCATGACGAAACTCCATCGGCAGTGACTGCATATCGTCCGCATCGACATAAGGCGGATTGGCAATGATTAAATCATAGTTATTGTCTGCAAGTGCTTCATAGAGATCAGATTGTATCAGCCTGACCCGATCAGCAAGCTGGTAGGCCTCAACATTGATTCTTGCGACATCGAGTGCGGCCGGATCAATATCAACGGCATCGATAATGGCCTCAGGAAAGGCTGCCGCGCAGGCAATGGCTATACAGGCGCTGCCGGTACCGATATCCAGTACCCGTTTAACCCGGGATTCACTCACCCAGGGTGCAAAACTTTCTTCAATCAATTCAGCAATCGGAGAACGTGGAATCAACACCTTTTCATTAACATAAAAGGGCAGTCCGGCAAACCAGGCCTTGTTGACCAGATAGGCGACAGGGATTCGTTCCTCTACACGCCGCGTCGCCAGCTTCCAGATCATCATGGTCTCTTCCGGCGCCAGTTTTTGCTGCAACTGTTTATCCGTCAGCTCAAATGGCAAATCCAGACTGGCCAGCACCAGATAAAAAGCTTCATTATCCGGACTGTCTGTGCCATGCCCGTAATAGATATCGGCTTGCCGGAAAAAATGGGCAATATCCATTATCAGTTTGCGCAGGCTTGGCGATTTATCGATGGAAGTGGACATCTACTCGGTCTGTACTCACTCTGTTTGCGCTATCTTTGAACCAGACCAGCAAGGAACTCACTGATCTGTCGCGATTGTCGACTATGTTAATGGCCGATAACCCGGTATCGACTTGATATCGACGACATCGATTTGTTCCGGATTCAGATATTGTCTGGCGTAATCGAGATAAACCTGTTTATGGATAAACACATCAAACAAATCCGGATCCACATGGCCTTCCAGTTTCATCTTGCCCAGTATCGTCAGCGACTGGGACAGTCCCATGGCTTTCTTGTAGGGTCGGTCACTTGCTGTCAATGCTTCAAATACATCTGCTATAGCGACCATACGTGCAGGGATGGACATCTCTTCCTTGGTCAGACCATGCGGGTATCCGGTACCGTCCATACGCTCATGGTGTCCACCGGCGTACTCCGGCACGCGTTGCAGATGTTTGGGATAAGGCAGGGATTCAAGCATCTTGATGGTGACGCTGACATGATTGTTGATAATTTCCCGTTCGCGCACAGTGAGTGTGCCACGACCAATCTGCAGATTATGCACTTCCTCATCCTGCAACAGTTTCTCGTTTTTGCCTGAAGTATGCTGCCAGGTCCTGCCAGCGATTAGATTGATTCTGTCTATATGCTCAGCGGATATTTGTTCACCACCGATATTGCACTTACGCACATGTTCCCGATCAGCCTCGATTTGAGCCAGCTCTTGTTGTAGTTGTTCATCCTGTTCAAGCGCTGTTTCGAGATGGATGCCGTCCAGTTGCAGTTTATTGCGTATCGCCCGGATGATGGCATCACGCCGTACAATTTCAAAGCGGGTATCAATCAGATGGATACGATCAAAAATCGTCTCCAGTTTGGTCCCCTTGTCCACCACATACTCAGGTGTCGTTATCTTGCCGCAATCATGCAACCAGGCCGCTACCTCAAGCTCATACTTCTGCTCTTCGGTCATACTGAAATTCCTTAATGGGCCAATTTCAATACTGCTGGCCGCATTGGCCAGCATGGTAGTGATAACCGGTACCCGGCGACAATGTCCGCCTGTATAGGGTGATTTCTCGTCGATGGCTCCGGCAATCAGCTGGATAAAGGCATCAAACAGCTTTTTCTGGGCATCAATCAGATTGCGATTGGTAATCGTCACCGCCGCCTGTGACGCCAGCGACTCAACCAACTGCTGATCCAGTTCATCAAAACTGGTGACCTGACCGGTTTCACCATCAATTGCGTTCAGTAACTGCAAGACACCAATCAGTTCATTTTCATGATTCGTCATCGGCACCGTCAGAAAGGAACGGGAGCGATATCCGGTTTTCTGATCAAAACTGCGGGTCCCTGAAAAATCGAATTCCTTGTTGGTATAGGCATCCTCGATATTGATGGTGCGACGGCTGACAGCGGCCCATGCCGCCACCATATTGGTATTCGGCTTGCCTTCTGCATCGTAGAGTGACACAGGGTAAAAATCGATAGGCTTGCCACTGGTACCGCCCATGTGGATACCCAGTGATTCATTCAGGATGATTTCAAACTTGAGCTTGTTATCGTCAGTTTTGATATACAAACTGCCTCCGTCAGCCCGGGTAAACTGCTGGGCTTTCAGCAAGATCATTTCCAGTAGACGGGTATGATCTTTTTCACCGGACAAGGCTATGCCTATATCGGTGATTTCTTTCAGCAGCTTGGAGAAATCAATTTTAGTAATCGGCATAGAAAATCGGCAAGTGTCTATCTATGAAACTTGCGTCAATTCTAGTCGATTTGAGCAACAGAAATACAGTAAATTAATTTTAACTCAAGCGGCTCCAAGCTCCATAAAGATTGCATTCAGTCGTTTGACAAATCCCGCCGGATCATCCAGTTTGCCACCTTCACTCAACAAGGCCTGATCAAACAGGATGTGTGACCAGTCTGTGAACCGGCTGTCATCCAGTTTAGTCTGCAACATTTTCACCAACGGATGCCCCGGATTAATTTCCAGAATTGGTCTGTATTCCGGCATGGTCTGACCTGAAGCTTTCAGTATTTGTTGCAAGTGCCTGCCGATTTCATGGTCAGCGGCCACCAGACAGGCCGGCGAAGAAGTAAGGCGATTGGTTACACGCACCTCCTTGACCCGTTCGCCGAGGGTTTCCTTGAGCCGGGTAACAAACTTGTCATCCAGAGTCGCGTCTTTTTTATCCTTGTCATCCTTTTTATCTGCTTCAATTTCTCCCAGATCAAGCTCACCTTTCATTACCGATTTTAGCGATTTGCCATTAAATTCGGACAGATGACTTGTGACCCATTCATCGATCGGATCAGTCAGCAGCAGGACTTCGATACCCTTGTCCCTGAACACCTCCAGATGCGGGCTGTTCCTGGCCGTGTTCAGGTTCTCGGCAGTGATATAATAAATATCCTGTTGTCCTGGTTTCATTCTGGACAGATAGTCCTGCAAGGAAACAGTTTGCTCCTCTGTTTCCGCCTGGGTCGAACTAAACCGGAACAAACCGGCCAGCTCTTCGCGTTTATCCTTGTCTGTCGGATCATCAATCACGCCTTCCTTAATGACCTTGCCAAATACTTTCCAGAATTTGGCATATTTCTCTGGTTCCTTGCTGGCAATACCCGACAGCAACTCAACTATCTTTCGGGTCAGTCCGGAACGGATAGAATCAATGGTTTTATTCTGTTGCAGGATCTCTCGGGATATATTCAGAGGCAAATCGCCACAATCCACTACGCCACGCACGAAGCGTAACCAGGACGGCAGCAACTGTTCGGCATCATCCATGATAAAGACGCGGCGTACATACAGCTTGACCCCGTGACGCTGGTCACGATCCCATAAATCAAAGGGTGCTCGCGCCGGAATGAACAACAGACTGGAATATTCGAGCTTGCCCTCTACCTTGTTATGTAACCAGGCCAGCGGATCCTCATAGTCATGGGCCACATGCTTGTAAAACTCATGGTATTCCTGCTCGGTGACTTCTTTCCGGTTTCTGGTCCACAAGGCTCTGGCACTGTTGACAGTTTCATCCCCCTTATCCTCGCCTTCGCCAGGCATCACGATAGGCAAAGAGATATGGTCTGAATAACGTTTGATTATTGAACGCAACCGGTAATCATCCAGAAACTCACTGGACTCCTCACGCAAATGCAGGATCACACTGGTACCACGTTGCGCATGTTCAACATACTCAATGGTATAGTCACTTTCTCCGGAAGATATCCACCGGACGCCTTCTGCGGCAGGCAGTCCGGCACGTCGAGTCAATACCTCAACCTTGTTGGCCACAATAAAGGATGAATAAAAACCGACCCCAAACTGGCCTATCAACTGACTGTCCTTACCCTGATCACCTGTCAGTTTCTCAAAAAACTGCCGGGTTCCGGATTTGGCAATGGTACCCAGATTATCGATGACTTCCTCACGGGACATACCGATACCATTATCAGTAACGGTAATGGTTTTTTGATCAGGGTTAAATTCTATCCGGATAGATAGATCCGGATCCTGTTCCAGCAAACTGTCGTTTTTTATAGCTTCAAAGCGTAACTTGTCAGCCGCATCCGACGCATTCGATATCAGCTCACGCAGGAAGATTTCCTTGTTGCTATACAAGGAATGTATCATCAGATTAAGTAACTGCTGTACTTCTGTCTGGAATCCCAGTGTTTGCTTGTTATTTTCCATACTCATTGCTACAGGACCTCACTATGTTAACTATTCATGCAGATGAACTATGTGGTGACTTTACAATATTTTTTCAAGGGCTGTGTCTGATTTCAATTTGAATATTTGATCGCCATGCCATTAAGTGGTCTATTATCAATGAATATTTTTAACGGAACCAAACCTGATTCAGGCGGATACTCTTCATGAATAAAACCGGAATAATGATGCTGATGATGCTACTGACTGGCTGTGCCACCAATGGCGCAGTTAAACAAGTCCCTGTCGCCAACTGGCAGCAAGCAGAAAGCATGGCAATTACGGCATATGCCAGCTCAAACTGGCTAGAGAGTGAAAAGTATTATACCCAGCTGGTTACAAGCCCCGGGCATAAACCCGGATACTGGTATCGCCTTGGCAATATCTATGCATTTACCAACCGACCGGATGCCGCCGTGGTAGCCTATCGCGAAGCGTTGCGGCAAGACCCGGAACTGGCGGAGGCATGGTTTAATCTGGGTATGGTTCAATTGAAACAGGCCACCTACAGTTTTGGCCAGTTGCAATTGCATAACAGTAAAGGCATGGAAACCGGTGAGCAGGGCAAAAAAATATTGCAGGGAATACTCGAACTGATGCCACTGGACACATCTGAATAAGCCTTCACAGCAAAGCAAATACCGGTTAGCGCTTGGGCTGAAATATCGTTAAAATCCTCAACATGTCTTCCCTGCCCGCAAACGAACCCCAACACACTCCGGTTATTTTGCAGTATCTGGGTTTCAAGCAACAACATCCAGACAAATTGCTGTTTTTCCGGATGGGTGATTTCTATGAGTTGTTTTTCGAAGATGCACGTAAGGCCGCAAGTTTACTTGATATCACCCTGACCAAACGTGGCCAATCTGCTGGAGAACCGATACCGATGGCCGGCGTGCCCTATCATGCCGCAGAAAACTATCTGGGCAGACTGATTCGTCTGGGAGAGTCGGTGGTTATCTGTGAACAGATTGGTGACCCGGCAACATCAAAAGGACCGGTGGAACGACGCATCGCCCGCATTGTCACACCCGGCACCGTCACGGACGAGGCTTTGCTTGAGCAAAATCAGGATTGTATTCTGCTGGCAATCCATATCGACAAACGGGGTGCTGGATTGGCCTGTCTGGACCTGGCCAGTGGTAAATTCCGTTTACTCCAACTCGACAATTCTGATCAGATTGCCTCCGAACTGAAACGTATCGCACCTTCTGAAATCCTGATAAGTGACCAGCGAACGGAAGAACTTGCGGGTGCTCCTTGCAGGATTAGCACACGACCTGCCTGGTTTTTTGAATACAATCCTGCAAAACAAATCCTGTTGCAACAATATCAACTGCAGTCATTGGCAGGACTGGATTATGAACATCTGGATCTGGCTATCTGTGCGGCCGGCGCAGCACTGCATTATGCGCGTGAAACCCAGTGCCAGGACTTGCAACATCTGCAAGCTATCAGTGTCGAGCATCGACAGGACTGGATCATACTCGATACAATTAGTCGCCGTAATCTCGAATTGACCCAGGATTTATACGGTCGTAAACAACATGGTTTGCTTAATATACTGGATACCACCAGCAACATGATGGGCAGCCGATTGTTGAGGCGGTGGCTGCTGCAACCGATACGCGATCACAAGTCCTTGAGCCTGCGTCATGATGCGGTTGAGTTACTATTGTCCAACCAGAATTATAACAATCTGCGCTCGTTGTTACGTTTACTCGGTGATATCGAACGTATTGTTAGCCGTGTCGCACTGCATACGGCCCGGCCACGTGACCTGATACAACTGCGCAACACACTTTGTTTATTGCCTGACGTTATAAATTATCTGTCTTCGCTGAAAGATCGACGTATCAGTGAACTCACACTGCAAGTTGATCCATTGCCCGCACTTAAGTCCTATCTTGATGCGGCACTGGTTACTGAACCACCGGTTACGCTGCGCGATGGAGGCGTGATTGCCGACGGCTTCGATGCACATCTGGATGAACTGCGTCGACTTAGCTCAGATGTCAGCGCCTACCTGCTGGATCTTGAACAACGCGAAAAACAACGCACCGGATTAGCCACTCTTAAGGTCGGCTATAACCGTGTTCATGGTTACTACATCGAAATCAGCCGTATCCACAGCGACACCGTACCTGCGGACTACCATCGTCGCCAGACCTTGAAAGCCACGGAACGGTTCATTACTGATGAGCTGAAACAATTTGAAGAGATGGTACTCAGTGCCCGTGAAAAATCACTGGCAAGAGAAAAAATGCTGTATGAAACCATATTACAGCGTATTACGACCAACCTGGGCCAGATACAAACCACTGCCTCTGCACTGGCCGAACTTGACGTGCTCGCCACTTTCGCAGAACGCGCAGATTTATTGCATTATCATCGTCCGTCATTTTCAACGGTACCGGGGCTTTCCATCAAAAACGGTCGTCACCCGGTGGTTGAACAAATCCAGTCCGATCCATTTATCGGCAATGATTTGCTAATTAACGAGCAACAACGATTACTCATCATCACTGGCCCGAATATGGGTGGAAAAAGTACCTATATGCGGCAGACGGCACTGATTGTCATTCTTGCTCATATCGGCTGTTTTGTTCCAGCCGATACCGCTGTCATCGGTCCGGTGGACCGTATCTTCACCCGTATCGGTGCCAGCGATGATCTGGCCAGCGGTCAGTCAACATTTATGGTGGAAATGGTAGAGACAGCCAATATTTTGAATAATGCCACTCATCACAGCCTGGTGCTGATGGATGAAATTGGCCGCGGTACCAGCACTTCTGATGGTCTGGCTCTGGCGTGGGCCTGTGCCACTTGTCTGGCCAATACAGTCAGGGCCTATACGTTGTTTGCCACACATTATTTTGAATTGACAGGACTGGCCAACGTACTGGAGGGTACAGTAAACCTGCATTTTGATGCGGTTGAGCATGGAGACAAAATCGTGTTTATGCACCATGTTAAACCAGGACCGGCAAACCGCAGTTATGGACTACAGGTAGCACAACTTGCAGGTATACCGAAATCAGTTATAGTAAACGCCAGAAAACGTCTGGAAACGATTGAATCCGGTAATACTGCTGCCCTTGTTCCTGTTCCGCAATTGATACCGGTTTATCATGAACATCCTTTGGTCGATGCATTGAACTCGATCAACCCGGACCTGATTACACCACAGCATGCGCTGGAAATATTGTACAAGTTAAAAAAGCTGCAATACTGAATTTTCATGGGTTATGTAAACCAGCAACAAGTCGATATTGCAGATATAAATGCCCGGATTTAAAGTGATTTAACAGTAATAAGTGAGGAGCCAATAATGCCGTTTATAGTGACCGATTCCTGTATCCGATGTAAGTTTACCGACTGTGTGGAGGTCTGCCCGGTTGATTGCTTCCATGAAGGGCCTAATATGCTGGTAATTGACCCGGATGAATGTATCGATTGCACCCTGTGTGAACCGGAATGTCCCGTAAATGCGATCATGTCCGAGGATGATGTACCTGATAATTTGAAACAATTCATCGCTATCAATACTGAAATGTCAAAAATCTGGCCAGTCATCAATGAAATCAAGGATGCTCCTGCAGATGCAGATGAGTGGAAAACGGTTAAAGATAAAATCCAGTATCTGGAAAAATAAGCGTAATAAACCCGGAGAAATCCGGGTTTATTTTTAATGAACACATGGACAATTCTAATAAAATCAGGCTATTATCACTTTAGGGGATTCGTATACAATTGTTTACAATCTGTATGACGACCGATCAAACTACTGTATTAAAAGACAACTAAATTCGCCGGCGAACACAAATACTAGATAACCACGTTTCTAATAATCCACCTCTGATCCCATTGAAATCCTGCATACGACAATGTACCTTGCTGGCAAAATCGAGATAATTAATGTCTCCGATGTAGGAAAACGGCGTCCTCATAATGAAGACAGCACATTATGTGATCTCACAAATGGCGTAGTAATACTGGCTGATGGCATGGGGGGATATAAGGCTGGCGAAGTGGCCAGTGCTATTGCCGTAACCACTACCCATAAAAAGATTCTGGAGGGCTTGGCCAAACCCATACAACAACCAACAGCTAGCGACGCCCAGCTGAGTCCCGAAGCAATTGCCGTAAAAAATGCGGTAATTCATGTCAATTCAGAGATTTACAAAGCCGCACAAACCGATCCTCAATGTCAGGGCATGGGAACCACGCTGGTAGTGGTGCTTTTTCATAATAATATTGCGACAATCGCCCATGTCGGTGATTCACGACTATATCGGATTCGCCAGAATGTGTTTAGTCAGGTAACCAAAGATCATTCGTTAATTCAAGAGCTTATAGACCGTGGTATTTATACCCGGGAAGAAGTTCTTAAAAATACACCTAAAAATCTGGTAACCCGGGCAGTCGGTATCGAACCCGAGGTGATAGTTGATGTGGCGGATGAAACGGTGTATCCGGGTGATATTTACATGCTGTGCTCGGATGGATTAAATGATATGGTAGATGATGAAGAAATTCACTTAACCCTAAGTAAATATAGTGCTAATCTTGGACAAGCTGCCAATGAGTTAGTACGATTGGCAAACCAAAAAGGTGGCAAGGACAATATTTCTGTCGTACTGATCAGAATTCTCGGTGACTTTTCGGTGACCAGTGAAAATCTGATACAAAAACTAAAAAATAGCATCTTTTGATGTCAGGGAAATTGGGACATAACCATGGTGTCGTTCAGGGTGAATACGAACTGAATCAAGAACGTATTACTATAGGACGCAAACCGGAAAATGAAATTCCGATTGATAATCTTGCTGTCAGCGGCAAGCATGCACTGATCATTACCATCCTTGACGATTCTTTCCTGGAAGATCTCGGCAGCACCAATGGCACCTACGTTAACGGCAAACTGATTAAAAAACATGCTCTTAAGGATGGCGATGTAGTTGCCATCGGCAAACATGAACTGAAATACCTGAATGAACTCGCCACCAATGATGATGATGAGTTTGAAAAAACTATGATCATCAAACCGGGTTCAGCCAGTGCAGCTGTTGCTGCGGCAAAAGCAGCTGAAGCTGCCGGTGCGGCAGCGTCAGCCCCAATCAGACCAGCAATGGCCCCACCACCTGTTGCTGGAGGTATGGCAAAGGCAGCGCCTGCCGCTGCTATAGCGGCGGCTCCCATTGGAATGCCTTTGGGCCGATTAACTGTATTAAACGGACCAATTGCCGGTAAAGAACTGGAATTGACCAAGGCCTTAATCACGCTAGGCAAACCAGGTACCCAGGTAGCGGTTATTTCACGCCGTCCACAGGGCTATTTCCTGACACACATCGAAAGCGATGGTGATGGAAAGCGCTATCCAACCGTTAACGGAGAGCCGATTGGCGCCAAAGCCTATCAGTTAAAGGACAGTGATATGATTGAATTGGCCGGTATCAAGATGGAGTTTACTTTGGCTCGCTAAGGCTAGGTCATACCAGTTTAATAAATAAAAAAACCGCCGAAAGGCGGTTTTTTATTTATCACATGACTGAGGTAAGCTTTAATTGTCAGCCTGGATACGATCGGCAATAGTTGCATGTATCGGAAATACCTTGTCGAGGCGGGCCAGTTGCAACACACTCATCGCTGCTGCGCTGACACCTATCAGCCCGAATTTCAGGTTTTTCTTTTTCGCTGTCTGAAAACCTTCAACCAGACTGGCCACCCCCGAACTATCGATATAACTGACACTGGCAAGATCAACCAAAAGGTTATTCTTGCCATCGAGACATTGCAAAATCTGCTTCCTTGCATCAGGTGAACACGATAAATCCACGTCCCCGGCCAACTCTACAACGGTATACCCGGCTTCCTCTCTCACGTTATATTTCATACCTGTTTCCTGTTATTCTATTTTTCAGGGATAACATCGGCCTTACCACAATGAACAGCTTACTCAATATTTTTCATCATTTCGAGATAATTCCCCTTACCACCTTGCAGGTGCCCCATCTCGAAACTGTCCATGATTTCACGGATAAAATACACCCCCAGTCCACCCGGACGTATATCCTCCAATTCTCTGGGCTTCACCTTGTCCAAATCAACAGGGTGCGCAGAATCCTCAAAACGAAAATAGAGTGCCTGTGCATTCCGTTTTACTTCCATCACATACAGGCCATTTACATCACCCTGATAGGCATGCTGGATAATATTCATACAGACTTCATTTATGGCAATTACCAGTTTTTGCGCGGTTTCAGTGCTGCAACCAACCTGCTCTGCCATACGTAGTGTAACAGCCCTGACCAGAGCAAGACGTTCTGGTCTTGCCGGTAAATTCAGTCTGAAAAGCAGTTCTGTATGCTGGTCTATTTGCATTCGATCATCACTATCGTTATATCATCATGCTGACTGACAAGTGGATTGCGAATTTTGCCGACTATGGCTTCCAATCTGGACAGACCATTTAACGACTGATTGGTCACAATCAGTCGTTTGAGACCCTCGACACCAACTTCGTCGCCATTGGTGTCTGCGCTTTCGGTAACGCCATCGGTAAACAGATATAGACTGCCACCTTGTAGTGACAGTGTCGTCACCGGAAATTCGGTGCCAGACATAATTCCTACTGGCGGTGCCATCGCCTCAATTTCCTCAAAATGCCCATCCTTGTGCCGGAATAACGGTGGCTGATGCCCGGCATTGGCATAACTGACTGTCTGTGTTACCGGATCCACAAACCCTGACACCAGGGTGACGAACATTCCGTGAGAAACCGTTTCACAAACTTCCTCATTCACCCTTGCCAGCAACAATCCGGGATCAGTTACATCCCTCGCCAGCAGATGCAATAAACTACTGACTTTTGCCATTAACAGGGCGGCATTCATACCCTTGCCGGATACATCAGCGAGATTGAAATAAATCAACCCGTCATTACGGGTAAAAAAATCATAAAAATCGCCTGACACTTCCCGTGCCGGAATATTCATCCCTTGTACCGGATAGTCCTCCATGGGTTTGGCCGGCAATAAACCTTCCTGAATTTCGCGAGCCAGTTCCAACTCCTTTTGCATGCGTTCCTGAATAATCAAGCGATTAGCCATACGCGCATTGTGAATTGCCAGCGCCGCTGTCGATGCCAATGCAACCAGGATATTCTCATCCCGCTTATCAAACAAACCGTCATCAATCTTTTTATTAATCAACTCCAGCGCCCCGATGCAATTTTCCTGCACCATTAACGGTGCGCACAGGATAGAGCGTGTTTCAAAGCCGGTATCCTTGTCTACATTCTGTGCAAATGCCGGATCCAGTCTCACATCCCTGACAAACTGACTGGAACGGGTCATCACTGTTTTTCCGACGATACCTGCCGTGGCGGGTAATCGCAGTCCGGTAATGTCTACTGGACCGGCACAGGCACGGCAAACCAGTTCAGATTTATCCTCACTTAATAGAAAAATGGAAGCCGCTTCAGCACTCAGGTACTGGATAAATTTTTCAATGGCATTATGCAAAGTTTCATCGACATCCAGAGACGAGGCAAATGACTGCACAACTTCTGCAAGCAGTGCAAGCTGGTCATCAAGGCTATGACCAGCAGCATTACCGAAAAGACTGTAAACATTGCTGTTTTGCATTAAACCAGTTTCCTCAGGGATTCCAGGTAAGCCATTTCATCGGGCAGGGTACGGTTTGTTTGTGCCTGCCACAGACACTGGCCCAGACATTCCATCATCGTATGCTGCAGTTTATGCTCATCCTGATATTTCCCCAACAGGATTTGATAACACGAGCGCGTGCCGGGCGGACGGTCTGTACTGATTTGTTCGCGAACTGCAATATGCATACCCATATGCAAAAACGGGTTATCTACACCCGCATCGGGGCTAAATTCCTGCTGCAAAACTGATTTGTTATCCAGCCAGACATGATATTCAGGATGTTCCAGGATCACGGCCAGCACCAGCTTCTCCAGTGCTGTTAATATTTCACCGGTACGTGACTTCGCCCATGCCTGAACAAATACCCGTCTACTTGTATCTCGATCCTGGACTATCATCGTTCGTCTACATTAAAGGATTGATATTTTGCCACAGAGAACACAGAGAGCACGGAGAAAAGAGGATCATATAATTATTACTATTTACCAAAATTATTCTCGCCAGAAGAATTATATTTTCTGATTTTTATATATCTTCCCTCTGTGTTCTCTGTGTTCAGTGTGGCCGGTTAACGCTTTTTTCTTTCCATTCGCAGTAATCATAAATACTGCAATCAGCACATTTCGGATTTCTGGCAATACAAGTATATCTGCCGTGCAGGATCAACCAGTGGTGTGCATGCTGCCGATAGGACACAGGAACAAATCGCAGCAGCTTTTTCTCCACTTCCAGCGGATTTATACCAACAGCAAGCCCGGTACGGTTCGCTACACGAAAAATATGCGTATCAACGGCGATGGTCGGTTGCCCAAATGCCGTATTCAATATCACATTCGCCGTTTTTCTGCCTACCCCGGGCAGCTTTTCCAGTAATTCCCGGTTGTCAGGCACGACACTATCATGTTCCTCAACCAGTATCCTGCAAGTCTTGATGATATTTTCGGCCTTGGTGTTATACAGCCCGATAGACTTGATCCACTGCTTTAATCGGGTCACACCAAGTTTATAGATTGCTTCCGGTGTATTGGCGATACGGAATAGTCCGGCTGTGGCCTTGTTGACACTGACATCCGTCGCCTGTGCAGAAAGTATCACTGCCACCAACAGTTCAAACACCGAAGAATAAACCAGTTCTGTAGTGGGCGTGGAATTTTGGGTAGCAAATATTTCGAAAATTCGGGTTCGTTTGAGTGTGTTCAAGCTGGCTACTCGCCCTTGTCGTTTACGGTCCGGGAGCTATCCTGATTGGCCGCATTGAGATAATTAATCATTGCCAGCAAACATCCAGTCACTATAAAAGCGCCAGCCGCGGTATTAAATAATGGCAAAACAAAAACCGAGTGAGCGCCTCGGCCGGAGTTGGTTGTCAGCCATTCCCGCAATAAACCATTCAGGATACAGAGAAATAACACAACGGATGAAGTCTGCAACGTCTGGACGAACAGGTTCATCATTGACATTGTCAGCGCATCCTTTTCCAGCACCAACAAGAGCAGACTATTCATTGCCAGGAGCGGTATATAGACATCGAGTGCTAGACGATATTCATAAAACCAGGTCAACAATAACAAATCCAGCACGGTCGTCCATACCGAGCTGGTTAACAAAAGAAATGGCACGCGCAACTGTCGGGCAACCAGATGACGCAATAGCGAAACTGTCAGAGCACTCAATAACAGCACGAGGGTAAATCCCAGACTAATCATCAGACCGGACACCACGCTGTTACTCTTTATTACCAGTGGGGCCAGACCTATTGCCGAAAGAATGGCTGGATGCATTTGTAAATAGCTGATTATGTTCCTCTGCGGACTCATGGACTTGGCTTGCCGGCAACATAGAGATGAGCAGTAAGCATGGGCCTAACGTCTCGCTTCCAGCTGCTGAATCAAACGGGTATGAATCGCACCAAATCCACCGTTGCTCATAATCAACACTTGATCACCCGCACGTAATTCAGCCAACAGATACTCAATAATCCCGTCAACATCCGCAAAGATTCGATATTTTGGCTTCAGCGCTCTTAATGCCTGTTGTAAATCCCAGTGTATACCAGCAGGTTGTAAGGCCACTACAACGTCTGCCTCTATCAAACTGTCCGCCAGTGTGTCCTTATGTGTGCCCATTTTCATCGTGCTCGACCGTGGTTCAAATACAGCAAAAATCCGCTGTTTACCCACACTGGCCCGCAAAGCACTCAAGGTTACCCGTATGGCCGTTGGATGATGGGCAAAATCATCATACACACTGATACCACCGACATTAGCAAGCAACTCCAATCGCCGCTTCACACTTTTAAACTGCGCCAAGGCGCTCGCCGTCCTGACAGGATCAACACCAATCTGGGATGCTGCTGCAAAAACGGCCAGCGCATTTTCAGCGTTATGTTGTCCAATCAGCTTCCACTTTACAGTACTGACTACGCTACCTTGATAGAGCACTTCAAATTCAGAAAAATCAGACTTGTTCGTCCGCATGTGCCAGTTGGCTGTGGCCGAACCAAAACTGACGGCGGGGGTCCAGTTTGCTGATTCCAGCACAGTGGCGATATTCGCGTCACCCTGTTTATAGATAATTTGCCCCGATGAAGGGACTACTCGTATCAATCGACGAAATTCTCGTATTATATCGTCAATATTGCCGAATATATCCGCATGATCGAACTCGATATTATTGATAATCAACGTATTAGGTCGGTAATGGATGAATTTGGAGCGCTTGTCAAAAAATGCCGTATCGTACTCATCCGCTTCGACGACAAAACAGGTATTGCCTCCCAATCTTGATGAAATACCGAAATTTTCGGCTACACCGCCAATCAGAAAGCCCGGCTGTTTGCCTGCGTAATCCAGCACCCAGGCCAGCATCGCTGTAGTCGTGGTTTTACCATGAGTACCGGACACTGCAAAAACATGTCTGCCCGCGAGTACAAATTCGAGTAACCATTGTGGTCCTGAGATATACCTGAGGCCGGAATTCAAAACATACTCAACGGCCGGGTTACCTCGGGACAGAGCGTTACCGATAATGACCAAATCAGGCTGATTCTGCAGTGGTAAGTCAGAGTAACCTTCATGCAACTGGATACCGGACTGTTGCAACTGTGTACTCATTGGAGGGTAAACATTTGCATCGGAACCGGAAACTTCATGTCCCAGCTCGCGTGCCAGCAACGCGATTCCACCCATAAAAGTGCCACAAATACCCAGTATGTGAATTTTCACATTCCACCTTCTACCGGAAAGACTGTTTGTAACACAAAGGTAATCAGTGCGATATAGGCCACCGATCCAGTCACCCCGAGTAAATAGGAGGACGAAAGGGCATTACGAAGTATGTGGGTCATTACCGAAATGTTCCAGATCACCAGTATCAGTACCAACAGACTGATGGTGGCCTGTGTGTCCGGCCCGTCAGGCAGGAACAGTCCCCAGTAGAACATCGGCAGGGCAAACAGGCTAAACATAAAGCCGGTCCCGGCCAATGCTGTACAGGTTTGCAATAACCGCTCCGGTACGCTGCGCAAATAGAGAAAAATCCAGGTTATACCCAGTAACAGCAGCGTCTCAAGTATCCCGGACATCAGTGCTGCGATACCTCGCTGGGTCGGAAAGGCCAGCACGGAACTGATTAGTGCATAAGCCAGCAAAGTCAGCGAGAACAACGGGGTCGATGCCGGCAGATCCTGTGGTCGCTTCTGCAACAGACACATCTGGAAAAATTCCTTGAATAAAACTTTCAGTGCGCTAGTCATGTATAAAATTATAAACCGGACACAGCCAGACTGACCGGTATTTTTTCCCGTTGATGATTGACACTCATCCCTGCTCTACCCATGACGATTGGTTTTTTTAAATTGAATTAATAAATAAAGATGACTGGCTGACATATTGACACAACACATGCAGATTCATGGAAAAAATGCCTGGATGTTACGTAGCTTGCTGGAGGGGTAACAACTATAAATGTAGCCGAACCGGGTCTGATTGACCCGATCCGGCCGTATTATTTTAATAACTGCTCAAGTTCAGACAACACTGATGAGTAAACATCCCGTTTAAACTCGATTACCTCGTTCACCGGTTCCCAGAAATCAATCCAGCGCCAACTGTCAAATTCCGGAGTCGAGCTGACATCCAGTCTGACGGCTTTCTCATCCCCGAGTAACCGTAACAGATACCAGCGTTGTTTCTGACCACGACAAACGGGTCTGGATTTTTTACGGATAAACCGCTCCGGTAACTCGTAACGCAACCAGTCCCGTGTACAACCGATAATTTGTACATGTTCAGGTAACAGACCGACTTCCTCGCGTAATTCACGGTACATTGCCTTTTCCAATGGTTCGCGTGGACGAATACCACCCTGAGGGAATTGCCAGGCATCCATTCCTATCCGTTTCGCCCAGAACAGCTGACCGGCACCATTCGCCAGTACAATACCGACGTTGGCGCGGAAGCCCTCGGCATCAATACTCGAATTGGAAAAGTCAGTCTGTTCCAGCACGGTTTGTCTCAGTAACAATTGTCCGGTTTAACCTGCATTAGCCTAGCAAGCTCTTGATAGCATCACGTTCTTCTTCCAGTTCCTTTTGTGTCGCATCCATTCTGGAACGGCTGAAAGCATTGATTTCCAAACCCTGCACAATCTTGTATTCACTGCCTGCACAGGTGACCGGGAACGAATACACCAGACCTTTTGGAATTCCATACGATCCATCACTCTGGATTCCCATACTGACCCAGTTGTCACCGGTACCTTTGACCCAGTCACGCATATGCTCGATCGCAGCATTAGCGGCTGAAGCCGCGCTGGATGCGCCTCTGGCATTGATAATTTCTGCGCCACGCTTGGCAACACGCGGAATATAGGCTGTTTCATACCAGGCCTGATCCACCAGTGACATAGCTGCTTTTCCGGCGACTGTCGTATGATGAATATCCGGATACTGTGTTGTCGAATGATTTCCCCAAACAACCAGTTTGCGTACATCATCCACGGTTTTACCGGTTTTGGCCGCCAGCTGGGCAACAGCGCGGTTATGATCCAGACGCATCATCGCCGTAATATTACGTGGGTTCAGATCCGGAGTATGACTCAGCGTAATCAATGCATTGGTATTGGCGGGGTTACCCACGACCAGTACCCGCACATTACGGCTGGCACTCTTGTTCAGCGCCTTGCCTTGTACGCCAAAAATGGCAGCATTAGCCTCCAGCAAGTCCTTGCGTTCCATGCCCGGACCGCGGGGTCTGGCTCCGACCAGATAGGCATAGTCGGCATCCTTGAATGCAACATCGGGATTATCCGTCGTTTCAACGCCGGCCAAGGTTGAAAATGCACAGTCCTGCAATTCCATGACCACACCTTCGAGTGCTTTCAAGGCCGCATTGACCTCAAGTAACTGAAGTATGACCGGTTGATCCTTACCAAGCATTTCACCCGCGGCAAGTCTGAATAACAAGGCATAACCAATCTGCCCTGCGGCGCCGGTGACTGCGATTCTTACTGGTGATTTCATACAGCGTATTTCTCCTGAATGTAGTTTGTTTTCTGCTATTGAGGTTTTACCTGGTTTGAATTTTACTCAAAAAACAATCCGCCATGCCGAATATTTCACTGGCCGGCCATTGAATGCATAATTTTTCTGGTTCCCCGAAGTCAGACCTACTATCCGGAAAGATCTTCCGCTATATAATAGCAAGTAGCGACCATAAGCAAGCAGCGGCCAATACAGGCTGCGCATCATACGGTAAACAGTGACAAAACGGGACAGCAAGCACAGAATCCGGCGACAGTCTGGTATCACTAGCGGAAAATCACCGGGGAAAAACGCATAAATACCCGTTAAACCAAGACATTTAGGCAGTAATCCGGTAGGATCGGCTGTAATTCTCGGATGATTGCCTGATCGGGTAGGCATCTGATGTATAAGTACTTAAAATAACGGCAATTACCTCTTGAGAAATATCATTAAACAGGGAAAATTACACTAACTTTTAGCAGCGGGAGATACCCGCTTTTTTTTAAGGTAAAAATACATATGAGCAACACCACACCATCCTGGTTGTATAGCGGCAATGCCGATTTTATTGAAGACCTATACGAAAGTTATTTGAGCGACTCCGCTTCAGTCTCAGCTGAATGGCGTGATTATTTTAAATCCCTGCAAGCTGGATCGGGATCAGGGGCTGATCGTGCACACACTCCTGTACGCAATACATTTCTGGCCCTGGGTAACGGTCAGCACAGAAAAACGGTGGGCGCATCTGCTGCCAGCTCGGCAGAAGATCATCAAAAACAGGTGTCCGTACTACAATTAATCAATGCCTATCGCTTTCGCGGACACCAACAGGCGAATCTGGATCCACTTAACCAGAATGATCGACCCCCAGTAGCGGAACTGGATCCTTCCTTCCATCACCTGACTGAAGCGGACATGGACACGGTATTTAATACCGGCTCTCTGGTAGCACCGGCGGGTATCAACTTGCGTGAAATACTGCGACGGGTACATACAACTTATTGCGGTAATATTGGTGCAGAATATATGCACATCAATGAGACCGAACAGAAGCGCTGGATACAACAACGTCTGGAAGAGCCACTGGCCACACCGGATTTTTCTGCCAGCAAGAAACATCGAATATTAAACAGACTGATTGCCGCGCAGGAACTGGAAGAATACCTGCACACCAAATACGCCGGACAGAAACGGTTCTCGCTCGAAGGGGGTGAAGGCCTGATTCCACTACTCGATGAACTGGTACAGGAAAGTGGCAAGGCTTCAATTGCTGAAATTGTGATCGGCATGGCCCATCGTGGCCGACTGAATGTACTGATTAATATCATCGGCAAAATGCCAGCTGAACTGTTTGGCGAATTTGAAGGCAAGGCCTACAACGTTATCAAGGACATTGACGATATCCAGTCCGGAGACGTCAAATATCATCTGGGTTACTCTTCAGACATCCAGACAGATTCCGGCCCCGTACACATGACACTGGCGTTCAATCCCTCGCATCTGGAAATCATTAATCCTGTCGTGGAAGGATCGGTACGTGCCAGACAGGACAGACGCAACGATAAATACAGGGATCAGGTATTACCGATTGTCATTCATGGTGATGCCTCATTTGCCGGACAGGGTGTGGTCATGGAAACCCTGCAATTATCACAGACCCGCGGTTATTCCACGGGTGGCACAGTGCACATCGTTATTAACAACCAGATTGGCTTCACTACCAGTGACCCACTGGACTCACGTTCAACCCTGTATTGCACCGATGTGGCTAAAATGGTTCAGGCCCCAATATTCCATGTCAACGGAGACGACCCGGAGTCAGTGGTATTCATCGCCAAGCTGGCGCTGGACTACCGCATGGAATTCAAGAAAGATGTGGTCATTGACATGGTTTGTTATCGCAAGCAAGGACATAGTGAAACAGACGAGCCGGCCGCGACTCAGCCGTTAATGTACAAACAGATTCGTACACATGTTGAGGCAAAAAAAACCTATGCGTCGAAACTGGTCAACCAGGGAGTCATCAACCCGGATACCTTGTCGGAAATGGCCGGCGCATATATTCAGTCACTGGATTCAAATGAATCGGTTGCCGGTCCCAGGGCGACCAATGTCAACATGACCCATCTGATCAATTTTGGCCCCTACAAGGACACGCCGTGGAGACAAAAAGCAGATACCCGCATCAGCAAGGAAAAGGTTGAACGCTATACTCGTAATCTGACCACCATACCGAAACACTACAAACTGCATCCGACGGTGCAGAAAATAATTGATGGCAGAATCCAGATGGGTAAGGGTGAGACAGCCATGGACTGGGGTTATGCTGAAAACATGGCCTATGCAACGCTGGTTGATGCTGGCTATCCGGTCAGAATTTCAGGACAGGACAGTGCACGTGGTACATTTTTCCATCGCCATTCGGTCATCCATAATCAGGATGATGGTGACACCTATCTGCCGCTGCAACATATCAGCAAGGACCAGGCCAATTTCCTGGTGATAAATTCGATACTGTCAGAAGAAGCCGTGCTCGGTTTTGAATATGGTTACAGCAGTTCCGAACCGAAAGCACTGGTAATCTGGGAAGCCCAATTTGGTGATTTTGCCAATGGTGCCCAGGTGGTATTTGACCAGTTCATCAGCTCGTGCGAATCCAAGTGGGGACGTTATTGTGGTCTCGCGGTATTACTGCCGCACGGTTATGACGGCGCCGGTCCTGAACATTCCTCGGCCAGACTGGAAAGGTTCCTGCAACTATGTGCCAGGGAAAACATGCAGGTTTGTGTACCGAGCACACCGGCACAAATGTTCCACATGCTGTGCCGACAGGTATTGCGTCCGTATCGCAAGCCGCTGATTGTGATGAGTCCAAAGAGTCTGTTACGACATAAGTTGTCGGCCTCACCGGTCGATGAACTGACCAATAGTGAATTCCGTCTGGTCATAGACGAGGTAGACAATATTGATAAATCTGCCGTTAAACGCCTGCTGTTCTGCTCTGGCAAGGTTTACTTTGAATTAGTGGAGGCCAGACGCGAACATAAACTGAACAACATCGCCATTGCCAGAATTGAACAGTTGTTCCCGTTCCCTTCACCTGAAGTCAAGGCGATGATAGACAGCTATCCAAATCTTCAGGAAGTTGTTTGGGTTCAGGAAGAACCCAAAAACCAGGGTAGCTGGTATTATATGCAATCGCGCGGAACGATGATTGGCTGTCTGAGTGAGAAACACAATTTTGGTTATGCTGGACGCTTCTACTCAGCATCACCGGCTACAGGCTCGATGAAACTACATCTTGCCCAGCAAAAACGACTGATAGAAGATGCCTTGCAGCTGGACAAGCTCGAGGTAACCACACATAAAAGAGCACTTAGTTAATTAAACCGCAGGTCTGATTATGAGGAGAAGTTTGTGATAGTTGACGTTAAGGTTCCAATATTGGCTGAATCCGTTGCAGAGGCATCATTGATCAGCTGGCATAAAAAACAGGGTGATGTAGTCAAACGTGGCGACAACCTGATTGATATCGAAACTGACAAGGTCACGCTCGAAGTCGCCGCGCTGAGTGATGGTGTGCTCGCAGAAATTATCAAGAACAACGGTGACTCTGTCAAAAGTGACGAAGTCATTGCCCGAATTGAAACTACTGGCAAGGTTGAAAAAACAGCGGAGCCTAAAAAGACGGCTGCCGTGCCACAACAACAATCCCTGCCAGTGGATACCGGTGCCGCACCGGAACCAAAAACCAGTCCTGCAGTACGCAATATGCTGGCCGAGAACAAGCTGGATGCGAAACAGATCCCGGACGGCAATGCAGACGGTCGCGTCACCAAGGAAGACGTAGTGAACTATATGAACAAATCCAAACCGGCGCCTGCCGTCAAGACAGCCGCACCTGCTGCCAAATCCGAACCGGCGAGCGCACCAGTTGCTGTTCAGACCACAACACCTGCGCCAACACTACAGATCTCGGGCAACCGTCCTGAAGAACGCGTACCCATGACCAGACTGCGTCAGCGTACGGCTGAGCGATTACTGTCTGCCCAACACGAAAGTGCAATCCTGACTACGTTCAATGAAGTGAATATGAAGCCGGTGATGGACCTGCGGGCACGCTACAAGGATCAGTTTGAAAAAGCGCATGGTGCAAAACTGGGTTTCATGTCGTTCTTTACCCGTGCTGCGCTGGAAGCTTTGAAGAAGTTTCCGGTCATCAATGCCTCAATCGATGGCAAGGACATCATTTACCACGGTTATTTCGACATCGGTATCGCAGTCAGTGCGCCGAAAGGTCTGGTCGTACCAATTATCCGCGACGCAGACACGCTTTCGTTTGCTGAAATTGAAAACAAGATTGTAGAGTATGGCCAAAAAGCCAAGGACTCAAAGCTGACCATTGAAGAACTGACTGGCGGTACCTTTACCATTACCAACGGCGGAATCTTTGGATCACTCTTGTCCACCCCTATCCTGAATCCACCCCAGAGTGCGATTCTTGGTATGCACAAGATACAGGATCGGCCTATGGCTGTGGATGGACAGGTTGTCATTCTGCCAATTATGTATCTGGCCCTGTCCTATGATCACCGTATCGTTGATGGCCGTGATGCTGTGCAGTTCCTGGTCACCATCAAGAATATGCTGGAAGATCCTGCGCGTTTGTTGTTGCAGGTATAAGCTCCGGAATTGATACTGCCATGAAAAATTACGATGTCGTTGTTATTGGTGCTGGTCCCGGTGGATATGTAGCTGCTATACGTGCGGCTCAGTTGGGCTTGAGTACTGCCTGTATTGAAGGCTGGCTGGACAAGGAGGGGAAACCGGTTCTCGGTGGCACCTGTCTGAATGTAGGCTGCATACCGTCGAAAGCATTGCTGGATTCCTCACACCATTACAGTTTCCTTAAAAACGAATCCAAGCAACATGGAATCAATATCTCCGGTGTTACGATCGACGTGCACAAGATGATCCAGCGCAAGGCGAAAGTTGTGCAAAACCTGACCCAGGGTATTGCAGGCCTGTTCCGTAAGAACAAGGTCGAATGGTTGCAAGGACGCGGCAAATTACTTGGTAATAGCCAGATTGAAGTTACACCAACTAGTGCCGATGCGGCCCAACCTTACACAGTCATGGCACGTCATATCATTATTGCGACTGGCTCGGTACCGATGAAAATTCCACCCGCGATGGTTAATAACGAACTGGTGTTCGATTCAACCGGCGCGCTGGAGTTTACCGATGTGCCACGCCGACTCGGCATCATCGGTGCGGGTGTCATTGGACTCGAACTTGGCAGCGTCTGGAAGCGACTCGGTTCCGAAGTGGTTATACTTGAAGCGATGGATGAATTTCTTCCCTCTGTTGATCGTCAGATTGCCACTGAGGCCGAGAAAACCCTGCGCAAGCAAGGTCTGGATATTCGTCTGGGCACGAAGGTAATCGGCACCGGTTCAAACAATCGTGAAGTCACCGTTACCTATGAAACGGCTGAAGGTAAACAGCAACTGACTGTAGATAAACTGATTGTCGCAGTCGGACGAAAACCGAACACAGAAGGATTGGGCACAAAGGAAGTAGGATTGACCATGGATGAGCGTGGATTTATACAGGTTGATGCGCATTGCAAAACCAATCTGGATAATATTTATGCGATTGGTGATGTCGTAAAGGGCCCGATGCTGGCACACAAGGCGTCAGAAGAAGGTGTGGCTGTTGCTGAACGCATTGCTGGCAAGCATGGTCATGTTAATTATGAAACTATCCCCTGGGTAATTTATACCTGGCCGGAAGTCGCCTGGGTCGGCAAAACCGAACAGACGCTGAAAAAAGAAGGTGCAGAATACCGGGTCGGTACCTTTCCCTTTGCAGCCAGTGGTCGTGCACATGCAATGGGCACGACAGAAGGCCTGGTAAAAATTCTGAGTGACGCGCGCACAGATCGATTGCTAGGCATACATATCTTTGGACCCAATGCTTCTGAACTGATTGCCGAAGCGGTACTCGCAATGGAGTTTGAAGGCAGCGCCGAAGACATTGCGCGCACCATACACGGGCATCCAACCTTAAGCGAAGCCATGCATGAAGCCGCATTGGCTGTTGATAAACGCGCCATACATTTCTAAACTCTGGCTGGTACTTTAGTACCAGCCTTTTATTTCCTTTCGATAATAATCCTTTAAATTCATAATTCTACGCCACTAATTCTGGCTATCTTGTCTTCATTGCTTTTGCTGGCAAGCGCTTAATCATTTTGTTACTATGCAGCATATATGATGCACTGCAACGTTGTTGATATTGCATAAATCCATTCGGTTTTCTATTTGCATCTCATGACTTTTATCAGAGGATATAAAAAAATGGATAAGGTCGTTATTGTTGCCGCCGCTCGAACAGCCATAGGTAGCTTTGGAGGTTCACTTGCTTCTGTCAGCGCTCCACGTCTGGGCGCTACCGTAATCAAAGCCCTGCTGGAAAAAACCGGTATTGATGCCAGTACCATTGATGAAGTCATACTGGGTCAGGTACTAACAGCCGGTAGTGGTCAGAACCCTGCCCGTCAATCTGCCATTTTTGCCGGCCTGCCTGACACTATTCCCTGCATGACTATCAATAAAGTATGTGGCAGTGGATTGAAAGCCATTCATCTTGCCAGTCAGGCCATCCGCTGCGGTGATGCCGACATCATAATTGCCGGTGGTCAGGAAAACATGAATCAGGCACCGCATGTACTGCCGCAATCGCGCAACGGTACCCGTATGGGAGACTGGAAACTCGTCGATTCGATGATCGTCGATGGCTTATGGGATGCTTTCAATGATTACCATATGGGCATCACAGCAGAAAACGTTGCTAAAAAATTCAATATCAGTCGCAAGGAACAGGACGAATTTGCCGCCCGCTCCCAACAAAAAACTGAAGCGGCTCAAGGCAAGGGCGTGTTCAACGAGGAAATCGTTCCGGTATTTATTCCACAACGCAAGGGAGATCCGATCAAGTTTGATAAGGATGAATTTCCGCGTGCAGGTGTAACCGCAGAAGCACTGGCCAAACTGAATCCGGCCTTTGATAAAGCCGGTACCGTTACCGCCGGTAATGCCTCGGGGATTAACGATGGTGCAGCCGCTGTCATGCTAATGTCGGAAACCATGGCCAAAAAGCTCGGCCTGGAACCACTTGCCAGTATCAAGGCTTATGCCAGTGCCGGTGTGAATCCAGAGATCATGGGTACGGGACCAATACCCGCCACCCGCAACTGTCTGCAAAAGGCGGGCTGGTCAGTGCAGGATCTGGATTTGATCGAAGCGAATGAAGCCTTTGCCGCACAGGCCATTTCGGTAAATCGGGAACTCGGCTGGGACACGGACAAGGTCAATGTGAATGGCGGCGCCATTTCACTGGGACACCCGATTGGCGCATCCGGCTGTCGAATACTCGTATCGCTATTATTTGAAATGAAACGCCGAAGTGCGCATAAAGGACTGGCCACCTTGTGTATAGGTGGAGGTCAGGGTGTGGCACTGGCGGTGGAGAGATAATATGAATATTAATCTGCAGAACAAGGTAGCACTGGTATTAGGTGGCACAGGACCTGTCGGCACAGCCATCTGCAAACAACTTTCCAGCTCCGGCGCGAAAGTCGTCACGGATTACCAGACTGACAATATCGAACAATGGCAAAATGACCTGAAACAATCCGGAGTGGAAGTGACCGCGTTCAAGGCAGACATTACCGATTTCGATTCCTGTATCAAGCTGGTGGCTACCATAGAAGAAACAGTCGGACAGATCGATATAATCGTCAACAGCCCGGAACTGGTCGGTGAACCCCAACCTTTCCACCTGATGGATAAGAGCCAGTGGGATGATTCCCTCTCTACCCATATCGATACCATATTCAATGTCTGCCGCAACCTTGCTGAAAAAATGAGTAACCGTGGCTTTGGCAGAATCATTAATATTTCATCTATCATCAGTCGCATGGGACAGGCCGGACATACCCATCATGCGGCCGCGAAAGCCGGATTACATGGTTTTACCATGGCACTGGCACAGGAACTGGCCCGCAAAGGCGTTACAGTGAATACCATCTCACCCGGCTATTTCCCGTTGGTAGAACAGGAAGTACCGGCAACAATACCGGCTGCGCGCGCAGGCAAGGCAGATGAGATTGCCAGCCTGGTCGATTTTCTCTGTTCGGAAAAGGCGGCCTATATTAATGGTACCGACATTGCGATTAATGGTGGGCAGTACATGCATTAAGTTTTGAATCTGTGATCCCTGAAGACTACTAAGGAACTAGATATGCGAATCATCAAAAAATACCCGAATCGACGGTTGTATGATACTGAAATCAGCAAATACATAACGCTGGAGGATGTACAAAAGCTGGTGCTTGAAGGTGTAGCGTTCTGTGTCAAGGACGTCAAGACCGAAGAAGATCTGACCCGCAGTATCCTGTTACAAATTATCTCTGAACAGGAACACAATGGCGAACCACTGCTATCAACTGAATCGCTTACCCAGTTAATCCGCTTTTACGGCAATGCCTACCAGAATGTGTTCTCAAGCTATCTGGAAAAAAGCCTGGATATATTCACTGCCCAACAACGTGAATTCCAGGAACGTCTGAACCAGACCATCTCAACCAATCCGCTTGAAGCCCTGCAAAACATGACCAAAAAGAATATCGAGATGTGGCAACAGCTTCAGGGTAATTTTTTCAAGGCGTCCGGAATGACCCCTGATAAAAAGAAGGAAGATAACTAAGGCAGCAATAATTGCAAATTGGTTACAACTTATATAGAACAATAACTACAAAGGAATTTACTCATGGCCCCGATATTGAGCAATGTCACATCCCTGCAACTGCAAATGTTGAATCAATGGTATTCATCCATCGATACCGCTATTCGTACGGCCAATAACACCTTTGATATGGTAAACGACATAATTAAAAATGGCGGTCACGCCTCTTCTAAATCAAAAGATTCTCAGAAGTCTGACCTGAAGTCTGGAAAGCGCATCAAAATCGGTACTGCGATTGTGACCGGCGGTATTGGCGGTATTGGCACGGAAATCTGCAAGCGGCTGGCTTCCGATGGCAATCTGGTTATTGCCACTTATATAGGCGTAGAAAAGGAAAAGGCGCTGGCGTGGAAACAACAATTTGAAAGCGAAGGTTTTGAAGTGGACATCTATGAATGTGATGTGTCTGATTTTGAATCCTGCAAGAAGTTTGCAACCCAGATTGAAAATCAATATGGGCAGATTGAGGTGTTGGTCAATGCGGCCGGAATTACGCGAGATTCTATGCTACGTAAAATGGAACCAGACAACTGGCACGCCGTGATCAAGACCAACCTGGACAGTGTGTTTAATGTCACCCGCAACTTCATCAACGGCATGCTCAAAAACAAATATGGTCGCATTATCAATATCTCATCGGTAAATGGTCAGAAAGGCCAGTTTGGCCAGACCAACTATTCCACCGCTAAAGCAGGCATGATTGGCTTCTCTCGTTCGCTGGCACTGGAACTGGCTGACAAGGGCATTACCGTAAACTGTGTGTGCCCTGGTTATGTAAAGACCAGCATGGTGGCTGCGATTCGTGAAGATGTGCTGGATGCCATCATCAAACAAATTCCGGCCGGCCGACTGGCCTCTACAATCGAAATCGCCGATGCCGTGTCTTTTCTTGCAAGCAAGGACAGCAGCTATATCACTGGCACTGAGTTGGCTGTAAATGGTGGTTTGTGGTTGGGATAGGTTAGGTCAGACCTACACAAGCTGTTGATTCCACTTATAATTAGTTCATTTAAGCCCGGTTTTTAAGCCTTAAAAGCCCATTTTTACCTTTAAAATGGGCAGTATAAGCATTGGCACCTTCCTGAATCGCATAACTGTCATCTTGTTGAACTATCTGCCTGTGGCTTGCCGACAGCCCTAATGCTGTCTTTACCCGTTCAACGACAAATCCATCACCATTTCATCATTGCTTTCACGCTTGTTCTTGTTGTCTTCGTGTCGCATGACAGAAATGTGTTCCAGATAGTCCGCGCTGATGTCGCCGGTGACGTAGTGACCAGTAAAGCAGGAGGTATCAAATTCGGTGATGTCTGGATTACCTGCCCTCGCCGCGTCGACCAGTGCATCCACGTCCTGATAAATTAACCAGTCAGCACCAATGATTTTGGCCACTTCTTCTTCTGTGCGGTTATAGGCAACCAGTTCGGTTGAGGTGGGAATGTCGATACCATAGACATTCGGGAAACGAACCGGCGGTGCCGCTGAGGCAAAATAGACCTTGCGAGCGCCAGCATCACGTGCCATCTGGATGATCTCGCCAGACGTGGTACCACGAACAATTGAATCATCCACCAGCAAGACAACCTTGTCCCGAAATTCAAGTTCGATCGCATTCAGTTTCTGTCTGACAGACTTTTTACGAATTGCCTGACCCGGCATGATAAAGGTCCGGGGAATATAACGATTTTTGATAAAGCCTTCCCGGTATTTGGTGCCTAGATCATGCGCGAGAGACAGCGCTGCGGTACGACCGGTATCCGGTATCGGGATGACGACATCGATATCATGATCCGGTCTTTCCTTTAATATTTTTTCTGCCAGCGTTTCACCCATACGTAAGCGAGCCTTGTATACCGAGATCTTGTCCATGATCGAATCGGGTCTGGCCAGATAAACATATTCAAATACGCAGGGAGACAGCTTGATTTTGTCTGCGCATTGTTTGGCGGTCAGGTGACCATCCGCACTGATAAACACCGCTTCACCCGGATCAATATCGCGAACAAAGGTAAAGTCCAGCGCATCGATACCGACACTTTCAGAGCTGATGATGTACTCGGTACCTTTATCGGTTTGTCTTTCACCATAAACGATCGGACGAATACCATACGGGTCACGAAAACCGACTATTCCAACACCGATGATCATTACCACTGCCGCATAACCACCACGACACCTTTTATGCACACGCGAGATGGCCGAGAAGATATCTTCAGCGGTCAGGTCCTTGCGCTGTTTTCCAGCGCGTTGCAACTCAAACGCGAAAATATTTAACAATACCTCCGAATCTGATCCGGTATTCAAATGCCGACGTTCAATATCGATCAGATCCCGTTTTAATTGTTCACCGTTGGTCAGATTGCCATTGTGAGCAAGCGTGATGCCATAAGGTGAATTCACATAAAACGGTTGTGCCTCGGCAGATGAAGAACTGCCAGCGGTCGGGTAGCGCACATGGCCAATACCCATATTACCTTTCAGATTTAACATGTGGCGGGTGTGAAATACGTCGCGTACCAGACCATTGTCCTTACGCAAATACAAACGTTCGTTATCACAGGTAACAATACCGGCAGCATCCTGTCCCCGATGCTGGATGATCGTCAAACCATCGTACAAGGTCTGATTTACAAAACTTTTACCAACGACGCCGAGGATTCCGCACATTCAGTTTTCCACCCTAGTTTCAACAGTGTTCTGTTCACCATAATGGTGATATTTTGCAAAATTCTCCGGTACGTACTGCCTGCACCAGACTGCAATTCTTTCAAACGGTTTGATCAGCAACGATTGTTGCCACCACATCTGTGTGCCCAGCTCGGTAAAGCCTGCCAGAAATACCATCACGGCAACGATAGAGCCACCCAGACCGGTACCGAAGATCAGTCCCAGTAAACGATCTGCCCCGGTCAGTCCGGTGCGCCCGAGTAATTTAATCATCAGATAACCCAGTACCGAAAACAGCATTAATGTCAGCAGGAACAGGCCAACAAATGCGAGTGCGTTTCTGAGTAATTCTGTTTCAATATAGCTGGATAATAGCGGGGAAAAATAGCCGCTGAATTTGACTGCCACACCCATCGCCACCATCCAGGCAATGATTGATAATACCATATTCAGGAACCCATAAATGACACCGACCAGTGCCGGAATCAATAACGCTATCAGAATGACAATATCTATGATTTCCAATGATTCATCCTGTCATCAAGGTTTATGTATATTTGACAAACAGTATGTTCAGGGATAGCGAACAATGATCGCATCCAGATTCTGGGTTGTTTTCAGATCTGTCTGCATTTTTTCAGCTTCAGCTCTGGACAGTTTTGGTCCGACCCTGACCTTGAATACCACTCCTGCATCCGTCTTGACCTTGTCAATATAGGCCGGGAATTTATGTTTCTGCAGGCGTTTCACCAGACTGTCCGCATTTTCCTGACTTGCAAAGCTACCGAGCTGTATCACCCAGGCTACGCCTGAAGGTTCAGGAGTTTTTTCTGACGCAGCTGTTACCTGCTGAGGGCTTGCCACCGACTCAGGCTTGCTTTTTTCCTTAACCACTTCGGGCGGCTTGGCGGTTTCGGGCACAGACACAGCGGCCGATGCAGGCTCAGGCACTGGCAATATTTCGGGTGTACCACTGCTGTTACTTGCAGGGCCAGTAACGATGGTATCCGTCGAGACAGGAGTAACCGTGGAGGACTCCGGCGTGCTGGTCGTCATCGGCATTTGGGGTGGTACCACGGTAGGCAGTTCTTCAATTGGCTGGATCTTGGTCTTGAAATCGACCACTGGTGCAACCGGTATATTGGTTTTACTTATCCCGATATCCTCCTGGGCAGAGTTATCCAATATCATCGGGATAAAAATAATGGCGAGCAGTATCAGTACTACCGCACCGGTCAATCGTTCTTTCAGGCGTCTTTCCATCGTCTACACTTCAACTCCCAACTGTTTGATCGCGTGCCCTACCGTTACAAAGGAACCGGAGACTATAATTCTGTCGCCCGGAACGACGGCGGCACGGGCGGCTTCCAGCGCCAACTCCACACCGTCAAACTGCTGTAGTTGGGCTGCCGGTTCAACAGCGCACAGTATATCAGCAAGTTCATTACTACTCGCGCCACGAACACCGGACAAACCAGATAAATACCAATGATCAACACGGGGGCTTAATTCATGAAAAAATGCCGTATGGTTCTTGTCCTTGAGCATGCCCAGAACCAGATGAATTTTGCCGGTTTTGGGTAAGCCCTTGATATTTGACGCCAAGACCTCGGCTGACTGTCGGTTATGGGCTACATCAAGGATCACTGGGACATTGCCGGGTATAGACTGGAATCGTCCAGGCATACGAAATTCCCGCAGACTACGAATCAGTACAGGCTGTTGAACCGGGAAAAAATCAGCAATCGCCTGCAAGGTCATGATCACACCGGCTGCATTCTGGATCTGGTAATGATGGTTTCCCGGGATGGGTAGATTTATAAACCGGGTCAAACCTGAGCACCATGACCAACTGTCAACCCCGGCTTCAAAACTAAAATCACGGCCTGATACCAACAGCTTAGCCCCCAGCAGACTGGCGGTGTCCCGCACAGTATCGGGTGGGTTCGGATCCGAACTAATTGCAGGACGCATTGGCCGCAAAATCCCGGCTTTTTCCCTGCCAATGGCATTGCGGTCATAACCCAGCCATTGTTCGTGGTCAATATCGACTGTGCTGATGACGGACACATTGGCATCGAGCATGTTAACTGCATCCAACCTGCCGCCCATACCCACTTCCATAATGGCAATATCGACCTTCGCTTGCTGAAAGATATCCATCGCCGCCAGGGTGCCAAACTCAAAATAGGTCAGTGAAATATTGCCACGGGCACGATCAATACGGTCAAACGTGCGGCACAGGGTCTTGTCATCGACTTCGTGCCCGTCCAGTTTTATACGTTCGTTATAGCGGATTAAATGCGGTGAGGTATAAATACCCACCCGATAACCAGCTGAACGCAGGATATTCTCCAGCATGGTGGCGGTGGAACCCTTGCCATTGGTTCCCGCAATACTGATGACAAAATAGGATGGCGGTAACAAATGCATTACCTCGGCGACTTTCCGGCAGCGGTCGAGTCCGAGCTCTATGGCAGTAAAGTGCAGCTGTTCCTGCCAGGCCAGCCATTCGTCCAGGGTTTTGAACCGGCTTGAACTATCCTGTAACGGATTATTAAGATGGGTAATTTCTGTCAGTTTCATCTGCTACCAGGAAGAAAATCTATCCCTGGTTAAACCGGGGCCGGCTGGTGTAACAGTATGGCCAACAAGCTGGCAATCTTGTCGCGCATTTCATTACGCGGCACGATCATGTCAATAATGCCATGCACCAGCAAAAATTCGCTGCGTTGGAATCCTTCTGGCAAGGTTTCACGTACCGTCTGTTCAATCACGCGTGGTCCGGCAAAACCAATCAATGCATTCGGTTCTGCAATATTGATATCACCGAGCGTGGACAAACTGGCCGATACACCACCGGTGGTTGGATTGGTCAGTACGGAAATATACGGCAAACCCTTCTGCTGTAATTGGCCCAGTGCCGAGCTGGTTTTTGCCATCTGCATCAGGGAAAACAGTCCTTCCTGCATACGCGCACCACCACTGGCCGCGAAACAAACCAGCGGGATATTTTTTTCTATACAAGTTTCAACTCCAAGCACAAAGCGTTCACCCACTACCGAACCCATCGAACCTGCCATAAAACCAAATTCAAATGCGCAGGCGACCAGCGGTATACCCTTGACCGTCCCTGACATCACCACCAGTGCATCATCCTCACCCGTGGCTTTTTGCGCCTGTAGCAGGCGATCCTTGTATTTTTTACTGTCGCGGAACTTGTACTTGTCGAGTGGTTTGACTTGCCTGCCAATTTCCACTCTGGATTCTTCATCCAGAAAATGCTGTAACCGGGGGCGGGCATGGATCAGCATATGGTGTGAACATTTCGGACAGACTTCAAGATTTCTGACCAGTTCCGCACGATACAATACCGCATTACAACCGGAACATTTGGTCCAGACGCCTTCGGGTACCGTGCGACGATTGATACCATTCGCTTTAATCCTGGAAGGTAACAACTTGTTAAGCCAACTCATATATCCGTTTTGATTCAGTTAAATTAGTTCGTTAATCGTTAGCGGTCAGGATTCCTGACTCTGTTCACCCGGACGTTTTACGCCGAGTTTGTATTCGAGCAATTCTATGGCCATATCCGGCATTTCCTCACGCGACTTTGATTCTCCGGAAATCAGCCAGCGGTCGACTATATCCCGCTTTACCCGAAGCAATTCGGCCACATCGCGTCTATCCAGTTTGAAATCAGCTATCAAATCAATCAGTCTTTGTCTGTTATTCATACTGAGTTTCCCGAACCCTCTGGATGAACCGGGCCACTTTTTCAGGGTCCTTGATGCCAGCTGTTGATTCTACACCACTACTGACATCAACTGCATAGGGTCTGACCATTTGAATCGCATCAGCAACATTCTCGTCGTTCAAACCACCGGCCAGAATGACCGGTTTAGACAGTTTTCCGGATGCCCTTTTCCAGTCAAATACCTGACCGGTACCTCCAGACATGCCGGCAATATGGCTATCCAGCAACAATCCAGCACTCAATCTGAATTTTTCAGCTTGCTCTGTCAGATTAATACCTGGTTGCATACGAACGGCCTTGATCCAGCGCTTGCCAAATTGCTGACAATCAATAGGGCTTTCATCACCATGAAACTGCAATATATCCAGATTCACACGATCCAGCACTGATTGGACGTCTCTGGCAGACGCGTCCACAAACAAGCCTACCGTGGTCACAAACGGTGGCAAGGCACTAATAATCGCTTTGGCAGTATCAATACTGACTGCCCTCAGGCTACCGGAATAAAACACCAGACCAATCGCATCAGCGCCTGCCCTGGCGGCAAACACACCGTCTTCCGGCCGTGTTATTCCGCAAATTTTTACCCGAATTTTGTTCATTGTTTCAATACCAGTATTTACCACACAAAATATACCTTCCATGGATATGAGCTAATTTTACACGCACAGGGGCCGCTCCTCATATCTGTTTATCATGCGATTTTTCGAATAAACCTGACTGTTTTCACAGAGATTATTGCCTCAGCCTCTTAATCAAAGGATACCTGAACCTACTGGCACAGGCTGGCGATAGTCTTGATTATTTTTATTCCGGATTTTGGCTGAGGGAGTGAATATTTTTCATCATATTTTACATTGACCAGATATAAACCATCCGCAGGCGCTGTGATACCGCCCTGGGTTCTGTTCCTCGCTTCCAATACCTGTCTGGCCCAGCTTACCGGTTCTTTACCTCTGCCAATACTCATCAGTACACCGGCAATATTCCTGACCATATGATGCAAAAACGCATTCGCTTCGATATCAATAATAACCAGGTTTTCCTCGCGCACGACATCAAGTCGGATGATATTCCGAAACGGAGTTCTGGACTGACAGGAGACTGCCCGGTAGGAGGTAAAGTCATGCTCGCCCAATAGATCGTTTGCGGCAGCAGCCATACGCAATGCATCCAGCGGGAGTCGTTCCCAGGTAATTTGTCGACTTGCCAGTGCGCTACGGACTGGACGATTCAGAATCAGATAATGATAACGTCTGGATACAGCAGAAAATCGTGCGTTGAATTCATCGGAAACAGGACAGACCCAGACCAGATTAATATCCGCAGGCAACAACGTATTAGCGCCTAATAACCAGGAGCGGGGTTGTCGATTTGCATCGGTATCAAAGTGAATAATTTGTTCAGCGGCGTGGACACCTGCGTCGGTCCTTCCAGCACACTGAATTTCTACAGGGTGATTGGCAACACTGGAAAGGGCGGACTCTACAGAGGCCTGTACGGTGGCCGCCTGACCGGACTGCTTCTGCCAACCATAGTAGTTGGCTCCACAGTACTCAACCGCTGCGGCTATCCTCATCGTGCTCAGGTCTATTGAAAGGCAAAACTCACAGTGAGGAGTCCAAGCTCAGTGCAGGAATGGAGTGACTCAGCTGATTTGAGACATCATTTCCTGTGCCTGGCGACGCTGCGCAGGACTTCCTTCTGCGATGACCTCTTCCAGTATGGATTTGGCATTACTTTCATCACCTAATTCGACATAAGCTTTGGCCAGATCCAACTTGGTTGCATTTTCATCTTCAGCCGACTGTTCACCGGCATCATTGGTTCGAGGCACTAATACCGTGTGGTCGTCATCATCATCGTCGTCATCGCTGTCCAGACTGAGCGCACCGCCCTTCGGAACCTTGACTGTACTTTCCAGATCGATAACATTTGTAGACGAGACTTCCTCTACACTGTCAAAATCCAGCTCAAGGCCGCCATCATTGTCTTTTGTGTCTGAATCCAGTAGACCGAAATCCAGTTCCAGACCAGAATCGCCATCCTTGCTGTCTGTATCCATCGATAATTCAAGACTACCTTCCTCGGCGCTGTCACCGGTACCCAGATCCAGTTCAATACCACCATCGGTATCACTGGACACAGACTGGTCATCAAAATCAATCAGGTTTTCATCAGAACTTCCGAGTTCAAGACTACCTTCTTCTTCTGCGGGCGTTTCAGCACTCAAGCCACCAATATCAAAATCAAGGGCATTATCATCAGCC
>CANKCB010000004.1 GCA_947480335.1 Gammaproteobacteria bacterium | reverse complement strand
CCGAACGGTGAGCCGGTAGTGAAGAACGTTGTGAAGTTGCCGGAATAAGGGAAGGGGAGAGAGACGATGAAAACGACTGACATATTAAAGGGTGTAATCGGACTGATGCTGTTGCTGGGTTTTGGAATGACGGCGCAGGCCAGTCACCGAGTATTAATGTTCAATGATATGGCCACTGAAAAGATTGTAGAAATGTGGCCGGACTTTGTTGACTCAGTCAATGGTCAGTCCAGAGGCATGGAGAAACCGGGTGAACGCTCTATCATAATTCAGGCTGCATTAAGCGCGCATATCAACAATCTGTTGCGTGAGCAGCCAACTCCACCGCAGTTTGCGGAGGGATTCAAGATACTCGCCGATGAGTATTACTCCAGAGGTGGTATGACCACATTTGGATCGCGACTGGAGACAGCGGATCAAGTGACCGGGTTCCAGCATATCCTGCGTGAGGATGGCCGATTGCCGGTCCGGTTTGCCTGGAGCATAGAGACAGCAACCCAGCCACTACCGGCTGCAGCGGCGGCCGGTTTATATTCAACCATTGGTGTGCAATGGCAGGGTATGGCCGCCAATCCCTGGTTATGGTTACGCGGTATCAGTAGTGAAGGCGAATGGGATGCACCGAATCGCGCCTGTCTCGGTGATGATTTGCCGGCCAAGCCAGGTGTGGATGCGAACGAGGTTAAAAAAGTTGTCGAAATCTGTCCGGACTTCAGCTCGCCGGTGGTACAGGTGTTGATACGCGGGTTGCGTTCAGGCTGGCGCTTCGTTGGTGTACACGGGGTGGGCAGTAATGCATTCAGGATTTTTGTCAGGGAACTGGAAGACGCGATGAAGCGTAATCCGGGCGTGCTGACACTGGACTATGTGCGCAAATCCCGTCACGGGTTTGCACATGGCACCATGACAGGTGCGGTGCCGGACGTCGTGGCTGCCTGGAAGAAATATAATATCTATGTGCCAATCAATCTGCGGCGTGCGTTAGCGATAGAGCCAGACAACATTCGTCAGAATTATGGTGAGCCGGGCTGGAAATTCCTGGGTCCAATCAAGACATTGCTGGATCAGGGTGTCAAGGTTGTTGGCGAAGGTGAAATTGGCTATCCAAAACCCAATACCTACTTTGGTTTGATGGATATCTATGTCAATCGTGAAATTTCCAAAGGTCAGGAAGCCGAAAGATCCGTGTCGGAAAAATTTGGCCAGGGTGAAGTATTCCAGCCGGAAGAAGGTGTGGACAGGGTTACGGCATTGAAATTGTTTACCTACCGTTCTGCCGAATTCCATTATGCCGAGGAATTGATCGGCAGTCTGGAAGTGGGCAAATACGCTGACTTTGCGGTGATCGACAAGGATTACCTGTCAGGCCCCAATACCGAAATACGAGACAATAAGGTCATTATGACAGTGCTATCCGGTGAAACCCGCTACAAGGATCCGGAATTTAATCCTGTAGAAAAGCAGGGTGCTAAATAACCTGGCTGCAATACGGGTTTTTAGAAACAAAGGAAACGGGAATTTTTCGATCTTTATGCGGAGAGGTAAAGCCGGGTTAGTTTCTGTTTTTCTGGGATTGGTACTACTGTTGGTTGATAGTCTGGTAACCGCCCAGAACGTTGTTGATCCGGTTGTCATCGAGCTAGGCAAGCAGGCTGTAACAAGGAGCGAGTTTGACAGCCTGTTTAATGTTGCGGTGAGATTGCTTGCTGCGCAACAGGGTATAGCCTTCAGCAAAACCGGTCCTGAGCAACTGGCCTTATTACGAAAACAATTTTTTGGTCAACGCGCCAACGAAATGGCGCTGATTCAGGAAGCCGAGCACCGTAATATTGCTGTCAGTGATGAGGATGTAAAATCACAGTTTGAGGAATTGCTGGGAAAAATCAGATCAGATGCAGGTAACAATGTTGATGAGCAAATTCTTAAACGGTTGTTAAGGGAGAAGCAACAGGTGTCATTGCTCTCGGCGCAACTATTGAAAGAAATTGAAGTTCGGCCAGGTGAAGTCGTTGTGATGCATCACGATGTGCAGGATTCACTGGCAACACCAGAGCAGAATTGCATGCGCCACATAGTTGTTGCTGATTTGGACAACGCTAAAAGGCTACTGGCTGAACTGAAAGGTGGGGCTGATTTCGCTGAACTGGCCAGACAAAACAGTACCGATTCTACCTCCGTAAAGAATGGTGGCGATGTAGGTTGTTTTGAAAGGGAACATCTGGTGCCATTGTCTGAGTTTGAGCGGGCGGTTTATAACTCGAATGTGAATGAACTCACTGGCCCGGTTTCTGACGGGACAGCCTATCATCTGTTGATCATCTATAAACGCAAGATAGCCAGTGCGCCCGATCTGAATGAGGTTTATGACCAACTGGAAAATGAAATCCGTCATGAACGCTTGCCGGACAAGTTAATTCAAATCAGGGATGCGAGCGGTGTTGCAACCTACCCGGAACGACTGGACGGTTAGACTCAGAACACCTGCCGATACACAGTCTCACAGCGGATGTTTCATTCAGATTATCAACGCCTGAGTCGGTTGATTTTTTCAGGTATTAGAGTGCTTCGGTAGTGACTGGATTTTGATCGAGGAAATATTATGATTTCTACCCGGTTCAGTCTTGACTCAATAACCTGATTTCCCGGTGGCACCTAGTTCAGATTGCAGAGCCAAGCTTATCCATTCCATGTGGATATATTCTTTATAAATAAACCACTTACATTAAAATTACCGTCTAAAAGATCGGCCTGATTCGAGTTTGCGTATCCGTTTATTACGGTCAGATTTCAGTAGAGAAAATCTGGTTTGACCAAGTTGACAACGATGTAAAAGACGCATAATGTTCCGGACTGATTTTCGCGTGTTGTTTTACTTTATTTTTTAGGGGGTACTGATGATTTCCGAGTACGGTATTAAACTTTCGTCAAAATGGACCGCTGGCTGTGCCAGTCTGGTTCTGGCTGGCCTATTGAGTAGTGGTGTTTCTGCGGCACCTGCTCCATATGCTGAAACTATCATTATCAATGGCAAGGTCATCACTGCAGATTCAGATGACATCAAGAAAGTCACAATTGCTGAAGCTATCGCGATCAGCGGTGATAAAATTTTGGCTGTTGGTAGCAATGCTGAAATCCAGAAGTTGAAGGCTGACTGGACTGAAGTAATCGATGCGAAGGGTAATACAGTAACCCCGGGTTATATCGATACTCATAACCATATTTATGAAACCTCAACCGGTTTTCCCTGGGTCGTGAAATCCATTCCGGATTTACTTGAAATTGCCGTTACTGGTAAGACTCCGGAAGAATTAGCCCAGAAGATTGTGGCTGCCGTTGAAGCACGTGCAAAACAGATTCCTGCCGGAAAATGGGTGCGTCTCACTGTAGGACCACCTAAGGTTTCAGTCCCCATGATGAACACCAACCTGCTCAACCGACCAATGATCGACAAGGTCTCTCCGAATAACCCGGTTCTGATCACCACTCGTGGTGGTTCCATTCTGGGTGGCGCTGCTATCAAGGCGATCGAACACTATTATGGCAATGAAATCCCGCCAGATTATTGGATGGATAAAAAGGATGGACCTGGACGTGGTTGGTCAGGCGACTACACGGACTTTGGTCGTTGCACCAGCCTTGACTTGATCGGTACGCAGGATCAGGACACCTTTAACAAATACATCAAGGGCTATTTTGAAGTAATGCAGTCTAATGCCCAGATCGGTGTGACCACCTATTCAAGTCACATCCAGTGCGAAGGTGGCTTTAGTGCGACCAACCATATGGATCGTAATGACCTTATGCCGATTCGTATGGCCTGGAACCATCGCTGGTTGCAGCCGTTCTCGGACAGTATTTCCGAGTCCTATCGCCGTATCGGTGACTGGGTAGGTAGTGGTTCTGATTTCTTCTTCAGCACAGGTTCCAGCGTAGGTGGTATTGATGCCGGTGGTGTGGGCTGGTGTACCTCCATGGTGGCCAAGAGTGAAGATATCAAAGCGCGTGAACAGTGCCCACCGGCACCGGAAGGCATTGAACTGAACGCCTGGAAGAACAGACCCACGGACGATCCAAGTATTGCTGCCAACCGTGGTCGCCGTACTGAGCATCTGGTCACGCTGGCAAAACTGGCCGCTGAAGGTCGTATGACCAACATCCCGGGCTGGCATTCAGCTGGTGACGGTGCAACTGAAATCATGATGAAGACGTATCTTCATTACATGAAGCCCGAGCGTATCAAGCAGTTACGTACCCAGAGCGATCACTGCCATTCCGTTACCCCGGAAGAAATTGAAATTGCTAGCAAGACAGGACATACCTTCTCTTGTGATGCAACTGAAGTTCCGACCCAGGTTATCAAGGAAGGTTACGGCGAAGAGTATCTGACCTGGAATGCACCGGTTGCCAGCATGATGAAAGCTGGTGTCAACACAGTTATCAGTGAATTCGGTATTCAGGGTTATATGCGTACATCGGCATTTGAAGACGGCGTCAAGTGGTTGACCCGTAAGATCAATGGCGAAACCTGGGGTGTGCCTGAAGAAGCTGTTCCAGATAAGATGACACTGTTGCTGATGATGACCCGTTGGGGCGCGTACCCAATCTGGAAGAATCATGCACTGGGTTCTATCGAAAAAGGCAAGCTGGCTGATATCGTCATCCTGAACGGTGATTATATGGCTACACCGGTTGAAGAACTGGACAAGCTGCAGTCGTTGATGACCTTTATTGGTGGCAAGATCTCGTTTGAAGATCCAGCGCTCCGTGGTAATGCCATGCGCTTTAACCAGACTGATGCGAGTTGGACGTTTGATATGAAAACGCCAACAACCGACTGGCGCTGGACCAAAGCTCCGGTGATTCCACCGTTCCTCAACAGTGCGAATGGTTATTAATATCTGCAGTAAATTAGTCTGAACGGTTGACTAATATTGGTGTCTTAGTGATTGGGAGCGGCCTTATTGGCCGCTCCCGGTCAATCTGAAATAACCGAGGTAAGATGAATGAAAAATATTAATCGGGTTGCTATTTTAGCAGCTGCAGTATTTGTAGCAGCATTATTGCCGATGAAAATGGCATGGTCGTCTGACGAGAACTCGTCAGTAGCCCAGGTTTATCTTGAGTTTGACCCTGCAACAGGCCAATTTGTCTCGACACCGGTCACTGATGCCAACAACGTGGATCCGGAAAGTATAATAAAGAAAAAAAATAATCCCACAGCAGTCCAGCAGAATACACAGGCAGATGCCCAAACTGCAGCCGCACAAGTGGTAGCTCAATCTGGTACAAGCACTGCTGATACAAGCAGTACCGCACCAGGTGCAGGTGGCAATTCCTCACCCATGTTGTTAGTGTCGATTATTGCAATTGGTCTTGTGGGTGGAATTGTGATGATGATGCGAAAGAAATCAGCCGCCTAGATTTATCGATACAGTTGCCTGATTTGTAAATCTAATAGAAGTATTTCAAATCTATCCTGCGTGGCTGGTCATGACCAATACGCAGGATTTTTTATTTGTCCGGATATAATTCCCCGCTTTCAATTAGTCGATTGCAACTGTCAGTTAAGTTTTGATCATCTCAAAACAGTTTGTAAGATAGCAATAAATATACTTCAGCGTCGAACCATCCGACAGACCTAACTGGATAAAAATTGTGCAACCAATCCGCTGGGCCAGACAGTTTGTTGTCATTTGTATCATAATAGGTTCAGCTGGCATGCTAGCCAGTGTTGCTACTGCACATCCTCTCAGTATCAGTTACAGCAGCTTTACCATCGGCGAACAGGAAGTCAGCACCTTCTTCCGTTTGCCACTGGACGACCTGGATCTGTTATTCCGGTTGGATCAGAATCTGGATAACAAAATAAGCGACGCTGAACTACAAAAAGCCGATGTCCCCATTCAGGATTATTTACTAACGCATGCTTCTATTACGGTCAATGGCATCGTACTGGTAGGTAAACTACAGAAGCTTGGATTCTGGGAAGATAAGGGAGGTTATCCCTATATTGAGGCCAATGTCAGCTATCAATCCACTTCCACAATAGACAAGCTGAATGTCAGTGTGAATGTGCTGACCGACTTGTATCCGGATCATCGCAATCTGGCTGAGTTTATATTGGGTGACCAACGGGAAGAGCACGTGTTTCATCGGGGAACGACCTGGTCTGGCACCCGTGAGATTGGTCGATCCTGGACAACAGCACGCGATTTTTTTGTGTTGGGTGTTGAGCATATTGTTACCGGATACGACCACATCCTTTTCTTGTTGGGATTGTTGCTGGTCGCATCCGGCTTGCGCAGTTTTGTGATAATCGTGACATCATTTACTGTCGCTCACAGTATCACGTTGGCGTTAGGTGTTCTGGGGTGGGTACAACCTGCTGCACAAGCTGTCGAAATAATGATCGCCTTGAGTATTGCGTATGTGGGTCTGGAGAATTTGCTATTCAAGGAAGTGAAATATCGTTGGTTATTGACCTTTGTATTCGGTTTGGCACACGGTTTTGGTTTCGCAGGAATTCTTCAAAACATGGATTTGCAGCGTGAAGGATTGCTGCTGGGACTGCTTACGTTTAATCTGGGCGTTGAAGTGGGCCAGTTGTTAATTGTCGCGTTGTTCTGGCCTGTATTGCTACAACTGGCAAAGTCCAGTCATCGGGAATGGATAGTCCGTATAGTCTCAGCGATAATCCTGTTATTTGGTGTTTTCTGGTTAGTGGAGCGGACAATATGGGTATAAAACAATTCGGATTCAGAACAGCAACAAGCCGTGTTATTGTTTTTTTATGGATCGTGTCGCACTGCCTGACAAGTGTTGCTTCCGAAGTGATCCTCACATCGGAAAATCTCAATTCTGCCCTGAAGCAGATACAACGTCTGCAACAGGGGCTTGAAAATGCGCATGACGCAAAAAAGGCAGAGAATCATTATCAGATTGGATTATTGGCAATGGAGCTGGCCTCGGTGCTCAGCGAGGAAGTAGCCTTGTATGATTCCCAGCAAGGAGGCTTGATTCAATTGGGACTGGATCGTAGTCGTGAACTGGGTGTGAACATAGACTGGTTTGCAGAAAAGAAAAGGTTTTTTTACGATGGTAAGGACTTTGTAGATTGTCTGCAACTGGCTCCGGAGGGTAGTAATGCCGGTGAATGTGCGTACCTGGTACTCGATACTGAATTTATTCACGCTGTCATTGATGATGCTGTAGCTCTGAATCAGTCCGCCCAAAAAAAGATAGACTATTTGAAGCAATATCCCGAACATGCTCATGCAGCTGAGGTTGGAATATTGTTAGCCATAGATTACCGCGATCTCTGGCGCCTATATCGAGCCGGATCAGATACGTCAAACGAGACTAAATATCGTGATCTCACGCGCAAGCAGTTTCTCTGGGTTACGGAAAATCATGCCAAGGCCAAACAGGCAAAAATAGCCGATGGTTTGCTCAAACGTTTTGAAACTGAAATTCAGGAGCCTGCCGTGTCTACGGAACAGCCGCCAGCAAGCGAGTGATGATATTAGTAACGGTGTCTGGTTTGCCCGCCCTATCCTTTTCAGCTACTATCTTTTACAGACTAGTTACAAAAGTATTCCGGGGGAAGTGTGCGGCTATTAAGACAAACAGGCCTGTGGGCCACCATCATAATTTTCCTGGCTGGGCTATCCTTGCTGACAGTTTCAATCTGGATGCGGCCAGTTATTCAGGCTGAGCGTGCGGCGAAAAACTTGCAGTTTGAACAGGCGTTGGAATACTACGCCAAGGCCGAATCCCGATTTAACCGGTTTGAATCTGCCAAACAACTTTTCCCCGATGCCTATCAGGCGGTGGTGACCAATCAACTCCGCATACTTTACCGTATGGATGAGCTGGACAGGTTGCTGGAAATAGCGGCTACACACACAGAAACTGCTCCTGCCCGATTCTGGAGTGGCGCGGCATTATTTGCCAAGGCAGTTGCCCAGACAGAAAAGGAAGCTCAGGTAGCGTGGCTCGGAAGGGCAAGAGAAGAATTTCGTAACGCACTTGAACTGGTTCCGAACGATTGGGACACAAAATATAACTATGAGCTGACAGAAAAATTACTGGCAGAATTGCGAGACAAGCCATCACCGCCAGAACAGATACTGGAGTTGTTGAGACCAAAACCGAAAGAGGGTGAACCTCCCTCCAAACCAGTAGGCTAGTAGCGGCGGGCCGCAGCTTATGCCTGTTCACTTTCTCCGGCCCGATCTTGCAGTCTGGCTGGTATTGCTACCGCTGATTGCGCTGTTCTGGACGCTAAATCTTAAAGCCAAGCGTCGGTTCAGAGTCCAGAGCGGCTATGGACAGAACATGTTGTCGCTTTCACGATTATCTACGTTTCGTAAGGACTTCATGATTTTGTCCGTTGCATTGTTGGCAACTCTCGCTGTGGTTCTGGCGGTTATGCGACCACAGTTATTTATTGACAGGGTATTACCGGAATATGAGCGTCAGGATCTGGTACTGGTGCTGGACCGCTCTGCCTCGATGCATGCACGAGATGTGACACCATCGCGATTTGTCCGGGCGGTAGAGGAAATCAAATCGTTTCTGGCTGATAAGCCTGAGGAAATTGACAAGGTAGGTCTGGTCGGATTTGCTGGTACAGCAATTACGCTCTCGCATCTGACCCGTGATTTGGAAACCTTGTTTTTTTTTCTCGACTGGATAGGCGAGGACACCAGGGTATATTTTGGTACGGATTTGGCCGGGGCACTGACCAACGCGCTTGATCTGGTGACCAAGGATGAAAAACTGAACAGTGGCAAGTTAATTACGCAAAAAATATTTCTGGTACTTTCAGATGGCGATGACCAGAGTGAAAAATTGACAGGGTTGTTGAATCAGATGCAGTCAGAGCATATCCGGGTACACAGTATTGGTATTGGCACAGAAACCGCGGTGCCGATTCCGGTCGCAGAAGTAAATGGTATTACAGAATATATGCAAGATGAGGAGGGTAAACAATTGACCACCCGATTTGATGAATCTACCTTACGCATGGTGGCAGACATGACAGGTGGCAGGTTCTTCCGTTCAACGACAGGACATGACCTTGTGGACTTGATAAATCAGATAGCACGTCAGGAACGACACCAGACTGGCTGGAAACATACGGCGGAATATATAGAGCTGTATGTACCGTTGCTGTTGCTGGCCTGTGTGTGCTGTATGCTCATGTTGGTGAAGTTATGAGTAATTCATCGGCTGAATCAACCCTGTCTGCAGCGGAAGCGTACGCAGCAATTACCGGTCTTGAAAGTGAAATTGCCAAGGTCATTGTCGGCCAGCATCTGTTGGTACGCCGATTGTTGACCGGTCTGTTTGCGGCTATCCCGTATTCATTTACCGGGGGCAAGGTAAAGACCGGTTGTGGGCATGTATTGCTGGAAGGTGTACCGGGCGTAGCGAAAACACTGACAGCGACCACGCTGGCGCACACCATCTCGGCACGCTTTCAACGTATCCAGCTTACTCCGGATATGTTGCCAGCAGATATTATTGGTACGCGTATCTATGAAGCGAGCAGTTCCAGCTTCCGTATTGAGAAAGGACCGGTATTTACCAATGTTCTACTGGCTGATGAAATCAACCGGGCCACCTCGAAAACTCAAAGCGCCCTGCTGGAAGCCATGCAGGAACGACAGGTAACTCTGGCGGATTCAACCTTTGAGCTGGCAGATCCGTTCTGGGTCCTCGCCACGCAGAACCCGGTCGAACAGGAAGGTGTTTATACCCTGCCGGAAGCACAGCTGGATCGTTTTTGCATGATGTTACGCGTGGGTTATCCTGGCGCAGCCGAAGAAGTGGAGATGTTGCATCATCGTTTTCAGAAACTGGATCTGGCTCACCGACTGACGACAGAACAGGTGACTTCAACACGGGAAATGATCCGGAATACTGTGCATGTAGACGACAAGATTATGGAATATATCGTCAGGCTGGGACGGGCTACACGTGATCCACAGTCTGTGGGACTGCATCAGGTACAGGACATGGTATTACTGGGTATGTCTCCCCGTTCCTATCAGCATGTGCTGGCGTTGGCCAGGGTTAACGCCTTTGTCAGTGGACGCGATTACATGTTGCCTATGGATATCAAGGAAATCTTTCCGGACGCTGCACGACATCGTATTGCCCGTACTGTCAGGGCGGAGGTCGAGGGAATCAACTCGGATCGTATTATTGAACAGTTGCTTGATGTAGTGCCGATACCCTGACGGAACCCTGATTGTGTTGCCCGAACATTTACTCAGTGATTTACGTTATATGGAAATATACACCGGACGACGGTTTCCCAACCTGCGTGCCGGCTCCTATCGTAGCCGGATGCGAGGGCCAGGATTTGATTTTGATGAACATCGATCCTATCGTCCGGGTGATGATGTACGGCGCATAGACTGGAATGTAACCGCACGTATGAATGCACCCTTTGTGCGAGAGACCCATGCAGAACGGGAATTGAATGTGATGATTGCCGTGGATGTTTCGCGCAGCATGATGCTGTCTACCGGTCCGTATTCGAAAAAGGAAATCCAGATGCTGTTGACCGGCTGCCTGGTTTTTTCATCGCTGTCTGATCAGATTAATACCGGGTTCCTGTCATTCAGTGATCAGGTACACAGCTATTTCCCGCCGCGTAGAAACCGTGTACAGGCCTGGCGATTTCTCGAACAGCTGTGGGCGATGCAGGCACCGACCGGGCAAACACAGTTGTTGTCTGCTATCCGGCATCTGGACACTCATTTCCGACAGGAAGGTGTGGTGTTTTTGATCTCCGATTTTCTCAGCGCTGAAAATCTGGCTGATTCACGCGAGTTAAAAGTGCTGGCTGCAAAACATGACATAATTGCTGTCGTGGTGGAAGACCCGCTTGAACAGCAATTGCCTGAGAGTAATGCGAATGTCCGGTTCAAGGATCTGGAAACCGGTAAGCTCATGCGTATCGGACTGGGCCGTCAACAACGAATGGATTATGCCGAAGCCATGCGCGTACGGCGAGAAAAGCTTGTAGAGGCGTTCTACCGGGTGCCGATGGATTATGTATTTGTACGTTCGGACCAGCGTCCGGTAGAGTCGTTATTAAACCTGTTTGCAGTGAGGAGACGGATGTGAAAATAATCAGGTTATTATATGAAGTAACAACCCTGTTATTCATGGCTATGATCAGCGTAGCTGCCCAGGAAAATCCTGCTGAGGCTACTCAGACTGTCATGCTGCCTGCTGCGGATAATAACCCGTCACAAGTACAGATACGTCAATGGACGGATCGTACGGCATTGTTTCAGGGGGATGTTGTCAATTACTACCTGGAAGTAATCTGCAATAACGGAACCGATATCCTGCCGGGTGATCTGGATGCCAGCTTGCTGGAGTTTAACGGGTTGGAATTGCTCAACTCGGATCAGAGTCGTGATGAACAGGACGACAAGGTCATCTACAGGATTCATTATCAATTGACCACCTATGACCTGAATAAACTTTCACTGTTGATTGGTGCCAGAACGCTGCGTTATTTTTCAGCGAAAAACAGTGCACAATCAGGTACAGCGACACCCTCCGGTGAAGTCAGTGTCCCTGCAACCACATTGTCCTTGCGTAGTACGCTGGCAACCGAACCCTTGCAATCCCGTTTGAGGGATCAACTGGATACTGAAATCGTGCCATCGGAACTGGACTGGATCTGGACGCTGGGCTGGTTCATGGTTCTGATCTCTCTGGCTCCCGCTGCATGGGTGGTGCAACTCCGGTTGCGTCAACGCAATGCTGAATTCAAGCAACACCAGATCGTCAAGGCAGAAGTCCAGGCGGATCAATCCCAACTGGATGGTTTACATGCCGTTCAGTCAGACAGTACCGAACAACGTCGACAGGGTTACGATACGCTGGATCAGCTGGTTCGTGATCTGCTCAGGCAGTCCACAGGCATCAAGACCGACGCGCTGACAGCTTCTGAACTGACACATCGACTGTCCGGGCAACATACTGCCATACCATCAGATCAGATTTCAGCCTTGTTGAACGAATGTGAGCAAGCCCGTTATGGCAGACCTGAACATCTGCCATCACACGAGCGCTATGCAGCGGGTGTGGATCTGCTACGGAGATTACTGGTCGTGCAGTAATGCTTCTGACCTTTCTGCACTTTAACTATTTCTGGATAGGACCAGCCCTGGTCGTAGCCAGCCTGCTCTGGCGATACCTGCGCCAATCAGATTATCTGGCTATTTCAACCTTGTTCTGGCTGGACAGGGTACGGCTTCGACCATCGCTGCTTCGGCGGTTGCCAATACTACTTATCATTCTTGCCGTCAGTTTTATTGTGCTGGGTTTGATGGCCCCCGTACTTCCCTATTCTGAACATGAGATTGCATCTGAAGGACTGGATATCGCCATCGTGCTGGATTTATCAGCCAGCATGCAGGAAGTAATGGATAAAAAACCGCCGGTACCGGGTGCCACGCGCCTTAAGGAAGTTATGACCATGGAGCCTGACGGCAAAACCAGGTTGGATACGACCAAGGATGCGCTGAAATATTTTATTCAAAGTCGCCATGAAGATCGTATCGCGTTGGTGGTGTTTTCCGATAACGCCTATGTAGTAAGTCCACTGACTTTTGATTATGAATACCTTCTGCAATATCTGGATATGATTGATGCAAAAATTCTTGAAGGTGAAGGAATGACGGCGATTGGTGACGGTATTGCGCTGGCGAATAACCTGCTGGAGCGACAACGTACCGATCCTCCCCGTAGTCAGGTGATTACGGTCTTTACAGATGGAGAACATAATATAGGACGTGATCCGGTTGAGGTACTGGCTGAGTCCGCGGCAGCTGGTATCCGCTTTCATGTGGTCGGAGTAGATATGGAAGACAAGTTCAAAGGTAACGAGCCGGTAAAGAAACTGATTGATACCGTGACTGCGCATGGCGGACGCTATTTTGATGCCAATACCGAGAGCCAGTTGCTGGACGCATCTACCACAATCTCCGGTCTGGAAAAGGTTCGACTGGTCAGTAAGGAATATATTCGGCAGGTTCCGGTTTTTCACTGGTTTGCAATTCCAGCCGGATTATTGATTCTGGCAGTCTTTGCTTTGAGGAGTTTTGGCTACTTTGCAGACTACACCTGAGCTGGCGTGACAGCCCGTAATTATCCGTCATATTATTTCCTTATTCCCATTGTGTGGGTTCCAGGCAATCCAGATTATGAAGTAACTACTATTTTTTCTTCAGATTTCATAGGGAACCCTATTTATGTGCGTATGCACAAATACATTCCGACCCTATGATTTTATGATGGTGTGGTGATAAATATTAATGATAAACTTCGGTCTGGTTAAATTCAGGTAATCCATTTTTTCAAAGTGCGTATGAAGTTATCAAGGGGAACAAGCAAATGAAAATTAGATCCACAATAATTACTGCCGCCAGCTTGTTGCTGGTTCTGGTGCTGGGTGTATCAGCACAAGAGGCAGCAAAAAACGATCAGGAAGAAGCAAATAACGAGCGTCTGGAGCGTGTAGGCCCAACCATGTGGCGGGTAAAGCCCACTGATACTCCTTATGAACACTGGTTTGCTGCCAACAAGGACAAGATGCCGAACTACGCCGGTCTGGTGATACAGGATGCCCGCACCGAGCCGTTGCCGCGTCAGTGGGACCAGTTTGGTGTGAAAGGAATGTACATCAAAATGGCCGACTACCAAATCACAGACGGCTGGTTGCTGGAGATCCCTGCAAAAGGCCAGATTAAGACTCAGAAACATATGTTTGAGGCTGGTATCTATTTCTTCGGTGGTCCTGGTCACATCATTCTGCAGCAGAAAGGCAAGCGCCCACAGCGAGTGGAATTCAAGTATCGTACCTTGTTCTCGGTGCCGTTGAATGTGCAGTATCAAATTTTTAACGACAGTGACAAGCCGATACGTCTGGTCGCAGTAACCAGTTTCCCGTTCTCGATTAATTCAACTAATAACGAGAAGTATGTCTGGGAAAATGATTTTGCCTTCACTGACAGATACGATGCCGAGGAAGATTTTGCTACCAAAAGCGAGCATGTCGGCGCAAATGATACGGTGACCAACGTGGTTCCAGATGCGGTTGAGTTTGAACTGGATTCCTATGATCATCGTGGCAAGGGCACAACCAACATGCACTGGAAGATGGCTGGCAACGCGATCATTGATATGCACGTATCAGATATGCCGGCCGGCGTATTCAAGAAGGCTCATCGCCACAGCTCGGATGCGTTTATACTACTGACCTCAGGCAAAGGTTATTCAATTACCTGGCCAGAAGGGCGTTATAAGGACCGTGTACGTGTAGATTGGCAGGAAGGTACCATTTTCGTTCCACCAATATACTGGTACCACCAGCACTACAATCCGGAACCAGAAGGCTCGGCACGATATATGGCTATCAATGCCCCGCCTATCGTGGTTGCTCTCGGTCTGCGGTTTAATGACCAGCTTGAAATTGATTTGCCTGAAGTTGAGGCTGAGTTCAAGGCAGAAGTGGAAAAGCGCAAAAAGCAGTAATTTAAGCTTTTTGTGATAAAGGCCATGCCGGGTAACTTGCATGGCCTTTTTTATTGACTATATCGATATCCCGCAGTGCAGATCTTTGTGTTCAGTAAATTGCCCGTAGACCCGGTGTTAAACGTACAGTCATCAGTTAAACCTGAGACTGTCTCTTTTGTAATACAAACGTAATAATGGCTTGATTTCGACATTTGGATACTGTATTTTCCCGCCACTGTATTATTTATACGTCACAGTTGTGTCAGTTTAAGCGTTAATTGAAATGCATTGTGACCACAGGTAAATCAGTTTTTTTATTAACCTATAGGGGAAGTCAAATGCCCAGAATCACAGAGAAATTTAAATACCGTTCATTGCTCGGAGCGGTGATAGTCACTGCACTTAGCGCGAGCCCGAATGTGCTGCAAGCACAGGCACTGGAAGAAATCGTTGTAACTGCCCAGCGTCGTGAACAGTCCTTGCAGGAAGTGCCAATTTCAATTGAAACCTTCAGTGGCGCCCAGATTCAGGAACAAGGCTTCCGTAATTTGGAAGATGTTTCCACATTTTCTCCCGGTGTTTATGTACAGTCGGGCGTACAGGATCAGATGGTGTCCGTGCGTGGATTCGGTACGATTGGTAACTCACTGACTCTGGAACAGGCAGTTCCTATATTTCTTGATGGCGTTCATTATGGCCGTCAGTCACAGATCAAGACCGCATTTCTGGACGTAGACCGTGTCGAAGTACTGAAAGGACCACAGCCCGTATTCTTTGGTATGAGTGCTTCAGCAGGTGCGTTCAACATCCAGAGTAAAGGACCAACCGATACCTGGGTAGGCGATCTGGATCTTGAAGTTGGCAATAACAATACAGTCGAAGCCACAGCCGGTGCCGGTGGCCCGATTAATGATACTTGGGGTATACGCGTTGCGGTGACCCAGGAAGAATCCGATGGCTTTTTGAAAAACTCCAACACCGAGGAAAAATATCCACGTTATTTCTATCAAGGTGGCAGAATCACGCTGGCCTATACCCCAACTGAAAATTTCAAAGCAACTACCAAGTGGGATTATTCAAAGATTCGTGGCGGTTCTGAAGCGGTACTCGGTTGTTTGACCGGTGGACCGTTGAACTATGGTCGTCAAGGTCCCTATAGCCCATCAACCGGCCTGTTTGTTGCACCAAATGCAACCACCCCAGGTTCAGATCAGGCTGTACTGGCTGATGCACCAATTGGTGTTGGCCAGGATACGCCGAGCGAGACATTGCAGAACTGCGCTGATGGCTTTACCGGCAATACCGGTTTGACCAATGAAGGTCCATACTTCCAACCGCCAGCAAACATTCGTGAACAGGATATGACCAGCGGCTTTATGGATGTCCGTACGGCGGCCGAACGTTTTACCAATCTGGATAGCGATGGTCTGACTACACTGAATACCGAGGGTATAGCTGGTAAGGACTTCACCGATGCCTGGAGTGGTAACCTGAATCTGGAATACACGATGGCGAATGATGTCGCTGTGAACTGGTTGACAGGCACGAACTACTACAAGCGTACCTCGGTAAAGGACAATCGTCAGGTTCCTTACTTTACCAATTATCAGGGTCGCGAAGAAAACTTCACCCAGTGGAGTTCAGAAATGCGCTTCACCTCTCCTACCGGTGGTACGTTCGAGTGGATGGCTGGTTTAATGTACCAGATCAACTATAAGGACAATTTTTCCTCCAGTCTGCGTCCGAACACGGTACGTGGTCAGCGCTTTAACTCCTTGTGGGAAGATGTAGAAACCTCCAATGCGTTTGCAACTGTGACTTGGAATTTCCTAGATGACAAGGCCTCGCTGGACGTAGGTGCACGTTATTCTGAAATCAAGAAAGATGTATTCATTACCGGTTATGCTGCAGCCTGGGTATTTGATGTGACCCCGGCAGGCTGTCCTGGTGCAACTTGCGTTGCCGTACAGACAACTGCAGCACAGGTAAGAGGTCTGGTACCGGGTGCAAATACAAATAACCTTTGGTATGTGCCTTATACCGCTGCACTGGCAAACTATGCTGTACCAACCGTGGGTGTGGCTCCATTTATTACCACCAACCGCGTATTACCGCTGGCCTGGTATCCAAACCTGACCGCTGCAGTAGGTCTGAGCCAGCCCGACTATACCAGACGTCTGGCTAACGAAACGCTGTGTGACTGTCCGTTAACTGAAGAGATCAAGAAAAACTTCATCGATCCGACCATTACATTACGTTATCGTTTGAACGATGATCATTCTGTGTTCTTCCGCTTTGCCGAAGCCGCCAAGGCGGCTGGTTACGACACAGGACAGACCACCATACCGGCCGATCTGGACGAAATGCGTTTTGAAAACGAGTTGGGTCGTACCTTTGAAGTGGGCGCGAAAGGCAAGCTGATGGATGGTACGGTCAGATATGACGCCACTTTGTTCCGCACCGATTTTATCGACCTGCAGTTATCCGGTCTGGCTCCGCAGTTCCTCGACAATCAGACTTCAGTCAGTCTGAATGCCGGTAAACAGCGTGTGCAGGGTCTGGAGCTTGGATTTGAAGCGGCCGCTACGGACAGACTGACTTTTGGTATTCAGGGTGCGTTCATGGATGGCAAGATGACCGACTTCGTTGGTTCAACCTGTAACAACACTGAGTTAAATAGTGCACTCAGGGATTACTGGGACCCGAACTTTACTCCGAGAGAAGACGTACTTACCTGTACGCTCTTTAAGGATGCAACGAAACCGGCAGGTACCCCGACAGCACCAAATACCACAGCAAACGTTGGATTGTTTGCCAGTGATAACTTGATTGGACGTACAGACCGTTCCGGTACCGAAGCACCGCGTACTCCTGACTGGAAGTTTGTTGGCGATGTGCGCTACGTACTGCCAATATTCGATTCCTATGAAGCCACATTCATTGCGAAAGGATATGTATCAGATGGTTTCATTACGTCACGTGATACCTTCGCATCAGTGACGAAATTCAACCGTCATGGTGATGCCAACTTGCAATTGCAGTTTGGGCCACAGGATGGAAACTGGAAGATATCCACTTATGCGAACAACATATTCGAAGCCAGGGAATCCTATAATCCTGAGTACGATGTTGTACCGAGCATGCCTTCACAGAATCCCTCACTGCCTGCCGGTCAGACCGGTTCATCGAACGGTCTGGGTACTATTCAGGTTACCCGGTCGAATTTCATGACCTACGGCCTGAAGTTTGGTTATAACTTTGAATAAGCTGTAATCGTAGTTGTTTAAGACCGGGGTATAGCAATATACCCCGGTTTTTTTTCGCCTGTAGTTTGTTGTTAAAGGAATAGACCACGATTTATTTATAAGTAACTTTAGCCTAATCTGAGCGAGGCAGAAAAAACTGTGGTCTGTCCCATGTCAGCTTGATGCTGATCAACCGTACCGCTATAATTCGACCGTTGACGATAGTGCCCGCTAGCTGATATTTCCACATATCGGGGACCGTCGTACCAGTACCCGGATCGATGAGTTTTCACCAGGTTATGTGCTACCCGGTCGGGTTGTTGCACAAACCCTTAAATTTCCAGAACAGAACGAGGACGTACTCATGGCAAAAGACGCATTAGTGTCAGAAGAAACTGCAAAAAAATTCGCCAAGGAGAAGGAAACTCCGTATACCCGGTGGGTCAAGAACGAAGGTCTCGACATCATCGATGCGATGTATGTGCCCGACCTCTATAACGTTGAATTAAAGCCATGGAAAAGCCGAAATGGGCATGGCGTATTCATCAATCATGACGCCTCCCGTACCACCAACGATTCCTATGTTTGTGAAATTGATCCAGGACAGAAGCTGACAGCGCAGCGTCAGTTATTTGAAGAAACCATCATGATCCTGAGTGGTCGTGGATCAACTACCGTCTGGAATGATGCCGGCAAGAAGGTATCATTTGAGTGGCAGGCCGGTTCGCTGTTTGCGGTACCATTAAATACCTGGTTCCAGCATTACAACGGTTCAGGCAAGGACAAGGCCAGATTTATTTCAGTGACCAACCTGCCACCGATCATGAACATCTACGAAGATCCGGATTTTATCTTTAATACCGGTTATGACTTTAAGGGTCGTTTTTCCGGTGAAGCTGATTACTTTGCTGCCAAGAAGGAAATGAGCGGCTTATTACTGGAAACTAACTTTGTTTCTGATGCGGTCAATCTACCACTGATAGAGGCGAAAGAACGCGGAGCCGGTGGCGGTCATATCCGTTTCAATTTTGCCAAGAGTTCATTGAATAGCCATATCTCCGAGTTCCCGGTGGGCACGTACAAGAAGGCACACGCTCATGGCCCGGGTGCGTATGTGATTACATTGGCGGGTGAAGGTTACTGTCTGTTATGGGCAGAAGGTGAAGAGCCAAAGCCCTATTACTGGAAGCGTGGTACCTTAATCACGCCGCCGACCATGTGGTACCACCAGTGGTTTAATACCGGTACAGATTCAGCACGTTACCTGGCTTATAAGTACGAAGGTGTAGCTATACGTAATTCCCAGGGTGTGCCCAAGGCCTGGATCAGTCGCCGAATTGGTGGGCACCAGATTGATTATGCTGATGAGAGCCAGAAAGTGCGCACCATGTTTGCTGATGCGCTGGCCGCCAAAGGCTTGAAGCCGAAAATGGAAGCAGCATACGAGGCAGAAAAAGCGAACCTGCCGCCGTTATCGTGATAAGCTCGATGACAGACACCCAGGTACTGATAGTCGGTGCAGGCCCGGTGGGCCTGACACTGGCCTTAGCCCTGGGTCATCAAGGAGTGCGCTGTACCATTATTGAACGCAATCCCGCGCCCAGTGGTTTGCCCAAGATGGAGCGCTGTAATGCGCGCACGATGGAGATATATCGGCGTCTGGGCGTAGTAGATAAAATCCGTGCGGCCGGGTTGCCGTCACATTGCCCGATGGATGTCTTTGTCGTGACCCGACTGGTGGATGAACCTATCCTCCGTTTGCCCTATGGTTCGGTAAATGACTGCAAGAAAGATATCGCCGAGCATAACGACGGTACCCGCACACTCGAACCCTATCAGTTGATATCGCAGTACACGCTTGAACCTTTACTCAAGAGCATGATTGAAAAGGACCCGAATGTGGATGTCCTTTTTGGTCATGAATTTATCCGCTTTGAGGACATGGGTGATCATATCGTAACCCATATCAAGCGTGCTGATGGCTCTGAAATGTCCCTGACAGCAGACTATCTGGTTGGTTGTGATGGTGGAGCAAGTCCGGTTCGCAAACAGTTGGGAATCAAGCTGGCAGGAGATGGCGAGATGTTGTCCTTGCACCAGGCCTTGTTCCGTTGTGATGATTTATACGAACGTATCCCGATTGGTAAGGGCAGACACTATCATGTGTGTGATGCCCAATCGGGTTTTATCATCGTCCAGGATGACGCCCGGCATTTTACCCTGCATGCCGTCGTGAATGATGATTCTGAAATGCCAAAGTTATTCGAGAAACTGGTGGGCATGCCAATCAAGTATGAAACTCTCTATATCGGGAAATGGACACAACGTTTGTTGGTGGCAGATAAATATGGAGAAGGCCGGGTATTTATTGCTGGAGACTCTGCGCATCTGGTTATTCCTACCGGTGGACTGGGGATGAATACCGGCGTTGGTGATGTAATTGATTTGTCCTGGAAGCTGAAGGGGGCGCTGGAAGGCTGGGGCGGAGAATATTTACTGGATACCTATATGAGCGAACGTCGCCAGATAGGTATTCGTAATGTGAAAGCCTCTGGACGCGCCAACGAGGGCCGTTATCGCTGGCGTTCCGCGTATCGACCTGAAATAAGGGATCAGACACCAGAAGGCGCAAAAGTGCGAGCCGAAGTGGCAGCGATTGCGAATGTCGAACAGCGCAAAACCAATGAAATTCTGGGTATCGAAGCGGGCTACCGATATATTGATACATCACTGGTTTGGCCAGAAACCGGCACTGGACCGGATCCGGATGCACAATATTACACCCCTACGACTTGGCCAGGTTCCCGCTTGCCACACGTCTGGTTAAAGGACGGAAGTGCACTTCATGATCACATCGGAAAAGGATATACCTTGTTACGGTTTGATCAGGGGAAAGCAGACGTATCTGTTTTGATTAAGGAGCTCAGCAAGATCGGTGCGCCTCTGGAGGTGCTGAGCCTGGATGACCCACATGCGGTTGAGGTATATCAGGGGTATCAATTGTTTCTGTTACGCCCCGATTTGCATATTGTCTGGCGCGGTAAGCAGGCTCCCTCCGATCAGGTGTGGTTGGCACAGGTGGCTACCGGACATCGTTTGCCACCACGCCTGCATTAATCCAGATCAAACAGGGAACGGCTGTTCCCCGGATTAAATCAGACCTACTTCACTCCTGGTGCCGGTTCGTAAGGTCGTTCTGCACGTCGGCACCAGCGTTCCCAGGCACGTTCAAATGTATAGGGGCCTCGACGTTTCAGAATGGCATCCACCTCACCCTCGCTGAGGAATGTAATCTGCCCGAGCATACTGGCCTTGAATTGCAATTCGGCATTCACCTCCAGATAGATCGAGCTGAATACGACTTCCCGCACGGATTGACCAATCACCACACAACCATGTCCGCGCATCAGTGCGGCACGATTACTGCCCAGGCTGATAGCCAGATCCCGTCCCATGGCCATATCACTGACCAGTAGGGTGGTATCGCCAAAATTGGTACGTGAGTCCCAGATTGGGACGTGCGAACCCATGCCTGCACACATATGCAGCAACGGTCTCAGGCTGGTACCAGTTACACCGTAAGGTATGACATTGGGGCTGTGATTATGGACTACCGCCGTGACCTCTGGACGTGCTTCGTAAATGGCACCATGGATATGACGTTCGGCATAGGGGTCCATGCCACGCGCATCGACAGGCTTGCCTTCCAGCGAGAATTCAATCAGGTCGCTGACTTCGATACATTCGGGTGCGCGTGAGCGAGACATGATATAGCGACCGGGATTTTCCGGGTGGCGTATGCTGATATGCCCAAACGAGTCTACAACACCCTCTTTAGCCAGTATGTGATTCGCAGTAACCAGTTCTTCAAGCGCAGCAGCTAGCAATGTCATGTTTATTTCCGTATTAAGTTAGTATTCAGGTCAGTATATTTAATACATTGGTTAATTCAAGATAGTTACTATTTATTGATAGTAACCTTGATTGTCCCCAGTCCATCAATCATTCCAGTTAACACATCGCCAGCGACCACCGCACTGACGCCTTCCGGCGTACCGGTCATAATTAGATCTCCGGGTAACAAACGTTCATAGCGTGTCAGATGCTCAATTATTTCCGGTACAGACCAGGTCAGTTGGTCTATGTTCGATGACTGGCGAATCTGCCCATTCACATCCAGACTGATGGCTGCATGGGTCATCTTGCCGGTTTTTTCTGCTGGATAGAGTGGGCCTATCGGCGCCGAGTAACTGAATGCCTTGCCAAACTCCCAGGGTTGACGGTTGCTGCAAGCATCGAGTTGCAAATCACGTCGGGTCATATCCAGTCCAACCGCATACCCATAGATATGATCCCAGGCCTGGGCAGCATGGATATTCATACCCCCTTTGCTGATAGCCAATACCAGTTCTATTTCGTGGTGAAAATTAGACGTCATGGGTGGATAGGGAATCGTTACACCCTGTGCATTGGCTTCTACCAGTGCCAGCGCCGGTTTCATAAAGAAAAATGGCGGAATTCTGCCCGGATCCATACCCATTTCCCGGGCATGGGCGGCATAATTACGGCCTACACAAAATATCCGGTTTACCGGAAAGCGTTTTGCTGAGCCCACAACTTCGAGGCTGTTAATAGCCGCAGGCGGCAAGACATAGTCAGTCACAAGAATCTCCTGTAATTAGTGGTATATGTCGTCGATAGTACAAATTGAGACAATAAAACCGGGATAAAAATTGTTATTTGAAAAGCGTTAGATTAGCTGATTATTGGCTGTGTTGACAGTCCGCTAACCTGTCAGTTTGATTATCAATAATTACCTGAATATTGAATACGGCTATTTGATGATAATCTGATAAAGTAAATCTCAAAACTTGTCTATTACATTACGGTCAAACAGGTATCTATCCAGGAGGGTGGGAGAGCATATGAAGAGTCAGTTAATCAATCGGGCACTGCAACTGTGCATAGGAATGTCGCTAATGGCCGGTTTGGCAATTACCGTTCCGGCATCGGCACAGACAGAGTCCAATCCGGTGGTCATACAGTTACCAAACGGGCAAGTGACGCTGGATACGTTTAATGCGCAGTTTGATGTTGCCGTACGTATGCTGGCCGCCCGTCAAGAGATCAATTTTGCCAGTCAACCGGCTGACAAAGTCGAAGCCTTGCGTAAGCAATATCTGAATCAACGTGCCAGTGAACTGGCCATGTTGCAGGAGGCGGATAGGTTAAAAGTTACTGTGGACGATAAACAGCTTGATGCTGCCGTGGCAGAATTTCATCATCAGGCAGGCGAAAGCAAGTCCATGGAGGAAGTATTGAAACAGACCGGGTTGAAGGATGAAGCCCAGTTACGGGATTATTTGAGCGAACAGGGCCGCATACGTCTGGTAACAGAAGTATTGCTGAAAAAAATTGTGATACCGCCGGGTGATGTATTGACCATGCATCATGATATCGCCGAACAGATGCAAACACCGGAAGTGATTTGTATGCGTCAGATTGCCGTAGCCGATGAGCAAACGGCGACAGATTTAAAAAACAAGCTCAAAGGTGGAGCAGATTTCACTACAGTTGCGAAGGAGCACAGTACGGACAAAAAAACAGCAGAGAAGGGTGGTGATATGGGCTGTTTCGAAAAGGAAAGAGCGGTCGCTCAATCTGATTTTGAAAATGCGGCATTTACGGCAATCACGGATGAAGTAACCGGACCGGTCAAGTCAGAATTCGGTTATCACCTCGTGCTGGTGTATGAACGCAGGGCGCCGCATACACCTACTATTAACGAGGTGTATGATGAACTGGAAGATGAGCTCCGGCATGAAAAATTGCCTGACATGCTGGCCAAAATCAGGGAAGACAGCAAGATCGTCATCTATCCTGAAAGAATGGGCGGACAAGGTGCCAACGTCAAATAAGCTGACTGAAATAAAAAAGCCCGGACAGGTTGTTCGCCTGTCCGGGCTTTTTTTATGTGTCAGAGTGGGTGGTAAGCGTCGTTACTAGAATACGGAATAACCGTTCCAGACCTGGTAAACCAGACCGTTATACAGCGTGATACTGAAGATCTTGGCGAACAGGCCATAGATGCCCAGGGTGACTACTCCGGAAACAGACAGTGATAATACCAACGACTCGCTCGCCACCAGATACAGCAGCATGAACATGAACAGAGCCATACCGACATACTGACCAGCGACGAAGATCAGCACCAATAGCAGGATCATCCAGCCACCAAATCCAGCCACACCATTAAACTCGGCGTTTCCACCCTTGATGGCATTGCTAATAAGGCGGGTCATTTCCCCAAAACTGGCATGTTTCAGTGATTCCCGGAACTGGATACCGATCAATATCAGCAACGGAATCAGGATAACAATTGGGGTTCTGGCGGAGATAAACTCATACGTCAGCGCAGAACCCAGCGCTGACAACATCAGTATGCCGACCAGAGAGATGAAGATCAGATCCAGTGTTGCGTGGGTCTGGCTGGGTGCTTCTTTTTTATTCTTACCGGACATTTTCTGTCTCCCTTTTTTTCTCACGTAACAGGTTCCAGATGTTATAGACCAGGAAGCCAAGAGTAAAGATTGCCAGTGTCAGCGGCACCGGGTTAAAAATGAAATAGGGGCCTGACAACTGCAGTGCCAGATACAGGTTTTTCTCTATGGCAAATCCCAGCACAAATCCTATCAGCAGTGCAGCACGGGAATAACCCAGTTCTTTCATCACATAACCGATAATACCGAATGCAATGGCAACACCAATATCAAACCAGGAATGGTTAACCGCATAGGCACCGGTGACGATAGTACAGATTAGTACTGGTACAATAATCTTGGCGCGTACGGCCGAGGCGCGGGTTAATGGATTGATCAGGAACATGCCGCCGACCGCTCCAATCAGACCACCTATCCAGATGGTATGGATCATGACGAAAACCAGATCCAGATGTTCGGTCATCATCTTCGGACCGGTTTCGATCCCCATGATGAAAAATCCGGCAAGTAGAATCGCCATAGAGGAGCTGCCCGGAATACCAAAGGCGAGGGTAGAACCCAGTGCGCCACCTTCAACCGCATCAACGGCCGCTTCGGCTGCAATAACACCTTTTACATTACCTTTGCCAAACGTATCCTTGTCAGGTGAAATCTGTTTTGCGTGTGCATAAGCAATGAATGATGCGGCGGCACTGCCAAGGCCAGGAATCAACCCGAGTACCATGCCGATGGCACTGCTACGTATTACAATGTTCCAGTTTTTAAAAGCAAGCCAGACACCCTCAAATATTTGCCGCTGAGTTTCCTTGGCGGATAGCTGAATCCTGCCACCTTCACCAATAAGTGAACCACTCTTGGTCCACATTTCAAACATCTCGGAAACGGCAAACAGACCCAGAATGACGGCGACCAGTTCAAAACCATCCTGTAATTCGAGTAGACCAAAAGTGAAGCGTTCCTGGTTGGTCACATTATCCAACCCGACCATGGCTAACAACAGTCCGGCCATGGCGGCGATAATGCTTTTGAACAGATCACCATCACCCAGAACCGAAACGAACGTCAGCGCCAGTAGTACCAGTACGAAAATTTCGGGTGGTCCAAATAACAACACAATGTAGCGCAAGGCTGGTAACAGGAATGAAACGACGATGGCACCAAACAGCGCACCCAAAAAACACGCAGTCATCGCTGCTCCAACTGCCACACCACTTTCACCCTTGTCGCGCATCGGCGTACCATCAAACATGGTCGCTACGTTGGCACCGGTGCCAGGTATTCCAAACAGAATTGCCGTCAAACCGCCACCTTGTGCAACCGTTGAGTGCGCACCGATCAGGAAGGCAACGCCAGTGGCCGGTTCCATCGTGTATAAGAACGGAATCAGCATCGCCATGGCAAAATGGCCGCTTAAACCGGGTATGATACCGACAACCATGCCAAACGCTGCACCTGAAACCATATACGGTAATACAGACCAGCTGATGGCCTGAAAGAAACCACTGATACTTGCTTCAACTATACCCATTTCCCGCCCCTTCCTGATGTCACCTGATTAAACGTTAACTTGAAAAATATTATAATTGGCCATTAATTGCCTTTATAAATATTTCCTTTATATCTGGTTTCATATTCGTTGAGTCTGTTGTGATCTTGTGAATTTCATCGCCCGAAGCATAATCAAACAATCGACCGGTACGTTTACCTATCGCAATGAGGTCAGGATCATGCATAGCCTTGTTAAAAGCTTCCTGCAGGAATTTAAGGCGATTTACCGGTGTGCCAGGTGGAACAGCGACTGAACGGCCGCAAGCGATCAAGGCATCCCAGGCATTGAGGACCTCCAGGGTTTTAGCAGGATCTGGTGTTTTATCAGCGTATTCAAATACAGCAGGTACATCCTGAAGCGCTGGAAGTCTGGTTTTACCACTCTGTAACATGACAACTTCTGCGCCACCGTCTATTCCTTCTTCCGCGCTACCATATGAACCCCAGGTGCCTTTGATATTGCCACGTAACATTTCCTGACGGATGACAGACGAACTGTCAAAGCCATGGATTATTTCAACATTCATGTGGAATGCTTCCTTCGCAATCACAGCATCGACATAGGTGCTGCCACCCAGACCCGTCGCACCAATCTTGACCGGAGTGGGACTGTTCATTATGTCTTCGAAGGTATTAAAACCGGCCGCTTTGGACATTACCAGCACGCGTGGGTCAGCCACAATTCGACCTAAATAACCAAACTGATCCAGTTTGTAGTTTGCACCCTTAACGCCGGCAATTTCACTGGTGACCAGAGCACTACCATTAATCATGCCGACCACCAGACCGTTCTTCGGCGAGCTAAACAGTTCGTTGACGCCTTTCATACCACCCGCACCCGGAGAATTTTCAATATCGAAACGGGCGCCAGTGTATTTTTCGAGAAAGGGTGAAAGTAAACGTGCATATTCATCGTAACCACCGCCCGGAGCGTAGGGAATTATCCAGGTAACGACCTGACCTTTGTAAAAGGCAGCAACATCTTCTTCCATATCATGGGTAGCCCCTCTGTTTTTCATCACACCAACAGCAAGTACTCCAGCGAGAATGACAAAAACAGAAGCGATGGCAATAATAACTTTCTTATTCATATTCTGAATCCTGAGTTAGGGTGGTTTTTTTGATTATAAGTTTACATAGAATTTTTCAAAATCATACACATGATCGATTGCTCTGACCAGTAAAACCCCGCTGTAACAGCTGGGATAATGCCAACCAATATCGAGCAGTCTGAGCGAGCGCGAGATGGGGTTGTTTGATCAATTTACTCCGTCTATTTACGTTTGACCCGTACTTGTCTGACGATAATAAGGATTTGCCGCTGTAAATACAGCCGGATACAATAAATTCAATATTATTTGCACAAATCATTAATGTTCGAAGTATGTTCCGGGAGGGGGAATACCATGAGTCTATTCGGGGGGAGGTTTCTATCATTCGGTGCGCTTGTATACGGGATCGTGTTTAGCGCGCACATTACCGCACAGCCACAACTGGTTTTAAATTATGCCGATATTGTCCTGTACAACGGCCAGATCATCACCGTTGATAACAACTTTTCAATGGCCGAGGCTGTGGCCATACGTGACGGCAAGTTTCTGGCCGTAGGAAAAACGGCGGATATACTGCCTTTGGCTGGCCCGGAAACCCGCAGGATAGATCTGAAAGGCAAGTCGGTCACCCCCGGTTTTATCTACTCAGACGGTGACAATGCGGTCCCCGGTGGTGATCTGGTCAAGGAGTCACAATGGAACGGTACTATTCAAAGCCAGGTGGGTGGTGAGTCGCTGGAACAGATTGAGCAAACCATAACCCATATTGCTGAAAAGGAAGCGCTGCCGGGTGAAATCATCTTTATCAAGACGGCGGATAGCTGGTCCGGCCCGATTCTGGAGACCTGGAACAAGGACACGCTGGATGAATTATCACCGAATAACCCGACCATGTTGTTACCGGATTGCTGCTATGCAATAGCAAACAGCGCCATGATCGAACTGATGCTGAAAAAGGGCTTTCCACCTGACCATTTGCATCTGGTAAAAGATGCCAACGGCAATTACACCGGACAGTTAGGTGCCAATGCGGTCGGTTTTGTGGGGCGTGAATTGCGGCCGTTCCCGCCACCGGAATGGATCCAGGAACATGGATTTAAAGCGGCCGAGGAAACCATCAAGGAATATGCGGCAGAGGGTATCACGATTGCCACCGGACATATGACCGGTCTGACGGTTCTGATCCTGAATCATTTATTTAAGGACGGCACACTGGCTATTCGTGTGCATCCGGCACTGGATTTAATGCGGCAAAATGCTTTTCCTGAACGCACATTGGGCAGGGTAGGAAACCTGATGGATTTTGCGCTATCAGATGAGCGTGGGCCGATGGTGCAGATTGTCGGTACGGCGGTAGGTCCACATTCCGGTTCGCCTGATGCATCGATAGGTTTGATGACACTGGAAGCAAAGACCAAAGTATTGCCTGAACTTGGCAAGGCCGAACACGGTTATGATCGTTGGAGTGGCCAGTTCTTCAATAACAAGGGCACGATGGAACTGACCGAAGCGCAACGCAATGACACGGAATATCATAACTTCATGCTTGCACGCCAGTATGGCTATAACGTCAATGGCGTCCATAATATGGGCAGCGGCGGCATTATGCTGGCGATGAAAGCGGTCGTTGAAGCAGAAGGCCAGAAGATCATGTACGAACCCAATTTGTCGCGTGCTCAGGCTCTGGATCATAATATTGACTGGATGCCAGAGAATTTTGAGTATTACAAACAGCATAAGGAATTGCTGAGCAAAAATCTGCGAGTGGGTATCAGTCTGGCAACTGCAATGAGACAACGCGATGCCAAGATGTTTGGTTATGAGGATGTCGTTTCTGCCCAGTATGGTTGGGAAGGGCTGGAACGTATGGCGCCGTTACATTCGTTGCTGGAAGCCGGAATTCCGTTCCATATCGAAGGTACGGATCCGAAGAACAAACCGTTAGGTATCGTCAAGGATGCCGTCATGCGTATCGATCGCAAGGGCAGGGTAGTCGCGCCACAGGAAGCGCTGACCCGTGAGCAGGCGATCACCGCCATTACCCGCTGGGGTGCGCGTTTTATCAGTGCTGATAAGCAGTTTGGTTCGATCGAAGCCGGCAAATGGGCGGATCTGGTTGTGTTTGATGGTGATGTGATGAAAGCGCCGATTGAGCAAATCGATAAAATTCGTCCGGTATTGACACTGGTTGGTGGCAGCGTCGCCTTCGAAGCAAAACAGTAAGAACTTCCTTATTCTTCATAAGCCATCACGGCGGTTGACGCCGTGATGGCTTTTTTTATGCCTGACAGGTGTTGTTCAAGAGTGAATATGTCTCCTGGTAACAAGGCTGAGTGTAGCAATTGCAATAAGCAAGCCTATTGCTGTGGCGGCTTTGTTCGGCATGTATTCAGTGGTCTCGCTGGCATTGTCCATTGTTGCGGGTAACACCGTATTTGTCTGAGATATGGTTGTTGAAGAAGAGGGCTGAACCGCCGTGGGTGAGTTAGTCGAATCTGGTGGTTTGGTGCTGTACTTCCCGGTTACAGGATCAACATAGATCCGGTAAACAGGTGTATCCCGATCGCTGGCCAGTAACAGGGATGACTGCCCAGCCAGCAATAGTAGCAGTACACAAACTGTTAATCGGCTGACAGTACGAAGACAATATTGTCCTACTGCCACCCAAATTCTCATTTGGCCAGCTGTTCCCAAAGTTTGGCATCGTATACGAGTTTTCCACCGATGTAAGTCAGGTCAATCTTGAGTGTATCAATATCGTTATCTGCAACAGCCTGAAAGTCTCCATTGAGCACGCTTAGATCAGCCCATTTGCCAGGTTCGAGCGAACCAAGCTCATCTTCCTCACCAATAAACTTTGCGACATTGTATGTCAGCATTTTCAACGCAGTCATACGGTCGATCGCCTGATCCGCGCCCCAGACCTTGCCATTATGGTCGGTACGAGTAACGAAACGCTCTATCAGCCAGGTCGGATGGTTGCTTGGATCGGTACCTTCAATATGCAGGTTATAGCCACGCGCCAGCAGATCCTTGACCGGTTGCATCGTATGCATTTTTTCACCGTATTGCGCTTCAAGTAATGGACGTCCATTCATGGAAATGCGCTGGTCAAAGATTTCCGGGCTGAGTGCCATGGCCACAGTATTTTTATACTTATCCAGTAACAGATAATTGTCTTCATGCCAGACCAGATTATGATCAAATGCATTGGGTTTGCGTGATTTGAAATAAGGTTTGGTGCCAGAGGTATAAAAATTATCGATTGCCAGCAGGTTGGTGTGCAGTGCACCGCTGCCCATATTATGGTTGCCGCTCATGTTCCAGCCATAACGTTGCAACAGGCTGATGGTGTTGTAATCCGTTTGGACTTTCAGATCATCGGTCATGTCTTCCCAGGTCAACCCAGTCCAGACTTCCCCCGTCCATTTATTCATGCCTTTTGGCGTACCACCAATTTCCGGATCCACATTCTGTTTCGCATCAATCGTCAGCATGCCGAACTGGCTGTTCGAGCCATCATCGACAGGTCCGGTGGCGGCTCCGACGATCTTGACCAGTGGACCACGAACCGGATCAGTGAGCGCAAAATTAACCAGATTGCCGACCCGTTTCAGGTATTGTTCAGCAAACGGATTCTGGCGTACAAAATCATGACCGGGATATACCCTTATATCCAGCTTGTTGTTCTGAAACAGTTCATTCAGCAGGCTGGTGGTCAGACCGCTCATATGACCGGTTACTGTAGTGACTCCAACACTCAGATAACCTCTGAGTACAGCCACCGTGTCATCTAGTGCCTTTTCAATGTATTCAGGAGTAGGCCAGGGACGGACCTGCCAGCCGATAAATCCGGCGGCTTGCTGGAACAATTGTCCAGTGGGTTTACCGTTCGCATCCTTGACCACACCAAACATATCCGGTGACATGCCCAGTTTAAATGCACGCTCCATCATCGCATTATTTACGACGACGACAGAGTCGTTATAAAACAGGGCAATGGGGTGGTCAGGAGAAACTTCGTCCAGATCATTGGCGGTCCATTCCTCGGCTTCGCGTGGTGAAGCTTTCGGCATATTGATAAATACCGGTTCTTCGGGTCTGGCCTTATTCACAACCAGTTGAATTGAACCAAGCAATTCCCCCATTTTTGCACCTGCGACACGATCCGTATACAGCGCTCCATCTACCTGGGTCATTTTATAAATGTCACCGGCCGGTACGGCACTGTCGCCATCGTTATAGATAAATCCGGGAGTTACGGTTCGACCGTGCAAATCCACCTTTTCGGTCTGCGGCCCTGCCAGTTCAGTGATTTCCAGTGTAGTGCCAATGGCCAACACACGACCATCCCGAACGGCAATCGCCTCGGTAATCGTACCTTTCTGGTCCATGGTTACTACCTGGCCATTAAATACGATTAAATCTGCATACTTGATCAGGATTTGTGGTTGTGCGTAGCTTTTGGTAATGGATAATAAGCACAGTAACATTAAGGTGTAGATCTGCTTTTCAAGATATATCCGCATGTGAGTTGCTCCTTGACGCGATGTCAAAGTGGATTATGGAGTAAATACAGGGGCTATGTAGTTGTGTCTGGCTGGCTGGGCCAGAAATGTACGGAATCAGGTACAGACCCCTCAATCTGCCCTGACCGGAATTATAGTAAAGTCAGAGTACAGTTGATGGCAAGTTTCTGGGAGTGTACGCAGCAACAGGTTATTAACTGCAAAGTCTGCTACAACAAAGGCGGATGATTGATGAAATCAGGTAAAATTAGTGTAAATAAGCAATTAAGGGAGTATTTACGGTAGCACACAGGTCAAATGCGATAAGTTGACACTCCAGATCATGTTTTATAGTATCGCTGGGCAATATTCATGACCGCAAATCAACGTAACAATTTCGACCTGATGGTCGTCACAGGGGGAACGGGTGTATAAAATCAGATTTCTGCAACGGGTTGCCGGGCTTTTGCTGCTGGCCATTTCTACTTCCCCGGTATTTGCGGCATTTCCGGAACACGATATCAAAATCATAATTCCGTTCAGCCCGGGTGGCGGCTTTGACTCCTATATACGTGCATTGACCCCGATACTTGAAAAATATCTGGGTGGTAACATCAATGTGTTGCCGATTAATACTCCCGGCGCCGGCGGCAGACGCGGTGCGCTGGAAACCTTCAAGGCCAAACCGGATGGTTACACCATTGGTGTGTTCAATATGCCAGGTGTGCTGATACCACAATTGACAGAAGACAGTGTGGGATACGATCTGGAAAAGATCACCTGGCTGGCCACGCTGGGAAATGATCCCTATGCGTTTGTGGTGAATAAGGACAGCGAGTTGAAGACATTCGCTCAGGTAATCGCCAGCAAACAACCTGTGCTGTTTGGCGCTACTGGCCCATCTTCAACCTCGTATGTCGCGACCAAAATCATGAATGAAACGCTGGGCATACCTTATGAGATGGTGACTGGTTATACCGGCAGCAGTGAATACACAATGGGTGTCATGCGTGGGGATGTGAATGCGGCACTGGTCAGCATGTCTACTGCCAGACCCTATATCAAATCCGGTGATGTAAAAGCTCTGGCCATGATTGGTGTAAAGAGCACCGATCCGGCCATAGCCGATGCGGACAGTCTGGGTAAGCCGGATCTGGGTAAACTGAATGTAGTGCGTATGATAGGAGCACCACCCGGATTGCCTGATGATATAAAAGCCATTTATGAGAAAGCCTTTCAGTCTGCAATGGCCGATCCGGAGTTCACCAAGTGGCTGGAATCAACCGGTAATGATTCAGCTCCTGCAGACGGCAAAACAACCTCGGCTACGGTAGCGGGTTTGATTACGTTTTACAAAAATTTCATGAGCATACTGAAAGAGTAAAGGGACATCACCGGTCGTGTAAAACGACCGGTTTACTTTCTGGAATAACTGCAGTTTTAACCTGAATACACGGAAGACGACCACATGCTTGAAGTACTCCTGGGGGCCACCGCCGACATTTTTACCCTGCGCACCATGTTGTTTTTGCAACTTGGTGTGTTTGCCGGCCTGATAGTCGGGGTTATCCCCGGATTGGGTGGGACCACCGCACTCGCAATTCTGATGCCACTTACTTTCGGTATGGAACCCATCGATGCGTTTGCCATGGCTGGCGGTATTATGGGTTCTGTTGGTGCCGGTGGTGCCATTACCGCAATTCTGATTAATGCGCCGGGAACAGCACCGAATGCGGCGACCTGTCTGGATGGTTATCCGATGGCACGTCAGGGGCGTGCCGCAGAAGCCCTGGGTGCTACCTCGACAGCCTCACCTCTGGGTGGATTATTCGGTATGGTCACGCTGTTGATGGTACTCCCGTTTGCAAAAGAGTTGGTGCTGATGTTCAGACCGCCGGAATTTTTCCTGCTGGCTGTATTTGGTTTGATTACCATTGGTTTGTCCGATAGCTCCAATATGGTCAGGGGACTGATAACTTCTTTTGCCGGATTGATGCTGGCATTTGTTGGTTACGATTCGGTCAGTGGTGGAGATCGGTTTACCTTTGGCTCAGATTATTTATGGGATGGTATCCCGTTGGTGCCCTCCTTAATCGGATTGTTTGCGTTGACCGAGATGATACGGTTATCGATTTCCGGTAACAGTGTTGCGGCCGATACCGATTCGGTTCATCTGGATGGCATCATGCGCGGCGTGTGGGCAACCTTCCGTCACTGGCGAGTGGTACTGCGTGGCTCCATCATTGGTACCATCATCGGTGCAGTTCCGGGTGCAGGTGGCACGATAGCCACGTTCATATCTTATTCCTCTACAAAAAATGCCGATCCACATCCCGAAACTTTCGGCACCGGTCGAATTGAAGGTGTGATTGCTCCCGAGGCTGCCAACAATGCCAAGGACAGTGGTGCCTTGTTACCTACGCTGGCTTTTGGTATTCCAGGCAGTTCGGAGATGGCGGTATTTCTGGGCATACTGGTATTGCATGGTATGCAACCTGGACCAACCATGCTGCTCGAGCATGAACGCGAGATCTATGGACTGATCATTGCGTTGACCTTGAGCGCAATTTTTTCAGCTGTGCTTGCACTGGTGCTGATCCGTTGGCTGGCGCTGATCACGCTGGTGAAGGGTCAGATCCTCGCACCTATCGTTATTATGACCAGTCTGGTCGGAGCCTATGCAATCGATTCAAGACCCGGCGATGTGATGGTAACCGCCCTGATGGGCGTGGTTGGGTATCTGATGGTGCGATTCCATTACCCCCGCCTGCCACTGGTAATCGCACTGGTTCTTGGTGAGACAGCTGAACGTGGCTATATGCAATCGATGATGATAGGGCACGGCAACTGGAAAATATTTGTTTCATCACCAGTTTCAATCATCATGGTTATGCTGATTGTATTCAGTCTGCTTTGGTGGTTAGTGCCTATGGTTCAGAAAAAGATGAGTAAGGGGATATAACATGACGACACCAGCCCATAACCGGTTTATAGACATGGTGCCCTCACTTCTGCTATTGATGGTGGTAGCCGCCTATCTGGTGGTTGCCTATCTGACGCTGGATGACGAATCCGGTGCAGTACCGATAATGACCGCTTATCTCACACTGTTTTTGCTGGGAATTGATCTGTATTCAACCTTTAAAGGCCAGCATGCCGGTTTGAATAAAAAGGCGGAAGAGGCTGTTCCGCTATCTACAGAATTACGCGCTACCATTTCATTACTGGTTTTGGTAACTGCCATCTATCTTGTCGGGTTTTATCTGGCCGGATTTATTTATCTGGTGATGTCCCTGTTCTGGATAGCCAGGCAGAGCTTGCGTTTCTCCATCATCACAGCTGTACTGACATTTGCTTCTATCTACCTGACCTTTGAAAAAGGTTTGTCGTTTGAGTTGTTCCGCGGAGTCTTGTTATCCTGAGCAAAAAAAAACGGCTCTCAGGAAAACCTGAGAGCCGTTGACTTACTGCTGTACGAATTTAGCGGTACAAATACTTCACCTGGATACCATAGGTACGGAATGCGGTGGATCCTAGCGCTGTTGACACGACAGCTTCAGGAACCGGATCGAATTCCGGGTAGTATTCCTTTCTGGGTTCAGTCAGGTTACGTCCGTATATCGATACTTCCCAGGTGTCTTCACTGTCTGCAATACCCAGGCTCAGGTTAACATCTGTATGCGTTGGCATCTGCACAGTCTTGCTGAAGGTTTCGATGTTGGTCAGATAGCCATCCGAATATTTGAAACGACCATTGAACGTCATCTTGTAGCTGTCCATCAGCGGTAACCAGTAATCCATACCGGCCGTAAATACCCAGCTGGGTAGACGCGGCATGTGCTCGCCTGAGCGATCGATTGTGGACGTTGCAGGGTTATCACATGTCAGTGTCACTACTTCAGCTTCGGTACAGCCGGCATTGTCAAAACTGACCATGATACCGTCATAGATGCCACCATCCAGACTGGCCGTCAGACGTTCCGTAACAGCGGCAGTAGCGTTAAACTCAAAACCCTGTACGCGTTGTTCTGCTGCATTTACGGTCTTGCTGGCAGCCCCGGTTGCATTGACAACAGCAAGAGGCAGTGTGGTTCCGATTTGCAGATCCTTGACTTCTGTTCTGAACAGGGTCACGCCACCTTGTACGCGATTGTCCCAGAAGCTGCCTCGGGCACCGGTTTCATACGTGGTCGTGTATTCACTGCCGAACACGAAGTTCTCCGGTATTGGTGTGCTCTTTAACTCGATTTCAAAACCGCCCGATTTGAATGCTTCAGCATATTTCGCATAAACAGAAATATCATCTGTTGGACGATAGCGCAGGGTAACCTGTGGGTCGAGACGATCCTGTTTGAAGGTAGCATCATTATGAGCACCACCGTCGTCATTGGAAATAAACTCGGGAGTGATACCTATCGGGGTTGAGCCGATCAAGTTTCTGAATTGAATTGTACCATTGCCCGTCAGGGTCGAGCTGCGCCACTGTGAGTGCGTAAGACCAAAGCCGGTAGAGCCGCAACAAATGATTACACCTGTTGAAGTATTATTATCAAATATCCAGGACTGTGCATACTGGGTCTGTTTGCCCGTTTTTTCGACATCCGAATAACGTGCGCCTACATCCAGTGAAGCCTTGTTATCCAGGAAATTGTAGGTCACTGTTGCAAAGGCACTCTTCCATTCGGCATCTTCCGAACCACGTGGGTTACGTGCCGGACGTCTTACGTCTGCACGGAAGCCAACAGTTTTCAGATCCAGATCATTAATGTGGTAGTACACACCGGTCATCCACTCGAAGGTTCCACCAGTAGGTGAGGTCAGCCTGAATTCCTGACTCCACTGATCCAGAAACTCTGAACGGAAGGTCCAGTTGCTTAAATAGTATTGACCGCTATTATCTTCCGCATTCTTTCTTTCATAATGGCTGAATCCGGTTAGCGAGCTGACTTCGATGTCATTCGCCAGTGTGTATTTCAAATCCAGATAGGCATCCCAGGGTTTCAGGTCATCGTGTGCATCAATTTTTTCCGGTCCGTCCTTGCCGTAATAATCAGGATGGGTGGCAAGGAAGTTTGGTAAAAACCCTGACAGATCAACCGCGGTTCTGTCTGAAATGGCAAGTGTGGTTACACCGGAGGGTTTTGGATTGAGAAATACATTGCCTGGCATGACACCCCAACCATCACCAAAACTTTCCGGAATCGGATTAAATTTGGCATTGGGTATGCCGGTAATGAAGGTTTGCAAGGCATAGCGATCCGTTGGTATCGGGGACATGCTGGAGCCGACCGAACGCTGTACCGCTTCGCCATCACCATCGGTTTTCTTGTTGGCCATCTGGAACTTCGCCGTCGCAGTAAAGTTTTCCGCCGGTTTCCACTGTAATAAGACTCGTCCCATCGAGACGTCATATTGCGGGAACTTGTCACCGGTCAGGATATCGCGCATATAACCATCAGACTGATCATGTTTTCCGGAAACGCGAATTCCCCAGGTGTCACTGATAGGTCCACCCGCACCAAATTCAAAGGATACCTTGCGATTATTGCCAGCTTCGGCTTTTAAATTGCCTTCCCAGGTTTCAGTGGGCTTGCGAGAGGTAATGCTGAACGCGCCAGCATTCGCATTCTGACCAAAAAACACCGGTTGCGGTCCATGCAGGATTTCCACCCGTTCTACGTCGAGGAACGCGGCCAGAATTTGTCCGGAACGACCAAAGTGAATACCGTCCAGAAAGGTAGGTACGGATTGTTCCAGTGCCTGATTGTTACCGGCGGTACCAATACCGCGTACCGTGATGTTGATTCGATCCTGGTTGATTTCCATGGTCGAGCCAGTGGCAAAGTTGGTAAGTTCTGCCATGTCCCTGAATCCTTGTTTGTCGATCATAGCACCGGTGATGGCTTCGATTGAAATCGGTACTTCCTGCAACGACTGTTCACGCCGTTGAGCGGTAACCACAATTTCTTCCAGTGCCTGGGCGCTGACTGTAGGACTCAGTATGGCTGTCGCAACCGCCGCACAGATGATGGAACGCAAACCGACGATAGCCGGCTTTTTAAACCTAACCATATACAACCCCCTTTATGATTTAATGCATTGATATTGATAATGTAATAATTGTGCAACATAAGACACAAATGCAACGCTGTCAATGCTGTGCAAGCGAGAAAATAATGTTTAGCAGACAGTAACCAGTCTGGTTAAGCCCGTGTGAAGCCGGTAAATATATTGTTGACCGGATAGCTACGGTGGTCTGGTGGCCGTTAAAGCGGAATTGAGGTCAGGACTCTTTCTCGGTCCGTGTATGCCCAAGTGCTGCGGTTGTGGGGAATACCAGTGATTTGACGACGACAGGTACTGCACCTGAGCCCTCCAACAGCGCACCGATGTCGATGTAATCAAATTCATTCAATAGAATGCCGTCCACAGAAATCACCGGATTAGCAACCCGGCAATAAGAATGACAGTGCAGACCGATTAGACCGCCGATATCGCCGTCATTGACCAGCACCAGTGGTAATCCGCTAGCCAATACGGAAGCCATGCCCTTGATGGTTCCCCGGCAAAAGGCATCCAGACGGGCATAGGTTGCGGATCCTTTCCATTTGAAACACATGGCAACCGGTTGGTTGGCATCGTGCAATTCCATACGTGTCAGAGTCTGTTGTATTGATGCGGCAATCTCCTCCACACTTAGTGCTTCGGTATCCAGAGGCAGATTGGGTGATATAACCGGAACGTTTTGTAACGGGAGTATAGTGTGTGGCTCGACAAAAATCGTGTTGCCGCTGACCTGTATCGTATACTGGGAGGCGCCAATCACAGTTGCCCTAATTCCCTCAACTGGCACTTCTATAACCGGTCCCCAGCTTGCGATGCGTCGTTTAATTTCCGCTGCCAACAAGGTACCCAGATCACCATAATTCTCGGTCTCATGACCGTAGATGTATTCAGATACACCACCGGAAAACGTAACAATGTCCGGTCTGGAAGCATTTTTTAACGTTGCCAGCCTTAATAAATCGCTGGTTTCCTTTTCGATTGGGGTAACTCCCATGGCCTGAAACAAGCGCGTGACCATGATATCTACTACCTTGATCAGGTTTGCATGCGATATTACATCACCCGTCTTCAGTGTAAGCCCGGCTTCGGCGGCATGAACCCGGCCCGCTTCTTCCAGGCGGTTGATGCGACCATTTTTGTCAACACAAATAATACGCGCACCGACGTCCAGCGCCGTGATATCGGCTACCTCGCCATTTACACATACGGCGATTTTAGACGTCCCGCCACCGATATCCACATTCATTACTCTGGCATGGTGTTTGTGGGAAAGCGCCACTGCACCGGAGCCATAGGCCACCAGCATGGTCTCCAGCGCATCGCCAGCACTGACCGCCACAAACTTGCCTGCCTGTGCAGCAAACAGCTCGCCAATGGCGCGGGCATTGGTCCGCCGGACAGCAACCCCGGTCAAAATTAACGCACCGGTGTCGATCTGATCTGGAGTCAGTCCGGCTAGTTTGTATTGTCGAGTAATGAAATTGCCGAGTATGTCGGCATCAATCGTCGTATCGTCCAGATACGGTGTGAGCAAGACTTCGGATTTAAACACGGCTTCACGTTTGGTGACGATGTAACGGTTACCCATTCGTTCCATCATGATCTTCGAGAAAATGATATGGGAGGTGGAGGATCCTATATCAACACCCACACTTAATAATTCTATTTCGTTCTCTTCCTCGAGCGTGCGTCCTGCACTGGAGAATATCGTCTGATTATTGGGGTTGTCTGACATGGTCAAATACTGTTCCGGTTAAGCCAGGGATTAAAAAGGGCGCATCGGTAGTTCCCGATGCGCCCTGTAGTGAGATAAAACTAGCCGAATGTCACTTTATATTTAAAGTCCTTATATTCCGCAGGTGTCTCATACAGTGAAGGCTCCATCCGTGATGTCGTTGCTTCCGCGGCGAGCACCCTCTCATATTCCTTGCGTACAAACGGGTCTTCCATCCAGTAGGGAATAGAGGTGCCGCCTTCTGGAATAGACATGGCGGTATAGTCGATATGCTTGGTTCCGGGTGCGCCGGGATCGCGACCGGGATTATGTGGACCAAACCAGGCTGTCAGGCGTAGTGGTTCCTTTGACGCACTGAAATGCTGGTGGTACCAACGTGCCCCACCTGGAGCCGCGGTTATCATGCCACCAGGGACGTAGTCCAGACGACGCACCTGATCTGCATTGCCGTCTTTCCAGGGCGTAGGACCGAGATGCTCAGGCCAGGTGAAGGTGTAGCCTTTGCCTTTTAGACAGAACAGAATCGCGGCAGAAGTATGCGCATGGGCGGTAGAGTAACGCCCCCCCTCATGCTGGCCTATCCAGTAATACAAGGTATTATTGGTCATCATCGGTTCGATACGGCGCCAGCCCGGTGAGCGGCGATTGTCGAGTGGCAGATGGCAGTTCACTGAATCGGCGATAAAGTTGGTGCGGCGCATCGCAAGGCCGCGTACCGGATCCGGTTCGACCTCATCCTTCTCCTTGTAAAAATCTTCTGCATTACTGAAGCGGTCACGAAATACGAACGGGTTATTGAACACCGCTTCAATATTCTGCAACGCATTTACAACGACAGGCCCTGTTGTACCGGCCTGTAACAGTGCACTTGAGTTGGTCGCGTTGACGACGCGGTGCCAGGCATTCATGGGGATTGAGAAAATTGAACCAGGTTGCCATTCAAACACATGTTTTTTCTTTTCATCGCCTTCCAGCCAGACTTCCGTACTGCCACGGCCTTCAACCACGAGGTAAATCTTTTCAAACATATGTTTTTCAGGATGTAACGCCCCAGCAGGCGGAACCTCAACGGCATAACATCCCCATTTACCTTCTGTACCGTACAGCTGAATATAGGTACCTTTGCCCCCGATTCGCTTCCAGGGCATTAATGGAAGGTCCCGTATGTCCCTTACGCCTAATTCACGGAATACTGGAATACCTTCTGACTCCATAAATATGTCATAGGGTAAGGGCAGCTTTTTGAACTTGCCAAATCCGGTACGCTTGCCATCAGTAGGTTCGCTCCATTGTTTGTGTTCGTCTGACATTATTTACTCCATCGCGTGGTCTAACTATGGTTCGATGATACAGAGGTAGTGAGTATATTTCCAGCTGTCAGGCCCAGCACGGTTTACTTGTAATCATGCATCCTTTGGAACACTGTTCCTGCCATGATCATGCAGATGACTCGATCCGGTCTCAAAATTGCTGTGCTCTTGATCCTGCTTTTCAGAAATTTTAAAGGGTCAAAAAAGGCAAAATATTTGCACAATTTGCACAGGAGTAATTTATTGACACTCATATTCTTTTATACTAGGTTAGCCTGCATTCATCCGGTCAGACACAGTTTGGGTATGCCCGTGGACACTAAGGGTATTGAGGGGAGCTGAAGTTTTGGGCAGATTCATAGTCGTATTCGTTCTACAAATAACAATTAATGCATTGTTGTTATCAGGACCAGTCTTTGCCAGTGATGGCGATGTGGACTATTCGACGCCCTATATCACAGTTGATCCGCAAACCGGGCAGCTGGTGACAAAAAATCCTGGTCCAAAACTGAAATCGCATCCGATGGACATGTCCGCTCCCGCAGAGACGACCACTCCGGATACGGTAGCTGTTACTGCCAGCACGTCAGTGTCTGCAAAAAATGAAAATCAGGCTGTGGTCAGCCCGGAGCAGGGTGAAAAGCAAACACTTGGTACCATGCCAATGATCACGGTGATTGTGACAGGATTGCTTGTGTTTGGTGCTGTGATGGTTCGCCGTTTCCGGCAAAGTCAGTAACAACCGGGGTGAGGCAGTTCCAGAATTTGCAGTTTTTTATTTTTGTAGTCTAGATTGATTGTTAAAACCAGGGGGTATTGTTTTATGAACAGATACAGAAAATTTCCAGCCATGATCGTGTCTGCCGTGCTGGCTGTGCTCGCAGTTACCGGGGCAAATGCTCAGAATACGGCAACCGTTCCCAGTGAGTTGGTCAGCTATCCGGACACCATTGTAGTCAATGGCAAGATAGTCACGATGGATAACAAATCCATACTTTCGGACAATCCGGGCAGTATTGTTGAAGCGATGGCCATCCGCGGTGGCAAGATCTTTGCGCTAGGTAGTCAGAAAGACATGATGCGCTTTGCCGGGCCACAGACCCGTATCATAGATGTACAGGGCAAGACAGTGATACCGGGTATTATCGAAACTCATGTGCACCCGGAAAGCACGATGAATGCTGTGCGTCTGTTTGAGGCTGAACGGGATCAGTATTCATTACCTGCCGGTATCCATACAGCGATATTACTACCCAGTAATAATGCTGCCGATACCTATGCGGCTATTGCCGAGTTTATCAAGAAATATCCACCAGAACCGGGCGAATGGGTACATATCCGTCTGGTTGAAAACGAGAACACCAACTATCCGGATATAGGTGCGCTTACCAATGGTATTTATAACGATTTTCTGACCCTGCCGGAGTTCAGTAAGGTTATTCCGAACAATCCTGCTACCTTGAGCAGCGGTAGTACACCCAGTGCAATTACTCAGGTTGGCCTGGTAGTGCGTGTGCGTATTGCACCAGATGGTAAGGCCAAGATGGAGCCGCTGAGTGTACCTCAGGCTTTGAAGGATCTGACCAATGACAACAGTACACTGGCAGAAAATGATAATCCGTTCGAGCAACTGTTCAGGGACAATGCGACCAAAGACAGGAAAGATTCCTATCATGCCCACCTTGCTCAGGGTTGTGGATTTTCTGAAGAATATCCGCACCATATGCAGCACTGCAGTCACAGAAATATCCTGTTAAACCGCAAGGGTCTGGACAAGACTCTGGAATTATGGCCCAGCTTTACCATTGCTGCCAACGACATGACAGGCCTGAGCAAACTCGGTCATGAAGGTGACAGGGGTATCGTCGGTGGTGTGTTCCAGGAAAGTGGTGCGTGGGAACGAGTCATCAATCCGCCAAGAATGCCCAAACAGTTGACCATGGATTTGATGGAAGCCGCATTGAATATGTATAACTCTGCCGGCGTGACCATGATTGCCTCCAGTGTCGAGTTTGGTGACGCTATGACCGCTGTCTATAACCTGTTACGTAGGGACAATAGATTACCAGTACGTTGGGGTTATGGTTTTGAAATGTTCAGAAGTCCCGTAATGTATCCGAACAACTCGTTGACCGTTGTTGAAATGGGTGCTCATCATGGTTCAATCAAGACCAATGAATGGTTCTGGCCTATGGGTATCACAGACGGCGGTGTTGGCGACTCACGTCAGGTAGCCTGTTTCGGTAATGATTTGCCCGGACCGGAAATGCTGAAAAACCGTGAGCTGTGTTGGGATGCGGATGCTTATCGCATCAAGAAGGTGTTGTTACCGGCATTAATGACAGGCTGGCGCCCGTTCAGTTTGCATTCATTCGGTAGCGAGGCGTTCAGAAAGCATGTGGCCTGGATTGAAGAAGCCCGTGTCAAGGGTCGCATGACGATGGATGATATTCGTGCGCTCAGAATCGGTTTTGCACACGGTGGTGCCATCGGTAAGGTGCCGGAAGTGGTTGAACTGATGAAGCGTTACAACTTGTATGTACCGATTCAGCCTAATGACGTATCGGCCTCGTTGACGCAGGTGAAACGCTATGGTCCGGAAGGCCTGGAATTCCTGGCCCCGACCAAGACCTTGCTGGAAGCGGGTGTGAATGTTGTTGGCGAAACCGAGTACAGCTCTCCACGCCCGGATATCTACTTTAATGCACTCGACATGTTTGTAAACAGACGTGTACGTCATGAAAGCATGCCAAAAGACAAGGGTGAAATTGTCATGCCAGCTGAAGCTGTCAGTCGTGCCACTGCACTGCGTTTGTATACCAGTCGCGCCGCTGAATGGCTGTTTGCAGAAGACGTGGCCGGTAGTCTGGAGCCAGGCAAACTCGCTGACTACACGGTACTAAACAAAGATTATTTTACCGTGCCGAAGGATGAGATTCTGGACAACAAGGCCATCATGACGGTGGTTGGTGACAAGATTATGTATCAGGATCCGGAATACAAGCCGGCTGTCAGCAAGGGGGCTGGTAAGTAAAAGGTAGTCAGAACTTCCGGTTATTTTAATCGGGTAGTTTGGAAAATATGCCGGCACTGTGGTCGTTTTGATTTCAGATGAACACAGTGCCGGTCAGTATTTGAACAGTTTGGGAAATCGAAGTACTCGTCGTAATGAGTGTCTGTCAGCACAGAGTGGACTCTCAGGTGGGATGAAGTCCTGAACTGTAGCAGTATAGACAAGGGCAGAATGGTCTGGTGAGTCTCACTCGTTATGTAATCCTGATTCCCCCTGCCGGAAATATCAAAACTGTCATTACCCCATGCATGAATTGTTTGTAGCATCAGTCGTATTCACGTTTTCAAACAGGCTGCAGTCGAAACCAGTGAGTATGATTGCATAAAAATATTTATTTTTAGGAGATGAATGTAATGCCGATTTCGACTGACAAGTTGCCAGCAGATAATTTGCCCGGACTGAAGCAGGTGCACGACAGCATCATGGCGCTGGAGAATGAGGTACGCAAACGTATTGTAGGCATGGAAGCAGAAATGGAACAGACGCTGGTATGTCTGTTTGCTGGCGGACATGTTTTGCTTGAAGGGGTGCCGGGACTCGCCAAGACACTGTTCTTCAAGACTCTTGCTGAAGCCGCCCATGTTGAGTTTCGCCGGATTTCATTTGCAGCCGACCTGTTGCCCAAGGATATTATCGGTATTGAACATTTTGATTTCGCCACCAAAAAACTGGAACTGGTAGTCAAGGGACCCCTGCATACCAATTTCCTGTTAACGGATGAGCTAAACCGCGCGCGTACCAGCTCGAAAGGCTCTGTGCTGGAACCGATGGAAGAAGGTCAGGTGACGACCGAGCTGGGTGGTACCTACAAACTGAAAGAACTGTTTATGGTTATCGCTACCCAGAACCCGGTGGAGGAAGAAGGTACTTTTGGTCTGGGCAGGGCAGAAAAAGACCGTTTTCTGATGATGGTGCCACTGGGGTATCCCTCGCCAGAACACGAGGAATTGATCATGACGCGTTACGGCGTGACCGGTGGCATGCCGGAAATAACGCCGGTGATAAACGAACAACAAATCCTGGCTGCCCGCAAGGCCATACGTACCGGTGTACACATTGAACCTTCCATCGTTAACAAGGTGCAGCAGATACTGAACCAGACCCGTCCTGAACGCTCGGAAATCAACATTGTCAAACAACTGGTGCAGCGAGGTGGTGGCGCTTCACCACGCGCCGGATTGAGCATGATTTCCGCTGCACGCGTACATGCTGTGTTGCAGGGAAATGAATTTGTCAGGCCGGACGACCTGACGGCTGTTGTCCTGCCTATCCTCAGACACCGTCTGGTATTCAAACCGGGCGAAGTCGAACTGGAAGAAACTGAAATCCGTCTGCATGAAATCATAGATGAAATAATCAGCAAGGTTCTCTAGTGTTGGACAGCAAGCAGCTACTGCTGCAGATTCAGCGCAGACCTGTAACATTTATTCCGGGTAAAAAAGTAATCAGTATGTTACCCGGTGAATGGACCAGTCCATTTTCCGGCAAGGGTTACGAGCCTATGGGTTATCGTGACTTTCAGCTCGGAGATGATCCGCGTCGTATCAATCTGACAGCAACCGCCAGACGAGGCGTAGCAACGATAGTTGAACGTGTGGCCCTGCGTGATTTCAAGATTATGGTGGTGGTGGATGGTTCTGCCTCAATGCGGGTACGTGAAAAAATGGAAGCACAGGTTTGTGCTGTTGCTCTGCTGTTGTATTCAGCCTGGCAGGCAGAAACTACCTTTGGTTTTGGTATTCGAACCGATAATGGTATACGCAGTTTTGGTCTGGGTATTGGTTCACGACATTTTTATCACTTGTATCGTGCGTTATGGCATTTTTATACCGGAAACACTGATGGCAGACTGAAAGGAACCCGTGTTCCGTTGAACAGTTGTTTACCACCGAATGCGATGTTGCTTTATTGCTCGGATTTTCTCGAAGGTGACGGCTGCCTGGCAGATCTATCGAAGTTATGGAGGTCGGTCCAGCGGTATGACTTTGTTCCGGTGATTATTCAGGATGCGCTTGAATACAGTTTCCCTGAATTATCAGCCAGTACATTTATTCCTTTTTCAAATCCGGAAACCGGTGCACGTGAAGAAATATGGATCTCTCCAAAAATTGCGCGTGACATCCGAAAAGTTCATGAAGCTCGTTTCAGCGAATTGCTTAACCAGCTGGGTTCGCGCGGTATTATTCCGCTGCCGCTGGATACAGCCAATGTAGAGCAATCGAGCAGGGAAATAGATCGATATTTTCGCAAGCGCAAAGGGCGATATGCCGCATGAACAGGCTCCGCAATCTGCTTGATAAATATCCGTTACAACTTGCTGCGGCAGTTGCCGTACCGATCATTCTGTTATGCGCATCAATATTGCTGATTTCTCTCGCCGGAACCAGCAATTCTATATTTCGTTTTTCAAGCATGTCACCAGCTGGTCTAGCTGATAACGAAGATATCGCAGGCTGGATAGAGTTTGACAAGGACAGTTACCTGCTGGGGGAACATGCCAGCTGTTTGGTCCGGGTGCTTTATAGAAACGATAAAATTAAACCCGATCTGGACGCGTTCAAGCGCAATCTGGGATTTCTACCTTTTGATCAGATTGGTGTGACTGAAAACAGCTCGTCAGCAGGTATTGGTATAACCGAATACAGGATTATCTATCAATTGCATATAGTCGGAGTCAAACGACCCGACACCTATAAAATGGATCCGGCCATGTTGCCCTATACCAATATTGGGCAACCCGGTTCCAATCTGCATACAGTCAGAATACCCAGACCGGCTATTCATATTGGTTCCTTGTATCCCTGGAATGCTGGTTCTATTTCCTTACGCGATATCAAACCCGCGATCTATGCCAGAGATACCCTGCGTCAGACCATAATGTTGCTGGGCGGTACAATATTGTTGCTGCTTGCACTGTTTATCCTCTGGCACTTCGGTCGCAGAAGAACACAGCATGAGCTGTCAGTGCCAGAGCAACTCTGGTTTCAGCTCAGGCAATTAAATGAATCGGCTGCCGGTCCTCGATCCTATCTGCTTGGATGCGAGAAAATAGTCACTCGTCTTCTACATATCCAGGTTGATATGGATCCGGACAGTTTCTGGTCGGGTGCACAGACAGAAGAACCTGAGTGGTCATCTTTTGTAGAGACTTCCCGGCAAATCTTGCGACGTGTATATCAATCTGGCGAACTCACTCAAACAGAAGTGTCGCAGATGAAAAACCTGTTGTCTGACAGACTGACATTGCTTGTTGAACAGCATAGATTGTTGCTGGAACTGCAACCTACCCTGAGTGTGCGCATCAGACAGCAGCCACGTGTTGCCCAATCACTCATCGTGGTCAGTCTACTGTCGGCACTTATGTTGGTATTGGCTGCCACACCACAATGGTGGTTATCTTCAGAAATCAAACGCTATAACAGTGCCGTGCAATCAGTCCTGACGGCGACAGATATAACGGAAGAGGTATTACTGGGTTTGCAGTCGTTTGCCAGTTCAGTAAAGATTAAAAAAATACAGCTAGCGGCCTATTACAATAGTGGTACCGCCCGCGCAGCGCACAGTTTTGGTGTACACATCCCGGAGTCTCAATTAAAGATACTGGAGTTGGTGTTCCAGGCCGAAACGCCAGACGATTTGTTACAAACCCTGATTTTAACAAAGTTGTCTGCATCGGAAGAAGATGTGATTGCCTTACTGGTGAATGCTGCTGAAAAATTACAGCAGGCGCAACTGGATTTACAGGCCGCCGCACGGATTGATGATAGTGATGACGACGTGCTCAGAAACCTTGAGCTGACTACCCGTTGGCGCAATGCTGTATTGACTCGACTGGTTCAGTTGCGCGATATGTTCAAGATGAAAACTACCACAGGCGATGAGAAGGAAATTGCGTCCGATCAGGGGTTGATCAATATCATTGAAGCAAAACTGCCGGAAGAATATGAAGATGCTGATTCAGCCAAGGACAACAGCAGTTATATAATTTTTGAACGATTTTGACGGGTAGCGGAACAGTGCAAACCACGATTGCAGAATCCGTCAGTTTTTCCACACCCGGGTTACTGGTATTGGTAATTCCATTACTGCTTTTGCTGATCTGGAAATTTTATGTGAACCGCAAGCAGGGTGCGCTGGATATAACCGGTCTGGAGTATCTACACTCCATTAATCGTGTTGATACCCGATCCAGAAAATATTTTCTCATAGGCAGCCGAATCCTTCTGGTTACAGGTCTGGGTATAACCCTGGCCGGTCCGGTGTATCGCTCCTCTGAACCCTTGTTTTCCGAAAATACACGTGTGTATCACAAGAATTTTGTTGTTGCCTTTGATATGTCTCCGTCAATGAATCTGCCGGCCAATACCAAGGGATTTGGGGGAGATGATTTGAAAGAAGGGGCCGGTGGAATTACCCGTTATGAAATGGCACGTAGTGCGTTATTTGATTTTATGGACAGGTTCAAGGATGAGCGTTTTGGACTAATCCTTTTCAGTACTGAACCTTTTTTTGCGCGTTGGCCAACTACCGAGACCGACAACAAGTTTGCAGAAGTACTCGAAAGTATACGCCGGGGGGCAGGTACCCAGCTGGAAGCCTTTTCTTCGCTTACCAATATAGACAAGGCCTTGTTAATGGCACGCGATGCATTTCCGGAACAGGATGGTGCGATTATCCTGATTTCTGATGCGGAAGATGATCTTGAAAATCTGGGTAGAGGTGTTCGTAGTTTGCGCAAGGCGGGAATCCGTTTGTACACACTGGGCGTGGCGATACCTGATGAAATACTGCGCAAGATAACCCAGGAGTTTGCTGGCGATCCGGGATTCAGGATATTCAAGGCCGGTTCAGAACAGGAAATGGAACAGGCTTACCGTCTGGTCAGTGAAATTGAGGCTTCTCCGGTATTTGATAATGAGACCAGATTGTTTGAAACCGATTTACGTGGAGTATTTTCAGTAGTGCTGGCGCTGTTAGCTGTAGTTTTGCTCACACTGAATGAAATGATTTTCCATCAAACAATCAGCATCAGGCAAGAGGCTGGTCATGGGCTTTGATTACCCGTGGGTGCTGTTGCTGCTGGTTGTGATACTGCCATTACTCTGGGCGTTCAGGCGTAGCGAATTATTTACACGTTCGGTGGTTTATCAGTTCAGGAGTACCCCACCCACCTTAATGTATTTTCGTCTGCGTTACCTCTGCGCAGGCTTGTTTGTCGTGTCTTTGATTCTTGCAGGTGCCGGACCCTATCGGGAGCCACAACAGACGGCTGACTATCTGTTTCTGGTTGATACCTCACGCAGTATGCAGGCGCGCAACTCCTGTGCAGAACCGACCTTTCTGGATCGGGCCAAGCATGTGATGCAGGACATAATGGAGGGAATTCCCGAGGCCAGATTCGGGATTGTTGCATTTGATCGTCTCACCTTTCCGATAACCCAGCTGACATTCAGTCGTTCCTATCTTCGGTCTGTGATGAATAACGGACTGTTTGTGGGCATGACCTATCGGGCTACCAATACCGATATGCTAAATGCACTCAGGGTGATCGCAATTAAAAAACAGACCCTGCCGGAATTGTACAGGAATGTTAATCATGTCATTTTGCTCAGTGATGGTAATCTCGAGGATGAAGACTGGCGTCAACATCTGGAGCAACCTTTGAGAGATTTGACGGCGGCCGGAATAACCATACAGGTTGTTGGTATTGGTAATGCGATAGAGACGCCAGTACCGGTAACGAATCAGGATGATGTGTGTCAGGACACGTTGTCAGTCATGGATGACAAGACTGTTCGTATACCCTTGCGTAGCGATATTTTACAAGTGGTGGCAACCGGGAGTCAGGGGCAGTATTTCAACGAAAGTCAGACCGGCGACTTAATAAATTATCTCAGGGAAGCAACGCTCGTGGATATTCCGGAAGGAATGCAATTCGGCGCAGAGCAACATATTACTATCAGTTGGTTGTTGCTTATTCCTGCAGTGATTGCCTTGTTTGGATTGTTTCTTTTATAAACAACCTGGCAGTACTGTAATTAACCTCAGAAATAATTATTTTGCAGTAACGGAGGCGAATTCCGGTTTGGTATCGTTCAGTATTGCCAGTATTGCGCTTCTGTCATTTGCAGTCAGCTTGCTGAAATCCTCGCTGGTATCCTTGCCTGTCAATACCTCGACAAAACGTTGGTAAATATATTGTCTGGCCAGCCAGGGCAGATTATCAAATGCAGCAGAGTAAACCAGATAACTGAGTGGATAGCGGAACAATCTGGTTTGCAGATCAAGTTCACGTAATGATCTACCTTGTTGATCGGTTGGTCCCTGTTTAACAAACCACTCCGCATAACCGGAACTACCGGTAATGGTATCCTCTAATGGAACGTCATCTGTCATCAACATTGCTCTGACCAGAGGCTCGCTAATATCGCGAATCAACTTGTTTACGGGCTCAGGCGGTATAACACGATTGTCTGTTGTTTCAATTAATAGCTCGGGATTGTTACTCAGTGCCGTGCGTATGTCATAACCAACCCGGGTGATCAGGTTCTGAACAAAGACCTGATGCTCAATCACCATCAGGGCGATAATATCGCTGTGACTCGTCAGATAAGCTCCAGGCTTGATCATACCATCCAGGTTATCAAGATTACCTTTACGTAAATTCTCAAGCTGGTTCAGATCAGCGGGATCGTTCACGATGATATTTCCGAGGTGAACTTGTTTGCCATGTTTGCCGGTCACATACCAACCACCCCAACGAAATTTCAGCGGGGTTGCAGGATCAGTCAAGATCCAGCCTTCATGGGAAACCAGATAGCCATTGGCAGCGACATAGCCGGAGCCGAGGATAAATCGTGGCACACCCCCACCTGTCAGTGAATAGGAGTCGTGACAGCGTAAACATTGACTGGTCTGTTGTTCAAATTGTGCGCCAGTATCTTTATTCTGGTTCAACATATAAAACACCGGACCAAGTTTCGGATCCATGGAAGCAATTTCCATCACATCTGATCCGGATGTCCAGGCCACATAGGTATTGTCGTTAAAATAAATGGACCGCGGTGTATCCGTGGTGATGTGGGTGACATTCAGGCTGGTACGTGAAAAAACCAGGATCTGTGAAGCAGGACTGATATTCAGCGCCGCTAACAAGGATTCCAGATAACCTCTGTTCGTACTGAAACCCAGTTTGGCCTGTTGGTTTGCTATAACCGTTGCAATGGAATCCGTGCGGGGAGTGCTGGCATAGTGAATTACGCCATATTCGATTTCATTTTCCCTGGGTTCCTGGCGTGTTTGCCCATAGTCGTTTGAATTCTGTGCCTGTACTACAGAAGCGATCTGAAGAAGTACAATGGTCAGGTATTTCAGCAGCTGGCTTAGGGGATAACTTGCTGGTTTCATGGTATGAACTTGTTTGTTCGCATTTGATTAGATAATAGCTGGGGAAAAAAAACCGGCCTGCTACTTATTGTAGCAGGCCGGTCATCAGACTACACGGAAACGAAAATACTTCCGGCTCCGTTTAACTTTTTACTTATTTGTTTGAAGAGATATAAGCTGCGATATTGTTAATATCTTCTTCTGTCAGGGTGCTGGCCATCGGGTTCATGGTCGTACCTACCCGTTTGCCGCTTTTGAAATCTGTTAATTGGGTCAAAATATAGGCTTCATCACGACCTTTCAGCTTCGGAAACATTTCTGGAGCCTGACTGTCACCGGCCGGACCATGACATCCGATACAACCTTTGGCCGTAAAGGTGGATTCACCTTTTGCAATATCGCCTGCAGCATGCACAGATGTGACTGCAGAAACAGCAAATAGTCCTGACATTAACAGAACGTGTATGGTTTTCATCAAATTTCCTCAGTATTAGTAGTTCAATAATTATCTTGTGCTATAACAGGTAGCCATAAAGCTAGCCAGACCGGTATGCAGTAAACCATTAGGCAGTCAGGGTTTACAACAGTTCATTCCGGATAAAGCTATTTTTTCAGGCAATCAGGTTTAAATACTCACCTGTCGTGCGATATTCTACTGTAATAATAAGCGTTTAAACAGTATTAAAGCGTCAGGAAAGCTGGCTAACAGTCAGCTTTTGTATAGGCCAGCCGTTTGTCCGAAACTATCTGAATCCTGACAGGTTTTTGACCCTGCATACATGTAAATAATGGTTGCGCAGGGTTTGGACGAGGTCGTAGTATTTGCACACCAAAAAAGCCGCTGGCGTGGATGAGTTCAGACAGAATAAAGTTTTGAACTTGTCCAGACTGTAGCCGGGCTCGACGAATGAATTTCCCATAGATTGTTATAATTTCAGGGTTTATGCATGCCGTGGGGAATGTTCAGAATTATTTCTAACGAGGAGGGTTTATATGTACGGTTTAACAAAGAATACAACTGGCAGCAAAACATCTGGTCTGATGTGGATTATAGTTACGCTGTCACTATTACTGAGCACTAACCTGTCAGCCCAGCTGACTCCGGAACGGCTGGATTCGTCAAACCGTGCCAATAACGATGCGCAGACACAGAGAGAACCAGTTCAGATTGCCAACAATATCTGGTGGGTTGGACATTCCGAGGTAGGTTCCTATCTGATTACAACTTCTGATGGCCTGATTTTGATGGATACTACATCAACTGAACATGCCCCGTGGGTGATGGAAAGTATTAAAAAAGCCGGGTTCAAGCTGGAAGACATTAAATACATAATCAACTCCCATCCGCATGAAGAGCATATTGGCGGTCTGGCGCAGTTTAAAAAAGCAGCACCAAATGCAAAGGTCATTACCACGGCTGGCACAGCAGCCATTATTGCCAGTGGCGGCAAGAGTGATTTTCGTAACATGCTTGAAGGTGATGCCGGCGCAGATTACTTTGAGGCCGTTAAAGTCGATGGCACGATTGGAAACCTGGAAGAACTGAAACTGGGTGACGTTACCATGGTTGCGCACATCACCTCAGGACATACTCCTGGTGCCACAACCTGGACAATGAAAGTGATGGACGGTGGCAAGGAATATAATGCGGTATTTATGGGCGGTTTATCGGCCTCGGGTGTGGAACGTGGACCCCTGCTGAAGAATGAACTGTATCCGGAAATTTCGGATGACTTTGAAGCGTCATTTGCCCACCTGAAGACTTTACAGTGTGATTTTTATCTCTACGCCCGCGCATCTTCAATTGAGCTGGATAAAAAAATCGAGTTAAAGAAGCAAGGTAGCGCAATCAATCCGTTCATCGACCCGGAAGGTTGCAAGCATTACATTGATTTTTATGAATCACGTTACAGAAAGCAGCTTGAGGAAGAAAAAGCAGCGCAGAAATAAGCCTTAAATTCAGGGCATAATAAAGAAGATTGGCGGCCGGCTGTAATGATACCTACTCATTGCAGGCGGCCGTTTTGTTTCAGCGAGTTGGAAATATGAGGAGCCCTTTACATGCGCAGGAATATCGCACTTACTTCAGTGTTTATATTAATGATTGCACCAATGGTTGCCGTCGGACATGCACAGCTGCTGATTGCGCCAGCTCCGGATGACACGGACGCCGCTTCGTTCATTTCACCCTTGCCACGCGAAGATAATGTCAGAATGAAGGATATATTGCCGTGTGGCGGATTCCGGGGTGAGCAGCCTGCGAGCGTTAAAGGCCCTGTCAAACGCACGTATCAAGCTGGTTCTACCATACGTGTACACTGGAAAGAGACCAATGATCATGCCGGAGTCTGGAGAATAGACCTTTCTGCAGACAATGAAAAATCCTGGCAAGTATTGTTGAATATGAAGGATGGCACGGACGAAGGTGACATGAGCGAAGCCTCACCCAAATTTTACTGGGCAGATATCCAGTTGCCTGCCGGTTTGCAGTGTGAGAGCTGCACGTTTCGTCTCACCCAGTCGATGGGTGATATAGATGATGGTAACGATTATTTTTCCTGTGCGGATATTACAATTAAATAGCTCAAGTAACTAATTTTTACCTTGATTGAGGTGATTTTTCATGACCGGAGTTTTGTGCAATTGCAATAAGCTGAATTAATATGATTTAGATCAAAACAAGTTGACTCAAGGTTGGATATTCTGCAAGCGTCACAAATAGTATGTTCCGGTGTAATACTACTTAAACACCTGTTTTTAAGTAATATTTTTTAAATATCTGTCTAAAGTCTTTCAGTGGCGGATAGTTGTATTCTGCGTAGTGAACAACCATAAATAATGTTGTACACTGCATCAGGTTTGTTCAGTAATAATTTTGGAGGGGTTTTACGTGACATCACGCCGTTTTCTCATTGGACTGTGTTTAACTTTCACCGCAATAAGCTATGCACAGGCTCAGCAGTCAGCTGCAGCAGATAGTCCTGTTGCCAAATATCGCGCAACCATGAACCAGTATTGCGTTACATGTCATAACGAAACCTTAAAAACTGCCAATCTGATGCTCGATAAGGCAGATATCAATAATCTGAAAGCAGCGCCACAATTGTGGGAAAAGGTATTGCTGAAGCTGCAGACCCGTTCAATGCCACCGGTAGGTATGCCCAGGCCGGATGAGACATTCTATACCGGACTGGCTGGCCACCTGGCTAATGAATTGGATGCAATGAATCTTGCCAGTCCTAACCCGGGCAGAACTGTTTCAGCGCATCGCCTGAATCGTACCGAGTATACAAATGCCGTGCGTGATTTACTTGCGGTTGATGTGGATGGTGCCTCCATGCTGCCACCGGATAATTCCGGGGATTTTGACAATATGGGAGACTTGTTGTCTGTCTCTCAGGTGTTGATGGAAAAATATATGGCAGCGGCAAGGCAAGTTGGTCGCCTTGCAATTGGGGATCCAACGATCGGTACGGATATTTCAGAATACCCGGTCTCGGCTTTCCTGCTGCAAAATGACCGTATGAATGAGGATTTGCCCTTTGGTACCCGGGGTGGTTTGGCTGTCAAGCATACCTTCCCGCTGGATGGTGAATATGAGATCAAAGTTCGCTTGCTGCGTACCGATGGCACTGGACTCGTGGTAGGTGTAGACAAACCGCATCAGCTAGATATTCGTGTAGATGGCAAACGTGTGCAATTAATCACTGTTGGTGGCAAGAATGTCGCGTTGGCAATGGGTGCAGGTCGTGCAGACAAGACTCCGCCGTCATTTGAACAAGCTCAGTATGAACGTACAGCAGATGATGTACTGAAAGTACGTTTTCCTGCCACGGCTGGCGCCAAGTCAATCCAGGTAGCTTTTCTTGAGGAAAATTATGCCTGGGAAGGACAAATACCACCCCGTTCTTATGAGAACTACTCTAAGTCAAGAATGGATAATGATTACCAGCGTGCCTGGGTCGATCCCGCTGTTGCAAATGTAACGGTGACCGGTCCATTCAATGCCAAGAGTGCATCTAAGACCGCAAGTCGTGACAGGATTTTTATCTGTAATCCTTCCAGCAAACGGAATGAGAAGGCTTGTGCTGAAAAGATTATTTCGAACCTGGCCAGGGCTGCATTCCGTAAACCGGCGGAAACAACTGAAGTTGAGCCGTTAATGAGCCTGTATGAACAAGGGCAAAAGGACGGTGGTTCGTTTGACGCTGGTATCGAGATGGCACTGGAAGGTTTGCTGGTCAGCACAGAATTCCTTTTCCGCATTGAACGTGAGCCCGCCAAGTTGGGCAAGAACGAGGTATATCAATTAAGTGATATTGAGCTGGCGTCGCGTCTGTCATTCTTCCTCTGGAGCAGTATCCCTGATGAAGAATTGCTGAAAGTGGCTGAACAAGGCAAGTTGCGCAAGCCTGAAGTGCTGGATAAGCAGATTAAAAGAATGTTGGCTGATCCGCGCTCAACAACGCTGGTCAACAATTTTGCTGAACAATGGTTGTTGTTGCGAAACCTTAAACAAACTGAGAAAAATCAGGAACTGTTCCCGCAGTTTGATGAGAGTCTGCGCAAGGATTTCCAGAAAGAAACCGAGCTGTTTCTGGGTAGTATTTTCCAGGACGATCGTTCCATTCTGGATCTGTTCAGAGCCGACTATAAATTCCTGAACGAGAGACTAGCGCATCATTATGGTATACCCGGAATATACGGTAATCGTTTCCGTAAGGTTTCGGTTACGGATGAAAACAAGCAGGGCTTGCTTGCACAGGGTGCCATACTGGCGATCACCTCCTATCCTAACCGTACTTCACCCGTATTGCGTGGTAAATGGGTGTTACAAAATATCATGGCCGCCCCACCACCGCCGCCACCGACCGTCATTCCGGCATTGAAAGAATCGGATGACAATGGCAAGGTATTGTCCATGCGTCAGGCGATCGAAAAACATCGTGCTAACCCTGTCTGTCAGGTCTGTCATAACCGTATGGATCCGATTGGATTTGGACTGGAGAATTTCAACCCGATTGGCCAATGGCGTGATGAAGATGCGGGTTCGCCGGTAGATTCCTCAGGTGTATTGCCAGATGGCTCCAAGTTCCAGGGCCCCTCACAATTGCAGAAAGCGTTGCTGAGTAAATCTACGGTAATTGTTAGTGCGTTTACACAGAAATTGCTCACGTATGCTATGGGTCGAGATTTGGCGTATTATGATATGACGGCTGTGCGCAAGATTGTGCATGATTCAGCGGACAGCGATTACAAGTTTTCAATTATTGTTTCAGGAATCGTTAACAGTTTACCCTTTCAGATGAGGAGGACAGGCTCATGATAATATTCAAGAAGGCAATACCACGTAGGACATTCTTGCGAGGTCTCAGTGCGACAGTCGCGTTGCCAATGTTAAGTGCAATGCTCCCAGCTTTGGCGAAAACTTCTGATCCTGCCAGCAAACTACCGATGCGCGTAGGTTATGTTTATACGCCAAACGGCATTCTGCGTGGTGCCTGGGCTCCTCAGGGAGCAGGTAGCAACTATGTCATGAGTGACATATTAAAGCAGTGGGAAGCATACCGGGATCAGTTGCTGGTATTGAGTCATATGGACAACGGTGCATCAGAAAGTGTCAGCGGACACTCTGGCGGCAGTTCCATGTTCCTGACCGGTATTGAACCAAATAAATCGCTGAGCGAAGTACGCTGTGGCATTTCAGTTGATCAAGTGATTGCTGCAGAGTTTGGAAAACATACCCCATTATCGTCATTGCAGGTCTGTATCGAAAATGCGGCAGAAATGGCAGGTCAATCAGCGGCCGGTTACAGCTCGGCCTATACAAATACTATCTCCTGGGCCAGCCCTACCACGCCGTTGCCGATGGAACATCGCCCACGCGAAATATTCGAACGTTTGTTTGGTGATGGTGGAACCGATCAGGCTACACGTCAAAGTCGTTTGACCAGACAGCGTAGTATTCTTGATTATGTCAGTGAAGACGTCGCCAGAATTAACAAAACTCTGGGAGCAGAAGATAGCTCCAAGCTGGGTGAATATCTGGAAGCCGTACGAGGTGTGGAGTTCCAGATCCAGAAAGCAGAGGCCAAGACCGATATGACGCTGCCTGAAATGGAACGTCCTGTTGGTATTCCCGCGCATGAGGAACATATCAGGCTGATGTACGACCTGATGTTGCTGGCTTTCCAGACTGACATGACCCGTGTGTTTACCTTCATGGTTGCGCGCGAATACAGCGAAATGGTATTTACCCATCTTGGTCACAAAGACCCCTATCATCCGTTGACGCATCATCGTGGCGATCCGGTCAGGAAGCGCCAAGCTGGAGAAATTGATATTTATCATGCCAAGATGTTTGGTGAATTCCTTGCCAAGATGAAGTCTGCAAAAGACGCAGATGGTTCTTCTTTGCTGGATAACACCATGCTGGTCTATGGCGCAGGTATGGGTGATGGTGATGTACACAGTCAGTGGAACATCCCGGTTGCCTTGCTTGGTGGTGCTGCGGGTATCAAGGGTGGTCGTCATATTGAATACAAGCAGGGAACTCCAATGAGTAATCTGCATGTAACCATGCTGAATAAACTGGGAATTCCTACCGAGAAGTTTGGTAAATCTTCCGGTGAACTTGATATCACATTGCCAGCTTAAACCTAGATATATAGCGGAGTAATTTGATGAGTATGAAGGGAAATCGGTTTTCTGGCTGGTTTGCACCGGCATTGGTCTTCTGCTCAGTGGCTGCTTTTGCTGCTGAGCCGGATTTACGTCTGATTGATGCAGCACGCAATCAGGAGTGGAATCAGGTGCAGGAATTAATCAAGTCCAAAGCTGATGTAAAGGCGGCTCAACCTGACGGTGCGACTGCATTATCCTGGGCAGTATACTGGGATAATCAGGAGTCAGTGAATCGCCTGATTGCAGCTGGTGCAGATGTTAATGCTACCAATGAATACGGTGTGACGCCGTTGAATCTGGCGTGCAAGAACCGTAATCCTGCAACCGTCAAGGCCTTGTTAGAAGCGAGTGCCGATCCAAATAAAGCTCTCTGGAGTGGTGAAACACCGTTGATGACTGCAGCGCGCACAGGAATGACCGAGGTCGTACAGTTACTTCTGGACAAGGGGGCCAATATCAATGCGCAGGAACCAAAGCGCGGTCAAACTGCATTGATGTGGGCTATCTCGTTTAGAAATCCGCAAACAGCGAAATTGCTGATTGATCGTGGAGCGGATCTATCACTGAAAACAAGGAAATTACAGGAGGCAGGTTATACGCCAATGGTGGTCGAAGCCTATGCCGGTAATGTTGAAGGCATTCCACAAGGTGGTTACACCGCCCTCATGTTTGCAGCGCGCGTCGGTGATTTGGATACTTCCAAGTTGTTGTTGTCGAAAGGTGCAGACGTAAATATTTTCTCCGAAGAAGAAGGCTCAGCTCTGGTAATTGCCAGTGCGGGTGGCTATGAAGATTTGGCTATGTATTTACTTGAGCAGGGTGCAAATCCGAAAGCGGCAGACGCAAACGGGATGACCTCATTACATTATGCGATGCGTGATGGTCTTAAATTGCTGCACGGTTATGAAGTTGTCGCCGCGACACGTGTTTGCGGTTATGCCTCTGATTCCCGCTGCAAGCCGATTGAAACAGTCAGTGAAGAAGAACTGAAGCTGACCAAGATTCCAGGTTCTGGACTATATATTGTTGAAGGTAAAGTCGACACGAACAATATCGATGGCGCAGGGCCGACGGATGAAATTCTGCCGGGCGGTAATATGTATGAGCTGGCCGAAGCCTTATTGGCAAAAGGTGCAGATCCGGATGCTGCCATGAAATTCCCACCGGCCAGACTGCGTATGGACAGTTTGCCCTGGTTAAATCTGGAAGGAGCCACACCGTTTTTCCTCGCAACGGCTTCACTTGATACCTCAGCGATGGAAATGTTGCTGGAACATGGTGCAAAACCACTGGTTTCGACCAAGGCAAATCCAGCCGTACTGGAAAAGCAAACCAAGGTCTACGCAGATGATAACCAGATCCTTGGTAATGGTTCCTCATTAATGGTCGCTGTTGGTCTGGGAAAAAAGAATGACTTTACGCCTTCTGAAGAAAAGAGTTCGCTGGACAGTGCAAAACGTTTAATAGCTTTGGGTGCAGATGTGAATGAGGTCTCAGCTACTGGCTGGACCGCGCTGCATGCCGCTGCATTTGTAGGCGCAAATTCATTGGTCAGTTATCTGGTAGATCAGGGTGCCAAGGTCAATGTGCAGACTGGTTGTGGCCGCACACCCTTGAGTCTGGCAGAAGGCCAAAGTGTTATTGGATTGCTGGATCGTACGGTACCGCATGATTCAACTGCGGCATTATTGAAAAAACTGGGTGCCAATGATGCTAAATCCGGCAAACCAGTGGGTGCTTGTGTACTTGGTCGCGGTGGTCTGGAAGTAGATATCCAGCTGTCCAAGGAAATCCAGGAAGCCAAGGAAAAAGAGGCGAAGGAAAAACAGAAATTGAATTAGTACAGTTGATAAGCAGTTTTCCAGTAAATTGGTAGAGTTGCGGAATAAACACAAGGTGTCGTATTTCTTGACACCTTGTGGCTTTTCTACTAACTTACGCAATAATAAAAATTTCAGTTCGCAATTTTTTATAATTATAAGTTTTTGTATTTCACATTACCTCAGGGGGGATGTCTGATGTTCGTCAAGAAAGAGAGTGCTTTGCGTATTGCTATAACTGCGGTTATTGCAACAATGACTTTCAGTGCTGTACCTGTTACTGCTCAGCAGCTGGAAGAAGTAATTGTAACAGCCCAGCGGCGTGAACAATCGCTGCAGGAAGTGCCGGTTTCCATTGAAACCTTCGGCGGCCCGGAGTTAATCAAACTGGGTTATCGAACGATGGAAGACCTGACCTCGTTTGCTCCTTCAGTGGAAATGAATGACTCTTTACATGAATCATCAGTAACTATCCGTGGTATGGGTAACGACGTTGCCAATATAGCTGTTGAACAATCAGCCCCTATCTTCGTTGATGGTGTGCATTTCGGTCGTCCTTCCATGATTAAAGGTGCGTTCCTGGATCTGGAGCGCGTCGAAGTATTAACTGGTCCGCAGCCTGTCTATTTTGGACAGAATGCGACGGCTGGTGCATTCAGTATGACCACGAAAAAACCTTCGATGGATTCCTGGGAAGGTGATGCAGCTGTCGAGTTCGGTGTAAACAAACGTGAGAGTTTTGAAGGTGCGATAGGTGGACCGGTTTCGGATACACTCGGTGTTCGTCTGGCTGGTCAGTGGGATTCGACAGAAGGTCATTTAACCGATTTGTTTTCCGGAAATGCATTCCCTCACAGAGTTGATATTGCAGGACGATTGACATTATTGTGGCAGCCGTCAGAGCAACTGGAAGTTACAGCCAAAGCAGAAGTGGCAAAACGTCGTTCTGCCGGTGATACCACCGCAGTTTGTCAGTCTGAAGGTCCAACCGCAGACTACAATTCTACGGATGCAGGTGCAGTGCTCGAACGTGGGCTGGTACCAGCTTATGACGCGATGTTTACTCAGAGAGACTTTCCGCTGTGCGTAGATGGTTTCGAAAAAGTTGGTGTACAGGAAGGTACTGGATTTTATCTGGCGCCGGTACAGGGTATTAATAACGATGATGGTCGTTCCGGTGCGCTAGACATTCGAGGCGTTGCCCCAGGACTTTTCCCGGATGGCAACCTGACTTCACGTGAACCGCTGGATGCCTGGAATTTCCGTCTGGGCGCCAATTATGAATTGGCCAACGGTATTACAGTTGAGGCAATTGGTGGTTTGGTCGATTATCACCGGGATACGTTTGAGTCATCGGATGAATCACCGTTCCTGATGGAAGCAGCCTTCCGTACAGAAGTATTTGATATGAAGAGTGGTGAGTTGCGATTCAGCTCACCCACTGGCGGACAGTTTGAGTGGTCAACGGGTGTGTACTGGCAGAAAGAAGAGATGGTACTTGATCCGGTTATAACTGTACGTGCTAATCTTGCAACGCCGATACGCAGACATGATCCATTTAATAATGCTGAATGGAAGAGCGCTTTCGGTACGTTCACCTTTAATTTCCTAGGCGACAAGGCTTCAATCGACGTTGGTGGTCGCTACTCCGATGTGAGTAAGGAAGGTGGTATAGGCTTGAAAACAGCTACCTGGATATTTGATATCAACCCGGATCCAGATGGTGATGGCATTGTTCCGTTTACCACGCACAGACCGGCTGTCGCAGGCGGTGACTTCACGACTACGACTGGCGTAGGTGCGGGTAATTTCCCAGGTGCAACCAGCAATCAATCATTAGCCGAAGCAATTATCAGTTGCCAGACAGGTCGCGATGTACGTGTACCCTCACAGCTGCCTGACGCTAGCGTTATATCACCAGGTGTGCAGATTGCGCTTGCCCAGTGCGGACCTTATGCGGGCAGGGCTGGCTTCTGGACGCATGAATATAACGAAAGTGATATTCCAGACGTTTGGGACGGTAAAGCCCCAGTTGCTTTGGGTGCTCTAATGGATAATATGGGTGCGGATGTCGGACCATTCTATGATACCTATAGCGAAGACAGTTTTGACCCACAGATAACCTTGCGCTATCGTCCAAGCCCGGAACATTCACTGTATGCAAAATGGGCCAAGGCATTCAAGGCTGGCGGTTTTGATACCAGCGATCGCGGTATCCCACGTGGCGGTCTGCGATATAACCAGCGTGTAGATGCGCTGGCAGGTAGTGCGAGTGTTCCTTCCGCTGCTTACGTTGGAAAATTCGGTCCAGATGGTCAGAAGGAATTTACCTATCTGGCTGAACATGCGGAAAACTGGGAAATTGGTGCTCGTGGAGAACTATTTGATAGTACAGTCAGATACGGTGCTACCTTGTTCTGGATGGAAATCAAGGATCTGCAGCTGGAAACCGAAGTAGCTGATCCAGCCACACTGGCCGCTGGTTTGCAGGCAACAGGACGATTCATGACCAATGCAGGTGCTCAACGTACTCGTGGTCTAGAGTTTGATCTCGCCTGGGCAACCACAGACCGGTTAACGCTGAATGCGGGCGGTGTAATCCAGGAAGGCGTGATGTTGAAATATATCGGCGGGTGTACCGAAGCTGAACTGGCTGATGCGGCTACTGGTCCCTGTTCTAATGGTATTGAAAAGACTGAAATTGATGGTCTTTCGCTTGTGCTGCCAGTAGGTAATATCGACCGTGCAGGCGCAAAAGCACCGCGTACGCCAGACTGGAAGTTTATCTTTGGTGCCAATTACGAGCATCCGTTGTTTGATAAATACCTGGTCACACTGAACAGCAAGATGGCCGTATCTGACAGTTATACCCAGGATACGCTCGGCTTCACTTATGTTGTTGCTTGGCCAGTACACACTGACTTGAACGCGTTGCTGAGTATTGGTGATACGGATGACACCTGGAATGTCGGTGTCTATGGCCGCAACTTCTTTGGTGCACGACAGAAATACTATGCCGAGTTTGAAGAAGAAGGTCGTGGTGTTGTTGAAGATGACATGCCTGAAAGTTCGTTCTTCACCTATGGTATACAGTTCAATTACCACTTCAGATAATAGATAATCAAGTAATTGGTTTTGAAATTAGCCCCGGGTATAAGAACCCGGGGCTTTTTTTTTCGCTATCGCTGAATAGTATTGTTGCCGATACCTTGACCAATTGTGGCTTAGGCAGCACCTGCAACAGCCTTAAGTAGAGAATTTGCGTAATAATGTAAAAATAAGCGTTATAATTGTTGTCGGATCGTTTCATATAAAATCAATCCAGGAGCGGGGGCATTGGACAGATTTTTCTCTATTTCCAGAACCATCATCAGCATCGTTTGCCTGTTCTCGGGCATCACGGCGTTTGCGCAGACCACACCCAGTTCCCCGCAAAGGGCATTGCTGGATAAGTACTGTGTCAGTTGTCATAACGAAACCTTGAAAACAGCTGGTTTGATGCTGGACAAGGCCAATGTCGATGATATCAGCCTGACTCCGCAGATTTGGGAACGGGTGATCATGAAACTGACACTGCGTGCGATGCCACCTGTCGGTATCCCTATGCGTCCAAGTGAGACGGAATACCAGTCGATGTTGTCGTATCTGGAGAATGGTCTTGGCAAACTGGCTGAAACCAGCCCGGAACCAGGTCGCGTTACTGCTCATCGTCTTAATCGTACAGAATATGCGAATGCAGTTCGTGATTTGCTGGCATTGCAGATAAACAGTGCCAGTATGTTGCCTCCAGATAATCTCGGGCAAGGTTTTGACAATATTGCCGAGGTATTGGCGGTCTCGCCATTGCTTATGGAGCAATACATGTTTGCTGCTGGACGAATAGCGCGTCTGGCAGTCGGCCCTTCTGCCATGCAGCCTGCAAGTGAAACCTATAATGTGCCAGATTCCTATCGTCAGGATGCCTATATGAACGAGGACCTGCCATTTGGTACGCGTGGTGGAACAACGATAAAGCATCATTTTGCTGTGGACGGTGAATATACCATCAGCATCAAATTACATAGAAGTATGGAAGGCTATATTCGCGGTATACGCAAGCAGCATCAGATAGATGTGCGTCTGAATGACTCCCGGATAGGCATGCTGTCAATCGGTGGCAAATTTGTAGCGCGTTCCGGGCCTTTGTTTAATGAAAGCCAGAATCCGCTCTATGCCGGTGATCCGGAACAGACAGGTTATGAATTTACTGCCGATGATGCGTTGCAATTAAAATTCAACGCTAAAGCGGGGACCCATACTGTGGGCGTTACCTTTCTGGAGGAAGCGACCAAACCAACGGGTATCCAGACGCCAAGATTATTGTTAACTGATATTGGTCATTACAAGGGTGGAGACCCGACTGTGGCCAGTGTGATTATTAGTGGGCCGTATCAGGTCAGTGGCCCGGGTGATACGCCAAGTAGAGAGAAAATTTTCAGTTGTCATCCAGACAGTGCAGCTGGCTCAAAGGAGCAGGAGACCTGTGCCAGCAAAATACTTTCAGACCTGGCACGCCAGGCCTATCGACGGCCGGTGACAAAGGACGATCTGGATACCTTGATTGCGCTCTATCATCAAGGTGCGAGTGAACAGGGATTTGAAAGCGGAATCGAACTTGCCCTGTCCGGTATTCTTGCCGGACCAGAATTTTTATTTCGTGTTGAACAGGACCCTTCCAACGTCAAGCCCGGAGATGTGTATCCGGTCAATGATATTGACCTGGCTTCGCGATTGTCCTTCTTCCTGTGGAGCAGTATTCCGGATGAGGAACTGCTGAGTCTGGCAGAGAAGAAACAATTACATAAGCCGAAGGTGTTTGCTGCACAGGTAAAACGAATGCTGGCAGACTCCCGTTCCAATGCATTGATCAATAATTTTGGTGATCAGTGGTTGGTACTGCGCAATGTAGATATAGCCGAGCCGCATCCGGATATTTTTCCTGAATTTGATGATGAATTACGTACTGCTTTTAAACAGGAAACACGGTTGTGGTTTAACAGTATGGTACGTGAAGATCATAGTGTGCTGGAGATGCTGACTTCAGACTATACCTTTGTGAATGAACGTCTTGCCCGACATTACGGAATTCCGGGTATTTATGGCAGTCGCTTTCGACGAGTAAGTCTGGACGGTATGGATGACCGCAAGGGATTGTTGGGCAAGGGCAGTTTGTTACTGGCCACTTCCTACAACAATCGGACATCACCGGTATTGCGAGGCAAGTGGGTGCTGGAGAATCTACTGGATATGCCGCCCCCGCCCCCACCGGAAAATGTCCCGGCGCTGGAGGTCAAAAACGGTGATGGCAAGGCATTAACTTTGAAACAGGCGATGGAGCAACATCGGGCAAACCCGGTGTGTTCGGCCTGTCATAAACTGATGGATCCGATAGGTTTCGCCATGGAAAATTTCAATGCGATAGGATCTTTTCGTACACGGTATGTAGAAGCGGATTCTGATGTGGATTCTTCCGGCATTTTGTTCGATGGGAATAAATTTGAAAATACTGCAGGATTTCGTCAGCAGTTCCAACAGCACTCGGATCGTGTCGTACATACTGTGGCTGAGAAACTGTTTGTCTATGGATTGGGCCGTGGCATTGAATATTACGACCAGCCGGTTATACGCGACATAGTCAAACGCATAGAGTCTGAAGACTATCGCTGGTCTGCATTGATTCTGGCGATTACGCAAAGCAAACCTTTCCAGTTCAGGAAATCACGCTAGAGCGGACAGGAATAGTAAAGGAATTTTAGTGATACTTATGATGGTTTGGAACAGGAGGGAATTTACATGTTTATATTAAAGAAAGCCTTGCCTCGTCGTACCTTTTTAAAAGGCGCTGGTGCCTCATTAGCATTACCCTTTCTGGACGCGATGGTTCCAGCCTTTGCCGCAACGGATGAGCTGGTCAGGCCATTGCGCCTGGGCTATATCTATTTGCCTGTCGGACGCATTATGGCGAACTGGACGCCTACCAGGACAGGAACGGATTTCGAGATGACGCCCACTCTGGAACCCATGACACCCTTTCGTGATCAGATGCTGTTGTTAAGTGGTCTGGATATCAAGGCTGCCGATTTGTTGACCGGAGAGCGTGGCGGGACGCATGCCCGTCCCTGTGCCGCTTATCTGACCGGTGTGCATCCATATGATAATTCCGTAGGCATCTCTGTCGATCAGGTGGTGGCCAAGCATCTGGGTAGTTATACCCAGTTAGCATCATTACAACTGGGACTTGACCCGGCAGAATGGGCTGGAGGGAGCGAGGTGGACTATGACGGCTTTTATCGCAGCACCATCAGTTGGCGTACTCCAACCACACCACTGCCCACTCAGGATAATCCACGTAAGGTATTTGAACGTTTGTTTGGTGATACGGACTCCGTTGATCAAAATGCCATGCGTAGTCGTGTTGCCAGACAAGGTAGTATTCTGGATTCTGTAAGTGGTCGCGTTAATAAACTGATGACAAGTGTAAATGCGAATGATCGCTATAAGCTCGAGGAGTATCTGGATGCGGTTCGTGATATTGAGCGTGGTATACAGGTAGCCGAGACCAGAACCACCTCCTCTGAAAGTATTGCTCTGGATATGAAACGTCCCTCAGGTATTCCACATAGCTATGCTGAGCATGCAAAAATGATGTTTGACCTGATGTTCCTGGCTTACCAGACTGACATGACCCGTGTTGTGTCATTCATGTTAGGGCATGAAGGCACCAATCGTAATTACCGGGAACTGGGTGCGCAGGATGGTCATCACTCCATGTCCCATCACAAAGGTAACAGCGCGGCGATTGAGTTGTTGAAAAAAGTTGATCGTTTCCAGTCCGAATTACTGGCTGCATTCCTGCAGAAGATGCGTGATACCCGGGATGGTGATGCCAGCTTGCTGGATAATTCATTGCTGGTTGCCGGCAGCGCTCTCAGTGATGCAAATCTGCATGATCATAATGCTGTACCCATGATGATTTTGGGTGGTGCCCAAGGCAAGGTAAAAGGTGGCAGACATGTAAAATACCAGAGTGAGCCCTTGTCCAATCTGCATATGGCCGTGTTGGATATGTTTGGAGCACCAACCGAGGAATTCCTGTCTGGCAAGACCAGTGATGCAACAGGTATTCTCAAAGGTCTGGTCTAGGATGTTACGTAATAAGCCAGGATTGTCAGAGAGGGAAATATAGAAATGCGTCAGTCAGTCAGGAACGTAACAGTTAACGTACTAATAGCGATATTGTTATGCACACCTTTGGCCGGTAACAGTATGGATTTGCTCGAGGCGGCCAAGTCTGATGACATTAGTGCGATAGAATCACAGCTCAGTATCAAGGGCAATGTGAATGTCACCCGTGCAGATGGTGCAACTGCACTTGCCTGGGCTGTTTACCATGACAATGCGGCTGCAGTAGAGATGCTCATCAAGGCAGGCGCGAATGTGAATCTGGCGAATCAGTATGGTGTTACGCCGTTGATAATGGCTTGTGATAATCAAAGCGCTGCTCTGGTGCACGCCTTGTTGAGCGCAGGTGCTGATCCAAATCTGGTCAAAACTACCGGGGTGTCTCCGCTGATGAGTTGTGCCAATACCGGTGTGGTTGGAGCCGTAACCGAATTGCTTGAGCACGGAGCCAATATCAATGCCAGCGAAAAGAAGGAAGAACAGACTGCCTTGATGTGGGCAGTGGCTGAACGACATACTGATGTAGTCAAGGTATTGGTAGACAAGGGTGCAGATGTGAATGCACGTTCAAAAATTATTGCTGAACCAGAACCTTTTATTGTGCAGGTAGACCCGGGTGATAGTGTGTTTGGATACAACTATCCGAAGACCATACGCTTCGAAAAAACGTCCGGTGGTTTTACCCCGTTACAGTTTGCAGCCCAGCAGGGCGACATAGACTCTGCGCAAATTCTTGTGAAGGCAGGTGCGGATATTAATGCCGCACAGGGTGAAAATGGTAATGCCCTGATCATTGCCATTGCCAGTGGTCATGAAGATATGGCCAGGCTCCTGATCGAACAAGGTGCTGACGTGAATACCAAAGATGCATGGGGAATCACGCCACTGCATTATGCCTTGCACAAGGGAGTGCTCATTCTGAACAATTTCAAGCCATCAGATACCGAAAAGTACGGATGGGAACGTCATAACATGCCTGGTCTGGTCAAGTTGTTACTGGACAAGGGTGCAGATCCAAACGCAAAGATAGAGTATTCGTTTGCCTATCATAACAATCTGTTTCTTGCGCGTTCCGGTGAGGAGCCGGCTCAGGTGGATCCGGTTGGGGCCACACCGCTCTTGTTAGCGGCTGCCTCAGGCGATGTTGAATCGATGCGTATCCTGGTTGAAAGTGGACACGCTGACAAGAATGTGCAGACGATTGGTGGCGCTACATTGTTTATGCTGGCTGCGGGTGTTGGTACCGAAAGGGGTGCACGTAACCAGAAAGAGGCGCTTGAGGCCGCAAAGCTGGCATTGGCAATGGGAGCCGATGTAAATGCACTCCTGACTGAAATCGCTGCGGATGGTCCTGGCAAGGGTAAGGCAGACGGACGAACGGCCATGCATGCGGCTGTATATCTGGGCTGGACGGATATGATTAAATTCCTGTCTGAAAATGGCGCAAATATTAATGCAAAAGACAGATATGGAATGACACCTATCAAACTCGCCATGGGTGATCCGGAAGGTATTTATTATCGAAATATTGGTTCGGGTAATTATGATGAACGTTACCGACGACCAGCATTTGAAGGTAACAAGAAAGTGACTGAATTATTACTGCAGCTCGGCGCAGAACCGTTTACAGGTAAATACAGGGATCGTTCAGGGGAATAGTACATTTATATATCGGGATGTTGGGAGAAACACGCGTTACTCTTTGAATACCGGATCGAACCATCTACATAGCCATGGCAGAGGGGCCAACTATATGATCAGACAAATAGCTAAAACAGTAGTCCTTTTAATCATCAGCGGGATAGCCACAGTTAGTCTGGCACAGTCACAAGACTTCCCGCCGGTTACTAAACAAATGCTGGAAAACCCCAGCCCAAATGACTGGTTGATGCTGAGTCGTACCTATGATGAACAGCGCTACAGTCCGCTGGATCAGGTCAATAACCAGAATGTGAACAGTTTACGGATGGCCTGGACCCGTGGCTTGCCTACTGGAGTTCAGCAGACTATTCCGTTGGTTTATCAAGGCGTAATGTATATCGCAGCTCCGATGGCAACGGTACTCGCGCTGGATGCGACGACCGGAGATTTGATCTGGGAATACAAACGTAAAACCGATCCGAGGACCAGCGAAGGCAGGATAGCCTCCACCAGCTCGAAGTCACTGGCCATCTATCAGGACATGATTTACTACACGGCACCTGACGGCTTTCTGGTTGCATTGAATGCACGTGATGGCAGTGTCCGCTGGGAAGTGTTACCGGCAAATCCGGAAGCCGGAGCAAAAAATACCTCTGCGCCAATTGTGGTTGAAGGCAAGGTGATAACTGGTCGCGCGTGCCAGGATCATACCAATTGTTTTATTGCAGCTCATGATGCAATAACGGGTAAGGAAGTCTGGAAGTTTTATACTGCGGCAGCAGCGGGTGAACCTGGGGGAGATACCTGGGCAGATTTGCCTACCGAAAAGCGTACCGCTTCATTGTGGGGATTGCCGGGCTCCTATGATCCTGTGCGTAAAATGCTTTATTGGGGTACAGCCAATCCACAGCCCTATACCCGCTTGATGCGTCATGGACGTGCCGACGCTATTTCAAAATCAGCTCCTGCTGATCTCTACAGCAATTCAACGCTGGCACTCGACGAAAAGACCGGCAAGCTGGCCTGGTATTACCAACATCTGCCGGGTGATGACTGGGATGCCGATCATGCGCATGAACGAATTCTGTTAAACACGACAATCGATCCGGATCCCAAATTGGTTAAATGGATAAACCCGAAGATTAAACGCGGCGAGAAACGCGATATTGTTGTTTCAGTTGCTGAGGCTGGCGGTCTCTGGGTGCTGGACAGAACGACAGGAGAGTTTCTCTGGGCGATGCCATTTCCGGAAGATGTGCCTGATTTCAATATTGCGGATATAGATGTAAATACCGGCAAGACCACCATTAATTTTGACAAGGTATTCAAGAAAGACGGTGACAAGACTCTGGTCTGTTTTCATAACACGCGGGGTTACTGGCCGCTGGCTTATAATCCTGATAATAATTCGATTTACATCCCTTACCATGATTATTGTCTGACCATGCAGGCCGATGTATCCAGCCCGACCGGTTATGGTTTACGTGAGGGTATCGTACGTCCGGGTGTGCCACTGGAAAAAGCGCATGTACTCGCGAAAGTAAACCTGACGACCGGCAAGATAACCCGTATTCATGAAAGTAAATATCCGGCAAATGGTGCTGTACTGACTACGGCGGGGAATCTGGTGTTCTGGGGTGATATGAACCGCCGCTTTATGGCTTTTGATACAGAAAGTGATAAATTACTGTGGCAAACCATAATTGGCGGTGTGGTACAAATGAGTACGATTACGTACGCAGTAGATGGCAAACAATATGTTGCCGTGATGTCTGGAGATGGCAATTCAGCTACGCGTAATCCCTATGAACTATCAGGGATAACGACACCGCAAGGACATAACGCCGTTTACGTTTTTGCTTTACCTTAACGTTTAAATTATTCAATTTCTCTTCGGGCGTAATTATTGCAGCGCAATAATTACGCCCGCACGCATTTGTGCTTCCCGACTTTTTCACTGTTTGTATTGCTGTTTTAGCTGAATGAGATTTGATAATACTCCTTACTCTTAAAATTGAAGTCGGGCAGCTTAATTATGCTAGAATCTGCTATAGAGAAAGTCTGAAGTTCTGCATACTATTCATACCGAAATCTAATCGTTAGGTTTATCGGGTTTCACTCTGGAGGGGGTCAGGTTTGCGTACGTATTTCAAGATGACACAAGCGCGTGTGATAACGGTTTCGTTAATGCTATTTGCTGTAACAACTTTCGGTACAGCTCAGGCACAACAAGCTACCAATTCTGATCAGACATCTGGCAAGCCTTATCGCAAGCTGTTAAACCAGTATTGTGTTACCTGCCATAATGCAACTTTAAAGACGGCGAATGTCCTGTTGGATGAAGCCAATATCGATGATGTCAGTCAGAATCCGCAACTTTGGGAAAAGGTTGTTACCAAGCTGACCTTACGCGCAATGCCGCCGGTTGGAATGCCGGTTCGTCCAAACGACAACGAATACAAGGAGCTTTTATCCTATCTGGTAACCAGGCTGGATGCGTTGGCGGAAAAAGAGGTTAATCCTGGCAAGCCGACTATTCATAGGTTGAATCGAACAGAATATACCAACGCAATTCGTGATTTGCTGGCATTACAGATTGATGGGTCAAGCTTTCTGCCGGCCGATAATGTCGAGGAGGGATTTGACAATATTGCCGATGCACTGGCAGTGTCGCCACTCTTGATGGAACAGTATATGTTTGCTGCAACCCGTGTCAGTCATCTTGCTGTTGGTCCGGCTGAGATGTTGCCGGTTAGCGAGACTTATGTGGAATCTGATGGGTTTTTACAGAATACCCGTATTAGTGAAGATCTGCCGTTTGGTTCGCGCGGTGGTATTTCCATACAACATTATTTTCCGATGGATGGAGAGTACACAGTCAAAATTCGTTTGAATCGAAATAATGAAGGTTATATCCGTGGCATGCGCCATAAAAACCTGCTGGATGTACGACTGGACCATCAGCGAATCAAGTTGTTTACTGTCGGTGGCGAAGTGCATGGACGTTCAGGTCCGATATTTACCGGAAGCCAGAACGTGGATTTTTCCGGCGATGATGATCAGGTAGGTTATGAATTTTCAGCAGACAAGGATCTGGAAATTAAATTTCAGGCCAAGGCAGGCAAGCGTCTATTGGGTGTCACTTTCCTGGACAAGGAAATCAAGGAAGCAGGCATTGCCACTCCAGATTTGACCTTATATGACATCGGCGGCTATAAAGGCGGAGATCCGACTGTACTGAATGTAGTCGTGACTGGCCCCTATAATGCCAAAGGTGCGGGAGAAACTCCTAGCCGCAACCGGATTTTTACCTGCAAGCCTGCTGATGCTAACGATGTGACGTGCCCGACTACCATCCTGTCGCGATTGGCACGCCTTGCATATCGTCGACCGGTTTCTGACAAGGAAGTAGAAAGTCTGGTTCGGCTTTATCGCAAAGGGCAAGAAACGGATGGTTTCGAAGGCGGCATTGAACTGGCGATGCAGAGCATCCTTGCTGGTCCGGAGTTTCTGTTTCGTATAGAACAGGACCCGGCGGGTGCTGTTGCAGACAAGGCCTATCCTGTATCGGATCTGGAGCTGGCCTCAAGATTGTCGTTCTTTCTCTGGAGCAGTATTCCGGATGATACCTTGTTGCAATTGGCAGAGACCGGCAAATTACGTGATGCTGGAGTGATGAAACAACAAGTACAGAGAATGATGGCTGATGCTCGTTTCAATGCACTGCTGGAAAATTTTGGTACACAGTGGTTAGCTGTACGTCGCGTCGACGTGGCAGCACCTCAGGCAGAAATATTTCCGGAGTTTGATGGTGAGCTTCGCGATGCGATGAAAAAGGAAATGCTGCTTTGGTTTGAGGATATGGTCAGGAATGACCAGAGTGTGCTGGAAATGCTGACCTCTGACTATACCTTTGTAAACAGACGTTTGGCCAAGCATTACGGTATTCCGGGAATTTATGGCGATAATTTCAGGCGCATCAAACTTGATAATCCAATACGCAAGGGTCTGCTGGGTAAGGCCGGCCTGTTGATGGTAACGTCCTATAATAATCGAACTTCTCCGGTAGTACGTGGTAACTGGGTGCTCGATAATATGTTCGGAATGTCACCCCCGCCGCCTCCGGCAGATGCCTTTCAGCCTGAACTGAAAGTAGCGGACAAAACCGGTAAGGTGCTGACGATGAAAGAGGCGATGGTAGCGCACCGTACCAATCCCGTGTGTGCCAATTGTCACAAGATGATGGAACCGATAGGACTTGCGCTGGAAACATTTGATGCAATTGGTTCGTATCGTACCCGTTATCGGGATGCCAATGCAGAAGTGGATGCTTCTGGCACCTTGTTTGATAGTACTGAGTTTAAGGATACTGCAGAATTCCAGAAGCAGTTGTTCAAATATTCAGATCGGTTTGTGCAAACAGTATCAACCAAGATGCTCACCTATGCACTGGGTCGGGCAGTTCAGTATTACGATATCCCGACAGTCCGTAAAATTCTGCGTGATTCGGCTTCGGAAAACTATACCTGGTCATCGCTGATACTGGGTATTATAGAAAGTAAACCGTTTCAATACAGGAGATCCTGACCATGATGATCTTTAAAAAAGCGATTGCCCGTCGTACATTCTTGCGTGGTGCCGGTGCAACCCTGGCACTGCCGTTTCTGGATGCCATGATACCGGCGATGGCTGCGAGCAATGCATCCAAACAGCCCTTACGCATAGGCTACATCTACTTGCCAACCGGTAGACAAATGGAAGCCTGGTTGCCCAAGACTGTGGGTGCAGATTATGAAATGCCGCCGACACTGGCGCCACTGGCGAAGTTTCGCGACGACTTTCTGGTTCTGAGTGGTCTGGACATCAAACATGGTAAAGGCACCCATGCACCACCTTGTGCCGCCTACCTGACAGGCGTGACACCTTCAAGGAAGGATAACTCTGTTGCTATTTCCATCGACCAGATTATCGCCAAGCAAAATGGCAAGGAAACACAATTGGCATCAATGGAACTGGGTGTGGATCCGCCTGAATGGGCATTTAACAAGGTGGATGGTTTGTCAGGTTACTTCACCAGCACCATTTCCTGGCGTAACAGTACCACCCCGTTGCCCAGACAAATTAATCCGCGTCAGACATTTGAACGTATGTTTGGCGATACCGATACGCTGGATCCGGTTGCCATGCAGCGTCGTATCGAGAAAAAATCCAGTGTGCTGGACGAAGTGGGAGAGCGAGTCAAAAACCTGATGAATTCAGTTGGTCCCGGAGACCGTCATAAGCTGGAAGAATATCTGGATTCCGTGCGTGATATTGAACGTAGTATCAGCGTTGCTGAATCGAAGACAGATAATGATGAAGATATACTCAGTGTAAGTATGGCGCGTCCCTCGGGTATTCCGCCGTTGTATGCTGATCATGTCAAACTGATGTTTGATTTGATGGTGCTGGCTTATCAGACCGACATGACCCGTGTGGTGACTTTTATGCTCGGTCACGAAGGTAGTAACCGGAATTATCTGGAGCTTGGGGCGAAGGATGGACATCACTCGCTCAGTCATCACAAGGGTAAGGCAGAGTCGATTGCATTTTGTAAAAAAATTGACTTGCATCAGTCTGAATTAATGGCCTATTTCTTTGAAAAGATGCAATCCATCACTGACGGTGATAGCAGCTTACTGGATAATTCGCTGATTGTGGCGGGTGGTGCACACAGTGATTCAAACCTGCATCTGTCAACAAATGTTCCGACGCTGGTATTTGGCAAGGCACAAAACCGTATCAAGGGTGGTCGACACTTGCAGTTCAAGGGGGAACCTCTCTCCAACTTGCATCTTGCAACATTTGATATTGCTGGCGTGCCGGCTACGGAATATATGACTGAGAAAACAGATGCGACAGGAATATTACCGGGTCTTGGTAACACATAGAAATTAACCGACACAAGTTTTGAAGTCTAATTCAGACAGGGGTGGGGGACAGATGTATCCATTAGTCAGTTTAAAGGCAAGGCGTGCTTTTTACGTATTGGTATTTTCATTATTTTCAATTACGTCGTGGGCCGGTGAAGAACTGGTTTTGGCGGCCAAAGAAAATGATATGGATACAATCAAGTCACTGTTGGCAGCCAAAACCGATGTGAATTCAGCGCTGGCAGATGGTACAACAGCACTGGCCTGGGCTGCCTATAATAACGCCCAGGATACAGTTGAGTTACTGGTCAAATCAGGCGCCGATGCTAATCTGGCCAACGAATACGGCGTCAGTCCTTTACATCTGGCCTGCACCAATCAGAATTCAGATATGGTAACGGTATTGCTGAATGCGGGAGCCAAACCGGACAGTGCAAAATGGTCAGGTGAAACAGCCTTGATGACCTGTGCCAATTCCGGTGCAGCAGCAGCCGTTTCCGCCATGATTGCAAAAGGTGCCAACGTCAACGCACATGAACAGGATCAGGAACAAACCGCCCTGATGTGGGCAGCTGCAGAAGATCATGTCGATGTGGTCAAGGCGTTAATCAGTGGCGGTGCGAATGTGAATGCTACATCTAAACTACTGCCTGAGCCGGAACCCTTTATAGTGAAGGTTCCAAGTTCATTTGGTCAGAACTTCCCCAAACCGGTACGTTTCCGCAAATCTTCAGGTGCCTTTTCACCCTTAATGTTTGCTGCAAAAAAAGGCAGTGTGGAGACCGCCCGTTTGTTGCTGGAGGCCGGTGCAGATATTAACTATGCCACCACTGAGGATGGTACATCCCTGCTTGTAGCCACTGCCAGTGGACACGAGCTATTTGCTTTATTCCTGCTTGAGAAAGGTGCCAATCCAAACGTAAAAGATGGATGGGGTGTGACACCTTTGCATTATGCCGTGCATGAAGGGGTGTTGATAATGAATGGTTATTCGCCGACATCGACAGATCATCTCGGCTGGGATCGTCCGAATATGCCAAAACTGGTTGAAGCCCTGCTGGATGCTGGTGCCAATCCGGAAGCACGTATTGAATCTTCCTTTTCATTTCTGGATAACAAGTTTATACGCGGTAATGAAGATCCACCCCAGATTGATATTTCCGGTGCCACACCACTGTTATTGGCGGCAGCTTCTGGTGATGTGACTACCATGCGTATTCTGGTGGAAAAAGGATCGGCTGATAAAAAGGCCAAGACCAACGGTGGCGCCACTCTGTTCATGCTGGCAGCCGCATCCGGAGCAGAAAAAGGAACCCGGAATGAAAAACAGGCAATTGAAGCGGCCAAGTTGGCGCTCGCTATGGGTGATGTCGATATCAATGCCCAGTTAACAAATGATGATGCGGTAAATGGTCCCGGTACCGGCAAGATTGATGGCCGAACAGCAGTCCATTTTGCGGCAAGCCTGGGCTGGAAAGAAATGGTCAAGTTTCTCGCGGAAAACGGCGCAAACCTGGATGTGGCAGACAGATATGGCCAGACTCCATTAACGATTGCCATGGGGGACCCGGAAGCCCGTTATTACAGGAATATCCCTGTAGGTCGTTATGATGATCGTTACCGACGTCCACCGAATCAGGGTTATAAGGACGTGGTTGAAGCCTTGCTAAAATCCGGTGCCAAACCGTTTACCGGCAAGATTGTCGATAAAGGATCTGTTCAGTAATTTAGAGTTACTGACTCAGCACTACATTGGCTGATTTCAGCTTATGTAGTCTGAGGATCCATTTGTCGCAAGTGCGAATGATGTGCCTGAAAATATCCCGCAGCTAGCGAATATTAGTACTTTCCAGTCCGACGCAGGCTTCCTCATCCAGTATTACCTGCAGATATGATTGATGTCTTCAATTCAAGAATATTTAATCCACATTAAAGTGTGGAGTTATCCTGAATTAAATAATTTCAGCATACTCCCCTTGATGTTCTCGCCGGACGATTGATCTTTAATAAGAGTTTTTCAAGCAGACTCTGAAAAAAAATGGGGACCAGGTTTATGCCTGATCCCCGAAGAAGAACTACAGGGGTATTAAACTGAAACGTGCGCTTTGCCGGGTTTGGTTTTGAGAGCATCCTTGGCGGCTTCGTTGTAAGGCTTGTCGCGTGGAAGTAACACCGACGCAGAACGTATTTTCTGTGATTCCGGATCAACACCAGGAGGAGTTTCTCCGCGCTCCTGTAAGGCTTCACTTATCCAGATCGTCGCCATTCAATCCGCGAGGCAGACAGAGCTCGTTTAGATTGCAGTTTTCACAACTGACTTTGATTTTTGTATAGTCAATAACGTACATATATTTTATCGGGTGTGTCGGGCAGGTATCATCTTACAGCTCCCCTCTGTGACTATATTAACAGAGTTTACACGGTAAAAGTGCTGGTTTTTTAGTCTTCACATGCTTCATTATTTTACCGAAGGATTTGAAATTAAGGTGGTTTTCCCATATGGCGCCCGGTGAGTCGGACTGTTAAGATTGGTCGGAATAATACGAATTACATTCTGGTCTGACCAGGCTTAGGGGGTGTTATGAATCACAAATTCCGATTTTTTCTGGGCATAACGGTGATAATTACCGTCATTATGATGTCCTTTGATGCTACAGCAGCGACAGAAGATGACATTCTGCACATGCTGGCCAGCGACCAGCCTAACCATACTGTATCCGCTGAACAGTTCGAGCAACTGGGCTGGGATTTGCCCGATGGTGGTAATACGGTCAAGGCTCTGGCCGATGCGGCACCGGGTTCGGCATTTGACCCACGCGACCTGGAAAAACAATCAACTGAAAAACTGGGCTATAAAGCCAGCTGGCACACCTTACGGTATAAGGTTTATGGTCTGGACTGGGATATAACCGGTCTGTATCTGGTTCCCAATAATCCCGTACCCAACTTACCTACACTCATAATCGTGCACGGCGGTTCATCCAACTGGTATGAATTTTATGTAGACCCATTAAACCGGGCAGGCATAGGACAGTATCTTGCCCAGAAAATACCCGTATTGCTGGTCACCATCCCCGGCAATTTCCGTTATGGTGGCTGGACCGAAAACCAGGATTACGGCAAGCGTATTCCAGGCTACCTGCTGGATCGGGATATTACAGGCGAAGAGCTGAAGCTCAGAAATGCGGTTTATACCTTCAGGGTAGTGACCGACGGTATCAAACAATTGATTGAACAGGTAACAAGTGGACCGATCGTCATTATCGGTCATTCTACCGGTGGTGAGATTCAATATATTCTGCATGATACTAAACTTGGTGCTCGTATGCAGGGAATGTCTCTGGGTTGGGGTACCGGTGGTCCAGCCGGGCTTGATGTCATGAAACAGTTTCGTGGTAACCGCAATGCAGATGATTATCTGAATGTCTGGGAAGTGCGTTCACGCCCGACAGAAGGATATACCAAAGGTTATCTTGGACCTTTGAATCCGGTGTGGGACCCGAACCAGACCCGACTGCAGGTGGCTGAACATTGGCAGGGACTTGAACGCCGCCGCCGGCCTAACTTCAAGCAGCCTTTACAGGACATAGAACATAACAGTGCCAGCAATCTGCTTGACCATATTTCAGGTCAGATACGCCAGACTGTGGCGAGCAGTGGTTTTGATGTGAATGCGGATGAAGTAATTGGCGATCTTTTTTCTACCATGAAGTCTTCCCATACCGGTTATAAAAAAATGATCTGGACCACGGCCAGTCTGGACGATGGTCACTGGAACCCCAAGGTGGAAGAGGCCAGGGAACTGCTGATAGCCAATGAATTCAGAAAAAAGAATCCGGGCGTGCCGATTCGTGTGCTTTTATATGATGTACCCATGACACATTACGGTCATATCGAAAAACCCAGACAACTGGCCGGTGGTATGCTCACAGCCATCAAATGGCTGGCTGCCCCATAAAACTACACCATTCGCTGTTTATAGAGTGGTATGTAGGGTTTGATGGCTCGTAATATGACATTATTTATTTGGTAAACACAGTATCAATTCCGGGTTGACCATATAGAGGTGTTGTTTTATTATCAGTTGTGGTTTTTTGTAATCAGGCTCAGAAGTATTGAGGGTTTGAGCGTGAAAAACAGTAGTAAACTACCTGAATCGTAGCCGTGTTTCATACGATATTAGGGTATAAAAACAGCCAAACTTTTGGGGGATTACCAATGCTATCGAAAGATAAGTTCAGCAAACTTGCGCTTTACGTTGCCATCAGCGCGGCCTTAACGCCGGCCGCGATCCAGGCACAGGCGCTTGAAGAAATCACGGTGACCGCACAAAGACGTGTGCAGTCTATTCAGGAAGTGCCTATCTCTTTGGAGGCCTTTAATGGTGCCACTCTGGCCAAGGAAGGGTTTCGTGCGATAGAAGATCTTTCCAATTTCTCCCCCAGTGTTGAAATTGATGTACGTACTCAGGATCAGGACGTGTCTATCCGTGGTATGGGTACGACCGGTAATAACCTTGGTCTGGAGCAGGCAGTACCTATCTTTAATGACGGTGTTCATTTTGGCCGTACCTCGATGGTCATGGGCGCGTTCCTGGATCTGGAACGGGTAGAAGTATTACGTGGTCCACAGCCAATTGCATTTGGTCAGAACGCCACCGCCGGTGCATTCAGTCTGGTAACCAAAAAACCGACTGAAGATTGGGAAGGCGAAATGACTGCCGAATACGGCAACTGGGGACGTGCCAGTTTTGAAGGAGGTGTTGGCGGTCCAGTAACGGATACGATCGGTATTCGTGTCGCTGGTCAGTTTGACAAGCTGGACGGTTATTTGAAGGATATCGTTACCTCGGATATGTTCCCCGGCGGCAAGGAAACAGCAGGTCGTGTAACGCTGCAGTGGAAGCCGGTAGAGAACTTTACCGGTACCTTAAAGGCTGAGTATGCTGGTCGTAATCGTGAAGGTGATGGCAATGTACTTTGTCGCACCGCGGGTAATCCGCCGCTGACCGAGCGTTCAGTGACGATTAAGGGTTTAACCTCTTTTGATAACGTAACTGAAGTGTCACCCATTCCGAATTGTAATGATGGCGGCAGTTTTGAACGCGTCGGAATTCGTGAAGCCGGTGATAACACCTTTGCTCCGATACAGGGTATTTTCCAGGAAGATACCCGCACAGGTATCGTTGATTTACGTACAGTTCCGGACAAGCTGTTTGATGCGAATGACTCGTACGATAATATGAATTCATACAATTATCGACTGGGCATGAACTGGACGTTTGACAACGGTATGAATCTGGATGCAAATACCGGTTATATCGATTACAAACGTGCGACCAATTTTGACAATTCCAGCTCGCCGATCATGACCAATCTGCAGCACCGTGGTGAAATTTTCAATATGATAAGCCAGGAATTGCGTTTGTTGTCCGAGCGTGGTGGCCAGTTTGAATGGGAAACCGGTGTGTTCTATCAGCAGGAAGATCTGGATCTGGGTAATCTGGGTGATAGAAAATACGGTACGGCGACCATTCGTGGCAACCTGCGTACTCCGGTTAGGTATACGAATAACTGGCAGGATACCGAATGGATGAGTGCGTTCGGTGACTTCACCTTTAACTTTATGGGCGACAAGGCCTCAGTTGATGTCGGTGCACGTTATACCAAGATCGACAAGCAGTCCTATATACAAGGTTATGGTGCCACCTATATTTATGATATCAATCCGGATGGTCCCGGTGACACTGTCCCAGGTAATGGGGTTATTCAATCAACCAATACCTATGCACCAGTATTAACTGATCGCACCGTCAGAACGGTAACCTCCAGTATCATTAACTGCGCCACAGGCAACCCCCAGTGCGGCAAATACGGTGCCGGTTACTGGACCCATGTCTGGAATTTGCGTGACATTCCGGATGCCTGGAATACCAAATCCCCGGTTGATTTCGGGCCTCTCTCCATTGCGGTCAGGCAAAAACCACTGGGTGACAATCCGATTGGTAACGGTATAACAGCACCGTTGCCTGGCCAGCCGTATTTCCGTGATTACAATGACAACAGTCTGGATCCACAGGTCACCCTGCGCTATCGTCCATCAGATGATATGTCGGTGTATGCGAAATGGTCCCGTGCATTCAAGGGCGGTGGCGCGGATATTGCCAGTGGTACCATGCCAGTTGACTACAAGGAGTTCTTTATCCAGCCGGAAACCTCGGAGAATTTTGAGCTGGGTGCGAAAGGCAAGTTACTGGATGGCTCAGCCAACTACAACGTCACCCTGTTCCAGATGACCATCAGCGACCTGCAGATTGCCACTTCAATTCCGCAGAGTCTTGGTGGCGGTAGTACTACCGCGAATGCTGGTAAGCAGCGCACCAAGGGTCTTGAATTTGATGCAAATTGGGCAGCAACAGACCGTTTGACTGTTGGCTTTGCAGGTGCACTGTTGGACGGAAAGATGATCTCCTATACCGGTGCCGGTTGTACTGATTTTGAAGATGAAAATGCGGCGACGGGTCCTTGTGTAAGTGCTGCAGAAGCGACTGCTTCTGGTGGAACCCTGGTTGCCGGTACGATTGATCGTAGTGGAGAGGATGCACCACGTACGCCTGACTGGAAATTTGTGCTGGATCTGGATTACTGGTTCCCGGTTGCAGATAGCTACAAGATTGACCTGTCAGCGAAGAGCACTTATTCAGATGGCTTCATCCAGAACGTGGAAGATTTTGAAGCAATCGATGCGTATAACACACGCTTTGTATCCAACCTGACGGCAGGTATAGGTGACATGGACGATGTGTGGATGCTGAACTTCTGGGTACGTAACGCCACCAACTCTGGACTGGAATATAACGCTGAGTTTGATTTGTCGCTGGATGGTCGTGATGATCCTTACGTTAGCCCGAGAAACTTCCGTAGCTACGGTGTACAGTTGCAATATAATTTTAATTAATCTATATCGATAACTGTCTGGCACCTTCGGGTGTGACAGGAAATCATTCAAGGGCCCTGGCAACAGGGCCTTTTTTTTGCCGAAACAGAAATTGTACAATCCGTATTTTTACAGGAGATTCGTATGCTGATTATCAATAATGAAGCCGTCGAGAAAGTGTTAACGATGGAACACACCATTGCTGCACTCGATGATGCATACCGTCAGCATGTACGAGGTGAAGCCGTATGTCGACCTCGTATTGATATCCAGATTCCAACCACAGACCCAAAAAAAGTCTATCGTTGGGGGACGATGGAGGGTGGATCCATGTCAGGTTACTTTGCTATCCGGATGAAGTCAGACATCATTTATGAAACAGAATACCAAGGGGCGGTGACCCAGGAAAAATACTGTACCAAACCGGGCACCTATTGCGGTCTGGTATTGTTAATGAGTGTTGATAATGGTGAGCCTCTGGCGATATTAAATGACGGGGTATTGCAGCATATGCGTGTGGGCGCAGACGGTGGTCTTGGCGTCAAATATGCCGCAAGGCAGAATATCCACACTGTAGGTATGCTCGGCTCCGGTGGTCAGGCACGTTCGCATATGGCGGCGTTTATGCAGGTGCGTCCGGAGATTAAATTATTACAGGTATACAGTCCTACACGAGAAAATCGTGAATTGTTTGCAGAGGAAATGCGTAAATTATACAAGATTGAGGTAAAGGTATGTTCCTCTCCGGAACAAGTTTATGTCAATGCGGACATACTGGCCGCCATAACTGATAGTGCCGTGCCTGTGATCAATCCTGATTTGATACGACCCGGAATGCACATTGTTAATATTGGTGGCGGCGGTAAACCCGGGAGCAAGTTATTTGATCGGGTAAACCTGTATCTGCGTTTTGGTAATGCAAGCTCACCCTGGGGATTACCTGATTTTCCTTCTGCCGATGAGTATATTACCTTTGCAGCAGAACCCGCATCTTTGGTACTTCCCAAACTGAAACATACCGGAAAGCGGGGACATGGTCCGGCAGTGACCGAAAACATGGTCACCTTTGCCGATATTGTGAATAAGGATTTGCAAAGTGCACGTACTCGTCCAGAGCAAATTTCCTATTCCGAGCGAGGCAATCTACAAGGGCACCAGTTCTGGTCAGTGGCTGGTCGCATTTATGAAGCCGTCAAAGCGCAGGGATTGGGGCGGGAAATCCCTACTGACTGGTTTTTGCAGAATATGCGCAACTAAAAGCCATCACAAAAATAAAGCGCGCTCTTATTACTATAATTCATGTCCTGCTGGCGCATGCAAGCATCCAAAAGTCATCGAGTGAAGCTTTTAGAACTGGACTCTGGCATTCGCCAGAGTGACGAATTCACTAATTGTAATCTAAATTGAACTCGACGACTCCTGAGACAGAAACGATAAAAAAACATCTGCTAAAGTAGTCGAGGTATCTATTCTAGAACAACCCGGGCACCCAGCGTTTGACCCGACCCATGTAGTTCACATAGTTCTGACCAAACATTTCAAGAAGGCGTTGTTCGTCTTGCAAGACACGGCTGTGGAACCAAAACAAATGATAAAGCAGCAGGGCAACGGCAGGGAGTGACCAGAAGCTGATTGACAGACCGGTCATAAAAATCAGATGTCCCAGATACATCGGGTTACGGGTAAAGGCATAAATTCCCGTATCGACAATCCGGTCTGGTGGGATTTCTACGCCAGGTCCACCGCCACCTTTGCGTGTCCGGTATTTTCCTCCCCAGTGATATTGCAAATATCCCCAGGGTAACAAAGGCATCCCCCAGAATATCAATACCGGCATACCCTTATGCACTATACATTCCAGCACAATTATGATGATTGGGTAAACAATGAATGTCCGGTTTGAGGTGCTTTTCAGCCAACGTTTCAGTGTTCGGGGACGACGGGATATAGACATTAAAAGAGCCAGGGAATCCAGCGTTTAACCCTGCCCATGTAGTTCACGTAATCCTGACCAAACAGCTGAGTAAGACGTTGTTCATCTTCATTGACACGATCCCGGTACCAGGCAAAGTGGTAACCCAGCAAAATAGCTGCTGGCAGTGACCATAAGCTGATGGTAAATCCGGTCAGATAGATGATTTGTCCCAGATACATGGGATTACGCGTCCAGGCATAGATTCCGGTATCGACTATACGCTCAGGCGGTACATCAAATCCCGGGCCGCCTTTGCCTATCCGGTTGCGGTATTCCCCGCTCAAGCGGAACTGATAATATCCCCACGGGATTAATGGCAATCCCCAGTAGACGAATTGCAGGCTGCCTTTCTGTATCAATAATTCAACCAGTACGATGGCTACCGGATAGGCAATAAAAATCCGGTTCGAGGTTTTTTTAATCCATTTGTTAAAGTTGAAACTGCCTTCCATCGTATTACCTCCTGCTCATGTGATTTATGTGTTGGCTGGTGCTTGTGGGCGTCGATGTATGCGTTCGTGTTTCATCGGCCCTTCGGAAATATCATTGAAGACGAGAGATTTAATGGTCACAGGTACCGTGGCAGAAGGCATGCGTAGCTTGCCCAGATCAATATAATCAAAATCCCACAGAGCGATGCCGTCTATGACCATAATATCGTTTTCGATATTACATTCTTCATGCATGACCGCACCGAGTGTCAAGGCGATATCTGCATCCAGAATCACATAGATGGCCTTGCCGCGAGCTATACGTTCAGCAATTCCATGCAGGATACCGTCGGCCAGTGCCTTGATTCGGCTGTAGTCAGGCAAACCCTGCCAGTGCAAGGACAACACTAGGTCTTCACTCGATCCGGTCAGGTTAAAGCGCGTCATCTGCTTTGAAATCGCGTCCCCCAGATTCACCGCATTGTATGTATCTGTAAAATCGAATTCGGTATGAAGAACCTGCAAGTTTCGTTTGGGCAAGAGTGACTCGGAATTGCTGATATAACAGGTGTTACCACTTAATTGTGCCGTATATTCCGAGGCACCCAGCGCGGTCGAACGTATACCCTGGCTTTCTTTTAACAAGGTCCAGGGTAGCGCGCCTGCTTCTATTCGTTTACGTACCGCTGCCCCCAGACGTTTGCCCAGATCACCAAAATCACGTTGTTCATGGTCATAGACATACTCTGCCACGCCGCCCGAAAATAACATGCTGTTAATTTGACTGATGTCCGCAAGCGGGTCCGTCAGATACAGAGCGGATACTTCAGCCACAGGTGGCCTATCGATCAACGCATGAATCAAATCCTCTGCCATCGACTCGGTAACAGTATCAAGTTGTGCCCCTGTTACCTGATCGCCAAGTTTCCAGTTGTAGCCTGCTCGCCGGGCATGATCCTGTCCTGACGGTTCAATACGGATTATTTTATTCTGGTTATCCATTGCGATCAGACGACCGCCAATATGTATTGCAGCGGTTGATAACACCTTGCCTTTTTGAATCAGGCTGAGTTTGGTCGTGCCACCACCGATATCAATGTTCAGCACACATTCATTGCGGTCGTAGGATGCCTGTGCCGCGCCAGAGCCATGAGCAGCCAGCATGGCTTCTATATGATGTCCTGCTGCCACGCAGACCAGTTGCCCACATTTTTCTGACAGGATCCGGGCAATACGTTCGGAGTTTTCACGACGCAGCGCTTCACCTGTGAGTATAACCACACCGGTATCGATTTCATCCGGATGGATGCGTGCAGTATTGTAGGCGTTATCCACAATCTCTCCCAGGGCACGGTCATCGATTAGGGTTTCGCCCTTGTATGGTGTCAGACTCACAGGAGATTCGTACCAGGTTTCGCGTTTGACGACCAGATAACGGCTGGACAAATCAACGGCCTGGCGTTGCAGATGTAAATGGGAAAATAGTATTTGCGTGCCGGAGGAACCGATGTCTATGCCGACACTTTGCAGTATGACATTGTCACGTTGCCATAAGGGATGATCTTCAATATCGCCTTCAAAGTCCGCGCTTTCGATATGATCATCATGATCGTGTTCATGATCATGAGTATGGTCGTGATGATGACCATGCTCATGCAAACTCTTCTGTTTACCTTGTGTGACTGGTCGAAAGGTCCGATCCGGTTCTTTGTCTTGCGTCGTCATTCGGTCAGTTATCCATAATGTGTAATAAATGCCCCGGAGTGTGGTCGTTACTTGCAGATAAGCAAGGATGATTCAGGTGGTAACTGTGCGGGACAAACTGTGGTGCAAGTCTGGGATTTGCTCCAGTAAATGTCAAGAAAAGGCAGGTATGTACCATGTTGAAATTGCATCAATAAGGCTAAATAACGTACCCTTGTTAAACAGTGTATATCTGTTTCAGACTCATCTCCCGACCTGTTTAATGTGGAAAATGAATAATGCATATTATAAATAACGAACTAGTCTCCAGACTGCTCACGATGGAGGAATGTATCCATGCGCAGGAAACAGCGTTTGCAAGATTGACAGATGGTGGAGCCATACATCGACCTCGTGTGGACATGTATGTCCCCTGTGAGCGGGATGATGGCTATTTTCGCTGGGGCACGATGGAAGGCGCGAACGATGGCTATTTTGCCATACGCATGAAGTCAGACATTATTCACTGGCCGAGGGATGAAAATGACAACTGGACTGAAGAAAAATATTGTCGTGAACCGGGTACCTATTGTGGATTGATCCTGCTGGTTTCGACCGAAAATGCCGAGCCACTCGCGTTTATCAATGACGGTGTGATGCAACATATGCGGGTGGGTGGCGGTGCCGGTATTGGTGTCAAATACCTGTCGCGTGAGGACAGTCATGTGGTTGGCATGATTGGTTCTGGCGGAATGGCACGCACCTTTCTGGAAGCATTTAAATGTGTGCGGGATATCCGCCTGTGTCGGGTCTATTCTCCAACACCGCAACACCGCGAGCAGTATGCCGAAGAGATGTCCAGACAACTTGGGATTGAGGTGATAGCTGTGGACAATCCACGTGATGCGATTCGAGGCTGTGATATTTTGTCCTCCTGCACCGATTCGATGAAACCTGTTTATGAGGCAGACTGGCTGGAAGCAGGTATGCATGTAACCAACCTTGGACGTCGCGAGATGCCGGAAGCAGCCGCTGAACGGTTTGATGTGGTCATAAGGCAGGGAACTGCCGGGCTACAGATGAAACAGACCGAGCGTTTTCAGGCTGAACGCGGTTTGTCACCCGCTGCATTCATAGGAGGCTCTGCTGAACAGATGCATCGTATCCCCGCAAAAAATAGCCAGCCCGGATTTGGCGGAGATGATCCGCAGTTCAATGATCGGGGCAAGGGCGCTGACAAACCAGATTTTGCCGATTTGATCTCCGGCAAGGTACAAGGGCGTACCAACCGTAACCAGATTACCTTCTACCGGAATGTTGGAAATCAGGGGTTACAGTTCTCGGCTGTTGCCCAGGTTGTTTACCGAAAGGCCATCGCACAAGGATTGGGTCGTCAGTTTCCGACAGAATGGTTGTTGCAGGATATACGGGATTGAAGTCGCATTGAGACTACAGTAGTAAAATACACTGTGATTTCATCTGATAGAGACACGATTGAAATGTAGAGATTTTGTGAATTCAGGGTTCTATTGTTGACAGACATTAAACATTGTCATAAGGTAAATTTGCATTCTGGTTCCGGCTGGATTTATTGTTCAATAAATTCTTGTTGATATAGCAGTGCAGTCATTTTATTGAATCATATCTCCAGCCACTGATTATTTGTCTCACCCGGGGGGATCTATGACAATCAAACATCCAGTTATCAAAACTGTATCTGTACTAGCACTGACTTCCACTTTTTTGTTATCACCGCTGCAAGCACAGGTGCTGGAAGAAATCGTTGTTACCGCGCAAAGACGAACACAGTCCTTGCAGGAAGTTCCAATATCAATAGACGCTATTTCAGGTGAGGAAATTCGCCAGCAAGGTTTTCGCAATATGGATCAGCTGGCAGATTTTTCTCCATCGGTATTGATCGATAATCGTATACAGGATCAGGACATCGCCATCCGTGGTATTGGCACGACGGGTAATAACCTGACGCTGGAGCAGGCTGCCCCTACTTTTGTAGACGGAATTCATTATGGACGTACCTCGCAGATCAAAAATGCCTTCATGGATCTGGAGCGTGTCGAAGTATTACGAGGGCCGCAGCCAGTTTATTTTGGCCAGAATGCAACAGCAGGCGCATTCAGTTTGACCACGAAAAAGCCAACCCCGGAATGGGAAAGCAACCTGACTGGCGAAGTTGGCAACTTTGGACGTAAGACAGTTGAAGCGGCTGCAGGCGGACCAATCACCGATACGATCGGTATTCGTGTGGCTGGCAAGTGGGACAAGATGGAAGGTTATCTGACCGATGTGTTTACAGGCGACACGTTTCCGAAAGGACGGGATATCGCAGGGCGGGTAATTATGAAATGGGCGCCGACTGAGCAGTTTGATGCCACACTGAAGTACCAGTTTACAGACTATAACGGCGGTTCCGATGGTACGGCTGTTGCACTTTCCGGAAAAGGTGCCCCGACTAATATAGAGCGGAAGGTGCTAATCACAGGCTACAATAATAATTCCTTTATCCCGCTGACCGGTTCTCTCAGTGATGGTCTTGGCGTCAGGACAGGGCCTATATACCTGTATGCCGATAATACGATCAATAATGCAGACGCCACTCTCTGTACTGCCACGGTTGTTACAAACTGTGGTGGTAATATCGATATGCGTGCTGCGGCCGGTGCCATTCGTGATGGCGATATTGTTGGTAGGGAAAACAGTGATCCCTGGGATACCTATCTGGATATGAACTATCGCTTTGCCAATGAGGTCGAGGTAAGTTCACTGACCGGCTTTAGCCGTCTGGTTCGCAGTTACGTCAGGGATAACAGTTTGTCACCTTTTTTGATGAATCTGCAGAACAGGGAAGAGGACTATAATTCCTGGAGCCAGGAGCTCCGGATCACATCTCCATCTGGTGGTGCAATTGAATGGATGGCCGGTTTTTACTGGCAGCAGACTGATCTAGAACTGCGTTCGGATAACTGGCGCGGCGAATTACGCCGTCCGCGTCGTTATAATGAGGTTTGGGAAGACGGTGAGTGGAAGAGCATCTTTGCAACATTGACCTGGAATTTCTGGGACGACAAGGCGTCGATCGATGTGGGTGGACGTTATACAGATGTTGAAAAGTCGGCTCATATAATTGGATACAGTTCGACCTGGATATTCAATGTAGAACCTGTCAGTCGGTCGGGTTATACCGCTGTACCCGGTGGCTGGACATACCCGTATGATCGACAACGTTTCGTTCCAGTTGAATGGGATGGCCGTGCTGCTGTCGGTATGACACCGTTGGTAACCGGATTAAGGGAAGGTGGTCCCCATACAGGCACATTCAAGGATGACGATCTAAACCCACAAATTACCTTGCGCTACCGCCCGACCGAAGATATTTCGATGTATGCGAAGTGGGCAACGGCATTCAAGGCCGGTGGGTTTAATACCGGGTCATCGACCATACCCGCCACCACAGCCGAGTTTGAGTTATTGTCTGAATTCGCTGAGAACTTTGAGATTGGTGCGAAGGCAACTTTCTGGGATGGTAAAGCGCGGGCCAATATCAGTGCGTTTAACATGACGGTGGATGACCTGCAGATTGCAACGACCAATTTCGATGCCAATTCGAACACTGCTCAAGGCAGTACCAGTACCAATGCCGGTCGTCAGCGTGTACGCGGGATTGAGTTTGACGCAACAGCGCTGGTCGCTGACAGATTAACACTCGGAGTAAATGGCGCGCTAATGGATGGCAAGATGCTAGACTTTGAGGGTGCCGGATGTACTGAAGCCGAGGGTTTGGCCGCAGCGACTGGCCCATGTCGTACCCCTGCGGAAACACTCGCACAGTTTGGCGTAGTCACCACCAGCCTGACCATCGATCGTAGCGGTTATGATGCCCCACGTACCCCAGACTGGATATTTACCGGAAACGTGGATTACTGGTTGCCGGTTCTGGACAAGTACAAGGTCACCTTCAATGGCAAGTACAAGATATCTGCCGGTTACATCACCAACGTCGAAAGCTTCAGCTTGATTGTGAAGATGAACAAGCATGATGATATGAATCTGACAATGGGATTTGGAGCACAGGATGACAGTTGGCGTATTTCGGCCTATGGTCGCAATCTGTTGGAACCACAACCGTCCTATAATTCCCAGTATGATGTGAATCCAACTGGTCTGGTTACCACCAGTTTGTCCTCCTCACATTTCAAAACTTATGGAGTGCAGTTCGAATATAATTATCAATAAGAGCAGTTTTTGTTGTTAGACCGGGGCAATAGCATTGCCCCGGTCACACTTTTGGATAAGAGAATTGCTTGAAAAATTACGGACAGTATTTTCGCCCGTTAGTGGTAAATTTAAGTTGTATCCCCGCTTGATTAACTACCGGATTTATCTATTGCTGAATCAGCTTTCCGGCGAGTTATTACAACGATAAGCCCAATAATTACGAGTGTGCCGATGGCGATCACGGTCGCTCTTGATGATGCAGCAGGTGATGAAGATTGTTCGCTGCTTGCTGGTGCCGGTGCTGAAAGGGTGTTTGCCGTAGACGCAGTGCCAGTATCATTTGTCGCAGCTGTGGTAGCAGTAGTTGATGTAGCGATACTGGCAGTTGCATTCGGATTGGAAGCATTATGTTCTTGCTCCAGTTTAGCTGCCGCTGCGGCATCCTTTCTTGGGTCGACTGTGACCAGCTTACCCGATTCTTGATCCAGTGTGACATAAGGTGCCAGATAGTCGATGTCGCCATCATAACTCCAGGCAATATTCGTGAATATCATGCCCGCATATAGACCAGTTGCCAGCAATCCGGTAGTTACCAGTTTACAACGGATATTCATCATTCTATTACCTCTTGGTTAGCTGCTAATGTAACCGGATTGTACGATGTTATGTACTATCCGGCAGGTTCAATTAAAGTTCTGGTGATTCGTATGCGACCTTGCCGCCAACCAGAGTCATAACCGGTTTCAGTTCGGCGAGTTTTTCAATAGGCACGTCTATCAGGTTGCCATCAAATACGACCAGATCAGCATAATATCCAGGTTTGACAACCCCCATCTCATTTTCCGAACCAATGAAACGCGCTGCCCAGCGGGTCAGCGCAAGAAAGGCTTGCTGGCGCGTCAATGCGTCTTTAGCGGAAATCACGCGACCATCCTCGTCAATGCGGGTTACGGCCTTCTGAATGTACCAGGTCGGATAACTATCATCATCGCCCGGATTGGTACCTTCAATGTGAAAGGGTATGCCCATTTTCAGTAGCGTAGCAAGCGGAGCCAGCCTTTCAAGACCTTCCATACCGTATTGTGCTTCGGTAACATTCGAAATTCCCAGGGCCTGGTTATCCCTCTGCGTGATAACTGTACTGAGACTTACACCGAAGCGAATCAGATCCTTGAGTTCCGGGTGAGCATTGTAGTACTCAAACACGCCTGGCTCCCAGTCGACATTGTGATCAAAGCCATGCGGCCTCCAAAGCTTTTTCACATACAATTTTTCCTGGTGTTCAGCCTCAGCTATGTTCTGCATCGCCAGGCGTATACCTTCGCTGCCGCGATTATGGATGCCGGTCACATTCCATCCATGCTGGCGAGCCAGTATCACATTGTAATAGTCCGTTTGTCGCTTCTGCTCCTCCGTAAGCTCACCTTGGCTGAGGCCAGTGAACCACTCTCCTGTCCAACGACTGTAGCCGTTCGTATTCGGACTGATACCCGGGATTACATGTTTTTTCGGGCTTATCGTCATCATGCTGGCACCGGCATCCTCGGAACCGGAATGCGGCCCTACAGACGCACCAACTATGGTAACCATTTTGCCGCGTTCATCGACGAGCGAAAAATCCACCAGGTTACCCATGCGTTTCAGATACATTTCGCCGTTGGGATTCTGGCGCAGAAAATCCAGTCCGGGGTATACGCGTACCGGAAGTCCCTGCGGGTTTTCGTGGAATAGTTTATTGAGTACCGTCATCGTTGGTGCGCTCATGTGGCCTGTGGCCACAGTTACACCATTACGGGCATAGTTGGTCAACGATTTCACTGCGGCGGGCATGGCCACTTCTTCAAACCAGATCGGATCTGGCCAGGGCCGTATCTCACGACCGACAAATCCATTTACGTGTGCACCGCCACGGCCGGTGAATTTGCCATCCTTGTCCCTGTCGAGATGAAAGTGATTGGCGGGAAGTCCTTTTTCAACTGCCAGATTCAGCATAGCTGTATTCGACATACTGTAACTGCTGTCGAGATAAACAATGATGGGATTGTTCGGTGCGATTTCGTCCAGTGTATTGGCATCCCAGGTTTCCATTGCTGTGGCCGCCCATGAATCGTGCAATCGCAAAAAAATCGGTTCGCCGGGTTTCCCATGCGCTTCTACGATCGATGCCATGGTTGCGAGCGCCTGATCCAGTGTCTTACCACCGATGGACGGTTGGGTCACTCCATCCCACTGGCTTTCCTTGAGTATATCGCCGGCAGGAACGGAACCGTCGCCGTCATTGTAGATAAAGCCCGGTGTCAGTGTGCGGCCCTTCAGATCAATGACCCGTGTGCCCGGACCGGCGAGGAGGCGTATTTGTTCGCTGGTGCCAACCGAGAAAATACGGTTGCCGCGTACCGCGACTCCCTCCGCAACAGTGAAATCATCATTATCGCTGTCGGCAGTCAGTACCTGTCCGTTGTAGAAAACAAAGTCCGGGTAATGAATCAGTTCGGGAGGAATAGCATCAGTCTGGGACCTGACTGCTGTGCTAAACATTAGGACGATCAGCAGGATCCCTGAGAAAAGTATGGCCCGCCTTGCGGGCGAGCCATTCGTGTTTTCTTTCATAGATTGGTACGGCATAATTATTCCCCCCGAAATAAGTTATCAGATTACTTTATCTTCCAGAATCTCCCAGCCATACCTTCACATAGATTCAAACCGGGTAATCCCGGGCTTACAAGCCCGGGGCTTCAAATGCAACCTGACCGCCAACCAGTGTCATCAACGGCTTGATCTGATCCATTTTTTCAACTGGTACATCCAGCAGGTTTCCATCAAATACAACCAGATCGGCGAGCATGCCAGGTTGCAGTGAACCCAGTTCCTTGTCCGAGCCCATGAATCGGGCGGGCCAACGCGTCAATGCCAGCATTGCCGATTTACGATCCAGCGCATCCTCGGGAGAGATTACTCGTCCATCCTTGTCTACACGGGAGATGGCTCGTTGCATATACCAGGTCGGGTAGTCGCGATCATCACGCGGTGCGGAACCTTCAATATGGAATGGTATTCCTTGCTTTAACAACGTGCCCAGCGGGGCCAGCCGATTAACACCTTCCATACCATACTGTGCTTCAATTACATTTTTGACGCCAAGAGAATCACGCTGACCAACCATGGTGGCCAGACTGACACCAAAACGGATGATTTCCTTTAGCTCCGGATGCGCGTTGTAGTACGTATAGATTTCCGGTAACCAGTCGATATTGTGATCAAATCCATCCGGGCGCCATAATTTTTTCACATACAGTTTTGGTTGGTGTTCTGCTTCCAGTACATTCTGCATCGCCAGACGGATACCTTCGCTACCACGATTGTGGATACCGGTCATGTTCCAGCCATGCTGACGGGCGAGCATGACATTGTAATAATCAGTCTGCTTCTGTTGTTCAGGCGACAAATCGCCCTGACTCAATCCGGTAAACCATTGACCAGTCCAGCGGTTATAACCATTCGTATTGGTGCCAATCTTGCTGATAATATTCTTTTTCGGTTCTATCGTGAGCAGACCAGCACCGGCATCTTCCGAGCCTGAATGCGGTCCCACGGAAGCACCAATAATAGTCACCATGGCGCCACGGGAATCAATCAGCGAAAAATCAACCAGATTACCCATGCGCTTCAGATACATTTCGCCGTTCGGATTCTGACGCAGGAAATCCAGACCCGGATACACACGCACAGCCAGATCACGCGGCTGTTCATGAAACAGTCGGTTTAATACCGTCATGGTCAACGAGCTCATGTGACCGGTAGCGACTGTTACACCGTGTTTCGCATATTTTTTCAGAGAGGTAACAGCATCCGGTATCGCCACCTCATCGAACCATGCCGGTTCAGGCCATGGACGAACCTCACGTCCAACAAAACCAACCAGCTGGGCACCGGCAACACCGGTGGGCTTACCATTCGCATCACGTTGCAGGTGGAAATGTTCCGGTGGGAACCCTTCCTTGATGGCCAGATCGACCATGGAGGAATTGAGGATGCCATAACTGCTGTCCAGATAAACTATGATCGGGTTATTCGGCGCAATCTCATTCAATGTGTCGGCATTCCAGCCTTCCATTGCCGCAGTGGCCCACTGGTCCTGCAAGTCAAAGAACATCGGCTGACCGGGTTTGCCCTGGGTTTCAACGATACTTGACATGGTGGCGAGGATTTCATCAATGGTTTTGCCGCCAACCTGGGGTTGGATACGTTCGTCCCACTGGCTGTTTTTGAGGATGTCACCAGCGGGTACGGAATTATCGCCATCGTTGTAGATAAATCCCGGAGTGACTGAACGTCCTTTCAGATCAATGCTGCGCGTTTTCGGGCCTGCCAGTTTCTTTAGTTGTTCACTGGTACCGGTCATGAAAATCTGGTTGCCGCGTACGGCAACTGCCTCGGTAATCGTGAAATCGACGTCCTTGTCACCGGTCAGTACCTGGCCGTTGTAGAAAATAAAGTCCGGGTAATGGATCAGTTCTGCCGGTACAGCGGTAGTTTGTGCACTGGCCGATGTGGCTAAAAGTTGTGCCACCAGCACGATACCGCTGACCAGAGCTGGAGTTCGTTTAGTAAATATATTCATACTATCCCCATGATTATTAAAATCAGTTAAAAGGCATTATTACAGTTCGGGAGATTCATAGGCCACTTGTCCACCCACCAGGGTTAAGACTGCTCTGATATCGGCCAGCTTTTCAACCGGTGCGGCCATAATATCTCCATCAAACACAACCAGGTCGGCCAGCATTCCGGGTTGAATGGAGCCCATGTCTTTTTCAGAGCCGATAAAACGTGCTGCCCAGCGGGTCAGCGCCAGGAATGCGGATTCACGATCCAGTGCTTCATTTGCAGCAATGACCCGACCGTTACGATCGACTCTGTTTTCTGCTTTCTGCATGTACCACGTCGGGTACATCTCCTTATCGTGTGGTTCGGTACCTTCAATATGGAATTTAATTCCTTTCTGTAGCAATGTGCGCAGCGGAACCATTTTTTCCAGACCTTCCATACCATACTGCGCTTCGATCAGGTTTTTGATACCAAGAGGTTCAGAGTCACGTTGGGCAACCATCGTCCGCAGACTAATGCCAAAACGCACCACGTCCTGCAGCACTGGCTCGGTGTCATAATAAGTAAAAATTTCCGGTTCCCACTGGATATTGTGATCAAAGCCTTGCGGCCGCCAAAGTTTCTTCACGTAGAGCTTGGGCTGATTTTCCGCGGCAATGATGTTCTGCATGGCCAGACGTATACCCTGACTGCCCATATTATGGATACCGGTCACATTCCAGCCATGCTGACGAGCCAGCATAACGTTGTAGAAATCTGTCTGTTTCATCTGTTCCGGCGTGAGTTCATCCTGGCTCAGACCATTCATCCATTCACCGGTCCAGCGGTTATCACCATTGGGGTTAGGAGCGAGGCCAGGAATCATGACTTTTTTCGGATGGATGGACAATAGTCCTGACAGCCCGTCCGGCGTACCTGCATGCGGTCCCACTGAGGCTCCGACTATGGTGACCATCGCGCCACGTTCATCTTCCAGAGTGAAGTCGACCAGATTACCCATGCGTTTCAGGTACATTTCTCCGTTCGGATTCTGGCGCAGGAAATCCAGTCCAGGGTATACACGTACGGCAAGAGTCTTTGGATCTTCATGGAACATACGGTTCAATATGGTCATCGTTGGAGCACTCATATGCCCGGTGGCCACTGTGACGCCATGTTTCGCATAGTTGGCCAGTGATTTAACAGCGGCTGGAATACCTACTTCGTCAAACCAGATTGGATCTGGCCAGGGCCTGACTTCACGACCGATGAATCCGACCAGTTGTGCGCCGGCGCGACCGTTATACTTGCCGTTCTTGTCCTTGCCCATGTGCAGATGATTGGGTGGGAAGCCTTCCTTGATCGCCAGATCGATCATGGCCTGGTTCATCACACCTTCGCTACTTTCCAGAAATACAATTACCGGATTATTCGGAGCAACCTCGTTGAGTGTATCAATGTCCCACACATTCATCGCGGTGCCGGACCAGGTGTCCTGCAGATTAATGTATATGGGTTCGCCCGGTTTGCCTTCGGTTTCAACTATCTTGGCAAGGGTTGCCAGCGCTTCATCGAGCGTTTTTCCGCCGACATGGGGACGGGTCAGTCCTCCCCATTGACTGTCTTTTAATATGTCGCCTGCCGGTACAGAGTTATCGCCGTCGTTATAAATGAACCCGGCTGTCAATGAACGACCTTTCAGATCGATAGCCCGGGTTTTTGGTCCGATATATTTTTGCAGTTGCTCGCTGGTCCCTACTGTGAGGATACGGTTGCCACGTACGGCCACAGCTTGCGCAATGGTGAAATCCTTGTCCTTGTCACCAGTGAGTACCTGACCGTTATAAAAAACAAAATCAGGATAGTCGATTAGTTCTGCTGGAATATTGGTCTGTGCGCCGACCAACTGTGATGCCAGGCAAATCGCCACCAGCAGAAAAAGTGCCCTGCTAATAGAAAATACAGTCGCGTGATGTGTATCAACAACTGAAGACGATGTGATACGAATGGATTCAGAAATATACATAGACCCCCCCATTTTTTTGATCCATTACCATACGGTAATTTAGGTAATGATTATAAATAGCATGTAGTTGAAAAACCACATATAGCTGAAACTAATCCAGGGAATGTCTGGCATGAAAACAGAATGGATAAATGTGCAAACATTGTGCACAAATCAGGAGAGTATTAGCTGCTTAAAACATGGTTCCTGTCATATCAATCGATGCTTAGCCCACGGCAACAACCACAACCCCGACAGTTGCTATCACAGCGGCAATATAGGTCATCATCTCAGGTCGTTTTTCCGTACGGAAGATCACCACAGAGAGGAAAGACGACAGGAATATTTCCATTGAGTTAATCATGACCACGGTAGAAACCTTCTCATAATAAAGGGCGGAAAACGACAGGATTTGCCCGGCCGAGACAAACACGCCGGCAAGCACCAGCCAGCGGTTAAGATTACTGAATAAATTCAGCAGACTTTCTCGATAGGTGCGCACAAAACCGGCAGCCACTACAAAAAATAAAAAGCCACTGACAGCGCTGATCATGGTTCCAAAAACCGGTGCATTAATGTTTTCAAGACCATACTTACGGGAAATATAGGCAAAAGCATAGGCCAGTGCCGAACCGACTCCCCACATATAACTCATACTCGAAAGACGACTGGCCGCCGGATCCAGTGAACCGGAGTTTTTATTGGCCTTGATCAATAGTATAAAGGCACAGGCTATCGCGGCCATACCTGCACCATCGAGCAGGGTAATTGGCTCCGCCAGAAATACCCAGGCCAGTAAGGCCGAAAAAAACGGATTCAGGCGTTTCAGAGCACTGGAACGGGTGACCCCGAGATAACGTATGGATGTGTAAAGTAAGGATCGGCCGAAAACCATCGCGAATAATCCCGCGAGCGCAAACCAGGCGATACCCTGCCACCAGTCGTGATCATGGACCAGTTGTCGGCTGTCTTCCTCAAGTATCAGCCAGAGCGCACAGGAAAATACCATGGTGGCAAAGATTGAAAACAATACGCCGCTGTCACCACGAATTCGTGCTGCCTTCGAGACGAATACTCCACCTCCGGCAAAACAGATAGTTGAGAGGATTGCCAGAAATTGACCGAGTTGGGGATTAGACATCAAGACTTCCCTGATTAATGGAACAAAAACACGGATTTAACGATCGCGCGTAATCATACCTGCGGTAATCGTTTATGCCAAAGGGAAACCGTCAGTCTTTTCATTCATGCGAAACACAACCGTTCACGGATTTGCACCGATTTTGCACGATTGTTCAAAGGAGATTGTTCTTTGATGTTTAAAAAATATAATGTAGAGTTATGAGTCGTGGGGGGTGTCAGTTCATACGGGTCTGCAACAGGCTTTCTGGCACGTGTACATCCTGGTAGTCATTCCTTTTAATCATTAAAACGGAGGGGTTCTTTTGGACTTTAAACAAGCCGTAACGAAGGCACAGGCGCTTCGTGAAAACCTTGGCAAGGTAGTAAAGGGGCATGAAGAAGGTCTGGATATGACCGTCGTCACCGTACTGGCACGGGGACACATGCTACTTGAATCTGTTCCTGGAGAAGGCAAGACATTACTTGCAACGGCACTGGCTGCCTCGATTTCCGGGATTACCGTAGGTAGAATTTCAGGACAACCAACGTTGAAGCCGTCCGATATGCTCGGTGCAGAAATTGTTGGCAAGGAGAGTGGTCGATTTGAACTAATCAAGGGACCCATCTTTCACAATATCGTCCTGTTCGATGAATTAAATCGTACTGACCCGCGCGCCCAATCGGCCTTGCTCGAATCAATGCAGGAAGCACAGGTAACCATTGGCGATCGTACTCACCATTTGCCACAACCGTTCCAGGTGATTGCAACCCAGAACCCGTTGTCACAGGAAGGTACATGGGAACTGGATGCAGCAGCGAAACAGCGCTTTCTGGTAAAACTGCACTGGCACTCACCGCCACGACATATCGAATACAAGATTGCAACTGAGGCCAAGGCTTTCCTGAAAGAAAACCTGAAGATGCTAAACCCGGTGCTGTCCAAGGAAGAGCTGGTCGAGATTCAGACTATAGCCCAGACCGAAGTTGAGGTGACCGACGATATCATTCATCTGATTAACTCGATTATTGTGGCCACGCGTCCGAATGATGAATCGTACCCAGCTGAAGCGCTGGATGCGAACGAGGATTTTGGGCGAGAAGTTATAAGCCCGAATGGTGGCGTCAGCTCACGTGCAACCAGTTTCTGGCCACCTTTATTACGTGCACATGCTCTGTTCCATGGTCGCAAACGTGTTGTTCCGCTTGATGTGTTTGCTACGGCCTATCCGATGCTTAATCATCGTATTGAGACCAACTTTCCTGTCGATGTCGAGAAGTTGATACATCTGATCCTGTGTGAGCGAGGGTATGCATACTAAGGAAGAGCAGTCCGCCAGAAAGTCCATACTGGATAAACGGCGTCTGCAAGCGATAGGAGTATTACTTCCTGTCAGAATGGACGCCTTGTCCTTTCTTCCGGGTCGTCACCCTTTGGGGCGTGCCGGGGAAGGAATGCGCTTTCTGCGCAATCGTCCGTTCGAGCCTGGTGAAGATAATCCTCGGGACATAGATAAATTCAGTACACCTGACAAGTTGTGGGTGAATGAATGGGAAGCGGAAGTTCAGGCATCTATCAACCTGTTCTGTGATATATCGGCCTCCATGTCATTTCCGCCAAAATTGGCGGTGCGAAATCTGGCCTTATTGCAGTTGACCTATTCATTGTGGCGCGCCTGCGATCTGGTGCGTACTGTTTTCTACAGTAAAGACAAGCAGGAAGAGTTTGCTGAACGCAATCTGAAGACCCAGCTGGAGAAACTGAGTTATCGCATGGCTGATGAACGCTGGGCAGAGGGTGTGGATGTGCTTGAGACTATCGAGCAGTCCGGATTGACTGCCCGAGGCAACAAGAATGACATCGCTTTTATAGTGTCGGATTTTTCACCAATCTCCGGTTCAGCCGAAATGGCGCCTACCTCACGCTGGCATAGTCTGATGCGCAAGATTCCCGGCGATCTGGTGCCAGTGATTATCAGTTTTAAATTATCCCGTGAAGTAATCGGCGCGATCAAATTATGGGATCCTGAACGACAAACCCAACGATTGACATTATTGACACCGTCAAGGGTGGACAGGATTAACGAGAAGGAAAGACAACGGGTGGAAAGACTCGAGGCATTTTTCAGAAAACTGGGACTGGACTACCTGCTGCTCAGGCAGGAACGGGATGTGTATCCCCAGTTGGCCAGATTGACAGGTTTGCGCAGAAGGAGGAAATCGTGACAGTACTACGTAATTTCATTGCGGGCCTGGCGGTTATTCTGGTGTCGTGGTCTGCAACCGTGGCAGGTAAAGACATGGTTTCGGAAGTATTTCGCGATGACAATGTTGTCATTGCTGCCGGTATTACCGAGATTGACAGTACCATCATTCATTTCGGAGATGTATTGTCTCTGATGATGACGGTCAGTTATGACAAGAGCAAGATCAGACTGCAACAGCCGGACAGCAAGTTTTTTTCCGGCACCTGGCTGGAATCTGCAGGTATCTTTCTCAAGGATCAGCAGTCTGTACAACAATCTGGTTCAGGCGGGCAGCCAACGATAGATACGCATGTGTTCCATTTCCAGATTATCGGTTGTCCGGATACGACCAAACTGTGTCGAGGTAACAGAACTTACCCGATTCCGGAATTTATCCTGCATTATGATTTGATCGATGCCGGAGGCGCTGTACAGTCTACCAATGAAGTTAAATTCACTCCCTGGCCAGAAAATGTCAAGGTGGCTACTACACTGGCATTGAATGAAGATGGCGAGCTGGATCCCTTTCCCACCTATTTCCCGACCGGTGCTTTCCCGCAACCGTTGTCAGGAGTGGATAGTCGAAATTCGTCTTTTGTATTAATTGCGGGCGGTCTGTTTTTATTATTAGGAGGTTTGCTGATGTCACCATTCAGTTTTTTCAAACGAAAAGCATCCGTATCAAAGGTCAATGCCCGCTGGGAGAAGCCGCTTGAACAGTTGCGTTCAGGAGCTTTTACAGACGATGAACACCAGTTGGATGCACTCAGGCGTTGTGTAGTCTGGTATTGCACAGACAAACTGGGTGTTGACCCGTTTTACTGGGTAAAACATCAGGATGAAGTGTCCGGTAAACAGCAAAAGGTGGCCGGTGATCAGGCAAGTATCAGGGAGTTATTCTCCGAAATACTGCTTAGCCCTCGTGGTGAGAGCAAGAAATTACTGGATCGCTTTATACAACTGACTGCGAAAGACAGATAGGCGCCGGGCACAGGCAGAGGGGAGCGACTGATGGACTGGTCCAGTATCCAGGTTGGTACATGGTGGCCCGTGTTGCCCGGTATAGTGGCGGCAGTGGTTTTGCTTGTGTACTGGAACCGCCGTAAAGGAGCATTGTTTCCTGATGTAAACTTGCTCGGTGATACGGCTATTGCCGGAGGTTTGCTGGATCGGTTGCCCGTTATCATCGGTGTCATCATGCTGATATTACTGGTAATGGCATTAATGGATATTTCAACGACTCGCTCTGTTGTTGTGAATAAAAATGCCCGAGATTTTCTGGTGGTTGTTGATACCTCGCGTTCCATGAGGGAAAACACATCGTTGTTACGTACCCAGTTCAAGACCACCTTCCCGCGTCGTGCCGGTTTATATTCAGGACAGGTTGAAGACCCCAGCACAATTCCGGAAATTGCCCGTTATGAACTCGCCAGGGAAAGTCTGCTGACTTTTATCTCGGCTTTAAACAAGGACGAAGACAGGGCGGAATTGATCTATTTCAATTCGCAGGTCTATCTGATGTCAGGATTTACTTCCAACTTTGGGTTTCTTAAGGAACAACTGGATAATATGGATCCTTATGTGACCTATGGGACCAATATTCGTTGGGCACTGGAAAAGGGGCTGGATATGCTTGAGCGTTACCCCAGCAGAAACCGCCAGGCTGTCATTCTGTTGACTGATGCGGAGGCGCGCAATACCGAACATTTGCAAACCCAGTTGGATCGCCTGGAAAAACTCGATGTCTCATTTTACCTGCTCTGGATTACTTCGGATGTCGCTGAAGTATCAGACCAGGCGCGTGAATTTTTACGCGTATCACGTACGATAGGTAGTGTGTACACCATCGCGGATATGGCTAAAGGCACTCTGGACGAGGCAATGAAGGAAATCGGCAAGCTGGAGAACTATTCCTATGATGAAGTCCGTCATGAACGAATTGATCTGTCTGAATATATCTACACGATTGCACGCTGGTTGATGCTGTTCTGGATATTGCTGATTGCCACACTCTATCATCCGGCCAGTTCAGTGGCATTCTCCGGCAAGAACTGAACATGACAACACAAGCTATGACAAGACGTTCTGCAAAGTTGTCACTCAATCCACGCATACGCCGTGAGCAGAAACTGAAACAGCGTAAAAAGTACCTGACTGTAGCTCTGTCTGTACTGGCCGCGATAATGATTCTGTCAGGAATGCAGGCACTGTTTTACTACGCCCATTTTGTTCCCCGGGTAAATCAGGCCAATGAAAAAATGCTGTCGTTTATGGAAGAAAAACGCACTGGCAAGGTACAAAAAAAGGTGCAGGACAGTTTTAATTCGTTGATTGCCTCCTTAAAGGACGAGGCGGATTATGCCGGGCTGGTAGAGGATCAGTATGAATTACTGGCGAAGCTGTTTCGGACCACGCCTATACAGATTGCGGATGAAGTCTATGAAGCACTGCTCACCTTGAGTGAGCAATTTAAAAAACAGGGTGAGACTGACAACAAGCCCTTGTTGAAAACAGCAAGCGAGGAATTATCCGTTCTGGCTGTTAATCTGAAAGACTTGCGTGATATTTATACGGTTGAATTTGACGGACTACAGTCAGAGCTGGATAGTCCCCCCTGGTATATCTGGCCTACTTCCAGATTGCTGCGTACCCGAACCGGCTATCTGTCGGCTGTTACCTTTAATCGTGCCATGTATCTGACGCAGGTTGGTGAAACCGGTACAGCCAGGGTGTTGTTGACGGGGCTTTATGCCGCTTCGGAAAATGAATCAATGATGGCGATGATTTATTACGGATTGGGACGATTGCAGTGGGAAATATTCCTGACCAGTAGCAAGCCTGAAAATTATTTCCAGGCAGCCAAATATTTGCGCCAGAGTTTGCAGCTGAATCCGGATATGGACATGGCCAAGCGTCTGTTTGATTTCCTGATGTCGTTGAGTCAGGGTGATTCTTCACCACGTGCAGGTGAGGGAGATCCGACCAACCCGTCGGAAGGTGAAGCTGCCTCCGTCTCCGAACCGACAACACTATTCTGACAGCCAGGGAGAACGCGTGATTTATCTGTTATCAGTCCTTGCAGTTATCGCCTTGCCCGGATATTACTGGTATCTGCGCTGGAGTGATGCGCCTGGACTGTTGAAACGGTCAATGTCCATACCCTTGATGAGTTTGCTGGTTTTTGCACTGGCAGTGCTGGTGTATCTGGATCGCATGGATCGTACTTTTATGGTGGATGATTCGCCGATACTGGTATCAATGGTGCTGGATCTGTCACTCAGTATGGGAGCTGCTCCGGATCCACGCAGTCATGGAGATGTTGGTACACGTATGCAACGTGTCCAGAAAGTATTGTTACCGATACTGGATGCGCTGGATGCTTCTGACGCTGGCGTTATGGTCAGTGTGACGGCGTTTACAGCTATACCGGAAACCGTTCTTGGTTGGGACAATAATTTGCCTCAGGTACGTGAAGTCATTGAATATGTAATCGCGCCTGGAATGTTGACTGAACCCGGTTCAGATCTGGGCGCGGCATTACAGGGTGTAGTACCCCAGTTTGAAAACCTGCCTGCGGAATACCTGGACAAGAAAGTCAGAAAATATTTGCTGGTAGTATCTGACGGAGAACAGACGCTTGAAAAAGGGGATATGGCGGCGGCGCTCACCGACCTCAGGGCAAAGAATGTGAATATCATTGCGTTACATACTGGTTTAACAGATATTCCAGAAGGAATACCGGTCTATGACAAGTCCGGCACATTCCAGGGATTCCAGGATATCAATGGTCAGATCTATACTATTCCTGATAATGAAACGATGGCGCTGATAGCCGGGACTGATGGAGCCAAAGGTATGTACGTACGTGCCGAGAGTTCCAATGCCGTTCGGCAAATCAGTGATTTTATTGGTGTGCAGATATCTTCATCTGCCGCATCCAGCCCGTTGTATACCGCGTCTGTATTGTTATTGATCGTGCTCAGTCTGGGTATGTTGCTCTGGTTTGTGTAAGCTTCTGTAGTTCAGTCTTTTAATCTCCGTGTTAATTGTTGCAGTCGATCAATCGACTTGTCATCAACCAGACCTTTTCCCAGAGTGGCATAAAACTCGCCAACCAGTCGTATCAAATTCCGAAATGATAGTCAGCTCAACCAGTCCCAGCATGTTCAGGTCGGTCATGATCAGGTTGAAACTGGACGGTGTAAACTTCCAGCAATGCACATCGACATATTCTTCTGCTGTATCAGCGAATTGCATTAACAACAGTTGCAGGCGCTTTTTAGTACCTCGCAGTAAGTCATTTATTTTGCGGCTAGGGAGGTTCAACTTTAACAGCGAGTTCAGGCAATAACGGGAAGTCTGCCAGATCAAGAATTTCAGCTCTTTCTTGATGCAGTGCCAGCTAAATGGCCGAATGCCAGTTATTGCGCGCCGCCATAAATTATCGGCTTCGGTAAATGAATGCACAAGTTCAGGTGTCGCATCAACTGTGCTATCCCAGGCAATTTTTCCGCTCCGGGAGCTGGCATTCGATAGATGATAAAAAATCTGGCCTGGACTGGGACGTATCCGTTTTTGCTCATAGGCGTCGAGTAGCTGCCCAGTCGAGCTGACCGGATTGAAGTAGTCGAAGCAATACCGTTTATCCGGTATGACTAGCGACAGTTTGCCTTCGGGTTTGAGCAGAACGGCACATTGCTGCAGGAATGAAATCAAATCAGGAACATGTTCTATTACATGACTGGCAATAATCCAGTCGTAACAGGATTTATTTTCGATCAATTCGGATAAATCTTCCCCGCTCCAGACAAAATCGACAGTTTCGATATTTTCCAGGCTGACACCATGGCCTGCGTATTTTTTACGTAAATCCTCATCACTCAAATGATCAAGAATGTGGACATTGTAACCGTGTTTTTTTGGCGTCAGCGGATTATGGCTGGGACCGATTTCCAGACCTTGACCGGAGCGATTTAATGCATATAAAACCTTGCCAATCCTTGAGTTGATACCCCACAGACGTCCTTCCTGTTTGCCATATTCAATATAATGTGCGTATCCTGAAGCTACCTGTCCAGCTGCAACAGCCGCTGCCACATCCGGATTCGCTATCAAATAGTCTGTTTCACTAAACTCATAGATATCTTTATCTAGGTTCATTGGATGCGCACAGGGTGCAATGTTTGTGAAATTCGCTTTGACAAGCTGTAACTAGGTAGCAGCTGATGAGTGTTTACCTGAAATGAACACAAGTGTGATCAGCGCACACAAGCCTAACCCTCCCAGTATGTATAAAACAACCGGCATGACAGCTTGGGGCGTAGATGTTGTCGCTTGAGCCGGATTTTTAGCTGTGGCTGAGGTTGGGTTTGTTGGTGTAAAAGTTGTGGTGCCTGGTGGTGTAGGAAGCGCAACAAACAAGGCATGGTAAATATCCATTTTTTCACGTTGAGCTGTTACCAGATTATACATCCAGGTCGCTTGTCCGTTTGCATAGACTTCCTTGATAAAGGTATCCTGGCTTTCCATAGCATTGATATAGTTAATCAGGGCGTAGGTGCTTTCTACGACCTGATTCGCAGCGACAGAACGTCCAACCAGAGGATGGGCAAGTAATTGATCCGATGCCTGGGTATTGAATCCGGCCGCCAGAAAATATTCGAGTCCCATGGCCGTTTCTTCTCGCTGATGCAACATGTCATCACGCAGCAATAACATTTTCGGGTCTGGCCATTTATCCGAGATATGTTGTTGCTTGAATATTTCACTGATAAACGTTTGAATCTGCAGAATGCCGGTAGAAATTGATTCGTTGGTACGGTCAATCTGGTATTCATTCAGATTGGTATAATCATGTGAATAGACTCTGGCGCAGAAGATTGCGCCAAGCAGGCATAATGTAACGATCCATCGGGCACAGCCTTGTTCAGACAGGGGTTTCATAATTCTCTCTCCATATCGATAATGCTGAAACGGCCAGTTGTTGCAATCAGGATAGTGTAGCAATGGTGATGCTTATCATATAGGAGAATGATTCAATTCTGTAATTTTCGTTGATAGTTAGTCTGTAGATTGTTGGCCGGGGAAACGTGGGTAATTGATGATGGCTTGCACAATTCACACTCGACATAACTGACCCGTTTCCCGTATCCTAGAGCTTATAAATCACCCTTTAGTAACATGTTCTGGAGGAAGTAATGTCCAAACCAAAGTTAAAAATAGTCACCCGTACACAGGGTAATAATGCGGCTGTGAAGAATGGCACAGTCAAGCCGGCAGGATTCGAATTTGAGTTTGAGGAAGTACCGGTTCTGGTGAATGCATTTCGCCGTATGGTGCGTGGGCTGGAGTTTGATGTTTGTGAAATGGCGATTACGACCTATCTGTGTGCAAAGGAACATGGTGTGAAATTTACGGCTCTGCCGATATTTCTGGTACGTGCTTTCCATCATGAAGCCATATTACAAAATATTAATGCACCTGGTCGGGTGACAGATCCGCGTAAACTGGAGGGTACCCGTGTCGGCGTCAATCGCGGTTATACCGTAACGACAGGAGTATGGGCAAGGGCAGTATTGCAGGATGAATATGGTATCGATCTAAGCAAGGTTAACTGGGTCTTGTCAGGTGACGAACATGTGCAGGCCTATCAACCACCAGCCAATGTGAAATCGATTGAATCAGGCAAGACTATCGAGGGCCTTTTGGCTTCGGGTGATCTTGCTGCAGCGATCAATATCAAGGCCGATGATCCGGAGATACGCTCAATGATTGAAAATCCGACCGAGGCGGGAATTGCGGCATTCAAGAGCAGGGGGCATTACCCAATCAATCATCTGATTGCTGTGCGTGATGAGGTTTTGTATGAATATCCGGATGTGGCGGTAGCGGTTTTTAATGCCTTTACCGAATCAAAAAAACTGTACCTGGATAAACTGCGTAACAACAAGATTGAAAAACCGTCAGAAATGGATTTGCTCTACAAGCGGATGATGGAATTGACGGATGATCCCTTGCCTTATGGTATCAAGCCTAATCTGCCAGTGTTGAATGAGCTGATTAAACATGCTCACACCCAGCAGATCCTCCGTAAGCCGGTCGAGTTCAAGGATGTGTTTGCACCCTCTACGCTGGATTTGATTGGTTAAACCAGACCCGTGTACCGGGTCTGGCAGTCATCAGACCCGGGAATTATGTTTGTCGAGAAAATCCGTAATCCGTGCAGGCGTATTGGCTTCGGTCTGTTCTGCCGGTGGTATATCCCAGTAATCCGCGCCTGAAATACACTCTTCCAGATAGCGCGCCGCTGATGTGGCATGGGCAATGTCTTTGCCTGGTATGATTAACGTCGGGATGTTTAGTCGCATCAAATCTTCCGGTTCTGCACCCGGAGCCGTGTCACGATCGATCAGGGTTTGCGACATACCTTCGATAATCAATTTGTAATGTTCCACATTAAACTTTGCATAAGCTTCTGCAAAAGCTGCATCACTGCGTATTACCGGTGCCCACGGACCGACCTGGGGTTCCTTACCAAATCCAGCCGTTGATTTTTTGGCAGCTTCAACCACACCAGCGAGTCCCTGTTGTTCTACCAGGGCCAGATGTCTGGCAAAACGTGCATGTGCACGAATACGGAAACCGGCGCCACCGACTGGCCAGAACAATACCAGGCTGGACACAGTCGCAGGATATTTGACGGCAAAAGCGGTGACCGGGCACACACCCATACAACCACCCAAAAGATGGGCGCGTTTATGTCCCAGATGATCCAGCAGACCTTTGCCCTGTTCTACATAATGGTCCCAGCTGATCCTTTCAACTCGTCCACCGGAGAGTCCGGTTTCGCGACGGTCAAATACGATACAGGAATATTTTTTTGGTAAATGCTCCAGTAATTTTATGCGTGCATAAACACCAAGATCCGCCCATTTATCCATGGAAGCATCAAAGCCTCCGGGTGAATACATTAAGAGCGGAGGTCCATCACCATGAACTTCATAGTTGGTCTTTATACCGTTAATAATGGCTACTGGCATACTCTGTTCTCCTGGTTATTTCTTGACGGGTGCCGCGCTTTTTATTTGTTTTGCAGCACGAACTTCACCAATCATGGTTGTCAATGCGTCCAGTATTGTGCGGGAAATATTGGCATAGGTATCAAACTCATCGTCAAGAAACTTGATTCCGTAGCCTATGGCCGTATTGGCAAGTCGTACCCTTCCATCCAGCCAGGGGCCACCGCCCAGTCCTCCTATGACCGGAATGGAAACGGCTGCTGTAACAACTGGACCCACTACCGGACCTGAGTTGGTGAAATCCAGCAGGGCCGCACCGGCTTGCTCAAGCATTTTTGCTTCCTTGACCAGATGGTCTTTCATTGCGGCAGGTATTTCAACGCCCGGTTTCGATACGGCCGCGTAATCCATACCGTACTGCAATGCAGTTTGCGGGGTAATGCCAAACTGCGCCCAGATGGGTATTCCTGCACGGGTCAGTGCTGTGACCGCTTCCGGAAAATCGGCCGCGCCATCCAGCTTGATCATGTCCACACCGGCTTCTTTGACCATGCGTATACCAGCTCGTACCGCAGAATCTACCCCTTCTTGCAATGGCCCATACGGGAAATCGGCGCTGACCAGTGCGCGTTTGGCACCACGTCGTACGGCCTGGGTAACAGTGATCATCTGATCCATGGTTACTTCCAGTGGATTGGTCTGGCCCCACATATTGATGCCAACGGTATCACCTACCGAAATGATATCAATTCCGGCACGGTCCGCGATACGGGCCATATGATAGTCCCATGCAACCACACCAACGATCTTCTCGCCGTTGCGTTTCATTTGTTGCAGTTGAGGAATGGTTACTTTATCAGCCATGGTTTTCTGTCTCCCGTTTACCAGCTAGTGAGCAGCGACCTGCACAACCAGAACTGGTGGGCAGACCCTGTAATTTTTGTTCTGATTTGTCTGTTTGAAATAGTTCGCCAGATTAGTAATTCCGGCCCGATTTTCGCACAGAAGCGGCCTGATGCGTCGCATCCGTCGTATTGTGACAGTGAAGGATAGATGGTAATATCCGATGCAATTCAAGCGATGTTCCTGTGCGGGAACTGTCTGCGCGAAATCATATCATGTGTTTATTTACAGCCGCATTTATTTTTTGGAAACCTGCGGTAATGCTATGGTAAGGACAGTCACATTATTTTCAGTAATCAACGCTTGAATCTGGTTGAAATAGTCAAATTCAAGCGTGCAAGCTAACAGGAGTCTGATTCAATGTTGCAGAAAGACAAAAACGATTTAATCACACAATCCGGTCCGGGTACGCCTATGGGTAACCTGTTCCGCTGTTACTGGATCCCTGCCTTGCTGGCTGAGGAATTACCGGAGCCGAATTGCCCTCCTGTCAGGGTACAGCTGTTGTGTGAATATCTGATCGCGTTTCGTGACAGCTCAGGTCGTCTGGGCTTGATGGATGAATTCTGTGCGCATCGTTGTGTGTCGTTATGGTTTGGTCGTAATGAAGATAATGGTCTGCGCTGCCCCTATCACGGCTGGAAATTTGATGTAACTGGCCAGTGCGTTGATGTTCCCTCCGAATCACCGGATTTTTGCAAGAATATCAAGCTGACCTCTTATCCGCTGGTAGAGAAGGGTGGGGTACTCTGGACGTATATGGGTGACCCGGCGAAACAGCCGCCCTTACCGGAATATGAAGCCTGCACCGTGGGACCGAACCAGCGCTTCTTCTCGAAACGCTATCAGGAGAGCAACTGGTTGCAGGGACTGGAAGGCGGAATCGATTCCAGCCATGTCTCCTTCCTGCACAGCAGTAATCTTGAGTCTGATCCTCTGTTCAAGGGTACCAAGGGAAACCAATATAACCTGTCGGATCTGAAGCCGGTATTTGAAGTTGTGGATAATGACGGTGGATTATTAATCGGTGCGCGTCGTAACGCTGAGGACAATCAGTATTACTGGCGTATTACCCCGTGGTTGATGCCCAGTTTTACCATGGTGCCACCACGTGGTGATCACCCTGTACATGGCCACTTCTGGATCCCGATTGACGATACCAGTTGCTGGGCCTGGAGTTTTGATTACAAGACCAACCGTGAACTGACTGAACAGGAACGTTGGTCCATGCAGCAGGGCAAGGGCATCCACTGTGAGTATGTACCTGGTACCTATGTACCGAAAGCCAATCGCGGCAATAACTACCTGATGGATCGTGAAGCGCAAAAGAATGGTTCCACTTACAGTGGTGTGGAAGGTATTGCCATTCAGGATTCGTCATTGCAGGAGAGTATGGCAGGAATCGACCCGAAGACCGGCAGACGTGTGGCCTGGGGCGGAACGTGTGACCGCGCCAAGGAGATGCTGGCACCGACAGATCGCGGGATAATGTTGGCACGTCGTAAATTGTTTGCGGCGATGGAGGCCCTGCAGACCAAGGGTGAAATACCTCCAGGCGTGGATCCGGAATCACACAAGGTGCGTTCTGCCTCGGTATTGTTAAAGCGTGATTTGGCTTATAACGATGCGGCGAAAGATGCGCTGCGCGCCAAACCAGGCAAACCTCACGCGTCAGTGTAAGTAGATAGTTGAATCAACTTACCGGTACTGTATCAGTACCGGTAAGTTGAGTTGTCTGAATCAAGTAATGAGTAAATCCTGTAAAGGGAACCCGCCAGAGATTTAATTAACCAAACAGCCAGAGTGGTATAAGACCCTCGAACAAGGAAATCTTGAACCATTCCACAAAGATTACAAACATCAGTAGCCATGTGCTGACTGAGGATATCAGCGCAATTTTCATTGATTCCTTGCTGCCGAAATAGAGAAAACTGAATACCAGAATCGGTGCGGCATAAATAAAACCCAGGCTGAGTATGGTGATGAAAAAAACAGTAATCCACATAATCATCTGTTTCTCGTCCTTTTTGCCCTCCTTACCTTCTTTTTCTGCATCAGCCTGTTTGCCGCCCTCAGCCAGTTCCTGGGCAACAGCTCGGTATTCAATGATCAGCTGAACCAATCCGAGCAGCACAGCGGGTATTCCGATTAACAGTGGCATTAATTTCGCTTTGGTCGGGAAGTCTAATGCCAGCAAGGTCATGATTAAAAAAATGCCCAGCATGACGATTGCCGTTAGTACACGGCCATTCATCAGAACTTTAGTCGACATGGAATGTTACTCCCGGCTTGCTCAGTTGTTTACGGGTGCGCCAGATGTAATACACGATACTGGCTACTATCAGGACTATCATAAACATGGTGCCCGGGCGAAGCAGGAAACTTGGCCCCCAAAGTGACATCGCCTTGTGGTAGGAATCCTCCGCAATCGGGCCAAGTATCAGTCCGATAACGAACGGCGGTCTGGGCCAACGGAATTTCTTCAGGAAGTAACCGAGCATACCGAACATAAACAACAGAATTATATTTTCCCAGGCTTTTGAACCCATATAGGATCCGAGGAAAGTCAGAATGAGTACAAACGGTATCAGCAAATTTCCGCGTACATAACTGAGATAACCGAGTAAAGGCACTACAGCCAGAATCATCACCACAGCCAGCACATTGGCAATTACCAGTGCCCAGATCAAGGTGTAGACCAAATGCATGCCGGTGATTGCCATCGCCGGGCCAGGCTGGATACCGAGCATAATAAATGCACCCAGCATCAATGCCATTCCGGAGGAACCGGGTACAGCAAAAAACAGTGTGGGTAACAACGATCCACCTTCTTTTGAATTATTGGCCGTTTCCGGTGCAATAACCCCTTCAACGCAGCCTTTGCCGAATAGTTCCGGTGTCTTTGAACACTGGATCGCGTGACCATAACAAAGCCACGAGGCCGCATCACCACCGAGACCAGGTACCATGCCAATAAATGCGCCAATGATCGAGGTACGTATGGTCAATCCCCAGTGTCGGAATACATCAAGTAAACCCTGTATAACCCCGGCATAGCCCATTTTGGCCGGTTTGGATCCAGCAGAAGCGATTGATCCGCCGGCAACTCCCAGTGCCATCATTTCGGGAATGGCAAACAGGCCGAGGATAACGGTAATAATATTGATACCGTCCCACAGGAACAGCATATCGAAAGTATATCGTTGTGCACCGGTATTTGGATCCAGCTCAATAAACGAAAGCATCAATCCAAAGAAACCGGTCAGCAAACCCTTGATGAGAGAATCGCCAGACAACATCGCAATAAAGGTGATACCGAAAATAGCCAGCATGAAGAATTCAGCTGGACTGAACGCTAGAATGACCGGACGTAACAATGGGATAATGGCCAGCAGGAACAGTGCACCGATAATGCCACCTACGCCAGAGGCGCCGAGAGACGCACCCATGGCTCGTCCCGCTTCCCCTTTTTGTGTCATGGGGAAGCCATCCACTATCGTGGCCGCGTCCGCCCCTGTGCCAGGTACACCGAACAGGATGCTCGGAATCGATCCGCTGGTATGAACTACTGAGTGCATCGCCAGCAGGAATATGGCGCCAGGAATAGCGTCCATACCAAATACAAACGGAATGCACATGACAATGCCGAGTTTGCCACCGAGTCCGGGTACAGAACCAAAAAATAATCCGACGGGTACAGCAATTAGAATTAACATCATGTGATAGGGGCTCCCTACCACTGTAAAGAATGCACCGATAATCCCGCTAATATCCATAGATAAGTGGCCTTAAGTATTTACGCTGTGAATTAATTTCCCGAAATCATACCCAAATTGTACTGCCAGAAGAACTACCGATGCCCGGTATTGCACCGGGCACCGCAACAGGTTTAATTATTCTTCTTCGATCTTCATCGTCTGTGAAAGCAACTCGACTGTCGCAGGTGACTGGTTCAGCGCGTTGACTACCAGCGTATGTACATCTTCACCGTAGCCAGTCTCGATGGGGTAACCCAGTTTCTCTGCTTCTGCTAAAAACGCAGGATCAGTGAGTGATGACTTGTAGGCGGCCAACAGTTGTTCATACAATTCTTTTGGCAGGCCTGGGGGGGCGGCGGTAACACGACCCAGTTTGGCCAGTGCTTCAACGAGCGAAATAATTCCTTTGGCATGGTCGTCGCCGTCCTTCACAAACTCCCAGACATTGGGAACCCCTTCAATCGTACCACCCACGGTCAGGATGAAATGACCTTCTCCAGCGTTCACAAACGGTTGTAGCGAGCTGGTTGAGCCAAACTGGCCGCATACTTCTCCGCGCATCATCGACATTTCGCCTTCAGTACCGTCGAAGCCAGGCAAAACTTCCAGTGGAAGTTTCAGTGCTTCAGCCAGCAGTTTGGTTTCGGTATAGGATGCGGAGCCAATGCCGGCTGAGGAGAATTTGATCGTCTCTTTCGAGTTCAGCAGGTCCTGCATCGATTGTACCGGGCACGATTTTGACACCACGATAGAACGTGGTTCACCTGCTGCCTTGCCAATCCAGGTGAACTGTTTCAAATCAAACTGCATGGTATCTCTGGCCAGAATCTGGTTATAGATCAGTCCGGCGTTAAAGGTGCCAATAGTCATACCGTCCGGTTTGGCTTTCCACAGCGTATTGGTGCCAACGATATGACCGGCGCCTGGAATGTTTTCGATAATGACATTTTCTGCGCCCAGATATTTGGCGAGATATTTGCCAATCAGTCTGGCATAGGCGTCATAGCCGCCACCGGCATTTGTCGTTACGATGTAGGTAACGTTTTTGCCCGCATAGGGATTGGCCGGTTTGGCAGGAGCAGCCGGTGCACTGGCTGTTGCCGGTGCAGATGTGGCGGCGTCTGTCGTGGAAGTTGAAGTGGAAGAATCACAACCAACCAGTCCAACGAGTGCCAGTCCGATTAACAAGCTTCTGGATATCATAGGTAGCCTCATGTGTTTATAGTAAAAAAGTCTGAACTCCGGTTTGTTAAAATAGCCCGGATATGCTCCGGGCGTTTCAGGTCTAGTCTGCCGGGGGTACCCAGAGATCTTCGAATCCTTTCGCCGGTTCAAGCTGGTCAAACCAGTCAAAACCGATCGCCTTCATCATCCGGCTATTTATCACCACAACACGCGCTTCGGTTTTCGGGTCGGAGTTGAAGCGCTTGTGTGCACAGTAAGGGGGGATATAGATAAAATCACCTGCGCCCCACTCGAATTTCTTTGGTGTAGTTTCCCACTGCCATTCGAACTCTACATCACATTTGAATTTGACATCATAATGCAGGTCATAGCCATTACCTTCAATGACAAATGCCACCTCTTCCGTCAGATGGCGACTGGTACCGGTTGAACTTGTCGGGGCAATGAACTGCATATAAATATCCAGGCAGCATTCCGTCGTGTTCATTCCTTCATTAATAATATGTTTAATTAGCCCGTCCGCAGTACGTTCCATGGGCATTTCGTTCCACTTGACGGCTTTTTTACGTTGTTTGTATTCAGCACGGAACTGTTTGGATGCTTCGAGTGCCTTTGTATAAAAATCGGCATTGACTCCTGAACGTGCACGCTGGCGTTCAGTCGGATCGGCAAAAGGTGTATTAGTACTCATTGAATGTGTCCCCGTTAGTCGAATTAAGGATAGGGCCTAGAGGGAGGCCGGTGGTGTGTAGTGTTCCTGGCCCGGTACCGGTACTTTCGGCGGATACTCTACTACCTGCTGGAAAATCAGATGCATAAACAGGAATAATGGTTTGGCTTTCATAATGAGCACAATACATTCACCGTCCTTGTCATCGGAAAAATGCTGATGAACACAACCGTTTTCCACGATCATGGCGTCCCCTGTTTCCCAATCGATTCGTTGGCCATCATGTACATCATGACCCTTGCCTTTTAGCACAAAAAATACCGCACTGTTCATGTGGCCATGACGTTGGCCGTGTCCACCGGGTGCATAAACATCAATATGGGTTTCAATCGATTGTGCAATCTTGGCCGACTGAGGATTGATTACCTTTTTGCCATAATTCTGCGGGCCACCTTTCCATTTAAGATCCTGAGTTGGATAGATGCGTGGCTGTGTAAACAGTTCCTTGACCAGTTCACCATAGGTGCCTTCCAGTGCGCGGACAAAGGTACGTTTCTTGGTCCAACGTTCCCAAGCTACTTCTTTTTCGCCTTCCGGTTCAGTGTGTGTCGTGCTCATACTACCTCCTTCTACTTGTATCGATATATTACATTACTCGTCTTAGTTCCTGCCAAGTTAATTCAGCCCAGGACAGAATGAAACTGTCAGTCCAGGGGTATGATGATAAGGTGCCGGAAGTATGAATTATCGGAAATTGACCTGTTCTGGTTCATGATCTGAGCAAGGACAAGATGGTTGCCACAACCAATGCCAAGATACCTGACAGTATGGGCAGAATCAACACAGATGTCAGACGCAGACGGACAAATGGCAGGCCCAACATGGGTACTTCATAAATGATGATCCGATGCGCTGAAAACAGACTCCAGGCTGTTAAAAACGACATGATTGCGGGTACAGAAGCGCCCGCATGTAGCAAGGTGGCGGCAATTGAAAACGAGATGACGGGTCCTGAAGGCACCATCATGCCTATCACGCTGCCTATCAGTATTCCCAAAAAACCGGCATCCGCGCCGAGCAGGTTGCTGATTATTTTGGTTGGGATCAACATGGCCATGAATTCAGCCCCGACTAATGCACAGGTCATACGTGGCAAGATAATAATGAACTGCTCCAGGCTATCTACAATACCCCTCTGGAAACTTTTATCGGCGCGGGTCAAAGCATACAGGCATAAAACCACGGGAATCGCATACATTACCAGTGTGAGTGTACTCATGATGGATTCTGGTCCTGTGATGCAGGTGTGCCGCCAAAGATCGGTTTAAATCGCAGTTGATTTGCAATCAAACCTGCCAGCAGCGGTAACGGCAAACTGACAACTAATCTGGTTAAGGTATTTTCCGCTCCCATAAAGGGCAGATCCCAGACCATGATCCGTTGCACGCCAATTAATGCCCAGCTGGTGATATAGCAAACCATAATTCCGCGGTCAGCTCCGGCACGCCCAATTATCGCCAGAAACGGAAAGGCTGCCGATGGGCCGCCTGGAGTAATGATGCCGGCAAACTCGGCGAGCAACATGCCGCTGAACCCACGATAACGACCAACCAGACTTTCGAATTTGCCCGGTGGCATCATCCAGATGACGCCGGCCAGTAACAGCCTGATCTCAACCATACGTGGCAATATTCCCAATAGTTCGCCTACATCGTTCCGGATGGCAATCAGGAAATCATCCGGACCGAGTATAAAGTAGCAAAGCGTACCCATCAGTGTGGCAAAACTGAAAAAAAACCAGAATGGTTTGTCAAAGCTTGCTTTCAGCAAGGTTGACATCCGGGTATTTTTACTGGGTTCTGTCATTTATCTGTTTTTTTTGTACGGATTGATTTTTACTTGTTACAACTCACCTCGATCAGGCAATCGCCCAGCTGATTTTGAAAGCAACGAAGGATCTGACTAATTCAGTCGGGATGATTCGTTATATCCCTGCATCATGGCGCTGACAATGGTGTGAAACTGATCCGAATCTGCAGGAAACAGTCCGGCCAAAATCCCGGCCAGTCTGGCAAACACGATGGATTGCCCGGAGATAGCATCCATGCGGTCTCCTTCCGGCAGGCTGGCTGCATCATTCACTGCACGGGTCAGGCCGGCGCGGAACAGTCCTTCCAGATAGCTTGTGCGAATCTTTTCATCGGCCAGTGAAGCCGGTGCACCATTGGCTGAGGCCGTCACCTCGATATTATAGTCGCCCGTCAGATGCAGGAAACGATGAAACAATGCATCGTCCAGGTGGCCGTGTTCATGATCATGTTCTTCGTCATCACCACACATAGCACAGGACTCCCGGGCAGAATTTCATCGATATCAGGACGGTTTGACCAGGCCAAATTTGGCCAGATAGTAATTCCAGCATTTCTCAAACAGGCCACGTTTTTCCAGGCTGGCTCGTAACGAATTCGATTCTTCTGCAGAAAACACATAGGGTTCACCAAACATGGCTGCCCGCACCTGGCGTTCTGCATTTAATTCCAGATAAATAGCCATCACGGCTGTCTCCAGCACATCTTTACCGGCAACGACCACACCGTGTGCTCGTAGCAATGCCGCTCTACCATCCCCCAGTTTGCTGGCAACTGCTGCAGCAATACGTGAGTTATTAACAGACATGGGGGAGGCAAATACAGGTACGTTGCCCAGCAAGGCACCCTGGGGCATGGTTACCTGATAGTCTCGCCCCGCGCTGGACAACAGCGTTGACCATTCTGGATGACCGTGGACGACAGCCTTAACATCCGGTCTGGATTGATAAATGGCCAGATGTAAGGGTAATTCAGCCGGTGGTGTCGGTGCGCCATCCACAACACCTCCCTCTGCAGTGACGACGACAAAGTCGTCAGTACCAAGCGCACAGCGAACGGAGTTTCCAGAGTTGATCAGTATATTGCCGTCCGACAGACGTACACTGAAATGGCCGTTAAAATCGATGATGCCCAGACGTTCAAGTATGGTAATGGCCTGGATCAATTCCAGCGTTGCCTGAGACTGATAGGTGCCAGTAGACACAGGTCAGAGAGCCAACCAGTTTTCAACAACCAGTCCCATACCGATGATCACGGCAGCACATCCGACTGTGGCTAATCCGGCTGTATTAATCCAGCTTGCATTTTTTTCCAGAAACCTGAGTGGATAGGAAGCGACAAACGATAAGGCTGCCATACCCAGGATTGAGCCGGCGCCAAAAGCGAGCACATAACCGATTGCATTCATGACTGTGCCGCTACCGGCTGCCAGAATCAACATGCCTGCCGATCCTGCCGTACCGTGCATCATGCCGATCAACATGGCACGACCCAGTCCCAGGCTGTGGTGCGGATGTGGGTGCGGGCTGTTCTTGTGAGGAGCCAGATCATTCTGGTGGGAGTGGGCATGCACGTGTCGTATGCCGGCATCATGATGATGTATATGGAAATGTGGTCGCTTTTGTAGCAGTCGGAACAGCACGTTAATTCCAAGCAGAACCACCATCACTCCAACCGCAAACTCCAGCAGTGACTGTGTATGCGCAGATATGGCACCACCCCAGATCAGCAGCGAGCCACAAATCGTCAGCAGGGTAAAGGTGTGGCCCAGTCCCCAGACACTACCGCGTAAAATAAGTGCCCGCCTGGAGGTTTTTCCGGTACTCATGGTTGCCACCGCTGCAAGATGATCCGCTTCAAGGGCATGCTGCATGCCTATCAGGAATCCAAACATCAACAGGGTGTAATATTGCATTCAATACGTCCTAATATAAGAGCCAACATGTGATCAGGCAGCAAGGTGAAGCTGGCCTGTTGAAACGAATTCGGGGAATCGGACTAGGTTCTGATGACACTTTTTTGTATTTCAAACCGCTCTCAGACAAGTCTAAGTCAGATAATCCGGAGAGACGGTGTGACCAGAAAAATGGACTGTATCAGCAGAGACTTACCCGGCGTTTTTAAGCGCAGGAATTTTATCAGTTGTTGTCCTGAGAGTAAATAAAACTCTGTCGCTGACACAGGTAGTGCAGGTGGCGATTCAATTACAAGTGAGGTGGTTAATACCACCAGATACCTGACACAGATGCTCTGACTTGCAGCCTGGTTCCGGTACAGCAAGTACCGAAAAAGTTGCGTGTACTGACATCATCTTGATTATGCAAAGTCCAGTTGTTACTATGCAATCAGATACGAATTACTGTCCCAACCTCAAGAGGATAAATCCATTGACTGAACAAGTTCTGGCAGCCGTACGAACCGGCGCCCATAAAACCGAATTGCGTGAATATCCGATGCCCGCAGTTCCCGATGACGGTGCATTGCTAAAAATGGAAGTGGCCGGTATTTGCGGCACCGATGTGAAGTTCTACGCCAAACCACCGATCACTGACCCGGTCATCATGGGCCATGAAAACATTGGTTATATCGCCAAGGCCGGCAAGCAGTTTCTTGAGCGCAAGGGACTAAAAGAAGGCGATCTCGTTTTCGTTGAACATTATGTTCCCTGTTTCCGCTGTGAATGGTGCCACAAGGGTGAATACCGCTTGTGTCAGGCGACCGATTGGCGCAAGAACCCGAATGGGCTGCGCTATGGTTATAGCAGCGCGAACCGTGATCCTCATCTGTGGGGAGGTTTTGCCCAGTATATGTATTTGCCCTGGAACTCAGTAGTACACAAGGTCCCGACGGGAGTATCGCCTGAACTGGCCGGTGTCGTAACACCGATGTCCAATGGTATTCAATGGGCTCTGTTTGATTGTGGCGTCGGCTATTATTCCCGCGTACTGATCCAGGGTCCAGGCCAGCAGGGTCTGTCCCAGGTCGTTGCCTGCAAACAGGCCGGCGCATCGCTGATCATTGTAACCGGTACGACCAAGGACAAGGCACGTATGGATGTGGCGTTGAAACTCGGTGCGGATTATGTCATTGACGTTCAGAAGGAAGATCCACTCACACGCATTATGGATATTACCGGTAACGAAGGTGTTGACGTGGCGCTCGATTGTACCGCCGGCGCTGGCACCAGGCCGGACCTGCTCGGTATCGATGCGCTTAAGCGCAAGGGCGGTACGATGCTGATCCAGGGAGAGATTGGCCAGTTCCCTGACTTCCCGATTGGCAAGGTTGCAAACAAGTACATTACGATCAAGAGCGCGCGCGGTCACAACTATCTTTCCTGTGAACTGGCATTGAAGCAGCTCACATCGGATCGATTCCCGCTGAACCTGATCACGACTCACCGTTTCGGTTTGAAGGACACGGATCTTGCCATCAAGGCGGTCGGTGGCAGTGAGGGTGTTATTCACGTTTCATTGATGCCCTGGATGAACTAGATGGAGTGCAGCCGGGACGGTAAACCGTCCCGGCTTTTTTTCATTTCCAGGTTGTTGTTTGCCCGATTAGCTATAAAAAAGGGCTACACCCCGGCAGCCTGGCCCTAATCTGAAGCAGGTCCGACAAGACTAAAAAACCAGCAGGAGAACAAGATGGGCGTCGCTTATGAAAACATTACCCGCACCGATGCAAACACGGTAAAAGAACTCGGTAAATTCGGCGTAGCCACTATACACGAGGCACAGGGCCGCAAGGGTCTGATGGCCCCGTACATGCGGCCGATCTATTCAGGCACCCGCATCTCGGGAACGGCAGTCACTGTTTCTGTTGCTCCGTGCGATAACTGGATGATTCATGTTGCGGCGGAAATCGTCAAACCCGGGGACATCCTGGTCGTGGCACCCACCTCGTATTCAGATGCAGGTTATTTCGGCGATCTGCTCGCAACGTTGATGATGTCAAAGGGTGTACGTGCACTGGTCATTGATGCGGGTGTGCGTGATATTGCTGAACTGAAAGAAATGGGGTTCGCGGTCTGGTCAAAATGCATCTCGGCACAGGGGACGGTGAAAGAAGTCGTCGGAGATGTGAATATTCCGATCGTCTGCGGTGGACAGATTGTTCATCCGGGCGATGCGATCATTGCCGATGATGATGGTGTGGTCATTGTTGAGCGCCATGAAGCGGCTGATATCCTTACCAAGTCTGCCCAGCGTGAGGAAAAGGAGGCAGGTATTCGCAAACGTTATGCGGCGGGCGAACTGGGTCTCGACATGAATAATATGCGTCCGGCGCTGGCTGCCAAGGGCCTGAAATACCCGGACCGGAAAGAACCTTCCTCAAAATAGCTGCGCTTGGTGATACTGCGTTAAATAATGGACTCGAAATGCGGGGCTGCGAAGCGGCAAACTGTCGTGTAAACTCCGCCTTCTCGTCCATTTTTGCCTTGTCTCACCTGCGCTCGCTGGATTTTGAGATAGGTTCTACTAATTAAGAAACAGATGGAGAAAAGATTACAATGATTATTGATTGCCATGGCCACTACACTACGGCACCACAGCAACTGACTGACTTTCGTGACGCACAGATTGCCCATTTTGGTAATGCTTCCTTGCCTGCGGCCAAACTGGCGGTCATATCGGATGATCAGATACGTGACAGTATCGAGCTGAATCAGCTAAAAGTAATACGTGAACGTGGTGCGGACATGACCATCTTTTCTCCACGAGCAGTTGGTATGGGGCATCATATCGGTGATGAGGCCGTGTCTAAGTCCTGGACCCGAATATGTAATGATTTGATCAAGCGCGTGGTCGATCTGTTTCCGGATAATTTCGCTGGTGTTTGTCAGTTACCTCAATCCAATGGTGTTTCAATTCGAAACTCCATTGAAGAACTCGAACGTTGTATCAATGAACTGGGTTTTGTCGGCTGTAACCTGAATCCCGATGTGTCCGGTGGGCACTGGAGTGGTGCGCCCTTGACTGACAAATCCTGGTATCCGTTCTATGAAAAGATGGTAGAACTGAATGTGCCGGCAATGATCCATGTGTCGGGTTCCTGTAATCCGAACTTTCATCCGACCGGTGCGCACTATATCAACGCAGACACCACTGCGTTCATGCAATTTATACAGGGAGATCTGTTCCGTGATTTTCCGGATTTGAGATTTATTATTCCGCACGGTGGCGGCGCGGTTCCGTATCACTGGGGCAGGTATCGCGGACTTGCTGACATGCTTAAACGACCATTGCTTTCGACCCATGTCATGCGCAATGTATATTTTGATACCTGTGTCTACCATCAGGCTGGCATTGATTTGTTGTTCCGTGTGATAGATATCAACAATATCCTGTTTGCCTCGGAAATGTTCGGCGCGGTCAAATGTGTTGATCCCGAGACCGGGCACCAGTTCGATGATACCAAGCGCTATATTGATGCTTTGGGACTATCACCAGAAAACCGTAACAAGGTTTTTGAAGCAAATACCCGGCGCGTATATCCAAAACTGGATGCATTGCTGAAATCCAGAGGCAAATAATAGATCTGGCGGATTCACAAGTCTTGTGCAGATCATAGCCAGTTTTTTTTGGGTGTCCCGATACCTGATGAGTAAATGATTCCAGCTCGACTGCAAATCAGGACAGCCTTCGACAATAAGGAAAAAATACGGTTTTGTTGACTTCCTTCAGGCTTAGTCACAGACTATAAGAGTAGCAGGAGGGGGCGTAACGGATATCCGGTTCACGGAATCTGTAAATCAACGGTTGGCTGGTACCATTCGGCGAGTCTCGCTGTTTTTTTACCTATGGCTGGTTGCTTTACCACTCCCTGAAATTATCATCATGTTTGGGAGAGAGAAATATGAAACTTCGGCAGTATTCAGTTTTGATTCAATTATTTGGACTGTTGCTTGCGCTGTCCAGCGCAAGACTGGCAGCCCAGTCCTTACCGGCGGAAATCCTGATGTATGCAGATACCGTCTATACTAATGCCACCATCGTCACGCTGGATGAACACAAAATGAACGACAACCCGGGCACAATAGTCCAGGCGATGGCCGTTCGTGACGAAAAAATCATCGCGCTTGGAACCAACGATGCGATGATGAAAATGGCCGGACCGAAGACGAAGATAGTCGACCTGCAAGGCAAGACCGTGTTGCCGGGTATAGTTGAAAGCCATGTCCACCCGATGGGTGAGGCCGAAAGTTTCGCTCGCGAAATATTCCATTTACGTAATACCCCGGTTGGCTATGCACTCAGTCTGGATGTTGGTGCCAATGAAGACGAAACCATGGCCAAGGTGGCCAAGGCCATGCAGGTATTGCTGGCCACGGTGAAGCCGGAACCAACAGAATGGATTAATATCGCACTGGTACATAATCCCGAGCTCGGTTTTGCCACACCAGCAGATGTGTCCACACTGATGAGTGCGCCCAAGCTGAGTGATGTCAGTATCACCAAGGAAGACGTGACGGAGATTGTTTCGGACTATCCGTTTGTGCTGTCCAGTGCGTCATCGATTCTGGAAGCCCCCAAGAAAAATACCTGGTTCCATATTACCGTGGGCCCGGATGGACAGTCAGTAACCAAACAGGTTATCGAATTGAAATAGGAGTGGTGAGATGAATATATTAAAAATGCATAAAATTGGGCTGGGTGCCATTTTTCTGGCATTGACATTTGTTAATGTGCCGGTTCAGGCAAGTCATCGTGTGATGCTGTTCAACCAGAACGCGATGGATAAAATCCTGGAAATGTGGCCAGACTTTGAAGAGTCGGTTAATAATCAGTCGCGCGGCATGGAGAATGCGGGTGGTAGAGGAATTATTACCCAGAGCCCATTGCGTTCCCATCTGGATCAGTTATTGATGGAACAGCCGACCCCGGCCCAGTATGGCGAAGGTTTCCGCAAGCTGGTCGACGATTATTACAGCAAAGGCGGCATGACCACGTTCGGTTCGAGGTTGAATACGAATGCACAGGTTACGGCCTACCATTACATGATGCGTCAGGAAGGACGTCTGCCGATACGCTTTGCTTATGCCTACGATCTGGCCAGACAGGCGATCCCTGAAGCGGCGGCGATGGGTTTGTATGATAACGCCGGTGCGCTGTGGAACACCGCTGACTATAACGATTGGTTGTGGTTACACGGTATGGCCAGTGAAGGCGATTGGGATGCTCCAAACCGCGGTTGTCTGGGTAATGACTTGCCTGCCAAACCGGGTGTCGATGTACGCCAGGTGAAGGAAATTCTGGAAATATGCCCGGACTTCAATTCAGCAACGGTCAAGGCGCTGATGCGTGGTGTCAAATCCGGCTGGCGTTTTGCGGGTGTGCACGGTGTGGGCAGTAACGCTATCCGCCTGTTCGTGCAACATCTTGAAGAGTTCATGAAAGCGGATCCGAAATTCCTGACATTGGAATATGTACGAGGCTCCCGTCATGGATTTGCTCATGGCACCATGACTGGCGCGGTACCCGATGTGGTTGCCTCCATGGTTAAATACAATTTGTTTCTGCCAATTAACCTGCGCCGTGCGCTGGCAATTGAACCTGACAATGCCCGCCAGAATTATGGTGAAGCTGGCTTCAAGTTTATCGGCCCGGTCAAGACCTTGCTGGATGCTGGTGTCAATGTGGTAGGCGAGAGTGAAACCGGTCATCCGAATCCGAAAACCTACTTTGGAATTCTGGATGTGTTTGTTAACCGTGAAATTGCCAAGGGTAAGGATGAAGGACGCGGACCACCTGCCAAGTTTGGTGAAGGTGAAGTCTTGAATCCGGAAGAAGGTATTGATCGTGTTACTGCATTGAAACTCTTTACCTACCGTTCAGCAGAATTCCTGTTTGCAGAAAACAAGGTAGGCAGTCTGGAAGTAGGCAAAAATGCTGACTTCATCGTGGCTGACAAACCCTACCTCGATGGCGACAATCAGACCATCCGAGATAACAAGGTAGTTATGACTGTGCTGGCAGATAAGGTGTCCTATCAGGATCCTGATTTCAAGCCGGCGATTAAAGCAGGCAAATAAGATAGCCTGACATTGTACACAGGGATATCCGGCATCAGCCGGATATCCCTGATTTTTTCGCCAACCTGCAATTCAATAAGTCCTCTTGACGTTTATTCCATGACAGCTTTTTTTTATAAACACCGATCAAATCAAACTGTCATTAATTGTTTAATTTGTTTGTTATTGTCTGTAGCAATACCCACTGTCTTTGGTGACGAGGATCCGATTGTGCTCCAGATTGGGAATAGTCAAATGACTCGAAGTGAATTCGGTCAGCAGTTTGATTTAGCGATGGTAATGAGTGCAGTACAGGATGCCACACCCATCAAAAGTGGAATGCAGATACGGGATCTGCGCGAACGGTTTTTGCAAAACCGTGTTGCAGAAATGTTACTGCTTCAGCTGGCGAGCCAGCGAAATATCACGGTATCGGAACCAGAAATCAACACTGCAGTAACAGATTATCTTGACGGTCTGCAACAGCAGTATGGCGCCACACCAGCGTTTAGTGCGGACGAAGATCTCCGGATTAAAACCTATTTGCATGAGCAGTTGATACTGCGCAAGGTCAAACAGACTCTAATTAATGAAAGCCATCTATCACCGACTGATGCGGTGGGTACGTCCCATTACATAAACGATCTGATCCAAAAACTTCGTACGCAGTCTGATGCCCATGTCTATCCGGAACTACTGGACTAAACAGAACCGTATCACTCGGTGCTGTCATCTGTTTGTAAAAAACACTATTCAATAGCTTGCTGCTGTGATATTTTTACCATAGGTATCCAGATCTGCAACAACTGCAGGTTCACTGCCGTAACCAGTAATCTACATTTTTTTATAAAACAGGGGGTATTATGAGCATGAATAATTGCCTAAAGGCATTTATTAGCGCTATAACTTCAATACTTGTTTTCAGCCCGAACATGCTGCATGCACAGGCGCTGGAAGAAATTATTGTAACCGCGCAACGCCGCGAACAGTCATTACAGGAAGTGCCGATTTCCATGGAAGCCATTGGCGCCAAGGAAATGACCAGACAGGGTTATCGTGACCTGAATGCATTAGCTGCCTTTTCACCCACTGTAAACGTTGATCAAGAAAGCATTATCGGGCCGGCCATCGCCATACGTGGTTTTGGTTCCACCGGTAACCTGGTAACGATTGAATCAGCTACCCCGATTTTCGTTGACGGTGTGCACTTTGCCAGAATGTCGATGATGAAAACGGCATTTATGGATGTACAGTCCGTTGAAGTCTTGAAAGGACCCCAGCCGGTATATTTTGGCCAGAATGCCACAGCCGGTGCTTTTAACATCACCAGCAAAAAACCAGGCGATACCTGGGAAGGTGATCTGGATATTGAGTACGGCAATAACAGTACTACGGATGTTTCCGGTGGTATCGGTGGCCCAATCAATGACACCTGGCGTATGCGTGTTGCCGGTAAATATGAAGACACAGCTGGCTACCTGAGAGATATTCTATCTGGCGAACCGCTGGGTGCATTTCAGGATATGGGCGGTCGTTTGACCATGATGTGGTTGCCGAGTGAGCAGCTGACCTTTACTGGTAAGGTAGACGTGGCCCGGTTGCGTAAAGATGCTGAAGCTAATGCTATCTGTTACACCAAAGGTGACGATTTGATCTTTGGTCGCAGTGGTCCTGGTGTAGCTGGTGCAAATGGCAATACCGGTGTTATAGGTGATGAACGCTCAATTTATGCTGCACCTCCGGCTGGTGAAGGTTGGAGTACTCCGCTGACGTTACCAATTAACCACGATTGCTACAGTAGTACCAATGGTGTGAGTGCCGGTGGCCCATACTATCCACTGCCCGATTATGTACGTGAAAACAATTCAATCTATGGTTCGATTGATGTACGTGAAGCCGCAGAAGGATTTGTTCTTAGCCAGGATTCTGACAACAAGGGTATTCAGGGTTATGAAGATCTGGATAACCTGACATCTACATTGGCCTTTGAATACGCCGCTGATAATGGTATTAACGTTGCCGGTAACATTGCGTATGTAAATTATCTGCGTAACTATGTACGTGATAATCGCTATGCTTATTCCTTTATCAACTTCCAGGGTCGTGAAGAAGATTATGACCAGTGGAGTGGCGAAATACGTGTCAGTTCTGCCACGGGTGGCAAGATTGAATGGTATGTCGGTACATTCTATCAGCAGGGTGATCTGGACGTGTTTTCATCCAGCTTGCGCGCCAACCTGCTTACCCCTCAACGCTTTAACAATGTCTGGGAAGATCAGGAGTGGAAGTCGTTGTTTGGTGATATCAAGTTTAACTTCATGGACAACAAGGCTACCATCGAACTCGGTGGTCGTGCGGCGAATCTGGATAAAACCACCTATGTCCGTGGTTACGGAGCGACCTGGGTATATAACAGTCAGCCATGTGATCCGGATTCTGTAAACCAGAATGCCAGCCCAACAGCGGCAATCATCGCAGCCTGTACTGGCACCCATGACAGGGCAGTAAAATTAACTGCTAACCAGGTCAGATTCTTCACGGACGATCCGGTGGATATGTCCAACTTGTGGACTACCTTGTATATCAGTACACAGCGTGCAACTGGCGATAAGGGTCCAACACGTGAAGTACCAGGTGTCAGCAGTTACACCAGTGGTGATTCACGTGAAATTCCGCCAAACTGGTTACCGTCACAGGCTCATGCCATTGGTTTGACCCAGCCTAACTTTGATGCACGTGAAGGACCGTTCAAGGAAAACATCAGCGGTACCGAATATGACCCGCAGGTGGTGTTGAGCTACAGACCGTCAGAAGATTTGACCCTGTATGGTAAATATGCGGAAGCGTTCAAGGCCGGTGGATTTGATACCGGACAGACATCCATTCCAAATACATTGGCGGCTTATACCTTCGGTCCGGAAATGGCAGAGACATATGAACTCGGTGCCAAGGGTAGCTATCTGGATGGACGTGGACGGTTTGATGCCACCTTGTTTACGCTGACGTTCAAGGGCTTGCAGTTGTCGATTGCAACGCCAAATCCGGATGATCCGTTTGCCAACCTGAACGCCGGTGGACAGCGTGTTCGTGGTCTGGAATTCAGCAATAACTTTGCTGTGACCGATCAGCTGACCTTTGGTCTGGGTGGTGCGTTCCTCGACGGTGAAATGACGGACTTTACCAACGTACCCTGTACCCAGGAAGAAGTGGTGAATATTGCCACTTCAGGTTGTGCAAACATAGCCGCACCAACTGCAACTGCGGATTTCAGGATTGACCGTACCGGCGCGACCGCCCCGCGTACTCCGAAGTGGAAATTCGTTGCCGACCTGGATTACTGGATGCCGGTGTTTGATACCTATAAGGCCACCTTTAATGCGAAAGGCTTTTATTCTGATGGCTACATCTCGGACTATAACGGCTTTACGCTGACCAACTCGTGGGACAAGCATGGCGATCTGAATCTAGTCATCGGTTTTGGTGATATGGATGATGTCTGGTCAGTGTCGCTGTATGGTCGCAACCTGTTTGAAGCCCATCAGAAATATCATCCTCAGTATGATATTTTCCCGACAGGGTTGCTGATTACCGGTGTGAGCCCGAACTCGTATGCTTCCTATGGCATCAAGTTGCAGTACAACTATCAGTAAAAATAATCAGTAATATCGTCATAATCAGCCGGGGTGCAGCAATGTACCCCGGTTTTTTTTTATGTATCTCAACCATTAATGTTTATATCCGAACTTCTTGTTGCGACGCACCAAATCTGGTGACAAGAAATTTGTAAAACCAAACGCAAATCCTGGTAATCATGAATGGTTTTTATTACCTATAATTACCTTGTTTACAGAAGTAATTTGATGTTAAATATCGGTTGAAGTAGCGGTTTTTTTCAGTTTTTCTTTCAGAAATTTTCAGTAGTTTTGGCGGGGGCCCTTGTTGGAAATGTTCAGAGTTAAATCAAATACCATGTTCAAACGGATTGTTGCTTCCGGTTTGTTTTGTATCTTTGTTGGAACCAGTTTTGTATCTGCCCAACAACTTTCTACAGCCAAGGATTTTCGCGCCCTGCTAGATCGCAATTGTGTCACCTGCCATAACAGTACGTTGAAGACCGCCAATGTGCTGCTTGATGAAGCCAATATCGAAGATTTAAGCAAGAACCCCCAGTTGTGGGAAAAGGTGATTACCAAGTTAACCTTGCGTGCGATGCCTCCCGTAGGCATGCCGGTACGACCCACTGAACCGGAATACCAGGCTGTCCTGGCGTATCTGAGTAATGGACTGGACAAGCTTGCTGTAGCCAATCCGGAACCTGGTCGGCCGACCATTCATCGTTTGAACCGTACCGAATACACGAATTCAGTTCGCGATCTTTTGAATATCGAAGTGAATGTAAATGCACTGTTACCGCCGGATAATGTGGAAGCCGGGTTTGATAATATCGCTGAAGTGCTCGCGGTATCACCGTTACTGATGGAACAGTATGTAATGGCTGCCAGCAAGATAAGCCATCTGGCAATTGGTCCATCGAATATGTTGCCGGTCAGTGATACCTATACGGTGTCTGAAGAAAATATGCAGCGCAGCCAAATGAGTGATGACCTTCCGTTTGGGTCTCGTGGAGGGCTCTCCGTTAAGCATTATTTCCCGATGAAAGGCGAATACACATTGCGCGTCAAGCTTGCCAGAAACATGGAAGGATTTATTCGTGGCTTGCGCAGGGAACAGCAATTAGAAGTCCGGCTTGATCGTAAACTGGAGCATAAGTTTAGTGTAGGCGGAAAGTTTTTAGGACGGACTGGACCAGTTTTTACGATGAGTCAAAATCCTGACTTTGCTGGCGATGCCGACCAGCTCGGATATGAGATGGCAGCCGACAAGGATTTTGAAATCAAATTTACCATGGATGCGGGTACACATCTGGTTGGTGTGACTTTCCCGGATGACAGGGCAAAAACTCCTGGTTATGAAACTCCCGAACTTCAACTGGTAGACACGGCCAATTACAAAGGTGGTGATGCAGCCGTTGACAGCGTGGTGATTACTGGCCCATTCGGTAAAACTGAAGTGAGTCAGACACCGAGTCGTCAACGGATTTTTTCCTGCACACCAAAGTCCGCTACTGAAAACCTGACCTGTGCCCATAATATCCTGTCAACGATAGCGCATCGTGCATATCGTCGACCTGTGCAGAAGGATGAAATGAACAGCTTGCTCGAACTCTACGAGAAAGGAGCAAAGGCGGGTGGTTTTGATGCAGGTATCGAATTGGCCATGCAAAGAGTTTTGGCCGGACCGGAATTTTTGTTCCGTATCGAACAGGAGCCGGCAAAGCTTGCCCCGGGTTCAGTTTATCCGGTAAGTGATCTTGATCTGGCATCACGATTGTCATTTTTCTTGTGGAGCAGTATTCCGGATGACGAGTTGCTCGGGCTGGCTGAACAAGGTCGCTTGCGTGACCAGAGTGTAATGAAACAGCAGATTCAGAGAATGATGGCAGATTCCCGCTCTGATTCATTGATTAATAATTTTGGTGAACAATGGCTGGCTCTGCGTAAGGTGGATTTGGCTGCGCCACAAAAGGCTTTGTTCCCCGAATTTGATGGTGCATTACGTGTGGCGATGAAAAAAGAGCTGGAACTCTGGTTTCAAACGATGCTGCGTGAAGATCACAGTGTGCTCGACATGTTGACCTCGGACTTTACCTATGTGAATGATCGTCTGGCTCGCCATTATGGTATTCCCGAGATTTATGGAAGTAATTTCCGTCGTGTTGCTGTGACCAATCCGGATCGGATGGGTATGTTGGGCAAGGCTGGATTATTGATGGTTACTTCATTCAATAGCCGTACCTCGCCCGTTGTACGTGGTAAATGGGTTCTGGAAAACATGCTGGATATGGCACCACCACCACCACCCGCTGACGCGTTTCAACCTGAACTGCAGACTGAAAACAAGCAAGGCAAGATATTGACGATGAAAGAGGCGATGCTTGAACATCGGAAAAACCCTGTTTGCGCCAATTGTCACAAGATGATGGAACCTATCGGCCTCGCGCTCGAAAATTTTGATGGTATCGGCAGTTATCGTGCCCGGTATGATGATGCCAATGCTGAAGTAGATTCTTCCGGCATATTGTTTGACAGTACTGAATTTGCAGATGCCAGCGGTTTTCGCAAACAATTAATGAAACATCAGGATCGGTTTGTCCACACCGTTATCAGCAAACTGCTTACCTATGCGCTTGGGCGCAAGCTGGATTATTACGACCAGCCTACTGTGCGTGAAATATTTAATAAATCGACGGCCGATAGCCATACCTGGTCGTCATTGATTCTCGGAATTATAGAAAGCAAACCATTTCAAAATAGGAGAACACAGCCATGATGATATTCAAGAAGGCGATTCCGCGTCGTACCTTTCTGAAAGGAACGGGCGCCGCGATGGCCCTGCCATTTCTGGACGCAATGACACCGGCATTTGCCGCATCCACTAGCCTACCGTTTCGTGTTGGTTATGTTTATTTACCAACTGGTCGGTTTCAGGAAACCTGGAATCCCAAGACTGAAGGTGCCGGTTATGAATTGACACCGACACTGGCTCCCTTTGCACCGCATCGTGACAAGATGCTGGTGTTAACAGGACTGGATGTCAAAGCTGGTCAGGGTTCGCACTCTGGCCCCTGCGCTTCTTATTTGACAGGACTGACTCCGGCAAGGAAAACCAATACGGTAGGCATCTCTGTTGATCAGGTCATTGCCAAACAGATCGGCGAAGAAACAGCACTGGCCTCTCTGGAACTTGGTCTGGATCCGCCGGAATGGGCGGGTGGTAATGTTGATGGACTCGCCGGTTATTACACCAGCACTATTTCCTGGCGCAACCCCAGCACTCCCTTACCAAGACAGGTTAACCCGCGTCTGGTATTCGAGCGCTTGTTTGGTGATACCGACACACTGAGCCAGCAGGCATTACGTGAGCGTATCGCGTCGAAGAGCAGTGTACTGGATTCAGTCAGTGAGGGTGTCAAACGGCTGATGACGTCGGTTAATGCCACAGATAAGCACAAACTGGAAGAATATTTTGACTCAGTACGCGAAATTGAACGTGGTATTGAAGTCACCGAAAAGAAGTTCCTGGGTGAGGAAGGTCTGAAAGATACCAATATCAAACGACCTGCCGGCATACCGGTATTATTCGCTGACCATGCCAGATTAATGTTCGACATGATGCTGCTTGCCTACCAGACAGATATGACTCGTATGATTACATTTATGCTGGGACATGAAGGAAGTGACAGAAATTATCTGGAGCTGGGTGCTAAAGACGGCCATCATTCCTTGACGCACCATAAGGGCAGGGCGGAATCGATTGCGCTGGTGAAGAAAATTGAATTACATCAGTCTGAGTTATTTGCAGAGTTTATTGGCAAAATGAAAGCAACCAAGGAAGGAGACGGTTCATTACTGGATCATTCCATTATTGTTGCTGGCGGTGCACATAGTGATTCCAACCTGCATCTGCATACAAATGTACCGACACTGGTGTTTGGTGGAACTGTGAAGAATGTTGTGGGTGGACGCCACATCCGCTACAACAGTGAGCCGGTATCCAATCTGCATCTGGCCGTAATGGAAATGGCTAATGTATCACCAAAGGAATTCCTGTCAGAGAAGAGTGATGCGACCGGTGTTCTGAAGGGACTGACCACTGCCTGAAACCAGGCAGTCAGTTTGTAGCTTAAGGCAGAGATTAACGGGGGAGTCGTTTGATGTATCGTTTGAATAGAAATCTGGTCGGTTTGGCATTGGCAGTTGCCTTGTGGTGTCCGATACAGTCAATGGCCATAGGCAGTGATGCGGATGTGGCCCTGATTGAAGCGGCGCGAGCAGGGAAAGTGGATCAGGTTAATTCTCTGCTTCAGGAAAATGCCGATGTAAATGCAGTTGAGGCAGATGGAACCAGTGCGCTGGCCTGGGCCGTAACCAATAACGATACAGCCATGGTTGATTTGTTGATTCGCTCTGGTAAAGACGGTGCTGATGCGAATACGGCTAACGATTATGGTGTCACCCCCTTGCATCTGGCCTGCACCAATCGGAACTCTGAAATAGTCAGCAAACTATTAAAAGCTGGTGCTGATCCTAATAAAGCCAAATGGACTGGTGAAACGGCACTGATGACCTGTGCCAGTAGTGGTGCGGTTGATGCAGTCAGTGAATTACTGGCAAACGGTGCTGATGTTAATTCGAAAGAAAACAAGTATGACCAGACCGCTTTAATGTGGGCTGCCGCTGAGCGTCATCCTGAGGTCGTCAAGTTACTGGTAGAAAAAGGTGCGAATATCGGTGCGACCAGCAAGTTGATCCCTGAACCTGCGCCATTTTTTATTGAAACTCCTGGGTCGATGGGGACTAACCTGCCAGATACCTTGCGTTTTCGCGAATTGACCGGTGGTTTTAATGCCTTGCAGTTTGCTGCCCAGCAGGGAGATATTGAATCAACCAAAGCGTTGCTCGAAGGTGGAGCTGACATTGATTTTGCAACCAAGGAAGAAGGTAGCGCCTTATTGATTGCCATTGCGGCAGGTCATGAAGAGTTGGCTTTATATCTGCTTGAGCGTGGTGCAAATCCGGATATCGCAGATGCGTATGGTATTGCTCCATTACATTTTGCCGTGCATAAAGGTCTTTTGATTGTAAATAACTGGGCGCCTGCTGATACAGACAAATATGGTTGGGAACGTCATAACATGCCCAAAGTGGTCAAGGCATTGCTGGACCATGGTGCCAAGGTAGACCCAAGAGTAAAACACTCCTGGTCTCATCTGGACAATCCATTCCAGACCAGAGCGATGGAAGATCCTGCTCAAATCGATGTAGTAGGCTCCACGCCACTACTTTTAGCTGCTGCCTCAGGTGATATCGAATCAATGAAGCTGCTGCTGGATCATGGTGCTGACAAGGATGCGAAAACCATTGGTGGTGCCACATTATTTATGCTGGCAGCCGGTGCCGGTGCAGAAGAGGATGCCCGGGATGAACAGCAGGCAATAGCCGCGGCAAAGTTTGTACTCAGTCTGGGTAAAATCAATGTAAATGCCGAACTGACATCGAACGACGCAAAAAATGGTCCGGGTGCTGGTAAGATTGATGGCAGAAACATCACGCATTTTGCCGTTACTCTGGCCTGGAAAGACATGATACGTTTTCTGGATGAACAAGGAGTGGATCTGGATCATGGTGACAGATACGGTATGACACCGTTGATGATTGCTATGGGTGACCCGGAAGCACGCTACTACCGGAATATCCCGGTTGGACGTTATGATGATCGTTACCGTCGTCCGAAAGCCAGTAAGGAAATAGAAGATCTGCTACTGGAAGTAGGCGCTGCGCCATTTACCGGCAAGATAGTTAATAAAGGTTCTGTTGACTAACGTATATAACATTTTTTTGTTTTATTATTTTTAAGTTTTATTATTATTATTTTTATTAGTATATTTTTTTATTTCTACAATTATAAATTAAAGAGGGGAAGCTGATGGTTACTAAAAAACTTGGCATTGGGATGGTTTCCATGCTGGTCGGTCTGGGGGTTGGACTTCCAGCCGTGCAGGCGCAGCAGTTGGAGGAAATCGTGGTTACAGCACAGCGCCGTGAACAATCACTGCAGGAAGTGCCGATCTCCATTGAGGCCTACACCGGTGCAGATATAAGAAAGCAGGGCTATCGTGATCTGGAGACTCTTGCTTCAATGATCCCAGGCATTATCGCTTTTCCTCAACAGGATCAGACTGTAATCATGATCCGGGGCTTTGGTACGACCGGAAATGCCTTGACGCTGGAACAGGCCACTCCTATTTTTCTTGACGGTGTCCATTTTGGACGCGGCGATCAGGCCAAGAATGCCTATCTGGACGTAGAACGTATCGAAATCCTGAAGGGACCACAGCCGGTGTTTTTTGGTAATAATGCAACGGCCGGTGCATTCAGTATCACCAGCAAGAAGCCGACACCCGAGTGGGAAGGTAATGCTGATTTCGAACTGGGTAATAACAATACCAAAAAAGTTAATTTTGGAGTCGGTGGTCCGATTACCGATACATTAGGTATCCGTGTTGCTGGCAAATACCAGACCACTGAGGGATACCTGATTGATTTAGTCGACCAGCATAAATTTCCGCATCAGGATGACGCTGCCGGACGCATCACACTGCAATGGACCCCGAACGAAGATCTTACAATCACGGCCAAATATGAAGCGGGGAAAATTAACGCCGGTAGTGAAGGCAAGCTGCTTTGTCTAACCGGTGATTCACTGGTCTATGGAAGAAATGGACCCTTGGCACCTGGTGCAACGGGTGTACTCGGAACAATCGGTGAACCGTTTTCAGTATGGGCTCAACCACCTCTTGGCGAAGGCACCGTCATTCCTCACCTGCCGCTCCCGACAACGGACGGGGGGGACTGTTTCAAGACGAATGTTACCCGCAGCAATGAAGGCCCGTATTTTGATGTCCCCACCAATATTCGCCAAACGACAGCGAACGTAGGTATGCTTGATATCCGCAAGGTTGGCCAGGCATTTCTCAATGATGATAATGATCCGATGATGGGGCCAACAGATGCTTTCCATACCATTGATGGTGGTGAGACCATTACTAACCAGAATTCCTACCTGGACTTTGTCTACGGGTTTGATAATGGCGTAGAGGCAAACTGGCTGACGGCGTATAGCGGATTTAATCGCGAAACATCGGAAGAGAATTTCGATTCACCCTATTATGAAAACAACCAGATCCGTCATATTGCATTTGACCAGTGGAGCACGGAACTGAGATTTACCTCGCCTACCGGTGTTATGTTTGAATGGATGGCGGGAGTTTTCGTTCAGGACACAACACTGGATAATGTTACCGGTAACCTGCGTGCGAATTTGCTCACCGGTATCCGTATGAACAATGTCTGGGAAGACGTCCGTTGGAAAACGGCATTTAGTACAGTGACGTTCAACTTTATGGATAATAAAGCCGCCATCGATCTGGGTGGTCGTTACGCAAGCATCGACAAGAATACCTTTGCCGGTGGTTATGGTCGTCAGTGGGTAATCAATGGCGCGCCAGTTACGACTGGTCTCTCTGCTACCGAGATTGCCGCTATTATTCCTGTCACGGATCCAAAGACGGTCGATGTCTATTTGCCCTATGACGCTGCTGCCGGGTTATATACCACCAAGTGGAACGTAATTCGGACCACACCGAGTAACTGGAATGGTACTACTGGTGCCAATGTAGTCGGTGTGACCAAGCCGGTATATTCCTGTATAAAAAGGAAGGCGGATGGAACAATTGATTCGGCGCTCTGTCCGGTTAGTACCCAGGGACCGCAATTCGGTGACTTTGGTAGCAATCAGTTCGACCCGCAGGTAGTCTTGCGTTATGCGCCGACTGAAAATCATTCGATGTTTGCGCGCTGGGCACAGTCGTTCAAGCTGGGTGGGTTTGACACCGGCCAGACTTCGATTGACTCAAATTACAACAACTTCTCGTTCAATAACGAGTATTCTGAGACTTATGAACTGGGGTCAAAGGGTAAGTTGCTGGATGGTCAGGCACGTTACGAGCTGACCTTTTTCCAGACTGAGTTCAGGGATCTGCAACTGCAGGCTGCAACCGGAAATGTCAATGATCCAAATGCGAACATCAATGCCGGTGCCCAGCTGGTCAAAGGTATGGAATTTAGCCTGGACTATGCCGCTACGGATCGTCTGACTCTGAGTGTTGCTGGTGCATTAATGGATGCGGTGATGAAGGACTTCCAGGGAGCTCCCTGTAATGCAGCGGAACGATTACGAAATGATTTGGGCTGTGATAAAGACGGAACTTTAGGAAGTGATGGTCTTCCAAACGGGACAATCGATCGAAGCGGCGAAAAAGCACCATACACACCTGATTGGAGCTTCACGTACGAGGCCGATTATAAGTTACCGGTCATGGATCGCTATGAGATGACATTTAATGCGCGTGGATTTTTGTCAGATGGCTATTTCACAAGCAGCACGGACTTCTCCAAGGATGTGGTTTGGGACAGACATGGCGACATAAGCTTGAGTGTCGGCTTTGGTGATGCCGAAGGTGTCTGGCGTGTTGCCGCCTGGGGTCGTAATCTGCTCGAACCAGTCCAGAAATTTCATAAGGAATTTAATTATGACCATACCGGCGCCATTCTTTGGGACGTCAGCCCGAGTAATTTCAGGACGTATGGTTTGAAATTCGAATATAACTATCACTAATTTGGTTGTATATCATCTGAGGCAGGATGCGAGTAATCGCATCCTGCTTTTTTTTGTCTGTTTAACCGGTCTATCAAAGATCTATTCCATTCATTGTGGATTGATAGTGGAAATGGCTGTATGCGTTTGGAATCAGCCCGGTTTACTGGTAGAGTTTGCACCTGTTTTAACCCCGTCTGGAGTAAATGCATGAATTCATTGCGTCTTTGTCTTTCAACCATCGTTGCCTCAATACTTTTCGTTTATGGTAACCCCCTGTATGCACAACAGACTACGGTGCCTGTTCAGGAGGTGCCCGCACAAACAGGTGTTACTACCGCAGATGGAATCGTTACCTTTGCCAAGGAGTTTTTTACTTTATATCAACCGAAAACCGCACTGGAAATGGTTAACCGTGTGCCAGGTTTTACCCTGAATGATGGTGGTGGCGTACGTGGTTTCGGTGGAGCCGCTGGCAATATCCTGATTAATGACAAACGGCCAAGCGCAAAACAGGATCTGCCATCAGCCATTCTGGGCCGTATTTCGGCGAGTCAGGTAGAACGCATTGAACTGATCCGTGTACGCGTAAGAGATATCGATCTGCAAGGACAAGTAGAAGTTGTCAACGTTGTACTGAGCACAGATGCTCCGGCAACCGTTAGATGGGAACTGCAAAACCGCCAGAATTTTCTGGTCGGTTGGTCACCGGGCGCCTCCATTTCACTCGCTGATCGTTTGGGTGATATTGAATATAACGTCGGATTTGACACACGCTGGGCCAATCTGGGTGATCCCGGAGTAATCAAAAAATATGACGGCACAGGAAAACTGACCGAAATTCGTACGGACGAAGATCAGGGTGATGGACCCAATGCCAATGCCTATCTGAATGCCGCCACCTGGATCGGTAAATCATTTGTTCAATTAAACGGCAGAACCGGTATTGAAAACCGCGATCTGGGATTACAGTCTACACGCGTGTCCCAGTTGACCGGTGTGACTACGTATCAGGATATATTGACGATACGTCGTAACAAGCGTCTTGAGTTGGGCATGGATGCCGAGCGTGTACTGACGCCGGTATTTCTGGGCAAGGCCATCGTGTTGTATAACCTGCTGGATGGCAAGCCATCCGTATCACAGCGTGATTTTAATGCAGCACGTTTACAGACCCGCTATCAGCTGGAAGATGAAGAGTTCACCAGTACGGAGTTTATTGGCCGCATGGAATTCGACTGGGCAGGAATCGAAGGCCATGCCATAGAAGCGAATGCCGAAAGAGCGTTTAACGTACTCGATAATTCACAGGTTTTTACCGATGATACCGGTAAAGGACCGAAAGTAATCGCTGTGCCAGGCGGCAATGTGCGCGTTGAAGAAGTGCGATGGAATTATCTGGTTCAAGATAGCTGGTCAATAGGCAAGCTCGATGTTGAGACTGGATTAGGTTTGGAACGATCCACCATTTCACAGTCAGGTGACGCCACGCTGGAACGTTCATTCAAGTTTTTGAAACCACGCATGGTGCTGACCTGGGCTCCGGTCCGGGGTAACCAGACACGACTGCGACTGGAACGTGAAGTCTCACAACTGGACTTTAACGATTTTACATCGGCCACCGTATTTGAAGATGATGATGTGGCGCTTGGTAATCCAAACCTGCACCCGGACAGCACCTGGATTTCCGAGTTAAGTCACGAACGTCGTTTCGGCCGGGTTGGTGTAATTAAGGTAACAGCATTCCACCACTGGATTAAGGATGTGCTGGATTTACTGCCATTGACTCCAACATTTGAAGCGCCAGGCAATATCGGTGATGGCAGACGTTGGGGCATGATCGTCGAAACAACGGTACCACTGGACTGGACCGGTCTGGATAGTTCGCAGATCAGTTTCAGAGCACGTCGTCAGGATTCCACTGTGGTCGATCCGGTTACGGGTGAAGACCGCAGACTATCCGGTGAGGGTGGTTTCCGAGGTGATTGGTCATTAATGAATGAAAACCGATATGCGTTTGATGTGGATTTTCGTCAGGATATCAAGAGTGCAAAGGTTTCCTGGGGCTGGGGTGTAGCCGAGCGTGATGAACGCGCTCTATACAAGGCTAACGAACTGGATATTTTCGACGAAGGCTATGATGTTATGGCATTCATTGAGACTACACGCTGGTTTGGTCTGAAAATGAGTGTTGAAGGACAGAACATGATCGATAATAGGGTCAAACGTGACAGAACCATCTATACCGGTGAAAGATCCCTGACACCGGTGCTACGTCGTGAATTGCGAGATGGTCATAACGGCGCACGCGCATTGTTCAAGATTGTAGGTTCGTTCTGATAAAAACGAAGTACCCGGTTTATTAGCAAACTGTAACAGGCAGTTCAGAAAGGGGAGCACCACAAAGGTGCTCTCCTTTTTTTGTCCGTGTGTGTCCTAGAATTTGTTATACAGAATTAACGCAGGCTCATCGTCCGATACCGGCTTCAGATTTTTCGATGACGCTTTTGCCATATAATTTTTCACTGTATCTGCACTGAAGAGTCCTTCATCACCCAGTTCAGTTGCAGACTTGCTGATGCATTCCATATAGCGTTGCGGCGTCAGTGTTTCACCGGCCTGTAACAGACCCAACCGTTGCCAGGCAGCCTCAGGTGATTCTCTGAAATCCCATGTGCCAGAATGGTTCATGTCGACAAAGGCTTCATTCTCGTCCAGCGGTTCCGGACCCTGACCGGTAAATGCCGCCCAGGAAGTCGTACCAACGCCGCTTTTCGGATAGGGATAAAAGTATCCCAGTGGACACGCGACCTCAGGGAAGCTGATTGCCGGACGATCCAGTTTACCGTCCTGATTGGTATCACCCACTAACAGATAATCAGAACGAGAGGGTGGGGCAATTTTTACACCTTCAACCCACTGATCCAGCAGGTTGACTGCTCCATCTATCAATAAAGATAAATCCAGGATCTGCAACTTGCCTTTTTTACCTTCGGGGAAAGCCGAACCATCGTCATGACTGAGTTGTTTGATTTCGTAAAAACGGAATTTTTCACCCAAGCCCTTCTCCAGCAGGATTCTGGCATTATTGTATTTATTGGTCAGGAATCCAATCGTGACAAAATCCGGTAAATCATGGTCGTTAACTGCAGAGTAGGCCTGATGGCCCAGTTCAAGCTGTGGCACAAAAGCCTGTTTTTCTGCATCTGTTTGCAGAAGTACATCTTTGCCATCGTGCATGACTACTGGCAGCCAGGTTCCGGCAGCCGCATCGTCAACTAAAAAACCGTCAAAGATACGTTTACCCTTGCCGTCTGTATTCAGGGTTGTTCCATAGTAGTTAAGACCGCGCGCCAACCGGGCACCGGCTGACTTGCCATATAAATAGGTACGGGTGGGTATTTTACCCAGTCGTTTATTGATCGCATTTTCTGCAACATAGGTGAAATCCTTGATATACGAATGACTGTCGTTAAAGGCGACCCAGTCGACCACTGTCCCGTCTTCAAGCGTGGACACGATTTCGCCGACGTTTTCCTCGCTGGTTCGCATCGTGACGGCCAGTGCATAACCTTGTGTCAACATGACATGTTCGAGCTTGTTCAATTCACCCAGCGGGTCCGCTGGATCCAGATATTTGTTCCAGAGTTTAAGCGAGCCATTATGAAAGGAACTGCCACGGCCATGCGCGGTGACCCACAGTTTGCCATTCCAGTCTTTCCGGTTTTTGGGATAGACCAGCAGTATGGCTGCTCCCCTCAGGCGTTCATAATGAGAGATGGCGAGAATGGGTATTTCCGGTTTGGACGCCTGAGTTTGCGGAAAAACCAGATCCGGTGCGTTAGTCAGATACTCCCGGTAATTGCCTTCGCGGGTTACATAACCTTCTACCGTACCATCCAGGCCCAGATCAGCCCGGATAAAGGTATGTCCATTAAACTCCAGTTCCATTTGCTGCATCTGGCAGGATTCCGGGCCTACCTTATGGTTATTGATCTGACGCAGCGCAGGCAAATATTCATTGCAGGACGAGTAGTCGTCTGCCAGGGCATAGGTACAGTAAAACATGCCTATAACCAGTATAAAACGGAAAAAATATTGGTATATCATCTTGGTTCTCCTGTTGTAACGGCGCGGGGAACTCACTGAAATCCGGTTTCGAACAGATATCCCCATCTGAATGTATATTATATACACACACCGGGTATGTCATTCCTAAAAAGCGGGATATACTATAGTTATGGGTACATGGGGATGTACCTGCCATACAGACAATTCCAGTCATTAATTAGCGATGGGGTTGTTTGTTTTGCGATTTCAGAAAGGATCAGATTAATTTTTTCGGGGGTGAAGTATGACTATTCAAAACCGTCAGCGTTGGCTGACATCACTGTTGTTACCGGTTATCTTTGCCAGTGGTACGGCTGTAACCAGTGCTCAAACGCCACCAGATGCGCTGGTTATGTGGCCGGACACCATTTATACCAATGCAAAAGTAGTAACGTTGAACGTACATGAACTGAATGATGATCCGGGTACCATAGCTGAAGCGATTGCTGTCAGGGGAGAAGAAATCGCGGCAATCGGCAGTGCAGCTGATCTGGCCAAGATGAAAGGTCCTAAAACCCAGGTAATTGATCTGGGCGGCAAGATGTTGATTCCGGGGTTTATCGAAAGTCATACCCATCCGTTTGAATTAATCGAAGCCCAGCTGCCCCAGCAGGAGTTGCGATTGCAGCATATTTCCATGGGTGTGCAGGTAGAAGCGACCGCTGAAGAAACGTATAAAAAGATTACCCAGTATGCGAAAGAGGCAGGTATTAAACCGGGTGAATGGATACGAATCGAGTTGATACCGAACCCACCCAAGGGTACACCAACCATCTGGGATATTGCAGAAGGTTGGATTGGTACTCCTGATCCGGCTAAAGCCTCCTTTACCCGTGAGGGCTTGACCAAGGCATTGCCAAATAATCCTGCTAATGCCGGTATTCGTAATAACGGCGAACCAGCTGGTAGCATCAGACGGTTAAAAACGATTACCGATGTTGAAATCTTGCGTAAGCCGACGGTTGCTGATGCGACCCCGCGTTATGATACGGTCGTTGCCGATGTTATTGCCCACCAAAAGCGGGCCTTGCAAGGCTTGACTGGCAGCCACGCCTTTATCGTATTTAATGACCAAGGTTGGGCCGAGACCGAAAAAATGATCCCAGGCCTTGCAGATATGGTTACCGCCTTGCGTCCAGACATCCAGAATGCCGGACCGCGTGGAATACTTGGTACCGGTGAGAAGAGTTCCTGGGAACAGCAGGTACTGAAAAAACCGTACCCAACTCCGGTTTATGCGGATGCCGTTAAGAAAGGGTTTGAATACATGGCCCGTTCGGGAATAACCGCGTTTGGATCGCGTGTAGACTTCCCGCATCAGTTGAGTGCTTATCACTATTTGCTGCGTCGCGATGGTCGTTTACCTATACGCCATGCCTACAGCTATGAAATGCACCGCAATGAGCTGCATTCACCAGACTTTGTGGAACACGTCTACCCGTTCATGGGAGCACATTGGTCCTTTGGCCCCAAGAGTGGTAACCGCTGGTTATGGAACCATGGTATCGGTTCTGAAGGTGCCTGGGATACTCCTGAAATTGCCTGCCTGGGCCCGGATATGCCCGGTTTGCCAGACGTAGCTGAACAAGCAAAGAAACGCGAGCGTTGTGGATTCCTGGAGCCTGGTAAACGGACGCCGGAAATTATCGGTATGCACAACGCGCTGATGCATGGCTGGCGTATTGCCGGTTTGCATGGTGTAGGCAGTCACGGTATGCGACAGTTTATTGGCTACGTTGAGGAAGCTATTGCCTCTGGTTTGATTACGGCAGAAGAAATCAAGCAGATGCGTATTTTGATGGCGCACGGCACGATGGTGGGCAAGGAGCCTGACGTGATTGCCGGCCTGAAGAAATACAATATTATTGTCCCGATGCAGATCCGCCGGGCTTTGACGATGGAGCCAAACATTATCGATACCTTCTACGGACCGGAAGGGTACGAGTTCCTGGCTCCAATGAAGAGTCTGATCGATGCCGGTGTACGTGTAGCCGCAGAAACACACAGTGCCGGACCACCCGATTTGCTGTTCAGACATATGCCCTTGTTTGTAACACGTAGTGCGGCTGGCCGGACCTCGGTACCTGAAGAAGCGGTCGACAGAGTCGTGGCATTGAAGCTGTTTACCTATGCAAACGCAGAATCCATGCTGGCAGAGGACTACATAGGCTCGCTGGAAGTGGGCAAGTTTGCTGACTTTGCAATCATTGAAAATGATTATCTTGAGCAGCCGGAATCAGAACTGGAAAACAACAAGAATCTGATTACGATCGTTGGGGGCAAGGTAATCTACCGTGATGAGGCCGCGCCCTGGAAAGTTATAAACTAACTTTCATTGCGTAGTCAGTCTGATCAAAACAGAGGAACCTTTAAAACCGGTTCCTCTGTTTTTTTATTCAGAAAGCCGATGTTTCCAGGCTTGAGTCCACCGTGTAACGCACACAGATTGTGGCTTGCAAATATAGCCTGACAATAAAACGAATGCACATAATAACCAGTCAACGCAGGAGGATGGTGTGGGCCAGTTCAAACGGTTAATCAACAACCGTATTATCCTCGGTTCGATTATTTCAACCCTGCTACTTGTTGTGGCTGCGAGCATGCTGATACTGGCATCGATTTCAGGTTGGCCGCATCGCTTTTTTCGCTTTGACCAGCCCGCACCTGCCGTTCTGGCTTCCGACGTGAATATTGCCGGTAGCGCAGAATTTGATAAAAACAGCTACCTGATTGGTGAACTGGCCACCTACCGAATCAGCTTGTACTGGCGTGTAGCTGCTGTGACGCCTGATGTTGAGGCATTCAAAAATGGTATTGGATTTTTCCCGTTTAACAGACGGCAGGTTACTGAAATACAACGTCAGCTCGGCGATGGAATAAATGAGTACAGACTGGAAATACAGGTTCAGGCAGTGGATGTTGAACCCACTCGCAGTTATCAGCTGGCACCGCCGACAGCCTATTATACCGTCAATGGTAGTACTACCCGTGATATCCAGTCATACAATATCAAGGCACCAATAATCCATATTGGTGAATTCTATCCGGCGAATGTTTCTGCCATTCCGTTGCAGGATTACAAGGGCAGGATACATGACCCACGAATTGCACGACAGTTGTTGATGTCAACAACGGGGTTAGTGTTGTTATTGATTGCGGCAGGTTTGTTATGGTATTTCGGACGGGTGCGTAAGGCCGAGAGTTTGCCTGAGCCAGAGCGGCTTTGGCATCAATATCGTCAACTGGATCGTCACTCCCTGTCGAACAGGGCGTACATGGATCAATGTGAACGAATTTTTACCGGGTTGCTCCGATTCAGGTTGCATCTGAGTCCTGTGCTGTTCTGGTCTGGCCAGGATCCGGATACGGCACAATGGAAGGATATCTGTCATCAGGCTCGTGAACTACTGTACCAAAACTATCTGCCGGAAGTACCTGATAATGAAACGGTATCACACGTCAGTCGCATACTGGATGATATGTTTGCCAGGCTGACGGAGGAAGAAAGGTTGCTCAGGGAACAGAATCCGACATTTTATCAACGTGTGGCCAGTCAATTTGGTGTGGTAACTACCAGCTCTATCATACTGTTGTGTGGAATGCTGGTTCTGGTGCTGACTGCCTTACCACAGTATTGGTTGTCTAAAGATGTGGCAGAGTATAACCGTGCAATCAGTCTGTTACAGAATAATGGCCCGATAGAAAACATATATGAATATTTTTCAAAACTGCCGGAACGTATCAACGATCCGCGTATCAAGGCTGCTGCACTGTATAATTTCGGTATCGTGGCGACACGTCCTGAATTTGCCGAACTAAATAATGAAAAACAGGAAGCGATGCTCGCTGTCATGTTCCAGGAGCAAAAGGTATTTCTGGATGCGCTGTTACATTCATTAAATATGGAAGACCCGTTCTTGCTGGTCGCAATCCTGCGCGACAGCGTTCGGTATCTCACAATCAGCGAAGCCTCGTTCAAGGCGGCTACCCGTATCAGTCCGGAAGACGAATCTATACGCAGAAATCTGGAGCTGGTACAGAAAAGAAGAAATGCCTATGCCGATTCAATACAGGAAATTGTGCAAGGCGGTGATGATCCGGCCAACGCGGGACAATTGCAGCGGCAGGCCATAATGGATCTTGAGGCATTGCTTCAGACCGAGGTGCCCGACAAGTTTACTGATGCGAAAGATGCCAAGAACAACAAGGACTATTTCATACTGGAAGGTTTTTAACAGTACCATCGCTTTCTGCCATGACTGAAACTACGACAGAATTATTCAGTTTTATCTCGCCGCTACTGTTTCTGGTGACAGTACCGTTTTTTCTGTTGTTACTGTGGGAGCTGAACAACCGGAGTAACAGTACTACGGTGGCAATGACGGGGCTGGAATTTCTGCGTTCAAAAGACTGTGTGCGCGGGAAATACTGGTACGGCATACGTCTGGTGTTGTGGTCCATAATTGTAATACTGCTGGGGTTTTTATGGGCAGCCCCGGTTCTGCATACCGCCATGCCGGTGTTTGCCAGCGGAGATCAGATGTTGCAGAAAAACATGATCGTGGCTATAGACGTATCCCGCTCCATGGGACAGCCGCTAAAGACGCTGGACAAGGAAGCACGCTTTGCCAACTTTGCGACCAACCAGCAAGCGGGGACTACGGGACCCGATGTACCGTCCCGATACGAATCCGCGCGCCAGACCTTCTATAGTTTTGTTGACCGATTTGAAGGCGCACGCATCGGTTTGATATTGTTCAGCACTGAGCCCTTTCTGGCGCGCTGGCCGACGGTTGAAACCGGCAACCGTTTTATTGAAGTGCTGGACGATAATATCGGCAGGAATGAGCGGTCTCAATTACAACGATTTTCATCCCTGACAAATATTGATGCGGCCATTCGTTTGACACGTGAGGTGTTTGCCAAACAGAAAAATGTTCGTGGTGGAGCAGTCGTATTGATTTCCGATGCTGAAGATGAAATGGAAAAAATGGGTCTGGCTATACACAGTTTGCGCGATAGTGGAATCCGTCTCTACACCATTGGCGTAGGTATTTCTGAAGTTATTGCAGAAAAACTGACACGTGAATTTGCTAATGACCCTGGCTTTCGTATATTTCGTGTAGATTCTGATGAGGAGATGCAGGAAGTATATCGTCTGGTTTCCGAGCTGGAAGAGTCCCCCCGTTTGATGGGTGCAGAACAGGAATTTGTTACCGATTTGCGCTGGATAATTGCAATCGTACTGGTTTTACTCGCAGCATTAGTCGTTGGTCTATCCGAGACCAGATTACACCAGTCACTGATTTCCGATCGGTAAGGTTGCTGAAACATGTACTTTGAATTTTCCAGCGCACTGATACTCCTTTGTGTACTGCCAGTGTTGTTCTGGATTATGAAACGTGGCGAGCAAAGAACGGCCATGATGGCCGCGATCTATAAGGGTAAGCCGCCGCATAAACACTATTACCGCGCCAGATATGTGCTGACCGGGTTGTTTTTTGGTTCCATGGTCATGGTTGCAGCCAGACCTTATATTGAGTCTGGTAAAAGCAGTGATGTATTGTTTCTGGTCGATGTGTCCAGAAGTATGGAAGCCAGGCATACCTGTGGCGATATGACATTTCTCGATCGGGCAAAAGACATCATGCGTGACGTGCTGATTGCTGTACCTGAAGCACGTTTTGGTATTTTCGCCTTTGACCGGTTTGCTTTTCCGATTACCCATCTGACCCGTGATCGTTCTTACCTGAATGAAGTTATCAACGAAGGTGTGCATATTGGCCTGACCTTCCAGGCCACACGCACCGAACTGGCCAATGCGCTTGGAGTCATCGCCAGGAAAAAAACCAGGCTACCGCAGATATATGGAAATGTGACTAATCTGATTCTGCTCAGTGATGGGCATATCGGTGGTGATTATACGCGTGGACTGGGTGAGCCATTGCAGTTGCTTCATGATGCCGGAATCAAGGTATTGACGGTGGGAGTTGGCAATCCCGGCGAAACACCAATTATGAATATGGATCGGGATCAATGTACCAATGAATTTATCGAGATGGATGGCAAGGTAGTAAACATACCCTTGCGTGATGATATTCTTAAACATATTGCCAGTGAGACCAATGGCCAGTTTTTTTCGGAAGGTGACAAGGACAGTCTGATCCGCTTACTCCGGGAAGGGCTTGCACAAGCGGATCCGAAGGCCAGCATCCAGGCGGATAAACATCGCAGTGATATCAGTCAGGTTTTTATGCTGATCGGAACCTTGTCCTTGCTGGCATTACTGGTATTGGGATCCGGTTTGAAGCCGGTACAGAAATTTCTTGCCTGAAGCGACCTACAGCTTCACCGTAATGGTGCCGTGTTCCTCGGGATGTAGTGTGCATTGATACGTCATGACACCGAAAATATGTATTTCCAGTCCCCATCTTTCTCCCGGCTGAATTACGGGTGACAGCACTTCAAAATCCATCGCATTGCCAAGACCGGGTAGAAATACGATTCGATGATTGGTCTTGTCCTGGTTTTCAAACAGGATAGGCTGAAAAATGCTGGCCGTTACGTCAGGTGCATTTACGGTTTTATCCTTGATGGCAATTTCTACAATGTCAGTGAAAAACTGTTTTTTCTGATACTGCAACCAGGTAAAAATACCCAGATCCATGATTGGAGCGCCGTCTGAAGATCTGACCATATGGAACTGACTCAACAGCAATATGGATATTATCGTTACAGTGAGTATGCGGATTCCGGATCTTTTCACTTTGCCCCCCTGGCACTGCCAGACCTTGGATTTACCTGAGTTCAGGTTATCAATTAATAAAACCAGTCTATCATCACCCTTTTCGTCTTGCTACCTGCAGTCTTGACAAGGTGATTTACAGTAAGATACAAGGATTCATGAAGACATACTTTCTGCGGATACTGATACTGATTGCGGGATCGCTGGTCATGGGATCGTCATGGGCGATTGATGGCAATTATGCCATTCCGTATACCGATGGCCAGAATGCAACCCAAACAGGTGTTAACGATTATGGCCGTCGTTCTGCAGAACTTCCACTCATGAGCATGGTTGGCGGCGTGCTGGTAGTGCTTGGGGCAGCCGGCGCCGTGTATTGGCAATTATCCGCCCGTCGTCGCAGGTCAACTGGATAAGTCTGGACTCTATCCAATGTTCACATCCTTGCTGGATATTATCAACTTACTGAGCCTGTTGTTGCTGTTGGGCGGCCCTTTCTTTTACGCATTACTCTGGTTGCCCAGTTCTGCTGGTATTGAATCGGACGCAGGGCTGAAGGTACATCGTCGTATATCGCGGGTCATGCTGGTTGCCGGCGGGTTGTATCTGTGCACCTTAATAATAAAATTGCTGTTCCATTACCGAACTGTAGAAGTAGTTGATCTCGACTATTTTCCTGGCGACACGGTTTCTGTGTTGAGGTTACTGAACCTGATGCTGGTACCGGTCGTTTTATATCTTTTTCAAAACTTCTCCCGTCTGTCTGGTCATAGTCCTCGGTCATGGCTTGCAGTATGTGCAATCGTCATATTGATGACTCAGGCGGCAGGCAGTCATTCGGCATCAGAAGGAATATTGCCTTATCTGAGTCATCTCGTGCACTTGCTGGCAGTAGTGATCTGGGCAGGTGGTACAGGTTATTTTGCCATGCTTCCCTGGCAGTTCGTCATTGATGACAGCACGGTTTTAGGTGACGTCATCAGAAAACTTGACCAGCGTCTTTATAGTCTGATATTGCTGGCATTTATAGTGGTAGTGTTGACCGGGACCATACTTGCAATGGTTCATATTAATAGTAATGCCGCATTGCACGGCACATTTTATGGTAAGGCCTTGTTATTCAAGATGGGCTTGATGATGTTATTAATACTGGTCTTGTCAGTTCATCTGCTGCGAACCGGACGCATGTTGAATAACATCACAGATACTGTTGCCCAGATGCATGCCCAATCTGTCCTGATTAAGTATGGGCGCATGATCAAGCTCGAGGCCATACTGATAACTGGTGTGCTTGTGGCTGCCGCCGCGTTACTAGGTTCTCCCCCTCCGGACACCCCCCCGTTTCTGAACCCACAAACACTGAGTCTGTCTGTCGGAAATCAGCCTGTACGGCTGGAAATGCAACCGGTAGCAGGGAAACTTGACAGTGTGCGCATGGAAATATTTTTGCCAGCACCACTGGCGCCCGGTGATGCAACTCAGGTATATCTGCATTTGTCCTTGCCAGAGGCTGAATTAGATCTGGATCAACAGGAAGCTCTCAGGGTAAGTGCAGACAGTTATCAGGGGGATATCACGTTCCCGGTACCCGGTCTCTGGCAAATGGAACTCACAGTAATGGGTGCGACCGGAACCATACTGGCCACTACCGGACTTATCATTCAGGAACAACCTCTCGCGGATGATATTAGTACCTATCTGAGTATGCATTCGATTTTGTATAACCCGGCAAACAGGATCAGCTTTGGTATTGGTGTTTTGCTGGTTGTGATTTACGGTTGGCTGGTCTGGCAGGCCAGACGCGAGCAGGTGCCAGCATGGCTGATACTCGCCGGTCCGGCCGGAATACTGTTCGGATTGTATTTGCTGCTTTCTGTCGCACTGGTTACAACTTACCCCACGACCTATCAGACGAATCCACAGCCTTTTACCAGTGCTGTCGTTGCCCAGGGGCAACAAGCGTACTTGCAAACCTGCGCGGATTGCCATGGGTCCTCCGGTAAGGGTGATGGTCCCTGGGCGATTAGCCATCGTGGGCGTATTCCGGATTTGGGGTCGCCGCATCTGGATGTTCATACTGACGGGGAGATTTACTGGTGGATTACCCGGGGTATACCGGAACTTTCAATGCCTGGTCGGGATCAGGAGTTAAATGAAGATCAACGCTGGCAGCTCGTCAATTTTATCCGCAGTTTACGTCATGGTGTTTCTGGCAGTTAGTTAATCAGTTTCCCCCAGATAGTCTATCCAGACTGCTATACCCTTTACGCACTGTTGAGGGTTGACAGCCTGACTACAGCTGATTAGTAAAGCTTCGGCAAATTAAGGAAAACTCGGGGATTTTCTAGCCCGTATCTAAGCCGGAATGTTACACTGGGCGGATCATTTGGCAGGTAATGCCTGATAAAACAACATTTTACAGATACGGAATTACCAGATAAGCAATAGATGAAAATTTACAGACTTCCAATTAACACGACAGCATATTCACGACTCATTCTGTCGAGCCTGTTATTACAGCTTAGCCTGTTAACATTCCCTGTCTCTGCCCAGCAGATAAATCCGGTAACGACTGACTCGCTTGCACAACAGCAAACAGTTAACTATCCCTCCTCATTCTTCAGTAAATATAATCCTGAGACCGCCCTCGACATGGTGAAACAATTGCCAGGTTTTCAGCTGGATGATGGCAGTGAGGAACGTGGGTTCAGTGCGGCAGCTGGAAATGTCCTGATCAATGGAGGCAGACCCAGTGCCAAGGAAGATTCTCCTTCTGCCATACTCGGTCGCATTCCGGCACGTCAGGTCGATCATATCGAGCTGGTTCAGGGGCAGATGCGTGGGGTTGATCTGCGTGGACAGACCATTGTGGCAAACGTGGTCTTGCGGGAAGAAATACCTGCGACCATACGCTGGGAAACCGGTGTCAGAAAAAATCTGGATGTCGATAAGGTAACGGTTCGCGGCAATGTGTCCCTGTCTGACCAGTGGCAAGCTATCGATTTTAATACCGGCCTCAGTGTCGAAAAAAGCTCGACCGGCGAAGGCGGGACGGGTGACAAGTTTAATGGCAATAGCTTGCTCATTGAAAAACGAGATGAACAATCGATCGAGACCGGCTACAAGCTGGGCGGCAATCTGAATGCTTCGGGTTGGCTGGGTCAGACTCTGGTGCAATTAAATACCAATATCGACCGTATGACGGAGGATGAGCCTTTCACGTCTATCCGTACGCCGCAATCACCGATTAACCGTCCTCGCCAGGAATTATTCAATGCGGACAGGAAAGATTTGCAATACGAGCTGGGCATGAATGCTGAACGTAAACTGAATACAGATCTTACGGGCAAGGCCATTCTTATCTACAACCGGGATGAATACGATGAGATTGATACACAGCGGAGTATTGCCACCACCGGTAACCAGACGCAGTATCGTATTGCCGATTCAAAGACGATAGGTTCCGAGAGTATTGGCCGGCTTGAGTTTGGATGGACCGGCATGACTGATCATGAATGGCAGCTGAACGCTGAAACGGCCCAGAACGTACTGGATGGCACGCTGGATCAACGCGTCGACAAGGGACTCGGGTCCGTCGCTGTTGACGTTCCCGGAGCCAATACCCGGGTTGAAGAGCTCCGTGGCGACTTTCTGCTTAAGGATACCTGGTCATTCGGACAGTTTGAGCTGGACTATGGAGTAGGTGCAGAAAAATCCAGAATTTCCCAGACTGGTGATACCGACCTGAAACGTGACTTCTTTTTCATCAAGCCGCATATGGTGCTTACCTATACTCCCTCGCAGGGACGTCAGACCCGTGTACGGTTGGCACGTGAAGTGGCACAACTGGATTTTGATGATTTTGTCAGCTCAACGGTGTACATCGATGATGATCTGGCATTGGGCAATCCAAACCTGCGGCCAGATACAACCTGGATAGCAGAGTTAGGTGAGGAGTTGCGTTTTGGTGAGCTCAGTGTGGTCAAGGTGACCCTGTTTCATCACTGGATTAGTGATGTGCTGGACTTATTGCCGTTGTCGGCAACGTTTGAAGCACCTGGCAATATTGGTAACGGCAAGCGCTGGGGGCTGGAGTTGGAAAGCACAATACCGCTTGAGTGGACAGGTCTGGCCGGAGCCAGACTCGATTTGAAATATCGCTGGCAGGATTCCAGCGTCGAGGATCCGGTAACCGGCGTTCAACGAATGTTATCAGGCAACAAGGGATTTGGTGGTACACCTTATATCAAGTTTCGGGATGAAAACCGTTATGCCTTTATTGCGGATTTTCGTCAGGATTTCGAGGCAGCCAGAGTGGCCTGGGGTTTGAATACAGGTATGCGCGCTCGACGTGTGTTGTACAAGGTCAATGAACTGGATATCTATGATGAAGGTATTACCCTGAATGCGTTTATCGAATCCACTCGCTGGTTTGGGATCAAGATGCGTCTGCTTGCAGAGAATATTCCGGACCTGTCGCAACAGAGGGATCGTAGCAGTTTTACAGGCGCCAGAAATCTTTCAGTTGTTGAATTTCGTGAAATAACTACAGGACATGAAGGTGTTCGATTATCATTTTTGACGAGCGGGAGTTTCTAGATTATGAACAGGATTCGGATGCCATCACAATTAATGTTTGGTCTGTTAATCAGTGTTTTTTTCCCCAGCCTGCTGTTGGCACAAACACCGGATGCCGTACCCTCAACGGCGGCCAGCCCGGCCTCTGACCTGATAGTCGAATATCCGGCATCCTTTTTTGCCCGTTACAAACCGAATACGGCACTGGACATGATTAACCAGACGCCAGGTTTTCAGTTGAGTGATGGTGACGCCTCACGTGGTCTGGGTGCGGCCGCCGGGAATGTTCTTATCAATGACAGAAGACCCAGTGCCAAACAGGACTTACCTTCCTTGATTCTGACTCGTATACCGGCCAGCCTGGTTGAGCGAATAGAAATAATCCATGGTCAGGTTCGTGATATTGATCTACAAGGTCAGGGTATCGTGGCCAATATCGTGTTGCGTGTTGATTCGCCTGCGGCGATTCGTTGGGAAGCCGTCTGGCGCTATAACGTAGATTATTTCAGTACATTTGAAGGAGGCATTTCCATATCGGATCGCTGGCGCGAAACCGATTACAACGCCGGCCTGAATTTCCGCCGCTTCACCCGTGGCGATATTACTTTTCAGGACACCACCAACGGTCAGGGTACCTTGATTGAGAAAAAACTGGATGATGCTGATCTTGCCGGTCTTCGAGGCGGTGGGAATTTGACCACCTCTACCCGGTTTGGATTGACGTTGGTGCAGTTTAACGCCAACTTCAATGGCGAGGAACGTGATGGTATGCGTATTGCCAAACGTACGCCGGTAGCGACGGGCGGTATCAAGCGTGATGAATATATTGGTGAGGATTTCAATACAGGCAAAATTGAACTCGGTGTCGATGCCGAGCGTGAACTGACGGATGATCTGACTGGCAAGGCGATTGTTGTACTGACCCACGGTGGTGAAAACACCATCTCGACACTGGATCGTTACAATGCGCTAGGCGTGAAGTCTCTGGCGAGGATCGCAGACACACAAACTGACTCAACCGAAGCGATATCGAGAGTAGAGTTCGACTGGGAAGTGATAGCGGACCATAATATCCAGGCGAATGTCGAAGGTGCATTTAATTCGCTTGACGGAACACTGGAGCAAACCGAGGACACTGGCAAAGGACCGGTCAACGTGTCAGTACCGGGTGGTAACTCGCGTGTAGAGGAAGTGCGCTGGGACTTTCTGTTAAAGGACACCTGGGCTTTGGGTCAGTTCAAGCTGGATTATGGTGTAGGCGCTGAAACCTCGACCATCTCACAGAGTGGGGATGCCACACAGGAACGCAGTTTCTTCTTTGTTAAACCGCAGACAGTACTGACCTACAGTGCAAGCAAGAGCTCGCAATCACGGGTACGTTTTGCCAGGGAAGTTGCCCAGCTGGATTTTGCTGATTTTGTCAGCGCTACTGTATTTGAAGATGACGATCTGGCACTCGGTAATCCCGATATCCGTCCGGATTCCACCTGGATTGCTGAATTCAGTCAGGAACAGCGCTTTGGTTCGGAAAGCGTGGTCAAGCTGACTGTGTTCCACCACTGGATCAAGGACATGCTGGATTTGCTGCCTTTAACACCGACGTTTGAAGCGCCGGGTAATATCGGTGACGGCACACGTTGGGGATTTAATATCGAGAACACCTTGCCGCTGGACTGGCTGGGATTGCGCGACGCGAAACTGGATATCAATGCCCGCTGGCAAAAATCTTCTGTTACTGACCCTGTTACCGGTAAGAAAAGAATTTTTTCACACCGTACTCCCCCGAGTGCGATATTCCCTCTGAAGTTTAATGATGATACCCGGTTTGCCGTCACCGTCGACTTTCGTCAGGATTTTCAGGCCGCCCGTATGGCGTGGGGTTGGGATGTGCGTACACGTGCCGAGCGACCGCTGTTCAAGGTTAATGAACTGGACGTGGCTGACGATGATTACGAGTTTAATGTGTTTGTCGAAACCACCCGATACTTCGGCATGAAGTCGAAAATTGTCGCTGAAAATATTCTCGATATGGTTGAATCACGTGACAGGTTGATCTATACCGGTGAACGTGAATTGTCTCCACTGGCCTTGCATGAGACTCGTGAACGTACCCGTGGATTCCGTGTTTCATTTGAGTTAAGCGGGAGTTTCTAGCCTGATGATGTATCGTTGGGGGTATCCGTTATTGTTGTGTGCGTCGGTTTTACCTGATCCCGTTTTGGCCCAGATCACAGAGCCGCCAGTTGCCTCAGCTACTGATCAGCAAAATCTGGTGGTTGATTATGCAGCAGACTATTTTGATCGCTATCGACCGAATACCGCACTGGATATGGTTGGTCAGTTACCGGGATTTCAACTTGACGATGGCGAAGATATACGGGGCTTTGCTTCTGCAGTTGGCAATATATTGATTAATGATGAGTATACCAGCGCCAAACAGGATTTACCTTCCGCCATACTGGCACGTATACCGGCCAGTCAGGTAGAACGTATTGAATTGATACGCGGTGAGGTGCGCAATATTGACCTGCATGGTCGTGCATTAGTGGCGAATATCATATTGCGTGCAAATGTTCCGACCGCCGTGCGTTGGGATGCCTTTCTGGAAGACAACAGTGCCGCACCGTTGAAACCGGGATTAAGCATGTCGCTGTCGGATGTAGTTGCCGGCATTGAGTACAATGTTGGTATGGGCGTTGAACGTGATTCCAGCGGCAGGTATGCCAGTGAAAAAATCCTGAACAGTAGTGGCACCATAACCGAAACCCGAACCGAAGATACCAGTGAGTCAGGATTGAAAATCTCCGGAGTCTATCTGAATGCATCCAGATGGATGGGCGCCACCCTGTTGCAACTAAACAGTAAATTCAATATGACGGACTCCGAGCGGGATACCCTGAATCCGAGACTCAAGGCCCCTTTTACCGGTGCTGGCGAGTTGGTCACTTTGGTAGACAAGGAAAAAAACTCACAGTTTGAACTGGGTATGGATGCCGAACGCGAACTGGCAGATGAGCTGACAGGCAAGGCGATACTGTTGTTGTTTCGCGAGCAACGGCAACCGGTCTCTACCCAGCGTAATTTTGATAGCACGGCAAAACAGACTCAACTGCGTGAGGCGTCCACGGATAACCAGCGTACCGAAGCGATCGGACGGTTTGAGTTTGATTGGGCTGGTATAACCGATCATTCAGTACAGCTGAATGCAGAAGCGGCCTATAACGAACTGGATGGTTCATTGACCCAGTTTGTAGACAAGGGACAAGGGCCGGTTACGGTTGCCGTTCCCGGTGCTAATACACGTGTCGAAGAAATGCGCGGCGATTTTCTTTTAAAGGACACGTGGTCTCTCGGTTTATTCAAACTCGATTATGGAATGGGTGCAGAGACATCCACGATTTCCCAGAGTGGTGATGCTGAACTGGAACGGAATTTCTTTTTCCTGAAACCACAAGCTGTACTGGGTTATTCACCCAATCAGGGTAATCAGACACGTATCCGGCTGGCGCGTGAAGTAGCGCAGCTGGATTTCAATGACTTTGTCAGCTCGGTCGTGCTGGAAGATGATGATTTGGCGCTGGGTAATCCGAACCTGCAACCTGATACCACCTGGATTGCCGAGCTGGGGCATGAGCGACGTTTTGGCAAGCTGAGTGTGATCAAGGTTACCCTGTTCCATCATTGGGTATCCGATGTAATGGATTTATTGCCACTGACACCGACCTTTGAGGTGCCGGGAAATATTGGTGATGGCAGGCGTTGGGGTGTTGAAATAGAAAATACCCTGCCGCTGGAAACGCTGGGACTGACCGGTGCCAGACTGGATGTAAAACTGCGCTGGCAGGACTCCAGTGTGGTGGATCCGGTTACCGGGGAACACCGTATCTTTTCCGGCCAGTCAGGCGATGGCGGATATCGTACGCTTGCCAATCTGAGCAGAAATAACAAGTATTCTTTCAGGATTGATTATCGTCAGGATTTTGAACAGGCCCGCATGGCCTGGGGCTGGACGGCTGCCGAGCGTGCCGAGCGGCCAGTATATAAAGTCAATGAGCTCGAGTTAAATGATGAGAACATGGCGATCAATACTTTTGTAGAAACTACACGCTGGTTTGATACCAAGATACGTCTGTCAGCTGAAAATATCCTTAACTATACGATACAACGAAATCGTACCGTGTTTACCGGTGCCAGGGACAATTCCCCGGTTGATTTTTATGCCAACCGGGAACGTCATATCGGTTATCGATTCGTTCTGTCACTGAGCGGAAGCTTCTAGTATGAAATTTATTGTGCACAGGAAGTTAATAACAAGTTTGTCGTTAGTGCTTCTGCTAATTCCCTTCCCGTTAGTGCAGGCGGCGGATAAGTTGCCTGACACTGCAGAAAGCGAGCCAGCGAAGCAGGTGGTGGAGTTTCCATCCGGTTTTTTTGAACGTTATCACCCAAATACAGCGCTGGATATGGTGCGGCAGGTTCCCGGCTTTCAACTGGATGATGGAACCTCGGATCGCGGCTTTATCAGCGCAGTCGGTAATGTACTCATCAACGATAAATATCCCAGTGTGAAGCAGGATACGCCCAGTGCCTTGCTGGCCAGAATACCCGCCAGCCAGGTAGTGCGGATTGAATTGATACGCGGACAGACTCGAGACATTGACCTGCAGGGTCGTTCGATCGTGGCCAATGTGATTCTGTCTAACAGCTCCACGGCGTCAGTTCGTTGGGAATCCTATATCCAGTACAGCAACAAAGGTCCCTGGAAACCGGCGGCCAATATGTCTTTATCGGATCGTTGGCACGAGACAGACTATAACATTGGCTTCAATGTGGAACGTGAATCGAATGGTGAGGCCGGTACCGACAGTATCTACAACAGCCGTGGTCAACTGACAGAGATCCGTCGCGACAAGATTACCCAGACCGGTCTGAAACAACTGGATCTGTTTCTGAATACCAGTTCTTTGATCGGTATAACCCGTCTGCAATTTAACAGCAAGCTTACCTTTAAGAACGGCCCTGAGTATCAGAACCAGGATCGGTTGCCACAGCTGTCTGGTCGACCCAGCACGGTCTTTTTCAAGGACAGCCAGAACATTCCTGCCTATGAACTGGGCATGAATGCAGAACGTGCATTAACCGAAGATCTGAAGGCCAAGGCAATCCTGCTGTACACCAACAATGATTTAGATCTGAAAAACCTGCAAAGCAATGTCAATGCGGACGGTGTGCAGACACTGTTACGCATCGCCTATAACCAGACTGTCACCCGCGAAGGTATCACCCGACTGGAATTTGACTGGACCGGACTGGATCGCCACAACCTGCAGTTAAATGCTGAGGGAGCCTATAACTCGGTTGATGGTTCCCTGTTACAGACGGATGATACTGGTAAAGGGCCTGTGACAGTCAATGTACCCGGTGCCAATTCACTGGTGGAAGAAAACCGCGGAGATTTTTCCATCAATGATACCTGGCAGCTTGATCAATTCGAGCTGGATTACGGGCTGGGTGCTGAAGTTTCAAAAATTACCCAGAGTGGGGATACGGAACAGGCACGGAACTTTTTTTTCCTTAAACCCAGATCCGTACTGACCTGGACGCCGGTCGCTGGCCAACAGCTGCGACTGCTCATCCAGCGTGAAGTGGCACAGCTGGACTTTGATGATTTTATCAGTGCTACCATTTTTGAAGATGATGATCTGGCATTGGGCAATCCGGATTTGCGTCCGGATACAACCTGGGTCGCCGAGCTGGGGCACGAATACCGGTTCAGTAAACAGGGTGTAATCAAGCTGACGGCCTTTCATCACTGGATCAAGGATGTATTGGATTTGCTGCCACTGTCTTCCACCTTTGAAGCCCCTGGCAATATAGGTGATGGTAAACGCTGGGGTCTGATACTGGAATTTACCGTGCCACTGGAATGGATTGGCATACCGGGTGCCCGTGTGGATATAAAATCGCGCTGGCAGGACTCCTCAGTGACCGACCCGGTTACCGGTGCTCGTCGCGTTCTATCAGCGGCGCAAATTGGTTTTGGTGGCCCACCATCGGTCAGGTTTGCTGACAATGGTAGTCGCTATATATACGATGCGGCATTTCGACAGGATATAGAGGCGTACAAATTGTCCTGGGGTACCGATATTGCGACACAGGCAAGCCGACCAAGATTCAAGGTCAATGAGCTGGAAGTGTTCAACGAAGGTCTTGAGTTGAATGCGTTTGTTGAAACCTCACGCTGGTTTGGAGTCAAGATGCGCTTGGAAGGCAATAACCTGCTGGATTATAACGAGAAGCGTGACAGGACTATTTATGCAGGCGAACGTGAATTAAGCCCGGTGTCATCTACAATATTACGGGCACGTGAAGCCGGTCGAAGGATTAAATTTGTATTGAGTGGCAGTTTCTAGAATCAGTATCCCATTATTGTTTTTACTACGTAAGGTGAATGTATGAATACCTGTAACAGAATCGTTTCAATCGTTAGCGGATTAGGTCTGTTGTATGCCGGATTATTACCAGTCACATACGCACAGCAGAATCCTGCCGCTACAGCAGAAAATTCTGCTCAGGTGGTTGAGTATCCAGCCATCTTTTTCGCTCAATACCATCCCAATACCGCGCTGGATATGGTCAAGCAATTACCCGGATTCCAGCTGGACGATGGAGAAAGTGTTCGAGGATTCACGGCTGCCGTAGGCAATATATTGATCAACGGTAGACGTCCCAGTGTCAAACAGGATACACCTTCAGCTGTGCTGAGTCGTATACCGGCAGGAAACGTGATTCGTATTGACCTGGTTCGGGGGCAGCTAAGTGGAGTGGACATGCTGGGGCAGTCCGTAGTGGCCAATATTATCATGCGTGAAGAATCACCCGTCGCCGTGCGCTGGGAAGGTTTTGTCTGGAAGAATTTCTATACCGGAATCATTATGCCAGGCGGCAGCATTTCGCTGGCAGACAAATGGAATGGTATCGATTATAACGCCGGACTGGAAGGTAATCATCATGCCCATATCACCAAGGGTAGCCGTGATACGGAAAATGGTGCCGGGGTTCGTACAGAAGATCGCAATGACAAGACAGTGAACAAGCACCTCACGATGTCAGGCAATCTGAACGCCAGCGGCTGGATGGGGCAGACGCTGTTGCAAATGAATTCAGAGCTCGGCTTCAACGATATTACAGACGTGACCAGAGCTGAACGTGTGCCATTGACTGTTGGTAGCACACCGCGTGTAGAAACGTTTGATAATGATCGTCGTAGTCACAGTATTGAGATTGGTTTAAATGCAGAGAGAGCCTTGTCGGATGACCTGACTGTCAGACCAGTTGTGCTTTTTACCAGGAACAATCTGGATGAATTATCGACACAAACCGTGGTGAATTCGACAGGCAAACAAACCCTGATCAGAATTTCTGACACAGGAACCTTGACCACAGAATCAATAGGCCGACTGGAGTTTGATTGGGAAGGTATTGCAGACCATGCGATCAAATTCAATATGGAAGGCGCACTGAACAAACTGGACAATAGTTTGACCCAGACAGTCAATACCGGTGCTGGACCTGTCGCGGAGACGGTGCCGGGAGCAAATACTGTAGTCAAGGAAAAACGCGGAGATTTTCTGCTGAAAGATACCTGGTCACTCGGTCAATTTGAACTGGATTATGGACTCGGTGCTGAAGTCTCGAAAATCTCCCAGACCGGTGATGCCGAACTGGAACGTGATTTCATCTTTATGAAACCTCAGAGCATGTTAAGTTACTCTCCAGTCAAGGGCAGTCAAACCCGGTTACGACTGGCCAGGGAAATCTCCCAGCTCGACTTTAATGATTTTGTCAGCGCGGCCGTATTCCAGGACGATGACCTTGCACTCGGTAATCCGAACCTGAGTCCGGACAAGACCTGGGTGCTGGAAGTAAGTCAGGAGCAGCGTTTTGGGGATATCGGTGTTATCAAGGTAACCGCGTTTCATCACTGGATCACCGATGTGGTGGATCTGTTGCCACTGTCACCGACCTTTGAAGCACCGGGGAATATCGGTGATGGCAGACGCTGGGGACTGAAAGTTGAAAATACCATACCACTGGACTGGCTGGCGCTGGACAATGCCAGGTTGAATATACGTGCTCGCTGGCAGGATTCTACCGTTGTGGATCCGGTTACCGGTAACGACCGTGTGTTATCAGGAGAAAGCGGTCTGGTGAACGCCATTGCATTCAAGGACGAAGATATTAAATACACAGCAGCGATAGATTACCGTCAGGATTTTCAGGCGGCAAAAGTAGCCTGGGGCTGGGACGTCCGCTTCCGTGATCAACGTACGCTCTACAAGGTGAATGAACTGGACATATACGATGAAGGTACCGAAGTCAGTCTATTCACAGAAACCACACGCTGGTTCGGGGTCAAGGTTCGTTTCAATCTGAAAGATATTTTTAATATCACCCGGGATCGTGTGCGTACGATCTATCTGGGTGAACGAGGCAGTTCGGGCATAAGCCGCCGTGAGTTAATTGATAACAAGCGTGGCAGACAGTTGGATATGACCGTAAGCGGCAGTTTCTGACAGTAAAACACGACGAATGATTTTTATGATTGAAAGCAAACTGATTCGCTACGGGTCGACAAGTCTGATTCTGCTGTTGGCTCTGAGTGCTCCGTGCACACAGGCGCAAGTTGCAACAGAGCAAGCTGCTCCTGCGCAAGCTGATCAGATTGTTAAATATGATAGTGCCTTTTTCAGTCGATACCAGCCCAATACGGCTTTTGATATGGTCAAACAGGTTCCGGGCTTTCAGCTGGACGATGGTGATACCTCACGCGGATTTGCTACCACCGCCGGTAATGTGCTGATCAATGGCCGACGTCCGAGTGCGAAGCAGGACAGACCTTCCGCTACCTTGTCACGTATCCCAGCCAGTCAGGTAGCCGGAATTGAATTGATTCGGGGACAGATGCAGGGTCTGGACATGCTCGGTCAACAGGCGGTAGTCAACGTACTGTTACGAGACGATGCACCGGCAGCGATACGCTGGGAGTCATTTTTACTGTATAGCAGTTCCGGGCCAGTCAAACCGGGACTGCGGACCTCGTTGTCTGATCGATGGAAAGACATTGAATACAATGTTGGATTTGGGCTGGAGCGCAATTCCAATGGCGAATACGGTGATGAAAATGTATTCGATGGCACCGGCAAGTTAATTGAATCCCGCTTTGATAACGAAGATGAAACCGGCCTGATGTTGTCTGGACTGTTTGTGAACACAGCGAGCTGGATAGGGCAGACCTTTGTGCAGGTCAATGGCAAATTTGGTCTGAGCAACGCACCGGAAATTCGATATTCCAATCGTACTCCCTTGTTACCGAAACAACCGTTTAATGTCATCTTCAGGGATGGCCAGCATCGTGAAACCTATGAGCTGGGTATGGATGCCGAACACGTACTGACCAACGAGCTGATGGGTAAGGCCATACTGTTATATACACGTACAGAATATGACGTGTTAACCACCCAAAGCACCCGGGCCTTGAGCGGCTTGCAAACGGCCTTTCGTCAGGTTCATACGGCATCGGTCAATTCCGAGAGCATAGGTCGTTTCGAATTCGACTGGAGCGGTATGACCAATCATGCCTGGCAATTGAATATGGAGACGGCCTATAACGTGCTGGATGGCACGCTGGAACAATTGGTCGATCGTGGAGCAGGACCAGTGCCGGTCGATGTACCTGGCGCCAATTCCAGGGTTGAGGAAATACGTGGCGATTTTCTGTTGAAAGATACCTGGTCACTGGGCAAGTTTGAACTCGATTATGGTCTGGGTGCAGAAACCTCCACCATCTCACAGAGTGGTGATGCCGAGCTGAAACGGAATTTCTTTTTTGTGAAACCGGCTGTTGTGCTCAGCTACTCACCCTCCCAGGGCAACCAGACACGGCTCCGTCTCGCGCGAGAAGTTGCCCAGCTGGATTTTGAAGATTTTATCAGCGCGACAGTATACGAAGATGATGATCTCGCGCTTGGAAATCCCAACCTGAAACCGGATACCACCTGGATCGCGGAAATCGGACAGGAAAAACGTTTTGGCAAGCAGAGTGTCGTTAAGGTGACATTGTTCCATCACTGGATTAAGGACGTGCTGGATCTGCTGCCCTTGTCAGCAACCTTTGAGGCCCCCGGCAATATCGGGGATGGCAAACGCTACGGCATAGAGATCGAAAATACCCTGCCGCTGGAATGGTTGGGATTATTGGGTGCCAGACTGGATGTAAAATTGCGTTGGCAGAATTCCAGTGTGGTGGATCCCGTCACCGGTCGTGACAGAACCTTGAAAGCGGTCAGTGGTTTTAGTGGACCACCTATTATTCGCTTCAGCAATGATAACCGTTATGTCTACAACGTTTCTTATCGACAGGATTTTGAATCAGCACGGGTAGCCTGGGGCTGGCAGGTTGCCGAGCAGGCCGAACGTCCTATCTACAAGGTGAACGAACTGGAGATCAATGACGAAGGCGTACTGATTAATACCTTTATTGAAACCACCCGCTGGTTCGGAGTGAAGATCCGTGTTGAAGGTAATAACCTGCTTGATTATGACGAATTGCGGGATCGTACACTTTATACCGGTGCGCGAGACTTGAGTCCGGTGGACTCGCGTATCATCCGCAATCGATCAGCTGGATGGCGTATAAACTTTGGGGTCAGCGGCAGCTTCTAGCCACTACACTTACTCACTTTATTGAGTGGAGTGTATTTAGTGATAATTAATTTATAAATCATGCGGTTATATCGTTTCCCGTGTACATCCTGGCCTGTGTGCTACCGCGTGGTTGATTGGTTCAGAGTTCCAGAACTACAAGTTACCAACGAGGTAAATTTTCCCGGTTAATATCCACTTCGCTTGATATACTGGCGAACCTGCAGCCGCCTGCAATTTACTCAGGCAGACTACTAGTCAAATCGGGGGATAAGGCTTGGATAGTTTTCAAATAATGCGATTCCGGAAATGCATGGTAAATCTTGCCTTCCTGTTTTTATTATCCGGTATAAGTTTCAATAGCTTTGCCCAAAATCTACCGACATCAGGCTCAGCTGCTTCTTATCGCCCATTATTAAACCAATACTGCGTGGGCTGTCATAACGAGACACTCAAGACGGCGAATGTGATGCTCGATCTGGCCGATGTGGATAATCCTGGCAAGGATCCTGCCCTTTGGGAAAAGGTATTAACCAAACTGACCCTGCGTGCGATGCCACCAGTGGGTATGCCAGTACGTCCGCAGGAAGCAGAATATGTTGCTTTTGTTACTTATCTTGAACAGTCATTGACACATCTGGCTGAGGAAAAATTTAATCCAGGGAAATCCACTGTACATCGGTTAAACCGTACTGAATATGCCAATGCTGTCAGGGATTTACTGGATTTGCAGATCGATGGGGCAGAGTTTTTGCCCGTCGATAACGTGGCAGAAGGTTTTGATAATATCGCTGAAGTGTTGGCGGTGTCTCCTGTTCTGATGGATCAATACATGGCGGTTGCGGCACGGGTAAGTCGGCTGGCAGTCGGACCGTCGTCCATGTTGCCGGAAAGCAAAACCTATGATGTTCAGGACGAATATTTACAGTACGACAGAATGAACGAGGATCTGCCGTTTGGTTCACGCGGTGGTATCGCGTTCCAGCATTATTTCCCGCTGGATGGCGAGTACACGATACGGGCGCGTCTGGGTCGAACCACGGATGGATACATTCGCGGCATGCGCAAGAAGAATCTGCTGGATATACGTGTCGACCAAAAGCGGGTTGAAATGATCACGGTGGGTGGAGAAGTCCACGGCAAGTCCGGCCCACTCTTTCATAACCCGATTGCCGATTTTGCAGGTGAAGCGGATCAAGTGGGCTATGAGTTCTCGGCAGACGAGAATTTGATGGTCAAGGTGGATGTCAAGGCAGGCATGCACAAGGTCGGCGTGGCTTTTCTCAAGGATCGCGTAAAGAAGCCTGGCATACTCACTCCCGAACTATCACTGCTTGATCTTGAACGCTACAAGGGTGGCGATGCTACGGTATACAATGTTGTTGTAACGGGCCCTTATAAAGTCAAGCTAACGGGTGAAACGCCCAGCCGCAAAAAGATATTTACCTGTACGCCCGACTCGCCTGCCGATGAAACCTGTGCTGTATCCATCATTGAAAGACTTGCCCGTCTCGCCTACCGCAGACCCGTGTCCGCTGAAGAAGTGGAAGGATTAATGTTGTTGTACAGAAGCGGATTTGAACTGGAAGGACATGCAGGCGGAATAGAACTGGCGTTACAAGGTATTCTGGCCGGACCGGATTTTCTGTTTCGGATAGAACAGAATCCAGCGGATGCGGACAAAGGCAAGGCCTATCGAATTGCCGATCTGGATCTGGCCTCACGATTATCGTTCTTTCTCTGGAGTAGTATCCCGGATAATGAATTGTTGGCCCTGGCTGAAAAATCGGAACTACACGATCCGGAAATACTGAAACAACAGGTGCAACGCATGTTGCAGGATCCACGAGCCGAGGCATTAATCAGGAATTTCGGTGGACAATGGCTGGCATTACGTGCGATTGATCTGGTTGATCCACAGGTCGCGATATTTCCGGAATTTGATGGTGAATTACTCTATGCCATGAAGAAGGAGATGGAACTCTGGTTTGCGTATATGTTCCGTCAGAATGAAAGTGTTTCAGCGATGCTCACATCAGACTATACCTTTGTAAACGAACGACTTGCCCGTCATTATGGAATCCAGGGTGTGAGTGGTAGCCGGTTCCGCAAGGTAAATGTCGATGATACGTTGCGTAGAGGTATGCTGGGCAAAGCGGGCATACTCACGATTACCTCCTATAATAACCGGACATCTCCTGTCGTGCGTGGCAAGTGGATACTGGAAAATATCCTGGCCATGGCACCGCCACCGCCTCCTGCAGATGCCTTCCAGCCGGAATTAAAGGTAGCAGACAAGTCCGGCAAGATTCTTACCATGCGTGAATCCATGGAGGCGCATCGTACCAATCCGGTCTGTGCCAACTGCCACAAAATGATGGAGCCGATAGGACTCGCGCTGGAAACATTCGATGCGATTGGCAAGTTCCGCACCCGCTATGACGATGCCAATGCGGATGTGGATGCCTCAGGCCTGTTATTTGATGGCAGCAAGTTCAACGATACGATGGAGTTCCAAAAAGAGTTCCTGAAATACTCCGACAGATTTGTCAATACCGTAACCACCAAGCTGTATACCTATGCAATGGGTAGGAGCATCCAGTATTACGATAAACCTGTTATAAGGGAAATCGTCCAGAAAACAGCAGCAGAGAACCATACCTGGTCATCACTGATACTGGGTATTGTCGAAAGTAAATCATTTCAATACAGGAGATCAGAACCATGATGATATTCAGGAAAGCCATGCAACGGCGTACATTTCTACGGGGTGCCGGTGTAGCGATGGCACTGCCTTTTCTGGATGCGATGGTGCCAGCTTTTGCCGCCAGCGCAACACATCCGCTGCGTATCGGTTATATCTATTTACCTACCGGCAGAATTCCGGAAGCCTGGATACCGGCCACCACAGGTGCGGATTACGAGATGCCAGCGACATTGCAGCCTCTGACTGCTTATCGTGATCAGTTTTTGCTTTTGAGCAATCTGGATGTCAAGGCAGGTCAAGGTTCTCATTCCGGCCCATGTGCATCCTATCTGACGGGTATCAAACCCTCCAAGGAGTCCAATTCTGTTGGTATATCCGTTGATCAGGTTATTGCGAAGCAGCTGGCCAGTCAAACCCAGTTGGCATCACTGGAGATTGGAGTGGATTCACCTGAGCTCGCCTTTGGAGCGGTGGATGGTCTGGCCGGATATTACACCAGCACGATTTCCTGGCGTAATCCCACCACGCCGTTGCCCATGCAGATAAATCCACGCAAGGTATTTGAAAGACTGTTTGGTGATGCCGATACACTGGATCCTGAAGCCACCCGTATTCGTCTGGCCAAAAAGAACAGCGTGTTAGACCATGTCACTGGTCGTGTTAATCAGTTGATGAGCAGCGTAGGAGCAGGGGACCGGCACAAGCTGGAAGAGTATCTGGATTCGGTACGCGATATTGAACGCAGTATCCAGGTGGCAGAATCCAAATCCGCGATTACGGATCAAAAACTGGTTGCCGAACTACAGCGACCGGCCGGTATACCGCCTGTCTATGCAGATCACGTCAAACTGATGTTTGACATGATGGTGCTGGCCTATCAGACAGACATGACCAGAATGATCACCTTTATGCTCGGTCATGAAGGCTCCAATCGAAACTACACTGAGCTGGGAGCGAAAGACGGCCATCATTCCCTGACCCATCATAAGGGTAACCCGGTGTCGATAGAGCTGGTGAAAAAAATCGAGCTGCATCAATCTACGCTGCTGGCTCACTTTATTGAAAAAATGCAATCGATCAAGGAAGGGGATGGAACGCTGCTGGATAACTCCGTTATTGTCATGGGCGGCGCTCATGGTGATGCGAACCTGCATTTACATACCAATATTCCGGTGCTGGTGCTGGGTTCTGCGCAAAACAAAATCAAGAGCGGTCGTCATATCCAGTATGAAAAAGGCACAGCCTTATCTGATTTGCATCTGGCAGTGATGGACATGGCCGGTGTTTCACCTGCCGAGTATCTCACTGAAAAGACTGACGCATCCGGTATTCTGAAAGGTCTGGATACGGTCTAGAGGTCAAATAACACGGTTGGGGGTGGGAGTGCAGCTTATTCAGAACAGAACAGTCATGTCCGCCATACTCGCGTTGGCTGTCGCCGGATATCAGCCAGTGGTATTGTCAGCAGACCTGGATCTGGTCATGGCGGCGAAAAATGATGACACGACACAGATTGAAGCGCTGCTCAAAACAGGTGTTGATGTCAATATTCCCGAAGCAGATGGTGCAACCGCGCTCAGTTGGGCTGTCTATAACGATGATACCAATGCAGTAGAACAATTGATTCAGGCGGGCGCCGATGTGAATGCGGCCAATGAATATGGAATCAATCCGCTCCATCTTGCCTGCGCCAACCAGAATGCAGAAATTGTCAGCCTGTTATTGAAAGCAAACGCCAAACCGGACAATCCAAAGTTAACTGGCGAAACACCGCTGATGACCTGTGCCGGTATGGGGGTTGTCGCAGCCGTACAGCAGCTTATAGATTCAGGAGCGAATGTGAATGTGGTTGAGTCTGAAGATGATCAGACTGCCCTGATGTGGGCAGCAGCAGAAAAGCATGCGGATGTGGTCAAGCTACTGGTTGATAATGGTGCTCAAGTCAATGCCAAATCCAGAATTGTCCCGTTTGCCGAGCCGCACATAATCAAAGTACCCAGTGTCACAGGCTTGAATTTCACCCCGAGTATCCGTTTTCGCAAGTTCACCGGCGGTTTCACAGCCTTGCAGTTTGCCGCACAACAAGGCGATCTGGAATCTGCCCGCGCCATGCTGGAAACGGAAGCCGGTGCCGATCTTGATTATTCAAATGAGGAAAACGGAACAGCGCTGATGGTTGCCATCGCCTCCGGTCATGAAGAACTGGGCAAATACCTGCTGGAGAAAGGCGCGAACCCGAACGTGAAGGACTGGTATGGACTGGCTCCACTACATTATGCCTTGCATCAGGGCGTGTTGATTATGAACGGTCAATCTCCGTTTGGCAGTGACAAGCTGGGTTGGGAACGCAAGAACATGCCGGGCATGGTGAAGGCGTTGCTGGAGTTTGGCGCAGACCCGAACGTACGTGTGGATTATGAATATCCCAAACTGGACAATGAGTTTTTACGCAGTAACGATAACCCGTCGCAAATACATATCACCGGCGCTACTCCGTTGCATCTTGCTGCCGCTTCAGGCGATATGGAATCGATGCGCATCCTGATGGAACATGGTGCGGATATTTCGTTAAAGACTGCCGGAGGTGCATCAGTATTATTGCTGGCAGCCGGAGGCGGCGCAGAAGCCGGTATGCGGGACGAGCAACAGTCGATTGAAGTCGCCAAACTGGCGATGTCGATGGGCGACAAAAACATCAATGTCAGTTTGACAGACAAAAGTGTGGTGAATGGACCAGGTGCTGGCAAGGCAGATGGCAGGACGATAGCCCATTTCGCGGTAACCACGGGCTGGAAAGACATGATCAGTTTTCTCGCAGAAAATAAAGCGAATCTGGATGTTCCCGACCGCTACGGCATGACACCACTGATGCTGGCCATGGGTGATCCGGAATCGCGTTACTACCGCAGTATCGGTATAGGCAGATATGACGATCGCTATCGTCGCATTCCCGCCAACGAGGATATTGAGAAGTTATTACTGCAGTTAGGCGCCAAACCGTTTACTGGCAAGAGAGTTAGAAAAGGGTCGGTGGATTAGGATTACCACTGCGTGGAGATCACATAATAATAAAAATGCAGAACCTCACGAATCCGATTCATCAGCATTATTTGTTTTGTAACATTTCTGAACCAAGAACAACCGGGGTCAGGTCTTGAATTACCACAAATACTATTGCATGACCCCAACCTGCTTCTCTTAACCAGGTGTTTACTATTTTGGAGAGGATCACATTTATTTTGGCAGATGAGACATCTTTATACTGTCCATACGACCCAAACTAACCCACTAACTATTCACAGCTGTTAAAAAGTAATTTCCTGTAACCCGCGTTTTGTTATACTATAACAATTACTATTCCCGGCCTTACCTTTATGCATATAAATCAAATTGTTAGCCCTTTCAGGGCGGTTGACCACTGTCATTCTGACTGTATGGATACCGCTTTGGCCAAGGCCGAGGCCAGTTGTTTACAGCAGGGTTTGCGTTTGACCTCTACCCGACGCCGTGTGCTGGAGTTGGTCTGGCGTAGCCATGAACCGGTCAAAGCCTATGATTTGCTCGAAGTGCTTAAACAGGAAATGAAAGGGGCGGCGCCCCCCACGGTCTACCGTGCGCTGGATTTTCTCCAGCAGCAGGGCTTTGTCCATCGAATTGAATCGTTGAATGCGTATGTCGGTTGCGGTGAGCCTGGTCACCAGACCATGGCCCAGTTTCTGATTTGCCATCGGTGTGGTGTGGTGGCCGAGCTGGATGATCCGGAAATTGGGCGATTGATTGCCGACAAGGCAGGCAAGCTGGGTTTTACCACAAGACACCAAACCATCGAAGTGCAGGGTTTGTGTACAGCCTGCAGCGCCGTCTGAATCAGGCAGACACTGAACCATGTCCAGATTAATCATACTTCTGTATTTGCTGTTGCCGTTGACAGTCGTTGCGAGCGAGTCAGAAAAAATCCGGGTATTCGTCAGTATTCCACCGCAAAAGCAGTTTGTGGAAAAAATTGGTGGAGCCCTCGTTGATGTGCAGGTGATGTTGCCTGCCGGACAATCGCCGGAAACCTATACGCCCTCACCCAGAATGTTGGCATCCTTGTCCGGCGCCAGACTCTATTTCCAGATCGGTGTGCCGTTTGAAGTGAGCTGGACAGCGGCCATACAATCGGTCAATCCGAATATCCGGATTGCCACCTGTTGTGATCAATTTATTGGCGCCGCGGCGACAGCAGATGATGAACATCATGATCTGCATCTCTGGAGCAGTCCCGATTATGTGAAATTGTTGGCGCAGCAGATTCGGGATGAATTAACCGTTATCGATCCCGCGCATCAGTCGTCCTATGAAACAGGGTTCCGTCAATTTACGTCAGAGCTGGATGCACTTTCCACGAGCATCCGTAACAAACTGGCCGCACGGCGTACCCGTTACTTTATTGTTTCGCACGCGGCCTGGGGTTATTTTGCGGAGCAGTTCGGTCTGGTACAACTGGCTCTGGAAGAAAATGGCAAGGAGAGTGGGCCACGTTCATTACTCGATATGATCCGTGTGGCGCATGAGGAGAATATACATACGCTGTTTATGGTCAAACAGTACCAGACTCCGGTAGTAAAAAGTCTGGCTCAGGAGCTGGACGCGGTGATTGTTGAAATGGATCCGCTGGCAGCGGACTATCTCGCCAATATGGTTGTGGTCAGTGATCAGATTGCCGGAGCGCTGAAATAATATGCAAAGCGTCATTGATATCCAGGACGTAAACCTGTCCTACGGTCAGGTTCACATACTCGAACATATCAACCTGCAAATTCATGCGGAAGAATTTTTTGGCATCATCGGTCCAAACGGTGCTGGCAAGACGTCCTTGTTACGGTTGATCCTGGGTCTGGATAAACCGGATTCAGGCCGCATTAGCGTACTGGGTGAAGATCCGTCCCGTGCCAGAAGCCGTATAGGCTATGTGCCACAACATCCGATGTTTCGTCGTGATTTTCCGATTACGGTTGCCGAAGTGGCTAGGTTAGGACAAATCGGCAGTGTGTATCCTGAGAAAATTCTGGCAGGCAAGTTGAGCAATGTATTGCAGGCGCTTGAGCTGGACGATATGGCAGACAGACAGATTGGAACCCTGTCCGGCGGGCAGTTACAAAGAGTGTTGATCGCCCGGGCGCTTGCCTGTGAACCTGAATTATTGATACTGGATGAACCAACCGCGAATATCGACCTGCGTGCTGAACAGAATATTTTCAGTCTGCTCAGACAGTATAATGATCATATGACCATCATCGTAGTCTCGCATGATGTCGCCTTTATTTCGGGGTTCGTGCATCGAGCTGGTTGTTTGAACCGCACGATGGTTTGTCATCGTACTGAAGACATCACAGGCAAAACCATGGAAGAGCTTTACGGCTCTCCAATCAAGATGATTGACCACAGTCACACACACCACCATGACTGATTTTATCCAGGCCGTTATCGATTACCGCTTCATGAAATACGCGATTGTTGCGTGTCTGCTCGCCAGTGTGGGCTGCGGTGTGATTGGAACGTTTGTTGTAGTTAAACAGCTGGGCTCGCTGGCAGGTGGTATTGCACATGCGGTACTGGCCGGTATGGGTATTGCTTTCTTTTTTGGTGTCTCACCGATGCTCGGTGCAACAGTAATGGCGCTGTTTTCTGCTATCCTGATCGGTTTGATTAACCTGCGCATGAAACAGGGCGAGGATGTGTTGATTGCCGCGTTCTGGTCGGTTGGTATGGCGGTCGGTATTATTTTTATTTCACAGACGCCGGGTTATAACGTCAATCTGATGAGTTATCTGTTCGGTAATATCCTGCTGGTGTCTGAGGCCGATTTGTTGCGAATGTTGGGCCTGGATCTGGTCATCATCGTGATGGTCAAGCGGTACTATCGCCAGTTTCTGGCGGCGGCTTTTGATGAGGAATATGCGCGGGTCAGAGGGGTCAATGTTGAGTTGTTCTATATCTTGATGCTGGCTATGATCGCGTTGACGGTGGTGTTGTTGATTCAGATCGTTGGCTTGATACTGGTGATAGCGCTGTTGATTCTGCCATCCGCTGCCGCATCACAATTTGCCGGTTCCTTACCCCGCATCATGTTGTATTCGATAATACTGAGTGTGGTAACGACGCTGGGTGGGCTGGCCTTGTCTTATGGACCGGATTTACCATCGGGTGCGGTGATTGTATTGCTGTCCGGCGTGGTATATATGATCTCGATTACAGTCAGACTGCTGCAGTCTGGTAATGGCAAGTAGGGGCACAGCATGCTGTGCCCGTACAGGTAAATAACCGATCTATTGTTTTTGCGCTTCTGCGGTTAAATCAATTTTGTAGATGAGCTCGTAGTAGCCGGATATCGTCAGTTTGATGGTTACCGGTTTGGTTCCCAGATTGGCCCAGTACCATCCATGTTCGCCTGTGTAGGGTGTCACCAGGCTGCCCTGATCACGATTGGTCTTGCCTTCTGCGTAACGTGTCCACACATCCGGATTGCCATCATGCTGGTGTCCATGAAAATCAAAATACAGCGGTTCGCTGGTTTCCCATTGATACAGTACCACCTCACCCTGATTAATTTTTGTCATGAACTCCATTTCTGATCGTGGATTCACCACGGCTTCAACGGTTTCAGTTTTGTACACCTGTGGATGTTGACGCAGACTGGAGCCGGTCAGCGTCGGTAGCGATTCGCCCTCTTTATCATAGAGCGGTTTCAGTCCCGACGGATCAATCGCTGGATATAAAATCTCTGCCGCCTGAGCGGTTGGCAGCAATGACAGCGGGAGCAACAACAGCCAGACATACAGTCTGGCAAGGATCCGTTGCAATGCAGGCATGGTGAGTATGAGAGCCTGTGACTGATTACGCTGTTCTACGTTTTTTGGCTGCAGAGGCCAGTTCCTGCAATACCGTTTCCGTATCTTCCCAGCTGATACAGGCATCGGTAATGCTTTGTCCGTAGGTCAGTGGTTTACCGGCGACGACATCCTGCCGGCCTTCACATAAATGACTCTCCACCATCACACCGAAAATGCGGTTATCACCAGCGGCGACCTGACGGGCTACATCGGTTGATACCGTCATCTGGTTCTTGTGTTTCTTGCTGCTGTTGGCATGGCTAAAATCAATCATGATACGTACCGGCAGTTTGGCCTGCTCAAGTTGCGCTGCCGCTTGATTGATACTGTCGCTGTCATAATTGGGTTGTTTGCCACCGCGTAAAATGACATGGCAATCTTCATTGCCGCGCGTTGCAAAGATAGCCGAGCTTCCTTCCTTGCGCAGTGACAGAAAATGATGTGGTGAGGCGGCAGCACGAATCGCGTCTACTGCAACTTGTACTGTCCCATCGGTGCCGTTCTTGAAGCCGACCGGACAGGACAGGCCGGATGCCAGTTCTCTATGTACCTGACTTTCCGTGGTTCTGGCGCCGATTGCACCCCAACTGACCAGATCGGCAATATACTGCGGCGTGATCACGTCCAGAAATTCAACACCAGCCGGTATACCCTGATTATTCAAGTCCAGCAGTAACTGGCGTGCCAGACGCAAGCCCTTGTTGATCTTGAAGCTGCCATCCAGATCCGGATCGTTAATCAACCCTTTCCAGCCAACGGTGGTGCGGGGTTTCTCAAAATAAACGCGCATGACAATCAACAAATCTGCCCGGTATTTTTCGATCAGCGGCAAAAGTCTGGTGCCGTATTCGCTGGCAGCCGTGGTGTCATGAATCGAACAGGGTCCTACGATGACCAGCAGGCGATCGTCCTGTTTGCGCAGGATACGTTGTATGCCCTGTCTGGCATGGAAGGTTGTTTCAGCGGCCTTGTCTGTAATCGTGATTTCCTCACAGATTTCTGCGGGCGTGGCGACAGCCTTGATTTGTTCAATACGTAAATCTTCTGTGTTGTGCTTCATGATTAATCTTCCCGAAGTCGGAGTGAATTAGCCGGGAGGCCAGTTAAAAGACCGGCCAGCCAGCAAGTGTATATGTAAATGGAATACAGATTGTCCGGCGTCTGCACCGTTATTAACTACCAGTCGATACGCATCGCTTACACCCATGTCGGTGGCTATGCGGCCAGCGGTCAGCATTAAATGACCGAGCAGTTGCTGATCAGCGGTTGTTGCCTCCACGATTTTTGCAATCGGTCGTTTCGGAATGATCAAGATATGTATGGGTGCTTGCGGATGAATATCCTTAAACGCTAGACACAAGTCGTCCTCATAGACGATGTCAGCCGGAATCTTGCGATCGATAATTTTGGAAAAGAGTGTGTCCATGGCGCGCAATCTTAAAGAAGCCGTACCCGAAAGCAAATTGATAATTGATACCTGCATTTTCAGGATTTGAGTCATTGCGGTGCAGATTTACGCTGTTTGCCCTGTAACGGATCAGGATGACAATGATCGGTATGTTGTAACTATATGAATATAAAGGGTTAATGAGTTGGCACGCTTATTGGATAGATAACTACAGAGAGCGGGTACCTGGTTACAACGATTAACCTTTCTCCCCACCCGAGAGATTACTGTCAACCGAGCCGGGTACCTGTTCTCACTAAATCTGCTCCTGATCACCCGTCTCACCACCCACTTGGCCCGCACCCTCACAGCAATGTTTTGAGCTTGTACCAAATCGTCCTATAATTCAAATCAGCCATCCGGTGTCCAGCAGGGGAATTTCATGTTCTACTCCAGAATTTTAACAATACTGTTTGTTGCGTTGATTTCATTTAGCACGCAGGCATTTGAATCAGCCGTTAAACCGCATGCAATGCTTTACCTCAGCATACCGCTGGATGGAACAGGATCAAAACAGGACAAACTGACCTATGGTTTTCGTCTGGACAATATTGAGTACACCGCAGGTTAGCCGGTCAACTATCAGCAGCAGTTGCAACGCACAGCGGTAATGGATATCAGAATGGACAAACACGGACTCGTTCGAGCGGGTGGATGATCTGATTTTGTTAAAGAATCAATATCCAGCGCAGACTTGTCTATCAACTTCTAAAAGAAAAGAATGCTGTCAAAATTTAGGCTCTGAACTCATTATGAATAGAGCTGTAACAAGTTCTCTATGCCGGACAACTGCTGCGCAGTTGTCGCTTAAGCAAGTCGTTATCTAGCAGGGTCAAACCGCATTAGACTATAGTGGTTCCGGAGCGTCTGCAGCCGGGGCTAGATTCCAATATTACTGAGTGTCACCAGTATATCGTTCAAAATGGCGGTGGCACGCGGATGAGCTGTTTCAAAATGGGTGATTTCATTTTTGACCCGATCCAGCAGGCTTGCATTATCCTTACCTGAGTCGTCTGTAATCTGACGTTCCAGATCAGCGATTAGCCCGTTCAATTTCAGGTAGGTCTCCGGATTATTTGCCGCGACTTGATGGATTTCCTTGCGTAGGTGTTCAAGATCCTTAACCAGATTTTCCTTGCTCATATGCGTGTCCTGTATGGTCCAATCGTATTTGACCGTATTATCCTCTTATGACTATAAAAAAAGCACGAAAACCGCCAGTTTCGTGTAATTGCCAGGCACCCTGTGTTACACTTTTTCAGATTCGCTGTTCTCTCTCGCTGATACTGGTTTTACGAATGAATCTCTCGGGTTATGACAATACACTGGCTGTAAAACCGGATACCGCGACCCGTTCTGATTCCGGTCGTTCGGCATTGACGGTCGGCGTACAGGATTTGGCCTGTAGTCGTGGCGACAAGGTGTTATTCAGTCGTATCAATTTTGCCGTCACAGCGGGACAACTGTTACTGATCGAAGGAGCGAACGGCAGCGGTAAAACCAGTTTGCTTCGAACCTTGTGCGGATTCATCCTGCCGGATGAGGGGGCCGTTCTCTGGCGTGGTAGTGATATACGTGCCTGCATGGATGACTATCTGGCGGAAATGCACTATGTCGGTCATAACAATGGAATCAAACCGGGATTAACCTGTAGCGAAAACCTGAAAATGGCCAGCGCCTTTGCCGCAAGTCCGGACACACAAGACTATGCTGCGGTGTTGCATCAGTTTGGTCTGGGGCAGTATATCCATACGCCTGCGCAGATGCTGTCTTCAGGACAACGACGAAGGCTGGCGCTGGCACGCCTGTCAGTCTCCCAGTCCAATATCTGGATACTCGATGAGCCATTCACCTCATTGGACGAAAAGGGCAAGACGTTGATCAAGGCACAATTTCGTCGACAGCTCGCAGCAGGTGGCATCATCATAGTGACTTCTCACGAACCCATTGGTCTGGATGATACGCATCCGGTAATCGTCAGGCTGTAAACATGAAATCAATTTCCGGCTTGCGTGCATTTACTGCCTTATTACAACGGGATTTGGTGCTTGGCCTGCGCAACCAGAGTGATCTGATGAATCCCTTACTGTTTTTTATCATTGTGGTCACGCTGTTCCCGTTAACGGTGGGACCGGAACAATCCACGCTGCAAAAACTGGCTCCGGGCATCGTCTGGGTGGCGGCTGTGCTGGCTTCAAGTCTGTCGCTGGATGGCATCTTTCGCAGTGATTATGAGGATGGTTCGCTGGAACAACTGTTATTGTCTCCCCAGCCTAAAATACTGTTGATTATGGCCAAAATCAGTGCACACTGGCTGTTATCCGGTGCGCCACTCATCGTATTTGTATTGTTTTCCGGTGTGCTTTTATATTTGCCTGATGCGGCCACCTGGACGCTGCTGGTTACCCTGTTACTCGGCACTCCGGTACTCAGTCTGGTGGGCGCCATCGCCGCCGCTCTAACCGTCGGTTTGCGCAGTAGCGGTCTGCTACAGGCATTGTTAATATTGCCCCTGTTTATGCCCCTGCTGATTTTTGCCGTATCGGCAGTCAGCAATGTGTCCAGGGGCTTATCGGTAACCGGTGAATACTATTTTCTGGGTGCATTACTGACGCTGGCTTTAACACTTGCCCCGTTTGCTGTGCTTGCATCACTAAAGGTTAGAATGGCCTGATAACTATGTGGGAATGGATCATAAAGTTTGCCTCACCCATGCATTTTTATATGCTGGTGAATAGACTGGCGCCCTGGTTGGGTCGTGCCGCCGGAGTGCTGCTTGTAATCGGCCTGTATGGATCATTGTTTTACGCGCCAGCGGATTACCAGCAAGGTGAGAGCTTTCGTATTATCTATGTACATGTACCCAGTGCGTGGATGTCGATGTTCATTTATATGAATCTGGCGGTTGCAGGCGCAGCCGGACTGATCTGGAAAACCAAGGTGTCTGATGCGATTGCCCGTAGTTGTGCACCACTCGGGGCCTCGTTCACCTTTCTGGCGTTGACCACAGGATCGCTGTGGGGCAAACCAATGTGGGGTGCGTGGTGGGTATGGGATGCCCGGCTGACCTCGGAATTAATTCTGTTGTTTCTCTACCTGGGTTATATCGCGCTGCAATCTGCGATTGATGATCGCCGTATGGCCGCACGTGCCGGTGCGATTCTGGCATTGGTAGGCGTTGTGAATATTCCGATTATTCATTATTCGGTTATCTGGTGGAACACACTGCATCAGGGCCCCACGATATCCAAGCTGGATGCCCCTTCGATTGATACGATGATGCTGATCCCCCTGCTGATTATGATTGCTGCCTTTATGTGCTACTTTTTTGCACTGGTGCTGGTGCGAGCGCGACTGGAAATTATCGAACAGGAACGCAGTAGTAAATGGGTGCAGGAACTTGTATTGCAACAACCGGGTCAATCAGTATGAACCTGTCTGAATTTCTGCATATGGGTGGCTACGCGTTCTATGTGTGGACCTCGTATGGTTTGACAGCGGTGATCATGTTTCTGAATTACTGGTTACCCACGCGACGTGAGCAGCAATTGATACGCAAGCTGAAGCGATTACAGGACAGCAAGTCCGGCTAGGGCAATGAATCCAAAACGAAAAAAATTGTTGATGATCGTCCTGTTCATCCTGCTGGGGGTTGGTACCGCCACAACGCTCGCACTGAAGGCCTTTCAGGAAAATCTGATGTACTTTTTCAGTCCGAGTCAGGTTGTCAAGGGAGAGGCACCAACCAACCGCAATTTCCGTATAGGTGGTTTGGTTACCAGGGGGAGTGTCAAACGTAATCAGCAGGATCTGAAAGTCAGTTTTGTTCTGACAGATACGATCAGTAGCGTCACGGTTAGCTACGAAGGCATCTTGCCGGATCTGTTCCGCGAGGGGCAGGGTATTGTAGCCAATGGTTCGCTGCGTGCAGATGGTGTGTTTGTCGCTGATGAAGTGCTCGCCAAGCACGATGAAAATTATATGCCGACCGAAGTGGCGGACGCATTGGAAAAGGCCGGAGTCAAACATGAATATACTGACAAGCACCAGCTCAAATGATTGCTGAACTCGGTCATTTTGCACTGATATTGGCCTTATGCGTCGCCGTATTGCAATGTGTGGTCCCACTGGTGGGCGCCGCCAGACGTAATGTCGTCTGGACCGGAATCGCCAGACCTGCGGCCCAGCTACAATTCATGTTGGTCGCTTTGGCCTTTGCCGCACTGACCTGGTCGTTCATTGAAAATGATTTTACCGTGCGTTATGTGGCCACCAATTCGAATTCGATGTTACCGCTGATGTACCGTATCTCGGCCGTGTGGGGTGCCCATGAAGGTTCGTTGTTGTTGTGGGCCTTGATCCTCAGTGTGTGGACAGTATCGGTCACCCTGTTTAGCAAGGGTTTGCCGGAACTGTTTGTAGCCCGTGTGATTGGTGTACTCGGTTTTATCAGCTCGGGTTTTCTGTTGTTCATGTTAATGACATCGAATCCGTTCGACCGATTGTTTCCCGGTCCCCAGGATGGCGCCGACCTGAATCCCTTGTTACAGGATCTGGGATTGATCATTCATCCACCTATGTTGTACACAGGCTATGTCGGTTTTTCGGTAGCGTTCAGTTTTGCCATTGCCGCCTTGCTCAGTGGCAATCTAGACATCGTCTGGGCCAGATGGTCAAGGCCATGGACGATCATTGCCTGGTCATTTCTGACGTTGGGCATTGCGCTCGGCAGCTGGTGGGCCTATTACGAACTGGGTTGGGGCGGCTGGTGGTTCTGGGATCCGGTTGAGAATGCCTCATTCATGCCCTGGCTGGTAGGCACTGCTTTGATACATTCGTTGTCAGCCACTGAAAAACGTGGCGTTTTTAAAAACTGGACGATCCTGCTGGCCATCTGTGCCTTCTCACTCAGCTTGCTCGGCACTTTCCTGGTCCGCTCTGGCGTGTTGACCTCTGTGCACGCATTTGCCACAGATCCTGAGCGAGGCATCTTTATCCTGGCTTTGTTGGGTATTGTCATTGGCGGTTCCTTGTTGTTATATGCCTGGCGTGCACCGTTCATGAGTAAAAGCAATTCCTTTGCGCTGGTATCGCGTGAGACCTTGTTACTGATCAACAGTGTGCTGCTGTCCGTGGCAACAGCAGCGGTATTGCTCGGTACCTTGTATCCGCTGGTAGTGGAAGCGCTTGGTATGGGCAAGATTTCAGTCGGCGTGCCTTATTTCAATGCTGTATTCGTCCCACTTATGGTACCGGTGGCCCTGGCCATGACCCTGGGTATGTTTGCGCGTTGGCGTGCAGATGAATGGTTACGCTTGTGGACGCATTTACGTTTTGCTCTGGCGGCCAGTCTGGTAATCGGTTTAGTGACGGTCCTGATGCTGACGGATTCCTTTGTCTTCCGGACTGCAGCGGGTGTGGCCATTGCCTTGTGGATACTGATCGGTGTGGTGATCGCCATACGTGAGCGTATCCGCCATACCAACGGAATAATGGCCGGAATTACGGCCATGCCTGCGGCCTATCTCGGCATGTGTCTTGCCCATACCGGATTTGCTTTTGTGATCATTGGTATCAGTATCACCAGCCAGTACAGCGTGGAAGTACATGCACGTATGGGGGTGGGTGATACGACAACCATGTCCGGTTACACCTTTAAGCTGGAATCACTGCAGGAAGTTCAGGGACCAAACTACACAGCCACAGAAGGCGTATTCGCTGTAACAAAAAACGATAAAGCCGTTACCACCATCGTCAGCCAGAAACGTTACTATCCGGTGGTCGGTACTGCCATGACCGAGGCCGGAATCGACGGTAATTTGTTACGCGATTTGTATATCTCACTGGGTGAAGTGCTCGACAATGGAGACTGGAGCGTACGTCTTTATTATCGCCCCTTTGTGCGCTGGTTATGGCTGGGTGCGATAATAATGATGCTGGGTGGAATAATGGCAGCCAGTGATAAACGTTACCGGGTAAAAGCCGGACAGACCCTGACCAGCTCGTTTGCTGCAGGGGCGATACCTTCGGGTTCCTGATAACGCATGCACCGGTATCTGGTTCCGTTTATTGTATTCGTTGGTCTGGTACTGCTATTTGTATTTGGACTGTATAACGATCCTAAGCTGGTGCCATCTCCCTTTATAGACAAACCTTTGCCTACATTTGAATTGCCAGGTCTGCAAGATCCAGCCACCAGCTTGTCATCAGGAATTATGAAAGGCGACGTAGCTATTTTAAATGTGTGGGCGACCTGGTGTATACCCTGTCGTCAGGAACATCCGTTACTGGTCGATTTGTCGCGTAGCGCGAATATTAAAATTTACGGTTTGAATTACAAGGATGTGCGTACTGATGCGTTGGCCTGGTTGGAAAAACTGGACAATCCCTATCAACAAGTGTTTGTCGATGAGTCTGGCAATACCGGAATTGACCTTGGTGTGTACGGCGTGCCGGAGACCTTTATTCTGGATGCACAGGGAATTGTTCGCTACAAGCATATTGGACCGCTGACAGTCGACTCCATCAGGACTGTGATATTGCCGGTCATCAATGAATTGAAAGGGGTGCAGCCATGAGAAGCTTGCTGATGATCGGCTGTTTGTTTTTCAGTCTGACGCTGTTTGCTGCGGACGATCCATTGCAATTTGAAAACAGCGAACAACAGCAACGGTATCAACAACTGCTGGAGGAGTTGCGGTGTCTGGTGTGTCAGAACCAGACCTTGGCCGATTCGCATGCCGATCTGGCCCAGGATCTGAGAAACGAAGTTTATAAAATGGTGGCCGCAGGGCAAACCAATGACAACATTATTGAATTTCTGGTTTCCCGCTACGGAGATTTTGTGCTGTATCGACCACCTTTGAAATGGACAACGATTTTGTTATGGTTTGGTCCGTTTGCGTTGTTGCTCTATGGCCTTGTGAGTGTCTACCGGTTTGTACGCAAATCGAAAACCGTCGATGTGATCGTCAGCCCCGTGGATCGGCAGCGCCTGTCACGCCTGCTTGATAGCAACACAGATAAACAGGTCGGGTCATAGCGATGCTTTTCTGGATCATCATAAGTCTGTCTTTGTTATTACTCGTAACCTTGCTGCTCAAGCCCTGGACGTCTGCTCGTGCGCAGGCCGGTGAGGGTACAGAGGATCGTTTAAGGGTTTCTCTTTATCAGCAAAACCTGCGTGAACTGGATCGTGAGTTTGAACGGGGGTTATTAACGCGTGAACAGCTGACTAACGTCAGAAGTGAACTCGAGCTGTCCCTGCTGGCTGATTATGAGCGTGATCAAGTCCTCACAGCAGGGAAGTCACCGCTGGAAGCTCCGGCGAGTCGTTGGTCAGTGGCGGTGCCGGTGATAGTGATTATGTTGATGGCCATACCGCTGTATCTGTATCTGGGCAATCCACAATTAATTCCCTTGAAGCATTTCAGTGAACTGGCCGCACAGAACAATGGAGATACAGCCCCACCTCTGGATGGTGTGGCACCGTCTCTGGAGACACATCTGCGCAAAAATCCCCAGGATGCGAACGGCTGGATGTTGCTTGCAGATGTTTATACCAACCTGAAACAATATCCTGAAGCGGTAAACGCGTTTGATCGTTTACTGGCACTGACCGGTGATAATGTGGAAGTGTTACTTAGGTATGCGAATCTGCAGGTGATGGTCAATAACGGCAAGTTTGGTGGCAAGCCGGCTGAACTGGTAAAACGTTTGCTGGCAATAGAGCCGGAAAATTACACGGCGCTGTTTTTTTCAGGGATGGCGGCAGATGAAGCAGGTGAGTACCAGCAAGCCATTCAATATTACCGGAAACTCTTGCCTGCGATGCAGGGCAATGAGGATATGTTGAAAACGGTCAATGATCTGATTGCCAGAAACGAACAGTTACTTAAGGATGCTGGAATCAGTGTAGAGGCTCCTGCCGTAACAGACACCCCGGTGGCTGTAGATACAGTCCCGGTCGCATTACATGTGAGCGTAACTGTTGCGGCATCACTGACGGGAAAATTCTCCGCAGAAGATACTTTGTATGTTTATGCTCAGGCCGTGGATGGTCCGCCCATGCCACTGGCCGTAGTGAAAAATACTGCAGCCAGTCTGCCCTTGGAAGTGGTTCTGGATGACAGTCTGGCCATGATGCCGGCGATGAAATTATCCCGGTTCGATAAGGTAAAGCTGCAGGCGCGAATATCTAAGTCCGGCAATGCCCAGCCTGAGCCAGGTGATTTGCATGGTGAGATAGCCGAAGTCAGTGTGGGTACAACGGATACGCTCAACCTGATTATTTCCGAGGTTATGCCTTGAGCATGATCCCTTAATATGAGTGACATCTCCACTATACGATTTGAATATGAACATGCCGGTCTGCACGAGCATGAGCTGGACAGTGATCCGTTTGCGCAGTTTGGCCAGTGGTTACAAGCCGCGATGGCGCATGACAATGAACTGGCAAACGCGATGGTATTGGCTACGGCCGATCGTGATGGCAGGCCATCTGCCAGGTATGTATTGCTGAAAGAATTCAGTAATGAGGGGTTCGTGTTTTATACCAACAGTCTGAGCCAGAAAGGCAGGGAGCTGGCAGAAAATCCGCGTGCGGCGCTGGTGTTTTACTGGAGACAGATGCACAGGCAAATTCGTATTGAGGGTAATGTCGAACAGTTATCTGCAGACCGGGCAGACAGTTATTTTGCCAGCCGGCCACGCGGCAGCCAGATCAGTACCTGGGCCGCCCCGCAAAGCGGTATTGTTCCAGATCGGAATTTTTTGCAGGACAGGGTCACGGAGTTGTCTCAACAATTTGAAAAAAAAACGGTCCCTCGTCCGGAGGACTGGGTTGGCTATTGCGTCAAACCCGATACCTTTGAATTCTGGCAAGGTCAGGAAAACCGGTTGCATGACAGGCTGGTCTACCTGCGAAATGAATCCGGAATGTGGACAATTGCCAGACTGGCACCTTGATTGTCATAATAAGATTACAAACAAATACTCTTGCGAGACCAGTATGGATGATCAAGACGCCACTTCGCTGACCACAGCAAAGACCCTCTGGACAGAAACTATACTGGAAATTTTTTATCAGACGTTGAAAGATAAAAAGCCGGACAATGCGGTGATTGAAGTATTGAAGGAAGTCAGACAGAAAGGATTCAAAACGGAACAACTCATACAGAAAGTAGAGAAGAAAGTGGACAAGCAGGCCGCACTGCATGTGCGAGCACTGTTACAGAAAACAGGATAACCCGGGTGAACAATATGACACTGAAAAGTATAAGGCTGGTTTTGATACTGATGAGTTTGTACGTCGGAACCACGCAGGCAGTAACAGTAGTACAAATGGAGACCACCCTGGGCAGTATTCAGCTTGAGCTCTATGAAGATCGGGCACCGGAAACGGTCGCGAATTTTGTCAAATATGTCGAGGCCGGTTTTTACAATAACCTGATATTCCACCGGGTAATTGACGGGATGATTATCCAGGGTGGTGGTTATGACCAGGACTTTAAAGCCAAGGACACTAACCCGCCGATAGCGAATGAGGCACATAACGCGCTGAAGAATGTGCGGGGTGCGATAGCAATGGCTCGTTTATACGATCCGGACTCGGCAGATTCGCAGTTTTTTATCAATCTGGTGGATAATCCTGACTGGGATTTTCGTTCCAAATCCGTAACCGGTTATGGTTATTGTGTATTTGGCAAGGTAAGCAAAGGCATGGACGTGGTTGATGCCATAGGCAAGGTTGAAACCGGTATCGTCGGCGATTTCTCGGATGTGCCACTCAAACCGGTCGTCATCAATTCAGTGACAGTGATTAGCAAGGGATCGGTAGAATAAAAATTGCCGTGGTAATTGTGCCTCAACGGTCGAGGTACATGCGGATTTAGTCGAGCTGTTTTTTAAATCGCAGGATAGCGATCAGCAGAAACACCACAAAAAAGCCCATCAGTGCATGGATATGATCCGGTAGTTCTCTGATGGCTACACCCCTCAGGACGATCCCGCGTATCAGGGCGATATAGTGTGTCAGTGGCAACATTCGACCTATCCATTGTGCGGTTTGGGGCATGCCATCAAACGGAAACATATAGCCTGACAAAAAAATCGAGGGCAACAGGGTGAACAGGGTCATCTGCATGGCCTGAAACTGGTTCTTGGCAATGGTGGAGATCAGTAATCCCAGTGCCAGTACGGCAGAAATGAACAGCAGTGCTGCCGTATATAAATCGAGCAAGGTGCCCTGAACATACACATCGAATAACAGGAAACCGGTCAGAAAAATAATCGAGGCCTGGATAAGTCCGATGATAATGAAAGGCAGAATCTTGCCGATCATCAGTTCATAACGTTTGATCGGCGTGCTGATCAACATTTCCATATTGCCACGTTCACGTTCGCGCACGATAGCAATCGCGGTGAACAGCACCATAGTCAGTTGCAGGATGACACCACTGACGGCCGGCACAATAAACATGGCCGAGCGGCTTTCAGGATTGTAATAGACACGGGTAGCAAAAAATCCGACCTGGCTCACAGCCTGCCCTGTGTGAGCGGAGAAACTCAAGTTGGTTATGTTGCGGGCTACCCGGGTAATGGAAGGGTCGCTACCATCAATCATGATTTGCACAGCATTGCGGCTTTTATCCGTGATGCGGCGCTCAAAATCTGCGGGTATAAAAATTCCTACCTTGATCTTGCCGGTATCAAGCAGCTTCACCAGTTCCAGTTCATCTTGTACGTTGCGGGTAATGTGTACGATCTGGCTGGCTTGCAATTCATCGACCAGTTGATAGGAAAGTTCGGATCCACTTTGATTGGCCACAGCGGCACTAAGGTTGCGCACATCCAGATTGATGGCATAACCAAACAGAATGATCATAAAAAGCGGAATGCCGGCAACCATAATAAAGCTGGGACGATCGCGATATAGCTGTTTCAACTCCTTGCTGGTAATCGCAAATATTCTGCCAGGTGCGGACATATCAACCTTTCCTGTATCCGGTGGCAGCAACAAATACGTCTTCGAGTGAAGCGATGGCTACTGTTACCTTTGCGTCTATCCTGTGCTGTTGCAACTCGGCAAGTATCGCCTGCACCGGCGCTGTCGCAGTTTTGTCTACCAATACATGCAGACGCTTGCCGAGTTGGGCGATACTGCGTATCCAGTTGAGTTGCTGCAAACATTTCTGTGCAACGGCAGGACGATCGGTATCGACCCGGATCACAATCGCATCAATATCATCAATCAGGGTTTGTGGTGGCCCTTCTGCCACCAGATTGCCATGATCAAGAATCGCCAGGCGGTGGCAACGTTCTGCCTCGTCCATGTAGTGGGTTGATACCAGTATGGTTGTACCCTGCGCTGCCAGCTCAAACAGATCCGCCCAGAATTCACGTCGACTCTGAGGATCAACCGAACTGGTCGGTTCGTCCAGCAAGAGTAGACGGGGTTCGTGCAATGTAACCGCAGCGAGTGCCAGACGTTGTTTCTGACCACCACTCAAGGTACCGACGAACTGTTTTTGTCTGTCAGCGATCTGGTATTTTTCCAGCGCGCGCAGAATTCGTGTACTGCGCAACTTGCCACGTATCGAGTAGACCCGGGCAAGGAAGTCGAGGTTTTCCCTGACAGTGAGATCTTCGTACAGGGAAAACTTCTGGGTCATGTAACCGAGTTGACCACGAATTTTATCGGCATCTTGCGGCATGTTATAGCCCAGTACCTCAACTTGACCTTCGAGCGCATGCAATAGCCCACATAACAATCTGATGGTTGTTGATTTGCCAGAACCATTTGGTCCGAGAAAGCCGTAAATTTCTCCGGTCTCTATCTGTAATGAAACATGATTGACCGCCACCAGTTTTCCAAACTTGTGGGTCAGACCTTTGGCAAGGATGGCGGGATTGGATACCACTGTTTAGTTGTCCGCGTTTGTATCCAGTTCAGGAAACCTCACCTCGACAGGGAGACCGACAGGAATGGCGGCTGCACTGTCATCGATAAAATCAATTTCAGCCAGAAAACTCAGTCGACTGCGGTCTCTCTGCGTGAGTGCATAGTGAGGAGTAAAAGCGGCTTCCGCAGACACATAACGTACCTTGCCCTGAAAAGTCGTGGTAATGCCGTCGACCAGTATTGTGGCGATGGTGCCAGATTTGATCCGGCTCCGGATCGGCTCCGGAATATAGACACGGGCATAGGGTAATTGACTGGCCAACATTACCGCCAGCGTGGAACCCGGTAAGGGTCTTTCTCCTGTTTCATAGGGCAAGGAATCGATAGTGCCGTCCCGGGGCGCAACGATGTGTAAGCGCTGTAACAGGGTTTGTTGGGTATGGATGAGGGCTTCAGCTTCTGCCAATGATGCCTTGATTTGATCAATTTCTTCCGTGGTAGACCCTGCAAGCAAGGCTTCCAGTTCAGCCCGGGCCTGATCATGTGCCGCGAGGGCTAGGTCCTTATGTTCAAGCGCCTGGTCCAGCAAGGAGGCGCTGGCAAGTTTGTCAGTAACCAGACGGGAAACCCTGGAATATTCGCGTTCCTGAATTGCGAGGTTACTGACGGTTCCTTGTAATTTTGCTCTGGCAGCGCTAATCAGTTCAGGTCGTGGGCCACGTTCCAGTTCGGCCAAACGGGCGGCCAACCTGTCACGTACGGCCAGAGATTGGTCCAGTCTGGTCTGGTAAAGGGTAGGATCCTGTTCTGCGATGATCGTACCACTGCTGATGGCGTCGCCTTCATTTACATGTATGGCGGTAATGACATCATTACTTTCAGCTGTCAGATCGATTCTGGGTCTGGCCACAGTTCCGACTATTTTGTAAGTTGGTGTATTCGCACCCGTACAGCTCATCAGAATGAGGAGTGCAGGAATCAATAGCAGAATTGTCTTCATTTTTATGTCCATGGAGTTGGTAAAGTTACTAACGAACATAGTGGGTTGGAATACAGGTCAACTGTGCAACAACTGTGCACTTATGTCCAGACAACAAAAGGGAATGTTAACGGAATCCTTCCCGCCTGGAGGACGAACCGTGTACCACGATGGGCATAGGCGAAAGACAGGCAGCATTGATGTAGATCAAAGTTCCCATTTTGTATCCGTTTTATTATAAAATAGTGAGGTAGTTTCCGAAAAACGGGGGTGGTGGTTCATGATCATGAAATTCAGATATTTACTCTTGCCAGTAATTCTTCTACTGGGTGCATGCAGCGAACAAGCGAATCAACAAACAGCTACAGCGCCAGCTTCCACACCTGCACCTGTCGTTGCCAGTGCGCCCCAGCCAGCGGCCGCACAAGTAACACTGGGTACCGTGGCACCCGCCGAATCGGCCAATAAACAGTTCAAGGGCAGCATTACCAGCTCACTCAATCCGGTGGTTATTAATGAGATGCACAACTGGACACTGCATTTGACGACAGCGGATGGTCAGCCGGTAGAACAGGCGACCATGACGATTGCCGGTGCGATGCCAGCCCACGCGCATGGCATGCCGACGAATCCCCAGATGACCCGTAATTTGGGTGGCGGTGATTATCTTATAGAAGGTGTACAGTTTCAGATGGGTGGTTACTGGGAAGTCAAATTCACGATAACCGCCGGTAGCCAATTGGACGATCTGCTGTTTGGCATTACCCTGCAATAACGCGTACCTCGCCAATACTAAAATCAGGTAATTACGATGAATAAAAATACACTACTCGCTGTGGTTGGTATCAGCGTGATCGGGCTGATTGTGATTGCCGCCATCTCGTTGAAACCAAACCAGTTAACTACGAATGAGGTTGTTACTCAGGCACCGGTTCCGGCAAAAGCGGTTATCGTCGACCCCTATCAGTGGACACAACAACAAAAGGAACTGTTGGCGACTTTATCTTTGAAGAGCTTGCCACCCTTGCCACCGGATCCGTCAAATGCTGCCGCTGACAATCCGGCGGCTGCACAATTTGGCCATAAACTATTTTTTGATAAACGCTTCAGCTCAAACGGTGAAGTCTCCTGTTCGACCTGCCACAAACCTGAATTAATATTTACCGATGGACTTGCTCGTGCCAAGGGCGTCGGAGTAACGCCACGCAAGGCGATGACCCTTGTTGGTGTCGCCTACAGCAAATGGTTTTTCTGGGATGGCAGAAAGGACAGTATGTGGTCCCAGGCATTGGGTCCGACAGAAAGTGCTGTTGAGCATGGTGGTAACCGTACCCAGTATGCTCACATAATAGATAACGACGCAGACTATCATGCCGCGTATGAAACGCTCTTTGGCAAGTTCCCGGATTTATCTGACGCAAAACGGTTCCCGGCCTCTGCTGGCCCAGTATCGGACCCGGCGGCCAGTGCGGGCTGGAAGGCCATGTCAGAGGAAGATCAGGACACCATTAATCGTATATTCAGCAATATGGGCAAGTCGATTGCGGCCTATGAACGATTGTTGATGCCAAGGCCGACCCGCTTTGACGCCTATATCGATGCGACACTGGCCGGGAATCTGGATGAAATGAAAAAGCAGCTGACAGAGGCTGAGGCACAGGGGTTGCAGTTGTTTGTAGGTAGTGCGCATTGTATTAATTGTCATAACGGGCCCTTGTTGACGAACCACTCATTCCATAATACTGGTGTGGCTCCGGCGACTGATTTGCCTCCGGATTTCGGGCGCAGGGAAGGGGTTATGACAGTGATGGACGATCCGTTTAATTGCACCGGCAAGTACAGTGATGCTGGCGAGGATCAGTGTCAACACGTTCGTTTTGCAAGAAAGGAAGGTCTGGAATTATTGTCTGCATTCAAGGTACCGACTTTGCGCAATGTAGCCCAGACAGCTCCCTATATGCATTCAGGGCAGATTGCCACGCTGACAGATGTATTGAATCACTATAACGTGGCCGCACTGGCGGTCAGAGGGCATTCGGAAGCATCACCGCTCAATCTGTCGCCAGTCGATTTGCAAAATCTGGAAGCGTTTTTGCGTACGTTGTCCGGTCCATTGGCAACTGCACCGGAATTTCTGGCACCACCTGCTGACCTGGTGCAGACAGAATCGGTTAAAAAATAGTTTGAGACTGTCGGTGTTTCTATCAACCCGACAGCCTCAATCTGTCTGCGGTTCCGGTATGGCCTCTAACCCTGTACAGGTAGAAAAACCCTACATTTTGACCACAGTCACACATATAATGCTTTTTTCATAATGCTGTAACAAACGCGCAGACTATTTTACCAAACAAGACTTTTATTCTGGAGGTTGTTTTAAATATGGGTAGATCATCGAAATATGACAAGGCTGTAAACCGGTCTCTGCATAATGCAGTCGTTCAAGGTATCAGCCAGAAACGTATCGCCAGCGCGGTCGCTCAGGCTTGTATGGGTACCAGTTTATTGTTCATCCCGACGTTGCCGGTAATTGCCCAGACGGCTGGAAACAACTCTGCGCGCGATGAAATTATTGTGATTGGAGAGCAGAATAATGCCAATGGAACGAATTCATCATTAACGAAACTGACTGAGCCATTACGTGATACGCCGCAGTCAATTTCCGTATTGACCGGTGATTTTCTCGACAAGAAAGGGGTGACTTCACTGGAAGAAGCGTTACGTGCCGTACCTGGCATCACTCTGGGTGCCGGTGAGTTCAGTTGGCAAGGTAATAATCCGAATCTGCGTGGTTTCTCTTCCCGTAATGACATGTTCCTCGATGGAATTCGGGATTTTGGTAGCTATTCACGCGATCCATTTAATCTCGAATCGGTTGAAGTTTTGCAGGGGCCGTCCTCAATGGTATTCGGTCGCGGATCAACCGGTGGTGTAATTAATCAGTCCAGCAAGAAACCCTTGCTGGAGCCTATGACAACAATCAAGTTCAATGCAGGCACGGATACCACTTTGCGTGGCGCTGTGGATCTGTCCAGACCTGTGCCGGCACTGGGTGAGGGTACCGCTTTCCGGCTTAACCTCATGGGTCATCGTTCCGAGGTGGAGGGGCGTGATGGTGGTGAAGCCAATCGATATGGTATCGCTCCTACGTTGGCATTTGGATTGGGAACGGCCAGTCGTTTGACCCTGAGTTACATGAAGCAGGTGGCTGATGATACACCAGACTACGGTCTGCCCTGGTTTAATAACGGACGACCGGCGGATGTGCCACGCAATAATTTCTACGGGTTTGACAGCGACTTCGTTGAAACAGATGCGGATATATTTACCGCAGAAGCGGCTCATAAATATAATGAAAATATTGATTTAAATACCCAGGTTCGCTATGCCCATTACACACGTGATGTGCGTATTACAGAACCGCTGATTGCGGCATCGGTGCCGGTCAGTACGCCCTTGGCCAACATTACAGTCGATCGTAATGTGTTTTTTGGCACTGGACTGGAAACCATGCTGTATGGTCAGGCAAACGCAACCTTCCGGTTTAGTACTGCTCCGATAGATCATACGCTGGTGACCGGAGTGGAAATGGGTAAGGAAACTTCGGAACCGACATTCGGATTTGCTGTTGGCGTGCCCGGAGCGAACCTGCTCAATCCTTCGCAGGGCACTGGTTTTTCAGCTACCCGCATGGAGACCCGGGTAGTGGCTGACACGAATGCGAAGAGTCTGGCCGTGTATGGGCTGGACACCTTGAAATATGGTACACACTGGCAACTGGTAACCGGTATACGCTGGGACAAGTTTGATACAGATTACACTGCAACACGTTTTGCCGGAACGCCGACCCGTTTTACGGGTGCCGGCAGTAACAGCAATGAGTCAATTCAGCAGCTGGACAAGGAATACAGTTACCGTGCAGCACTGGTCTTTAAGCCAATGGAGACCGGTAGTGTTTATCTGGCCTGGGGATCCTCGTTCAATCCATCCTCAGAAGGACTGAGCTTTATTGCTACCGGCCGTGGTTTGGGTACCAGTAATAGAGATCTGGATCCGGAACACAATCGTAGTCTGGAGCTGGGTAGCAAATGGGAGTTGTTTGATGACAAGCTGGACATCAATGGCGCAGTGTTCAGGATAACCAAGTCCAATGCACGCATACCCGATCCGGCCCATCCCGGTTTTAATATGCTGGCCGGTGAACAACGGGTAGACGGGTTCTCGCTGGAAGTTTCCGGTTATCTGACTGACGCACTGGAATTACGGGGTGGTTATACCTATCTGGATGGCAAGGTGATTGATTCCAACAGACAGATGGTCGATACACCGGAGAATTCATTTTCAAGCTGGGCCACCTATCATCTGAGTGATCGTCTGCAATTTGGTGGTGGTGCCCGTTATATTTCCGAACGACTGGCGACCAACTCTGCGCCCATCAAACAGATACCGGGGTACTGGGGATTTGATGCAATGGGTAGCTATCAATGGTCTGAACAGATTCTGTTGAAGTTGAACATGACCAACCTGACAGATAAGGAATATTTCAGTCAGCTGCATCCCTGGCATGTGGTACCGGCACCGGGTTTCACAACGATGTTTGCGATCAACCTGTTTTACTAGTAACGCATGTTAATCCAGATTCCCCAGGTATTATCAGCCGATGAACTTGCTTACTGTTGTAGCGAACTCCAGAAGGCAAACTGGGCAGATGGACGTCACAGTGCCGGGTATCTGTCCCAGAGTGTGAAACATAACTTTCAGCTTGCTGATCGTGATCCGGTGGCACTCAGGCTCGGCGAAGTCATACTGGCGGCACTGGATCGAAATTCATTATTTACTTCAGCCGCATTACCACTGAAAATTCTACCGCCACTGTTTAACCAATATCAGCAGGGTCAGACCTACGGATTTCATATCGATGGGGCGATACGACCGGTAACCGGAACACCACATCGGATTCGTACGGATCTTTCCGCAACTATTTTTCTCAGTGATCCTGCAGACTATGACGGTGGAGAGTTGCAGATTGAAGATACGTTTGGGGCACGCAGTATCAAGCTGGCTGCAGGTGATATGGTTTTATATCCTGGTACCAGCGTGCACCGTGTCGCTCCGGTCACGCGGGGGACGCGTCTGGCTTCTTTTTTCTGGATCGAAAGTATGGTGCGTGATTTGAGCCAGCGCACCATGCTGTTCCAGCTGGATAATGCAATCCAGAGTCTGGCTCAGGATGTGCCCGGACATGCTACGTTGGTGGATTTTGCCGGAATCTATCACAACCTGTTACGCAACTGGGCAGATACCTGAAAACAGTTTCAGGAAAAGAGGATGATCTGCAGAATCTAAAACTGACAAATATGCCTGACAGGATGTCGGCAATTATTCAGATCGAGGACAGCAATTATTACTGATGCACATCTTAGTCATATCTGTATTCTTCCAGAATAAATCCGCTTAAACCGACCGACCATTCGAAGTGCAAATGGAATTGATGGAATTTTGCTGAAAGCCCATAATGATATTGTTGGATTGTGGTGATTCGGGACCGAATCAAAAGGTGTTATAACTGCCAGACAAGTCAATATTAGGTTGTCGATATCTAGTCCAACAGGTACACTAGTATCACAATACTACCTAGCTTGTATACCTTATAATATGCATACTCGAACGTACCCTGTCTCGATACTATCGTTTTGCTGGGTACGTTCAACCAAGGTATTGGTACTAATTTCATCATTGCTAGTTGGTTGTACTGGACTGACTGAAGTGACTCCGTTGGATGTTGATGTTCGCGCTCGTCATCTGCTTGAAACGACATTAGACAATCCTGAAGTAGATAAGGCCCTGCAATCCTTCGGCATTCATCATCAAGCAAATACTCCCTGGTCGCTGGATCAGCTCACGATTGCGGCGTGGGGATTGCGACCGGAAATAAAAGTAGTCAGGGAAGAAATCAAGGCAGCATTGGCCGCAAAACAACTGGCCAATGAACGACCCAATCCTGTTTTTTCCCTTACCCCGGAATATATTATCAATGCGGTATCAGGTGCTGTGCCCTGGGTAGTTACACTGGCTGCCGACTTTCTAACACAGACCGGGGGCAAACGGTCACTCGCAAATCTCGGCGCAGAACAGGACATCTTGATCGGGCTTGCCGGTTCCGACCAGGTATTCTGGAATATCCGTGTCGAGGTTAGTCAGGCAGTTGTCAATATAATAACTGCAGACACGGCAAATGAAATTGCGCTCGATAACCTCATCCTCAGGAAGGCCTATCGTGACTGGGTGCAGCGGAAACTTGCTGCAGGCAGTCTGGCGAGATCGGAATTACTACGCGCCGAGTTTGATCAAATGGCCGCTCAGTCGCAGGCCTCACAAGCCGCTGGTGAAGTGATAATGGCGCAATCACAACTGGCCAATACGCTGGGTGTGCCAATTGAAGCAATATCCGGGGTTACAATTACACCACTTACTCCTGACGGTCCTCCTGCCCCCTCGGAGCTGGATCAACGTGAGCTACGCGAAAGGGCCTTGATTAATCGCGCTGATATTCGCCATGCCCTGGCTGAATATGGTCGTGCAGATGTTGACTTCCGTATCAAAGTTGCTGGACGTTACCCTGACCTGACTCTGTCACCCGCAACAACTTATGACAGTGGTAGTCAAAAGATTTCTCTCGGAGTATCAGCAGAGCTACCGTTGTTTCATGACCAATCAGTTGCCATATCCCTCGCTGACGCACAACGGGCGATAGCCGCCAGTCATTTTGATACGATACAAACACAGGCACTGGCTGCGATTGATACGGCCTTTGCTGCCTATAAAACCAGTTGGGTTAGCTGGCAACAAGCTGAAAAAGTGGTCGCGATCCAGCAACAATTACTGACGCAAGCAAGTAAACGTTTTGAAAACGGGGCAACGGACAAGGGTGACTTGATGGCTTATCAGTTATCCGCTCTTCAAAGTCGTGGTGATGCATTTACTGCGCACAGAACATTTTTAAATGCATCACTGTTGCTGGAAAATGCAATTCAGCGACCGCTTTGGCCTGCTACACAATTGACTATACCTAATCAAAAGGACCGCTTATGAAGACAGTTTACCTTTACGTCATAATTGTATTCTGCTGCGTAAACTCAAGGTTGACCCTGGCGGAAGGTTTGATCACCGTGCCTGCTTCCACAGCCGGTTTCATACGTACAGTTCCGTTAGAGTCAGCATCCGTTGCCAAGAATGCTGTGGGCATCGCCAGCATATTTAACCCGGATGCCTTATTGCAAATTAATGCAGATATTCTGGTTGCTACTGCGGCAGTGACACAAAGCCAGACAATCCTGAAACGGGATCAGGCCATGTATGATGAAGATCAATCTATTTCCCTGCAGGAACTGGAATCCGCAAAACAACAGGCCGCCAGTGATTCAGTACAACTGGATTTACTGAATCAGCGACTGGTCACAACATGGGGGGGCAGTGCGCCGTTTATTCAATCGGATAAACGCAAGCAACTGATTGATGAACTCAGCGCCGGAAATATTAGTCTGGGCAGAGTTGACTTCAGTTCTGCTGTTAGTGCATCGTTACACGATATACAACTGATTTCGATGCACAGCGGCAATGTTGTACGCGCCAGGGATTCGTGGCCAGCCCCTGTCAAGAACCCGGTCCTGCCTGGCAGCAGTTATTTTGTGATTGTGCCTGGTGCTACAGAATGGCAACCCGGTGCAATACTAAAAGCCAGCGCCGATCTTGACACAGCACTACAGGGCGTAATTATACCTGCCTCTGCCATCGTTCTGGATGAGGGGCAAGCGTGGTGTTATTTGCAGAAGGATCAGGAAAATTACGAGCGCCATGCTGTACCACTTGACAGACCTCTTTCAGGCGGAGGATATCTCGTCAGTGAAGGTTACACGGCGGAAACACTCGTCGTGATTCAGGGTGCCGGCTTGTTATTGTCCATCGAAACAGAAGCCCCTGAAGAAGAATAGTATCCGCAATGAATGCACTAATCGCCTGGTCGATACGCCACCGACTTATCGTCGCCATCCTGACCATACTCGGACTGATATCCGGTTTCGCGATGGTGACGCAGGCACCATTCGATGTGTTTCCGGAATTTGTACCGCCCTCGGTAACAATACAGACTGAAGCCCCAGGCCTTACGCCGGAACAAGTTGAGGAAATCGTCACCCGCCCGGTTGAGTCTGCGGTCAACGGTGCACCAGGACTTTCGTCTCTGCGATCAGAGTCCATCCCCGGTCTTTCTGTCGTAACACTGACATTTGATGAAGGCGCCGATCCGTACCTTGTGCGTCAAGGGGTATCTGAACAGGTAAGCAGTCTGGCGGGGCAGTTACCCGGCAATGTTGGTCAGCCGAAGCTTTCGCCACTCACCTCAAGCACGATGGATTTATTGAAAGTGGGTCTGGTATCCGACAGTATTGATGCGTTTGAGTTACGTGACACCGCAGACTGGCTCATCAAACCACGAATACTGAGTGTACCGGGCATAGCCCGCGTCAATACCTTTGGAGGGGCGGTACGCCAAATCCAGATCCAGCCCCATCTGGATCGACTTACGGCATTGGGCCTTAACCTGACTGATGTATTAAATGCTGGTCGTAGTGCGCTGGTGCTGCATGGTGCAGGATTTATTGATACTGCGGCACAGCGTATCCTGATTGAAACACCGGTGTCCACAACGGATCCGGTGGCATTAAGCCAAACAGTCGTGACGGTCAAGGACGGGGTCCCGATAGTGTTAGGTGATATTGCCGATGTTACGATTGCCCCGGCAGTAATGATGGGGGACGCGCTCATACAGGACAGACCTGGAGTGTTGCTGACTATTTCAGGTCAATTCGGTGCGAACACTCTTACAGTTACCCATGCTTTGGAAGCAACTCTGGCTGAACTGAAACCTGCACTGGAAGCCCGTGGTATAACGCTTTATCCGGAGCTACACCGTCCGGCAAATTTTATAGAACGGGCATTGGTAAACTTTGAACACTCGCTGGCTATCGGTGCCGTATTAATTTTGATCTTTCTGTACGCATTTCTGCGTAGTTGGCGTGCGGCATTGATTTCCTTTTTGACGATACCAGCATCACTGATGGCAGCAATTCTTGTGCTCAGTGTTGCCGGTGAGTCGCTGAATACGATGACACTCGGCGGATTTGCCGTCGCCCTTGGAATACTTGTCGATGACGCCATAATAGATATTGAAAACATACTGCGCAGGCAGCGTGAAGCGGGTCTCAAAGGTGGCGTAGTCGATCGCAGTGCCATTACCGAGTCTGCCTCGATAGAAATACGTGGTTCGATGGTATTTGGTACGTTGGTAATCTTGATATCACTGTTGCCGATTTTACTGATGGAGGGAGTTCAGGGTAGATTTGTCGGTCCATTAGCATTGGCTTTTTGTCTCGCTGTTATAGCATCACTCATGACGGCGCTTACGATTACCCCTGCCTTTGCTGCTCTGATACTCAGAGCGAGCGATGCGGAAACAGAACCTGCCTGGATATTAGCGCTGAAGAAACTACAACTTAAAGTGCTGGACTGGGTCAGGCACTTCTGGGGATATCTGTTTTTTGCTATTGCACTTGCCTTTCTTTGTGCTGTTGCAGGATTATTTCGCTTGCCGACGGAATTCATGCCGCAATTTCGTGAAGGACATTTTGTGGCACAGGTTACTACGAATAACGCCAGTATCTCTTTCGCCGAAATGATGCGTATCGGCCAACATATCAATCGGGAAATACTCAAGCTACCTTTTATTGCCACTGTCGAGGACCAGGCCGGACGAGCGGAGGCAGGAGAAGATACCTGGGGGCCTAATCGGAGTGAATTGCACATCGAATTGAAACCCGGGCTTGAGCAATCAGAAGAGCAGGCACAGGAGCAGATCCGGGAGGTACTTGAAGAGATTCCCGGTATTCAAAATGAAGTACTGACCTTTCTGGGTGATCGTATCAGCGAATCCCTGACCGGCGAAACCTCCCAGGCCGTAATCGTTATATCTGGTCCCTATCTGGATTCGATTGAGCAGACGGCTACTGATATAGGTCAGGCTATACAGGGCATTCCCGGTCTTGCTGATCTGCGTGTACCAGAGATTACCGGTACACCGGCACTTTCAATCCGTATGGATCCAGCACGACTTGCTGCATACGGTATTAACCATGAGCAGGCTGTAGCAACCGTAGAGACGGCATTTGCAGGGACCTTGCTCGGACAAACCTTTACAGGCAATCGAGTGGTGGATGTTGTCGCTATTCTGTCTCCTGTAGATCGTAATAATATGGAAACACTTCAGGGTTTGATGATAGCCGGTAATAATCTGCAGGTTCCTTTGCATAATATAGCTGACATTAGTCTGGTACAGGATCGTGCGGTGATACAACACGTCGGTAGCGAGCGTCGGGTAGCGGTCACTTTTAATGCGGCTGATCGCCCCCTGAGTGACATTATGTCGGAAGTGCAGGCACGGGTGGCTGAACAAGTCAAAATACCACAGGACGTTTATGTCAGTTATACAGGTCAGGCGCAGGCGGCAGAAGCGGCACAGATACGTCTGGCCGTTATGAGCGCAGCGTCGATCATAATGATAGTACTGATAATGACGCTGGCCTTCAGGCGTAAACAGTTTGCCTTTCTGACCCTGGTCAATGTGCCTTTCTGCCTGATCGGCAGCATGATAGCGATTGTTATGACGGGGGTTGGGCTTACCCTGGGTTCTCTGGTGGGATTAATCGCGGTATTTGGAATAGGCGCACGCAATACCATCATGTTTCTCGCTTATCTGGAACGGTTAATGGATATTGAAGGCCTGCCCTGGTCACGAGAAACGTTGCGGCGAGCAATATCGGGACGCTTTGTACCGATGTTAATGACGGCACTGATTGCTGCGCTTGGTCTCGTACCCATGGCTCTCGGCATTGGACACGCAGGTTATGAGATCGAGGCGCCGATTGCCATTGCTGTGTTGGGCGGTCTCGCCAGTGCGACCTTGCTGAATCTTTTGTTTCTACCAGAACTGGTCTGGCGCATTTCATCTGGAAGCAGTTCTGAAATAACAGGCGTGCAGTGATCTTTGAGCTATTGATAAGACGTTGACATCTATTTAATCCCACTATATTCAGAATGGATTAGCTGATTATACAAGTTTGATATGATGAGAAATTGAATTCCGTTTCATCGTCAATATCCTCTAATGAATATATCCGATCTGATCTGTTATTCTTACCAAAGTTCCTGGACCAGAATAGACTTTTTACACAGTCTGATACGGCAGAATGACGATTAGACAATTTCTCAATGCTTCGTGAAGTATGATTACTACATACTCAATTTATGGGCGACCAACAACTGGCGACGAGTAACGATCGACTCTTCCCTATCAAATGCGCAAACCGTACCGGTGCAGGTGGATGGGAGTCATGAAACGCCGAATACAGTGGTTCCGTCAGTGTTGTTCAATCAGGGGCATAGACCAGTACCCGCATTGATTCAGGTGCAGCCTGGGGTCGTGCCTCTGGCTTGGTGGGATCTGCTGGCAGATAATCTACCGCTGCGGTATAGATCCGATGTGTCAGTGGATCCAGCGTCATGGTACGGGAACCGACAGCGGTATCGAGAGTTTGTGTGACCAAAAGCCTGTCATCGTTTACAGCTATAATCATTATGTGCCCATCACGGCACGATACAAAGGCAGTGCTGGTTCCGGCATCGAACGAAGTGGCATCGGTACCACTACATATCGGGACCGTGTCGATTAATTTGCCGGTACGGGTGTCCATCATCACCAGGGCCTCACCGCCGCCAATAAATAGATGGTGGGTTGTTTCATCAACGGCCATACCTGTCGGACTGGTAGCCGGAGCGACCTTGTAATTGGCAATTACTTTGTATGTCTTCATATCCACCACATCAACAGAATCTTTATCTTCAATATTGATAAACATACGGGCGATGGATGCGTCAGCCTGGCCTGTTTCTGCTACGCCGGAAAGAGGCGTAGTAGTAATCTCCTTACCGTTGACTGCATCAATCACAGTCAATGATTCGCCATCATTATTAAACGCCCACACCTGCTGATGTTTTTGATCATAGGTAATGGCATCAGGATTTTCCCCTGTTGCCACCATTGACAGAGTCTGCAGTGATTTAATATCGACAATGCTGACATTGTTAGCACGTCCATTCGATGTGTAGACTTTTCCTAGTTCAGGCGCAACAGCAATTCCATGAACTCCCTGGGTATCTGCTATCACGCCTGCGATGGTGTTTGTCAACGTATCAATGACAACGACTTCAGTACCATGTGATACATATAGTCGTTTGCCTGGCCCATCCGCAGTCAGATAATCGAATCGACCAGCGCCGCTAATCTTGATCTCTGTCAATTTTGAATATTGTCCCGCTGCCTGTACCTGGGAAGCAATAACGACCATGACCAGCATTAATAAATCGGAAATTATACGCATGCTGGACTCCTGTATGATAAAAATGCTGGAAAGATGAAACTACTGTCAGCATGAATTGTTACGGTGATGATAGGCTCCTGGATACTAATAGTATATAAAAGCAATGACAAAGACACAACCGGATTTGCAGTGTCGTCAGAGTTAGTTAGAGGTCTTGCTATTGAATCGCCCAAACCAAACTAGAAATCCAGATTAAATCCAGCCCGCAAGATGGCTTCGTTTTCCTCAGTGTAGCCCGCAGCCCCAAATACATTGAAATCTTTACTGACCTGATATTCCAGGGCCGTTGATATTGTGTTTACGTTATCCTCGGTGCTGAACGCTTCAAGTAGCAGCGTCAAATTTGGCATTATTTCCCTTTCCGTTTCCACGGCCCAGGTAGCGACTTTTTCATACTTTCCACCATCAGTCGGCGTTACGATATTGACGCCCAGATTTACGTTGAACGTCCAGCCGGCATAATGTTGCCCGAGAATGATATAGGGCATGTAATCGAATTTACCACTGCCTCCCGCATCTTTTGAACCGGTTGGCACCTTGAGTTTAAACGCAGCCAGCATAGCAGGCATCCCATTATCCTCGGTGACAAATTCGTACGATGGAGTAATTTCCAAATCACCCAAGCCATCGACCTTTGACTCGCCATCGGGATTTTCCCATACATAAAAAAACGGCTCTATCAGAATTTCTGCCCGATCACTTAGTCCATATTCAAATTGAGTGAGCGTCCCGCCAGACTTGCCGTCTTTTGCCTTCGCGTACTCATATGACTGACTGATTCCGATCTCGCCGTATTTACCAATCTGGGCGGTTTCCGTTTCAATGGCGGTATCCGCGAAGGCAAATAAAGAATAGCCAGTCGTGAGAATCGCAATAATTGCAGACAGACGTAGAGGTCTATCTGAATTGATAAGTGCCAGTTTATCGACGCAACGAACTTTGATTTGCAGCATAAATGCCTCCTGGGCAGACATCTATATAGTTTTTATTTATGAAAAGATTACCTGGAATTTTCTTTTGCTTCGTCAGCGGCCTCATCAGCTTCTTTTCCAGGCGTTTCTATTTCCTTGGAGTCGATTTTTCCATTGATCGCGTCGACGTCGTCCTGAACAGATTTTTTATAACACTAAAGTATTGTTTTGTAGATAAAAAAAAGCAATTGTGCAAATAATTTTACAATTCACATCAAAGCAATCTTGCAAGGTAGTGTTGAAAAAAGAGCTTAGCGTATACGCAGTATCGACGGGGGCAGGGTATTAAAATGGTGGGCCCGGTAGGACTTGAACCTACGACCTTCGGATTATGAGTCCACTGCTCTAACCAACTGAGCTACAGGCCCGATTTGATACTCTGGCAGGATGTCAAACCCGATACTGCCAGTATATCCTGAAAACAGGAATACACGGAAGGAGCCGGATATCAGGATCCCTCCGTTTTATTCGGCTTACTGATCCAGGAAGGTCTTCAGTTCTTCAGAGCGACTGGGATGGCGCAGTTTTCGCAGCGCCTTGGCCTCGATCTGACGAATACGTTCACGGGTAACATCAAACTGTTTGCCGACTTCCTCAAGGGTATGATCGGTATTCATATTGATACCAAACCGCATTCTGAGCACCTTGGCTTCCCTTGCAGTCAGACCTTCCAACGCTGCCTTGGTGGCATCACGTAGTCCCTCGAAATTGGCAAATTCATTCGGTGCAAGTGTATTGGTATCTTCGATAAAATCACCCAGATGTGAGTCATCGTCATCACCGATCGGAGTTTCCATCGATATGGGTTCCTTGGCAATTTTCAGCACTTTCCTGATTTTATCTTCGGGCATTTCCATTTTTTCCGCCAGTTCTTCCGGCGTAGGCTCTCGACCCTTTTCCTGTAATATCTGACGCGAAATGCGGTTCAGCTTGTTGATCGTTTCGATCATATGCACCGGAATGCGGATGGTTCTGGCCTGATCCGCAATTGAACGGGTAATGGCCTGACGTATCCACCAGGTAGCATAGGTTGAAAATTTGTAACCACGACGGTATTCAAATTTATCAACGGCCTTCATCAGACCGATATTACCTTCCTGTATCAAATCCAGGAACAACAGGCCACGGTTTGTGTATTTTTTGGCAATCGAAATGACCAGTCGTAAATTGGCTTCAACCATTTCTTTTTTCGCGCGACGGGCCTTGGCTTCGCCGATTGAAATCTTGCGGTTAATGTCCTTGACCTCATCGAGGGTCAACAGGCTGTTATCAAAAATGGCGACCAGTCGTTCCTGTATCCTGACAATTTCATTCTGGATGAGCTTGATATCCTTCGCATAGGCTTTTTGCGAGCGTGCGATATTACCTGCCCATTTTGTGTTGATTTCATTGCCTGGAAACGAGGAGATAAAGTCCTTGCGGGGCATGTTCGCTGTCTTTACGCACAGACGCATGATTTCGCGCTCGGTGCCACGAATATGATCAATCAGTCCACGAATCTTGCTGGTCAGCCGTTCGATAAATTTCGGTGATAACCGAAGCTCCAGAAATTTCTCGGTCAATTCATTGTTCAGTTCAACCGTCTTTTTGTGCGGCCGACCATTGCGTTTGATGGATTTCAGTAACTTGTCATAGATATTGCCGACTTCACCCAGACTCTTCTTGACGGCTTCAATGTCTATCGTTGCTTCAGGCTCATCATCTGAATCCTCAGCACTTTCATCGTCATCACTTTCCGTATCCACACTGGCAGCCAGTGCACTTTCAACAACAATACCACTGTCCGGGTATTCTTCCTGATCAGTAAATCCGATGATGATATCGGACAGCTTCATTTCTTCCTTTTCGACTGACTTGTAACTGTCCAGCAAGGACTGGATCGTGCCAGGGTAGGTGGACAGTGCAGTCAGTATCTGACAGATGCCTTCCTCAATCCGTTTGGCTATCTTGATTTCGCCTTCACGGGTGAGCAGATCGACCGTACCCATTTCCCGCATGTACATGCGCACAGGATCCGTGGTGCGACCGAATTCATTCTCAATGCCACCTATCAGCGGAGGAGCTGCTTCATTGGTGGCAGGCTCATCGGTGCCGGCCATTAACACGTCCAGATCGGGCGGTGATTCATGCACTTCAATACCCATATCGTTAATCATGTTAACGATATCTTCTATCTGTTCCGGATCGACAATGCCATCAGGCAGCGATTCATTGACTTCATGGTAGGTCAGGAAACCCTGTTCCTTGCCTTTGGCAATCAGGATTTTCAGTTGTGATTCTTCATCGGCCTCGTCGATCACCAGACTCGGATCTATCACATCTTCTACAGGCTCAATCGGTGCTGGCACTGGTTTGGCAGGTCTGGTTTGTTTTGTTCGCATAGTCAGGTCTTTATAAGCCTTTGATTTTTAATCAAAAATAACGGAAAAATAATCAACTATTATAGCATAAGGGTGCATGTCGTGCCACTCTAATTTACTTATCAACCGGTGTTTTCTGTCTGCCCTTCGGGTTTCGCAGTTGTTGTTTGTCGGCTTCAGACAAGTCGCTCATACGAACAACAGATGTCATTTGCTGGCGTAATTGCCTGGTTCGCACTTGTCTCAGTCCATCCAGCGCGTCCAATAGTTCCTGGTCCGGTTCGGTCAGCTCGGACGTACGGTCTGCGCTGGAGGCGGCAATTTCTCTCAATCTGGTTTCAAAACGGGTGCCGCGCCAGTTTTCGATTAATCCGGCACAGGTTAATTGTGGCCGGTTATGAACCAGTTCCACGAGTTGGCGCAGAAACTCGGTGCCTGCCACCGGAATATCATCCAGCTCAGCCGGGTTTTCAATCAACATGGCCAGCTGTGGCTGGAACAGGATGAGCTCAATGATAGCAGTTACAGCATTACGTTCTTTATTCCCAACAGGACGTTTGAGGGTGGATCTACCGGGAGCCTTGTTCTGGTTATGCAATAAAGGCTCAATATCCTCGGTAGGGGTTTTGGCCAGACTGGCCACATCACGTAATAGAATCTGTCGCAAGGCACCTTGAGGTAATTCAGAGATTAATGGTACGGCAGTGTCAACCAGACGCGAACGGCCTTCGCGCGAAGATAAATCGTTGCGTGCCTTCAGTGTATTCATCAGATACTCGGATAGGGGGATGAATCCGGCCGCATCCTCAAAAGAATCGCGACCCTTTTCACGTACAAAATCATCCGGATCATAGCCGTCCGGCATAAACCTGAACCAGGCTTGTTTACCATCACGTAACAGGGGTAAGGTAATTTCCAGGGCTCGCCAGGCGGCATTTCGTCCCGCTTCATCTCCGTCAAAACAGAAAATAACCTGATCAGTATTTCTGAATATCCGGTTCAGATGGTCCGCTGTTACGGCCGTGCCCAGTGTGGCAACCACATTGGTGATTCCATGCTGCACCAGCGCGACCACGTCCATATAGCCTTCCACCACAAACAAACGGGGCAGTTGTTTGGCCAGATGTTTTGCCTGATAAAGACCATATAATTCACGGCCTTTATGAAATAGGGGGGTTTCCGGAGAATTCAGATATTTTGGTTTTTCATCACCCAGTGTTCTGCCACCAAAGCCTATGGCTCGTCCCCGGTGGTCGCGGATTGGAAACATGATGCGGTCGCGGAACCTGTCGTAAAATCCCTTGCCAGTATCACTGCGTTGTATCGTCATTCCGATTTTACCCAGCCGGGCTTGCGCGGCATCGGATAGACCGAACTGTTTGATCAGGTTGTCCCAGCCGGGTGGGGCATATCCCAGCTCAAAGTGTCCGGCAACTTCACCGGTCAAGCCACGCTGTTTCAGATAGTCCACCGCACGATTTGCTTGCGGATGCTCGCGTAGTTGCTGGCGGAAAAACCTGACGATCAATTCCATCAGTTCATATAATTCGGTAAGTCCATCTTCTGCTGCCGGTTTACTGCCATCGCGTGGTACCTCGACGCCTGCCCGATTGGCCAGTTCTTCCACGGCTTCTATGAACTCCATCCGGTTATATTCCATCAGGAAACTAATCGCCGTACCACTGGCACCGCAACCAAAGCAATGGTAAAACTGCTTGTCCTGGCTGACACTGAATGAAGGGGATTTTTCGTCGTGAAACGGGCACAGTGCCTGATAGTTTTTGCCTGCCTTGCGCAAGGGGACAAAGGTATTGATGATATCGATGATATCCGTGCGGGCGAGCAGATCATCTATAAAGGATTGTGGGATTCTTCCAGACATACTGCTCAAGTATAGTCAGCGTTGCCGCTTCAGGCACAGATTTATAAAAAGATTTAAGCCCTTAAACCGCTCGGGCCGTTTGATTAGCCCAGCAGGGCCTTTACCAATTCACCCGTTTTAGCCATGTCGGCACGGCCTTGAACTTGCGGACGGATAATACCCATGACCTTACCCATGTCTTTTACAGTGGTCGCTCCGGTACTCTGGATGGCTGACTGGATAAGTTTTTTAAGCTCGTCTTCACCCAGTTGCTCAGGCATATAGAATTGCACAATGGTCAGTTCGGATTTTTCCTTTTCGACCAGATCATGACGACCTGCGGATTCGTACTGCGAAATGGAATCGCGATGTTGTCTGATCATCTTGTCGAGGATGGCCAGTATACGTGTGTCATCCAGCTCAACCCGTTCATCGACTTCTTTCTGCTTGATGGCTGCAGTAATCATGCGCAAGGTGACAAGGCGATCCTTGTCCTTATTGCGCATGGCCGTCTTTACATCGTCATTAATTCGATCTTTCAGACTGCTCATGGACGAAACGGGGTCAGGCGACTATCAGTAATTAATACTGACGGGTGTGTCTGGAATGTTCCTTGAAAACACGCTTCTGATTACGCTTTACCGCAGCGGCGGCCTTGCGCTTTCTGATCTGGGTGGGTTTCTCGTAAAATTCACGGCGATGTACTTCTGCCAGTGTACCGGCCTTTTCACAGGCGCGTTTGAAACGGCGAAGTGCTATATCAAACGGTTCATTATCTCTGACTTTTACCGAAGGCATTAGGTTAGTATTCCTTGTGTTATCCTGTTGGGTGTTGGGTGACAAAGAGGTGGAATTCTAGTCAGAAATTGGCCAAATGCAAGATGAATTCAGATATTTTAATAAAATTACAGGAATACCATGCGAATTTTAGGGATTGAAACCTCCTGCGATGAGACCGGGATTGCTATCTATCACCCGGATTCGGGCATTATTGCCAATCTGTTACATAGCCAGACTGAAATCCATCGTGATTATGGCGGCGTAGTTCCGGAACTGGCTTCTCGCGATCATATTCAACGTATTATCCCGATGATTCAATCAGTTATGTCTATGACAGGCTTACACAGCACGGACATCGATGGCATTGCCTATACCTCGGGACCAGGTCTGATTGGAGCTTTATTAACCGGAGCGGCTGTAGGGCGCAGCCTGGCCTATGCCTGGAAGATACCGTCTGTGGGTGTCCACCATATGGAAGCGCACTTGCTCGCGCCGATGCTGGAGAAAGAAGCTCCCGAGAATCCGTTTTTGGCCTTGCTGGTATCAGGTGGTCATACCCAGATCATCCAGGTTGATGCACCCGGACACTACCGGTTACTGGGTGAATCACTGGATGATGCAGCAGGCGAGGCCTTTGATAAAACAGCCAAGATGCTCGGACTGGGTTACCCGGGGGGTGCGGCCTTGTCTGTATTGGCAGAAACGGGTAATCCGTTGCGCTTCAGTTTTCCCAGACCGATGACAGACCGTCCTGGACTGGACTTCAGTTTCAGTGGATTGAAAACCGCTTCCGTTAATGCATTGAAGCAGGCAGGTAATGACGAACAAACCCGTGCGGATATTGCACGTGCTTTTGTTGATGCGGCCGTGGATACACTGGTGATCAAATGCAAGCGTGCGATGTTGCAAACCGGAATATATACGCTGGTTGCAGCAGGGGGGGTCAGTGCGAACCGGCAGTTGCGCAGTGCGCTGGCGTCCATGGTAGCCAGTATTGGCGGCAAGGTGTTTTATCCTCGTCCCGAATTCTGTACGGACAACGGTGCGATGATCGCCTACGCTGGCTATCTACGTTTAATAAATGGCGAATCCGAACCCTTGTCCTTTGCAGCGCATCCGCGTTGGGCACTGGCGGCCAGCGAGTTGTGAACTGTCAGTCGCGTGTTCCGACTTTTGATTCGGCGCCGCTGATTAATTTACGGATATTGCTTTGGTGACGCCAAAGCAATAACCCCGACATCATCAAATTGCAGATCGTGTAGGCAGGGTGCGGCATTAACAACCAGGTATACACGGGTGTCAATATGGCAGTGACGATACCTGCGAGTGAAGAATAGCGGAACAGTTTAGCCACAGTTACCCAGGTCAGTGCATATAACAGACCCAGCAGCCAGTTTAGCGCGAACAGTACACCAAACAATGTGGCCACACCCTTACCGCCCTTGAAATTGAAAAACACCGGGTACAGATGACCAATAAACGCAGCAAAGGCTGTCATGGCGATCACCACAGCAGGTGCATCCAGATACCGGGCCAGCAGCACGGGCAATACCCCCTTTAGCAGATCTCCTAGCAGGGCGAGCAGACCGGCCTTTTTGCCATGCAGACGCAGTACATTGGTCGCACCCGGGTTGCCAGAACCATCCAGCCTTGGATCGCCCAGCCCCATCAATCTGCAGACGATAATTGCACTCGCGAGTGAGCCGGATAAATAGGCAATCAGAATTAATAACAGATTAACAATCATGTTCATATTGGACGTTGATTCAGGATGAATTTCAAGGCTTTCATTTCAATATTCGATCTGATCTTCAGACTGTTTTAGCTGACTGCATCAGGGTATGCTATTCAGAACACATCCACATCACAAATTACCGGCTGAAAAAAATGGATATTGTATACCTGAATGATTTACGTATAGACACGATCATTGGTATTTACGACTGGGAGCGGCGCACCAGGCAAACTGTGATTCTCGATATTGAAATGGGTGCGGATATAAAGCGAGCAGCCGAGACTGATAGCATAGAAAATACGCTGGATTACAAAGCCGTGGCAAAAAGATTATTTACCTATGTGGGTGAAAGTGAATTCAATCTGGTCGAAACTCTGGCTGAACGAATTGCGACGCTGTTGCTTGAAGAGTTCCGGGTACCCTGGTGTCGGGTCCGTCTGAATAAAAAAGGTGCTGTACGTGGTGTGCGGGATGTTGGTGTAATAATCGAGCGTGGTAACAAGAGCTGAAATGGCCACAGCGTATATTGGCATAGGCAGTAATGTGAATCGGGATGAAAATATCCGCGCCGGTCTGAAGGCGATCCGTCCGCTGGGTACATCAATGCAGGTCTCATCGATTTATGAGAGCAAGGCGTACGGTTTTGACGGCGATAACTTTTATAATCTCACAGTCAGACTGGAAACCAGTCTTGATGCTGAGACACTGAATGGCAAGTTGCGCCAAATCGAGCAACAGTATGGACGATTACGTGATGTACCAAGATTTTCATCCCGTACCCTGGATCTGGATTTGTTGTTATACGATGAGCTGGTGCGCCACGATGTTGTGCTGGATATACCAAGAGCCGATATTCTGGGTTGTGCATTTGTGTTACGACCATTGGCAGAAATTGCAGGTCAGTTACAACATCCAGAGACTGGAATAACAATCAACAGCTTGTGGGATAAATTTGATAGCTCCCAACAACCGACATGGGTTGTTGAATTTGATACGGGCCTGAATACATAAAAATAATCTGAAGGAGTCTGATAAGTGATTCGAAAAACATTATTACTGATACTCATGCTGACACTGGGCGGCTGTGCGGATAATGCTGTCAGGAGCAAGATCGAGGATCTGGATAAGTCGATTGATGACTACGCCTACGCCTTGCGCTGGATGCGTAAGGAAGATGCTGTTGCGTACCATAGACGACCTGATGGCTCACGACCGGTAATTGATACCAAAATGATGGACGCTGTCCGGGTAACCGGGTTTATCATCAAGGAAAAGACCCTGACGACGGATATGAATGGGGCAAGTGTTACCGGAGAACTGTCTTACATCAAGAATGAATACGGCACATTGAAGACTATCGAGTACAAACAGTCCTGGTGGTATGAACCGAAAACCAAAAAATGGTATGTCGACAACGACTTCCCCCAGTTTAAATGACCGCCATGGATGGCGGAAATACTGGTAATGCAGGACGCCTACAGGGATGTAGGCGGTAGAAAAAGTAGGGAGCAGGTTTTCGAGCAATTACCAGTGGACCGCCATAGATGGCGGAAATACTGGTAATGCAGGACGCCTACACGGAAGTAGGCGGTAGAAAACGTCAGGAACAGGTTTTCGAGCAATTAACTCTGGGCCGCCATGGAAGGCGGAAATGGTTTTAAAGTGTAGCTAATCTAGTCTGCAAAAAACGTCCTGCCGCCATCGACGACAATAACCTGGCCCGTAATATAATCGGCATCCCTGATCAGAAAACGTACTGCCCCGGCAATATCCTCTGGCTTGCCCATACGTTTCATTATTGTCTTGTTGATGATTTGTTCTTTCTTTCTCTCTGACAAGCCTTCCGGCCAGAGGATGGCGCCGGGAGAAACTGCATTTACACGTATGGCTGGTCCCAGTTCTTTTGCCAGCGCTTTGGTCAGCATAATCAGGCCGGCTTTGGCGGTGCTGTAGACAGGATGATCTTTCAACGGACGTGTACCATGAATATCCGTAAGGTTAATGATGCAACCTTGATGTTCTGCCAGTGTGTCTGCTGCCGCCTGGGCAAGAAAAAATGGTGCAGCCAGGTTAGTCCCGAAAATTTCCTGCCAGTTTTGAACGGTGGTTTTGCCAATGGCGGTAGGGTAAAACAGCGAGGCGTTATTGATTAATACATCCAGTCGGCCGGTAAAACCAATGGCCTTCTGAATAATCGATTCATACGATCCGGTATCCAGTAAGTTGCCCTGTAACAAAAAGGCAGAACTTGCGCGAATTTTATTCAGTTCGTCTGCCAGTATCCCTGCCTCCTGTGCCGAGCGATGGTAATGAATAATTATATCCATCCCGTAGCCGTGCAGATCCCGGGCCAGTGCTGCGCCAATACGTTTTGCCGCTCCAGTGATTAATACCGTTCTTGCAGTTGTCATAGCTAACAGATGTTTCCACTGATTAAAAACGCTATCCTAGAGCAAATTGTGAACAGGACAAAACCCGGATTGTGATTAAAGCAGAAAACAGTGACATCTCGCCGATACATGACTGGCCCGAAGCGGATGCCTATGCACTTGCACAAAGCTCTCAGCTGGTTGAGTTAATCCGCGACGAGATCACGTTAGCCGGTGGTGCCATAGGCTTTGACCGTTTTATGGAAATGGCCTTGTATCAGCCCGGGCTGGGGTATTACAGCGCCGGTTCGAGAAAATTCGGAATCACTGGTGATTTCACGACCGCCCCTGAAACCTCGTCTTTATTTTCGATCTGTCTGGCCAGGCAATGTGAGCAGATTTTTCAGGTGGAGGGTGTCTCAACCCTGCTGGAGTTAGGTGCAGGTACCGGCATTATGGCGTGCGACATACTGGATGAGTTGGGACGACGCCAGGCCCTACCCTCACAATATCTGATTCTGGAAACCAGTGCTGACTTGCGTCAGCGGCAGCAACAGTTGCTGCAACAGCGTCACCCGAAATTGCTTAATCGATTGGTGTGGCTTGATGAGCTACCATCTGTACCGATAGAGGGAGTCATACTGGCCAACGAAGTGCTGGATGCCTTGCCGGTGCATCGACTTCGTTATCGTAAGCATGTGGCACATGAACTATTAGTGGGTACTGATGACGCGGGTTTTATCTGGCGAGAGTCTGAGGCTGGTTTCATGCCGGAACAAATGTTGCAGACATACGGTGAGCTTGTGGGTGAACTACCGGATGGTTATGTCACAGAATACAACTCGATGTTATCTCCGTTTATTGAAACGCTATCGACCACATTGGGGAATGGAGCAATTTTACTGACTGATTATGGTTACCCCCGTCGCGAATATTATCACCCGCAGCGAACACAAGGCACACTCGCCTGTTATTACCGGCATCGCCAACATGACAATCCTTTTATTCAGATCGGATTGCAGGACATCACCGCTTCGATAGACTTTACCCAGGTCGCCGAGGCAGCCCATGCCAGTGGGCTGGAGATTTACGGTTTTAACACCCAGGCAGGTTTTTTGGTGTCATCTGGTCTGGAAAAAATCATCAGTGAACTTGGCGCAGGATCTGATCAGGCAATGCTGAGATATTCGCAGCAGGCCGGAAAATTAATCCTGCCAGGTGAAATGGGGGAAACATTCAAGGTGATGGCGGTGGGTAAAAATATCCGGGTACCCTTGATGGGTTTCAGTTTTGGCAGTCATCTACATCGACTGTAGGCATCAATGGTATTTCATTGTGGATACAGGCTATTATGACCGACCTTGAGACTGACTGGGTAAGCCTGAGCCAGCTCATTGACTAAAATTTAGCAGACTACAGGACGCGCATCATTGGACCACCTCCACTTTATCTTGCTTGGGTTAATACAGGGCATCACCGAGTTTTTGCCAATTTCCAGTTCAGCCCATCTGATACTGGCGCCGGAGTTGATGGGTTGGGTTGATCAGGGCTTGTCCATCGATCTGGCGGCCCATGTAGGGACCGTATCTGCCGTGATTTTTTATTTCAGGCATGATTTGCAAAAAATGCTCACTGGCTGGATTGGGTCCGGTTTCAGTCTGCAAGACAGACAGTCATGCATGGTCTGGTATGTGCTGGTGGCCACCTTGCCAGCAGCGTTGGCAGGGTTTCTTACCAAGGATCTGGCCGAGGGGATGTTGCGCAACCCATTAATCATTGCCTGCACTACTATTGGTTACGGAATATTGCTGGGTTTGGCAGATTATATCGGCAAGCAAACACGAACTGAATCGGCATTGCGCTGGAAAGATGTATTACTGATCGGTTCAGCTCAGATTCTGGCGCTGGTGCCGGGTACATCCCGTTCCGGGATCACCATGACAACGGGCTTGTTGCTGGGACTGGATCGACGTTCGGCGTCGCGCTTTTCCTTTTTATTATCTATACCGGTGACATTGTTGGCTGGTGGTTATGGCGCACTGAAATTAATCCTGTCGCCAGAAGCGGTCGATTGGAGTGCCGTATTTACAGTCGTTGTGGTTTCATCTGCTACGGCATTTTTGACGATACATTTTTTTCTCAAATTCCTGCAACGTTTTGGCATGATGCCGTATGTCATCTACAGAATGCTGCTCGGAACGATGCTGTTCTATCTGTATCTGTGATCAGCCTACTGCAGCATTTATAGTGACCCGAACCTAATCATTGGTGTCACCGGTTAGAGGCTGCCGGGTTTCGTATACACGGCCCTGATAAAATCCGACATAGGCCCACAAGCCGGCAATCAAAGCACCAATGATGCTGACGGCGGCCATACCCAGCCCCAGACCCTCAGTGAGTGAAGTAAAGAACCAAGCTGTCAACGTATCACCGCCCCGATACACCACTACGTCAATTACCGGTTTAGCCTTGAAGCGTGTTTCCTTATCTACTGCAGTAAACAGCATCTGTCGTGCCGGTTGTGTTACGGCATAATTTCCAGCATTTCTGACCACATTCAAGGCTAGCAGGACGGAGATAACTGGAGCAAATGCCAGTATGGACATACCCACGACCATCAGCATCGGCATCAATGCCAGCGTCATACCCATGCCCAGTTTTTTAACCAGCCTTCCGGTTGCAAAATAGGCCAGACCAAAAGTCAGGAAGTTGATTAACAGGGTGATACTACCAAGAATTTGTGTGCGTGTTTCCCTGTCGTAGACTTCCAGCAAGTTCTTTTGCTGGAAATAAATAAATGATCCATTCACGGTATATAGCAACAAGAACAAGCCTATTGCCAGCATGTACGGATCAGACACAAACAGTTTGAAACCGGCAAAGGGATTGCCACCGATTTTTATGGATTCTAGATCGGCCTGTACGTGCTCGTTATGCAGGTCGGTAATTTTCAATCTGGCAAGATACGGTACCAGAGGAATGGGCAGTATCAGCATGATGGCGGCAACCAGAGTCAACGTGTCGCCTCCGACTATACCGGAAAAAAAAGTGGGTATTGCCGGGCCTACCAATGCGCCAGCACTGGCACCAGAAGCAATAATAGCAAACAAACGCTTGGCCTGTTGTTTGTTAAACAGGTCAGCCATATAACTCCAGAATACGGAAGTGTTGAACAGGGCGAATGTACTGACCCAGACGTAGTAGCTTTTGTCGATGAGGATTCGATCCTCGAATAAAAATGTAGCCAGATAAAACAGAACAAAACTAGCCGCAAAGATACTGTAAATACCCGGAACCAGATGCTTGAATTTGACCCTGGATACGGCATAACCATACAGTGCAATTACTGCGGCACTGATAAAGAATTGCAGTGTCCACAAAAAGCTGACTTCCGCATCCGTCCAGTCACTGGCCATTGCATCTCGCACCGGGCGTAGAATGAAGTAAGACGCCATCAGAATAAAAATAAAGGCAAATGCGGTTACGGTCGCCTTAATCTCATGAACCTGAACATCAGCAGCACCTATAATTAGCCGGATAAATCTGTTGTGTTCAAGCTTCGTCATGCAGTGTGTTCCTTGTTTGGTGCTACTGGTTTGTTGATTTCCGGGGCGGGAAGCGTTGCCCGGATGTTTATTATCGCATTGATTCGCAGTTGCTGAATAGCCACGGCGATAGCTGGTCCTGCCAATCCTTGTGAGGATAGGTTTGAAGTATCGATCGTACTGGCGGCCCTGAAACATTGCCTGAAATAGTCTGCCTGTGGATAGGCAGACTCTTCATATCCTGTTCTGCCGCGGGCATCTGCTTCACAGGACAGCAGAAATTGTTCAAATCGTTCAGGGCGTCTGAACGCATCCAGTGCTTCCAGCTTGTGAACCAGAGTATCGTCACGCAGTTCCATTACCCTGTGACAGATAAAATGATAGCGTGCAACAATCACAGCCAGATCCCGGTAGCGATTTGGTATACGTAGTCGTAGGCAGAGTTTTTCTACAAGTTTTGCACCACGTTCCTCATGTCCATGATGTGCTGGCAATATGTCTTTCGGAGTGGTGGCCTTGCCCAGATCATGCACCAGCGCCGCAAAGCGAACGCTGGTGTCTTCAGTCAGTCGTACGGCCTGTTCCAGTACCATCATGGTATGAATACCCGTATCGATTTCGGGATGATATTTTTCTGTTTGCGGTACACCAAACAGGTTTTCGATTTCCGGCAGAATGTGTGGTAATGCACCGCAGTCACGCAACGTTTTAAAAAAACGTGTCGGATAGTTTGATCCCAGTGCTTTTTCCAGTTCCGCCCAGACGCGCTCAGGAACCAGTGTTAATAATTCGCCCGAGCTGGCAAGACCTTTCATTAATTGCAGTGTGTCATCAGCCAGAGCAAAATTGAAGCGGGCGGCGAATCGAGCCACGCGCAATACACGTAAAGGATCTTCTGCGAAGGCCGGTGATACATGTCGCAGGATACCTGCTTTTAGATCACTTCTGCCGTTATACGGATCAATAATGTTGCCATCTGCATCTTCTGCTATGGCATTTATGGTCAGATCGCGCCTGGCCAGATCCTGCTCCAGTGTCACCTCCACAGAGGTGTTAAATACAAATCCTTTATAGCCCGTACCGGATTTTCGCTCTGTGCGTGCCAGTGCATATTCTTCATGCGAGTGTGGATGCAGGAATACCGGGAAGTCCTTGCCTACCGGTTTGTAGTTGAGGCTTTCCATTTCCTCAGGTGTGCTACCTACAACAACCCAGTCACGGTCCTTTACCGGTAGACCCAGCAATTTATCGCGTATTGCACCGCCGACCTGATAAATTTTCATGATGATGTAGAGCCTGTAACGTTACCGGAGTGTGGTCATGGTAAGGCAGAAACAGGGATTTTTATAGCAGGTATTATTGGCTTGCTGCCAAATGAACAGCTGAGTGTACGTTTATAATTGTGACAGATTGGCGGTAGTACAGGTCGCGGCGGATGCTGATTTTGGATTTTTGGAAATGATAGGATCCATACGTTCGCTGACACGGGTTATGGAATTATTCAGACGCCAGTCATATACCGTGGCAAAAAACATGATACGGGAAACATACTTGCGGGTTTCCGAAATCGGAATTTTTTCCACCCAGATATCCGGATCGGTACACTCGGTTTTAGCCAGCCATTTAGCCACAGCATTGGGGCCGGCGTTATAAGCCGCTGTGGCCAATACCCGGTTGTCGAAACGGTCGTGTACCAGTTTCAGGTAGGCCGTGCCGATCGTAATGTTTTTATCAGCGTCCAGCAGGTTCTGGCTGCTGAAATTTTTAAGACCGATAGCCCTGGCGGTTTCAGCACCGGTTGCGGGCATAACCTGCATCAGTCCCAGAGCCCCTGAAGGAGATTTGGCATCTACCATAAATGCACTTTCGGCGCGTGTCAGGGCAAACAACCAACCCAGGTCCAGATTGCGTATCTTGGCTAATTTTGTCATTTTGTCTTCAAAGGCGACCGGGAACCGAACTACCAGATTGCCATAGGACTGCGCCTGACCGAGAGTCAGTATGGCGCGATCATACCAGCCCCACTCTGAAGCGAGGGCTGCAGCGATTTCCTTGTGATACACAGACATGTTCTTCAGGGTGTAATTCCATTCGCGACGCGACAGGTATCCGCCTCCAGTCAGAAACAGTTCCCGAGCACGTTTGATACCGGGCAGATCCCGGATGGCTTGCCAGGCTTCTGGATCATCAGGCAGTGGCTGATAGTCAATATTATAGGAAGCTGAAATTCGATCCGCGGCGAGGAAGCCATAGTAATCACGTTCAGAGGAGACCTGTTGATATATTGATTTGGCCTCGTCTTCCTGTCCCGCCTGCTCCAGTGCGCGTGCTCGCCAATATAACCAGCGTAGCTTGACGGTATCTTCAGTCGGGTCACCTTCTGTCCATCTGGCCAGCAAGGACCAGTCCATATTGTCCAGTGCATTACGCAGGCGCCAATGAAAAAGTTCCTCGTCGACATCCTTATTGGCAATTGCGTCCAGGTAGTGTCTGGCCTGCGGAAGTTTTTTAATCATCGCCTTGATACCTAGTGTTCGTTCAACATCCGTAATCTGTTGTTGATCAAACTTGTAGGCGGGTTTCAGTGCTTCCCATCTGGCAATCGCAGTCTTGGCATCATTAATGACTAGCCGCTTGATACCGTGTACCAGGATTTCTCGTGCAATAGCAACATCCGGGTAACCCGGTTTACTGGTTGTCTTGGTCGGGTTCTGATAGGTTGCAATCCAGCGTATGACCCATTGCTGATCTTCCTTGCCCAGTTGCTTGCCAAGAAACCCGGCAAGTCCGACCTGACCTTCCTGCATGGAAAGGCGAATTCTTTGCCAGATCAATTCATCCGTCATCAGACTGCTTTTGGCCAGCATGTCAAAAACAGGATTACAGGCATCCGGTTGGGATTTACCTGCCAGCCATAACGATTTGGCGTCCTCCAGAATTTTATCAGCCGGTTGTCCGGTATTCATTCGTGCCTGTAGCTGATAGCACTGCAGACTGACATCCTTCTGGACACCATATTGTTGCAAATAGGGTTGCCAGTGTTTGCGTTGTGCCAGCAACTTTAACCAGGCTTGCCGCAGGTCCTCAGCCAGCAATGAATCAGGATATTTTTGCAGGAAAGCGGTGACGTCCTCATCTTTCAGGCTCGACACCCGCGGACGCATGTAGTCATAGATCAGGTAGGGATACAGTGGATAATCCGTCAGACGTCCCGTTGCCTGTTTGAACGCAGACAAATTGCCGTCCCGCAGGGATTTTTTAGCAGACAGATAAAGTTTGCGTTGTTGTTCGATGGTGTCTGCCCATCCTGAAGCAGACAGCAGTGTCAGTATGGCTGTAAGTACCAGCGTGGTTATCAGGTTGTGAAATTTTCCCGATTCAGATCTCATACATCGAATGATTGCTGTTCCCCGCACTGGCTAACGTCTGGTGAGTAAATTACCGCATTCTGCTGGTAAAACTCAAGTTATTTAAAGCAGTATGACACACAACCAGAAACTGGTTTAACTGTATTTCAGTGTATCAACTCGTGTCTTTATGGTTTCTGCCTGTTGTCCAGCCGGCTCATGGTTCCAGCCCTGACAATGCTTGTTGATAATATCGGTCAGTGCGTTGATGTGATTCGTGTTGTCATTCAATGCAGGTATATAGGCGAAATGTTTGCCACCTGCCTCCATAAATATTCTGGAGTACTGGATCCGGATTTCTTCCAGCGTCTCCAGACAGTCTGCCGCAAAGCCGGGACACACGATTTGTACGCGGGTCTTGCTGGCTTTGGCCAAAGACTGCAACACGTCTCCAGTGTAAGGTTTTAACCATTCCATCGGCCCGAACCGGGATTGAAAGCTGACAGACCACTCATCCTTTTCAAGCTGCAGATGGTTCGCAACCAGTCTGGCGGTTTTCTGACATTCACAATAATACGGATCACCGGCCATGAAATATTTTTTGGGCAGTCCATGAAACGAGAACAATAATTTGTCAGCCTTACCGTTACTGGCCCAATACAGGCGGATACTTTCAGCAAGCGCACTGATGTAGCCTGGGTCATCATGATAATGATTTATCATGCGCATCTCTGGAATCCAGCGCCATCCTTTTAGCACTTCGACGACAGCATCGAAGGTGGATGCTGTCGTGGTAGCTGAATATTGCGGGTAGAGCGGGAACACCAGTAATTTTGTGGCATTGGCCTTACGTAGACGTTCCAGTGCGGAACCTATCGACGGATTGCCATAGCGCATGGCGAGTTCTACCTTCACCGGTCCGGTAACAGGGTTACCCAATTGCTTTGCGATAGCCTCGACCTGACGTTCGGAAATGACTCTCAAGGGGGAGCCTTCACTGGTCCAAATCTTTGAGTAGGCCTCGGCAGAACGTCTTGGACGCAGGGTCAGAATAATTCCATAGAGTATGGGCCACCAGATCCACGCTGGCGTCTCTATGACCCTCGGGTCAGAAAGAAATTCTGCCAGATATTTTCTTAATGCACTGGAGGTGGGGGCGTCCGGCGTACCCAGATTGGTGATCAAAATGCCGGTGACAGCATCGCCAGTATGAGCCGGTTCAGTTTGGCCGAGATATCGGGACATGATTAGTAGTGTGCTTCCTGGTTTAGCCAGAATGCAAGGCATCCTGTTTCTGTTTTTCGCGCAGAACCTTGCGATAGTCGTCGTATATATTCAGACATATTCTTCCCAGTTCCGTTTTTTCATTTATATTGTCTACGTAAAACCTGACCAGTGAGCGTACTGCACCTTCGACCTTGCCGGCTTCTGCCGGAGGCTCGGTAACCTTGACGATGTGTCTCAGGTAACGGAGCAGAAACCATTCGGTAGATTGCAAGTCAGGATGGGTGTTGTCTATCTGTTTGATGTATTCAACAACCATTGCCCGGAAATCACCAAAATAAATATTTCGCATGCCGGCAAACCAGTCCCGATTTCAGTTCTGTCTCAATGCTGTGACCGGAGGGATTGTCAACATACGCCACGTTCCAGCCAGACCTGCCAGCACGATGACAATCGTACACACCAATGGTCCGGTCAGCCATAACATCGTGTTTATGACGATATCCATTTTAAAAACATATTTCGCAAGGATAACCTCAACCAGCGTGGCAGAGAATGCGGCCAGTATACCGGCAATCATGCCTATGCAGACAAATTCAGCAACTAGACCTGACAGGATTTGTCGACGACTTGCGCCGATGGCAGATAATAATGCCGCTTCATAGGTTCTGTCATCGTGAGTGGTTTGCAGGGCGGCGGCCAGTACAACCAGGCCTGAGAGCAAGGTAAACCCGAATACAAACTCAATGGTGCGGATTACCTGATCCATGATTTTACGTACTTCCGTAATCAGGGCATCCACGTCATACACTGTCACGCTGGGGAACGCCTTGACCAGATCGATAATCAGGTTCTTGTCGGAATTCCCGAGATAAAAGCTGGTTACATAGCTGGCCGGGAAGTTGTCCAATGTACCCGGGCTGGCCACCACAAAAAAATTCACATTGAAAGAATCCCATTGCACTGTCCGGGTGTTGGCAATCGTGCCAGTGACTTCCTGGCCACCAATCAGAAAGGTAATTTTGTCGCCGACTTTTACACCCAGATCCAGTGCAATTTGTTCCTCAAAGGAAAACAGTTCCCCCCCTTTGCCGGTTTCGGTCCACCAGCTGCCCTGGTTGATTTCATTGGCGGCGGGCATGGAGGCGGACCAGGTGAGGTTATAGTTTCGACGTGCCCAGCGTTGACCTGCTTCTGTCGGAAAGGCTTCCGGATTGACTTTGATATTATTGATGGCGACCATTTTTGCAGAAATCATCGGGTAGATGGCAGCAACAGCCTTACTACTTCTATTGAGAAACTGGTTCAGCGCAGGGACATCCTTTTCATTTATATTAATGAGGAAATAGTTGGGTGTGCCTACGGGTAATCGACCGCGCCATTCATCAAGCAGGTCTGTTCGTACCAGTGTCAGCAGCAGCATGACCATGACCCCAAGCCCAATGCCCAGAATCTGAGCTGTGCTCGAGCCTGCGCGACGACGGATATTGGCTAGCCCAAAGCGGAAAGCAATGCCGACATTTTTGCGTGAAAGATTAAGTGCGCGAATCAGCAGCATGGCACCAGCTGTCAGCAACAGTGCTGTAAATGCGAGGCCCAGAAAGGTGTAGAGCGTCAGCGTCAGATTGCCCGACTGCCAGGGCGTTAACAGTGCCAGCGCCAGCACGGCCATTCCGTAACTGTTTAATGCACCCAGCGGTAATGGATCCATGTCGCGTCTGAGTACACGTAAAGGCGAAACATTCCCCAGACGCAGAATCTGTGGCAGGGCAAATCCAATGGCAGTCACTGTGCCGGCGGCCATACCAGAAAACCACGGTGTGATGGCAGCAGGCGGCAATGAATTCGCGGTCATGCCTGCCAGCAGGTTGCCTATAAAGTGTTGTCCGGCATAACCAATGATACAGCCTAGTAAACTGCTCAACAGCGATAGTATTAGCAGTTGCATGAGATAAATCGAGATTATGGTTTTCTGGTCTGCCCCCAGACAGCGCAAGATCGCGCAGTTATCAAAATGTCGGCTAACATAACGTTGCGCTGACATGGCAACGGCCAATCCCGCCAGAGCAACACTAACAAGTGCAGCCAGACCCAGAAACTGTTCTGCACGTTCAAGTGCGGATTTAAGTTCAGGTCGTGTTTCTCGTATTCCCTGTACTCTCAGATTCTTGCCAACAACAATATTGGTCCTAAATTGACCAATGGCCTCAGGAGAACCTCCCAGTAATAGACTGTATTCCACCCGACTGGTGGGCAATAACAAGCCGGTATCAGGTAAGTCTGCAAGATTCATCATTAATCTGGGTGCAATATTAAACATATCGCCACCGCGATCCGGTTCATAGGTAATGACTCGGTCGACTTTGAAACTGGATGTTCCGACATTAATTGAGGTGCCGGTTTGTACTTCCAGTTGCTGGTATAACTGGCTGTCTATCCATATGCTACCTCGTGCAGGAATGTCATCCGTAATGGATTCTGGCTGGTGCAAATCAGATGCTGTTCTCAATTTGCCACGGAGTGGATAGCCGGATTCTACGGCTTTGATTTCTGCCATTTGCAAGCGTTCACCTGCAAGTACCATGCTTTGCATGCTGATATAACTGGTCGTTTGCAGACCGGTTTCCTGCGCCTGTTGTCTGAGAGTTGCTGGAATCACCTGACGTGATTGTAATACCAGATCAGCTGCCAGCAATTCTGTGGCTTGCATTTCCGTGGCCTGTTTGACACGACTGGTAAAAAAATTGACGGATGTCAGGCTGGCTACCGAGATGATTATCGCCGTTGCAATCAGCCCCAGTTCTCCAGAACGCCAGTCGCGTTGCAGAGACTGGATGGCCAGTTGCAGAATGTCAGGTTTCATCGGGGATAATCTTGCCACCGGCCAGTGTCAGTCTGCGTTTGCATAGCCTGGCGATGGCTGGATCGTGGGTAACCATAATCAGTGTCGTGCCATGCTGCTGATTAAGCTGGAACAATAACTCAATTATTTGCCGTGCTGTTTGCTGGTCCAGATTGCCGGTAGGTTCATCAGCAAACAGGATTTTGGGGCCGACGACAAAAGCCCTGGCGATGGCAACGCGTTGTTGTTCTCCCCCAGACAGCTGGTTGGGATAATGTCCCAGTCGCGCACCCAGACCTACCAGGGACAGTTTCTCTATGGCAATTTTTTCAGGCGATATCATGCCAGCCAACTCCAGCGGCAGCATTACATTTTCAAGTGCAGTAAGGCTTTTCAGTAACTGGAAGGACTGAAAAACAAAGCCTACGCGCTGATTGCGCAATCTTGCACGGCCATCTTCATTTAATGTATTCAAATCAATATTGTCGAGTATGACCCGGCCATGGCTGGCCACATCCAGCCCTGCCAGCAGTCCAAGCAGTGTGGATTTGCCGGAGCCAGAGACACCCACAATGGCCAGACTTTCGCCGGTATGCAAGGTGAAGTTGATATCATCAAGTATAGTCAGTTGACCATCCGGACTGGTGACTTGCTTTGTCAGATGTTCAGCCTGCACAATAACAGCAGAGGTATTATTCATGTTTCGCAGCGTATGTTTTTTTCTGGTTTATCTGGTTTCGTTTCAGCTGTATGCCGCTGAGCGAACCCTGCTTGTGCTCGCAGACAGCCTGAGTGCCAGTTACGGTATCGCAATTGAGGACGGCTGGGTATCCCTATTACAGCAGAAGTTACAGGCTACAGGGCATGTATTTCGGGTAGAAAATGCCAGCATCAGCGGCGATACTACCTATGCGGCCCGTTCCCGTCTTGAGGATATCCTCAGTCATTCTCAACCAGTTGTTACCATTGTTGAACTGGGTGGTAACGATGGTTTGCGGGGCTTGCCTATAGCTGAAATTCGCAAGAATCTGGATGAAATCATTGCGCTACTGCTGAAAAAGGGTAGCCGTGTACTGCTCGTACCCATGTTGTTGCCAACTAATTACGGCAAGGTCTATATCGATCAGTTCAGTCAGATTTATACCGATCTGGAAAAAAAATACGGTGTTACTCTGGGAAAGTTTATTATGGATGGTGTGGCTACCAGACCAGAACTGATGCAGGCGGACGGTATACATCCGACAGCGGAGGCACAACCACTCTTGCTAGACAATATCTGGATCGATCTCGAAGTGATGTTAAAGAAAATCTCACCATGAATTTTTGCAGCTTATGCGGGGCCAGCGTTTCGCTGACAGTACCGGAAGATGACACGCGTGAACGCCATGTCTGTAGCCGTTGCCAGACCATACACTATCTGAACCCAAAAGTTGTGACCGGTTGTATCGTTGAGTGGGAAGATCAGGTTTTGTTATGCAAGCGTGCAATTGAACCACGCTATGGTTTGTGGACACTGCCTGCCGGCTATATGGAAGTAGGTGAGTCAACTCTGCAAGCGGCAAAACGGGAGACGCTGGAAGAGGCTAATGCCAGGGTCGAGGTGCTGGATTTATATATGGTTGTCAATCTGATCTATGTGGATCAGGTCTATATTATGTATCGATCTCGATTGCTGGATCAGGATTTTTCGCCTGGACGAGAAAGTCTGGAAGTTGGACTCTATATGGAAAAGGACATTCCTTGGGATTTACTGGCTTTTCCAGTGATTCGGGAAACACTGCGGTATTACTATGAGGATAAAAAAGCCGGGCAATTCAGGATACGTACCGGTGAAATCTCCCGGGATGCGCAGGGGTATGTTTTCCACCTGCACACCTGATGATTTAATCAGTCGCGCGGTATCCACCGGCCAAAGCTACATTCGTAACACTCTTCGCCTACCATGATCTGGATTCCCTGATTGTAGACCACGTCATTCCAGTAACACTTCTGGTTCATTTCTGACATCTGCACTGTTGCTTCGTCACTGGTGGGGCCCGCAATTTCAGACGTTTTCTTTGACGGGTTAACTGCCTCTATATAGTGGACCCCGATTTTCAGACAATAAATTAAGGTGGTAACCTGCTGCAATTGAGGAGCAGGTGATGAGCGAAAGTAAGCGCAAGAATTTTAGTGGCGAGTTCAAGGCCAAAGTGGCACTTGAAGCGATCCGTGGCATCAAGACGGT
>CANKCB010000003.1 GCA_947480335.1 Gammaproteobacteria bacterium | reverse complement strand
TCCGCATCGGCACCTAAAAGTTTGCTGTAACTGCGAATATAGCCGCGTACGTAAATGGCGTCGGACAAGGAAGAAAAATTGTCCTCTTCAATTGCATTGATAATCCTCACATCCAGATACATTTTGGAAGCGATGTCATTGACGCTGATATTCTTGCCTTCACGGCAGGCCTTGAGCGTACGGCCAATAGAAGGAGTTTCTTCGCTGGTGGATATGGGTGTCATGTTCAGGGTCCGGCAGGTTTGTTCAGCTTGCTTGCTTCAACAGAGTCGCCGAAATTGTTTTTCAACAGCATCTGGTAACTGGATACCGCATTATGGTCACCCAGTTGTTGTTCAATCTTGATACCCAGCGCCAGACTGGCTGCAGTGTATTTGGCGATAGACTGGTAGCGTTGCAGATACCCCCGCGCATTCAGATAATTGGCCTGATCATAACTGAGCTGAGCCATCTGGATCAGGGCGGAAGCTACTTGCGGGTTAATCGACAGGGCTTGACGAAAATATTTTTCAGCCGCATCCAGTTTCTTGTTCATCATCGCGCAGGTGCCGGCGTTGGTGTAGGCCAGCTCCGGTGTTTCGTACAGCGGGTTTTCTGCGGCGGAACGCAAGATGGCGTCGGCTTCGTCAAAGCGACGAATCTGGCAGAGAAAGTTGCCATAATTGTTCTTTGATAACGAATCGTTGTTATTCAATGCAATCGCACGTTTGAAATGCCGCTCAGCCAATGCCGGATCGCCGAGACGCTGGTAGAGCAGTCCAAGCGCATTGTGCGTGGCTGAATAGCTCGGGTCTGCTTCCTGTGCGCGATTTAATTTTTCCAGGGCGGACTCGAGATTACCTGCCCGCATGTATTCGATACCCAGATTCAGGTTGGTCAGGGCAACGTTATTGGTGACCTGATCTTCGGTAAGATTTCGATTGCCACCAGGGTTGGCACACCCGACCAGCAGCAACATTGACAGTACCAGACCAATCAGATATTTCATGTTCTGAGCTCTACCTGTGCCGTTTTATGATAACGCTGTGCCCGGGCTACGACCTGACCGACCAGTTGACCGCATGCGGCATCAATATCATCGCCGCGTGTCTTCCGGGTGATGGTAATCAGGCCGGACTGCATCAGAATATCGCGAAACCGATCAATGTCCTGCTTACGAGAACAAGTATAGCCTGAATCCGGAAACGGGTTGAAAGGGATCAGGTTAACCTTGGCCGGGAAGTCTTTTAGCAGAGTAGCCAGCTGTCGTGCCTCTTTTTCGGAATCGTTAATTCCGGCCAGCATGACATACTCAAAGGTAATCGGATCGTCATTGTTGGTCTGGCTGTAACGTCGGCAGGCCTCCAGCAATTCGCTAATGGGATAACTGCGGTTAATCGGTACCAGCACATCACGCAAGGGGTCATTCGGTGCATGCAGCGAGACGGCCAGTGCCACCCGGGTGGTTGCGGCCAACTTGTCGATCGTGGGTACTACGCCCGAGGTGCTCAATGTGACCCGCTTGGTCGACAAGTTAAAACCCAGGTCATCCTTCATCAGGTCCATCGCCCTGACCACATTATCGAAATTCAGTAACGGCTCACCCATTCCCATCATGACCACATTGGTAATAATGCGATTGCCTTGCGGTCCGTTGTAATAACCCAGACGGGTGTTGGCCAGCCACACCTGACCGATGATTTCAAATTGATGCAGGTTGCGGCTAAATCCCTGTTTGCCGGTGGAACAGAAGCTGCAATCCAGTGCGCAGCCGACTTGCGAGGATACGCACAAGGTACCCCGGTCAGTCTCCGGGATGAATACCATTTCGATACAGTTTTTCTCGTCTACCCGTATCAACCATTTACGGGTACCGTCATGCGAGATTTTTTCTGACTCAATCTCCGGCAACCGGAACTGCAACAGATTCACCAGCTTGTCGCGCAGCACCTTGCTCAGGTCGGTCATCTGCGTAATATCAATCACACCACGATGGTAGACCCACTTCATGATTTGCGTGGCGCGGTAAGGCTTTTCACCCAGATCGATGAAAAACTGCTGCAGCTCAGGCAGGGTCAGATTAAAAAAGTTTGCAGGTGTCGTCACGGGCCTTATCTGGTACGAGCACAGATCTCCTCAGTCTTAAAAAACAGTTTGATTTCGTTACGGGCATTTTCGACCGAATCAGAACCATGTACTGCATTTTCACCCGGGTCACCGTTCGGATCACAGAAATCAGCGCGTATCGTACCCGGTGCTGCATTTTTCGGGAATGTAGCCCCCATTAATTCACGGTTTTTACTGACAGCGTTGTCGCCTTCGAGTACCTGCACCAAAACAGGGCCTGACGACATGAAATCAACCAGTTCACCAAAAAATGGGCGGGCTTTATGAATATCATAGAATTCAGCGGCTTTTTCACGGCTCAGACGTTGCATTTTCGCGGCAACCACACGTAATCCGGCTTTTTCGAAGCGGGTTAGAATCTCGCCAATGACATTTTTGGCCACTGCATCCGGTTTAATAATTGACAAGGTTTGTTCAATAGCCATTTACGACTCCATAAAAAGTTTATAAAACACGTAATTATACGTGTTTCATGAGACTATAGGATAGCTATTTTTGGCTATTTTCGTGCTTTTTTAGTCGTTGCGGGGGTTACAAATCTGCACGTTTCCGTTGTGCAACCGGGTTGGAAACTGTCGGGTAGGTTCATAGGCGGGGGGGCATAGGGGTTGACCGGTACGGATAGCGAAGCGGGCGCCATGACGGGGACACATGATTTCGTCGCCACTGACCAGATCTTCAAACTCCAGACCGCATCCGAGCAAAGGTGAACCGTCGTGGGTACAAATGTCTTCCATCGCATAGTATTCACCTTCGAGATTGAATACTGCGACTTTCAGATCTTCCAGCTCAACCAGACGGGCTTGCCCGGGTTTAATATCAGCCTGTGGGCAAACATCGATCCAGTTTCCGTTTACCCCCGACGCCTCACTCCTCACCCCTCCACCCCTCACTATCAGTAAAACATCCCTGTTTGCAGCTTGGCCGCGTCAGACATCATTTCCTGGCACCAGGGAGGATCAAAGCTCACTTCAACGTTCACTTCGGTTACGTTTGGCACCATCGCCACTTTCTGTTTCACATCGGCCGAGAGAAAATCTCCCATACCGCAACCGGGTGCAGTCAGCGTCATCACGATGTCCACCATGTTGCCACCGTCATCCCGTTTTTTGACAATACAGCTGTAGATCAGACCGAGATCTACCATATTGACCGGAATTTCGGGGTCGTAGCAGGTCCGCAGTTGTTGCCAGATTAAATCTTCATCGACTTCATCGTTGCCTTCTGTCCCAGGTTTGCGTTTCAAGGGTTCAGGTGTATCAAAACCAATCGCATCAGCATTCTGTGCGGCAATCTGTACCAAATTACCGTTTGCATTGACGGTGTAATTGCCCCCCAGTGCCTGAGTAATGTAGACCTGCGTGTCCTTGGGCAGGGTAATGGCCGTGCCCACCGGTATCAGGATGGCGTCCACATCGCGATTGACTGTAATCATTTCCCGCATAGCTATTCCGTCGACACGGCTGCCGCGTTGCCATCAATGACAGCATGCAAGGTATGCCAGCACAGGCTCGCACACTTGATGCGTGATGGATATTCCCGAACACCGGCCAGTGCAGCCAGTTTGCCGAAACGATCCAAATCCGGTTCTGCATTTTCAGCGGTAAGCAGATGATGAAAATCATTAAAGAGCTGCTCGGCTTTTGCAATAGTCTTGCCTTTCATCGCTTCAGTCATCAATGAGGCAGAAGCAACCGAAATGGCGCAGCCTGAACCGTCAAAGCGTATGTCGCTGATGATGTCACCATCCATTTTCACATACAGCGTTAGCTTGTCACCACACAACGGATTGTAGCCTTCCAGTTTACGATCCGCGTGCTCAAGTATTCCAAAATTCCGCGGGCTGCGGTTATGGTCTACGATCACGTCCTGATAGAGTTGTTTCAGATCAAACATCATTTGAATACCTGGCTGGCAGCATTCACTGCCATTATAAATTTATCGACTTCCTCGCGGGTATTGTACATCGCAAGCGAAGCACGGGCAGTGGCCGGTATGGCATATCGATCCATTACCGGCATTGCACAATGATGACCGGTACGAATCGCGACACCATGATGATCCAGTATCGTACCCAGATCGTGTGGATGTATGCCATCCATGACAAATGACAGAATGCTGGCCTTGTGTCTGGCTGTGCCAATGATTTTCATTCCCTTAACCGTGCTTGCTGCGGCGGTAGCATATTCGAGTAACCCGGTTTCATAATCGCTGATCGCCTGTATGCCGATGGTATTCACATAATCTATGGCTGCACCCAGACCAATCACACCGGCAATATGCGGTGTACCTGCTTCAAACTTGTAGGGCAATTCGTTGTAGGTGGTCTTTTCGAAAGTGACTGTGCGTATCATGTCGCCACCGCCTTTCCATGGCGGCATCGCTTCAAGTAGCGCACGTTTGCCATACAGCACACCGGTACCGGTCGGCCCGAACAGTTTGTGTCCGGAGAAGCAGTAAAAATCACAGTCCAGCGCCTGTACATCTACTACACAATGCGCCACAGCCTGTGCACCATCAATTAATACTTTTGCCTGATAGCTGTGTGCCAGCTCGATGATCTTGCGAACCGGATTGATTGTGCCCAGCGCATTGGAAATATGATTGATCGCGACCAGCCGGGTTCGCGGTCCCAGCAGTCGTTCATACTGTTCAAGTTCCAGCTCGCCAGCATCATTGATAGGCACTACTTTGATGACGGCGCCCGTTTGTTCGCACAAAATTTGCCAGGGCACGATATTCGAATGATGTTCAAGTTGTGACAGGATGATTTCATCGCCTGCCTTTAGCGTGGAACGGCCAAACGACTGTGCTACCAGATTGATCGATTCGGTGGTGCCACTGGTAAGAATAATTTCCTTGTCTGTGGAAGCATTGATAAAACGTCTTATCTTCTGACGCGCATTTTCATAGGCAGCCGTGGCTTCCTCACTGAGTGTGTGTACGCCGCGATGAATATTGGAATTGTATTCACGGTAATAACGATCCAGTGTTTCAATAACCTGTATTGGTTTATGTGAGGTCGCGGCATTATCCAGATAGACCAGTGGCAGGCCATGTACCTTGCGGGTCAGTACCGGAAAATCGGCGCGGATTTTATTGATATCAAACACGGTTTTCTGTTTGTTTACAGCATTCATCCTATAAATTCCCTGATCGTGTCTGCATCCGGCAGCTGACCCAATACACGTTGTTGTAACAGGCGGCGCACGGGTTCAAGAGCTATACGGCTGATTACGTCGCCAGCAAAGGCAAAGGTAAGCAGGCTGCGAGCCAGATCTTCCGGTATGGCCCGGGTGCGCAGGTAGTACAACATGTTTTCATCCAGTTGGCCCACTGTGGCGCCATGGCTGCATTTTACATCATCAGCAAAAATCTGCAGTTCCGGTTTGGTATCAATTTCAGCATCATTTGATAACAACAAGTTCGCATTGGACTGATGTGCACTGGTTTTCTGTGCATCCTTGTGCACGATCACTTTGCCATTGAATACACCACGGGCACGCCCGGACAACACGCCCCGATAGGTTTGATTGCTGCTGGTATGTGGGCAAAGGTGATCAATACGGGTATGGTTGTCCACATGCTGACTATTGGCAGCCATGTATAAACCATTCAGTACCGTGTGAGCACCGGGTTCAGTCAATCGTACTTCAATATCATTTCGCACCAGCTTGCCACCGAGCGAAATCGAATGTGATACCAGACGACTATCGCGCTTTTGTTCCACCTGTAGATTGCCGATATGACAGGCAAGGGATCCTTCCTGTTGCAACTTGTAATGTTCAAGGCTTGCACCCTGTTCAAGGCAGATCTCAGTGACGGAGTTGGTAAAATAATCCAGCTGGTCTGCACCAGCATAGGTTTCAATTACGATGGCTTGCGCCTGTTTGCCGAGCAGTAGCAGGTTACGTGGGCAGGAAGCGACTGGCGCATCTTGATGCCCTGACAAATAAACCAGATTCAGGGGTTTATCCAGTATGACCTTGTCTGCCAGTATCATTACACAACCGTCCTGCATGAATGCCGTATTCAGATCCGAAAACGGATTCTTGCCGGGTGCGGTGTAGCGGTTCAGATGCGATGGTAGCAATGGGTTGTTTGCAGACAGTGCCTGTTGCAATGAGTGTACACTCACGCCAGTGCCGGCAGGCAAGTTACCGCTGACAAAACGACCATTCACAAATATCAGTCGATAGCAGTCCAAATCCTGAATCTGCCCCAGCGTTTTATCGACATCCGCAGAGGCTGTCGGCTTCCCCAGGAAGCGGAATGATTGCTTGAGCAACGGTTGCACATCAGTGTACTTCCAGTCTTCCATTCTGCGGGTCGGAAAACCCTTGCTGCGGAGCAGACCAATGGCCTGCTCCTGCTGTTGAGCCAGCCAGTTCGCCGCATTCGCCTTGCCGGCATATTCGGAGAGGTAATGTTGTACCGGATCCAGGCTCATACGGTGGCTGATTCTTCGATTATCCAGTCATAACCGCGTTGTTCCAGTTCCAGCGCCAGTTCGCGTGTACCTGAACGCAGGATTTTGCCGCCAGACAAGACGTGGACATAGTCGGGGACAATAAAATCTAGCAAACGCTGGTAATGGGTTACCATCACTATTGATCTTTCCTGATTACGCAGACTGTTAACGCCTTCAGCCACGATGCGCAATGCGTCTATATCCAGACCGGAATCGGTTTCATCCAGTATGGCCAGCTTCGGTTCCAGAATTGCCATCTGGAATATTTCATTGCGTTTTTTCTCGCCGCCGGAGAAGCCTTCGTTAACAGAGCGGTTTAACAGGTCTTCCTTCATGTGTACCAGCTTCAGTTTCTGTTTGACCAGTGCCAGGAACTCGACGGCATCCAGTTCCGGTAGACCCTGATATTTGCGTACAGCATTGATACCGGCTTTCAGCAGATAGACATTATTAACACCCGGAATCTCGACCGGATACTGGAACGCCAGAAACACACCTTCGCAGGCGCGTTGTTCCGGCGGCATTTGTAACAAATCCTTGCCCAGATAGGAGACGCTGCCACCGGTAATCTCATAGCCTTCACGACCAGCCAGAACATTCGCCAGCGTGCTCTTGCCGGAACCATTTGGTCCCATGATCGCATGCACTTCACCGGGCCGGATTTCCAGATTGATCCCGTTCAGGATTTTTTTGTTGCCAACCTGTACCTGTAAATTTTTAATGCTTAGCATTCTCTGTCTCAATATTGTCGCTAGTAGCTGGTCACTCGTTAATTGAAATTAGTCCCGTCATTCCAGCATACGTGGGCATGACGACTACTTATTTACTCCTCACCCCTTACGCCTCACTCCTCACAAATCAACCCACCGTCCCTTCCAGCGTGATGTTCATCAGTTTCTGCGCCTCTACCGCAAACTCCATCGGCAGTTCCTTGAATACCTGTTTACAAAAGCCGTTGACGATCATGTTCACTGCGTCTTCTTTGGAAATACCACGTTGTCGGCAATAGAACAACTGGTCCTCCCCGATTTTTGAAGTGGTCGCCTCATGCTCAACTTTGGCGCTGGCATTACGGGCTTCTACATACGGAAAGGTATGCGCACCACACTGGTCACCCATCAGCAGTGAATCACACTGCGTGTAATTACGCGCATTGTCTGCCGTCTTGCCAATCTTAACCAGACCGCGGTAGGCATTCTGGCCATGACCGGCTGAAATACCTTTAGAGATAATCGTACTACGCGTGTTCTTGCCGATATGTATCATCTTGGTGCCGGTGTCTGCCTGCTGATAATTGCCGGTAACAGCCACCGAATAAAATTCACCCACGGAATTGTCACCGCGTAACAGACAGCTCGGGTATTTCCAGGTGATGGCTGAACCGGTCTCGACCTGAGTCCAGGAAATGCGTGAGTTGACACCGCGGCAGTCGCCACGCTTGGTCACGAAGTTATAAATTCCACCCACACCATTGGCATCACCGGGATACCAGTTCTGCACGGTTGAATATTTAATTGTCGCATTGTCCAGAGCAACCAGCTCAACCACCGCCGCGTGTAACTGATTTTCGTCGCGCATCGGAGCGGTACAGCCTTCCAGATAACTGACATGACTGCCGGCATCGGCAATGATCAGGGTGCGTTCAAACTGTCCGGTGTTTTTGGCGTTGATGCGGAAATAGGTCGACAGTTCCATCGGGCAGCGCGTGCCTTTGGGTATGTAGACAAACGAGCCGTCGGTAAACACGGCAGAGTTCAGCGCCGAGAAATAATTGTCTGCAGCGGGCACGACAGAGCCGAGATACTGTTTTACCAGTTCTTCATGATCACGCACGGCTTCAGAGAACGAGCAAAAGATGACACCGGCCTCGTACAGTTTTTTCTTAAAAGTGGTGGCGACCGAAACACTGTCGAACACTGCATCAACCGCCACGCCTGCCAGCATTTTCTGTTCATGCAGCGGGATGCCCAGTTTTTTATAGGTCTCCAGCAGTTTGGGATCAACTTCATCCAGACTTTTGGGTCCGTCCTTTTTCGAGCGTGGCGCGGAATAGTAGGAGACAGCCTGATAATCGATTGGCGGATGATTAACAAACGCCCACTCCGGTTCGCGCAGGGTCAGCCAGTGACGATAGGCTTTCAATCGCCATTGCAGTAACCATTCCGGTTCCTGCTTGCGCGCGGAAATTTGACGGATGACGTCCTCACTCAGGCCGGGCGGCAAGGTATCCGAATCAATATCGGTAACGAAACCGTGCTGGTATTCCTTGCCTACCAGTTGTTCCAGTTCATTGGGTTGTTCGGACATGATGGCTGCGCTGTGATTCCCGGATCAATGGTTGATCTGTTTTGGCGTGAAGCTTTCGCCGCAGCCACAGGTCTGGTCTACATTCGGATTTTTGAACAGGAATCCCTCGTTCAGTCCTTCACGCACATAGTCGACTTCAGTTCCGGCCAGCAGGGGTAAACTGATTGAATCAATCACAATATTGATACCGTGCGATTCAAAAACGCTGTCCTTGTCGTTCGTTTGTTCGGCGGGTTTGACGACATACTGGTAACCGGAACAACCGGTTGGTTTGACGGCCACGCGCAAGCGAGTCCCTTCGCCCTGCTTTTGCAGATAGCGTTTTACATGACTGGCAGCACGTTCAGTCAGCGTAATCACAGTGTTTTCCCTGCTCATTTCCATTATTGCACCAGATGTATACGTATTGAGTTTTGACGCTGGGCGACGTTTCTCACGCCACGACGATTGACCATTTCTGCCAGAGTGATACCGGACAGGTAACTGCTGATATGATTGCTCAAATCTTCCCACAAATCGTGGGTCAGGCAGCGATCATCGCCCTGACAATTTTTCTGGCCACCGCAACGTGTCGCATCCACTGACTCATTGACGGCATCGATTACACTCGCTATTGAAATACTGTCGGGCGCCATCGCCAGTCGGTAGCCGCCACCCGGGCCGCGCGCACTTTCAACCAGGCCCTGTTTACGCAGACGTGAAAACAATTGCTCCAGATAAGACAGCGAGATACCCTGTCTGGCAGAAATATCCGCCAGATTAATCGGATCTCCACCATAATTCAGCGCGAGATCCAGCATTGCAGTCACGGCATAGCGGCCTTTGGTAGTCAGTTTCATACCGGTATTTCCTGTAAATGGTAGCCAGAATGGGACGGTGATACTGGCATAACCTACTATTTTAGTCAAGTATAGTGCCGGTACAAGTAGTCGGAAATACCGACCTTAGAACCTCTGGAACAGCAATCACTGATGCACCGGGATTACTGGCAATGACGTGATAGAATCCGCCCCGACTTTAACCCACTCACCGGAAAATACTACATGGCACTGCTTCATTTTGACGATGTTTCGCTCGAATATGGCGAACAGATCATCCTGAATAAGGCCAGTTTTACGCTGGATGAAGGCGAACGCGTCTGTCTGATAGGGCGCAATGGTACCGGAAAATCGACGGTATTCAATATTATCAGTGGCGAAGTACAGGCCGATGAAGGCCGGGTACACACCCGCGCAAATCTGAGAATCAGCCAGTTACAGCAGACCCTGCCACAGCAGCTGGATCAGACCGTGCATGACTATGTTCGGGGTGGCTTGGCAAAGTTGATCGGCTGGATCGATCAATACAATAGCAAACTGACCGAAAATCCGGACAAGGCCACCTTACGGGAACTGGAATCACTGCAACAATTGATAGAGCAAAGTGGCGGCTGGAAGATAGATAACCAGATCGAGCAGATCATGACCGAGCTGCAATTACCACCTAACAAGAAACTCGGTGAATTGTCCGGTGGCTGGCAACGACGTGTTGCACTGGGCCGTGCCTTGATCAGCCAGCCGGAAGTATTGTTGCTGGATGAACCGACCAACCATCTGGATCTCGGTGCCATACAATGGCTGGAAGATCGTGCTTTTGCGTTTCAGGGCAGCATTCTTTTCATTACCCATGATCGTGCCTTCATGCAGCGGTTGGCCACGCGCATACTCGAACTTGATCGCGGGCAAATGCGCAGCTGGCCGGGTTCCTACCGAAAATATCTTTCCGAAAAGGAAAAGTTGCTGGAAGACGAGGCACGTCAGAACGCCTTGTTTGATAAACGACTGGAACAGGAAGAAACCTGGATCCGCCAGGGCGTCAAGGCCAGACGTACCCGCAATGAAGGCCGAGTGAGAGCGTTGGAAAAAATGCGCGCACAGTATGCAGAGCGTATCAAGCCGCTGGACAAGGCGCGTATCGAGATTGAAGAAGGAGAATTGTCCGGCCGCAAGATCATTGAGATCCGCAATATCATCCATGGCTTTGGTGAGACGACGCTGATCGATAAATTGTCGTTGAAGATCCAGCGCGGCGATCGTATCGGTCTGGTGGGAAATAACGGTGTAGGTAAAAGTACTTTGCTGAGAATTTTGCTCGGCCAGATACAACCGCTGTCCGGCACCGTCAAGCAAGGAACCAACCTGCAAATTGCCTATTTTGATCAGCTACGCAAGAAACTGGATCCGGAGCGAACCGTGCTGGAAACCATCGGCGAGGGTTCCGAATATGTTCGTATCGACGGCAAGGAGCGCCATATCATCGGTTATCTGAAAGGCTTTCTGTTCAGCCCGAAACGGGTGATGACTAAAATCAAGGTGTTGTCCGGTGGTGAGTGTAATCGGGTGATCCTCGCCAAACTGTTCACCCAACCATCGAACCTGCTGATCCTGGATGAACCGACCAACGATCTGGATGTCGAAACACTGGAAGTACTGGAAGAGCGATTATGCGAATACACCGGCACGTTGATCGTCGTAAGTCATGATCGTGAGTTTCTGGATAACGTGGTCACCAGCACGCTGGTGTTTGAAGCCGGTGGTGTAATCCAGCGCCATGCGGGTGGCTTTTCGGACTGGTTACTTCAAGGAAAAAAATTACAGGACGATTATGCGCTGTATGCTGGACCTGGCAAGCAAGCTGCAGCCGTAGCCGAAGCCCAACCGGCAAGCAAGACACGTAAAACCGCCAAGCTCAGTTACAAACTGCAGCTTGAGCTCGATGGTTTGCCGGAGAAAATTGAATCGACGGAAAAGGAAATTGCGTTGTTACAGCAGCAGACGCAGGCAGAAACATTTTATAACCAGCCCTATGACACTGTACGCACGATGCTAGAGCAGGTGGCGCAAAAGGAAGCAGAGCTCGAACAACTGATGTGGCGTTGGAACGAACTGGAAAACATGAAATCGGAAATGCAGCCGGGCTGAGTGCGTCGCCCGGTGCCATTTACATTTTTTTCTGCAACTCGTCCAGTTTGGTTTTTGCAGCTGCCCAGTCCGGTATCATTTCCAGTGCAGTCTTGAAATCGGCCGCCGCTTTTGAAAGATCATTCAGGCCTTCATACGCCATAGCGCGATTAAAATAAGCGACATACGGACGGCTGGTTTTCTTTTCCAGTGCGATTGTGTATTCAGCTACCGCCTTGTCGTAAACCTTGCCCATAAAATACACATTGCCGATATTCACATTCAATTCACCCAGTTCAGGTTTCATTTGAAGCGCCTTGTTGTAATCGGCAATCGCCTCCGGATAGTTTTGCAGTGACATGTAAATAATGCCGCGATTAGCCAGCGTAGCGGCACGGTCACGTATCGTCATCGCGGTACGGTTCAGCGCATTGTTGCAAGTTTCAATATTCTTGCGTGAGGAGTAATGGATCCGTGCAGCAATACTGGCTTCCTGGTAACACTGGCGCGCTGGCGTATTATCAAAGGCCAGTACTTCCATCGAGGTGCTGTCTTCGTACTGCGCGCTGGCCAGCATTGGTATAGCCAATAGAGGCAGCAACAGTAATTGGCTCATAAATCTATACGTAGTCATCTGCCATTCCTCCTGCCCATCGGGCAATTGTTTCGGCTAGTGTAAAAAAAAAGGGTTTTCAAATACCACTGGCTCGTTACTAGCAGAATTGTAGCAGTTATTTACCCGGGCATTTTATATCGACAGTGCCGTTTTGCTGCACGAACACGCAACAACTTTGATCTTGATCAAGGATAAGAAGAATAGTTCTCAATAAGACTGGTAATACATCATCGAATTGTTTATATTAATAATGATTCTTATTTGGAATAATTTCTAAGGTAAAACTCCGGTATTTATCACTAAACAGGTATAAATTGACTTTATGAAACGCCTCTTTGGACTCCTTATTATATGTCTGGTTTTCAATACTCCAGTTCGGGCCGATGTGCAGGCCTTGCTGCAACTGGTGGATTATATGGGAGTCGACTATGCCGGAGCGGTGGCCAACGGTGCCGTCGTCAATGAATTTGAATATGCGGAAATGGCGGAGTTCACAGGGCGTATCCAGACCGAGATAAATCAACTCGAACCAACCGCAGCAACGCCGGAATTAAAATTCATCACACAGCAACTGGCTACTGCTGTTACCGAGAAGGCTGAACCATCCATGATTGCCGGTCAGACCCAGTCGATCCGTCAACTATTAATGACGAACTACAATATTGTACTGACACCGAAAGGCATTCCGGATCTGGCTCGTGGCAAGGCACTGTATTCAGAAAATTGTGCTTCCTGTCATGGTGACACCGGTATGGGTAATGGAGTTGCTGCTACGGGCATGGATCCCTCGCCAACCAATTTTCAGAATCCCGAACGTGCACATCAACGCAGTCTATTTGGTCTGTATAACACCATTACGCTCGGCGTTGCTGGCACACCGATGCCGGCTCGTGCTGATCTGGCCGATATGGATCGTTGGGCGTTGGCATTTTATGTCGGCGGTTTGTTTGCACAAGAGTCTGTGCTGCAAGCTGGAAACACCGCATGGCAACAGGCGCCCTTAAGTCTGTCTGATGCGGTGACACTGTCGCCGGCAGAACTGGGCAAAGCAAATCCACAAGGCCTGGAGAAAGCCGCCTGGGCCAGACACAATCCGGCCTTGCTGTTTTCCGGCAAGACCGATCCGTTTAAAATCACCCGTGACTATCTTGCCAAAAGTTTGCAACTCGCACGCGACGGCAATACCAAAGCGGCACTGGATGCCGCAGTAACAGGCTATCTGGAAGGCTTTGAGTTAATTGAGGCACCGTTGAGTAATGTCGATGCGGCGCTGATGAAACAGACTGAAGGCGCCATGATGGCTTACCGTACGGCAATTTCCGATAAGGTGGGCGCGGATCAGCTGCAACAGAAATACGATGAAGTGTTCGATTTACTTGAACAATCCTCAGCGGCATTGGCGGGAGAAACCCTGTCGCCGTCTGTCGCGTTTTCCGGATCCCTGATCATCCTGTTGCGTGAAGGTCTGGAAATCATACTGGTGTTGGCCGCCGTCATTACCTTTCTCGCCAAGGCTGGGCGAAAGGATGCATTGAAATATGTCCATGCTGGATGGGTCTTGGCACTGTTAGCCGGTAGCGCCACCTGGGCGGTGTCAAATTATCTGTTTGCCATCAGCGGTGCCACCCGCGAAATGACCGAAGGGCTGACAGCATTATTTGCTGCCGCTATTTTATTATACGTCGGCTTCTGGATGCATCGTAACGCCAGTGCAAAAGCCTGGAACAAATATTTGCAATCGCAGGTGCAGTCCGCGCTGAATACACGCACGCTCTGGACGTTGGCTTTGGTTTCCTTTCTCGCTACCTATCGCGAGATTTTTGAAATCATCCTGTTCTATCAGGCATTGTGGGCACAGGTGGATGTAGCAGCTCGCAGCGCCGTATTTTCCGGCGCAGCCACGGCGATGGGTTTACTGGTACTGACTACCTGGTTGATCTACCAGTTCGGAATGCGCTTGCCGTTGAAGTTATTCTTCTCTGTCAGTGCCGTGGTCATGATTATATTGGCGTTCATATTTACCGGTAAGGGCATTGCTGCATTGCAGGAAGCCGGTAGTCTGGCCTCCACACACGTACCTGGACCAACAATCGAGTTGCTGGGTATCTACCCTAACGCACAGGCACTTGTGTTGCAGGCCATTGTGGTTGTACTGGCCTTTGCAATCTTCTTTTACGATAGCAAGAAAAAGAAGACTGTGCAGTAAGCTATAACGCAGCAGGCAATACACGGGCAGTAATTTAGAAAGTAGTAGGCAGGCGCCACAACACGCAGTGCCCGAGGTTTGAATTGCTATTCAGGTTTATCGTGTGTAGCGGCACAGTATGCTGTGCCAAGACAGATGACTCATAAAGTGTTAGGCATCATAAAAACACCCGGAATCATAGCGTGTATAAAACTCCTTATAACCGTCGTCAATTCCTTCAGCTCGCCACAGGCAGTAGCCTCGCACTTGGAATGCCCATGACACTACATGCACAACAAAAAATGATCACGCGTCCCATACCCGTTAGTGGCGAGTTGCTGCCCGTAATAGGACTGGGCACATCCGGGGCCTTTGAAAACGTTAACATTAAACGCTTCAACGAGCTGAAAAATGTACTGTCCACCTTCATCAAGGCTGGAGGAACCATGATTGATACTGCCCCTACCTATGGCGATGCGGAGTCGATACTCGGGCGGTTATTCGCAACCCAACCGGCGCAGAAACAACTATTCCTCGCTTCGAAGATTAGCCTGTGGAGCGCGCCTAAAAACTCCAGACAGGCCGGTAGAGAGCAGATGGATAATTCGGAAAAAGTCCTGGGTAAGTCCCCACTCGATCTGAATCAGGTGCACAATCTGAATGATCTGGATACCCAGTGGCAAAATCTGATTGAGCGCAAGCAGGCCGGACAAGTGCGCTACATTGGCGCTACTATTTATACCTACCGACAGTTTGAACGGCTGGAGCAGTTTCTCCGCAAGACCAAAGGTGTGGATTTTGTGCAGCTGAATTATTCACTGACCGAGCCGCGCGCCGATGAAGTCCTGATACCGCTCGCTGCCGACAAGGGTGCCGCGATCATTGTGAACCGGCCATTTGCAGACGGCGCCTATTTCAGCCAGTTACGCAACAAAGCCTTGCCGGAATGGGTAAAAGAATTCGATTGTGCAAGCTGGGGCCAGTTTGCGCTGAAATGGATCCTAGGTAATGAATCTGTTGCTTGTGCAATTCCCGCCACTAGTGACTCAAAACACATGCTCGATAATACACTCGGCGGAATGGGCCGTTTACCGGATGTTAGACAGCGCAAGCAAGTGCTGGAGTATTTAAAGGTAGGGTAAACTTGTCCTTGCCGTGCTCACCGTAAAATCAGGAAATTTTTTACGATTTCCCCATACCCCCAAAAGCCTCCAATAATTCGTCAACCAGCGTTACTAGTTGCAAGCCCATTACGGCAAAGTCCTGATCAAACTGTGAGGCAAAATCATCCGCTTCAGTCACAGCTTCCTCTTTCAGAGCATCGATGAATTTCAACCGTTTAAGACAGAAATCTTCCGCGAGGATAAACTGAATGCCTTGTCGCCAGTTCAGTGCGAGTTGGATCACCCGTTTGCCTGCTTTCAGGTGTGTGGCTATCTCGTCGCTTTCCAGTTCCTGGTTTTTGCAACGGATGGTATTTTTGCTTTCCAGCGGATTGCGTAGTTCACACTCATTATCCAGCTCAAAACCCTTGGGTAGATGTTTCTTCAACCAGTGCGTCATGATGTCGACCGGATCGCCGTGGCAAGTGAGTGGGATGGTGGATAGCTGACCCAGCGTCATGCGTAAATATTCGAGGAACTCTTCGGCCTTGGTGCTGCTGGCGGCATCGATGAACAGCAGATTCTGCCTGGCAGAAAAATAGGCATAGGTCTGGGCGGAACGGGTAAGCGCACGCGGCAATAGCGTGTGGATTACGTCTTCCTTGATATTACGTTTTTCCTTGCGAAAAACATTGCGGGCCTGTCTGGCTTCTAGTTCCTGAACCTTTTCTTCCACGCGCTCATTGATTGCAGCGGGAGGCAGGATTTTTTCTTGCTTGCGCGCACAGATCATAATATGGCCATTCGCCGCATGGGTATAAAGTTCACTGTGTTTGCCTAATGGTGGCACCCAGCCGTAGCGTGAAAATTCAAGATTACCGCAGGCCTGGAAACAATGCTCACCCAGTTTCGCCTCAAGCGATGCCTGGGTAAGATCCATCGGTTTGATGAGTCGATAAATGCGTAGATTTTTAAACCACATAAAGACCTTTCACGAAAAAAAGGAGGCATTATGGCAGGTTAATCAACACAAGTAAGCACGGATACAGGGTCAGATTTTGAATATTTTATATTTAGATCCGATAACAAACTGGATGCTGGTCTGCGCCAGCATGACGGAGAGTTTTTATTCGATGTCGGATAGGTAATGGTCAAATGGGCCACGCAGTTGTCTTAGACCTCATTTCGGTGCATGGTATGAATCGTAGGCATAAAAAAGAGGTGAGTCGATGAATAAAGAGTCCAGATCTGAACCAGTAATACACCGTGATGTAATTGTACAGGGTGAGACATCGGGTTATTCCCAGCAAATCAGCGTGGGGTCACATCATCTTGTGGCAAAGGAACCGTTGTCGCTGGGAGGAACGGATACCGTGCCAAATCCCTATTATTTGTTACTTTCGGCGCTGGGCGCCTGTATCTATACTACTGTCAGTATGTATGCCCGTCGCAAACAGTGGCCGTTGGAGTCCATGCGGATAACGTTGCGACACAACAAGATTCATGCAGAAGATTGAAAAGAGTGCGAGACCCACGAAGGCATGATCGAGTTTGTGGGGCAACTGGATGATGAGATGCGAGCCAAGTTGCTTGAGATTGCCAACAAATGCCCGATACACAAAACGCTATTATCAGAGATCGTGATTAAAACCATGATGTTAAATCCGATCTTAACAATTAAGAGATAGGCTCATTTTGTTAATATTTTCAGTCCGTACTTATTAGTATGGCCAGTTTATAAACAACTTCCTGGCATGATTGTCTGTTATGTACATTTATACTATATTGAGATGACGTACCGCTTTTCAGGTATATCGATTGTATGCATTCTAATAGGGGGATTCATCATGAGCCTGAGCATTACAAGTAGCATCCGTCGTTCATCTCCCATTTTGCCGTTGCTTTGGGTCGTCCTGCTGCTGTCACCATTCACCATGAATGTGTCAGCCCAGGTGTCGACTCAAAATGGTATCGGCGTAGGTTCGCCGGACAATAACAACTCGCCACGTGACCCGGATCATCTGATCGACAATATCTGGTGGGTTGGTCATGATAAGGTCGGCTCATTTCTCATTACAACACCAGAAGGCCATATATTAATGGACACGACTTCGGCGGACGAAGTACACGATGTCGTCGAGAATATTGTTAAGGCTGGGTTTCATTTGCGCGATATTAAATACATCATTAATACCCACGCGCATGGCGAACATATCAGCGGGCTGGCAACGATGAAACGCCTTCTGCCTCAGGCGAAGATCATCACGTCAAAAGATACCGCTACCATTCTTGCCTCCGGCGATAGCCGGGACACGCGTTCGGAAGGGTTTGAGCCGGTCAAGGTGGATGGCTATATCGGCGACAACGAGGAACTCACACTCGGTGGCGTTACTCTGGTAGCGCACCTCACGCCCGGACATGCCAAGGGTGTTACCACCTGGGGCATGAAGGTGAAGGACAGCGGCAAGGAATATAATGTGCTGTTCATGGGCGGGCTGGGCACGCCTACTGATCCAGCAGAAGAAGGCACGTTACTAAATAATGAAGCGTATCCCGAAATCGTGGCGGACTTTGAAAAGTCATTTAAATTACTGAGAACATTACCGTGTGATGTATTCATGACTTACCGTGCGCTAGCCATCAATCTGGATGCGAAAGTAGCCAAACTGAAACAGGGTGGTAATCAGGTCAATCCGTTTGTTGATCCGCAAAGTTGTAAGGCTTATCTCGATCTGTACGAAGATCGTTTTACCAAGCAGCTGGCAGAAGAGAAGAAAGCGCCTGGGGCGAAGTAAAATTAAGGATCTCTTTCTGTACTGCGAACGTAACATTCCGGTATAAATACAAACCTCGTAGGGGCACAGCATGCTGTGCCCCTACAAATATGAATCCTGGCTTGCAGGTCTATTCCCAGGGATATGTATCGTTACGATTTTGAATACAGGTGAAGTCTGGAAGACTACTGCATGTCACCAATATCAAACCGAGCCTACCCCCATCCTGCAAAATCCTGCCGTTAATTTGCAAAAAATCAGGAATCTCCGGGGTATGACTATAATCTCGTGCATGTCCATGATATAAACTGTGCATTAGTAAACATTCAGAGTCGGGGGAATACATGAACACTAATTTCAGCATTCAAAAATCACTATTACTAACAGGGATGTTATCCCTTGTCACCTTGTTAAGTGCCAACAGCATGGCCCAGCAAGCACCGATGCTGGTGCCGCTGACAGACGTTTCAACCAACAAACTTCCGTATATTATTGCCAAGGAAGAAGGGTTGTTCGATAAATATGGTATCGCCATTCAATTGTATATGACCAATCATGCGGCAGAAAAAGGCGCAGGTGATGGTATGACCCCGAACCCAGAGTATGTGGATAATCCCCAAGGTGAACGCTTGATTAGTACCGGTGGTGGGGTAGGGGTAGTCAACGGTCGTGTGAATGATGGTGGTGACCGTGTTGTGATCGGTACAACTGGAGACCGGCTGAGCTGGTGGGTGTACGCTCGCGAAGGCATCAACAGTATTGAAGATTTGAAAGGCAAGGTCCTATCTGCCACTGGTATCGACAACAGCTGTACCGGTGGTGCCGCGCACATACTGGCCAAACGTATGGGCTGGGTGATTGGCAAGGACATCACCCTGTTTGAAAATCATGAATCTCGTATCGACAAGATGCTGGAAGGCAAGTATGACGCCGTGATTGTTTCAGAGCTGCCGGATGTGTATGCGCGAAACAAGGGTCTTAAGCCACTGGTGAGTTTGCGTGACTGGAACCTGCCGTATGCCTGTTCTGGTATCAGTGCCAGCAAGGCCTGGTTGCAGGACCCGAAAAATCGTGAAACCGCCAAGCGGTTTATATTGGCAACAATAGAAGCCATTGCTTTGATGAAGCAGCATCCAGAGACAGTCTATCGCGCGCTGGACAAATGGTACGGCATCAAGGATCCTGCGGTGCAGAAACAGATGTATGCGTACGTGGACGAAATCCCGGCCAAACCTTATCCCTCAGTGGAAGGTATCAAGGTAATCATGGACACCTACGATTCTCCCGAAATGCGTAAATACAAGGTGGCCGACTTGTACGATGACAGCATCATGAAAGAGATCGATGCAAGTGGCTTTGTCGAGACCTTGTACAAGAAGTAGCAGAAGTTTGTTACAACCTTGAGGATTACTGTATGAATATATGTTTTGCATATCGTAAGGTCTAAACAAGGGGATATCGCTATGGAAAAACTAAATGATTTGATGCAAGTGTTTGATGTATACAATCCTGCATTAATAGCACTTACGATACTTTGTGTAGCAGTCCTGATGCAAAGTTTTCTGGCGGGTGTATTTGGTTTTAAAGGTGGTGTTGAAGTTCCTGGTCAACCCCTTAAAGGTAGCCATAAGAATTTCAGTTTTCGTGCCTTACGGACGTATGGTAATTCCGTTGAAAATCTTCCTGTGTTTGCCATAACCTTGATTCTGGCGATTGTTGCTGATGTGAGTCCGGCATGGGTGAATTGGTTAGCGGGGATCCACGTGGCCATTCGGCTCGGTTATTGGGGTATTTATTACAGTGGTGTTGGTAAAGAGCTGGCGGTCCCAGAACATTCGCATATGCACTCGGGTGGTTTATTAATCTTATACTCGCGATCGCTGTACTCACCGCGGTCCTTTGAAATACATCCTTTATAGGGCAGGTGAAGTGAATCTGATACCAGGAAATTACTGAAGGAGATAAAGATGCCGAAGGCTTATTGGATCGCGGCGTATCGCGCGATTAAGGACACAAACAAACTCGCGGATTATGCAAAACTGGCAGCGCCTGCAATTCTGGCGGCAGGCGGGAAATTTCTTGCGCGTGGTGAACCGGCAAAAGTGTATGAACTCGGCATGAAACAGCGGACAGTGTTAATCGAGTTTGACAGTGTGGCACAGGCAATGGCGGCGCATGATAGTCCGGCGTATCAGGCCGCGCTGGTTGCACTGGGAGATGGAGCAGACCGCGAAATCCGTATCGTTGAAGGTATAGGCTGACCATGCTTTCTACGCAGTAAAACCAGTAGGTCGGAGACAGCGGAGCATGATCCTCTGCTGCTCCGACCAGTACGACGTAATGTTGATTTTTCAGGCGATGGATGCAGCAGGCAAGAATGGTGCTATCCAGCACGTGATGTCCGGTGTCAATCCGCAGGGCTGTCAGGTATTTAGCTTCAAGCACCCAAGCGCTACCGAACTGGATCATGATTTCCTTTGGCGTACTACGCAATCACTGCCTGAAGGAGGTCGTATTGGTATTTTTAACTGGTCCTATTATGAAGAAGTATTAATTGTGCGTGTGCATCCGGAAATTCTGCTTGGCCAGGGGTTGCCAGATGAGATTAGTAACGAGGAGAAGGTTTGGCAAGATCGGTATCGATCCATCGTGGATCTGGAGCAGGTTTTGTATAGAAACGGTACACGTATCATCAGGTTTTTTCTGCACCTTTCCCGGGAAGAACAGCGCAAGCATTTCATAGAACGTATCGATAACCCGGATTATTCTGGGTACATTCAAGTTGCTCAAAATGCACTATCCAACAATCGATTTAAAGCGCAGAAAAGAGTTGTTGCTAATTCGTGAGCAGTTAGTCAGGCAAGCTTCTGAAAAATAACGGGGCAGGAGTGGTCAATACAATTCCACTGCTGCCCCGGTTTTGTTTAACGAGGTGGCAGTAACGATTCCTTGCCCGGAGGCAGTTGTTGATCGAATGTATGTAGTACCATGGCGGTTCCTGTATAGCCGCCCATCAGCGCGACAATTTCCAGCAGTCGCTTCGTGCCGAAGATGCCGTGTACTTTCTTGTACGTCTCTGAGCTGACTTGATGACTACCTCGTAACACTTCGCGGGCTAATGTAATGACAGCAGTTTCCTGTTCACCCAGAGTGGCGGGTATCGGCTGGTTGAATTTGATGATATCAATGGTTGATTGTGGCACACCAACTTCGATAGCGGTTTCTTCGTGTGCAGTCCATTCGTAGGCGATATTCATTTCCCAGGCTGCGTTCATTATAGCGATCTCGCGTATTTTTGGATCCATGCCGGATTCATAACGCAGATATTCATTCGCCGTGGACAAATGATCCGAAACGATCGGGCTATAGATGCGGATGGATCGTGGTCCCAGATATTCCTTTTTCTTCTCATCGTAGGTAAAGGTGCGACCTCCGGCCAAGACGTCGTCATAGACTTTTTTGCCGAACTCATCCAGGTCATCACGGTTGATCGGTGGCAAGCGATTACCACTACTGTAAAAAACATCGGTTTTGCCAGGATACATTTTTGTCTCCTGTGCGGTGGCGGTTACCAGACTGCCTGCTCCGGTTATTACACCAACTAACAATACTGCGTTGAATATAGATTTATAGAGTTGCATGACATTCCCCTCAGGTATGTTGTGTAAAATCAGCATACGCCCAGTCAATAAAATCTGGAAACAAAAAATCGGGGCCGGGGTTGTGTACTGGCCTGTAGTACCTGCCTGGTCTGGTTTATTGCTTGACTTCTGTTGAGTCGATCAGCAGAATGCGCGCCCATTATGACAAACTTTACCTCCTCTTTGCTGCGTACCTTACGTTGCCTGGTCCTGTACTGGGTGACGCGTAATTGCTCGCGGCTTGTGGAAGGAAGCATGTATTAAAGTTGTAGATTAATCATAACGAATTTCGAAAAGGCCGCAGGCATGACCGCTGCGGCCTTTTTTTTTGCAGTGCATTTACGGGGGTAATTCATGATGTACACACGTATCGCTTATCTGGGTGTAATATTAATCTGGGCCACCACACCACTTGCCATCCAGTGGAGCAGTGCAGGTGTCGGCTATCAGTTTGCTGTCACCTTGCGTATGACGCTGGGTGTTGTTGCGTCTGTTTTACTGCTGTGTGCGCTCGGTCAGAAGTTACCGCGCCATCCCCAGGCCTTGCGTGCTTATCTGGTCAGCGGCCTGAGTATTTATTTATCAATGAATTGTATTTACTGGGCCGCGCAATATATTCCCTCTGGCTGGATATCGGTTGTGTTTGGATTGTCGCCGATCATGACCGGGGGGTTGGCAATGTGGATGCTTGAAGAGGAATCCATGTCACCACACAAGTTACTGGGTATGGTGATGGGCGTCGTCGGACTCGCGTTGGTTTTTGGCCATGGTTACAGTTCTGGACACCAGTTTTTTCTCGGAATTGTCGCCGTGCTGTTGGGAACCTTGATTCACTCATTCAGCGCGGTTTTGATTAAACGGATGCAGACACAGTTATCCGGTGTTGCAACGACGACAGGTGGCCTGGCGGTGGCTACGCCATTGTTTATGGTCAGCTGGTTACTGATGGATGGAACCTTGCCAGGCACAATAACGCACCGTGCATTATTGGCCACTCTGTATCTGGGCGTGATTGCTTCGGCAGTGGGTTTTGCCCTGTATTTCTGCATACTGCAACGTATGGAGGTAGGTCGCGTGGCATTAATCACGCTGATTACACCGGTTTGTGCATTGGCGTTGGGTAGCTTGCTTAATCATGAAGCTGTTAGCAAGGAAGTTGCGATGGGCACCGGCTTTATCGTGGCCGGTTTGCTGGTATATGAATACGGAAGAAAATATATTTTGTATGTTTCCGGAGGATGAACTGGGTCAGCGCAACAGGCTTTACAAGACCAACCTGATTTGAGTTGGTCAGGTGATAGTGCGTGGGTGCAGTACTCAGGTAGTGATTACGGCGCCAGTGATGCCAGATAGGCGGCGATTACCAGCATGTCGTCCAGTGTCAGATCGCTGATCTCAATTTTCATTTCTTCATTCGAATCACCGCTGCGGTCGCCATGCTGGAAGTTCCATAACTGGCGCACGATATAATTCGGATGGCGTCCGGCGAGTGCAGGTATATCACCGGATCCATGTAATGTTTCTCCATGACACATTGCGCACGGATCGGTTTTGCCGTCTCCTCCGGTCGTGACCAGTTTTTTACCCAGGTCAATACTGCCAACAGGCACATAGGCGATGAATCCGGAACGAGGATCGCGATTGAGTACAATTTCTTCCTCTTCCGGGAGTTCGATGATCCGATTACCCAGTGTTTCAGCACCTCCGTCCGGATGGCGCAGTCGTTTATTGCCTTTAGCCACGTAGGTCTTCGCCACGGTTTCGGTTTCGACGACACGTATCCACGGACGTGGTGGCAAGGAAGCAAAATAGTTTGCTGCGGCCTTAATTTCCTCTTCGCTGATCGCTTTCGCGATAGTGGTCATCGTGCCGGAACCCTTACGATCACCGCTTTTAAAATCGGCCATCTGGCGCATGAAATAACTGATCGGTAACCCGGCGAGCCAGGCTGATTCATCATGGCCCGTTCCGGTAGGCAGATGACAGGAGCCGCACGCGCGGACTTTGGTCTGTTGATTACCATGCTGGACAATCTTCGGCATCACCGGGTGCAAATCCGGAAACCAGTCAGGTACATTATAGATATCATCAATTTGTACGCGTGTGAGCGACAGCGTGCTTCCCGGAGCAGTATGTAGTTTTGCGGGATCTTCTTGCGTAGGTGGCTGCGCCTTGTCTGCCAACGGAAAAGCCCAGTCCGGCTTCTGCTGCGCAGCAGCAAACAGAGGCAGAAACATGATCAGCAGCAGGCAGGTTAGTCTGTTCATGATTTAATAATACGCTATTAAGGCCAGAATGAAACACCACTATGGTCAAACATGACGGCCAGTCCCACCGGCAAGACCTGGCTGAAAAATCCGCGTAGAATCTGGAACGGGAATTTACACAGGGGGGATTTATGAAAAATATTTACTACACATTACTGACGTGGACGATGGCAATGTTGCTTCCAGTACTGTCTGCACAGGGACAGGAAATCGAGCGACTTGATCCGGCACTGGATGCGTTGATTGCAAGTGACGCCAAGCTGGAACTGGTCGCGAATCTGGGCAAAGGTGCTTCTGTGGAAGGCCCCATCTGGATGAAAGATGCCAGTGCACCGGATACCGGCTATTTCGTGTTCAGCAACCGCGGGCCGCGTGAAATCAGCAAATGGTCTGTCAATACGCCGCTGGCTACTGCTTATGATTTGAAAAAACCGTTACCAGGCATGGAAGATGGCGCCTCCTCATCGAGTGGTCTGGCAATCGATACCCAAGGGCGGCTGGTACTGTGTGCTGGCGCGACACATTCGGTGGTGCGTATTGAAAAGGACAATAGTGTTACCGAACTGGCGCATCTGACCAATGGCAATCCGCTGAACCGTCCAAACGATTTGACCATCAGTGCGGACGGTACCATCTACTTCACTGATAATTCACGGGATGAGACTGGCAAGTCACCTCCGGCGGTCTATATGATCAAGGACGGCAAGATGACACAGATAATCCGGAGCGATGAAATCAAGGGGCCAAACGGAGTCACACTTTCGCCAGACAGCAAGGTACTGTACATAAACAATTCACCGACACGCACTGTGTATCGTTACGATGTACTGGCGGACGGTACGGTGGCCAATGGAAAAGTGTTTATGGATATGAGTGATCACAAGGAAGATGGTACGACCGATGGCATGAAGACCGACGTGCAGGGTAATTTATATGATAGTGGTCCTGGCGGTTTGTGGATCATCTCACCCGAGGGCAAGCATCTGGGCACAATTCATACACCGGAGCGTCTGACCAATCTGGCCTTTGGTGGTCCCGATGGCAGGACCTTGTTCCTGACCGGTCATGAAATGCTGTTTTATATTCAGGTGAAAGTCGGCGGTATCTGACTATTAATCGGGCCGGGATAGTTAACGCTGTCCAGGCCCGGAACTATTATGGTTTCTGCTGCTCCTGCAACACGCGCTGTACAATCGGATCCTGCATCATGCGTTGGCGGTGCGCCATTACTTTGGGTAGTTTTCCGGTATCAATACCATCCATTTCCAGCCACTGGGCAACTGTAAACAGATACATATCGCTGATTGTATAGTGTTCCCCGAATACCCAGGGTCCCTGTAACACATCCTGTTCAATCAGGGCAAAACTTTCGCTGACCGTCTGTGGCATTTTTCGTTTCATCGCGTCGAGTGCGGCCTGATTGTCGGCATCAACCCAACGATAACCACGATACCCATGTGCATGAGCCACATGCAGGGTTGAACAAAGGTAGCTATTGAATGCTTGAATTTGCGCATACAGAAACGGGTTGTTAATAGGTGCGAGACCGGCTTCAGGATAAAGATGACTGATATAGGTAAGTATGGCCGGTGCCTCGGTCAAAATGCCTTCGTCGGCGATTAATACTGGCACTCTTCCTTTCGGATTGATTCGCAAAAACTCTTCTGAGCGCTGTTCATTTTTACTGAAGTCCAGACGTCTGGCTTCATATTTCGCCCCGACATGTTCGAGTGCCAGATGCGGAGCCAATGCACAGGAGCGCGCTGAATAATAAAGGATCATAAGTCTCTCTCCGGTTGAATCAGGTTTTATTTCATAGTCACGATCATATCTCAGTTGAGAGATTAGAATCATCTTAATCTGTTTTGCAAGTTGTGGGCAGCGGTACAAAATCAATTGTGCAGAAATTATGCATATGTGACTGTATATGGAATGTCCGCAGGTAAAGTCAGGACGAAAAACACAGGAAATGCTAGTCTGTGTGCAATTTTTCAGAGGTAATTTGTGGTGAGTCGATTGAACCCAGTAAACAGTGTTCGGACTTTGTTTTTTACAGCTTTTTGTTGTCTGCTTTTATTATCCGTATTAGGGGCAACAGTGAGCGCGCAGGATGCGACAGGGAATATAGATCAACAACAGGTTTTATATCCGGCAGCATTTTTTGAACGTTACAAACCAAACACCGCGCTGGATATGGTTCAGCAAATTCCCGGTTTCAAACTGGATGACGGTGATGGTACACGGGGGTTTGCCTCATCCGCCGGAAATCTGTTGATCAATGGTCGGCGTCCCAGCGCGAAGCAGGATTTGCCTTCTGCCACACTGGCCAGAATTCCGGCAAGTCAGGTGGACCGCATTGAACTGATACGCGAACAATCGCAAGGCATAGATTTGCAGGGGCAGTCGGTATTGGCCAATGTCTATTTACGCACTGACCTTCCGGCCAAGGTTCGCTGGGAGTTATGGGCTGAACATAACCAGGCTGCACCGTTCAAGCCGGGAGGCAGTATCTCCATGTCAGATCGGTTGGGTTCGATCGATTTTATTACCGGTATTGATATGGAACGTGATACCAGTGGCTGGACCGGTACCGAAAGCAAATACAATGGCAATGGCGTGTTACTGGAAGCCGGCCCGACCGACAGGGTAGAAAAAGGATTTCGGATTAACAGTCTGAACCTGAATGCATCAAGCTGGCTCGGTGACAATTTCATCAATCTGAATTCCAGATTGACCAAGGATAAGACCAATTATCTGCAACCAAACAGCAGTACGTCGCCTGCAAACAGAATACGTGACGTCATTATCCGTTCTACCAATAAAAATTTCGAATATGAACTTAGCGGAGATATCGGACGGGCGTTTACAGAAACACTGAGCGGCAAGTTGATCCTGCTCTATAACAACAAGGATCAAGGTTCGGATTCCTCCCAGGAAAATCTGGATTCATTGCTGGGTCGTACCCTGCTTAGAACCGCGGACACAGACACGGAACGTCAGGAACAGATTTCTCGTCTTGAATTTGACTGGTCCGGATATACCGGGCATGCCGTCCAGCTAAATCTGGAACGTGCCTACAACGTACTGGATCGTGGTCTGGTACAGACCGATAACAAGGGATTGGGGCCGGTGAATGTGAAAGTGCCGGGAGCCAATTCCCGTGTCAATGAAGTGCGTTACGACATGTTGCTACAGGATACCTGGTCGCAAGGCAATCTGAATCTGGATATGGGGGTGGGCGCTGAAGCGTCCACGCTCGAGCAGACTGGTGACGCCGAACTTAAACGTGATTTTTCCTTTTTAAAACCGCAGGCGGCACTTAGTTATAAATCAGAACAGGGCAACCAGACCCGGTTGAAAATGGCGCGTGAAGTCTCGCAACTGGATCTGACCGATTTTGTCAGTGCTACCGTTTTTGAAGATGATGATCTGGCGCTTGGCAATCCGAACATCCGGCCACAAACTACCTGGGTGGCTGAAGTGAGCCAGGAGCAACGGTTTGGTAAGGAGAAAGTGATCAAGCTGACCGGGTTCCATCACTGGATCCACGATGTACTGGATTTGTTACCCTTGTCACCCACGTTTGAAGCTCCTGGTAATATCGGAGATGGTCGACGTTGGGGTGTGGAACTGGAGAGCACCTTTCCACTCGACTGGACAGGTCTGCGTGCAGCCAAACTGAACGTGCGGGCCTTGTGGCAGGATTCTAAGGTGACCGATCCGGTTACTGGTCTGGACAGAAGGCTCTCGAATGATGGTGGTGGTACCGGATACCGTACACTGGAAAATCTGAACGGCAATATTCATTATCATTTCAGAGTGGATTATCGTCAGGACTTTGAACAGGCACGCATGGCCTGGGGTTGGACCGTGGCCGACCGTGACAAACGCACCTTATATAAGGTCAATGAACTCGATGAATACAGTGAAGGTACTGCGATTAATACCTTTATCGAAACCACACGCTGGTTTGGTATCAAAATCCGGCTGGAAGCAGCCAATATGCTCAGTTATGACCAGCATCGTGAACGTACGCTGTTTACCGGCGAGCGTAACCTGTCTGCTGTTGGCACGAAGATCATCCGGGATCGACGCCATGATATTTCGCGTTTTGGACTGTTTCTCGATGGTAATTTTTAAAAGACGGGATGTATAACTGGACTAACCCTGCTGCGGTTTTTTTCGCATCCTCATAGCGGCCAGGGAAAATCCAAGTACCGCAAACACCCCGGCAATCATTAAAGGCAACCGTGCGGTTTTCGCTTCAGCCGGTGCTGCAAGAGGGTTCTTTGCCTCTGCCGGAACAGAATTGTTTGCTTCAGCTGGTGTAGTGGTCGGAGCCGGTTCACTGGTCACAGTCGTCGTATCCTGTGCAGCCGAATGATCGGTAGCGGTAGCTGGCGCAGGGACGTTTTTTTGTACATACGTGCCTGTCGCCGGGTCATATTCATACCCGTAATTATCGGTATACGGAATATTGTAATCGCCATCAATGGCATACAAGGGCTTTACCAGTGATAATCCCAGAGCGATTACAAGCAAGATTCGTTTTGCCAACATGATTTTCAATCAACCTTCAGTAGGAAATTACAGCCGTATTCTGTTACCAATTACCCGGAGAAGCAAGTTATTGCCCCTGAGGATATCGACGTCCTGTACCAGACCGATATTGCAATGCAAGACCTCACAGAAATCAACAGCAGATCATGGCGTGCACGGTAAATTTACACTATATTGGTAACCAACTGACCAGACTGAAAGTTGAAGGTTCAGCGTGTGCTGAAAATTTTCCGGCAGGGCAGGATTGATACAGTTAGGTGAATTATTTTCGGGGGTAGTTTATGAAGCAGATAATGAAGTTAATTAACAGGTTTGTTCTGGCTGGCTTGCTGATGTCAGCCATCCAGATCGGTATGGCGCAACAGGTGGATCCGTTGCTGATTAATTATGCCGACACGATCGTGGTCAATGGCAAAGTGATCAGTATGGATGACGCCGGTGTAAATGAAAATATAGGTAAAACCTATCAGGCAGTCGCCATACGTGATGGTAAAATCCTGAGTCTGGGCAAGAATGAAGATATCCGCAAGCTGTCCGGACCTAAAACTGTTGTGTACGACGTCAAGGGCCGTACCGTCATTCCGGGTCTCGTGGATACTCATACACATATCTGGGAATATGCCCAGGGACATTGGGGCCCCAAGATCGAAGGTCAGCATACGCTGACGGTAGAAGATGGTGAAACTTGGCAGGATATCATCAAGAAAACGATGGACCTGATTGCTGATCTGAAAGGCAAACTGCAACCGGGTCAATGGGTGTTGATCAACTGGCCCAAAGCCAAAAAGATTCCGTTAAAAGATAAGGACGGTGCGCTGGTCGATTATAACGTTGCGATTCGCACTCACCAGGTTCTGACGCGTCAGATGCTGGACAAGGTAAATTCAGTCCAGAAGATTGCCATCACCGGTAACCGCGGCGTGATGAATACGCTGGCGATGGAAACCTATGGCACCTACTTTGGTGGCGACTATCCTCCGGAAATCGATCCGAAGACCGGTATCGTGGTGTCCGCCACGGTATACCGCCAATTGTTTGCTGAAGAGTTGTATGACATTCCTGCCCAGATTGCGATGATCGGTCAGGAAATACGTGAATGGACAGCTTACGGTGTTACCACCTTTTCCAGTTCGATTGAATCAAACAAGCAGTTAACTTCCATACTGGCGCTGGATGCACAAAATAAGTTGGCGACGCGCGTGGCATATGGTCTGGGAAATACCTTTTTCATTACCAATCTGAAGCATCCCTATCTCGGTTATGACCTGAATGGTTATGGTACTGACAAGCTGTGGTTCAATGGCTGGAGCACCACCTCGAATGATGGCGCCTATCCATTGTTTGCCTCCAGTATTGAAGCTCCGCCAGAAATCAAGGAGCGTGAATTATTACGCAGTCGTGCACCGTATACCAAGGTCTTCGCAGAAAAAAATCTGCGTTTTAGTAATACCCATATTGCGGGTGATCGCGCGCTGGATATTACCATGGACATGATCGAGGAAGGTTCCGCTGCAGCCGGTCTGACCGCTGAACAGATCCAGGACAAGCGTCATGGTTCTGATCATTGCAACCTGAATCCAAGACCGGATCAGGTACCAAGATTGAAAAAACTGGGTATGGTGATGAGCTGTGCGATGATGTATATCGACGGCAGTAACTCGGATGATATCGCCGAAGAATACGGTGAGAAATATCTGGAGTGGGTCGACCCGATGCGCAGCATTATCGAAGGTGGTGTGATTGCAACCTGGGAGTCGGATACCCACAATGTGGCCGGTCGTGGTGCATTCTTCTATCTTGGGCAGATGGTAAACCGTATCAATCGTGAAGGTAAGGTGATTGCCCCTGACCAGCGTATCAATCGCATCTGGGCGTTGAAAACAGCGACCACCTGGGCACCGTATTATCTGAAGATGGAAAAGAAACTGGGTACACTGGAAACAGGCAAGTTCGGTGACCTGGTCGTGTTGGACAAGGATTATTTCGACAAGAATGCGGTACCGGATATGATGCTGAAAACTGTGCGTCCGATGCTGACACTGGTCGGTGGCGAAGTACAGTTTATGGATCCGTCCATTGCAACCGAGCTGAAGACACAGCCGATAGGTGTACAACCGGAACAGTTGATTGCCCAGATCAAGAAGTGGGAAGCCGAGGGCAAATAGTATAAAAGGTACCCGTACCGTTATTGCCCCGGGGATGGCCGTCCTGTTGTGGTTGGCTGCCTTGGGGCATTTTGTTTTTGCCGCAGACGAATCCGAAATCAAGTTCAAACGTATCCCGGTGCAGTATATTGCCGCACTCGGAGACACCTATGCTACATCCGGTAATAATGCCTACGTCTGGGGATTATGGCCGGTTGATCCAGGTCCACGTGGTGTGAGACTGGGGCGTTATGAACAGCTGGTATCAGATAGTGGAGTCGCTCCGGCAAGATGGAAATTCGACAACCACGACTGGTGGCTGGAAGAACATGGTCTGATTATGGAAAAGCCACAATTTCCGGTTCCGCCTGGCAAGTATCTGGTGACCGGTGATCGTGAGGTGACGACCATGCTGACCATCTATCCGATGGAAGTCGATGGCAGTCAACGTTGGGAACTTTACAACGGCGCGACCTTGTATGATGTAACCCATCTGGCCTGCCGTTCGGCACGTTATACGCCGGTCTCGGCAGAAACCGCCTGTGCACCTTCCAGTGCACAACAATCCGATTTTCCGGTTGCCCCGGGTGGTGTTATGCCAGCGGTAAATGGTTGTAACAAGCAGGACTACGCTGTACTGATTGTGATCGGTATTGCAGAAGAAAACTGATTAAAGGGGAGATCCCTTTAACCAGCTGTGTGATCTTAGCCAACCTTCTTTTTCAGAATAATATTTTTCCACTCGGCCGGGCCGCTCTTGTGTATCGAGTTGCCACGTGAGTCGACAGCCACGGTTACCGGCATATCCTTGATCTCAAATTCGTAAATGGCTTCCATACCCAGATCGGCAAACGCAACAGTACGCGCCGAGGTAATTGCCTTGGAAATCAGATAGGCCGCGCCACCCACCGCAATCAAATAGACCGCCTTGTGGTTCTTTATGACTTCAATCGCCGCTGGTCCACGTTCGGCCTTGCCGATCATGCCAATAAGGCCGGTTTGTCCCAGCATCATTTCGGTAAATTTATCCATGCGGGTCGACGTGGTTGGACCGGCAGGCCCAACAACTTCTTTACCGACCGGATCGACCGGGCCCACGTAGTAGATGAATCGGTTGGTGAAATCGACTCCGTCCGGCAGTTTCTCGCCTTTGGCCAGTAAATCACTGATGCGCTTGTGCGCCGCATCGCGACCGGTCAGCATCTTGCCGGAAAGTAATATCGTATCGCCTGAGTTCCATTTAGCGGTTTCTTCACGAGTAATATTGTTCAGATTGACTGAACGCGTATTCGCACCTGCCTGCCAGGTGATGTCCGGCCAGTCTTCCAGACGTGGCGGGGTTTGCAGTGCAGGGCCATTGCCGTCAAGAGTGAAATGGGCGTGACGTGTAGCTGCGCAGTTCGGAATCAGCGCAACCGGCAGTGAAGCGGCATGGGTTGGATAATCCAGGATCTTTACATCCAGTACCGTGGTCAATCCACCGAGCCCCTGTGCACCGATACCCAGTTCGTTTACTTTTTCGTAAATTTCCAGTCGTAATTCTTCTATCCGGTTTTTTGCGCCACGTTGTTTCAATTGCTGGATATCAATCGGTTCCAGCAAAGATTCCTTCGCCAATAACAACGCTTTCTCTGCCGTACCACCGATACCGATTCCGAGGATTCCCGGAGGACACCAGCCAGCACCCATGGTCGGAATGGTGTTGAGGATCCAGCCAACCAGATCATCGCTTGGATTGAGCATGGTGAATTTGGCCTTGTTTTCTGAACCACCGCCCTTGGCGGCGATATTCACATGTACCTTGTCTCCAGCGACCATATCAAAATGAATTACCGCAGGCGTGTTGTCGCCGGTATTTTTTCGACGACCGGCCGGGTCAGCCACAATCGAGGCGCGTAACAGGTTGTCGGGATTCATATAGGCACGGCGCACGCCTTCATTGATCATCGCCTTGATATCCATATCGCTGTCCCACTGCACGTTCATACCGACCTCGATAAACACGGTCACGATACCGGTATCCTGGCAGATAGGCCGGTGTCCCTGCGCACACATGCGTGAATTGACCAGGATCTGTGCCAGTGCATCCTTTGCTGGAATGGACTCTTCCTTCAGGTACGCCTGATGTACCGCCTGAATAAAGTCGAGTGGATGGTAATAGGAGATGTATTGCAGTGCATCCGCGATGCTGTCTATAAAGTCCTGCTTTTTAATAATCGACATAATAATTACCGCCTGACAGTTTCAAGTTAATGGATTAGAAAACCAGTTCGAGTAAATCAAAAATACCCGGTACCCGGGTATGAGTCTGTAAATCGAGTATGTATTTTATCAGACGTTCCTGCTCCGGCTCGTGTACACCGGCAAAGTCCAGCAAGGTGCGAGCCTTGGCAATCATTTCCGTGCCGGTTAATGGCAGATCCGGGTCGCCCTTGCAATGCTCACGGGTAGTGCGAACTGTTTTACCATCCATGGTAATAACTTCCAGTTCGCAACCCCAATTGGCCGGATAGGCCACATCAATTTGCTGACTGGCCTGCAGTAGAATCTTGTTACGGAAGTTGCCGCTTGCATCACGTGCAGTTGGCGTAAACGAAGCAAAGTCTACCTTGCCGTTGGACAGCGCCGTGGCGACACAGTGTTGCAGGGAAAACTTGGCTTCGTATTCATTGGTTGGCTCGGGACGGTCACACACATCCAGTGCAGCCTGATAGGTGCGCAGGATGATTTGTTGTATCGGCGAGTTGATTTTCGATGATAGCTCCAGTGCCGCATCGATTGCTGGATGGGTGTGACGACAACAAGGCCACGGCTTGATCGATGTTTGTGTCAGTTCCCAGGCGCCCTGGGGTGATGCAACGATGGCGGCTGGATTCGCATCCGGACAACTGGCGCGGAACATTCCCTGTTTGCCTTCGAGGATCTGTAGTGGGCCGGTAAATCCGGCGCTGGCCAGCTCGGCAGCGAGTATACCGGCCTCGGCGGCGCGTCCAGCATGCAGATGTTTGCTCATACCACCGGAGTTCATGAACTCCCACAATCCGGCTGACTGGGTTCCGGCGTTGCCGAGTGCCCAGGCTTGTTGCTGCGGGCTGAGATCAAGCAAGCTGGCAATCGCCATGGCTGAACCAAAAGGTCCGCAGGTGGCGGTGCTGTGCCATATCTTGTAATGGGAACGCCCGACTGCATTGCCGATACGGCACATGGCTTCATAACCACGCAGTACGGCGATTAATAATTGTTTGCCGGATAACCCGCGTTGTGCGGCTACAGCCAGCGCAGCCGGTACCACGACGCAACCGGGATGAGTGACCGACATCTTGTGTAAATCATCCATCTCCAGCGTGTGTATCAGTGCACCGCCAAGAAAGGCCTGCTGGGCCGTGCTGGTGGAGCTCATTGAGTTCCACCATTGCAACATCACCCGGCCCGTGTCAGTACGGGTAGCCGCTATCATATTCACAACGGCATCGAGCACGAAATACGTGCAGGTCTGGAAATCCTTGTCTATAATTTCCCTGGCTTGTATCAGTTCAACCAGTTGTCCGGTCAGACTGTTGTTTGATTCATGGTTTTTGGTGCTCATCCTGTTCAACTCTTTTAATCGTGTCTGATAGTGGCTTCCACGCAGGAAAAATTTTACCCTATATACAGGATGATCGTGAGGTAAATAATGAAAATTGTTGTGCCCGTTAAACGTACCGTGGATCCAAATGTGAAAGTCCGCATCAGTCAGGATGGCCACAGTATGGACACCCGCAGCCTGAAGATGGGCATGAATCCGTTTTGTGAGATCGCTGTTGAAGAAGCGATACGTCTGAAGGAAGCCGGCAAGGCCAGCGCAGTCATTGTTGTGACGGTAGGTGCCGCTGCCTGTGAAGATATCCTGCGTCACGGACTGGGTATGGGTGCAGACCGTGCGATTTTGATCGAGACTGAACTGTCGTTGCAGCCACTGGCCATTGCGAAATTATTGAAAGTGGTGGTCGACAAGGAACAACCGGATCTGATTATCAGCGGCAAGCAATCAATCGATGAAGACAATAACCAGACCGGTCAGATGCTGGCCGCCTTACTGGGTTGGCCGCAGGGCACATTCGCTTCGAAAGTAGAACTCGAGCCAAACCGCGCCATGATTACCCGTGAGGTCGATGATGGACTGGAGCGTCTGGCACTGACATTGCCGGCTGTGGTTACGACCGATCTGCGCCTGAACCAGCCACGGTATCTGAAATTACCGAACATCATGAAAGCGAAAAAAATGCCGATTGAACGTCTGCTCGCCAGCGAATCCGGAATTGATTTACGCTCACGTTTGATTGTGCAACAACTGGCCGAACCGACAAAACGGAGTGGCTGTATGAAGGTTCAGTCGGTAGCTGAACTGGTTAACGCCCTGCATAACGTGGCGCGGGTGATCGGATGAGTATCCTGATCATTGCCGAACACGATAACCACACCCTGTCTCCCTCGGTATTGCCCACGGTGACCGCGGCCCGGCAGCTGGGACAAGACATCAGCTTGCTGGTGGCAGGATATCACTGTGAGGCTGTGGCCGAGGCCTCTGCCAGAATAGAAGGCGTATCTCGGGTTCTGGTCGCTGATGCGGCACATTATCAGGATGGTCTGGCTGAAGAGCTGACTCCACTGGTGATACAACAGGTGAACGAGACCGTCCGTTTTGTGCTGGCACCGTCTTCTACCTTTGGCAAGAACCTGATGCCCAGGGTGGCGGCCTTGCTGGATGTCGCACAGATTTCCGATATTGTCCGAATTCAATCTGCTGATACCTTTGTGCGGCCACTGTACGCGGGTAATGTGCTGGCCACCGTGCAGAGTCATGACCCTATTAAGGTAATGACCATACGCACCACTGCATTTGAACCGGCCAAGCTGGTCACCACAGCGGCAGAGCAGATACCGGTGAGTGCAACACCAATGATCGGTCGTTCCATATTACTGGATCGGGACCGCAGCAAGTCGGATCGACCGGAACTGACTACTGCCCGTGTCGTGGTCTCCGGAGGGCGTGGTCTGGGTTCGGCAGAAAATTTCAGACTGCTGGAAGTTCTGGCAGACAAACTAGGAGCGGCGATAGGCGCATCAAGGGCAGCGGTGGATGCCGGCTTTATTTCCAATGATCATCAGGTGGGGCAGACTGGCAAAGTGGTCGCGCCGGAATTGTATATTGCTATTGGTATTTCCGGAGCGATACAACATCTGGCCGGCATGAAAGACAGCAAGGTTATCGTTGCGATTAACAAGGATCCGGACGCACCGATTTTTGAAATGGCCGATTATGGGCTGGTGGCGGATTTGTTTCAGGCCTTGCCGGAATTGACCAAAGCGCTGGATACGTTGAACAGTTAGTCGTTGTATCGCTCAGGGTTTCAGTCCGGCAGCGAGTGCTCGTGCCAGGATTTTTTGCATGGCAATGACGACCGGCTTTTCCACAATCTTGCCGTCGATGACGGCCACACCGGTGGTACTGCGATTGTAGGTCTCAATATAGCGCTGTGCTTCTTCGAGTTGTTCGCGAGTGGGCGTAAACGCATGATTGATCAATTCGACATTGGCAGGATGGATCACGGCCTTGCCGGTGAAGCCCAGTAGTCTGGCGTGTTCAGCTTCCTGTCTGACCAGATCCAGATTCCTGAAATGCAGACAAGGCATATCAAGGATGTCTATCTGCGCTGATCGAGCGGCATATACCAGTCGTGAACGTGCATACGCAAGTGGTTCCGGGGCGACCCGTGTGCCGAGTTCAGCCGCCAGATCCGCACCACCGAACATGACAAAATCCAGATCAGGCATGGCCTGGACAATTGAGTAGGCGTTTTCCACACCGATAGTAGATTCAATCAAGGCGGCCAGTTTGAGTCTGGAGCCGGCCTGTTGCAGTCGGGATGCCAGTTGTTGAAGGTGCGCGGCATCGTCCGTTTTTGGAACCAGCAACGTTCCTTGCTGCAAACGGGCATCCAGCAAAGCTTGTAAATCCTGCTGACCTGCCTCTGACTGCAGGCTGTTAATACGTACAATGCGTTCAGGCATGCTGTTATCAGCCTGCTGGAGAAACGCGAAAGCTTCCGCACGAGCTGCCTCCTTCTGATCTGGCGCTACCGCATCTTCCAGATCCACGCACACCATATCGGCACCGGAGCCTAGTGCCTTAACAAAAAGGGTGGGCCGGTTGGCCGGAGTGAACAGCAGACTTCGGCGGGCAGAGTGTGGAGTCAACATGATGCTTTCAGAATAATTAAATTCACCCCTGTTTGCAAAGGCTTAATGGGGGCGTGAGGGGTTAGGTGTGAGGAGTGAGGGGTGATCATGTTATTATTCGATGATGACAGTTAAACGAGACACCATGGAATATGACATTGTCATAGTAGGAGCTGGACCTGCCGGTCTGTCGGCGGCCTGTCGTCTGCAACAATTGGCCAAACAGTTCAATCTTACACTGCGCGTCTGTATTATCGAAAAGGGATCTGAAATTGGTGCGCACAATCTGTCCGGTGGAATACTGGATCCGCGTGCACTGAATGAGCTGTTTCCCGACTGGCAACAACTCGGCGCACCCGTAACCGTGCCGGTAACACGTGACGAATTCTATCTGTTTCGTAACGAACACTCGGCACTACACTGGCCCAACAGCCTGTTACCACGCACGATGCATAATCAGGGTAATTATGTCATCTCACTGGGTAACCTGTGTCGTTGGCTGGGGCAACAGGCCGAAGCGCTCGGTGTGGAAATCTACCCCGGTTTTGCCGCACAGGAAGTCATAATCGAAAATGACGTTGTTTGTGGAATCGTTACCGGTGACCACGGACTGGATCGTGAAGGCAAGCCGAAAGCCGGCGTCTATACTCCCGGCATTGAGCTGCGTGCCAAACACACACTGTTTGCTGAAGGGTGCCGGGGGCATCTGGGTAAATCTTTGCTTTCCCGATTTAATCTGGATAGCAGGGTGGATCCACAGCATTATGCGATTGGTCTGAAAGAGCTTTGGCAAATAGATCCATCACGCCATCAGGCCGGACTGGTACTACACGGTGCGGGCTGGCCACTGGATAATGCCAATCCGGGTGGATCTTTCCTGTATCACTTTGAAAACAATCTGGTAGCGGTCGGTATGATTGTGGATTTGTGTTATCAGAACCCCTGGCTGTCACCGTTTAATGAGTTACAACGCTTCAAGCACCATCCCGTGATTCGTCAGCATCTGGCAGGGGCTAAACGTATCAGCTACGGCGCACGTGCGATCAGCAAGGGCGGATTAAATTCATTACCGGAAATGATTTTTCCGGGCGGTGCCTTGCTCGGATGTGATCTGGGCACACTTAACTTTTCCCGCATCAAGGGTATCCATACCGCGATGAAGTCAGGCATGCTTGCGGCAGAAGCTGTTGTCGATCAGTGGATGCAGAACAAACCGGAGGATACGCTGTTATCAACCTATCCCGTACGCTTCCGCAACAGTTGGTTATATGAAGAGTTATATCAGGCACGCAATTTCGGCCCGGCGCTGCACCGGTTTGGCACCTTGTCGGGCGGTGCGTTCAATCTAATCGATCAAAACCTGTTTGGTGGCAAGTTGCCATTCACTCTGCACGATACCCGTCTGGATCACGCCTGCCTGAAACAAGCGAGTGTGACCAGAACGATTGATTATCCGACCCCGGATGGCCAGCTCAGTTTTGACAGACTCTCATCCGTGTATCTGGCAAACACACAGCATGTCGAGGATCAGCCAGTGCATCTGACCCTGAACGACCCAAGTATCCCCATCCAGATAAACCTGCCCTTATATGCTGAACCGGCTCAACGCTATTGTCCTGCTGGCGTGTATGAAGTCGTGGACGATGGTAAGGCGGGCAAACATTTCCAGATCAATGCTGCCAATTGTATTCATTGCAAGGTGTGCGACATCAAGGACCCGGCACAAAATATCAACTGGGTCGCACCAGAGGGCAGTTCCGGGCCAAATTACGCCGATATGTAGACAGCGATTGCCCGGATTCCTGTGCTAAGATAACTACTAATGAAACAGGGCTTCAAGGGTTGATTACAGACGATGGATTACGACGATATTATTGAACAGGTGCGCGAATCGGTCGCACGTATTTCGGCGGAGTTTCCCGGTGAGTACTGGCGTAACAAGGACCGCAAGCAGGAATATCCCGCCGAGTTTGTCCAGGCCTTGACCGATGCCGGATTGTTGGCCTGTCTGATTCCTGAAGAATTCGGTGGCAGTGGTTTGCCACTGCGGGTAGCGGCCGAAATTGTACAAACCATCCATCAAAACGGTGGCAATGCCGCTGCGTGTCATGCACAAATGTACACAATGGGTACGCTGCTACGACATGGCAGTGCTGAACAAAAATCCCGATACCTGCCCGCGATTGCCAGTGGTGAATTACGCCTGCAGGCTTTTGGCGTGACTGAACCTACCGCCGGTACCGATACGACCAGTATTTCCACCACCGCCGTACGTGACGGTGATCGTTATATCGTCAATGGCCAGAAGGTGTGGATCTCGCGTGCTGAATATTCTGATCTGATGATCTTGCTGGCACGCACCACGTCGAAAGAAAAAGCGAGTAAACGTACGAAAGGACTTTCTGTTTTTATCGTCGATATTAATGAAGCAAAAAAATACGGCATGGTGATTCGTCCGATACGCACGATGTTAAACCATGCCACTACCGAAATCTTTTTTGAAAACGTACCGGTTCCGGCCGAAAACCTAATCGGCAATGAAGGTGACGGATTCTCTTATATACTCTCTGGCATGAATGCCGAACGCATTCTGATCGCGGCCGAATGTATCGGAGATGCGAACTGGTTTATCGACAAGGCCACCCGCTATGCCTGTGAACGCAAGGTATTTGGCAGACCGATAGGTCAGAACCAGGGTATCCAGTTTCCAATCGCACGTGCTTATGCGCAAACCCAGGCGGCCACGCTGATGGTACAAAAAGCCGTTGATCTCTATGACCGTGGTCAGGACTGCGGAGCAGAAGCAAATATGGCGAAAATGCTGGCTTCAGAAGCGTCCTGGGCCGCAGCCGATATGTGCATGCAGACACATGGCGGATTTGGTCTGGCAGAAGAATATGATATTGAACGCAAGTTTCGTGAAACCCGTTTGTACCAGATAGCGCCAATTTCTACCAACTTGATACTGGCGTATCTGGGCGAACATCGTTTGGGTCTGCCGAGGTCTTATTAAGTCATGAAAGATCTGGACGGCATACTGGTCGTTGCGCTGGAGCAGGCGGTTGCGGCTCCTTATGCAAGTAATCTTTTAGCTGAGGCCGGTGCGCGCGTCATCAAGATAGAGCGCGAAGAGGGTGACTTTGCCCGTAACTATGATCATCTGGTCAAGGGCGAAAGCGCCTATTTTGTCTGGCTGAATCGCGGCAAGGAATCCGTGGTGCTGGATGTAAAGGATCCAGCTGATCGCATGCTTTTGTTTTCGATGTTACGCAAGGCCGATGTGTTCATCCAGAACTTGCGCTTTGGTGCAGTTGAAAGCCTTGGTCTGGATTATGCGAGTCTGCAAGAAATCAATCCACGTATCATCATGTGCAGCATTTCCGGCTACGGTGAATCCGGGCCTTACGCCAGCATGAAAGCTTATGATTTGCTGGTGCAGGCAGAAACCGGTCTGTCTTCGATTACCGGGACGGCTGAGGGTCCTGCCCGTGTGGGTGTCTCGGTCTGTGATATCAGTACCGGTATGACGGCCTATGCCGCCATCCTGCGTTCGTTGATACGTCGATCGCGTACACACAAAGGTGAACATATCCGCCTGTCATTGTTTGATGTGATGGTCGACTGGATGAATGTACCGCTGTTACAAAAGGCCTATGGCAGTGTACAGACAAAACGTGTCGGTATGAACCATGCCAGCATTGCACCTTATGGTATGTATTACACCGGTGACGGCAAAGGCGTAGTGTTCTCGATCCAGAATGAGCGCGAGTGGAAAGTCTTCTGCTGCGAAATACTCAAGGATGAATCAATGGTCGATGATTCACGTTTTAACAGTGTCGGCAATCGTGTGGCCAATCGTCCCGCATTGGATGAGGTAATTAACCAGGTTTTTGCCCGCTACCAGCAGTCTGAACTGCTGGCCTTGCTTGAACAGCACAATATTGCATACGGACGTCTCAACACACTGGATAATGTGCTGGCTCATCCACAACGTCGCAAGGTGACTGTCGCCACTCCTGCCGGACCGATTGAGCTAACCGCCAGTGGCGTGATGACAGATGATCAGCCGCCGATCAGTTTGCCAGTACCGGCGCTGGGCCAGCATACCGAATCGATTCGGGACGAGTTTGGCGAATAACAGTATCAGTTATGACAGGAAATAATTATGGCAGAGCCTAATCAATGGTCAGACTATATCGGTCGCACTCAGGAAACCTTGATCGAGATTTCGACAGATCGTATGTTGGGTCTGGCTGCACTGCTCGATTATGAAAAATTGCCCTGGCCCGTTGGAGAGGTTCCGCCGACCGGCCAATGGTGCGCGATGTTTCCTTTTACCCGGCAGTCACAGCTGGGTCATGATGGCCATGAAAAACGGGGAGAATTTTTTCCGCCGATAGACTACCCGCGTCGTATGTGGGCCGGGGGTCGCATTCGCTTCCATCAGCCCTTGCATATCGGTGTCGCTGTAATTCATCGTTCCATTATCAAAAAAATAGAAAACAAGCAGGGCAAGACCGGTCCGATGAGTTTTCTGACGGTTGCGCATGAATATCTTGAAAACGGTGTGCTGTGCGTTGTTGACGAACAGGATATTGTTTATCGCGGTGCCGCCACAGGCATGATGAAAAAACCGGAACCGAAATCCATACCAGCTGATGCACTACAGCCGTATGACTGGTCGAAAACACTGATACCGGATTCCACGCTGTTGTTTCGGTATTCTGCGGTTTCGTTTAACAGTCATCGTATCCATTTTGATCAGGAGTATATGCACGAGGAAGGTTATCCGGGTTTGCTCGTGCATGGGCCGCTGGTTGCAACGATGCTGATAGATTTGTTCCAGAGTGCTCTGCCTGGCGCACGTATTTCGCAGTTCAATTACACAGTCCGTAGCCCCCTGTTTGCAGGTTATCCACTGACTTTGAAAGGCAGAAAGCTGGACGATGGCAAGATATCACTGTGGGCTGAGGATTGTGAAGGTACGGTGTCTTTGTCAGCTGAGCTGCACACAGAATAAATGACGTATTAGCCGGTTTGCCAAATATCAGGCTATTTGTTAATCTCGACGCCGGTTTATTACCATAGATTTTTACAGAAATGCTGCCTTCCTGTGGGGGGAATCAGGTTTCACTTGTATTCATACCTCACCAGTCAAAAGGAGAAAACAATGAAATTATTTGTGACATTGCTAGGCGTACTGGCCCTCTCGTTTTCAACGGTAGTCTCGGCGCAGGAACCCATCATCATCAAGTTCAGCCACGTAACGGCTGACAATACCCCAAAAGGTCAGGGTGCACTCAAATTCAAGGAGTTGGCAGAGAAGAAACTGCCGGGCAAGGTTGAAGTGCAGGTTTTTCCAAACTCCCAGTTGTTTGCCGATGATCAGGAGATGGACGCGTTACTGCTGGGCGATATCCAGTTGCTGGCACCTTCGTTGTCAAAGTTTGATCGCTATACCAAGAAGTTGCAGGTTTATGACTTACCGTTCCTGTTCAAGAATCTCGAAGCCGTAGACCGTTTCCAGAAAGGACCAGAAGGCAAGGAATTGCTCAATTCGATGCGAGAGAAGGGTATTCAGGGACTGGCGTACTGGTCAAATGGGATGAAACAATTATCTACCAGCAAGCCACAACTGCAACGTCCTGAAGATGTAAAAGGATTGAAGTTCCGTATCCAGGATTCGGACGTACTTCAGGCCCAGTTCAAGGCGCTGGAAGCCAACCCACAGAAAATGGCATTTAGCGAGGTGTATCAGGCCTTGCAGACCGGTGTCGTCGATGGACAGGAAAATACCTGGTCAAATATCTATACGCAGAAGTTTCATGAGGTACAGCAATCGATTACTGAAACCAATCATGGTGTGATTCTTTATATGGTCATCGCCAATTCGGACTGGTGGGATAGCCTGCCGGCAGACATACAAAAGGGACTGTCAGAAGCGATGAACGAAGCGTCTGAATATGCGAACAAGCTGGCGTATGAGCTCAATGAGCATGATCGTCAACAGATCGTTGATGCGGGACGGGCTAAAATTCATACCCTGTCAGATGCGGATTTGGTTGAGTGGCGCAAGAAGATGGAACCTGTGTGGAAGCAGTATGAAGCGGATATCGGCAAGGATCTGATCGATGCGGCCATCAAGGCGAACAACTGAGTTATAAGTCAGGGATTGTAGCCATGTGGCGCAAACTGGAACATCTGGAAGAGAGTTTCATCTCGTTCCTGTTGGCGGTGATGACATTGATCACCTTTGCCCAGGTGGTTGCACGATATGTCTTTAATTACAGCTTTGTCTGGGCGCTTGAACTCGTTACCTATCTGTTTGCCTGGCTGATTTTTATCGGCATGTCCTATGGTGTTCGTACCGGTTCGCATATTGGAATTGACGCAGTAGTAAAACTACTGGGGCATAAGGCCAGCCGGATCGTGACGATTGTGGCCACCATACTGTGTCTCATCTACTCGGGAATAATTTTTGTTGGTGGATGGAATTACATTACTAAAATTTATGCCATTGGTAATACGGCTAAAGATATCGATATTCCTGTCTGGATTCCTCGGCTGGCACTGCCGGTTGGTTACGCCTTGCTCACCTTGCGCTTCGGTCAGGTTTTGTACCGGACAGTCATGGGCAAGCAAACGCATCTGATTGGTGATGAAGCGGAACAGGCTCTGAAACTCCGCGCTGAAACAGACGTGCAGTCATGACCACCATTGCGCTGTTTGTCATGTTATTTCTGTTCATGATAATCGGCATGCCGATCGCCGTTGCGCTGGGTTTGTCTTCGGTTTTTACTATTATGTTCTTTGGCCAGGGTTCCTTGGCATCGATGGCATTGAAGTTACAAAATACCGCCGACCTGTTCACGCTGTTATCCATTCCGTTTTTTATTCTTTCCGGCACGTTCATGACCACTGGTGGCGTGGCCAAACGCATGGTGCATTTAGCCAATGTCTGCATCGGTCATTTGCACGGTGGTCTCGGTATGGCTTCGGTACTCGCCTGCATGTTGTTTGCGGCCGTGTCAGGTTCCTCACCAGCAACCGTGGTCGCTGTTGGTTCTATTGTTATTGCCGGTATGGTCAAGTCGGGTTATACGCGTGATTTTGCTGCCGGAGTGATCTGCAATGCAGGTACGCTAGGTATCCTGATTCCACCGTCCATTGTGATGGTCGTATATGCCGCCGCGACAGAAACCTCGGTGGGGCAGTTGTTTCTCGCCGGTATCGTTCCCGGTATCGTGCTCGGTTTTATGCTGATGTTTGCTATCTATGTGCGTGCACGCATGCTCAAAATTCCGTTACAACCACGTGCCAGTCTGAAAGAGATTCTGGCCGCTGCACGCGATTCATTATGGGGAATGTTGTTGCTGGTGATTATTCTCGGTGGTATTTACGGCGGTGTGTTTACGCCGACCGAGGCGGCAGCCGTCGCGGCCGTGTACGCATTTTTTGTCGCCGTATTCATATACGGTGATATCAAGATTGAAAAGGTGCCTGAAGTGTTACTTGAATCGGCAAAAGTATCGGTCATGCTGATGTTTGTTATTGCGAATGCGTTATTGTTTGCCTATGTGTTGACGACCGAGCGTATTCCCCAGCAAGTTGCAGAACACATCATTGAAATGGGCTTGTCACCGTGGCAATTTTTGTTGGTGGTCAATATCCTGTTGCTGATTGCCGGTAACTTCATGGAACCGACGAGCATTATCCTGATCCTCGCTCCTATCCTGATGCCGATAGCGGCCAAGCTCGGAATCGATCCGGTGCACTTTGGTATCATCATGGTCGTCAATATGGAGATCGGGATGGTCACGCCGCCAGTTGGTTTGAACCTGTTTGTGACTGCCGGTATTACCGGTATGTCGATCATGCAGGTGGTGAAAGCCGCCATGCCGTGGTTGACAGTGTTGTTGGTGTTTTTGATGTTGGTAACGTATATACCTGCCTTGTCACTGTCCTTGCCACACTGGTTGTTCTGAGCACAACAGAAACAAATACTGGTAAGTGTCAGGCCGTGTATTCATTTGTCAGTAAAATTCGTGCCTGTAACAGCAATCGTACTGCTTAACGGAAAAAATTAGATAGTCTGCCGGTTACGGATTTTAAGTAATGAGATCAACCATGCCGCCTGTCACCAGACGGCATGGTGGTCCGGATCAGAAACTGCCGGTCAGCACCAGATTGACGCGACGTCCGACGTTACGTTCACGTAAGGCATACGAGTCAACGAGAGAGAGTTCTCGTTCTCCCGCATACACTGTACGGTCACGTTTTTCATAATAGTTGAACAGGTTGTGGCCTTCGATACGGGTCTTGATTCCAAACCAGCGGGTGGTTTCCAAAAACAGACTGAATAATACGCCTTCGTCCGATATTTCCTTTTCATTCACCTTGAATACCGGACGTTCTGCCTGTTCAGCCATACGCCATCCCCAGGCAATGCGTTCTTCTTCAAAATCCTGACGGTAGGAAACATCGATCACATATTCATTACCCTGACGAAACTTGATGTCGGGTACACCGCGAAAACCGGAGACGGCACTGAGTACCCGGTCGACTCCGGTAACCGGATCGACCACGCTGGAATCCTGCCAGCGAAATTTGGTATCGAGTCTGGAACCAGTCAGGCCGAGCCAGGCGAGTGGAATCGTGTTTTCGATCTCAACACCCCAACGCTTGCCATTACCGATGTTGCCTGGCACTTCAAAGGTCGGCGTGATCGGTAACAGATCCAGTACGTTGGTGATCCAGTGATGAAATGCCGTAACCTTGATGACGCTGGAATCGCCGAACCGTCGTTCGTGGCTTAGCTCAGCAATCCAGGTCGAGTCCGGGCGCAGATTCGGATTACCCAGTGCCAGATCATCATCTTCGAACACGGTGGTGCTGATAAAATCATTGAAGTTAAGCTGGGCCACTTCACGTGCCAGACGCACGCGGCTCAAATTACCCTTGGCGGGTGTGTAGCTTAAGGCCGCTTGCGGGGTAACAAAGAAAAAGTTACGTTGCAGGTCGGCATCACCGCTCTGGGTAATTCTGGATGCTTCAGCACCCATTCCGTAATCCAGTTCGAACTGTCCGAGTGACCAGGTGTCCTTCAGCAAAAAGTCGCCGCGGGATTCCTCCACCTTGGAATTGCCACCAGGCACATCCACCACGACGATACCGGCACCTTTGTTCTCCACTTGAAATAATGTACCGTCCAGCACGTTATAGGCACCTTCCACATTCAACTGTACTGCATGATCAGCAAGCCCCGACCAGTCCAGCTCCAGACGTGATATCGCTTCTTTTGTTTTGGAAACGGTTTCGGCCTGTTTGAATAACAAGGGTATACCCGACACGGTGATTGTGGTTTGCGTCGAGGTGATGTCAGACAGCTTGTCGGTATACAGCAGGATGATTTTGGCCGTCAGCTTGTCTGCCAGTTCACGTTCGGCATCCAGACCCAGTTCGTAGGTCTCGAAATGCTGTGAATCCTTCACCGTATTGTCGCGTGCAATGCTGCTAACCGGAACGCGATGGGAATCACGAATTTCAGGCCCGTTACCCAGACCGAGCTTGCCGTTGATATGAAAAAAGGTCGCGCCCAGATATGTAGACGCGTTCATAAACAGGTCGGAACCAAAACCGGTTTCCTTCTGCTTTTCGTAGCGGGTTTCGGTCAGCGTGTGATTGTGGTTATAAATGTATTCATTGCCGAACTCGCCGTTACCGTCTCGTAACAGATCGATACCAAAGTTATATTCAACATCCCGCCAACGATCCGCGATAGAGGATTTAGCGCCCACCCGTAACGGGCTGGCCGTACTATACAAGCTATAGGTTTCCCAGCTGATCGCTGCCGGCGCATCGTCGAGCATAAGTACGTCGACGACGGTGGACTGGCCACGCAGATCCACGCCTTTTACCTGGCCGCGGATCAGTTTGATACCAATGACCTGACTGGCCGGAACCCGGGACAAAATTGCGGAAGGACTATCCTGTTTCGCACTGGGACGTTGACCATTGATCAGTATATTGCCCGCTGAACCGGCAAAGCCGCGCGCGGTATCACCATCGTCAACCTGGAATCCCGGTACTTGCTTGATCATGTCCAGCGCCGTGTTCGGCTTATAGCGGGAAAAAAAACTGGCCGGATATTCAACAATCGGTGATGCCGTGTCTGCAGCAGGATCGCCTACTGCAGTATCCTGTGCCTGTACAGGCAATGCCATCAACTGCAACAAGGCACAAAATCCTGTCAGTAATGACAGCTTGTATATTCGGGACAGGATGTTTCCACAACGGATAGACAACATTTTTTGACCTCACAATAAATTGGGCTTAAAAAATATGGGCGCCAGAATAGCAATATTTGCGGGATTTGATAGTAAAAGTTCAGCTACAGTCTTATAAAATCAGGGATGTACATCCTGGGTAAACCATTCTGTAGGTAATTCATGACCTCGACCTAATGCCCTGGCCTTACGATAAACCGCTGCACCTGCTGCGGCAAACTGATAACCCATACCAAGATTATTCAGGAAGCAGGTGATTTGTTCGGGTGTATCACGACCTGGTGACATTCCAGCGATGACTTCAGGCAAGGTAGGTAATGACTCGAAATCGATTTCGGCAATTGCACGCCAACCCTTACCTTCCATGTTGTCGGGCAAGACCAGACCAGGGGAGGTCGTGTGTATGGGTGCTTCATCGCGGGTATGGATCACGACACGCTCTGAACGCAGGATGGCAGCAGTTTCTATTTCCGGTCGTTTAATAGAGGAGATAAACATGCCCGGCTCCAGCCAACGAGCCAACACAATATTATCTACTGTGTTGGTGGCGCAAAGAACGACATCTGCGCCCTTGATGGCTTTTTCAGGTGACTCGACAGCAATCACCTCTACTCCCAGAGTGGAGGACATGTTGCTGGCAAATGTGGCACAGTGATCGGCGTTCGGGCTGTAACAGCGTATCCGCTTGACCTTGCATACCGAAGTAATTGCCATGGCCTGACCACTTGCCTGCCATCCACTGCCAATCAGGGCCACTTCACTGGCATCGGAACGTGCCAGATATTTTGCACCCAGTCCATTGGTCGCGCCAACGCGCAAACGTTGCAGATACCCATCCGGAAAGATCGCCAATGGTTCACCGGTTTCCGTACTGAACAACAGTACCAGTCCTACCCAACGTCCACCAGGAGCTGCCGGAATTTTTTCGCGACGCATTGTACCGGATCGTGTTGGCCACGATACCAGATCCGAATTAATGCGTACGGCACCTACTCCGTATTTCGGAACGATACCATCCATTGTTTTCAGGCTGTATAACACTTCGGCTTGATTTGAAGGTACCAGTGTGTCGGAACGACGACGGTTGACACCGCGTCCATGAGCCAGTTCGAGATACGCATCTTCAAGTGCATCTATACATTCCTTCATTGTCAGTACTTCATTTACATCTTCATTTGACAGAATGAGGGTCATGCGTCGGAGCTCCGTGAGATCGTTTTACGTAGTCTGCAATCTTATAATAGGCTGAAAACCGTGGTGAGACTATTCCAATAGTCCAACCCTGCACGCAGGGGAACACCGATCATTTCGTCATGACACTACACGTCAGGACTTTGTGAAGGAAGTAATTGGTTTATAATGTCGGGGAGTTGATCGGTTAAGGCCAGGGTCAGTACGGCATTGTGTCGATAACCGGTGTGCAGCACTACTCCCTGTTGTTGTGACACAGGGGTTCAGAAACGATTTGGCAGTAGTCCTGATACTCTTATGTCGAAGGATCACCGGATTAAGGGGAAGATAATGACAATAATGGTACAGCTTTCAGGTCTGCTGTTCTGGCTGGCACTCTGTTTTATCGCTGCCGGAATTGGTGCAGCGGCATCCATTTCGGCCGGCACATTTTATACCTCGTTAATTCGTCCCGGATGGTCACCGCCACCTTATCTGTTTGGTCCGGTGTGGACAGTGTTGTATACCATGATGGCGATTGCCATCTGGCTGGTTTGGCGTGTCGACGGCTTTGCTACATCGCAGACAGCGTGCATATTATTCCTGCTTCAACTGGGTGTGAATGCGCTCTGGAGCTGGATATTTTTCGTCTGGCATCGCGGTGCTTGGGCTTTTGTCGAGATCCTGTTGTTATGGGGGTTGTTGATTGCAACCATACTGGCCTTCTGGCCGATATCCATGCTTGCGGCATTACTGATGATTCCTTATCTGCTCTGGGTCAGCTTTGCTGCCGGACTGAGCTTTACGTTGTGGCGACTGAACCCACAGATACTCTGAAATTGGCCATATCAAATCATTCAAACACAGGTAAAATAACCGCTTTGTTATCGAATGATGAGTAAGGGACAGGGGGCAGTGAATTAAAATGAAGTATGGTGTGCTTGCAAGTTGTGTTTGCCTGATGTTGTCAGGAATGTCATCGCTCGTCTGTGCGCAGACAGAACCGGCTAGTCCCGCAGTGGTTCCCAATGCCACGACAGCGGAGACAGAAGCGGATCTGGTCAGTTACCCGGCCGAGTATTTTGCAAAGTTCAAACCACTCACGGCGCTGGATATGGTCACTCAGGTGCCCGGATTTGCACTGGAAGTGATTGAGCTGGGTACACGAGGTCTTGCAGAAGCCGCCGGCAATCTGTTGATTAACGACAGTCGTCCCAGCGCCAAACAGGACCAGCCATCCGCCATACTTTCCAGAATACCGGCAGGTAATGTAGAACGCGTCGAGTTAATCCGTGGTCAGGTCCGTGGTATCGATCTGCAAGGCAAGCCGTCTATGATTAATGTGATTCTGCGTGAAGACAGTGCTGCGGCAATCAAATGGGAAGCGGCCGTACTAAAGCCATTTACACATGGCCCGTTCACACCGTCGTTGAATGTGTCCTTGTCGGATAACTGGCACGATATTGAGTACAACACAGGAGCATCCATCTATAAAAATTCGTTTGGTCGTACTGGAGTGGATCGTCTACTGGACGGCAAGGGTAACAATACTGAGAACCGTTATGACGATCGCGAAAACCGCTCTACGCTGACCAAGGGGAATTTTAATGCCAGTACCACGCTGGATAATGGCACCCAAATTAAGTTGAATACCGTTCTCAGTAATGAGGAACGTAGACAGTTTCTGTCCTCCCGGCGTGTGCCTCTGGGGGTGATTCCTCATATCGAGGAGTTTGTGGAGAATTTTGATAAACCAATTGTGGAAATTGGATTTGATGCGGAACACTCTTTAGGCTCGGATCTGATCGGCAAGGCCATCCTGCTTTATTATCATGCCGATGAATCTTCCTATAAATCCCAGAAAGTCTTTAATACCGCCAGTAAGCAGTCTTCGTTCAGACTGGCAGAAGGCGATTCCATCAGCACTGAACTGATTACCCGTGCCGAGTTTGACTGGACACGGTTTCGGAACCACACCTTGCAGATGAATCTGGAACGGGCCTATAACAGTCTGGATGGTGCATTGAAACAGACTCTGGACATCGGTATCGGACCAGTTGCGGTTGCAGTACCCGGATCGAATTCATTTGTTAAAGAGATCCGTTGGGACGGATTGTTGCAGGACACCTGGTCATCAGGAACGCTGCAGCTGGATGCGGGTCTGGGTGCGGAAGCGTCCACATTGACCCAGACCGGTGATGCGGATCAACAACGTGATTTTTTCTTTTTGAAGCCACAAACAGTTTTGACCTGGTCGCCAGCTGAAGGCCGTCAGACCCGCATGCGTCTGGCTCGTGAAGTCTCGCAACTGGTGTTGACCGATTTTGTCAGCGCCACGGTATTTGAAGAGAACGATCTGGCGCTCGGTAATCCGGATATTCAGCCGGAAACAACCTGGGTAGCTGAACTGACTCAGGAACGTCGCTTTGGCAAAATTAGCGTGATTCGAGTCAAAGCCTTTCATCACTGGATCACAGATGTGCTTGATTTATTGCCACTGACGCCCTCATTTGAAGTGCCCGGCAATATAGGTAAGGGACGACGTTGGGGACTAGAGCTTGAGTCCACTGTTCCGCTCGGTTCACTCGGACTGACCGGTGCCAGACTCGACTTCAAGGCGCGTTGGCAGGATTCCACCGTGGTCGATCCGGTTACCGGCAAGGATCGTATCCTCTCGAGTGTAACCGGTGATTTTCCGATCACCTATAATGTCGAGAACAAGGCTGCCATCAATCTGGATTATCGTCAGGACTTTGAGGCCTCACGTTTGGCCTGGGGCTGGACCTTGCTGTCACGTGCCAGACGAACTCTGTACAAGGTGAATGAGCTGGAAATCAATAACGAGAAGGTCGAGTTGGGAATGTTTGTTGAGACCACTCGCTGGTTCGGTGTGAAAATGCGTTTGGCCACCGTGAACCTGCTGGAGTCACCCGGTGTACGTGAGCGCACCGTGTTTACCGGAGAGCGCGACCTGAGCCCGATCCGGTTTCAGGAATTGCGCGAGAGGCTACGAGGTCGTTCTGCGACATTGACGATAAGTAGAGTATATTAGTACGCGCCGATACTAATTATTAATTCTGATGTGGCATGTGGCGTGACACTGGAGACCGACAGATAGTAATAATTTTAGTTTTCAATATAGATGAATTCGGCACAATCCAGGATTGAGCAGATTCTGTTGCTCGCCGATATCCGAATCAACGGGAATCGCCCATGGGATATGAAGATACACGATAACCGCGTGTTCCAGCGTATTCTTGCCAAAGGTACTTTGGGGCTGGGTGAAGCCTATATGGACCAGTGGTGGGATTGTGACAATCTCGACCAATTCATCACCCGGGTGGTACGTGCCAAACTGCGTCGCAAGATAGCACCACTGACTTTACTATTGCCGACACTACAGGCTCGTCTGCTTAATCTGCAAAGTATGGGACGTGCATTCGAAGTGGCGGAGACTCATTACGATCTCGGTAATGATTTATTCGAACGCATGCTCGACAAGCGGCTGACTTACTCCTGTGGATACTGGAAGCACGCGACCAATATCGATGAAGCGCAGGAGGCCAAGCTGGATCTGGTCTGTCGCAAGATCGGCTTGAAGCCAGGACAAACCGTACTGGATATCGGTTGTGGCTGGGGCAGCTTTGCCGGATATGCCGCTGAGCGTTATGGTGCCCAGGTATTTGGCGTGACAGTATCGAAAGAGCAGGGCAGTTGGGTACAACAACGCTATGCACACTTGCCGGTCAAGGTTTTGGTGCAGGATTATCGTGAGTTACAGGGCAGCTATGATCATGTTGTCTCCATAGGAATGTTCGAACACGTGGGCCGCAAGAATTATCGTGAGTTCATGCAAGTAGTGAAACGTTGTCTTAAGCCGGAAGGGTTATTGCTACTGCACACGATAGGCCGGCTCAACACACGCAATGCTGCCGAACCCTGGTCGAATAAATATATCTTTCCCAATGCGCAGTTACCATCGATGGCCGATATTTCAAGAGCCTCTGAAAAACTGTTTGTCATGGAAGATATGCATAACTTCAGTGCAGACTATGACAAAACCTTGCTGGCCTGGTATGACAACTTCGAAAAGCACTGGCCCGAAATTGCCAATAAATACGGAGATCGCTTCTACCGTATGTGGCGTTATTCTCTGCTGACCAATGCAGGTGCGTTTCGGGCCAGAAGCTTGCAGTTATGGCAGCTGGTGTTTTCAGCAGAAGGCGTGGAAGGTGGCTACACGAGACTGAGCTAGATCTACGGATACAGTATCGCAACGCGTTTGAGTCAATCATTCATCCAGACTATCTTTTGCCGGGGGAGGCTAGTGATGGCAACTGTTATATTTATACCAAAAGTAATCGGGATTTTCTTCTCCCGTATGGCCAGTATCCTGTCGGTATTATTGTTAGTTGCGGGTGCAGTTCAGGCTGACGGTACACTTTCAACGGATATCCGCATCAGCAGCAAGACTCTTGGTTATGATTTGCAATATCGGGTTTATCTGCCAGAAGGTTATGATCAGACGGCGCATTACCCAGTATTGTTTTTGTCTGACGGCCAGAATTATCTCTCCAAAGGCAAGCTCGACAGCGTACTTAATCGTCTGATCAGCAGTCAGCAAATTGATCCGGTCGTGGCTGTGTTCGTCGATCCGCGTGATCCAGATGATCTGGAAACCAACCGTCGTCAGCAACAGTTTCTTTGCAATGTGGACTTTCTGAAGTTCTATGTTGATGAACTCATCCCCACGATTGAAAAAAACTATGCGGTAATGACCACGCGTGAAGGACGGACGATTGCCGGTGTGTCTTTTGGTGGTACCAATGGCGCCTGTTTTGGTTTGTTCGGTTATGAGTATTTTTCCGGTATCGCCATGCAGTCCCCGGCGAATCATCCAATTCCGCGAATGTTACCTACCTGGGCAGAGGTACCTAAAATGCCGCTGAAGCTGTTTCTTAGCACCGGCACACCGGATGACAACACGGAAGATAACCGTGCGTTTCATGCTGTACTTAGGGAAAAAGGGTATGACATGAAATACATGGAAGTGGATGAGGGACATAACTGGGACAACTGGCGTCCCTTGCTCGACGACATACTGATTTACTATTACGGGAAAGCACAACCGACCACAAACTGATGCCACTGAATCAATAGACTCAGGAAAGTCGTCTGGCCAGATACACCTGCGCCACCACCAGCGTGGCCACCAGCCAGCTGTGCCATTCAACGGATTCGTTTAGAAAAATCGCAGAGGCAAACAGAGTCAGAAAAGTTTGCAGCAACTGCACCTGTGACACACGGGCGATACCACCCAGTGACAACCCGGCATACCAGGGCACAAAGCCAAGTAACTGGCTGATCAGCGCGAGATAAATAAATGCCGCGATCGCCGATGCCGGAACTGCCGTGAACGGCAGCGTCACCCAAAGCAGATAGAGTGCAGCCGGAATACTGAGTGGCAGCATGAATACCATGGCCCAGCAGATGGTATTTACCCCACCAATAGAGCGGGTCAGTCCCGCGCCGGCACTGTACGCAATGGCAGCGGAGATCGCGGCGACCAGTAACCAGAGATCGCTGGCCACCAACTTGATACCACTGTTCCAGAAAATATAGCCGAGCACACTCAGGCAACCGCTCAGCGCGAGCAACCAGAACGCCTTGCCATGTGATTCGTGATAAAACCAGGTGCCGAGCACCGAGGTGAGCAAGGGCAGTATGGCCAGCACGATACCCGCATGGGACGCATCCGAGTGCGTCAGCGCAATGCCCAGACTCAGTGGAAAGCCAATTGATACACCCAACGTTACCAGAATCAATCGTTTCCAGTACACACGTTGTGGCAAGGCCTCGCCACGTAGATACAGGATCAGCGCCGCGAGTAGCCCGGCAAGCGATACTCGTCCAACCGTGATGAAATAGGGGGAAAACCCGGTCAGTGCCAGTTTGGTAAACGGTGCGGTCAGGCTGAAACAGGCCATACCGATAAAGCCATAGATCATGCCGCGCCAGCTGTGAGTTGTCGTATTCATAAGCAGGATCGAAGTGTGAACTAAAAATCCCCGCAGATCATCAGTTGCATGTCACTATCGGTATGAGGGCTTCCCGTTGTAGACTTTGCCTCATATATATAAATGAGAAACGTGTGGGGTATGGCATGAGTAACCAGCGAATTGATTTGCGTAGCGATACGGTAACCCGGCCTACGGCGGCCATGCGTAAGGCTATGGCCGAGGCTGAGGTCGGTGATGACGTGCTCGGCGATGATCCGACCATACTGGAACTGGAACGACTAACCGCTGAGATACTCGGCAAGCCCGCTGCGCTGTTTGTGCCTTCTGGCACCATGGCCAACCAGCTGGCAATACGCTGTCACACGCAGCATGGCGATGAAATCCTGCTGGAGGCGCAATCACATGTGAACTGGTATGAAGCTGGTGCGCCAGCGGCGCTGTCCGGAGTTAATTGCCGCACGATTCAGGGTGTACGCGGACTCTTTACAGCCGAGCAAGTCCGCGCTGAGTTACGACCGGCGAATATTCATCATGCGCCCACCCGCTTACTGATTCTGGAGAATACGCACAATCGTGGTGGTGGTTCGATCTGGCCACTGGATCAGATGCAACAGGTCTGTGCAGTGGCGCATGACGCCGGTATCGCCACACATCTGGATGGAGCGCGTTTATGGAATGCCAGTATTGCCAGTGGTATCAGTGAAGCAGACTATGTGAAGCATTTTGACAGCGTCAGTGTCTGCTTTTCCAAAGGACTCGGCGCACCGGTTGGTTCTGCGCTGGCAGGCAGTGTCGAGTTCATCCAGCGGGCCCGTCGCTTCCGTAAACAGTTTGGTGGCGGTATGCGTCAGTCCGGTATTATTGCCGCTGGTGCCTTGTATGCGTTGAAACATCATCGACTGCGGCTGGCAGACGATCATCTGTTGGCCAGACAATTGGCAACTGGATTAAGTAAGCTGAACCATCTGATAATCAAGCCTGAAACAGTGCAGACCAATATGGTTTATTTTGATGTGTTAACCATGACAGCGGCAGAGATGGCCGCACGATTGCAGCAGCAAGACATACTGATGCTGCCTACTGCTAGCCATACCTTGCGTGCAGTCACCAGCCTGGAAGTGGATGCGGAAAAAATCAACCGCACGATCGACGTAATACGACAAATTGTCGGTTGAGTCAGATACCAGCGATTTAGCTGTCCAGCGTTTGCGGCGCAAACAAGGTTTCAGCCGGATACACTGAATCAATCAGGCCCTGATCGTGTGAGTAACGGATAAAGCGTTCGATGTTGGCATGGTTTTGGGAAAAGCCATCCCGCCAGGGATCACTCGCTAACAACTCTCGCTCGGTTTCAAAATAATGACGGCCCCACAGCAATTGTGACCAGTTCGGATCCTCAAAATAGGATCGGGCCAGCGTTTTAGCCTGACTGAACAAATCCATTAATACAGATGCCAGCCACGGATGTTGATCCAGCAATACCGCTCGCACGGCAATGATATGCATAATCGGAAAATCGCCATGATGGCGGAAATAGTCCAGTTCTTCTGCCTTGCAATCGGCGAACAAACGACGTGCACGGGTTTGACCGGACATAACCGAATGCGGCGGATGAGGCAAAAAGAACGCATCGATTTCCCGGTTCTCCAGCATCACACCCAGATTGCCGGAGTTCCCGATAAAATCCAGCCGTACTCCGGGCTTGGTAGTGAAGCCGACTTTTTCCCGAGTCGTCATTAACCAGTGGATTTGTTCCCACGGCACGCCGTAATGAAACTTCAAATCGCCTTTTGCCAGCAAGGACAATGTGGTCTGGAACGAACTGAGTGCAACCTTCTTGCCCAGCAAATCACGCGGGTGCCACAGGTTTGAATCCGGATGCACCCACATCTGGCTCTGGCTGAACAGGCGTCGGGGAAAAACCGGTATTGCCGTTATCGGCATCTGCCTGGCTTTTGCCATCAGATAACTCGACATCGAAAACTCACACACATCAAACTCATTGTGATGAATCATGCGCCCGTGCCGATCAATGCCATCGCGCAGAGCGACACTTTGTCCGACCTGCTTCACATCGAGTTCCAGACCGGCAGGCGGTTTTACCGTGCCATCAAAAAACGGAAAATGCCGATCATAGCGATCCAGAGCGAGGGAGATTTTAAGTGTGTCTGTCATGGTGCCAGCATAGTATCTGTACCCGCAATTTACAAAATGAATTATTGTGTGATTAGCAGATCTAATGCGCGGTTGTATATGGCACCTTCTTCCGGAAAAGCTCTGAAAAAGTGAAACAGGAAGAATTGTTAAACTGATGAAAAAAATCAATTTTTAAGTTTATCACGCTACAATTGATCTAAAATCAACTGCCTTACATAACCACAGGCATGGAGAAATCACAAAATGAAACAAGCAAAGAACAGAATATGCCTTTGGTACGATGGATGTGCCGAAGAGGCCGCGCGCTTTTATGCGAAAACGTTTCCCGATTCATCCGTTGACGCGGTATATCATGCGCCGGGAGACTATCCTTCCGGGAAACAAGGTGATGTGTTGACGGTGGAATTTACCGTCATGGGAATTCCTTGCCTCGGTCTTAATGGCGGCCCCCGCTTCAAACACAGCGAAGCATTCTCTTTCCAGGTTGCCACGATTGATCAGGCAGAAACAGATTGTTACTGGAATGCCATCGTTAGCAATGGCGGCGAGGATAGTGCATGTGGCTGGTGCAAGGATAAATGGGGTCTATCCTGGCAAATTACCCCTGTGGCATTGTCAAAAGCGATAACCGATCCGGACAAGTCTGCCGCAAAACGTGCTTTCGAAGCCATGATGCAGATGACAAAGATCGATATCGCCACAATTGAGGCGGCACGTAAGGGTAATGACAGGTAGCCATTGAAGAAAATCTATCCTGAAATCTGAATGATTAGTAAATCAAACGGTTAGAATTGAGTAATGGAACTTAAAACCGGAAAACTTATACTCAGGGATTTCCGGTTTGATGATCTACCTGCATATCTCCTGCTGAGAAGCGATTCGAAATTTCAAAGATTCTATAGTGAAGAGGAATCGGGTGATGAAAAGTCAGAGAGCCTTTTGAGATTTTTTATTGAGCAGGCCAATGAAACCCCTAGAACCAAATTTCAGCTAGCCATTTGTTCAAATGATCAGGTGTTGATGGGATCCTGCGGTATACGAATGGAAGGTGCAGGGAGTTATTCCATTGGTTGCGAATTAGGCAGACGCTGGCATGGTTCAGGTATTGCAAGACAAGCATGTACAGCAATAATAGAATTTGGATTTCGGGATTTGAATGCTGAAAGGATCTATGCTGAAACCATCTCTGAAAATATTGCTGCCATTAGACTTTGCGCTTCTGTTGGCTTGAAGATGGAAACGGAACGTATAAACGATCGTTTTTTTAAGGGACGGAGTTGGAATACAGCTGTTTATTCAATTATGCGGAATGAGTGGCTAGAATAAGGGTCAAAGCCCTTTTGATTTTTAGTGATCAATGCAATGTAGATAGGTAAAGAGGTGAATCAGGTGGAGTACACACAAGTTATCATAGTTGGTGGTGGACCGGTCGGCATGGGTTTGGCAATTGAACTGGGTCAGCGCGGAGTACGCTGTATTGTGGTTGAGCGATACCGCGAGCCACAGCGTATCCCCAAGGGTCAAAATCTGACTCAACGTACGATGGAGCATTTTCACTTCTGGGGGGCGGAGCAGGCTTTGCGTGCAGCGCGTACCATTCCGCCTGAGTATGGAATCGGTGGTCTAACAGCCCATGGGACGCTGCTCGGCCCGTATCATTATGACTGGCTGCAACGGGATCTGGTGCGCGACTATTACTACACGGCCAACGAACGTCTGCCGCAGTATGCAACGGAGGCGGTATTACGCACGCGAGCTGGCGAACTGCCCACGGTGCAGATGCTTTACGGCTGGGGTGCAGAGAAGGTGCAGGCCGAAGGCGATACTGTGGTCGTAACGGCAAAGGAGCACAACGGTCACTCGAGCCGCACCCTGCGTACTGACTACGTGGTAGGTTGCGACGGCAGCGGTTCGCTTGTGCGCACACAGGCGGGTATCACACAGACGCTGTCGGACCACGACCGGATGATGGTACTACTGGTATTCCGCTCGCAACAATTACACGAGCTACTCAAACGCTATCCCGGCAAGTCCTATTACAACGTACTGCAGCCGGAGCTGAACGGATACTGGAAATTCTTCGGGCGTGTCGATCTGGGCTCGACCTGGTTTTTCCACGCGCCTGTACCACCAGGCACAACGCGCGACAACTTTGACTTCGCAAGCTATCTGCATGAGGCTGTAGGCGCCACATTCGATGTCGAATTCGAACACATCGGTTTCTGGGATCTACGCTTCGCTATCGCGGACTCATACCGCGCTGGTCGTGTTTTTATAGCCGGTGACGCCGCGCACAGCCATCCACCTTATGGCGGCTATGGTGTCAACACGGGCTTTGAGGACGCGCGCAATCTGGGCTGGAAGCTTGCCGCCACCCTGCAAGGCTGGGGCGGCAAGGCGCTGCTCGATTCGTATGATGCCGAGCGTAGGCCGATGTTTGAGTCCACGGCACGTGACTTCATCGCCCGATCCATCGAGACCGATCGCAAATTTTTAAATGAGTTCGATCCTGAACGTGACCGTGCCGCATTCGAGCGTGCATGGAAAATGCGCACCGAAGGCGCCGTGAAAGAAGTTAATTCTTTCGAGCCCAATTATGCAGGCTCTCCCATTGTGGCGGATGATACGCCGGGTACCGGTGGTACGGCTGTTGGGCTACACAGTTTCAAGGCCAGGGCAGGTCACCATCTTGCGCCAGTCCGCCTGTCCAGTGGTCGCAATATTTATCAGCAACTGGGTACGGGGTACACCTTGCTGACCCTGGGCGCGAATGACTCTTCCATTCGATCATTCCGGGAAGCCGCCAGTGCAACTGGCTTGCCGTTGACGATCATAGAGGATACTTATGAGGGCGATCGGCAACGTTATGAAGCGACTCTGCTACTGGTGCGTCCGGATCAGTTTGTTGCATGGGCTGGTTCAGGACCGATAACTCCAGCGCAGGCCGCTGATATACTGCGAACTGTCCATGGAGGTTAAATTTTTGGGACAGTTAACTTAATTGCCAGAATAGCCATCAGAATTTAGTTAACTGTCCCCGTAATTCAAACTGTCTTTAAACAGAACTTTGCGTTCTCACATAATTATTATTGCCGCGTGGGCCTTGTTTGCTGGAAACATGGCGTGTGTCGTTCCTCGGAGTCGGTTTATTACCACCGGATCTGTGACGTGGTTTGTTGTTACCCGGTTGTGACGATCCGAATTCCGGCACGTTTTGAGTTGGTTTAAAACCGGCGATTTCCTCGCGTTCAACCTTGCGTTTGATTAGCCGCTCAATGTCTTGCAATTGTTTGAATTCATCAGCACTGACCAGGGAAATAGCGGTGCCGCTGGCGCCAGCACGACCGGTACGGCCAATGCGATGTACGTAGTCTTCTGGCACATGCGGCAAGTCAAAATTGACGACGTGTGAGAGTTGATCGATGTCTATACCCCTGGAGGCAATATCGGTCGCGACCAGCACCTGGATTTTGTCTTGTTTAAAATCAGCCAGTGCTTTGGTGCGATTGGACTGGCTTTTGTTGCCATGTATCGCAGCTGCATAAATCTTATCGCGGAGTAGTTGCTTCACGAGTTTATCTGCACCGTGTTTGGTCCGACAGAAGACCAGCACCTGGTACCAGTTTTCCGTGCGTATCATGTGGCTCAGCAGTTCTGCCTTGCGTGCCTTGTCTACGGTGTGAACCTTTTGTGCAATCAGCTCGACCGTGGAGTTGCGCGGGGAAATGTCGATTTCAATCGGGTTGTTCGTAACACTTTTGGCGAGTTGGCGTATCTCACTGGAGAAGGTCGCGGAGAACAACAGGTTCTGACGCTGTCTCGGCAGCAAGGCCATAATCTTTTTAATGTCATTGATGAATCCCATGTCCAGCATGCGGTCGGCTTCATCCAGTACCAGTATCTCGACGTCATTGAAGCGGACAGCATTTTGTTGATGAAGGTCGAGCAGACGTCCGGGGGTTGCCACCAGTATGTCAACACCACGGCGTAGCTGCATCATTTGCGGATTGATTTTTACACCGCCGAAAACAACGGCCGAACGCAGTTGCAGGAATTTACCGTAGGTTTTTACGCTGTCCTGTATTTGCGCTGCAAGTTCACGCGTTGGTGTCAGCACCAGCGCCCGTATCCGGTTGGCGTTAATAGGCGGTTTGTTACAGAGCCTCTGTAACATGGGCAGCGTGAAACCGGCGGTTTTACCTGTGCCGGTTTGTGCAGCAGCCATGATGTCCTTGCCCTCTAATATGGCAGGGATGGCCTGCGCCTGAATCGGTGTCGGGATGGTGTAGCCGGTTGCATGCACAGCACGCAACACTGGTTCGGAGAGTCCAAGTGTGTCAAAAGTCATTTTATATTCCTGATTTAAATTTTGCCCATGACAATTTTCCCTTTCGGGTAGTGCCAGTGTGGGCAGTATGTAAGGCCAAGTGGATCGGGCAACCGCTGAATGCGTAAGATGTATCAGACATTCAGTCGGAAGCGGGTTACAGCTTCGCCGGTAAGTGCGGCATGCAATAATTGGCTCTCAACAGGGAGGGACAGTTGGACTCGAAAAACGATAATGAGGCGAACTAACAACTAAACAAGACGCTCCGGGTGCTCATTTGAGCACTCCAGATGCGCGCATCCTAACACATTAACAGGGGAATACCACTGTTTAGCTGAAATCCTGGCCCTGCCAATGACTGCGACTATCTTGTGTATTCATTCCTGAACAGCAGCCCGGGGGCGCCATGTACACGATATAACCGAGAGTCGGGGTCGGACCTTCGCAAGCAGTTGAATGAATGGGAGAACCGTTCTAAAAATAGTTGGTTTTAAAGTTTAGAGCGTGGTTTTGAATGGTAAAAAAAGCACTTTAAGAAAGTGATGGAGTGCGGCGATATATAAACCAGCAAGTATTGATCCTGTGAAAATTATTCACCTCTTTACAGACGCTTGTTCGATCTGGATTCCGGGTCGCTTCGGACGCCCTGTCCTCACGCGACATTTCCCACCTCCTGTGGGTCGCTCTGCTAACGCAGTCCCGGAACGACGTAACGGGATTGAACGAACATTTACTTATCTGCCAAAAATGCAATCTAAATTAAGTTAACTGTTCCCTGGTAGAGACAAGGCCCCGTCGTCACAGTTACAATTGCGACTCCACAACCAGGGAGGGTTTATGCCTGTCTTTCAGTTACAAACAGAATCAGCTTGCCGGTATCTACCGTCCTTATGATCAGAATTCTATATGTTTGTCTGCTTGGGCTGGTCGTGAACCTGTCCATATCAGCACAAACGGTTAACAACACGCCGGATACCGGTTCAGCCACAGACCGGGTGTCTTATCCGGCTGGATTTTTTGAGCAGTATCGCCCCAACACAGCGCTGGAAATGGTGCAGCAGGTTCCCGGGTTTCAACTGGATGACGGTAGCAATGCGCGCGGATTTGGCAGCAGTGCCGGTAATGTATTAATCAATGGTCGTCGTCCCAGCACCAAGCAGGATGCCTTGTCTGCCATCCTCACCCGTATTCCGGCCAGCTATGTCGCCAGTATCGAATTGATACATGGGCAGGCGCAAGGAGTCGATTTACAAGGGCAGGCCGTGATTGCAAATATTCTGTTACTCGAAGATGCGCCTGCCGCAGTGCGATGGAAAGCCGCGTTAAAACATAATTTTAATAATCCGCAGATTGGACCGGATGTGGGTATCTCATTGTCAGATCGCTGGAAAGAGATTGACTACAATGCTGGTATCTCGGTGGCGGCCAATCCGCGCAGTTATGAAGGGCCGGAAACTGTTTATGACGGTTCTGGCAGATTATCCGAGCAGCGGTCGGACGATAATTTCAGGGACAGCAGTTCCGGTGAGGCCAATCTGAACGCGGCCAAAAATATTGGCATGACGCTGGTCAGGCTGAATACCAAACTGGCTTATGCCGAACAGGATGGATTGACAACATCCTATCGTGTGCCTGTACTCTCCACCGCCATCACGCGCAACGAACTGTTTGGAGATGACCAGTCTACCCGTGAGTTCGAACTGGGTGTGGATGCGGAACACGCACTTTCAACAGACTTCACCGGCAAGGCCATCTATCTGTTCTATGGCAAGAACAATGAACGGGATACCGATCAACGTACCGTCAATCTCGCCACGAACCAGACCACGTTTTACCGGCAGGCCAATACTGAAACACATACCCGTGAAAACATCGGCAGACTGGAATTTGACTGGACCGGAATCGACAACCATGCGTTGCAAGGCAATATAGAGCTGGCGTTCAATTCGGTGGATGGCACCCAGGTGCAAACGGAAGATCGCGGCAAAGGAGCCGTGCCGGTTGTAGTGCCGGGTGCAAATACGCGTGTGGAGGAATTGCGCTGGGACCTTAAATTGCTGGATACCTGGAATGCCGGGCAGCTGGTGGTGAATTATGGTCTGGGACTGGAGCGCTCCACGATTACGTCCTCAGGCGATACCCGTCGCGAGCGCAGTTTCACCTATTTAAAACCGCAAGCGCAGCTGAGCTGGCCGCTTACACCCCGGCAACAGATCCGAATAAGTGTGTTACGACAGGTGGCACAACTCGATTTCAATGAATTTATCAGTACCTCGGTTTTTGAAGACGATGATCTGGCGCTGGGCAATACCAGTCTGGTGCCGGAACGCACCTGGGTGAGTGAACTGGCACTGGAATCACGTTTCGGTGATATCGGCGTGCTTAGCCTGACCGGGTTTTATCATCACATTACCGATGTGCAGGATTTGTTACCTGTGACGGCTGAGCTGGAAGTGCCGGGAAATATCGGTAATGGCAGCAGGCTCGGCGTGGAGATGGAAGCGACGTTGCCACTGGACTGGTTAAAGCTGGCCTCTGCACGGCTTGACCTGAAAGCTCGCAAGCAGCATTCGTCTGTGACCGATCCAGTGACCGGTGAAAAAAGGGTGTTGTCGGGCAAGACAGGATTTGGTGGGCCCACCATCATTCCATTTCGTGATGAGTCGGATGAATATGAATATGTTTACGATGTTGCCTATCGCCAGGATTTCAAGCGAGCCCGTGTTGCCTGGGGCTGGGATATTGCAGAACGTGCCGAACGTATCCTGTTCAGGGTAAATGAACTGGACAAGGTCGACGAAAGCGAACTGGAGTTTAATGCGTTTGCTGAAACCACGCGTTTTTGGGGTATCAAGATACGTGTAGAGGGACAAAATATACTCAGCCTCGCCGAAGAGCGGGATCGTACCGTTTTTGCCGGTTCGCGTAATACCGCAATGACCAATATATTGCGTCATGAGTTACGTAGCCGTGACAAGGGGTTTCGAATGTTTTTGACCTTGAGCGGCGCGTTCTAGCACAGACTGGAGAAATCGTTAATCCGGCTAATCTTCTAATGAATCAGGGGTAAGTTGCCGATATACTTGTACTGACTACAGGCTTTCAAACATTACTGAATACTAAAAGCCTCATCATTCAACCTGCTGTGGAGCTTTCGACATGATACTGGACGTGCTGGACAACGCGGATCGCTATTTGACCTTAAACAAGGGATTCCGGAATGGCTTTGCCTTTCTGATGCGATCCGATCTGCACACACTGGCACCGGGCCGTCATGAGATTTCAACGGACCGTGTCTATGCACTGGTTGAAGATGCACCCGGTCGTAAGAAGCAGGATGCCGAACTGGAAGCACATGAAAAGTATATCGATATACAGCTGGTAGTCTCCGGTCTGGACACGATGGGTTGGAAGCGCAAGCAGACCTGCACGCAAATCTCCAAAGCCTATCATCCCGGCAAGGACATCGAGTTTTACAAGGATGCGCCTGATTTATGGTTGCCAGTCAGTGCCGGTATGTTTGCGATATTCTTTCCGGAAGATGCGCATATGCCGATGATCTCGGACGGGCATCTGCGTAAATGCGTCATTAAAATTGCGGTGGACCAGTAGCACACGGATCCGTAAGCAACTGCCCCAGACACTGCTGTAGTCGACGTAGCTCACCCGGTAAATCGCGGACTCTCGTCCACAGAATTGACCATGTCCTATCTCGGCAAAACGATCGACAGATATGAATTTCGCGCACTGCTGGGTAAAGGCAGTACCGGAGAAGTGTACAAGGCTTTTGATCTCAGATTGCTGCGTCATGTGGCCATCAAGGTTTCATTCCCTAAAAATACAGAGCACCATCACGACACAGACAGGATAATGCGTGAAGCGCAGATTATTGCGCGCGTTGAACATGCGAACATCATTCCTGTTTATGATGTCATTGAGCAAGCAGGGCAGGTGTTGATCGTCATGCGTCTGGTAGAAGGCGAAGATTTGTCACAGATGCTGCGCCGTCGCAATGTGGCCTTTGGCGTAAATGAGTCTTTGCGGATAATCCGCAAAGTGTTGTGGGGAATGGATTATGCGCATGGCAAGGGGATAGTCCATTATGATCTGAAGCCGGAAATATCCTGCTGGCGGACAGGGATGAGGTGATCGTAACTGACTTCAGTCTGGCGGCATTACTGGAAGTCCAGAAACCGGAAAAGGGCAAGTAGTACGGTACGCCGAATTATATGTCCCCTGAACAGATACGTGGCCGCTATCTGGATGCGCGTTCCGATATCTATGCCACAGGGATGATCCTGTATCGCATGATGACCGGCCACCATCCTTTTGAAAATGTCAGCTCCCTGCAGCAACTGATGGAGCATCAGGTAGAACGTGTACCGGAACGCCCGGAGCACTTTAATCCCGAAATTCCGCCGCGGCTAGCCAACTGTATAATGAAAGCGCTGGAAAAGGACCCACGTCATCGTTATTACACGTGCCGGGAGTTTATTGCTGATCTGGAAAATATTACTGTTGGCACAACGATAACCAATACTCCGGCCTCGAAAAAGCAGCGCTGGGATCCCCGTGTTTTGACCAATCTGAATGCACGTATCCGGATTCATGACCATGAACAATGGCACTCTGTGCAGCTGGTGAATCTGTCGGTCAATGGTGCCTGCATTTTGGCAACAGAGGCGTTGTCTAATGGTTTGTTGTTACAGATGCAATTTGATATGCCGGAAAATAATACTGATGTAACCATGTCGGTTCAGGCTATAGTAATGTGGAAGGATGTCCGCCCAGGTGCAGGACAGACAGAGTATGGTCTGAATTTTGACGGGCTGGACGATATGGATAAAAAATATATCGCCTTGTTTATCCGTAATCTGCTGCTGGACAAACATTAGCCCGGTCAGTGTTTTGGTTCCGGCTGGTGTGATGTCAAGCCTGTAACAGTTAATTGTCTGTTTGACGCATAGGGGGATGCCATGAATATAAAGAGACAGTTGTTATGCCTGATCCTGTTGTTGCCATGTTTGTGTTACAGCCAGACTGAACCTGAGCGCGAATCAAACGTGAAACCGTTTGACCTTTTAGAAGCGACTATCGCCGATATCCAGGCCGCTTATGCTGACGGCACGGTCAGTACCGTCCAACTGGTGCAGGCCTATCTGGACAGAATTCATGCCTATGACAAGACAGGGCCAAAGATAAACTCAATCATCACACTGAATCCCAATGCATTGGTCGAAGCAGAGAAACTGGATCAGGAACGTCTGCAAAAAGGCGTGCGTGGCCCGTTGCACGGGATTCCTGTCGTGCTGAAAGATAATATCAATACAATGGATTTGCCCACGACCAATGGTTCTGCGATTCTGCGCGGCGTGATTCCACCGAACGATGCCACCCTGACCCAACAATTGCGAGAGGCCGGGGCCATTATTCTGGCCAAGGCGGCAATGGGTGAGTTTGCCTCGGGCAGTTATAACTCGGTCAGCGGACAAACGATCAATCCATATAACTTCAAGCGTGATACCGGCGGCTCCAGCAGTGGATCGGCTGCTGCAATTGCGTCCAACTTTGCTGTGCTTGCTGTGGGCACGGATACCAGCACCTCGGTGCGGGGGCCTTCTTCCTTTAATGGCATTGTTGGTTTGCGGCCAACCACGGGGTTGATCAGTCGTGCCGGTATTGCACCGAAGGATCTGGAATTTGATTCGGCGGGACCGATGGCGCGAACAGTGACGGATGTGGCACAGATGCTGGGTGTTATTGCCGTGGCAGATACAGCCGATCCATTGAGCCGGACGGTGTGGTCCGAGTTTGAGAAAAAATACCCGGTCAGTAATGGGCATATCGATTTTGCCGCCTATCTGAACAAGTCTGCTTTGAAAGGGAAAAGGGTCGGTGTGTTGCGTGACTTTTTCGGTGGCGATCCGGAAATAGACAAGATGGCCAAAGCTGCGCTGGCGAAAATAGAAGATCTTGGTGCGACGCTGGTCGATATTAAACTGGATGCTGATTTTCTGTCACGCTACACCGGGGATGGTCAGAACAAAATCCGTCGCACAGCCGATTACCGTTTTCGTAAGGAATGGGAAGACTATATCGCGACGCTGAAAGGCACGCCGGCTACAGTCCCGGAGTATATCCGTCTGTATGAAACGGTCGTAAATAAGTCGGCACTGCCAACGACAGAAAGTACGTTACGGTTGTTAAAAGCTTCGCTGGATAAGTCGATTGCCGATCCGGAATACCAGCAGCTGGTTCGTGAAACTTTGCCGAAAGCGACCGCTGACAAACTCGCTGTGTTTGAAAAATACGGTGTCGATGTGCTGGTATTTCCCTATGACACCAGCTTTGCTGGTGTGATTAAAAACCCGGTATACAAGCTTGATGATCCAACCTATGTGGCTTCCGATGTGCCTGCACCAGCAACCATGGCGGCCTATAATTCGACCGGGTTCCCCTGTGTCGTGGTACCAATGGGATTTGGTACTCAGGGTTTGCCGATGGATATCGCCTTTTTTGGTAAGCCCTATACAGACGGTCCTTTACTCGGTTATGCCTTTGCATATGAGCAGGCGAGTCTGATGCGTAAGCCTTCACCGCTATTACCGGATATATCACGTAAATAATAGAGTACATAGCAATGTACGTTATTTTTAATATCATCAGAGTGAAACAGGAAAATCTGGAACAGTTTTTGGCCGGAGTCACTCAGCACGCAAAAAATTCCAGTGCCGAGCCAGGTTGTGTGCGATATGAAGTCATGCATGACGTGACTGATCCGCACATCGTATGTTTATATGAGGTATTCCGGGACGAGGAAGCCTTTCACAAGCATCGTACCTATGATTTTTATCAAGCCTGGATGGAAAACTCTAAAAACTGGCGGCACAGTGAAAACCGTATACGCCATGTGCTTGATTATATTTATGGGCCGGAACAGGTCGACAGTGGTAAGAAATAACTTGCCCGAGGAGAGTAAGGCTCCCCCCCATCCTGATGTCAATAATGATTTTCTGGCAACATATGCCAAAATTATACTGGACAGCCTGCTCAAACTGACCGGGCGCCAACTGATAGCCGGGGATCTTTCTCCTGCTGAAACAGCCAGACAACTATTTCATGCTCCCTTCGTGGTACTGGCACATAACACAGAAGTGGACCCTGTGCTCACCTACGCGAACCAAACCGCCATGCAGCTGTTTGCCATGAACTGGGAGCAAGTGGTGATAACGCCCTCTCGTTACACGGCGGAAACGCCGGAACGGGATCATCGTCAGCAACTACTGGAGACAGTGAATCGCCAGGGGTTTATTGAGAATTACTCCGGTGTGCGGGTATCCCGAGATGGACGCCGATTTCGAATAAGTGATGCAACCGTGTGGAACCTGACTGACAAAAATGGCATTTACTGTGGTCAAGCCGCCAGCTTCGATCGCTGGATATCTCTGTAAATCAAACACAGACTTAAATCGTGTCCACACTCACAGTGTTTTATGATGAAGGTTGTAATCGTTGTCGGCTGACGTTACTGTGTGTAAATGACTCTGCTCAATACAAGATTCAGCAAGGCGATCGCCAGCTTTGATGGGGATGAGCAATTATTTGCAGAACTGGCCCAGCCAGTAGCGGAACATTACCGACTCTATGCTGATCAAATCAGGTTGTTGCTGGATGACAAAAACGAGAAAGGCCTGCAGAAGGTTGCGCACAAACTGAAAGCCACCTGGGCATTGTATACGACGGATAACACAGATTTGCCCGAACGTCTGGAAGCGGCAATCAAAAGTGGTCAGAGCGAGATGGTATTAACCTTGGCAGAATCTCTGACCAAGTCCTTGTACACTGTTTCCCGTGACCTTGCGAATTGGGTAGAATGGTTTTCTCAGAACGGAAAAGATAAATGATCGCCCCGTTAAAAACGATCCTGCTTGCGGAAGATGACGAAGTTATGGCCTTGACCTTGTCGCGCTATCTTGAAAAACAGAACTACAAGGTCATTACTGAGTCCAGTGGCAACCGGATTGTCGAGGCAGTTCGCGAGCATGAACCGGATGCGGTAATTCTTGATGTTAACCTGCCTGGGAAGGATGGATTTGAGGTATGTCGGGAAATTAGGGGTTTTTTCGACGAGCCGATTATCATGCTCACAGCCAGAGATGAGGATATCGACCAGATCATTGGCCTTGAACTGGGTGCCGATGATTATATTGTCAAGCCCGCAGAACCGAGGTTAATCCATGCAAGATTAAAAGCTGCATTGCGTCGTGGAGATACCTACAATAACTTTCAGGCACGTCACGACCATGCCAGCTATGGCAGTTTCACTATTAATAAATCAACGCGCAGCGTGAAACTCGGTGAAGAGGAAATTTCGCTGACCACCTCTGATTTTGATCTGTTGTGGTTGCTGGTAAGTAATGCCGGAAAAATCATCTCCCGCGATGACATCCAGAAAAACCTGCGTGGGATTGAACATGATGGTATGGATCGTTCAATAGATATGAAAATTTCCAGATTACGCAAACGTTTGCAGGATGATACCGAAGCGCCGTATCGTATAAAGACAGTACGTGGTCAGGGATATCTGTTCAACATCAATGGCTGGGACTAGACAACTACCGCAGTTAAAACAGGCAGCCAGGTTACAGTCCGTTACTCTATTAATACATGTCGGCTACAGAAATGATAGCTACGGATGGTTACTATGTTTTCTGAAAAATACGGAATATAGCGGACGAATTATTCTTTATGCTGGATATTGCGGGGAGTTGTCTGCTCGATTACCCGTGCGTGAACCGCTATAAATTGCCCGATTTTATCGGGTAATTGCCAAATTGGCGTTAATATCCGTTATTGGAATAGTTCCCTGTAAATAGCGGCATTTTACCGCCCCGTTACATACAGTTACACATATTGGTATTGCTGTGACCTGACACATACCTTACCGCAACAGTATTACACGCATGCAAGCCTTAATATGGTCCCAACAGATAAACGAGGGACAGCAAAATGAACAGCTTGATAAATGAACGTACCTTCTGGTCAGATGAGGGTTGGTTTATCTACCTGCGTAATAATGACGAAAACCTGGTTTCGTATGTGGGCAGTCGTCGAGTCAATATTCGCAAGGGTGAGTTTGGAGTCATTGCCGGCCCGTTCATTTCGCAATCACAGATGGAAACCTGGTTTGAAGGCTTTTTGAGCCGACATGCGCAGCCGAGAGAAATGCAGACATACACAGGTGAACAGGCTCTGAATACCTATCTGGACGGGTCCAAGCTTGAATTAATGGTGATAGACGATACGAGAAAAGTGGAAAAAAGTCCTGTCAGGTTCCACTTCGCCTGAGTAAATCCCTTCAGATTAAGATAAAGTTGCTACCGGTAGCGTATGGAAAGTTGGCTACCGGTAGCGAGACTGGCCATATAGTTGTTGTCTGTTTCAATGTTATGCAGCTGCCAATCGACAGTGTCTGCAGAATCCCAACGGGTTGCCAACACATGCGGTGGCTTGTCAGGATCAACGGAAACATCAAATTGTTGCAGTCCAAGGGCAATGCCCTTGCCATGCGCTTTCACCAATGCTTCCTTGCGAGTCCAGGTGGCAAAGAATGCGCGTAAGCGTAATGCACGATCGCACTGTTGCAGTGCTTCAAATTCAGCCGGTGAAAAAAATCGGCGTGACAACGATGCATGATCGACTTCCGCTCGGATCCTTTCTACATCTACACCAATAGCATGGTCCAGCGTCAGAGCAATCAGCGCCAAATCATGTGAATGAGACACGCTGAAACGAACACGTGGATGCCGATTACCGCAATCGAGATAAGGTTTGCCTCCAGGCTCATTTGCAATCGTGATGTTGGCGGCAGACTCATCCAGTGCTTGAGTGAGTATTCTTTTCAGGTTGGCACGGGTCACGATAAATTCGCGTGACTTTGTAGAAGACAACAGTTTGTTGGCTCGTGCACGTTCTGCTTCTGAAAGCCACTGCAGACAGTTTGTAATATCCGTTTGTGGCAGATCCAGCCGGATAGAGTACAGATCAACATACTCCGCAGAGAGAGAACCGGTCTGGTTCATAATGGCAATCTGGAAAAGTATTGTTCCAGTTGTTGCATACCCTGTTCGATAGTGACACGCGGTTGGTAATCCAGATCACGTCGGGCGGCGCTGATATTGTACCAGTGCGAGCAGCACAGTTGTCTGGCAATGAAACGCGTCATCAGTGGTTCACTGCGTATGCGCAGCAGCGAGTAGACCAGTTCTGAAACCTGTCCAACCAGATATAGCAGCTTATCGGGCAAGGTTTTATTTATTGCAGGCATGCCTGCTGCATCCAGTATGCGATTGATCAGGGCAGACATCGGTAAGGGTTCGCCATTACTGATAAAGTAGGCTTTCCCGGCACAAGTGGCGCCCGGTCCCAGCCTGTCGGTTGCCGCCAGATGTGCATGCACGGCATTGTCAATAAAGGTGGTATCCACCAGATTACCGCGACTATGAGCCAACCTTAAACGACCGGTTTTTGCGCGGTTGATGATACGACCTATCAGATGGGGATCGCCTGGCCCCCAAATCAGGTGTGGACGCAGTGCAACGGTGGAGAGCCAGTCATTGTTCGCGGCCAGTACCAGTTGCTCCGCAATTGCCTTGGTGCGTTGATAATGATTGAAATAATGGCGAGGGTAGGGCGCCGTCTCATCCAGATTCTCTTCATCCGTTCCGTCAAATACGACACTGGGTGAGCTGGTGTAGACCAGTTTGCTGATACTATTTATCTTGCAGGCTTCGAGTACAGATTGTGTGCCCGTTACATTGGTCCGGTAATAATCAGCATAGTCTCCCCAGACCCCCGTCTTGCCAGCAATATGCAGGATGACCTCGCAATCGCGACTGGCCTGGATGACTGCCTGCGGGTCTCCCAGATCGCCCTTGAACAGTTGTGCGCCTGCTTTTTGCAGTTGTGGGTAGTCACCGCGTTGCAGACTACAGACTTCATCGCCACGTGCCAGCAGGGCACGGACGACCGCGCCACCGAGATAACCACCGCCTCCGGTTACCAGCACTTTCATTTTTGTTTACGTGCCCATTGCGTGAGTTTAGCTCGATCGATTTTTGCGTTGTGGCGTATGTCCACCGGAAATCCAGGATGAAAGAAAATCTGGCGTATCGCACGGGTATGTTTGTGCTTCAGTCCCAGCTCAATCAGTTCACGACGTATCGATCCTGTGTTGGCTTTGCGCCAGGCGGGTTCCAGTTCCACACACAAGGCTGGAATAGTCTTGCCTTTGTCGCGCAGACTGACCAGAGCGGTACGATAGACTTTCTCGTGTACATTAAATACACCCTCGCAACACGCGCTGAACCAGGTCTTGTCGTAATCGACCACACGTTCGGATTTGCGTCCACAGAACCACAGGCGTCCATTATCATCCAGATAACCGGTATCACCCATACGATGATATACCTGCCCCTCGTTATCATAGATTTTTGCCAGTAGTGTGGCATCCGGGCGGTTGTAGTATTTTGTGGTGACCTGCGGGCCGTGGACGACAATCTCGCCGGTTTGATTAGGGCCCAGAAGGGTGACTTCATTCCATGTGGCGATGGCTACATCACTAATAGCAATGATGCTGACCTTTATGCCAGTGACCGGTTCACCGACGCAGATACCCATACCGGCTTCGGTGGCAGCTCGCGTATGTTGCAATACTTCCTGACTGCCGATTGAACTGACGGGCAAGGCTTCCGTTGCGCCATACGGTGTGTGTAACTGGGCTTGTTCGCTGAGCAGCTTGCCAAAGCGTTCAAGTATGGCTGGTGCGACCGGTGCGCCAGCACTGAGTACTCGTTTTAACGAAGGCAGCTGGATGTTGTTTTGCACGCCATAGCGGCCAACGCGATCCAGCAGTGCCGGTGATCCAAACATGGTGGTAGCCTGATATTTTTTCAGAGCGAGTATGATTCTGGTTGGATTAACGCTACCGGGTCGGGTGAAATCCATGTCCGGTATGATCGAGGTCATCCCCATTGCCGGGGCATACAGGGCAAACAGAGGGAAGGTTGCCAGATCCACTTCTCCTGGTTGTATGTCATACAGGTTTTTTAATGCTTCAACCTGTGCCAGAAAATTCCGGTGTGTATAAACCACACCCTTCGGCGTGCCGGTGCTGCCACTGGTAAAGAGAATGGCTGCCATCTGTTCCGGTGGTGTTGAAACCTTATCGGTAGCTGTAACGCGAAAGCGATCCTGTATCACATGATTCAGTTTGATGATTCCGGGCAGTGGCAAGGCCTTGTTGCCGGTGAGAATGCGGGTTTGCAAACTCGAACTGGCCCAGCCGAATACCATTCTGGCCAGGTGGGCCTTGCGGTTTCCAATAAAAGCTTGTGGCCTGGCTTCCCCCAGACATTTTTTCAGGTGTTTAAGTCCGATCCCCGGATCCACAGCAACCAGTACGGCCCCAATCCTGAACAAGGCAAACACGATTGCAATAAATTCAAACCCCGGCTTTTCCATCAACACTGTGCGGGTGCCTTGCACGATGCCGTAATGCTGTAAACCGCGGGCAATACGATCACTCTCTTCATCCAGTTGCTGATAGCTGTATTCAAGAAAACGGTTGTCCGCTTGTTGTACGGCAATGGCAAGGCTGGCGGGTTGTTGTTTCGCCATGGTTGCCAGATAGTCTGCGATATTGGAAGCTTGCATGATTCCTGATTATCCGCAACTGAAATAAAACCGGTCAAATGGATATACTTTGATCATATTTTGTTTCTCAGGGAATTCCGTGTTATCTCTGTGTCCTCCGCGATCTGACTATTTACTGGATGACGATTGAGGAAATCGCACACTATCGGAATCAACTCTGCTTTTGCATCTTCCAGAATATAATGGCCGGCATCTGCAAAACGGTGCAGTTCGGCAGCAGGGAATCGTCGGGTCCATTCATTCAGAAAATGTACATCAAACACAAAATCCTTCATCCCCCAACCTATCAGTATCGGTAGAGAGCGGAAACGATACAAGCCATCCGCTACTGTTGTGATCGTGTCGTAACCGGGATCACCCGGTGCTATGGGGATGTCCTCGACAAACCGGCGTACGGCCAACCGGTTTGACCAGTTGTCATACGGCGCCAGATAGGCGGCCGCGACCTCGGCCGACATGCGGGTCCGGGTCATGCCATATGTTATTGCGCCACGACAGAATGCATTGAACCCCTGATTCAGTATTGCATTAATGATGGGTATGCGACTGAATATCAACGAAGCAGGTAAATGCTTGTGCGGAGGCAAATGGAACGCGGCTGTATTCAGTATCACCAGACGTTTTACTCTTTCGGGCCAGCGGTTGGCCCACGTCATGCCGATCATGCCACCCCAGTCGTGTACTATTAACGTAATATTGTTATGGATATGCAGCTGGTCAAGCAAACTGTCCAGATCTTCTGCACGTCTTTCAAAGGTAAACGGATATTGCCCGGCCTGCGGTTTTTCCGACAGACCCATGCCGATATGATCCGGAACAATACAACGGTATTTGTCACGTAATGCCAGCACCAGATGGCGATAGTAATAGGACCAGCTTGGATTCCCGTGCAGCATAATTACAGGTTCTGCGTCACGCGGTCCCTCATCCAGATAATGTAATTTATGTCCCTGAATGACAGCGTAATGGGAAGCAAAGGGGTAGTCAGGATAGTGCATGGGGAACGTTGAAAGTTATTCCGGTGTTGTTTGCAAAAGAGAATTACGAAACCCGACTTCCTGTCCCCGAGCGTCGGTTACTTACCACTCCCAGCCGAGCATCATGCAGTTTAAGCCACTGCCTATACCCAGAAATCCGACCCGGTCGCCACGCTTTAAAAACTTGCGTTGATCAGCAATGGCCGCGGTCATCGGTACGGATACCGTGCCAATATTGCCCAGATATTTGTAGGTACTAAAGTCCTTGTCCTTGGAAATACCCAGTTCGCGCAGGATGGTTTCCTGATGTCCGGATCCGACCTGGTGACAAATGACCTTGTCGATCTCCTCACGCGCCCAACCCATTCTGGTCAGGAATGTGCCCCAGGTTTTAACTCCCAGTTTGACACCATGCTTTAATACAGAGACAGAATCGGTAGACATGAATTCAGACAATACTTGCGGCAACATTTTGGATGGCAACAGATTGGCAACCGATGTCGGTAGCCTGTCGCTGGTCATCAGTTCGCGCATGATGGTCGGGATGGTTTCCGGTTTGAGCACTTCTTCAACAGCAGACATCAGCTTGTCCGGCGTGAACATCATTTTACCCAGTTCAACCGGGGTCATCGTTACGCCCCAGCGACACAAGCGATGATGTTCCGGTGCGGCCTGGGTGGCAGCGCCTATTAATCTGTGTGCATGGTCATTCCCGAACGATCCATCGGTCAGCAGTACTGCCGCTGCGCCAGAGCCACCGGTCAGTGTCGCCAGCGAAGAGGAAAAAATGTCCATCGTTCTTTCCTTTAACATCCGGTTAATCATGATCTCCACAATTTCCCTGGACGATTCACAGGACACAACCATGCCGGCACGAATTTGTTTCAGTTCAATGCGGTTGGCGATGTCGATTATGCCGTTCAACATACCGAGACAGGCGTTGGAAATATCATAGACATAGGCATCCGGACTGATGCCGAGTTTGGCGGCTACGGAACAAGCCGTGGCAGGCTCAAAATTTTCCCGGCACACACCCGCGTAAATAAGTGTTTGAATATCACTGGCGCGTACATTCGACTGCTTCAATGCCTTGGTGGCAGCCGCTGCTGCTCCATCTGACAGCGAATATCCCTGATCCCACCAGCGACGTTCACTGATACCCGTCAATGCTTCGAGTTGGCCGGGAGAAATATGCAGCGTGTCATACATTGGCAAGAGTCTGCCTTCGAGCTCTTCCGAGGTAACGACCATCGGCGGTAGTTCATAACCGATGGATTCCATGTGTACGCGGCGAAAAATCATATGTCTGGCATTCTAAGGGTAAAATCAGTCATCTGATAGATGATTCTGTCATCCACAGTCAAAAACCCGTCTGCTGTCAGACGTTTTTCAGCATGATCAACCTGTTTAATCACAGCAGCGATGGTCACCGACTGGTCTGTAGGCAGTATTTGTCCCCGATATAGCCATTGGTGAGGCAGATGTAATGCCATCGATTCAAACTGGCTCTCAATGCTACTGCCCCATTTTTCAGCAGCAGCAACCTTTAATAATTGTATAAATGACTCCAGTCCCAGTGAGCCAGGCCAGACCGGATCCTGATAAAAGTGCGCCTTGAAAAACCAGGCGTCAGGATTCACTTTAGCTGTACCACGAATATAACCCAGACCGTGTGGACCGCCTGAAGGATCATATATTTCAATCGTGTCGAGCATGCGCATCTGTGTATCCGGGTAAGGTGCCTGTTGTGGATATTCGAAACGACTGGCCTTTACCAGTTCATTTGCAGTCGGCTGATAGGGTATGGCATCCCGGATACCCACCTGGTTTGCCAGCGCCTGTTTTGAAAAGAAACCAAAATAGGTATCGCCTTTATAGACCGTGCCCGCTGCGCAGCGAACTTCATAATCATAGTTCTGGATAATCATGCCACCGGATAAGGCGACATTGGTCATCTTCACCCGGATGGTCAACGTGCCGGTGTTGGCCGTGACCGGCAGTGTCTGTACCGCCTTGCCACCAAGATTGCGGAAGGACAAATCTGTTTCACTGGTCAGCGCCGAACCCAGATAGGCCGCCATCCAGCCGCAAGGTTGCAAGGCAATTTCGAGCAGTACCGAGAACGGCATGCAGCGTTGCCGGTTTGCAGCGAAGTACCATGCATCTGTCGGCACATCGTATTCACCGTCTATGATAGCGCCTGCTTTTAATTGCCAGGGTTCACAGTGCTGAATTGAGACGATTCGATCCAGAAACTGGAACGGTGGCCCGGGCAGACGGGCAATAACCCTTTCAGTATCAAACGGCAGGTAGCGATCACCAAAAGCCTCGGACGGTTTGCCTGTGGCAAAGGCAAGTATAGAGTAGTAGTCAAACAGTACCTTGCGTTCCGGTGCTGAAAGAGCAGGGCGACCCTGTTGTTGCCACAATGCATGCAATTGATCACGCTGTAATCCGGTTAACTGCACCGACATATTCGTCATCTGCACAATGGCACGACCATCGGCATACATCAATGCATCGGCGATCACATACGGTGTGCCGTCCGGTTTATAACCGATTTCCTTCAGGGTGATTTCATACTGCACCTTGCGGGTTGTAGCAATGACTTGTCCGCGGCATTTCAGTTTACTGTTTACGCCGGGTACCGGTTCATATACTACGTTGCTTGCTTCACCGATCCATCCCATGCGCAACAGGTAGATGCGCATAGTGTGCAGACAACATTCATACATCAGCGTACCGGGCATCACTTGATCATCTATAAAATGACAGGTCAGGAACCAGTCGTCCGGATGAATATCGGCTTCACCGGTAATCTGGCCAAGACCGTAACGACCCGCACCTGGATCCAGATCCAGCACACGGTGTACCAGTGTCATGCGACCAGTAGGCAAACCGGCGGGTTGCTGTAAAGCTAACCCGGCAAACAAGGGACCAAAGGCCGCCTCCAGATCACCACGACGTAACAAAGCAATCTGTGCGTCCGAGAAGGATTCACGTTGCATCGGAACCAGTGTTTGCCAGTCAGGAGTTTTGATTCCTGCGATCAATCGTCGTTCAAATTCAGTCAATATGATTCCCTTGCCGGCATCCAGTTCACCCTGGCTAAAGAATCCGGCACAACCATTTTTCATCGTCAATAATGGTTTGCCGTTGACGGTGCCTTCAAAGCTGAATCGGAACAGATGGGTGTCACCTTGTCTGAAAAACCTTTCAATCCGGATGTCATAGCGAATCGTGTGGCCCGGGCCAGGCAGTGCATCGTGGAAACAGATCTCGGCATCCAGCAAACGATAAACAGCCAGACCTTTGGTGATGTGATCAATGCCGAGATAACCTGACAGGAACAAATCGGCCTGACCTGATTCCACAGCAATACAGGTCGGTATACGTCCGCCGTCGAGATACCAGGCGCCCGGATGAATGTCGTGTTCGGTAACCACACGTCCATGACTCATCGAACAGGCTTCGCCTTCAATCAGTGTGATTCGATCCACCAGCATCAAGGGTTCATCCGGTAAACGTACACGGGTTGGATAGTTATCAATCGCCGCAAATTGTGCGCCCAGTACCTTGCCGATTGAACCGACCGCAAATTCGAGACATTGCGAGCGATCCAGCACTGCCTGCCTGTTCGGTGGTAAAGGTGGCAGTGCGGTAGCGGTGGACAGTTCCACTTTTATCGCATCAGGGTTTTGCAGCAGGGTCATCTGTAATGACAAGGCATGGCTGAGTGTGGTTGTAATGCCATTGGCCACCCGCAAATAGGTATCGTGTGCCAGCGCCATCGCCGATTCAGTCCTGACCATTTGTTCAACCAGTGTCACGGGTGCTGTGTTTGCAGCTTGTCGTGCAGGATGTTCAATGATTCGGGCTGTACTGATCGACTTGACGGTATTGACCGGTGTTTGCCGGGCCTGAGTCTCAGGCCAGCGTAACCGGACAGGGTCGTGCCCAACCTTGACGCTCACGCTGGGTTGTACCGATGTCGGAGACGCAGTAGCCGTTGTATCGGAATACAGACTGTCCAGCTGCAGCGGAACACGGTGCGTGTTTAACAGTGCCAATGTACGTAATACGGTAGCCACGCCATTTTTCCCGTTTACGCACACCGCCTGTGCCAGATGCGGCCTGTCCTGCAGAATGCGATCGATCATGCGTGTACACGATGCTCCAGGTCCCATTTCGATAAACAGTCGTATTCCATCCTCATAGGCCGAATTGATTACACGTGTGTAGTCAAATGCCTGCACGGCCTGTCCGACAATCGAGTCAGCGGCACTGTCTGTCGTGACAGTGTAGGAACTACCAAGTATGCCACTATAAAAATCGACATTGGTTGGTGGCGTGGTTGGAAACAGGTGTAAATCACGATAGGGTTTGGCTACCGATTTTGCGAGTTCGCAGTGGACGGTGGTAATCGTGTCCAACGGATGGAAACTGCAGCCCAGTTCCTTCACCAGAGATTCAACTGCAATGCGATTGCCACCGATCACACACTCTTCCGGTGTATTAATAATGAGTAGATAGACCCAGGGCAGATTCTGAATGTATGTAGCCAGGTGTTCAGCGGAGCATTGAATCACACCGACCAGCCAGTTGACATCCACATAGCTGGACAAGCCCCAGCATTCACGTGCCGCTGTACACGGTCCTGCGAGTTCTTTAGTAAACAAGGTGGATTGCTGGATACGTTTTAACATCAGGTCACGATCCCGCCAGGTACGGGTGGCGAACAACCCGGCCGTTTCACCGAGGCTGTATCCAATGATGGCATCCAGTTTTACTCCAAAACTGGCGATGACATCACTGACAAGCGTGCCCAGCCAAACCTGACCAAAGATTACGTCCTGATGACTTAATGCGAATGAGTCATTCCCGGACCAGAAGCGAGCACGGGCAAATTGTGAACCCAGTGCAGAATTTTCCTGATCCAGTCGTTCCAGTATTTGTGGCCAGCGACAGGCAATATCCCTGCCCATGCCACGGAAATGATTGCCTGATCCCGGAAACACAAATGCTATCTTGCCGCTGTCGGCAAGTGGTTGATCGGTAAAATACAGACGATCGGTAATAGGCAATCTGCCACCATCGGCCAGCTGATGCGCCTGAGCGATCAGTTCATCAAGCTGCTGCGAGGTACTGGCCAGCAAACTGATTGCCAATCTCCCGCGTGGTTGTTTTTGGTTCAATGCAAACCAGCGTTGTGCACTCTGACGGACGTCAGCGTCACCGAACTGTTTTAACAACTGTGTCAGCTTATCCAGTGACTGATGTAATTGCAGTCGTTCATCCGCTTCGATTGAGAACAGCTGGTCTGTACAGCCTCCGGACAGTATTGCTAATTCGCTGGTTGCCTCACTGGCAGATTCAGACTGTTCAAGTAATACATGGCCGCAAGTACCTCCTGTACCCATTGATCCGGCCAGTGCGCGACGAGGGCCCGCTGCACGGTCGCGCAGCCAGTATTGCGGTAACGAGTTAATCGCAAATTGTGAATACTCCTGAAAGCGAGACTGACCCGGAATAACATGGCGTAATGGTGGCAATACATGGTGATACAGACACAAGCTGGCTTTTGCAATCGCTGTCAGTGCTGAGGCAGCTCCGGTATGTCCTATATCCGCTTTTACACTACTGATGACACAAGTGTCGTTATTATCTTCCCGTTTGCCAAACAGGGAACACAGCGCTCCGGTTTCCAGCCTGTCTTCATCCGGATCACCGCTACCAAACGTTTCTATGTAGGAGATTGTGGCCAAATCAATGTTCGCATCAGTACAAGCCTGCCGGACAGAACGGGTATAGGTTTGGATAGCAGGCAGCATTTTATCCGTATCACCACCAGTTGCACTTCCGATACCGGTAATCAGTGAATAGATGCGGTCACCATCACGCACGGCATCTTCGTGGCGTTTCAATATGAAGGCAACCGCACCCTCACCGATGATCGGACCGGAACTGTCCCTGGCAAAGGGACGACAGTTGCCATCTTGTGCATAGGGCCGGTTGGCATCCTGTCCTGCGACTGCCCGGACATCACCGGCCAAATCTACCGCACCAACAATGGCAAGGTTCAGTTCATTTCTTTGCAAGGCGCGCACAGCGGTTTGTAGTGCATGCATTCCTGAACTTTCTTCGCTGGAAATCGTAAAGCCAGGACCGCCAAGATTGAACGCGCGGGCAATCCGGCTGGCAACAATACCGCCGAGTGCACCCATGGTACGGTTGGCCGTTAGCGGCGGGCTGATCATATCTTTCAATTGAGCTATCCACTGTTGCAAAGTGGATTCATCCGCTTGTAATCCGGACTGTTTAATCCAGACTCTGGCCATTTCTGTCATGGACCAGCGCAGGTGAAAATTCGTGGTATTCAGGTCCAGACCTATACCAATAAAAACGCCGGCATCAATTCTTTCCTGATCGGCCAGACTACCAAGTCCGGCATTGTCCAGTGCATTGGCAGCGACCTGCAGCATTAACAATTGCTGTGGCAACATATCCTGTAATTCTTTCGGAGGAATACGGAAACGACCTACCGGTACATTTACCTGATCGATGGTATAGCCAGGCAACCCTGACAGACGTGCGAGGCCCCAGCGGTTATGCGCCGGGTTAGTAGTCTGGGTTTCCGCCTCACCCAGTACACGTGCGCTAAATGATTTCAATGTTTGCCATGGTCCGCAACAGGTATCCATACCGACAATCGCTATTGCACCCGCCGCATGACTGGTCACGGTGGCAGGTTTGCGTGCTTTGATCGTTTTGCGTTTACCGGACTGTGGCGGCCACTGTTCCAGTAGTACGTGTGCATTGATGCCACCAAAACCAAAAGCGCTGACAGCCGCACGGCGTGGTTGATTCGCGTTGCGTGTCGGCCAGTCCTGCGCCCGATTGAGTACAGTGAATGGACTGTGATCAAGATCAATACTGCTGGCGGCTTTTTCGAAATTGGCGGTGGGTGGTAACAAGGCCTGTTTGAACGCCATCAATACCTTGATAAGACCAGCTGAACCGGCCGCTGTTAGCAGATGACCTATATTGCTTTTGACCGAGCCGATGACACAGGAATGGTTACCCTGATAATCAGGCCCCCAGAGTGTGCGCAGGCTCTGGAATTCAGTGGTGTCGCCTGCTGGCGTGCCGGTACCATGACACTCAACCAGATCAACCTCATCGGGTTGCCAGTTGGCCTCCTTATAGGCCGCCCGCATGGCGCGTAGTTGTCCTTCCGAATCCGGCAACATCAGATTGCCGCGTATATCATTCGAGATACCGGTACCAGCGATGGTCGCATAAATGTGATCCTGATCGCGTAAGGCATCTTCAAGTCGTTTCAATACAAGAATACCGGAGCCCTCACCCACGACCAGACCATCGGCCTTGTTATCGAACGGTGAACAACGTCCAGTAGGTGAAATCGCACCCAGTGTGGAGAAACCCATCTGGGTGTACAGACTGTCCGGTCGTGACAGTCCACCACAGAGCATCGCATCCGCACGGCCAGCCTGTAATTCAGCTACGGCATACTTCAATGAATATAATGAAGAAGCACAGGCGGCATCGAGGGTATAACAAGTACCGCCCAGACCGAGTGCGCGTGCCAGTATCGTGGCCGGTAAGCCAGCCACATAACGGTTGAGCATATGTGTTTTGACTGCGGCGGGCGGCTTGCCCAGTAATTGGTTACCGAAGGACAAACCCAGTAATTCGTCTGCCAGACTTGAAGCCGTATCCGTAGGCAAGGCGATATTGCCGATTATGATGCCGGTGCGCTGTCTATCCAGTTTCGCTGTTACTGTGTCGAGCCAGGCCTGTTTACCGGCATGCAGTAACAGTGCAAACATGGGATCGAGTGCTTGTACCAGAGAGGTATCAATATTGAGCCCACTGATATCTGGAGTGAGATTATCAACAAAGCAGGCACGTTTTGAATAGACATGATCCGGCCCAGGTTCACGAGCATAAACCTGCTGCAGCTTGAGTGACCAGCGACCTGCGGGAGGCTCACGTGACAGATCACGTCCCGCGACAATATTTTCCCACAGCTGGTCTACGCTGTTTGCGCCGGGAAAGATCCCGCCCATACCAACAATGGCGATGGTCTGGGCCGGTTTCATACTGACACCTGTAACAACATATCGTGCAGAATTTATTCCGGTCAGGCCTGTGGTTCTGTTTCCAGACGATTACGTCTGAAGGCCTCATTCAACGAGGCATCAATCACACACTCATAACCATCAATTCGCGCGATCAGTTTGCCTTGCAAGTCAACAAACTCAATCGAGGCTTTGGCTTCATGTTTAGTGGATGATTCAACCAGCAGGTTAATCAGTACGCCGTCTTTCGGATAGTTGCGACGGAACTGACGATATTTGCCCATGCGGGTGGGTAATGAGCCGGTGCCGCTGCGTTCAAAACACCACAGAATCATCAACTGGAAAGCACAGTCCAGCGCGAGAGGATCCATTAGCCAGCCAGTGCGTATCGGTTGTTTCATCCAGACTGAAGGGTTGGGAGCAGACTGTACACGTGCAGAAATACCACGATCGCTGTAACCGGTAATCACCTCGATTCCTTGCAGGGGTTTGCCATGAAACAGTCGGCCAGATTGATACAGCTCAGTATCGGCAATTGAATAAGTACCCAGTATGACCGGATTGCTGGCCGCCGGAACCGACAGTGATTCATTGCCCAGAACTATACTGGCGCCTGCATGCAAGAGTTTGCCCTGACGTAGTTCAACCGGTACACGGTGTGTCCCGTTAGTTTCGACAGGGTTACCGGCAACAATCTGTAACTCAGCCTGCTTGCCGGTTTCCAGTATCACACCCTTGAAGATGGCAAGATTATCAATGCCATTGAACGACAGGCCCGGGTTGTTATGCATCGCGCCATGGGTGAGCCATTCTGCAATCATTGCTGTCGGCAGTACTGCCTTGCCATTCATCACATGAGCTTCGAGCACCGGCATATCGTTTATGCTGATTGTGCGTTCAAAAGTGACGATCATGTTCGTGGTAGTTGTGCTGGCAGTGTCTGTATACGTCGGTGTGTTTGCAGGTGCCGGTGCAGAACCAAGTAATACCAGTTCCACCGGGCCGGGCGCGCTGATTTCATCTAGCAGATATTTCGCTCCGGCACGCAATGGAATAACACCAACGCCCTCGTTGTTGAATATTTTTTTCAGTCCCGGTGTGACCATGCCACCGTCCCACGGGCCCCAGTTCACACTGACGACACGACATTGTGGACGTAGCCTTAGTTGTTGCTGTGCCGTCTTGTTTAGAACCTCGTTGGCCGCTGCATAATCGATTTGCCCTTTGCGTCCGAAACGTGCGGTGGATGACGAAAACAGTACCAGAACGGAAAGTGGATCCTGCTGTGTGGCTTGCAGCAGAGCTTGCAGTCCATCGACCTTGGTTGAAACAACTTCAGTAAATTGCGTTCGGGTCTTGTCCTCAATATGCCGGTCAGCCAGAACACCTGCGCCATGGATAATTCCGCGTATTGGACCGAGCGTGGTGCGAGCCTGTGTCAGCGCCTGCGCAATTTCGTTGCTGTTGCGTACATCAACAGATTGATAGTCAACTTTTACTCCGGTAGCGCGGATGCGATCCAGTGTCTGTCGGATTTCACGTGAGGCCATCCATTCGCGGTAATGCGATTCAATCTGTTTTGGATTGGTCTGGCCAGTACTATTGGCAACGATCGCTCGTTTAATGGCAGACTCATCACTGAGCCCGACCAGCCAGTCGGGTTCTTGTGCCGGTACCGGACTACGTCCGAGTAGTAACAGATTGGTCTTGAAAGACTCGGCAAGTTCGACTGCAATTTCTGCGGTGATACCACGGGCGCCGCCACTGATAACGACTACCTCTCCAGCGTTGATCGGAGGTACAGGTCTGCTGTTGCTCTGTTGCAGGCTAGCAGGTGTCAGAGTCAAGGTAATACAGTCCTGTGCACGTAAACCGGTTTCCAGCGGACCGACATGCAATAGTTCTTCTGCAATTTGTGCAGCAAGTTGTTGTGCCCCGGTTTGATAGTTTGTATCAAGCATCCGGCAACGCACAGCAGGCCATTCCTTGTCGGCGGTTTTGATCAGTCCGGCCAGACCAGCGCCGATCGGGTTGGAATCGCTCATCTGTTCAATTCCAAAACTGCCACCTTGACCGGTGATGCCTGCCAGCAGTGCTGGTCCGTTTGTGGCGGACTGTTTCAGGACAGCCCCCGCTTGTTGTATCAATACAAACGCATCAGCGAGAAAATCCGGATTCGGTTGTGACGGAGCAATGATCACCAGTGCGGACAGCTGAGCTGGCGGTGCTTCCTTGATGCCAGTCAGATGGACGTTATAGCCCTGACGCTTGAATTCGTCACAGATCTGCCTGGACAGATCATCGCCAGCATCGACTACATGAATCACCGATTTTGCCGGTAATCCGAGTTTGCTTCGTGTGGCGGCAGCTGCCAGTGGAGAGACGGTTACGACACCGCGCCACAGATTGTCGGCAGCATTACTGCTAGCGCTTGCCTGTACCGTCGGTATGGTTGTTATCTTCTGCGCCGTCTGGCCCTGATGCATGTATTCAACGATCTGTTGCAGTGTTTGCAGTGTGGCCATGTGTTCCGGATTGACTGTTGGTGCTTCAGGCATACGCTCCTGAAACGCAGACAGGATCTCAACACGCTTGATTGAATCAATCCCCAGATCCGTATCCAAGTTCATATCCAGTCGGAGCATATCGACCGGATAACCTGTCTTCTCGGCGACGACCTCCAGCAGTACCTGATTAAATATTGGCGCTGTAGTACTTACCGTAGAGGTGATTGCTGTGGGTGTCGGGAGTGTGGCGATAATGCCTGCGCCACCATGGGTTTGCATATAATCAACAATCTGTTGCAGCGTTTGCAGCGTGGCCATGTGCTCCGGATTGACTGTCGGCGCTTCCGGCATGCGCTCTTGAAACGCAGACAGGATTTCAACGCGCTTGATCGAATCGATGCCAAGATCGGTGTCCAGATTCATATCGAGCCGAAGCATGTCGACCGGATAACCAGTCTTCTCGGCAACCACTTCGAGCAGGGAGGTTGTCAGTGCGGTAGACGATCCAGCAGGCAGCACCGGAATGCTGACCGGCTGACTGATTGTTACTGTCATGGTGCTACGGCTTCGCATGTAATCAACAATCTGTTGCAAGGTTTGCAGTTTTACCATGTCTTCCGGATTCACCGTCGGTGCGTTGGGCATGCGCTCCTGAAACGCTGACAGGATTTCAACGCGCTTGATTGAATCAATACCAAGATCAGTGTCCAGATTCATTTCAAGCCGGAGCATATCAACCGGATAACCCGTCTTTTCTGCCACGACGGCCAGCAATGCCTGGTTAAGTGCAGCGTCAGGCTGCACGGTGCTGATCGTTGTAGCAATACTGATTGGGGCACTCGCTGTATCTGTACCCACAGACAGATATTCAATGATGTTTTTCAACAATCTGAATGTACCCAGATCTTCCGGCTGGATTTTGCGTATGCCCGGCAGACGTTCCTGCAGACCGGACAGAATCTCGACACGCTTGATCGAATCGATTCCCAAATCCGTGTCCAGACTCATTTCCATGCTGAGCATTTCAACAGGATAACCGGTCTTTTCGGCAATCACCTGTAACAGGATGGTTTCCAGCTGTCCTGTTGACGCTGAAGGCGCAGGGCCAGCTGCGGCAGTGGCTATGGGTGCAGCAGGAGACGCCGCAGCACTGACTGTCGTGGGTCGGGTTACGGGACCTTGCGGCAGACTTGCCATTGGCATAGGCGCAATCGGATTACTGATCGGAATTCCGGATAACAGTTGTTGCTGTTGCTCAAGCAGTCGCTGGATAGCTTGCTGGGCCAATTGTTGTCCTTCCAGATAACGGCGATGCAGTTCAGCAGTTTGTTCCTGCATTTGCTGAAGCGCGAGTATGCATTGCTGTGTCGTCAACAACAGCGGAGTCGCCTGAGTACTATTTACTGTCGGCGTCAATAAACTGGAGCCTGTCTGTGCCGTTGTCGAAGTGGACGTGACGGGCTGCTGTAGTGGGCTTATGGCAGCAGGTGTAATTGTGGAATTCGTCATGCGTGATTTTTCCTGAGCAGTTTTTTGCAGAGCCGGGCGTGGCTTGACATAATTTGCGCCGGTCAAGGCAATGGTCATTGCCGGTTTTTTGGTCGATGCGGCAGGTAACTGTGATAACCAGCGGTCATCCCACAAGTTGATTTGATTCTCATGTCCTGTTGCAGCAATTCGGGCCAGCGTACAAGCCAGATCAAACTGACCTCCCTGTTTGCCCTTGCTGGCATCCAGCGCAACAGCCGTGTGTTCCCGTTCTCCGAGTATCGATTTGACCAGTCCGGTCAGTGTGTTACCGGGACCGGCTTCTACAAAAGTGCGTATGCCATTCGCATACATGTTTCCAATTTCGGCGACGAACTCAACCGGTTGAGCCAGCTGGCGTGCCAGCAGTTGACGTACAGCTGATTCAGCTTTCGGGTAAAGGGTGGCGGTGGTATTGGCATAGACATCCATCTGGCCTTTGCCAAAACGGATGGCTTGCATGAACTGCGCAAACGGCTTTTCGGCGGCACTGACAAAGCTGCTGTGAAATGCGGCCGACACAGTCAGGATTTTCGCACTCAGTCCGCGCTTCTTCAGTACTTCAGCCGCACGGTGAATCTGTTCTGTTGCACCTGACAGCACTACCTGTCGCGGGGCATTGTTATTGGCAATGATCACATCCAGCTGTTCAGCTTCGAGAATTTCATGCAGCACTGCCGCAGAGGCCGACACGGCCAGCATGGAGCCATGATCACCTGAACCCAGGTTCATCAATTCACCGCGTTTGATCGCCAGTCGGTGCAGGCTATTGCTGTCGATACGACCAGCGGCACACAGTGCCGTCAGTTCACCAAAGCTGTGACCGGCGCAGGCGTCAGCCTGGATTCCGAAATGTTCGAGTACACGCAGGGCACCCATACTGACTGCGCCAATGGCCGGCTGGGTATACTGTGTTGCACGCAATGCGTCCGCCTGAGCCGCGCGCGCCGTTTCATTAAAGACGGGAAGGGGATAGACAAGTTTGTCCAGTAACTCACCGGCATGCATGTCGCCAAATATCTGGTTGGCTTCAGCCAGTGCGGTCTGCAATTGCGGAAACTGGCAAGCCAGATCCAGTAACATGTCCGGATACTGCGAGCCCTGACCCGGGAACAACAAGGCCAGTTTTCCAGTCGGTTTACCTGAACCAAACCAGGCACCTTCCGGCAGACTCCACTGGCTCAGATCCTGTTTCTGTAACATTTGTCGGGCGTCATTGAACAGTTTGTCCAATGTGGTCTTTGGGGTGATTACCATTAACAACCGGCAACTCTCATTACTGTTGAACTGTTGCAAACTGCGAGCAGCCGAAGTACGCAGATCATTCCATTCCTGTTTCAGGTTGAAAGTATTTAGCTTGTCCAGCAGTGAGGGTCGGTTATCTCCCGAAAGGCCTAATACCAGCACCTTGCCATCCCAGTCGATTCCGACAGGGGTAGAGGTGGCTTCTTCAAGTACGCAGTGAAAATTACTACCGCCAAAACCAAATGCACTGATTGCACCACGACGTGGATGCTCGTTGCTTGCAATCCACGGGCGTTTACGGGTGTTCACATAGACCGGTGCGTTACCGGGAGTAAGTATATCCAGCGGTTGTGTAACCTTGATCGTCGGTGGTAACACCTTGTGCTTTAATGCCATTGCAACCTTAATCAGTCCGGCCACACCTGCGGCGGCTTTGGTATGGCCAATCATTGATTTAACCGAACCAATCGCGCACCAGCTGCCTTCAGCTTTGGATTCACGGTAAACCGAGGACAGTGCTTCCGCTTCAACCGCGTCACCAACACGGGTGCCGGTACCATGCGCTTCGACCAGTTCAATGGATGAGGGAGATACACCGGCTTCACGATAGGCATTGCGCAAGGCGCGGGTCTGACCATTCGCGCTGGGTGCATAGATCGCATTGCCGCGTCCGTCACTGGAAGAGCCTATACCACGCAGTACCGCATAAATGTTATCGCCATCACGTTCGGCATCGGCGAGACGTTTCAATACAATCGCGCCCAGTCCCTCGCCAAGAATGGTTCCGTCACCATTACTGTCAAACGGTTTACTGTTACCGGTGGGTGATAACGCCGGCGTCTTACTGAAACACATGTACATGAAGATATCGTTGAAGGTGTCAAAGCCACCGGTAATCGCCATATCGGAGCGTCCGGAATACAGCTCGAGCGCGGCCAGATGGATCGCACTGAGCGAACTGGCACAGGCCGCGTCAACCACACAATTGGTACCACCTAAATCAAAGCGATTGGCAATACGACCAGCGGCCACATTGCCGAGCAGACCGGGGAAGGAATTTTCCTGCCAGGGTACATAACCCGCAGAGATGCGATCTACCACTTCTTCCGCTACAGCCTTGTCCACACCCGCATCGGCCAGTGCCTTGCGCCAGATAGGGTGGCCAAGTCGTGCACCCAGCGGGATTACCAGTTCAAGCGTACCGGTTACACCCAGAATCACGCTGGTACGATTGCGATCAAATGGTCGACCATCGTTACTGTCGCGGCCGGTCGCATAACCTGCATCGAGCAGTGCCTGTCGCGCAACAACCATTCCGAGTAACTGGGTCGTATCGGTTGCTTCAATGTTGTTCGGGCTTAAACCATACAGCAACGGATCAAAGTCAACCGCACTGATAAAACCACCGCGCTTTGCATAAGTCATGTCCGGCGCATGCTTGTCGGCGTTGAAATAATCATCCGGGTTCCAGTGGCTGGACGGTATTTCGGTAATCGCATCGACCCCTTCGCGAATATTGGTCCAGTAACTGTGTGGGTCACTGGCACCCGGGAACAGGCAACCGATGCCGATGATAGCCAGTGGTACAGCTGTTGCGGTGTTAATCGTTTCAGATGGGGTTTCAGTCTTCTTGGTCACGATACATATCTCATAATGACAGAGGTTTCTTGCGGAACTACACACACTGATGCGGCAGAATGGATGCCTTGCATACGCAGTTGATTGATTCGTGTGACCAGTGTGGCGCCATACATCAGGTTCAGTGCGACATTGACCACGTTACGGTTTGCCGGTTGTTCGAGCAAGGTACCTTTGGTCCATTCGTTGAATGCACCCATCGCCGGACCACACCAGATCTGGTAATCCATCTGGCGCTCGGCGACGCCTGCATTGGCCCAGCGTGAAGACAGGCCCAGATACCAGCGAAATATCAGCGCCATTTTATGTTTCTGTTCTTTTTCAGCACGAACAATTTCAGACGGATTGCGCTCATTGAAAAAATCACGGGTTTGTTGCCAGATCGTTTCCAGCGGTGCCTTGAAGATGGTCTTTTCCAGTGACTCGCGTTCGGCCTGTGGAATCTGCTCGATTGATCCGTAGGCACGATACAATTCATACAGCTTGTTACTGCGCATCGGAAACATGGTGCCGCGTTTGAGTACCTGCAGTTTCACACCCAACTCGAACATATCTACTGCCGGTGCCATCGCCACATCCGCCTGATCCGCACCGGCCAACATCTGTCGTACCAGATCGCTGCTGCCGGATTCCACACAGGCCTGATTGACGCTGCCGGTGACAATATAAGCTGCGCCCATTGCAAAGACAGCGGCCGCCGTGGCAGGGGTCGCAATACCACCAGCTGCACCGACACGTAATTGCACTGCGTAGTTGTACTGCACCTGCAATTTATCTCGTAACTCGAGCATGGTCGGTAATAGTGTCAGTGCAGGTCGGTTATCGGTGTGTCCACCGGAGTCTGCCTCGATTGTCAGATCCTGTGCCATCGGTATCAGGCTAGCCAGCTCGGCCTGTGCGGTGGTGATGATGCCTTGCGTCAGTAATTCAGTTACAAACTTTTGTGGCGGTGGACTGAACCAGCGAGTGGCGACTTCCTGCCGTGAGGCTTTTGCAATGATACGGTTCGGAGTAATGATTTTTCCTTCCGCATTGCGATGAATTCCATGCAGTCGATAACGCACGACTTGCAGCGTCAACGCCATGTAGGCGGAGGCTTCTACCAGATGGATGTTATAACGCAGGAACAGATCCACGATGGCCTGTTCCTGACCTTTTTCATTCGGACTGTGGATCAGGTTGGCGCAAAAAGGTGTATCACCGAGTGCCGATTGTAACTCCTGAATTGCTGACTCAACCTGTCCCGGCATCAGTCCTGCCGCACCAAAGGATCCAAGCATACCGGCCTGGGCGATGGCCTTGACCAATCGGGATGAGGCGATGCCGTTCGCCATGGCCCCGGTCATATAGGGCAAACGGATACCATGATCCAGACAAAAACTGTAGTCACCTAAATCCGTCATTGCCAGAGGGGGTAACCAGGCTTTTAGTGGGAAATGACTCGCAACAGGATCCTTAATGCCGAGCGTGGCCGTACCCTCTGGCGTATAGATTTCGGTACCATCCCTGTCCACGACATAGATCGGATCGGTAATGGTAGCGATCGCCTGGTCCAGTGTGCGGGTGGTGATAGCCACATTATGATTACCCGCTGACCACCAGCCCGTGGCAGGCCTGGGGGCACGGTTGATGGAGCTAGTACGGATTGGATCAAACGCAAAATTAGCGTTCGTTATGTTGTTCACGCTTATTGTCCTTGGTAGACCGGCTGTATCAGTATTTGTAAGCAGGTTATGTACTGTACTTTGGACAGCGAAGTATATGCTGAAAACGACGTTTTTTACAGGCGTCTGTATGGGTTAAACCCGTGTTTTTTGTGGAATTTTTGATTAATCCGTGTTTTGGGAGGTCTGCGTCTGATTTTATGAAAGCGGACCAGGAACAGGTTGGATCAGGCCTGGGCAGAAAAACTGTAAGCTATTGTTATAAAGGCTATTTTCTCTTTTTGCTGGAGGAGGTCTTTTTCTTTTCCGCCCGAATCAGCCCACCTAGACCATGTTTGTCCAGTTCCAGAGTCATCATTTGACGTATTGACCGGGTTTCCTCGAATTTCAATGCTTTTTCCCAGAGGATTGCCGCATCTGAATGGCTGAAAGTGCGTATGACCCATTTAATGCGGGGCAAATCACCGGCACTGAGACTAAGGCTGTCTACCTTCAGTGCGATAAGCAGTATTGCAAGCAAGGGGTCACCCGCCGCTTCTCCGCAGATCGATACGTGTTTTTTATGTCGTTTTGCCGCGGCCACAATGTCCGCCAGCGCCCGCAGTACTGCCGGATGTAAGGGATCAAACATTTTGGCGACCAGCTCATTATTACGATCAATTGCGAGCAAGTACTGGATCAGGTCGTTGGTGCCGACAGAAATATAATCCACACGTTGCAGTATAGAATCAATCTGATAAACCGCCGAAGGGACTTCGATCATTGCACCGATTTGTGGGAACGTGATTTTGACGCCGCTGCTGGTGACCTGCTCGTAGGCCCGTTGTATCAGTCGTACCGCATGGTCGAGTTCACTGGTATTGCTGATCATCGGTAATAAAATCTTGAGATTGTTCATTCCCTTGCTGGCTTTCAGCATGGCCCGTAGCTGCGTCAGCAGGATATCGGGATGATCCAGAGTAAGACGAATACCGCGCCAACCGAGAAACGGATTGGGCTCCACCACATTAAAATAAGGCAACATCTTGTCACCACCGGCGTCCAGTGTTCTTAGCGTAACCGGACGTGGCGCATACGCTTCCAGCACCTGGCGATATAAGGTTTCCTGCTCTTCCTCACTGGGAAAATTTTCACTGTTCATGAAGGGCAGTTCTGTCCGGTACAAACCAATCCCTTCGGTTCCCACATCAATGGCATGGGTAAAGCCAGTCAACAAGCCTGTGTTGGTGTATAGCCGGATGCGCACTCCATCGGGTGTGGTGGCCGTCTCGTTTGCCAGCAGTGACAACTTCTGATCTAGCTGGGCCTGACCTTCAACCAGTTCCTGGTAGGCCACCAGTTCTGACTCGTTTGGTGCCACCAGAATATTGCCCTGATAGCCATCAATAACCAGTTTTTTCTCATCCAGCTTTGCAATCGGCAATTGTCGCGAAAAGCCCAGTACCGCCGGTATGTTCAGTGCATGGGCAAGGATGGCCAGATGTGAATAACCAGAACCATGGCCGGAGACAATACCGACCAATTTATGCGCAGGTACTTTTGCCAAATCCAGCGGACTGAGATTTTCACCAACCAGAATAGTCTTGTCCGGATAGTGGCGGTCATGCTGCTCCTCGGCCTGCAAATAACCGAGTATCCGGTTGCCAATATCGCGCATGTCGTTCGCGCGTTCACGCATGTAGTCGTTGTCCATCGCCTCAAATTGCGCGGCATAACCGTCTATGGTTTCGCGCAGGGCCCCGGGCGCCCAGTTGCCAGCATGGATCTTCGTAATCGTGGTCTGAATCAATTCTTCATCGCTGGCAATCAGTGCGTACGCATCAAACAGCAGTCTGTCTGCTTCCGGCAGCGTATCGCTGTAAATCTGGCCAATACTGTTCAGTTCTGTAACCGCTTTGTTGATGGCTACCCGAAACCGGGATTCCTCCTTGTCAGGATCTTCCGAATTTCGATTTGGTACGGAGGCAAGATCTATCGGGTTGTAAGTGACCACTCCGACACCGATGGCAATCCCCGGTGCACCCGCTACTCCATTGAATAAGCCACCGGTCTTATGGGTACCGGCCAGCAGGCGTTCGAGTAAACCACGGGCCTTGGCCAGTGCAATATTACCGGCAATCAGAGCCGCCAGTGTGGTCAGAAAAGCAATATCTTGATCGCTAAATCGGCGTGCCGATTTTTGTTGGATCACCAGTACAGCTAGATGTTCGCCATGGTGTGATATGGGTACACCCAGAAACGACAGGAACGGATCCTCGCCGATCTCAGGAATATATTTGAACCGCGGATGGTCCGGTGCATTGTCCACATTGACCGGTTCCATCGTCTGGGTAACGAGGCCGACCAGCCCTTCTTCAAAAGCAATCTCGATGGTGCCAACCATGTCCGGATTCAGCCCATGGGTAGCCATCAGGATGTTGATCGAGCTGTTGTAATCACTCAGATACAACGAGCAGACATCCACATCCAGTGCTTCATGGATACCCTGCACCAGATTGTTCAAGGCCTGCGACAAATCAACCGATCGGTCTATCGACTTGGCAATCTTGTGTATCGTGCTCAGGGTATAGGAAGTCATGTTCAGCAATTTTTCATTGTCTGGAAGTTGTTACCAAATTATAGGGTTATTTGCTGACAGGCAACCAGATAATCAGCAAGGAGATTTTGAACGGGATTAGTGCAACAAGTGGCGCAATTGCATCAAAACAAAGCGGGTGAATTGTATCCTGTTTGTAACAGGACATAAGAATCTATTTCTGGTTAATTTTCTTCTTCAATTCTTCCAGTTCCAGATCCACCTTGTGCATATGGTCAAGCATCGAGTCGAGCGCATTCTGTATCGGGTCCGGCATATCCGGAGTGGTCCCATAAGCATCAAAGCCAATCTTTTTTGCCATGGCATGTCGCTGGATTTCCTTGTCCTGTTTGTCAGCGCCCAGACGCGTGGATACCACACGACCGGGAATACCGACCACGGTAGCGCCGGCAGGTACATCCTTGACCACCACGGCGTTTGAACCAATCTTGGAATCTGCGCCCAGCGTGATGGGGCCGAGAATTACCGCACCAGCACCAATGATCACGCCTTTTTCCAGCGTGGGATGGCGCTTACCCTTGTTCCAGGAAGTGCCGCCGAGCGTGACACCGTGATAGATCGAGCAATCATCGGCAATCTCGGCTGTCTCGCCTATGACCACCCCCATCCCATGATCAATAAAAAACCGTTTGCCTATTTTTGCGCCGGGATGGATTTCCACGCCGGTAAGAAAGCGCGCCAGATGTGAACCGATACGCGCTGGCAGGTACAGCTTTTTGTTCCACAGCCAGTGGTTCATCCGGTGAAACAGGATCGCATGCAGACCGGCACTGGCGATCAGCGTTTCCACCGCAGATCGTGCCGCTGGATCCCGATCAAATATGGTCTGGATGTCTTCTTTGATATTGTCGAACATACTGTTGCCCGTACCTAGCTCACGTGTCCCGAATAGAGGGATAGGCGGCCATTATAGCGATTAAAGCAACAATTTACTCAATTTACGCAGAACGATATCCGGATTGACTGAATTACACCTGAATAAATCGGGGACTAACAAACAGATAAAGGAATCAAGAGATCAGTTTCAGTATCCGCTGATATTGTTCTTCCAGCTTGCCCAATCCGTCGACGACTTCTGCCAGGCGGTCGCGTTCTTTCTGTACAACCGGTGCCGGAGCGCGGTCGGTGAAGTCACTGTTGGCCAGTTTGGTGGTGAGGCGTTCGCGTTCGCTGCGTAACCTGGTCAGTTCCTTTTCAAGTCGGGCGGCCTCGGCTTTCGGGTCGATCAAATCAGCAAGAGGAACAATGATAGTCATCTCGCCAGCAAGAGCAATTACCGCATCATCATCGGCCTGGGTAACGTCAGTGATACTGGCGGTCTTGGCCAGTGCGGTGATGTAGTGGCGGTTTGCGGCGAGCCAGTTACGTTCGTTATTGTTGCCACCTTTCACCTGCACGGCCAGTGCCTTGCCCGGGGCGATGTCGCGTTCGGAGCGTATGCGGCGTACACCGAGGATGAATGACTTGACCCATTCCATCTCCATCATCGCCGCGTCGTCGGTGGAGAGATCGGTTTTCTGCGGGTACGCTTGCAACATAATCGTCGGTGCCGTCTTGTTCAGCAGCGGAGCAACGCGTTGCCAGATCTCTTCGGTGATGAACGGAGTGAATGGGTGCATCAGACGCAGCAGTGTTTCCAGCACATTCAACAAAGTGTATAGCGTGCCGCGTTTGGCCGCGTCTGTCGCATCTGTGCCGGTCAACGTGACCTTCGACAGTTCCAGATACCAGTCGCAGTATTCGTCCCAGGTAAATTCATAGATGGCCTGCGCAGACAGATCAAAGCGGTAGTTATTGATGCCCTGGTTGATGTCATTTACAGCGTGAGCGAGGCGTGTGTTGATCCAGCGCTCGGCCAGATTGAACTCTTTATTACCACTATGGATGTCGAGCGTGTTTGCTTCCATGCACATCATCACGTAACGGCTGGCGTTCCATAACTTGTTGCAAAAGTTGCGGTAACCCTGAATGCGGGCAACATCAAAATTGATACCGCGGCCCTGCGTGGCGAGGATGGCAAAGGTAAAACGCAGTGCGTCGGTGCCGTAGGATTCGATGCCGTCTGGAAATTGTTTGCGCGTGGACTTCTCTATTTTTGGTGCGTCTTTCGGGCGCATCAGTCCAACTGTGCGCTTCTTCACCAGCGTTTCCAGATCAATACCGTCGATCAGATCGAGCGGGTCAAGAATATTACCTTTCGATTTGGACATCTTCTGGCCTTCCGAGTCGCGCACCAGACCGTGAATATAAACCTCGCGGAACGGCACATCGCCCATGAACTTCAGGCCCATCATGATCATGCGGGCAACCCAGAAAAAGATAATGTCAAAACCGGTGACCAGTACGCTGGTCGGATAAAACTGTTTCAACTCTTTGGTATTGTCCGGCCAACCCAGCGTGGTGAACGGCCACAAGGCAGACGAGAACCAGGTGTCGAGTACGTCTTCATCTTGTTTGAGTGAGGTGTGAGGGGTGAGGACTGATGAATACTTTTCTCTGACCTCTGCCTCATTACGTCCAACATAGATGTTACCGGCTTCGTCGTACCAGGCCGGGATCTGGTGGCCCCACCACAGCTGGCGGCTGATGCACCAGTCTTCAATATTGCGCATCCATTCAAAATAGGTCTTGGTCCAGTTCTCCGGAACAAACTTGATGTCGCCATTCTCGACGGCCTTGATCGCCGGATCGGCGAGCGGCTGGATCTTCACATACCACTGGTCGGTCAGATACGGTTCGATGACTGCGTTCGAGCGATCGCCACGCGGAACCATCAGCTTGTGCGGTGCGGTTTTTTCCAGCAGGTCGGCGGTTTCGAGATCAGCGACGATCTGTTTGCGGGCGGCGAAGCGATCCAGACCACGATAAACTTCGGGGATCAAGTCCGATGCCGGATTGCTGATCGTTTTGTCGACTGATTCAGTGACCAGACTGGCATCTTTGGTAAAGATATTGATCAGGCCATTGAACGGCAGTGCTTTCAGTGCAGCGGACTCCTTATGACGTGACCAGACGCCGTAGTCATTAAAGTCATGTGCCGGGGTAATCTTTACACAGCCAGTGCCGAATTGCGGATCGACATAGTCATCAGCGATGACGGGTATCTGTCGGCCTGTCAGTGGCAATTCAAGCAGCTTTCCAATCAGGTCGCGGTAACGTTCATCCTCGGGGTGCACGGCTACAGCCGCATCGCCAAGCATCGTCTCCGGACGTGTGGTGGCGACGACGACATAGCCTTTACCATCAACTCGTGGGTAACGTATATGCCACATCGAGCCGTCTTCCTCGGTGGAGAGTACTTCCAGATCAGAGATAGCCGTGTGTAATACCGGATCCCAGTTGACCAGCCGTTTACCACGGTAGATCAGACCTTCATCATGCAGGCGTACAAACACTTCCTTGACTGCCTCGGACAAACCCGCGTCCATGGTGAAGCGCTCGCGTGACCAGTCCATCGACGCACCGAGTCGGCGCGACTGGTTCGTGATCGTGCTACCGGATTCTTCTTTCCACTTCCAAACGGCCTCAACGAATTTTTCGCGGCCAAGATCATGGCGCGACTTGCCTTGCAGGCCCAGCTGACGTTCAACCACCATTTGCGTGGCGATACCGGCATGATCGGTGCCGCCTTGCCATAGCGTCGCGTCACCGCGCATGCGGTGATAACGAATCATCACGTCCATCAGTGTTTGCTGAAATGCGTGACCCATGTGCAGGTTGCCGGTCACGTTCGGTGGCGGCAGCATGATGCAATAAGGCGATTGTTCGCCATGCGCGGCAAAATGGCCCGCCTGTTCCCAGCTCTGGTACCAATCGGCTTCAATCTGTTTCGGGTTGTAGGTCTTTTCCATCGTCAATTCATAGTGTGGGAGTATGGGGGTGAATTATGCCGAAAGCGGGGCTGCTACACAGCAAGAATCTCTGTACAACACAGTTTAGCTGTCGGCTTTTTTACGGGATTCGTTTTTCAGCAGCGATTGCAGTTCGCTTAGAATACTTTCCTTCATATTGGTTTTAAGCAGGCTGACAATCTCGTCCAGCTCCTGGCTGAGTTTCACTTCCAGATCATCGGCAATCTGTTCCAGCCGCTGTTCCGGCTCGATTTCTTCCTCGTCATCCAGGTCAACAAAGTCTTCTTCTTCATCCGGAATAAACAGATCGTCCAGAATCGGGAGGTTGTAGCGCGGCTCGGATGGCGGTGTGCCGGATGTTGCCGGTTGTCTGGTCTGATCGCTTAACAGAGATTCAAGCTCGTCAATTTTATCAGTCAGCACGGTCTTGCCGCGGGAGGTGGAATCAGGCACTGGCTTGCTCCGGGCTAATCGTGTGATTGTTCATTTCATATCCCTGTTCACGGTACGTTTTATAACGGGCACGTCCGCGTTCGCGTTGTGTCGCTTCATCAGCAATGATTTCAACCAGACGGTTAAAGCCCTGACTACTCGCAGGGATAGTATCGGTCAGATTGATAAAAACATCAGTCTGTGGTGCCTGTGCTTCCGGCCAGCCAATCACAACCGGTGTACCCGGTGCCGCCACATCCACACAGGCATGTGGCACAAAACTGGTGTCCTGAAAGGTCCATAGCAGATCATCCAGTTGAGCGGCTTCAGTGCGATCCGCTGCCAGTATATAAACGGTGTTGCCCTGATGATGAGCCTTGCTCGCAAGTTTGCAGGAAAATCGCGCTGGCGGTGTATTACCGTTCAGTATATAAAAATCTACGCGAGCCATTCCGGTTCAGATCTGCAACAGGTCGGGAAACGATATCAACATTTATCCAGGATGTATTGCATCAACAGTTTGACCGGTCGACCGGTGGCACCCTTGTCGGCACCCGAGGTCCAGGCGGTACCGGCGATGTCCAGATGGGCCCAGCGGTAATTTTTGGTATAGCGTGACAGGAAACAGGCGGCTGTGATGGTACCACCGTCGCGCCCACCGATATTGGCCATGTCGGCAAACGGACTGTCCAGCAGCGACTGATATTCGTCCCACAAGGGCAACTGCCAGGCCCGGTCGCCGGTATATTCACCCGCCGCCAACAGATCATTCGCGAGCGGACTGTGGTTACCCAGCAGTCCGGTAGCGACCTTGCCCAAGGCGACAACACAGGCGCCAGTCAGCGTGGCAATATCGATCACCACGTCCGGGTTGTAACGTCCGCTGTAGGTCAAGGCATCACATAAAATCAGTCTGCCCTCGGCATCGGTGTTCAGTACTTCAACCGTCTGGCCGGACATCGTGGTGAAGATATCGCCTGGCTTGGTCGCTGTGCCGCTAGGCATGTTTTCCACCGTCGGAATCACACCGACCAGATTGATTGGCAGTCCGAGTTCGGCCACGGCGCACATGACTCCGAGTACAGATGCCGCACCGCACATATCAAATTTCATTTCATCCATTGCGGCAGCCGGCTTGATTGAGATACCGCCGGTATCAAAGGTGACGCCCTTGCCTACGAGTACGATTGGTTTGCTGTCCTTGCGTCCGTTCAGATACTCAAGCGTGATTAATTTTGGTGGTTCAGCTGAACCGGCAGAGACGGACAATAATGAGTTCATGCCGAGCTTGCGCATTTCATCGCGTTCGAGCACGTTCACCTTGATGTTTTTATAGGTTTTGCCGAGATGCTGTGCCTGTGCGGCCAGATGGCTCGGTGTGCAGACATTGGAAGGCCGGTTAGCCAGATCACGGGTCAGGCGTATGCCCTTGGAGATACCCTGTGCTTCCTTGATCGCCAGATCCCCGGCGGTGAGTTCGCGTCTGGACGGTACGGTTAATACCAGTCGGCACAAGGATTTCTTCTCACGTTTTTTCTTGCTCTTGAATTCGGTGAACTGATATAGATGATGGTTGGTAATTTCCACCGCCTGTCTGATCTTCCAGCGGATATCCCGGCCTTTGATATTCAGTTCCGGTAGATAACTGACTGCTTCGGTTGCACCCGTCTGGCTCAGTTGCTTGATACTGGTTTCGATGATTTTCCGGTATTTCTGATCATCGAGATCGCGTTCACGTCCACAACCGATCAACATAACGCGGTCTGCCAGCAATCCTGGAACATTATGCAGCACCAGTGACTGTCCCAGCTTGCCATCCATGTCTCCCCGGCGTACCAGATTCGACAAATGTTTGCTGCTGGCCTTGTCAATTGCTCGGGCGGCAGTGCTCAGGCGCCGAGGTTCACATATACCCACGATCAGACAGGCCGTCCGCTGTTTTTCAGGATTCCCGCTTTTGATGATGAATTCCATGATCTTCTGTACTATCCCCAGGTTGGTTTAAAGTGTTTGTGCCAGTATGCTTATGCAGTCCAAATCAGGAGGACCTGACATTTTGTCCACAGTTTAACATGTGTATCGGGTAAAATGTATTAATGTAGATGACCGGTCGGCAAATTAAAAGATGATACTTGAGCGTTATATACAGAAGGAAATCCTGACAAAACTCGGATGGATAATCACCTTTTTACTGGTGATACTGGCGAGTGATCGGTTCGTGGATTATCTGGCTGAAGCGGCCGCAGGCGAACTGGCGACTGACCTGATTCTGCAAATGCTGTCCATGAAAATGTTGTCACTATTGCCCAGGCTGTTACCGGTTTCGCTGTTGCTTGGGGTTATGCTGGCCTTGTCTAGAATGTCTCAGGATCGGGAATTGACGGTGGTTTCCAGCGCTGGTATCTCAGAAGGGTACACAATCCGATCTATCCTGAAATTTTCCACCTTGTTTGCCACGCTGGTTTTTATGATTAGTTTCTATGTGTCGCCCTGGGCAGAAGCCGAGGTGCGTGATCTGACCAGCCGGGCAGAAACCGAAGCGGATATCACCGGCATAGCCGCCGGACATTTTCGTGAGTTCAGCAAGGGCGATATGGTGGTTTATGTTGAGCAGATGACCAATCTGAATGAGACCATGAAGAATGTTTTTCTCCAGGTTCGTCAGAATGGCCAATTGGGTGTGCTCAATGCCGATAGCGCCAGATTGTTTGTCAAACCGGAAACCGGTAGCCGCTATGTTCGCTTTACTGAAGGCAATCGTTATGTGGGCGAGCCGGGCACACTCGATTACCAGATTACACGCTTTCGCAATTACGCTGTGTTGTTGCGACAGGGCGAGCGTGGTTTGTCGACGGGCAGGGTAGAAACCCTGCCCACATCTGTGCTACTGCACTCCGGGCAGTTGCCACACAGGGCCGAGCTGCAATGGCGGCTCTCGTTTGTCATCGCGGTACTGTTACTGCCATTGTTTGCGTTTGCCATCAATCGTTATGTAACACGCGATAACCGTTATGTACCGGTTTTTATCTGCATATTGGTTTACCTGATTTACAGCAATCTGTTGGGACTATCCAGAACACTGGTGCAAAGAGGTGAATTGCCCGTGTCTATCGGACTGTGGTGGGTGCATCTGTCGTTACTGTCTGTGACGATGTTGCTTCTGAAGTATCCCGCCATTCGTAACTGGTACAAACAGCGGAGCAGTAAGCCGCTATGAGATTGAAGTTACTGCAACGTTACATCACCCGTGACCTGATCTGGACTACGCTGCTGGCCTTGTTTCTGCTGGTTGCACTGTTTTCATTTTTCACCCTGATAGATCAGCTGGAAGACACAGGTCGTGGCAAGTATGGTGTGTTTCAGGCCTGTGTGTATGTGGTGTTGAGTATACCCAGCATGATCTATGATTTGTTTCCGATTGCTGCCGTGATTGGCAGCATGTCGGTAATGGGACTATTGGCGCGCAATAATGAACTCGATGTGATTTATACCTCGGGTGTTTCCAGAAATCGTCTGGCAACTGTCTTGATGAATGCATCGTTCTTGATAGTGTTGCTGGCCATTGTGATTGGTGAAATGCTGGCGCCGTATAGTGAGGAGATGGCACAAAACCTGCGTTCATTGTCGATGTCAGAACAAATCAGCCTGAAGACTCGTTATGGTTTCTGGATACGCGACGGTAACAGTTATGTAAACATACGTAAGGTTTTACCGGGTAACAGGATTGAACAAATCTATGTTTACCAGTTTGGTCCGGATGGCAAATTACACAACAGTATGCAGGCCGAGAGTGCCATCTATGACGGGGGTAAATGGCGTATGCAAAACATTACCGAATCGGTCATCAAGGATGAAAAAATCGTGAACCGTAGCTTGCAGCAGGCGACCTGGGATTCCCTGTTGAGTCCGGACATTATCAATGTTGTCATTGTTGAGCCCCGTTTTCTGACTGTGGCCGGACTGCTCAATTACATCAGCTATCTGCAGCAAAACTCGCAGGACAGTCGTCTGTATGAACAGGTGTTGTGGTCAAAATTAATCAAGCCGTTTTCGATACTGGGCATGATCCTGCTGGCCATTCCGCTGGTAAAAGGTAATGGTCGATCCGTTGCACTGGGTCAACGTGTGTTTACCGGTGCACTCGCGGGCATACTGTTTCATCTGTGTAATCAGGTGAGTGTGAATCTGGGAGTGGTGTATCAGATCCAGCCGGCCATCAGTGTGGTGGCTCCGACCCTATTTCTTTATCTGTTGATTCTGTCGCTGATGCGGAACTAATATGCTTTCAGTACACAGGGTACATTACACCCTGAACAGACCCGTTTCCGAATATCGATCATGGAAGGTCAGTCCTTGTGCATCGATCAGGGACCAGAAAAAACCTGCACCCAGAAACATCCAGGACAGCAATGCCAAACCGAAACGTTTGCTGGCCATGGTCCAGTTCACAGGTTGCTGTTGCAAGCCCATCAACCGTATTTTCCAGGCGCGCATACCCAGTGTCTGGCCGCCGTGCGTCCATTGCCAGCCGAAATACAGATAGTTGCAGAACAATAGATACAGCATAAACAGAAAATTACCGCTATGAATGGCTTTGCCGCCTGTAAAAGGAAGTAACGCGGCGGTGGCAAGAAATAACAATCCGGTCAGCAACAGGCAATCGTAGCTGATTGCCAACAGGCGACGAAGCAGATTGCTGCGAGTGATGTCAGTTGTCATGTATTTGTCAGTAGTTATCTGAATTAATGTACAACGGTAATGAAGGGATTCGGGATCCTTAAAGAATGCCAGTTAACAAAAACGCACCCCAGGGGATTGACTCGCAACATCCCTGTTGCTCGCACTGTGTGCGCTGCCCTACGGGCAGCGTCCAAATCAGCTGTCCTGCTAATTTGTCGAACCGTCATAATGACGGGGTTCGAGATTTCCAAGAAAGCCAATACATACAGGCATTACAAAAAAACTGTAATGCCTGTATGTATTGGCGCTCCCTAGGGGACTCGAACCCCTGTTTTCGCCGTGAGAGGGCAACGTCCTGGGCCACTAGACGAAGGGAGCAAAACAGTTTAAAACACTATAATACTGATGAATCTATGCAGATCATAGTGTGAATCGAACCGGAATCTACTGTATCGTATCCACTATGATGCTCTCGACACAATACCGATATCGCCATTGAGTCGATGGTACGATGCAGACCGGTTCCAGCATTATAGCGCGATGAATAATTTATTTTCATGAAAACAACGATTGAAACCAGTAACGTCAGCCGTATCCAACCTAGGCCGCAGGTAATACCTCGCGCCGAGCATAATATATCCCGTGATCAAATCAGCGAGAGTGCGCTCAAGGTTTTGTATCGCCTGAAAAATGGCGGCTATGGCGCTTATCTGGTTGGCGGCAGCGTACGGGATTTACTGCTGGGACGGGAACCGAAAGATTTTGATGTGGCAACGGATGCCAGGCCCGAACAGATACGTGAGTTATTTCGTAACAGTCGTTTGATAGGTAGACGGTTCCGACTCGCCCATGTCCGCTATGGCGATGAAATTATCGAGGTATCGACTTTCCGAGCCCACCACAACACATTTGAGGATGAGGGTGTGGTGGCCGAGGGAAGAATTCTGCAGGACAATGTCTATGGCACAATTGATGATGATGCCTGGCGACGCGATTTCACAGTTAATTCACTGTATTACAATATCGAGGATTTTTCTGTCATCGATTATGTCGGTGGCATGAAGGATATACGTGCTGGCCGGATTCGTCTGATCGGCAATCCTGATCAGCGGTATATTGAAGATCCGGTGAGGATGCTGCGAGCCGTCCGGTTTGCCGTCAAACTGGGTTTTCGTATTGAACCGGAAACAGAAGAACCCATCTTCAGACTGACCGAATTGCTGGCCGATATTCCCCCGGCAAGACTGTTCGAGGAATGTATCAAGTTGTTTACCGGCGGTTCGGCACTACAGACCTTTGAGCAACTCCGGCACTACGATCTATTCCGTATTCTGTTCCCGCAGACTGACGCCGCATTACAGATGCAGGAAGGCGGGTTTCCCCATACCTTGCTGATACATGCACTTGGAAACACAGACAGCCGGATAGCTGAAGGCAAACCGGTGTCTCCCGGATTTTTAATCGCCGCCTTGTTATGGATACCAATGCTGGAAACGGCCAGGGCTTATATGGAGACCGGGCTGTCCGAGCTTGATTCAATCAATCTGGCCAGTGATGTGGTCATTTCCAAGCAGGTTAGCCGGACGGCGATGCCGCGCAGATATACACAGATGGCCCGAGATATCTGGCAGTTGCAGACACGCTTGCGCCGTATCAAGGGCAATCACCCGCAAAAACTGTTAACTCATCCGAAATTCCGGGCGGGTTATGATTTTCTGTTATTACGAACCGAAGCAGGCGAAAATGAAAAGGAACTGGCAGACTGGTGGACAACCCTGCTGGCAAATCCCGAAATGTTGAACGCACAGGCGAGTCGCCCGTCAGAACCACGCAAGAGAAGACGACGTGGTGGAAGAAATCGGTCACGTAAACCGCCAGCCGAATGATCGTTGCATACATTGGTCTGGGTAGTAACCTCGACCAGCCTGAAAAACATGTACTGGATGCCATGGCTGAACTTGAGTTATTGCCGGATTGTTGCAAGGTTAAAATATCTTCGCTTTATCGCAGTGCGCCGATAGGTCCACAGGATCAGCCGGATTTTATCAACGCGGTTGTGCAGCTGGAGACGGAGTTATCTGCACAGAGTTTGCTGGAACAGCTGCAACAACTGGAACAAAAACATGGTCGGGTACGTACACAGCACTGGGGACCACGAACACTGGACCTGGATCTGTTGCTATATGGAAACATGATAATCAAGACTGAAAAACTGACAGTACCACATCCACACATGGCTGAACGCAGCTTTGTGTTATGCCCATTGCTGGAAATTGCACCAGAGCTTGTTATTCCCAAGCTTGGTCGGCTTTCTGAACTGTATCAACGGGTACAAATGGACCCGCCGGTCAGGGTTGTTTTGTCATGAACCGGGTCAGTCCGAAATATATCGTGATCGAAGGTCCAATTGGTGTAGGCAAGACCACGCTGGCCAGACGACTCGCCGAATCGCTGGGCATAGATCTGTTGCTGGAGTCTGCAGCTGACAATCCATTTTTACCAAAATTTTATCAGGACCCGAAAGCCGCTGCGTTACCGACGCAACTGTCATTTTTGTTTCAACGCGTGCGTCAGATGGAAACACTGCGCCAGACGGATATCTTCAAGCCAGCACTCGTGGCTGATTTTCTGGTGCAAAAGGATCGCTTGTTTGCCGGTATCACACTGAATGATCATGAACTGGATCTTTATTATCAGGTATATAACCGTCTGATGCTGGAAGCACCGGCGCCGGATCTGGTGATTTATCTGCAGGCCAGTGTTGATGATCTGGTGCGTCGTGTCTATGAACGAGGTGTGGATTTTGAAAGAAATATCACAGAGGAATATCTGAAAAAAGTATCTGATGCCTATATCGATTTTTTTTATAATTACACACAGTCTCCACTGTTGATAGTTAACACTGCTGATTTTGACCTCGCCCGGAATGATCGTAATTTTGAAATGTTGTTGAACCATGTGCAGAATCTGCCGCCCGGTAGACATTATTTCAATCCCAGGGACATATGAAAGGCTCTCAACGTGTGTCCCGCTTGCGGGAGTTGAAAAAGTCCGGTGAGAAAATTGCCAGTTTGACGGCATACGACGCGAGTTTTGCCCGTCTGCTGGAAAAGGCCGGAATTGATTTCGTACTGGTCGGTGACTCACTCGGTATGGTGTTGCAGGGTGAAGCCGATACGTTAAAGGTGAGCATGGAAGACATGATTTACCACACCCGTCTGGTCAGTCGTGGATTACAACAAACCCTGCTGGTGGCAGATATGCCCTGTAACAGTTATACGGACTCCGTGCAGGCACTGAACAACGCCAGACGTTTGATCAATGAAGGCGGCGCGCACATGGTCAAGCTGGAAGGCGGCAGCGAAATTCTGGATCAGGTCAAATCACTCTGCCAGAATGGTGTCGCAGTATGTGGACATCTGGGCTTGCAACCGCAGTCGGTGCATAAATACGGTGGCTACAAGGTACAGGGCCGCAACGAGGAAGATGCCGGACGCATACTTGCAGATGCAATTGCACTCGAGCATGCAGGCGTGGACATGATTGTACTCGAATGTATACCGCGTCTGCTGGCTGCAAAAATCTCGGTAGCACTGTCAATACCGACTATCGGTATCGGTGCCGGAGTGGACTGTGATGGTCAAATTCTGGTGATGTACGATGTGATTGGCTTGTCGGGATATATACCTAAAATGGCCAATGATTTTCTGCAGCAGGGTGGTAGTATCAGCACGGCAGTCAGCAACTATATAACCGCTGTAAAAAATGGAACATTTCCAACCAGCGCGCAGAGTTTTGACTAGGGCTCTTGCCCTGTCGGCGTTCCGTGACAACGATAATCTGGAATAGTCTCGAATAAATGATAACTGTAAATAATCTACCCGACTTGCGTCAGCAAATTGCCGACTGGAAACAGCAAGGCCTACGCGTTGCATTTGTGCCAACCATGGGCAATCTGCATGATGGACATTTGTCACTGCTGGAACGGGGGCGACAGCTCTGTGACAGGACGGTGGTCAGTATTTTTGTTAATCCAATCCAGTTTGGTAAAGGGGAGGATTATGAAAAATATCCGAGCACACTCGAGGCTGACAGACAAAAACTTGAATCGTGCGGGCTGGACCTGTTATTTACTCCGAATCTGAAGGAACTTTATCCCGGCGGTATGGATGTTGATACCAGAGTCAATGTACCGGAGTTATCTACCATACTCTGTGGCAAATTCCGTCCTGATCATTTTTCCGGTGTGGCAACGGTCGTTACCAAATTACTGATTAATGTGACCGCCAACGTGGCCTTGTTTGGTGAAAAGGATTTTCAGCAATTGCTGATCATACGTCGTTTGGTGTCAGAGTTGTGTATACCCACCGATATTATCGGCATGCCGATTATTCGCGAAACGGATGGGCTGGCAATGAGTTCACGTAACGCCTATTTAACGGCGACACAGCGTCAGCTTGCCCCGGAAATCTACCGGACACTGCAGAAGGCGGCGGAAAAAATCCAGAATCAATCGAACGCGGATTTTGCCTCGATTGAAATCGAATGCATGCAAAAGCTGGAGTTGGCTGGGTTCAGGCCAGAATATGTCAGCGTACGTCGTACATCCGATCTGGGTGCTCCCGGCACGAATGACCGTGAGCTGTCCATACTGGTTGCAGCCTGGTTAGGCACAGCAAGATTGATCGATAACATCAAGGTGGTCACCCACTAGCACAATAGGTACTGGTAGAAGGTCATTCAACCGTAATACCAATTGATTTGTGCGTCTGGATTCTGGATAATTTATCTTGCAATGCAACAGAATAGGGATTGGTATGCAACTGATTGTTCTAAAAGCAAAATTGCACAAGGCCTGTGTAACACACTCGGAGCTGAACTATGATGGTTCCTGTGCGATTGATGGCAAATTGCTCGATTTGGCGGGTATACGCGAATACGAACAGATCCAGATTTATAATGTTACCAATGGTGAAAGATTTACGACCTACGCTATCCGCGCTGAAGAAAATTCACGCATTATTTCCGTCAATGGTGCTGCTGCTCATAAGGCCAGTTGTGGTGATCGGGTAATCATTTGCAGCTATATCGGGCTGGATGAAAAGGAAATGGCCAGATTCAAGCCGGTGCTGGTCTATCTGGACGAGCAGAATCGTGTAGAAAGGGTCAAGGACGCGATTCCGGTTCAGGCGGCCTGATAAAATTTACGTACTGTTTTATTCCTGATTAACTCAGCAGTTATCCGCGATGAACACTTCCCAAAATCCAACCGCAGCCGTCATCATCATTGGTAACGAAATCCTGTCAGGTCGCACCCGTGACGCTAATCTGGCATTCCTCGGTAAGCGATGTGACGAGCTGGGTATTCGGCTGCAACACGCGAGAGTGATTGAAGATGATCAAGATGTCATTGTGGAAACCGTTAATCATTGTCGCGCTCATTATCACTATGTATTTACCACTGGCGGGATCGGGCCAACCCATGATGATATAACCACGGCGGCGGTAGCACTGGCGTTCGGGGTCAAAGTGGATAGGAATCCGGAGGCCGTCGCCATAATGGATAAATACTATGCCCCCGGCATGTTAAATGAGGCCAGACTGAAAATGGCTGATATTCCGGTTGGCGCAACGCTGATTCAGAATCCGGTTAGTGGTGCTCCGGGATTTCAACTCGGGAATGTGTTTGTATTTCCCGGGGTGCCTTCAATCATGCAGGCCATGTTTGAAGGTATGGTCAATTTGTTGATTGGGGGCAAACCCATGTTGACCGTCAGCATCAGAACCAATCTCGCTGAAGGCGTGTTTGCTGAAAAATTAACTGCGGTACAGCATCAGTTTGCCGATGTGAGTATCGGCAGTTATCCGATTTTTCGTATGGGCAAGCCTGGTGTCAATCTGGTCATGCGTAGTACCGAGGCTGATGCAATTGAAAAGGTGTCATTGGCAATTACTGAAATGATCCGTGATTTGCAGGGTGCCATCCTGAATCCGGATGAATGATTGATGTTTTCTGACTAAAAAAAGTAAGCCCGGGTTAACTTGTTTTGCAAGATAACCCGGGCTAAAAGATCATGAATCTGCACTATGGAAGTTCGGGTTCCCGGCGGGGGGGAGGGGGTGCCGAAAACCCGTTTTTAACCATAATCAAGACTACACAATCCTTAACGCCTGTAACCGCTAAAAATTACTTCAAGAGGAGACAGGTACTCTGACCTTGCGTCTTCAGGGAAAGTTCAAAAATTAATTCTGGACGATACGCCAGGTTCCATCTGGTTGCTGACACGCTACGCCATAGGCATCTTCTGTTTTACCACCGATGGAAACAGTCTGATAAAACTCCCGGCAATAACCGCCAGATTCTGACCTGCCATCCCTTGTTGGTGTTACCGAGCCAGAATGGCTTTTCTCCGGATTATTCCAGCTGATTTTTTCACCTATAGGTGCAGATTGCGCACGATTGATGGCTTCGTTTGTCTTCAATCTATCGACCTCATCCATTGAGCGGCCGATTTCGCTGCCAATCAACGAGCCGATGAACACACCAATTCCGGTTGTAATCAGGCGATCATTACCACGATGGCCTCCAAATTGCGCCCCAAGCAAACCACCCAGTGCTGCACCGGTTAGTCCGCCGACGGCCTGTCGTTCGCTGTAACTGTTGGATGCACAGCCGGCAGTCAACGTGACCAGCAATATTGCAATGGTCCAGACTATTCGTGGCTTCATAATGTTAAATCTCCTTTTAGTTAAGCTATGCCATCTATAACGATGAACCATTGTTATGGTTGACAGTATTCCAGGTTCGAAAGTTCACCTGCTGACTGATTGGAGTGAATAATCTGCAAACAAGTACTCAAAAAAACGAACTTTTATGCTGTATTCAAGTGGGAGCATGTCCGGTTTTCATCAGAGGAGGCATATGACTGGATAATGCAAGGTGAGCTGTAATCAGAAATACGACAGTTCTTTGGGAAGAATAGTTCAAACTGCGCCAGATGCTACATTCCCTGTGCAGGGAAAATTACAGTAGTCCTGATTTTATCTGGCGAGTTTACTGCGACTCATCGAATACGTGAAATAAACAACCATACCAACGACTAACCAGAGGAAGAATCTGATCCAGGTGATCTTGGGCAAGGCCAGTATCAGGATAGTGCATGATATCAATCCAAGAATAGGGAACAGAGAACCATAAGGGGCTTTGAACGGGCGTGCTATATCAGGATGTTGTACGCGCAGGAAGAGGACACCCAGGCAGACCATTACAAAAGCGAATAATGTGCCAATATTAACCAGCTCGGCCAGTTGGCCCAGTGGAATAAAACCTGCTGTGATGCTCATCATGATGCCAGTAATGACTATGACGCGCACCGGCGTTCTGGTTTTAGGATTAACTGTGGCGAATACGCCGGGTAATAAACCATCACGTGACATGGAAAAAATAATCCGTGTCAGACCATAGTACAGTACCAGCATGACCGTAGTCAGTCCGGTTATGACGCCGGTAGCGACCAGTCCTGAAGCCCAGTTGAATCCAAGTAATTGCAGTGCATGGGCCACCGGTGAAGCGACATTCAGTTCAGTGTAGGGCACAATTCCGGTCAAGAGTCCGGACACTACGATATAAACTATTGTGCAAATAACGAGGGAGGCAATAATGCCTATCGGCAGATCTCGTTGTGGATTTTTTGCTTCTTCTGCCGCAGTTGATACAGCGTCAAAGCCGACATAGGCAAAAAACACCAGAGATGCTCCGGCAATTACCCCGACCGGTTTGCCTGCGGCATCTTCAGCAAACCAGCCAAATGGCATGAATGGTGTCCAGTTGGCGGGATTGACATTAAATACAGCGATGGCGACAAATACGGCTATCGTTGTCAGTTTGACAAATACCATGATGACGTTAAAGCGAGCGCTTTGTTTAACACCGACAATTAGCAAACCCATTAATACCAGCACAATTGAGGCTGCAGGCAGATTGACGATGCCACCCATACTTGGGGCGCGGGTCAGTGCTTCAGGTAGATTCAGGCCGATAGCGGTCAGCGCATTCTGGAAATATCCTGACCAGCCATTGGCAACCGCGGCAACCGCTACGCCATATTCTAGCAAAAGATCCCAGCCAATGATCCAGGCAAACAATTCACCAAAGGCCGCATAACTGTAACTGTAAGCACTACCACATCCGCCGATACTGGCAGAGAGTTCAGCATAAGACAGGGCGGCAAACGCACAGGCCGCACCCGCCAGTACGAATGACAGCACTACGGCCGGGCCTGACTGTGTGGCAGCTGCAATTCCGGTCAAGACAAAGATGCCGGTTCCGATAATGGCTCCGATACCGAGCATGGTCAGATCCAGCGCACTTAGACAACGGTTCAGACCACTGTCCTCGACGTCTTCGAAACGGGTGAATTTTTTACGTAACAGCGACCGCAGAAATGTATTGTTCATAGTGCCTGATTATAATTTATTTATTATTAATGAGCAGACGAATGGCTTAATAGTAATCCAAGCCCTGAAAATAACCTATCATTTTTGGTGCAGTTAAGGTCCTGTCTGCCGGAACGCTGGAATGCCGATAATATTCAGCTAAACAGGTAGAATAAACCATGGGGAAAATACTGATACTCACTGGTTTGATATTTATGGTGGCAGGAGTACTGATCACCTATCTACCAGCAGGTATTCCACGTCTACCGGGCGATATTCATATCAGGCGGGAAAACTTCACCTTTTATTTTCCTCTGGGATGGAGCGTCGTAATCAGTATTATTGCAACGCTGGTTTTCTGGTTAGCCGGAAAACGTTGATGTCGAATAAACCATATCTGCATACCTGGTTATCGTTGCTTGGATGCTGGGTTAAGCAATTATGAAAATTTCGTGTATTTATGGCCAGGCTGACTGCACCCATGCGGCTATGTTCTAGACACTGAATCCGGAGCAGATTATGCTGATACGCAACATACTTATAACATCATCTCCGGGGGATTAAATGAAAACAACCATCAGCTGGAATCGGAAAGTACTGTTTCTGCTTGCTGTGGGATTACTGTTGCCTGTTATTACTCAGGCCCAGGATTTTCCTGAAGGCAAGGGCAGGGACAGGATACTGACAGCCTGCACGGCCTGTCATGGTCTGGACAATATAGCCAATCCTCACCAGAAACTGACAGCGGAGGAATGGGAAGTGTATGTCTATGACATGGTTGCCAGAGGTGCGGCTGTCCATAAGGATGAACTGGAAGATGTAAAACAATATCTGATCAAGAATTTTGCCGTAGACAAGAAATAATTCTGGTCGGCAATCTATCTGAATGAATACAAATATTTAATGCAGGGGGCGAGATGCGTGAATTAGTCAAGGACCTTATCAATGCAAAAATCTCAAGGCGCAGTTTTCTTAGTGGTATGGCTGCAGCCAGCTACAGCGTTTCAGCAGCCAAGTCAGCACTGGCGGCAGTTGAACCATTTGTTCCGGGCAGTACATTGCCCGCCGAATTTGTCAGGACTGTCAAGGGTACCGGTGGTGATCTGATAGCAGAGCAGATGCTGGAAACCGGCACACCTTATCTATTTTGTTCGAACGGTTCGGGTATTGGGCCTATCGTTGATGCGTTGGTAAGTCGACCACAAATCCAGCTGATACAGGCTACCCAGGAAGGACAGGTTGTGGCGATGGCAGATGGTTTTGCCAAGGCGACCGGCAAACCCGCATTCGGATTCTATAGTCGAGTTGGCTTGCCGCATTCAACATCGAATATGTACAACTCAATGAAAGATCGCACTCCACTGGTAATCATGAGTGACCATGCGGAAACGACGCGTGAAGGTACCGATAGTCATGAAGACATTGATAACTGGGAAGAAGCTGCACGTTTTTATACCAAATGGTGCTGGACTGCCAACCAGCCGGATCGTCTCGCTGAGTGGGTGCGCAAGGCCTACAAGGTAGCCAGTGTATTGCCCGGTGGTCCTACCTATCTGCGTACGCCACGTGATCTGCTCTATAAGGAAGTTACCGGCACGGTGTATTCGGGTGAGGCCATGCATGTACCCATGAGCTTGCGTCCTGATACTTCTGAGGTCGAGCGCGCTGCAAAGATTTTGCTCAGTGCCAATTCACCCTTAATGGAGGTTGGCCCGGAAGTTGGTCATTGCAATGCGCGGGCAGCCATTGTGGAATTATGTGAGTTGCTGGCGATCCCGGTCATCCAGTTCCGAAGTATTACCTGCGATTTCCCCAATACGCATCCACTCTGGGTGGGCGAAGACGATCAGGTGTCAGGGTATTTGCAGCAATATACCAAACCAATTGATCTGTATCTAAACTTTGGTGCACGCCAGCGCAGAAATGGTTATGCAGGAAAGGGTAATGCCATTCGTGAGATACATGCCAGTGTTGATGAGAATACCATAGGACGCAATGCCCCCTATGTGAGTGCGCTGGTCGGTAACCTGACTGAAATAGCCAAGGATTTGGTCGCTGCTGTGAAAAGCATGAGCACACCGGAACAGTTAAAGACATTGACCGAAGAACGTCGGCGGATCTGTGCGGGACATACGAAAGCGGTAATGGAAGCCCGTATGGAAGCAGGACGGTTAAGCAAGGGATCTCCGGTACCCTGGGCACGTCTTGTCTATGAAATCAGACAGCAACTGGAAAAAGATGCCATTGTGGTCGTAGAACAAGGTACAGAATATAAATCGTTGGGTATGTTCCCGTTTGCAGATGATGCAATGTTGAAAATAGGTCGCACCGAAGGCCGGGCATTGGGATGGGGTGTGGGAGCCTCGGTCGGTGTCAAGCTGGCCTTTCCAAACCGCCAGGTCGTTTCATTCCAGGGCGATGGTGGATTCCTGTTCGGACAGACAGATTCCTTATGGACGATGTCCCGTTATGATATTCCTGTCATGACCGTCATCTTTAATAACCATACCTATGAGGAAACGCGCTGGAACATCATGGGTGAGATGGGACCGGCCGGTAAGGCGAACCGTGATTATGTTTCCTATCTGGGTAACCCGGACGTGGATTTCACCAAATTGGCCGCCGCGTATAACATCCCCGGCGCAGTGGTGACGAACACCGACCAGCTGAAGGATGCAATCCGCAAGGGTTTGCGTACGCTGGCGGAGGGTAGACCTTTCATGCTGGATGTGCATATTCGCCGTATTGGTATTGGCGCAGAGGTGACGAACTACCAGAAGTTCTCGCTGGCCCAGATCCGCGAACGTAAGGTATAAGGTAGATACACTCGTGTGGTACTCCCGGCACCATACTGGTTGTCGGGAGTACCGCTTAAATGTGCTAAAACGCATTATCTGAAACTGCAAGAACCCTCACTGAATATACTCAATCATGTCTGAAAGCGAATCCTCTATCCTGGGCCTGAACAGATTGTTTGGTGCTGACATAGTTGAACAGGCGCAGTTGATAGATGTCGTTGATCTGAATCTGGACGATCGCATGACAGCCGGTATCACCACAGGTTTAACGCGTCTGAAACAGAGTCGCGATAATCCTGGAACCCAGCAAGCTATTGTCGCCGCAATGGGATCTGGCGAAAAGCTGCTGCTTTGTATGTGGGTGATGGAAATGGGATTGCTGGACAAACTGCAATCCCACACAGACGTTTGACTTTTTCCGACTACTTCAGGTAGCCACCTGGAAATAAAACATCGATATAAACATGAAACGATCCAGATCCCCTTCACGAACATCGTGTACTTCACGGTGACCCCAGGAGTATTCAAATCCTAACAGGAATTTTTCAATCGGCGTCCAGATCAGGTTGGTATGACTGGAATACAGGGTTTCATTCGCACTGAGATCTTCTTCCAGATTCAGGTTGTATTTTCCCGCGCCAAAATCAATATTGCTTTGCAGGGTTTCAGCCAACCAGTGCTGGAAGTTAATGTATCCGCCATAGCCAAACTGGGTGTCTAACTTGCCAAACGCATTGATAGAGGCACCCTGATCCCAATATAGCGACCGACACCATGCTTCGCTGTTTAATGTTGACGGTTACGTTCTGACAGTAAATTTTTAATGTCGGTCAACAACTGCACTTCTGCGCTCGGTGGTGCCTCAGCCTGGACTTCCTGTTTTTGTTTTTGCAGGCGATTGATAATTTTTACAGCCACAAAAATTGCTGCAGAGATAATCAGAAAATCGACCACGGTCTGGATAAACAACCCATAGTTCAGTGTCACAGCCGCTGCATCCGCAGTGGCTTCCTTCAGAGTAATCGCCAGCTTGTTAAAACTGACTCCCCCGACTATGACTCCTATCGGTGGCATGATGATATCGTTAACCAGAGAGGAAACGATTTTGCCAAAGGCCGCGCCCATAATGATACCAACCGCCATATCTACCACATTGCCTCGTACTGCAAACGCCTTGAATTCATTTAGCAATGACATATGTGTCCCTCGTTATTAATTGGTTAAGAGTAATAGCGCCCAAATTCCGGAATTCGCCGGTCAAAGTAAATAATAACCGGAATTTGTATTTTCAGGTCCGGATTTTTAGCTCGAACTGTCTGGAATGATAACGAACAATCTTTGCAGACAAGTAACTTGCATAGAATGATGCCATATACACAGACAGACTAAGTCAGTACTCCCTGTCAGATTACTTCTTTGGTGTAATTGGCAGGTTGGTAACGTCCAGACCAGTGCCGGCGTTCAAGGTAATCTGGTTGAACGGTATAATCCAGCCATTGGCATTACAGCAATTGACGCATGTCTGTTGTAGCAAGCGGCCAATGGCATAATATGAACTGGCAGCGGAACCTTTCATCCCGACATCGACCAGATAGTTCAGCGATGATGAGGCGGCTTCCTGAAATTCAACTTGTATGTTTTCGACATGTGATGCGAGGTCCGATTTTTGCAGTGCCTGTTCAACCGATTGTTTGAGTATGGCCGGTATGGTTGTGGTGGCGATAGACTGGTGCTGATAGTCGATACCAAAATTGATGGAAACACCAAAGCCCTGTGACAGATTACGCATATTTTCCTGCAAGAATGAGGCTGTTTGGTAGTACTTGATGCTGCCTTTGGTTTTGATCTGGACAGTATCCGGCGTCTGTCGCAGCACCAGCCCCATTGAACCATCAGCGAACATTACCCAGTCACCCACCTGAGTGGGAAACCAGGGTTCATCTTCGTGATACGGACGGGATACCAGACCGGTCATTTCCGTGACCGGTAGACGCAACAAGCCTTCCAGTGCAGGATTGTGCAGATATGAGTGCACGCCCAGTGACCGAACTTCCCAGGGTATTCCCTGGTAAATCACCCTTTCGTGCTCTCGTATCGGTCCAATGTCCAGTAGCAAACGGGTTTCTACAATAAAGCGAGGTACATAATTACGTAAACCCAGTATTGCCATTACCAGAACGATTACGGTGAACACGATTAGCATCATGTCACCCAACAGATATAACACCATCATGGCCGCCATGATGGAAGAAAGTATCGTCAGGGCTTGATAACCGTAGGTCATGATCCGTTTGCCAGTGGATACGCGAATAGCGTTTCTCCGACCAATACGGTTAAACAGATAATACATTCCTTTCATAGTCAGGAAAGTGATTACGAAGGCGAGTAATGACAGCAGCAGGTTGCGACCACTGCCGCTGATAAAATCGCTGGTGGACTGACGAATGCGATTAAATATCGAATCCGAACTGTCCTGTAATACATTCAGACGCAGACGGGTGATGTCCTGTTCACGCTGGATATCATTGAGCTGTTGTGTCCAGGCAGTATATATCGCATCCATCAGTTTGCGGGTGGCTGTTGGTATGTTGTCGCTTCGTAACTGTTCCAGATTGGTTAGTGCACGATTGACCACACGCAACTTGCTTTCCAGCACCACCAGCTGGTTTTTCAGTTGTTCAATCTGTCGTGGCTTGTCGGTGAGTTCGCGCATTTTCTGGAAGATCGGTTCCAGTATCAGTTGCAGCTCCTGTTGCCAATCGAACTGAAGTTTTTGTCTGGCCGGATCAAATACGCTGGAATCGACACCACCGAGGGCAATATTCTCGAACGAGCGACGCAAGGTACTCATGTCCGCCTCACCCTGACTGATCCGATTTTGTAGTTCGGCGCGTTCAACCGGGTCCGCCAGTTTGCCCAGTTGCACCCGCATTTGTTCAAGCTGCAGGCGTTTTTCCACCAGGGTTTTCTGGATCTGCTGTAATTGATCACGTGCTTGCTGTAGCTTGGTTTCAGCTGGGGAAGCAGCAGGTTCAATTGCCGGTTCCTGTGCATGGACGTTAAACGTGCTCGGAACAATGAGCAGAATTAGACATGCTTTTAGCAGCAGAGAGCGGGAATTCACGGTCGTCAGGTATAACGGTTCATTGTGGATAAAATCAATGTTGAGCTTTGACAGATTTGCTGCTGACGACAATACGATCCATAAGCGCCAGCAACACACCGGAAATGACAAATACCAAATGGATGATGACCATCCACATGATCCGGGATTCTGACAGTTCACCGGGATCCATGAAGATTTTCAGCAGATGTATACCGGAGATGGCCACAATGGATGCAATCAGCTTTAGCTTTAGCGTAGAGAAATCTACCGTACCTTTCCACTCGAACTGATCCTCATGGCCGCCGGTGTTTATTTTTGACACAAAATTTTCATACCCGGAAAAAATCACAATCAGCAGCAGATTGCCCGCCAGTGAAAGATCAATTAATGAAAGTATTCCCAATATGACATCGTTCTGCGACAAACTGGGTAAGGCTAAAAATAAATGAAGCAGCTCCGTCATAAAACTGTATAGCAGTAGCAACAGTGCCGAGGCGAGTCCGATATAAAGGGGCGCCATAAGCCAGCGGCTTAAAAAAAGGCCTCGTTCTATGATTCTTTCCAAAGGGTGACTATTCATGGTCAATTGTGTTCCGTAACCGGGTGCTTGAACGATTTTGAGTTGCTTTCACTGGAAAATCAACATCTTTACGAATATGCCCGGGCAGAAAATAAACCGGAAATAACATTGTAAATATCCGATTGGCAAGCGAGCCTGTCACTGAAAAGGTGGTTACTCAGTCCGTGTGAAATACAAAAGCTGTGTCGCTAATCGAATCATATCGGTCTATAGTAAATTAACAGTCCTCTCTGGAAGGGAATATCTGCCATGAAACGTTTCGCCCTCACTGTATTATTTTTCCTCCTGTTTGCCTTCTCACCTGTCTATTCCCAGACACCTGATTTTGAGACGACCAAGGCGTTGGCGGAACAGGGGGATGCAGCAGCGCAAAACTGGATTGGTGTGATGTACGATTATGGTGATGGGGTTCCCGAGAATGACGCGGAAGCGGTCAAATGGTATCAAATGGCAGCAGAGCAAGGCGATTCCTATGGCCAGAGCAATCTTGGACACATGTACGACTATGGTAAAGGGATCCCCGAAAACAATGCTGAAGCAGTCAATTGGTTCACGCTTTCTGCAAATCAGGGAAACATGTATGGCCAGTATAATCTGGGTCGCCTGTATGCGCTGGGCGAAGGTGTCGCGGAGAATGATGTCGAGGCAGCCCGGCTGTATCAACTGGCAACCGATCAGGGATTGGCTGATGCACAAAACAATCTGGGCAATCTGTATGCAAGCGGTGAAGGTGTGGCTGAAAATGATGCAGAGGCAGCCAGACTCTACAAGCTAGCGGCCGATCAGGGACTGGCGCTCGGCCAGTACAACCTGGGTAGTCTGTATGCCGATGGCGAAGGCGTTCCCGAGAATGATGCAGAAGCCGTGCGATTGTATCAGCTTGCAGCGGATCAAGGTTATGCGGATGCGCAGTATTCATTGGGGTATATGTACGAAAATGGCGAGGGCGTACCCGAGAATGATGCAGAAGCAGTAAGGTACTATCAACTGGCAGCAGACCAACAGATCTCTGACGCGCAGAATAATCTGGGGAATATGTATGCGAACGGGGAAGGCGTGCCGGAGAACGATGTAGAAGCGATAAGACTGTATCAACTGGCCGCCGATCAGGGAAATTTTTATGGCCAGTATAATCTTGGACGTATATATGCCAATGGCGAGGGCGTTCCTGAAAATAATGTCGAAGCAATCAAATGGTACAAGCTATCCGCTGATCAGGGTTATGCCAGTGCTCAATATAATCTGGGTGTGATGTATGACGATGGCGAGGGTGTAGCCGAGAATGATGCCGAAGCGGCCAAATTGTATCAACTGGCCGCTGACCAGGGAGATGCTTCTGCGCAGTACAATCTGGGTGTGTTATACGAGACCGGATCTGGCGTAACCGAGAACGATGCAGAAGCACTGAAATTGTTCCAGTTATCCGCTGCCCAGAAAGATGCCGATGCTCAGTCCTATATAGCCTATATGAACGAGAATGGTACCGGCATGCCCGTGAATGCAGTTGAGGCAGTCAAATGGTATCAACTGGCCGCCGCGCAAGGTAATGTTTATGCGCAGAAAAATCTGGCACGCCTGTATGATACTGGAACCGGTGTGCCTGAAAATGATTTGCAGGCGTATGTCTGGTATTCGGTTGCCGCAGCGCAGGGTGACAAGGATGCCAAGACATCCAAGGACACCGTTGCAGCCAAATTAACAGCCGAACAGATTACCAAGGGGCAGGATCTGGCCACACGTTGTTTTAATTCCAGTTATCAGGACTGTATGTAGCCACAGTAATTTATATGCCGATCCTTCATTGATGGCAGATTCAGAGTGACAGGAATTTCAGAAAAAGTAGATAGAGCACCGGTTGATTATGTGGTGCCGGGAAAGGGAATCGAACCCCCACTCAGTTGCCTGAACCAGATTTTGAGTCTGGCGCGTCTACCAGTTCCGCCATCCCGGCACATAAATCAACGGGTGCAAGTATAAGTAAAGTTGGCCTGCTATAAAACCTTTATCCGTCGATTTATAAATGTTTCTGATAATATTCAACGGATGAAGCGTAGTGATTTCACCTTTTTACTTCCTGAACACTTAATTGCCCAGTACCCAACGCCTACGCGTGAGGGCAGCCGTTTGCTGTGTCTGGACAGAAAAACCGGTCAGTGTATCGACAGTCGATTTCAGCAGCTGGTAGACAGGCTGCAACCAGGTGATTTATTGGTCTTTAACGATACCCGGGTGATTCCTGCGAGATTATTCGGGACCAAAGACACCGGCGGCAAGGTTGAAATTCTGGTGGAACGGGTCAGCTCAGGACAGCGTTTGCTGGCGCAAATCCGTGCCAGTAAATCGCCGAAGCCGGGGACTGACATTATAATAGGCGAAGAGGACAGGTTGACTGTTGAGGGCCGTGAGGACGATTTGTTCATCTTGTCCTGCCCCGGTACAAGTTCAGTCATGGAGTTGCTGGAAAGACACGGTCACATACCTTTGCCTCCTTATATAAAACGTCAGGATACCGATCTGGATCGAAACCGTTATCAGACAGTATATGCGCGATTACCTGGTGCAGTGGCGGCGCCAACGGCCGGCTTGCATTTTTCCAGACAGATAATGGAAGAGTTAGATCAGAAAGGGATCCAGACCGGTTTTGTTACCTTGCATGTGGGTGCCGGGACGTTTCAGCCAATACGTGCTGAATCCATCCAGGAGCATGTGATGCACAAGGAGTGGTTTAGTGTGGATGCCAAACTGTGTGAGCAGATTCGGCATACCCGGGCACGCAGTGGCAGGGTGATTGCAGTTGGAACCACGACGGTGCGGAGTCTGGAGTCCGCAGCGGCGAGTGGAGAATTACAACCGATGCAGGCCGAGACGGATATTTTTATTTTCCCCGGTTATTCGTTTCGAATCATAGACGGTTTGATCACCAACTTTCATCTGCCGGAATCAACCTTGCTGATGTTGATCTGTGCGCTGGCCGGACAGGACAATACACTGAAAGCCTATGCACATGCTGTTGAGGCCGAATACCGGTTTTTCAGTTACGGAGATGCGATGTTGATATTGTGAGGGGTAAGGTGTTAGGCGTGAGGGGTGAGGAGTAAAGTGTGAGGCGTGAGGAGTGGGGGGTAGAGTGATCTGCCAATCTGCACATTCGTGGTATCGAGTAAGCATAAACGGAGTTTCGAATTGAAATTTGACGTACTAGCGACAAGCGGGAGTGCACGACGTGGACGGATGAGCTTCCCGCGTGGTGTAGTTGACACGCCTGCATTCATGCCGGTCGGCACCTATGGCACGGTAAAGGCGATGACGCCCGAAGAACTGCAGGAACTGGGCGCCCAGATTATATTGGGCAATACCTTTCATCTGATGTTACGCCCTGGTGTCGATGTCATCGCGCATCATGGTGGCCTGCATGAATTCATGCACTGGTCAGCTCCGATTCTGACGGATTCGGGTGGCTTTCAGGTATTTAGTCTGGCCGAATCACGCAAGCTCAGCGAGGCAGGCGTGCATTTCAAGTCGCCTGTAAATGGTGATGCCGTATTTCTGGGGCCGGAACAGGCGATCGCTGTACAGCATGGGCTGAATTCTGACATTGTCATGATTTTTGATGAATGCACCCCCTGGCCGGTGGCCAAAGAGCAGGCTGAACGTTCGATGCAACTTTCATTACGCTGGGCCAAACGTTGCCGGGATGCGCATGGTGAAAACCCGAATGCCTTGTTTGGTATTGTGCAGGGTGGCATGTTTGCTGAACTCCGTGATGAATCTCTCGATGGACTCACCGCGATCGGGTTTGATGGATATGCGTTGGGTGGTTTATCCGTCGGTGAACCGAAAGAAGAAATGATGGCGGTACTGGAACATATTTCTCCGCGTATGCCAGCAGACAAACCCCGGTATCTGATGGGAGTAGGAAGACCGGAAGATATCGTCGAGGCAGTATGCAAGGGTATTGATATGTTTGATTGTGTGATGCCAACCCGTAACGCCAGAAATGGTCAATTGTTTACCTCGTTTGGGGTAGTCAAAATCCGGCATGCCGTGCATCGAACCAGTCAGCTACCGCTGGACCCTGAGTGTGCCTGTTATACCTGCCGGCATTATACCCGGGCTTATTTGCACCATCTGGATAAGACCAATGAAATCCTTGGCGCGCGGTTGAATACCATCCATAACCTGTATTATTACCAGCAATTGATGCGTGAATTGCGACAGGCCATACAAGTCGGCACGTTGGAGCAGATGGTCGCCTCGTTTTATGCCAGACGATTGGAAGAATCCGATTGATGTCTGTTGTACTCGTCTTTCGCCTGACGGCTGTTTTTTTGCAACAAACCAACATAAAAACGCGCAAATTGGTTTGTCTGTGGCATAATGGCGCCCTTTGAAAGGCACAGGTTTTTTCGATGACCGACTTTTTTATCAGTAATGCATATGCACAGGCAGCAGCAGCACAGGGTGGCAGTGGCACCTTTGTGGTGATGATGGTACTGTTTTTTGCGATATTTTATTTTATGTTAATGCGCCCGCAGATGAAGCAGGCCAAAGAGCATAAAAAACTGATTGAAAACCTGGTCAAAGGTGATGAAGTTGTGACCAGTGGTGGGTTGCTCGGCAAGATTTCCGAAATAGGAGACAACTTCATTGCACTGGAAGTCGCAAAAGATACAGAAATCAAAATCCAGAAACATGCTGTTTCTGCGGTAATGCCCAAGGGGACTATAAAAGGTCTGTAACACTGTAATTGACTGGAAGAATCTGAAGCATGAATCGTTATCCTGCCTGGAAATACATACTCATACTAATCGTAGTGGGTTTTTCTATACTCTACGCACTACCAAATGTTTTCGGTAAAAACCCGGCTGTACAGATTACAGCATCGGGTGGCGGGCAGTTGACTGAACTGGCGAAGTTTGAAGTTGAGTCAGCTCTGGATGAGGCAAAGATTGGATATCAACCTGTCGAGCTGGTTGGCGGGAGTTTGCTGGTCAGGTTGGCCAATGAAGAAATCCAGTTAAAAGCCCAGGACGCCTTGAAAAAAGCACTAGGTAAAACCATGGTCGTAGCACTGAATCTGGCGCCTGCCACACCACAATGGTTGAGCTGGTTCGGCGCTGAGCCCATGTATCTTGGTCTGGATTTAAGGGGCGGCGTCAACTTCCTGCTGGAAGTTGATATGGACACCGCAGTGAGCAATGCGGACGAGCGCTATATTTCCGATATCCGCACACTGTTGCGTGAACAAGATATTCGTTACCGGACCATTAGTCGCAATGAGCGTGGTGGCGTGCTGATACGTTTTCGTGATCAGTCACAACGTAGTAAGGCGATTGCCCTGATCGAGAGCAATTATCTGGAACTTGATGTTACCGAACTGCAAGACGCTTCCGGTGAATTTCCGGCACTGGCAAAACTTACTGATGCCTCAATGAAGGAAACCAGAAAGAGTGCGCTTCAGCAGAACATTACGACGCTGAGAAATCGCGTAAACGAACTGGGTGTGGCTGAACCTGTCATCCAGCAACAGGGGATGGATCGCATCATCGTACAATTGCCTGGTGTACAGGATACGGCGCGCGCGAAGGAAATACTCGGGGCGACTGCGACACTGGAATTTCGTATGGTGGATCAGGAAAATGATGTACAGGCCGCTGTGGATGGCAAGATTCCTGCCGGTTCCAGACTCTACAATACCCGCGACGGTATACCATTGTTGATCAAGCGTCAGGTCATGTTGACCGGTGAATATATCATTGATGCGGCCTCGGGGATTGATCCTACCACTGGCGGCCCGGATGTCAGTATTACGCTGGATGGTCGGGGCGAGCGCATGTTCAGCCAGGCAACTGCCGAACAGATTGGCAAGAATATGGCCATCATCTTCATAGAAAACAAGACCGAGACAGTTGAGGAAAACGGTCAACAGATCAAGAAAAAATCCGTTGTTGAAGAAGTGATCAGCAATGCCACCATCCAGTCCCAGTTGGGTAAACGGTTCCATATCACCGGACTGGATTCTCCGCAGGAAGCTCGTAATCTTTCCCTGTTATTACGTGCCGGTGCACTGGCCGCACCGGTTGAGATCGTGGAAGAGAGAACCATCGGACCCAGCCTCGGACAGGAAAATATCAGACAGGGGTATAATTCTGTAGTAGTCGGTTTCCTGCTGGTGCTCGGATTCATGTTCGCTTATTACCGTATGTTCGGTCTGGCCGCGAATATTGCGCTCACACTAAATTTAATAATGACAGTTGCACTATTATCAATATTACAGGCGACACTGACCTTGCCGGGTATTGCCGGTATCGTGCTGACCGTGGGTATGGCGGTTGATGCAAACGTACTGATCTACGAACGCATCCGTGAAGAATTGCGCAATGGCAATTCACCACAAGCCAGTATCGCTGCTGGTTATGACAAGGCTTTTTCCTCGATTTTTGATTCCAATATCACCACGCTAATTGCGGCTGTCGTGCTATTTGGATTTGGTACTGGCCCGGTCAAGGGGTTTGCAGTGACGCTGTCACTTGGTATCGCCTGTTCAATGTTTACGGCAATTACGGTAACCCGGGCAATTATTAACCTGATGTATGGTGGGCGCCGCGTCAAGGCGCTTTCGATCTAGAACGAGGACAGCAGACAGCCGCTATGGAATTTTTCTCAAAAGTCACAAATTATGATTTTATCGGCACGCAGCGTCCGGCCATCATCATCTCCCTTATAATCATCTTCTGCTCGCTCGCTTTGTTATTTACCCGTGGGCTGAACTGGGGGCTGGATTTTACCGGTGGTACGCTGGTCGAGCTGGGTTATTCGGAACCGGCCGATCTGGATAAGGCCAGATCCTTACTGGAAGCATCCGAATTTAAAGGCGCTGTTGTACAAAATCTGGGCTCCAGTCGTGAGGTGATGATTCGATTGGCTCCGGTTGCTGAACTGGACAATGCAGTTGTTGGTAATCGTCTACTGACTTTGCTGCAACAGAGCGGTCAAAAGATTGAAATGCGACGTATTGAATTTGTAGGGGCGCAGGTGGGCGAGGAACTTGCTGAAAGCGGTGGGCTTGCAACCCTATTCGCCTTATTGGGAATTCTGGTTTACGTTTCGGTCAGGTTTCAGGCCAGATTTGCTATTGGTGCAATTGCTTCTTTACTGCACGATCTCATGATTACTATGGGTTTTTTTGCACTCACGCAAATGAGTTTTGATCTGGCCGCACTGGCCGCCGTTTTGACCGTTATTGGATACTCGCTGAACGATACCATCGTTGTGTATGATCGTATTCGCGACAACTTTCGTAAGATGCGCAATTCTACAGTCGTTCAGGTATTTAATGACTCACTGAATCAGACGCTCAGCAGAACAATCATGACTGGTGTGACTACCTTGCTGGTGCTTGGCGCGTTGTTTTTTATTGGTGGTGATTCACTACATGCTTTCTCGACCATTTTGTTACTCGGTATCCTTATTGGTACGTTTTCCTCCATCTACATCGCCAGTCCGGTGACTATCTATCTTGGAATCACCCGAAAGGATTTGATGCCGATAGATAAGGAAGGCGCAGGTTTGCCGGACAGGCCGTGACCATTACCACAGTCTAGCTTTCTCATGATACGAGGCCGACGTATCAGCTCCGCTCCATCTAAACCATGAAAATTGTTGCCGACAGGGCGATTCCTTTTGTTGATTACTTCTTCAACACACTTGGTAGTGTAAAACTCTGTGAAGGTAACCGAATTTCAAGGGCAGACCTGATAGATGCTGATGCATTGATTGTAAGAACGGTGACCCGTATCAATCGCGATTTGCTGGAAGGTACCAACGTCAGAATAGTTGCTTCTGCCACCAGTGGACACGACCATGTCGATACAGAGTATCTGCAACAACAGGGTATCCATTTTATCTCTGCCCCCGGATGCAATGCCAGGTCGGTTGCCGAATTCGTATTAAGCAGCCTGTTTGTGCTTGCCCAAATCGGCCAGTTTAAATTGGCTGACAAAGTGGTCGGTATCATAGGTTGTGGTCATGTTGGAATAGCGTTGTACGGTTTTTTACGCACTCTGGAAATTAACTGTTTGTTACATGACCCTCTGTTACAGCAAGCAGGCAGCCATTTACCCCTGGTCGGGATGGAAGCGGTATTGGGTGCAGACATACTCAGTTTACATGTGCCTTTGACCAGAACCGGCCCATTCCCAACCTGGCATATGCTAAACAGTGAACGACTTGCGCGTGTCAGTAAGGACGCTATCATTATCAACACCTCCAGAGGCGGTGTAATTGATGAGTCAGCTTTGGTCAGCTATATGGAATCTGCACCTGACAGTGCTGTTGTAATGGATGTCTGGGAGAATGAGCCTGCTATCAATCGGGAGTTAGTAAACAAGGTGAGTATTGCTACACCGCACATTGCCGGCTACAGCTCCGATGCAAAGTTGCAGGGTACAGCAACTGTATTTGCGGGGCTGTCCAGGCTGGCAGGAACTGGCCTGAATCTTCCACCGCTGCCTGAGTTGCCCCTACCTGAAACAGCAACAATTGATTTGTCCGGATTTGACGAGCTGGCTGATGCTGTACAAATGGCTGTATTGGCCGGTTATGATGTGCGTACAGACTGCGCTGCGCTTAGACAGACCATGAACTCAGCAGATGCAGATAAAAAAAAGCTGTTTTCAGAGTTGCGAAATCAATATCCGGTACGGCGTGAATTTCCGGCTATGACAGTCAGACTGGCTGGCCAGTCAATCTTGCTGGAACAACAACTACAAAAACTTGGTTTCAAGGTCGAGTCTGCGGCAGTATGAACACAATGTATACGCAATTCCGGACTCGCATCGGCTTTCTGGCTTCACACAGTGGCAGCAATATGCAGTCGATTATTGATGCATGTAAATCCGGTCGATTACAGGCTGACCCAGTTGTGGTAATCAGTAATAATGGAAATTCCGGGGCGCTGGATAGGGCGTACAGTGAAGGTATTCCTGCCTTTTACATCAGCAGCAAAAACTATCCGGATGCCGAAGTGGAAGACAAAGCAATCCGCGATGTACTGATCAATCATCAGGTAAATCTGATTGTGTTGGCAGGATTTATGAAGAAAATCGGGCCCGTCACACTTGATGAATTCAGGGGCAGAATACTCAATATTCATCCGGCACTGCTACCCAAACATGGCGGGAAAGGCATGTATGGAAAATTCGTACATGAACAGGTGCTTGCCTCCGGTGACAAACAGACCGGCGTAACAGTGCATTTAGTTACGGGTGACTACGACAGAGGGCCAATACTGGCGCAAAAAATCGTGCCGGTACTGGAAGGTGACACTGTCGAGTCTCTGGCAAACCGGGTTCTGGAAGTGGAACATCAAATTTATACTGAGACGATTGCAGACATAATCAGTGGTGCGATTCAGTTGCCACAATCCTGAATGGAGAGTCTGTATGTGGTGTATGGTGATCTGGTATACTTTTACATACTCCAGCCTTCTGCAAGTGTCAGTAACTACCAACCAGAATCAGCTGACATGCCTGTCAGAGCGGCTGAGATGGTAGTCATTAGCGGTAATGTCCAGAGGTAAGGTCTGATGCACGTTCGGCGGATACTCTATACCAATTTACTGTTGATACTGCTGGGCTTGGTTTTTCCGGCAATGGCCACTTCTGAAACCGCTGGCGAGATAATCAAAAGCACTGCCGGCAAGTTGCTGGAAAGATTGCACGCTGAAAAAGATCAGATCACTAGACAGCCCGACAGAATCTATGAACTTGTAAATGAACTGCTCGTTCCCCGGTTCGATTTTGTCAGTATTTCCAGAGCCGTACTTGGTACATCCTGGAAAAGTGCAAGCGAAGTGCAGCAACAGTTATTTGTTGAACAATTCAAAACACTGTTGATACGCACCTACACCAATACGCTGAGACAATATGCTGATAATGAGATCGTTTATTATCCAGAGATAACAGGCAAATCTTCTGATCAAAGTGTCGTTCGTACCGAGGTCAGGGGTATTCCAGGCATTAATGCTGTGCCGATCCATTACCGCCTGCGTTTGGATAATGGTGCATGGAAAGTGGTAGATGTCTCTGTGGATGGCATTAGTCTGGTTTCTACTTACCGGAATTCCTTTGCTTCAGATGTCAGAAATAACGGACTGGATGCTTTGATTAGCAAATTGGTTGATCACAACCGCAGGAATCAGGTCGCAGGCTCACAGGATTAAGCCGGACTACATCAGGTAATCTGCTGGTGCTTGCATTAATAAGGTACGGTTGGTCTTTACGTGTTCAGGTCTGTTAATATGGCGCCTATAGGTTGAAGACAGGTTCGGTGCCGATCCGGCTCAATCGCAGGAAATATCATACAGGGGTCTAGCAGTATGGAAATTGAACAAATCAGGATGTTGATAGCATCCGGTTTACCAGGTGCTCATGTAGAGGTAGACGGAGATGGCAGACATTTTTCTGCAATCGTCGTCAGTGATATGTTCGCTGGCAAGTCGATGTTACAACAGCATCAATTGGTGTACAAAACTCTGGGAGACCGGGTGGGTAACGAAATACATGCGTTATCAATCAGAACCTATACTCCTGAACAGTGGCCACAAGCTGCAGAACTGCGTGTCAGATAGATAAATTTATAATTAAAGAGAAAATGGATAAATTACTAATTTCAGGTGGCAATCCACTGCAAGGCGAAATTTCGATTTCCGGTGCAAAGAACGCGGCATTGCCAATACTTGCATCAACCTTGTTGACCGACGAAACCATGGTCATCAGCAATGTCCCTCATCTGCATGATATTACGACTACGATGGAATTACTTGGTCGTATGGGTTCAGATCTGATGATTGATGAACGGCTGAATATTGAGGTTAATAACAGTAATATAACCGAATTGTTTGCTCCGTATGAACTGGTCAAGACCATGCGTGCTTCAATACTGGTGCTGGGGCCATTGCTGGCGCGTTATGGCCGGGCGGATGTGTCATTGCCAGGTGGTTGTGCGATCGGTTCGCGTCCGGTGAATATTCATATCTCTGGACTGATGGCAATGGGAGCTGACATCACTGTCGAAGGTGGTTATATACGCGCCAGGGCAAAAAGACTGAAAGGTGTGCACCTGACCCTGGAAATGGTAACAGTAACCGGTACAGAAAATCTGATGATGGCAGCGGTTCTGGCTGAAGGAAGAACCATACTGGATAATGCCGCAAGGGAACCTGAAGTGACGGATCTGGCGATTTGTCTTAACAGTATGGGAGCCAGAATTGAAGGCGCAGGCACAGACAGGATTATTATTGATGGTGTTGACTCGGTGCATGGGGCGCATCACAGGATATTACCGGATCGGATTGAAACTGGTAGCTATCTGGTTGCTGCCGCGATGACAGGTGGCAACGTCAAGCTGAAAAATACACGATCAGAATTACTGGATGCCGTATTGTCAAAATTGCGTGAAGCTGGTGCGAAAATTGACATTGATGATACCTCAATCTCATTATCGATGCCGAACGGACGCCCGCGTGCGGTGGATATTCATACATCGCCGTTCCCGGGATTTCCTACTGATATGCAGGCGCAATTCACAGCAATGAACAGTATTGCGGAGGGTAATGCTGTTATAACCGAAAACGTTTTTGAAAACCGGTTTATGCATGTGCATGAGTTGCAACGTATGGGCGCTGATATCAAGCTGGAAGGTAATACCGCCATTGTGAATGGTATTAAAAGATTAAAAGCTGCTCCGGTTATGGCAACCGATTTGCGCGCCTCTGCCAGTCTGGTGCTTGCAGGTCTGGTGGCAGATGGTGAAACAGAGGTGGATCGGATTTATCATATCGACAGAGGATATGAAACGATTGAAGAGAAATTACTGCAACTGGGCGCAAAAATAAAACGCATCCCCTCGCAACAAACCAGAATGCCAGTAAGTAAGGCAAGAATCGTTAAATAACGGGTCGAATATCTGCTTGTGAATTTCATGATAGAACCAGTAAATAAAAATACACTGACCATCGCTGTTTCCAAAGGCAGGATTTTCAAGGAACTGCTGCCGATGTTGAATAAGGCTGGTATCGTTCCGGTGGATGATCCGGATACTTCCCGTAAGCTGATACTGGAGACAAACCAGCCTGGTATACGGCTGATAATAATCAGGGCGGCGGATGTGCCAACTTATGTTGAATACGGTGCTGCCGATGTTGGTATTACCGGCAAGGACGTTTTGCTTGAACATGAAGGTACGGAGTTGTACGAGCCACTGGATCTGGGAATTGCCCGATGCAGATTGATGCTGGCGGAACCGGTAGGGGCGCCGCGTGTCAGCGGTAGATTACGCGTTGCTACCAAATATCTGAATTCGACCAGAAAGTATTTTGCAGCACGCGGAATCCAGGTGGAAATTATCAAGTTGTACGGATCGATGGAGCTAGCGCCCCTGTTGGGACTGACAGACAAGATTGTGGATTTGGTTGATACCGGAAATACCTTGAAGGCGAATGGACTGGTAGCGGTCGATACTATTTGTGAAATCAGTTCACGCTTGATTGTTAACAAGGCGGCCATGAAGATGAAGAAAAACATGGTGAAACAATTGATAGATTCATTCTCGGCAGCAATTACCAGATGATTAATATACGGCGCCTGAACCAGCAGCAGGCTGGCTTTGAAGAACAGTTTCAGGCTCTGTTGTCTGTGAATACACAGATGGATGCTGCATTGACTCAAACAGTTAGCCAGATTATTGATAATGTGCGTACCCGGGGTGATGCAGCACTGGTTGAATATACCAACCGTTTTGACAATCGCAATATAAGCGTCGAGCAACTGGAAGTTCCGCACGCGCGCATGCAGGCTGCCTGTGGGGAAATTTCAGCAGAGATGTATGCTGCGCTTGAAAATGCGGCAACCAGAATCAGCAGTTATGCCGGACATCAGAAGCTCGAGTCCTGGTCCTATACAGATGAACAAGGTGTTTTGCTCGGGCAACAGATTATGCCGATAAGTCGAGCCGGTATATATGTGCCCGGTGGCAAGGCAGCCTATCCTTCGTCGGTATTGATGAATGCAATTCCAGCCAGGGTGGCAGGAGTCGATGAGGTGATTATGGTCGTCCCCGCGCCCGGTGGGGAACTAAGTCCTGCAGTACTGGCCGCTGCACATATCGCCGGTGTGGACAGAATATTTACAATAGGTGGTGCCCAGGCAATAGCCGCACTTGCCTATGGTACCCGTACTGTTCCCCAGGTGGATAAAATTGTCGGACCAGGCAATCGTTATGTTGCAGCCGCCAAACGATTGGTGTTCGGGACTGTCGGAATTGACATGATCGCAGGCCCTTCAGAAGTTTTGATCGTGACAGACGGCAATTGTGACCCGGACTGGATTGCCATGGACCTGTTCGCACAGGCAGAACATGATGAGGATGCCAGATCGATATTGATTTGTACGGATGGATCGTATCTGAATCAAGTGATGAATAGCATAAGTAAGCTCCTGCCGGGCATGGAGCGGGCAGCGATTATCCACAAGTCATTGGAAAACCATGGCGCCCTGATACAGGTTGATAACCTCGATACAGCGGTAGTCTTGATCAACCAGCTCGCTCCCGAACATTTGCAGCTGCCGGTGAGTGATCCTGATGCCTTATTACCCAAAATCCGCAATGCTGGTGCGATTTTCCTGGGTGTCTATGCGGCTGAATCGCTCGGCGATTATTGTGTGGGGCCGAACCACGTACTCCCGACCGCCCGGTCAGCCAGGTTTTCTTCGCCACTAGGTGTGTATGACTTCCAGAAGCGGTCTTCCATAATAAAATGTAATGCAGATTCTGCTTCTCGCTTGACTACGACGGCATCGGTACTTGCACGAGGTGAAGGTCTGACAGCTCACGCTCGATCGGCGGAGTACCGGAGCCGTAAATAATTCCCGGAAAGTTATTCAACCATTTTGGGTCTTTGAGCTACTTCGGTAGTAATAAACAGTTCTTGCCAACCCCTGAGTATATTCAGATTGATCATTTCTCCGGGCATTACACCGGAAATTTTTTGCACTGCCTGTTGCGCATCCAGCAAAGGTGTCCCATTGATTTTGGTAATGATGTCGCCAGGTAACACACCGACCCGATCAGCCGGGCTGTTTTTATAGACGGCAGTAACAAACACACCTGAATTATCAAGATTCAAAGCGGTATCCAGATCAAACGGAACGGGTTGCGGAATGATTCCCAACCAGCCGCGTTCGACAATTCCGTGCCTGATCAGTTGTTGCATGACATTGAGTGCAAGGTCAATTGGTATGGCGAATCCGATGCCTTGTGAGCCGCCGGTATCTGAATAGTTTGCTGTATTGATTCCCACCAGTTCGCCTCTGGCATTGATTAAGGCACCACCGGAATTACCAGGGTTAATGGCCGCATCAGTCTGGATGAAATCTTCTATCAGACTGACACCGACATGACTGCGTCGTGTTGCACTGACAATTCCCTGGGTTACTGTTTGTCCGAAATTATAGGGATTGCCGATAGCAAGCACGATATCACCAACCTGCAACACATCCGAGGCGCCAACACGGGCAACCGGTAGGTTATCCAGTTGGATTTTCAGTACGGCCAGATCGGTTTCCTTGTCGATACCGATGATATCGGACTTGGTTTGACGACCATCCGTCAGGGTTACCTGTATGTCCACAGCCTTGTCAACCACATGCGCATTGGTCAGCACATAACCTGCTTCATTCAGGATGACGCCGGAACCGAGGTTATTGTTGATTTGTTGTTCAGACTGTTGTTCTCCGAAAAACCTCTGAAAGACCGGATCCTGAAACAAGGGATCCTGTTGGGGGCTGGTTATCTGGGTGGCGTATACGTTCACCACGGCCGGTGAAGTCAGCGAGATGGCTTCATGGTAGGATACATTTTCAGCGGGATTTTTGTCCTGATTCGCGATATTATTTTCCGGCTTTTTTTGAGCTGGTAGCAGTCGGTCAGGAAAAAAATAGAGTAATAGTACAGCTGCCGCCAGTCCGGTCAGAGCAAACTGAAGTATAAATTTCAGTGTATTTTTTAGGTGGATCAGGAACATAGACCGTCAATTATGGCTTAAATAGGCTATGCTACGCCACTTGATATGAAATCATCGCTAAACTGACATCAGAGTTTACTTATACACGTGATATATCATGTTATAATTTAACTTTGGGGCAGGCTCGCCAAATCAATAAGTGTGGGGAAATTACGATAATGAGTGTAGATGGCATTGATACCAACCGAAGACGATTTTTGACTACAACAGCCACTGTTGTAGGTGGTGCGGGTGCTGTAGCAACCAGCATTCCCTTTATTTCAACATTGTCTCCCAGTGCCAAGACCAAGGCAATTGGCGCCCCGGTAGAAGTCGAGATTGGTGAGTTACAACCGGGCAAACTAAAAACTGTATTATGGCAAGGCAAGCCTGTCTGGATATTGCGACGCGATGAAAAGACTCTTGAAGGTATTAAATCACTTGATGCAGATGTCAGGGATCCATCTTCCGACGAACAGCAACAGCCTGAATATGCAAAGAATGAATATCGTTCAGTCAAGCCTGAATATCTGATCGTGCTTGGCCTGTGTACCCATCTGGGATGCTCCCCAACGTTTGTGGAAGCTGAAGATGGTGCGAGCCATAATCTCAGTGGCTGGAAAGGCGGGTTTTTCTGCCCATGTCATGGCAGTCGATTTGATTTGGCCGGCCGTGTATTCAAGGGTGTGCCGGCACCAAGAAATCTGGTCGTGCCTCCCCATATGTATCTAAATGACACCAAGATTTTAATCGGCGATGACTCAGGGGTGCTGTCATGAGTACGGCTACTAAATATATTCTGGTATTACGGGACTGGATTGATGATCGTTTCCCGTTAATGGAGGAATGGAATAAACACGCGGGCGAATACTATGCCCCGAAGAACTTCAATTTCTGGTATTACTTTGGTGTACTTTCGATGGTGGTGCTGGCCATCCAGTTGGTCACCGGTATCTGGCTTACCATGAATTACAAACCTGCAGCCGATCTGGCGTTTGCATCGGTTGAATATATCATGCGCGATGTGGAATGGGGCTGGTGGATACGTTACATGCACTCTACTGGTGCTTCTGCATTCTTTATCGTTGTCTATCTGCACATGTATCGCGCGTTGTTATACGGTTCATACAAGAGCCCTCGTGAATTATTGTGGATTATCGGTATGTTGATTTATTTCACGCTGATGGGCGAGGCATTTTTTGGTTATCTGTTACCCTGGGGCCAGATGTCTTACTGGGGCGCGCAGGTTATAATCTCGCTGTTTGGTGCCTTGCCATTTATAGGTGAAGATTTGTCCTTGTGGATACGGGGTGATTTTGTGGTATCCGATGTGACCCTGAACCGGTTTTTCGCCTTGCATGTGATCGCCTTACCTCTGGTAATTTGTGGACTGGTGGTTGTGCACATACTTGCACTGCATGAGGTCGGATCCAATAATCCAGATGGCGTGGAAATCAAGAAACACAAGAATGCTAACGGTATTCCGCTGGATGGTATTGCATTCCATCCCTATTATACGGTCAAGGATCTGGTCGGCGTGGTGGTGTTCCTGATTCTGTTTGCGTCGGTAGTTTTCTTCTGGCCGGAAATGAACGGATATTTTCTTGAACATGCCAACTTTGTCCCGGCGGATCCGTTAAAGACCCCTGAACACATTGCACCAGTATGGTATTTCACCCCGTTTTACGCCATTCTCAGGGCTGTACCCAGCCAGCTTGGCGGTATCGTAGCCATGGGTTTTGCCCAGGCACTGTTCTTTTTGTTGCCCTGGCTGGACAGAAGTCCGGTCAAGTCAATACGCTACCGGGGTATCAAATACAAGATTGCATTAACAGCGTTTACCATCAGCTTCGTTATGCTTGGCTGGTTGGGTATGCAGGCGCCCACCCCATCCTATACCTGGATGGCTCGTGGTTTTGCAACGGTCTATTTCCTGTATTTCCTGTTAATGCCATTGTATACAAGCATGGATAATGACAAACCCGTTCCTGACAGGGTGACAAAATGATGATGCGTTCATTTCTGATAATAATATTATTGTTAACAGGCGCCTCGGTATTGGCAGCTGAAGAAGCAGGTGCCGGACATGAGTTTACTGCTGACCTGTCTGATCAGGCCGCCTTGCAGCGTGGCGCCAGAACGTTTGTTAATTATTGCCTAAGTTGTCATTCTGCGGCATACATGCGATTTAACCGTATGGGCAAGGATCTTGGTATTCCAGATGTAGTCCTGCTAGAAAACTTCATGTTTGGTACAGACAAGGTCGGTAATACCATGACCATATCCTTGATGAAGGACGACGCTGTCAGGTATTTTGGGGTGGCGCCTCCTGATCTTTCGGTCACCGCACGTGCACGTGGGGCCGAATGGTTGTATAACTATTTAATGTCATTTTATCTGGATCCTGCCAAACCCACAGGGGTAAACAATCTTACTTTTAAGGATGTGGCGATGCCACATGTACTCTGGGAGTTACAGGGATTTCAACAGGCTATTTATGTTGAAGAGACCGGTATAGATGGATTGCCCGTTAAAAAAATAGATCACCTTGAACTTATAGCGCCGCCGAAAAACAAACCTGCCGCCTATCAGAATGAAACCTATGAACAGACGGTCAGTGATTTGGTGAACTTTATGGTGTATATGGGTGAGCCTATCAAACTGCAGAGGTATTCATTCGGGGTCTGGGTAATCTTTTATCTGGTATTTTTCCTGATCATTACCTATTTCCTGAAAAAAGAATACTGGAAAGACGTTCATTGACCCCTGATCCCAAGATAATCATTATAAAAAGTACACCAGAATTATTTCTACAGGAGAAAAAAATAATATGACGAGTGTGGCTAACAGACGCTCTGTCATGGTCTTGTATTCTGACAGTATCAGCCCGATCGGTCATGCCGTGAGGATTGTGCTCGCAGAAAAGGATATAAATGTAGATATACATTATGTTACCGGAGACAATCTGCCTGAGGAAATTGTTGAACTTAACCCGTATAACACCACATTAACCCTGATTGATCGTGACCTGGTTTTATATGATGCCCAGATAATTATGGAATATCTGGATGAACGCTTCCCACATCCGCCATTAATGCCTGTAGACCCGGTTACCCGGGCGAGTAACCGGCAGATAAGATACCGTGTGATACGCGATTTATACTCATCCATTGATGAGTTATCCAGTGATAGCAAGACAGTTGTTGCAAACGCCAGGGAAAATATCCGGGATCATCTAACGGCTGTTTCTTCTGCATTTTCCCAGAAACCATTTTTCATGTCAGATGAATACTCGCTGGTAGATTGCTGTATGGCGCCATTACTCTGGAGACTGGATCACTTTGGGATTAAGCTGCCGGTGTCTGCCAAACCCTTACAGCAATATGCCATCAAATTATTTGAACGTGAGGCATTCAAGCTCAGTTTGTCAGTGCGAGAACGGGAATTACGCGCTGCCTGACAGAGATTGCTGTCTGCATGAATATGACTACCAGTAAACCGTATCTGATCCGTAGTATAAACGAGTGGATTATCGATAACGGGATGACGCCGCATTTACTGGTAGATACGTCAATATCTGGAACCATCGTCCCGGAACAGTTTGTTGAAGACAACAAAGTTGTTTTGAATATTGCATTATCTGCTACGCAGAGTCTGGTTTTGGGAAATGAGTTGATCAGTTTTTCGGCCAGATTTTCAGGCAAACCTTACCTGATCCAGATACCTATTCCTGCGGTAAGGGCTATCTATGCAAGGGAAAACGGCAAGGGCATGGCCTTCGACCAGAGCGAAGTATTCGGTGAAGAACCGGATACTACCAGTAAACCCGCCAAACCCACTCTGACGCTGGTCAAGTAACAGTTTCGAGCTATTTCACTACAGATGGTTCAGTCAGTGTACTGGAACAGCTTTACGACTTTTTGAACACCGCCCGTGGTCCTGGCAATGTCAGTCGCCTTGTCTGCCTGGCTTTTGGAAGAGAGCCCCATCAGATAGACGACACCTTTCTCGGTCACAACTTTCACTTTCAGGCCAGATACATTTTTGTCAGCGAGCAGTTTGGTCTTTACCTTTCCTGTGATAACAGAGTCACTACTTCTGGAAATCAGCGAGCTGGGAGCGGCTATCGTAATTTCATTGTGTACATGTGAGACTTTTTCGACATTCCTTGCAAGCTCAACGGCACGTTGACGAAAATCTTCAGTAGGTGCTTCACCTGTGAGTAATACGATGGTGTTATAACTGGTAGTGTTAATGTGGGTTTGAACATCAAGTTCCTTGTCTGCAGAAATTGCCCTGCCAATCTTGAATTCTATACTCTGGTCTTCAATAACAGTTCCTGTAGTCCTTTCGTCAGATGCCACCGATGTTCCGGCAGCAATGCCACTGATAGCCACAGCTGCACAGCCTTGCAAAGCCAGTACTGTAAGCAGCAGGCCACAAAGACGAAGATTGCGATTTAACATTACCTTTACCCCTCTATTCCAAGTAGTTGATGATCAATCAGATCACATATGCAGTTGATTATTATAGTATGAGTTTCATGAATTCGTGCAGAGGACCAGCTGGGAACACGTATTTCTATATCCTGTTCCTGAATAAGATCTGCAATCTGCCCACCTTCACGTCCTGTCAGCGCTATTACATGCATTTGTCGTTCATGACTCGCGTCAATGGCGTGAATAATGTTATGGGATTCTCCACTGGTACTGATAGCCAGTAAAATGTCGCCGGCCTGACCAAATGCCCTGACTTGTTTTGAGAAAATGTCCGCATATTGATAGTCATTGGCGATAGAAGTCAGAGCCGATGTATCGGTGGTTAGTGAAATGGCAGGTAACCCCGGTCTTTCGACCTCAAATCTGTTCAACATTTGTCCTGAAAATCGTTGTGATTCTGCTGCTGAGCCGCCGTTACCGCAACTTAGAATCTTGCGTTCACTTAGCAGGCATGCAGTCATTAACTCAGCCGCCCGGACTATGGACGGGGCAAGCAATTCCTGTGACTTCATTTTTAAGTCAATGCTTTCCTTGAAAATATCCTGGATACGACGAATAGAGTCCATATACTTAATCCCTGACTGGTTTTATAGAGACGTGATTATTCATCGGCAAAAGCATTTTTTATCCAGTCAATTCGTGGCGAGTCAATCTTACCAGTCAAGGTGATGATATCAAAGCGGTAAGGACCGAATCCTTCCGGGGTTTGTTGTAAGTAGTAACCAGCTGTGCGTATTATTTTTTGTACCTTTTTACGATTGATTGTTTCAATAGTATCCATAACCCTGTCGCTAGTTCGGGATCGTACTTCAACAAAAACTGTGGTGGTTCCTTCCTGCATGATCAGATCAATTTCTCCCAGTCGGCAGCGAAAATTGCGTTGTAGTAATGTCAGTCCAAATTGATTCAGATAATCCAGAGCCAGTTGCTCTGCATTTTTTCCCCGTTGCACGGGAGGATCACCTGCAATCAAGGAGTATCGCCAACTACAAGTGAGCGTGGTTGACCATCGACAAATCTGGCCCATGCCAGAGTTCGATGAATTATACCCCCACGAGTAAGATAGAGACTTCCGGTTTCGCCGGAATACCTGGAGCCCTGATCCTGAGCCAACTGCCCGATTCTGGAAATCAATCTGTACGCATCAATACCAAAAGCATAATAACGTGGCAAGTTGGTACTTTCAGCCTGCCAACCCTGAGCCAGCTGTAGATGTATATCTGAAGCACTGTTTAATAACCAGGGCATATCGACAAATTCTACACCATTCAAGTCACTATCAACTTGTGGATTGGGTGTTCCAGTATAGACAGTAGATATCGTATAAACCGGTATATTAGTTGCCCGTAAAAACTGTAAATGTGGGACAATTTGTCTTGCCGTCAGATTGGATGCAACCATAAATATAAAATCGGAATCATTGCGTACTCTGCTGGTAGCCGAGATACTTCTGCCCAGCAGTTGTCGTAATGTCGCTATTCTGGCCTCACTGCTGTCTATGTTAAGCAATTGTTTGATTGGCATAATGAAATCATCTGTACGTGGATCAATACTGATTCTTTCCAGCATTCTGCCCCCGAGTCTGGTCCACTCATTGCTGAAAGCACTAACCACGCGATTACCAAAATCATCTGCAGTAGTAATAATTAAAGCGCGGGTATGTCCTTCCAGAATTCCACGTCTTGCTACCTCGTAGGCTTCATCTTCAGGTGGCAGTCCAAACTGAATCAGATTAGGAAGTTGGATCTGGGAGCTGGTTGATGCTCCTGAGTCGGTTAATTCAATCTGGTTGAGTGCAAGTGTGCGTACAGGGATTAGTTTTAATTCAGACAGTGCCTTAACCGCCTCCTTTTCCAGCGGCCCTACTATAAAATCCGCACCTTCTTCAATTGCCTTTTGATAAACCTCCAGGATATTTACTGAAGCCGTATTATAGATTCGGATAGCGGGTTTATAGTTTGATTCGTTAAGCCATGCTGATAAAAATCCATCCCTGATTTTTTCGGCATAACTTTCATACGGGCCTGTCAGTGGTAAAAGCAGCGCTATTTGAGCAGGTAACATCTGGAAGTTGTCGCCTGCAGCAAGAATCTTGCTGGTAATAAGTTGAATTGCAGGATGATTGGGATAGGCGGCAGACCAGGTATTAAGCGCTTTTTCGAGATCCGATTTTTTCTGAATATGGGCTTTGTTTATTGTTGCGAGTTCAATCCAGGGTTGCAGATTGTCTGCTTTGGCTTCTTCGAGTCGAGTGAGCTCGTTCAAGTCCACAGAATTGATCAGTGCCCAGATACGATTGGTATTTTCCTGGCTTTCAGTTGTTTTTTGCAGATAATTTCCCAGCTGTATCCGTTCAATCGCAGCATTTACAGGCAAGGTCTTTGATTCATAGAGTTCTGACCTGGTGGTATGCCAGCTTGCGAGCAATTTGATGCTTGCATTAGCCGGCAAATCCAGAGTCAGTAAAGTCTCGGCACGAGTTGTTTGGTGTCTGGAGAGGGCTATACGGGCAAGCAGAATATTACGTGTGGCAATCAACACTGCATCATTTCCATTCATATCGATGGCGCTGATGATGGTCTCGGCCTGCTCAAATTTTTGCAGGTGGATATAGGCATCCGCTGCCGAGAGTTTGTAGATTGTGGCAGACTCTCTGTTTCCTTCGGCCAGCTGCAGATATTCGACCGCCGCCTGCTCATACTCGCCTGATTCAAATAAGGTGACCGCCTGTGTGTCAATTGGTGCGGTATTGGCGGCCGATTTACGAGTATTTCCTGAACCACATCCAGTTAGGACTGACAGGCAAATTACAAAGATTAATAAGGCTCGAAGCAGCATGCTTTATTATATACTGATAATCCTCAAAACTGGCTAATCAGGCGGAGTTTATTGTGTCAAACCAGACCGGGACACTGTTCATTGTTGCAACCCCTATTGGCAATCTCGATGATATCACTGCCAGAGCACTGAAAGTCTTGCAGCAGGTTGATCTGGTGGCTGCTGAGGATACCAGGCATAGTGCCCAGCTGCTTACGCATTTTGGAATTCAGACAAAACTGTTGTCCTATCACGATTTTAATGAGCGCGAATGTGATCAGGTACTGATCAATCATCTATTGTCCGGAAAAAATATCGCGTTAATCAGTGATGCTGGCACTCCGCTGATTAATGACCCAGGTTACCGTGTTGTCCGCGCGGCCCATCAGCATACTATACGGGTTGTACCCGTGCCCGGTCCTTCTGCCCTGATATGCGCACTGTCCGCAGCCGGGGTGCCGACGGACAAATTTGTGTTTGAGGGATATCCACCCGAACGTCATGCGGCAAGACTTCGTTATCTAGAACAGTTACGTGATGAAAAAAGAACCATTGTATTTTATGAAACACCGCATCGAATTAGCGGATTTATTGATGATGCGGTTGTGGCATTTGGGATTGATCGCCAGGCCACTATTGCCCGTGAAATGACCAAGAAATTTGAGACGATTTGTAGCCACAGCCTGGGCGAGCTGCAGAACCAGATTCAGGCAAACAAAATACCTCAAAAAGGTGAATTCGTCGTTTTAGTCCAGGGCGCACCGGATATTGTGATGGAACAATCACCTGAACTGAAAAGGATACTCGGATTGATGTTAGATGAATTACCCCTGAAGCAGGCGGCCGCACTAACCTCGAAAATTACCGGGATAAACAAAAATGAATTATATGATCTGGGTCTGAAAATACAGGCAAAAAACATATCAGACTAGGCTCGCAGCGCAGGGAAAGATATTTCTTGCTTGTCTGTCGCGAATGATTTTTACTGTGGGGGAGTCGGCCGGGCAATCGCTCTTTCGAGGGAGGAAAGTCCGGGCTCCACAGGGTATGACGCCAGGTAACGCCTGGGCGACGCAAGTTGACGGAAAGTGCCACAGAAAATATACCGCCCTGCAAAGGGTAAGGGTGAAATGGTGCGGTAAGAGCGCACCGCGTATCTGGCAACAGATATGGCAGGGTAAACCCCGTCAGGAGCAAGGCCAAATAGGGGAACATTGGTGTGTCCCGCACCGTTCCCGGGTAGGCCGCTAGAGGTGTACGGCGACGTGCATCCCAGATGAATGATTGTCCTAGACAGAACCCGGCTTACAGGCCGACTCATTTTCATTTTTTACCCCGGAATTTTAAAAACGGATAACCCGTTACAAACTACCGTAGTAAAAAATTCAGTTCACCATCGCATGAATTCCATCATTAATCTTGATTTTACATTAATTAAATTGTTCAACTTTATGAATTAAAAGACATATTTTTTTAGATCACTGAATGCCATCGTGATTTTTCAAGTTTTCTCACTTAAGTGCCTGTAAATAAAGGCAGAATTACCTCAGAAAAAAGCAAGATTCGCTTGACACAATTAGTCAGAAGTTTCTATAGTTTCCCGTGGTGGGGAATTGTGGTGAAAAGTGGAATTTTGAATATTAAATCAGGGGTTTTCTATAGTGTTCAGAGGCTTTAGTAGCGTCAGTATCGATAACAAGGGCCGTCTCGCCGTTCCCAGCCGGTTTCGGGAGCGTTTAACCTCTATCGCGGGTGGATGTCTGGTGCAGACTCTGAGCCCTCTGGATCGAACAATCTGGTTATACCCCATCACCGAATGGGAAGTCATCGAAAACAAGCTGGCGATACTCTCTGATTTTGACAAGCAAAGTCGTCGGGCAAAGCAGATGATGCGTGGCTATGCAACGGACTGTCAGCTCGATTCACAGGGGCGCATTCTGTTGTCACAAGAATTACGTGAATATGCGGGTATAAACCGTCAGGCAGTCATACTCGGACAAGGCAATAAATTTGAAGTCTGGGATCAGGGCAGCTGGCAACAACAGCGTGACCAATGGCTGGAGCAGCTGGGTACGGATGACAGCGTTCCTTCAGACGCGCTCAAGCCGTTATCGCTGTAGTGCATGTTGAAGCCATCTGCAAAACCTGATGAAAAGTGATGATTACGATCATATACCGGTACTTCTGGATGAGGTTTTGCGTGGCCTTGATGTCCGGCAAGACGGAACCTATATCGATTGTACGTTCGGACGTGGTGGTCACAGTCAGGCGCTACTTGAGCAACTTGGTCCGAATGGAAAGTTACTGGTTTTTGACAAGGATCCAGAAGCAATCAAAACCGCTCAAAAATTATCCGCAGCAGACTCCAGGGTGCAATACTTTCACGCGTCATTCTCCCGTCTTGCCGAAAAAGTACGCACTACAGGACTGGATGGTTCAGTGGACGCCATCCTGTTTGATCTTGGAGTCTCTTCACCACAACTTGACGACAATAGACGAGGATTCAGTTTCAGTCGGGACGGTAGTCTTGATATGAGAATGGATCCTGCCACAGGAATTAGCGCTGCAGACTGGATTAACCATGCTCCGCTGGAAGAGATTTCTCACGTATTGAAGGTGTATGGGGAGGAAAAATTTTTTTATCGTATTGCCACTGCTATTGTGGCAGCAAGATCAGAAAAATTTATTAACACCACACTTGAGTTGGCCGATCTGATTGCAGTAGTTGTGCCCGGCAAGGAAATCAAAAAACATCCGGCTACCCGTACATTTCAGGCAATCCGTATTCATATCAATAATGAGCTTGAAGAAATTACACAAGGGCTGGTACAGGCATTTGATCTGTTGCGTATACACGGACGGTTGCTGGCCATCAGTTTTCATTCTCTTGAGGATCGGATAGTCAAAAGATTTATGCGTGAATATACCCTGAGTGATCCTTATCCAAAGGAAGTGCCGGTTACAGCTGACATGATCAGACCACGTATGAAATTGTTGGGTAAGGCTGTAAAGCCGGGTATGAAGGAAATTGCGGTAAACCCAAGATCAAGAAGTGCAGTGTTACGTATGGCAGAAAAACTGACCCCATGAAAAACAATATGGTACTCACGATACTGGTGCTGGCTGTGTTTACTTCCGCCGTAGAAGTGGTGATTTCCCAGCATCAGGGAAGAAAAATATTCGGTGAACTTCATAAGCTGGAGTTGACGCGTGATGATCTGAATGAAGAGTGGGGTCGCCTGCAACTTGAACAGAGTACCTGGGCAACCGATGATCGTATAGAACTGATTGCCAGAAGCCAGTTAGGCATGATGAACCCTGATCCTAAATCAATTGTGCTGCTGGCAAAGTGAAACAGTCTGACTCCTCAGTCATTTATCCGTTTAGACGCAAACTGATAATATCTTTTTTTGTGATTGTGTCCGGCTTGCTAGCATGGCGTGCAATTCATTTGCAGGTTCTGAATAGGGAGTACCTTCGTGGTAAGGGAGATGCCAAATCCTTGCATGTGATCGATATACCTGCCCATCGAGGCATGATTACTGACAGGAATAATGAGCCCTTAGCAATTAGTACGCCGGTAGAGTCAATCATGGCCAATCCCAAGCAGGTATTGTCTCGTCCGGAATTCATTCCTGCATTGGCCAAAATGCTGGACATGGAATCGGTCTCTTTGATTCAATTGCTGAAGGAAAGATACGGTCGGAATGCTATTTACCTTAAGCGCCGTGCATTACCGGAACAGGCGCAAGCCATCATGAATCTGAGCGTGCCTGGGGTATCACAAAAACAGGAATTTAAGCGCTATTATCCTGCCGGGGAAGTGATTGCCCAGTTGATAGGCTTCACCAATATAGATGATACGGGTCAGGAAGGAGTTGAGCTGGCCTATGAAACCTGGCTAAAGGGGGTTCCGGGAGAAAAGCAGGTACTGAAAGATCGTCTGGGTCGTGTAGTTAAGGACGTGGAAAGTATCAAGCCTTCGAATCCGGGTAAAACCTTGGCACTGAGTATAGACAAACGCGTGCAGTATCTCGCTTATCGGGAGCTGGCGTCTGCAGTAAGAGCTAACCATGCACGAAGTGGCTCTGCGGTTATGCTGGACTCCAAAACCGGTGAAGTCATTGCTGTTGCAGTCTATCCATCCTATAACCCGAACAATCGCACGGGAGTCAAAAGCGAACATTTCCGTAATCGTGCCATAACCGATGTTTTTGAGCCAGGGTCTACCCTTAAGCCTTTCACAATGGCCGCCGCTTTGATGTCCGGTATGTTTGATATGAAGACAATTATTGATACTAACCCGGGTCAACTTAAGGTCAGTTATCACACTATCCGTGATGTCCATAATTATGGAGTGCTTGATTTGACCGGCATTATCCAGAAATCCAGTAATGTGGGTGCGGCCAAGATTGCACTGGCCCTGGGTTCAAAACCACTCTGGCAGGTTTTACAGGATGTGGGATTTGGAGTTCAAACCAGCAGCGGATTCCCTGGTGAGTCACCAGGAAGGCTTTATAACTATGCCAACTGGACCGAACTTGATCTTGCTTCGGTTGCCTTTGGTCACAGTATGGCCGTTACCACTTTGCAACTGGCCCAGGGATATTCAGTGATTGCCTCCGGAGGTATCTTGCATCCGGTGACTTTTCAGAAAGCTGTTGCAGCGGATCCTGGTACCCGGGTTTTGCCTGAAGAAATTTGCGCAAAGATTATGACCATGCTGGAAAAGGTGGTTGAACCGGGAGGTACAGCACAACGTGCGAACGTTCCGCTATACCGTGTTGCAGGCAAGACCGGAACTGCACACAAATCTACAAGTAGTGGCTATTCGGAAGACAAGTATTTGTCTTTATTTGCCGGTATGGCACCGGTATCGGATCCACAGCTGGTTCTGGTAGTGGTGATCGACGAGCCCCAGGGTGGAGAGTATTTTGGTGGACTGGTGGCTGCACCGGTTTATTCTAGTGTCATGCAAGGTGCCTTGCGTATTCTTGATATCGCACCAGACAAGATTCCGGATATTAAAACTACCTTGCTGATGGCTGACAAGGCAACACAAATACAGCCAAAAACTAGATGATGACCAAACACCGCATCCCTGCCTTGCCAACACTGTCCCAGCTTCTGGAAGGGATTGTAAATGTCAGTCCAGCAGTCGATATGCACATTGCGGCAATTCATCTGGACAGTCGCAAGGTGCAATCAGCCTCGTTATTTCTGGCAATTGAAGGCCTGCATGTCAGTGGAAGCAGATATATACAGGATGCCATTGCCCGTGGAGCGGTAGCGATACTGGTAGAAGCCAGCTCAGAATTTCATAATGTGGCTGTTAGGGTTCCTGTGTTTCAGGTTATGGATTTACAGGCGAAGGTTGGCTTGATTGCAAGTCGATTTTATGGAGATCCATCCGCCGATTTATTTATTACCGGTATTACCGGAACAAATGGTAAAACATCAATAGCCTATTATCTCGCGCAGGCATTTTCAGACAATGGTACTCAGGCGGTCGGCAGTATTGGCACACTCGGTTATGGAGAATTTGGCAATCTGGTAGCCACGGCCAATACCACCCCTGATGCAATAACCATTCAACAACAGCTGTCACAATTCCGCGCCCGAAAAATTCATGATGTAGTGATGGAAGTATCATCTCATGCACTTGAGCAGTGCAGGGTCAATAATGTTCTGTTTAACACAGCCGTGTTTTCCAATTTGAGTCGGGATCATCTGGACTATCATCGCGAGATGTCCAGCTATGGCGAGGCTAAGAAAAAATTATTCATGATGCCTGGACTTCGCAATGCTGTAATCAATATGGACGATAGTCTTGGAGCTGCCTTGATCAAGGAACTGGATGGTCAGATAGATACCTTCAGTTATGGACTGGTCGATAACGTCAGGGAAAAAACTAAACCGCGTCCATTAATTGAAGCAGTGATTGCACGACAGGAAATAAACTCGTTGCAGTTGCAAATCAACAGTCCGTGGGGCAGTGGCGAATTGATCTCCAGATTGTCTGGCAGATTTAATGCTTACAATCTTCTGGCTGCGCTGACCGTGCTTTGTTTGCGAGAAATACCGTTTGAGATTGCATTGGAAAAACTATCGGTGGTTCGTGGAGTTCCCGGGCGTATGGAGTATTTTGGTACAGCTGAATCTGCTAGGATTTTTGTCGATTACTCTCATACTCCTGATGCCTTGCAACAGGCATTGATGTCATTGCGTGAAAAATGTACTGGCAAGCTGGTGTGTGTTTTCGGTTGTGGTGGTGATCGTGATAAGGGTAAACGACCAGAAATGGGCAAGGTGGCTGAAACCTATGCTGATTGTGTCATTCTGACCAGTGATAATCCACGTACTGAATCACCGGAAAGTATCATTGGTGATATTCAGTCCGGAATGTCTGGCCTGGTGCCGGTCGTAATTCACTCAGACCGTGCTATCGCCATTCATGATGCAATCAGTTCGGCGAGCAAAGAGGACATTGTACTGATTGCTGGCAAGGGGCATGAAACCTATCAGGAAATCATGTCGAAAAAATTGCCATTCAGTGACCGACAACTGGTCAGGAATCTGCTGGAAAAAACAGCATGATATCAATGAACCTGTCTGAAGTGGCAACACGACTAGGTATTAATTTTACTGCTCCGGATATACATTTTAGTGGTTGCAGTATAGATAGCCGAACCGTGCAAAAAGGTAATTTATTTATTGCCCTGTCCGGCGAAAAATTCGATGGTCATGAATTTATTAGTGTTGCTATCAATAAGGGGGCCAATGCGGCTATTGTGGAAAAGGAGGTAAGTGCCGTATCCGCGCCACTGTTACTGGTTAAAAATTCGCTTCATGCCATGGCCCGTCTTGCCGAGTCCTGGCGTAGTGATTTTAATATTCCATTACTGGCAGTCACCGGTAGCAATGGCAAGACCACTGTAAAAGAGATGATTAGCTCAATCCTGGGGTTGAAATCTGCTGTGCTGTCCACCAAAGGCAATCTTAATAATGAGCTAGGTGTACCACTTACCTTGTTCGGGCTTGGAAAGGAACATAAGTATGCTGTGATAGAAATGGGTGCGAATCATCCGGGCGAAATTGCCAGATTAACCCGTTTAGCCAAGCCAACCGTTGCTGTAATTACACAATGCGCACCGGCGCATCTGGAAGGATTTGGTTCAATTGACGGTGTGGCCAGGGCAAAGGGAGAGATTTATAGCGGTCTGGAACAGAACGGTACTGCTGTTGTGAATGCGGATGATGCCTACGCTGGTTACTGGAGCACGCTTGCGGCCAATAATCGACAAATTAGTTTTGGCTTGAAGAATAATGCCGATGTTCGGGCTACGGACATTTTGTTTGATCCTCAAAACACTCTAACCCGGTTTACTGTCCATACACCCTCTGGTAGTTCAACGATCAAATTACCATTGGCAGGCGTACACAATGTGATGAATGCACTCGCCGCAATTGCCAGTTGTAGTGCGATTGGTCTGTCACTGGAGGATATCCGTACCGGACTTGAAAAAATGACACATGTGCATGGCCGCATGCAAATGTTGATTACACCAGAAGGCTCCAGGCTATTTGATGATACCTATAATGCCAACCCGGCTTCACTGAATGCCGGATTACAGGTTTTGTCATCCTATACTGGCCAGCGTTGGCTGATACTGGGCGATATGGGAGAACTGGGTGACTACGCTGCTGATTTACACCGACAGGCCGGTGAGACAGCACGAAAGCAAGGGGTAGACAGAATTTACGCAATTGGCACGTACAGTAAATTTGCCGTCGAGAGTTTTGGAAAAGGAGCACGACATTTTGTCGAACTGGATGATTTGTTACACACGATCAAGTCAGAACTTTCTCCGGCAATCACTCTTATGGTGAAGGGTTCCAGATTTATGGCCATGGACAGGGTGGTTAAGACACTGATGGGGACTAACTGACTATGTTGCTCTGGCTAGCAGAATATCTGGCGCAGTACTACAGCGGTTTTAATGTATTTCAATACATTACTTTGCGTACCATTCTGGGCGCACTGACTTCGCTGATGTTGGCTTTAATAATAGGCCCAACGTTAATCTCCTATCTTGGCCGGTTTAATGTTGCCCAGGTTGTCAGGGAAGATGGGCCTGTCACACATCTTGGTAAAACAGGAACGCCTACCATGGGTGGTCTGCTGATCATCGTATCGATTGCCTTTAGCACCCTTTGTTGGGCAGATCTTTCCAATCATTACGTGTTGATAGTATGTCTGGTCACACTTGCATTCGGTGTTATCGGGTATATCGATGATTATAAAAAGGTTGTGCGTCGCAATCCGAAAGGACTGTCGGCCAAATGGAAATACATCATGCAGTCTGTGGTGGGGCTGGGCGCAGCTGTATATCTTTATTCTAGTGCTCATACCCAGGCCGAAACCCAGCTAATTTTTCCGTTTATCAAATCGTTCAGTCTGGATCTGGGCTGGAGCTATATCGTGCTGGCCTATTTTGTCATTGTCGGCTCCAGCAATGGTGTCAATTTAACGGATGGGCTGGACGGACTGGCAATTCTGCCTGCCGTGATGGTGGCGGCGGCACTGGCCATTTTTTCGTATGCAGCCGGCAACGTCTTTATTGCAGACTATCTTGGAATTCCCTATGTGTCCGGTGTTGGTGAGTTGTGCATTTTTCTGGGCGCACTGGTAGGAGCTGGACTGGGGTTTCTCTGGTTTAACACTTATCCGGCGCAAGTGTTTATGGGTGATATCGGAGCGCTGGCTCTTGGTGCAGCACTTGGAATAGTAGCCATAGTCATCAGGCAGGAAATTGTCCTGTTTATTATGGGGGGTGTGTTTGTGATCGAGACCATTTCGGTCATTTTACAGGTAGGTTCATACAAGCTGACAGGCAAACGAATTTTCAGAATGGCACCGTTACATCATCACTATGAATTGAAGGGCTGGCCAGAACCGAGGGTTATAGTGAGATTCTGGATCATTACTTTTATTCTGGTTCTGATTGGTCTTGCCAGTCTGAAGATACGGTAATCAGGTAATGACGAATACAGGTAGGGAATTAAATAGTTTCATGACAGCAACAATGACACAGTATGAAACCATCATCATAGGTCTGGGCAAGACCGGTTATTCCTGTGTCCGTTTTCTGGCCAAACAGGGCAAACAATTTGCAGTTGTAGACAGCCGTAATCATCCGCCTGAACTGGACAGATTGATTAGCGAATTTCCTGAAGTGAACTTCTATCCTGGTGAATTTGATTCCGGGCTACTCGCATCTGCGAAACAATTGATAATCAGTCCGGGCGTCTCAATGCAGCATCCGGCTATCAGACTAGCGGCTAAAGCTGGCGTGGAGATCATTGGCGATATCGAACTGTTTGCAAGACATGTGAACGCACCAGTTGTAGCTGTTACGGGTTCAAATGGCAAAAGTACAGTGGTGTCGCTAGTTAGTTCAATGATAAGTGCTGCCGATAAAACCGTGTGTCTGGGGGGGAATTTTGGCACGCCGGCGCTTTCGTTTCTTGAGCAAAACGCCCCTGATTTTTATGTGCTGGAATTATCCAGTTTCCAGCTTGAAACAGTCAGTTCACTGGATGCGGCAGTGGCGGTTGTATTGAATATCAGTGCAGATCATATGGATAGGTATGCAGATGTTGATGAATATGCAACCGCGAAACAACGGATTTACGCAGGCACAGGCTACATTGTAATCAACAAGGATGAGCCACGTGTAGTTGCGATGACCCGGCCGGCAAGAAGCGTTATTCGCTACACGCTGCAGGAACCTGTGAACGAAGAATTTGGTGTCATCCGACGGGATGCGCATGACTGGTTGTGTCACGGTAAGGATCCGTTGATGCCTGCCAGCGAAATGTTATTGAAAGGCAGGCACAACATATCAAATGCGCTGGCTGCGCTCGCGATAGGATATGCGATTGGGCTGCCGATGCGCATCATGACAGAAGTTTTAAAAATTTTTACCGGGCTGCCGCATCGCTGTGAATGGGTGACAGATAGCGATGGCGTGACGTGGATAAATGATTCCAAGGGTACCAATCCGGGTGCCAGCTGCGCAGCAATTAAAGGTCTCTCTGAAGGTGATGACATTGTGCTGATTGCAGGCGGAGATGGAAAGGGCGCTGATTTTTCTCTGCTCGCTGAATCTGTGATGGGCAGGGTGCATGCGGCTGTATTGATTGGTCGGGATGCAAACCAGATCGCTGTTGCTTTGAAAGATAAAACCGCAGTCTATTTTGCAACGACTCTGGATGCCGCTGTGAAAACGGCCGCCAGACTTTCCCGCAAAGGGGACAAGGTTTTGTTATCTCCAGCCTGTGCCAGCTTTGACATGTTTAGGGATTATCAGGATCGAGGCCAGCAATTTATCGAATCGGTAATAAGGTTTACCGGTGAGATGGGTAGACGATGAAATCACAGGCTCGACAAGTCGAAATTGTACCTGGACGCAAGGGCGCCTCAAGTCCGTATGATTTCTTGCTGGTGACGGTGAGCCTGTTTCTGGTGCTGTCTGGACTGGTAATGGTTGCCTCTGCGTCCATTACTAAAGCCGATAAAATGTATGCCAGTCCGCTGTTCTTTTTTTGGAAACATTTGATTTCGGTCGTGATTGGGTTTAGTGGAGCTTATGTTGTACTCAATATACCTCTGGCAAAGTGGCAAAAACTGGGCGCTTGGTTTTTGTTGCTGACAATATTGTTTTTGATTGCTGTGTTGATTCCCGGTGTTGGCAGGGAAGTCAATGGCGCTATGCGCTGGGTCAGTTTTGGTCCGATCAATGTGCAAAGTTCCGAAATAGCAAAGGTCTGCGTGGTAATTTACCTGGCAGGCTATATGGTTCGTCAGGAAGAAAAGGTTAGAACGACGTTTTCCGGGTTTATTCGCCCGGTAGCGGTAGTAACGCTGGTAGCGGGTCTATTATTGCTGGAGCCGGACTTTGGTTCTGCGGTCGTTCTATTTGGCACTGCCCTGGGTATGTTGTTTATGTGTGGCGTTCCATTAAGCCGTTTCTTTATCTGGGTGCTGACGGCGAGTATTTCCTTGCTGGGTATTGCTGTGTTGTCTCCCTACCGTATGCGAAGATTAACCAGCTTTATGGATCCTTGGCAGGATTCTCAAAATACTGGCTATCAACTTGCTCAGGCATTAATTGGCTTTGGACGAGGAGAATGGTTTGGAGTCGGGTTGGGTAGTAGCATACAGAAACTGTTTTATTTGCCTGAAGCGCACACAGACTTTATCTATGCTGTGCTTGCTGAAGAATTCGGATTAATCGGAACCACTTCAATTATCCTTTTATACTTCCTGATTATCTGGCGTGCATTCCTGATCGGTGAAACGGCACAGCAGGCAGGCAGATTGTTTTCTGCTTATCTTGCCTACGGTATCGGCCTGATAATCGGAATTCAGGCTTTTATCAATATCGGCGTCAATATGGGGGTACTGCCAACCAAAGGGCTGACCTTGCCGCTGATTAGCTATGGTAATAACAGTATTGTGATTTACTGTGTTTTGATTGCGTTTCTGCTACGGGTGGAAATGGAAAACAGGATGCCTAAAAAATCATCGGTAATGGTGAAGGTTGGTGCGCATGCCTGATAAAACCATCCTGATTATGGCAGGGGGAACAGGTGGACATGTTTATCCGGCACTGGCTGTTGCCGATTATCTGCGCGATCATGGCGACAGATTGTACTGGCTGGGCACACGCTCAGGTCTGGAAGCGAGAATAGTTCCGGAGAACGGACTGGAATTACTGGTCATTTATGTGAGCGGATTGCGAGGCAAAAAATTTTCACGTTGGATAATCGCACCAGTGATGTTGATGATGGCGCTGGTGCAATCAATGCGAATTCTCATCAAGTACAAGCCTGATGCTGTAATTGGTCTGGGTGGGTTTGTAAGTGGTCCCGGTGGTATTGCCGCCTGGTTATTACGAATTCCGCTTTATATTCATGAACAAAATGCAATTGCCGGTCTTACAAACAGGTTGTTGGCGCCGCTGGCAAAAAAAGTGATGCTGGGTTTTCCCGGAGCATTAAATGGCAAGAATGTGATCGCTACTGGAAATCCGGTACGCAAGTCGATACAGGAGATTGCTCCACCCACTGTCCGATTGGCTGGCAGATCAGAGTCTGGTCTGAGACTGCTGGTTCTGGGTGGCAGTCTGGGTGCAAAAGCTCTGAATGAACTAATGCCGGAAGTATTGTCAGCGTTACCAGCAGATTTGCGGATTGATACCTGGCACCAGACTGGTGGCGGGCATGTGGAATCAACCAGAAACTTGTATCAGAAGTACAAACTGACCTCTGCACGTGTGGTCTCCTATATAGAGGATATGGCAGAGGCATATAGTTGGGCCGATCTGGTTCTTTGTCGTGCGGGGGCATCCACCGTCAGCGAGATTTGTAATGTTGGAGTTGCAGCTATCCTGGTTCCCTATCCTCATGCGGTTGATGATCACCAGACGGCCAATGCAAAATATCTGAGTGATGCTGGAGCGGCAATCCTGATTCCGCAGACGGAACTGTCAGTTACTGCTGTAGTGAGTTTACTAGGCCAGTTTGCCAGCGAACGTAACAGGCTTGTGAATATGGCCACGATTGCCCGTAGCAAAGCCTATATTGACGCAACACCCAGAATTGCTGCTATTTGTTCGGGGGGGTGACGCGTGTCTGAAATGAAAGACAGCAATATGGGCAGAATCCGACATATCCACTTTGTTGGTATCGGTGGTGCTGGCATGAGTGGTATAGCTGAAATACTGCATAACCTGGGCTACAAAATATCCGGCTCGGATATGAAAAGTAATCAGGTAACAGAACATCTGCAAAGTATGGGGATTTCTGTAAGTCAGGGGCATCAACCAGAGCAGGTGAATGGTAGTGATGTCGTGGTGGTATCAAGTGCCGTCTCTGCAGACAATCCGGAATTGAATGCCGCAAGACTCAGACGGATTCCGGTCATACGCAGGGCTGAAATGCTGGCTGAAATTATGCGTTTCCGGCATGGGATTGCAATTGCAGGTACACATGGCAAGACTACAACGACCAGTCTGGTCGCCAGTTTACTTGCAGAAGAAGGACTGGATCCGACATTTGTTATCGGAGGACAACTTAACAGTATTGGTACCAATGCACGTTTGGGTAGCGGCAAATATCTGGTTGCAGAGGCGGATGAAAGTGATGCCTCATTTCTGCATTTACAGCCGGTGATGGCTATATTGACCAATATAGATGCAGATCATCTGGAAACCTATCAGGGTGATTTTTCCAAGCTTAGTCATACCTTTCTCGATTTCCTGCAACGACTTCCATTTTATGGTCTGGCGGTACTGTGCATGGATGATAAGGGTGTCAGGGATATATTGCCGGAGATGAGTAAGCCCTTTATCACGTATGGCATTGACCAGAAGGCAGATTTTACCGCGAGCAATTTGAGTTTTGATCGAACACATTCCTCTTTTACGGTATCTGCTCCAGATCGAAAAGACTGGTTACGGATCAATCTCAATCTACCGGGTAAACATAATGTACTGAATGCGTTGGGTGCCATTGCCATTGCAGTAGAGCTTGGTATATCCGAAAACTCAATAGTGAGGGCATTGCAGAATTTTCAGGGTATTGCCCGGCGCTGTAACGTAATGGGACAAATAGCAATCAACGGTGAACAACTGATGGTGGTCGATGATTATGCTCATCATCCGAGCGAAATCAGGGCCACCTTGAATGCAATCAGGACAGGTTGGCCAGAGATGGAAGTTTTAGTTGTCTTTCAGCCACATCGATACACCCGGACTCGTGACTTGTTTGCTGATTTTTGTCAGGTATTGTCAGAAGTGGATTCGTTGATTTTGTTGAATGTTTACCCGGCTGGAGAGAAGCCGATTGCAGGCGCAGACAGTCGTGCTCTAAGTAATAAAATTAAGACACGAGACGGCAGGCCAGCATTGCTGGTTGAAGATCGTTCAAAGTTGCCGTCAGTACTGCCGGACAGGATTATCGGCAAGCAGATTGTTCTGATAATGGGTGCCGGTGATATCGGCAGTCTGGGGAGTGAATTACTTAATCTGTACGGCAAGACGATACCCCAGGGATGACGAATGTCAGGCGCGAATACACAGCAACAAGTTGATGACTACATCATGACAAGACCGGTTATTGGATCAGGGCTAAAAGGCAAATTAAGGTTTGATGAACCTATGTCCCGGCATACTTCCTGGCGTGTGGGCGGACCTGCTGATCGTTTTTATATACCATCCGATATGGCGGATCTGAAAAATTTTCTGGCTCAATTAGCTCCAGACGAACCCGTGACCTGGATAGGTCTGGGTAGTAATTTGCTGGTCAGGGATCGTGGTATACGTGGCACTGTAATAGCATCAAAGAATGTAATGAATGAACTGGAAGATTTGCCATCTGGGCAAATTCGTGCAGGAACAGGTATTGCCTGTGCCAGACTGGCAAGGCATTCAGTCAAATCAGGATTAACAGGAGCTGAATTTCTGATTGGTATACCGGGTACGTTGGGTGGAGCTTTGGCCATGAATGCAGGAGCATTTGGCTCAGAGACCTGGAATATTGTTAAACAGGTGGTGACCATCAATCGTCAGGGAGTCGAACACAATCGAGGCAAGGCAGAATTTGTTATTGCATATCGATCAGTAATAAAACCGGCAGAAGAATGGTTTGTGTCGGCACTAATTGAATTGCAGCCGGATGCTAACCATACCGGCAAGCATTCTATCAGTGAATTCCTGTCCAGACGCAGTCAGACACAGCCTATGGGTGAGGCCAGTTGTGGTTCAGTTTTCAGAAATCCTGCTCCTGACATGCCAGCGGCCAGATTAATCGATGAGTGTGGATTAAAAGGCAAGACTATAGGCAATGCGTGCGTGTCCAGTAAACACGCCAATTTTATTATCAATCAGGGGCGTGCCAGTGCCAGTGATATTGAGCAATTGATTGCACATGTACAACAGGTAATTTATGAAAAATATGGAATTTCCCTGATTCCGGAAGTGCGTGTAGCAGGTGATGCATAAGATTATGAGTACAAGAAAAACTGAAACAGTCTTTGGTAAGGTGGCCGTATTAATGGGCGGCACCTCTGCTGAACGTGAGGTATCACTGGAAACCGGTAGTGCGGTTCATGCGTCACTGCTGCGTCAGGGTATAGATGCACATCAGGTTGATACCCGAGAGCAGTCTGTCTTTGCCTTGAGGGAATCCAGTTATGATCGTGCCTTTATTGCATTGCATGGCAGGGGCGGGGAAGACGGAGTAATTCAAGGGGCATTGCAATCGTTAGGTATTCCCTATACCGGTAGTGGCGTATTGGCATCAGCTTTGGCGATGGATAAGGTCAGGACTAAACGTGTGTGGAGAGATTCCGGGTTGATGACGCCGGATTTTGTATTAATCAGGGATCAGTCTGATTTGCAACGAATCAGTACAGAGCTTGGATTTCCTGTTATGGTAAAACCTGTGCATGAAGGATCAAGTTGTGGTGCAACCAAAGTCAAAAAGCCGGAAGAATTATTGGTGGCCTGGGAAAAAGCCCGCGCACTGGATGACAGTGTTATGGCTGAAAAGTGGGTGGAGGGTACTGAATACACTGCAGGCATCCTTGCGGAAAAAGTGCTGCCCTTTATCCGATTACAAACTCCTAGGGAGTTTTATGACTATGAGGCGAAATACCTGCTGGACACGACCCGTTATATTTGTCCTTGCGGATTGTCATCGCACGTAGAAACACAGCTGGCGAAACAGATTCGCGCCGCATTTGATGCAATTGGTGCGCATGGTTGGGGCCGTATAGATTTCTTTGTCGATCAATCAGACAGGCTCTGGTTGATAGAACTGAACACAGTCCCAGGCATGACCAGTCATAGCCTGGTACCAATGGCTGCCAAACAGGCGGGCATGGATTTTGATCAACTGGTCAGAACCATACTGTTAACTTCGCTGACAGGGTCTCGTGAACAAGGGAGTGATTTGCGATGAGTACGCCAATCATTTCGTCCTTTGATAATCAGGACATACGAGCGGAATTTGAACCGCAAATCCGTATACAGGTTGAGCCTGAGCAGCAAAAAGTGGCGGAAGTATCACGCGAGAAAGTCGTGCAACACACACCTGTTTTGCCGGGTGTAGTCTTTACAGTGGTGATTTTGTTGTTGCTAGGTTTTGTGACATACAAAATTACCGATCCTGAGACCCTGCCAATACGCAATGTAAGTGTGACAGGAGAATTTACCCACTTGTCTCCTGTGGGGTTGCAGGAAAGGGTAAGTAATATTGTGCGCGGGGGCTTTTTCAGTGTGAATGTGGAAATGATGCAGGAAGCCTTACTAGAGGAACCGTGGATTCAGCAGGTTGCGGTCAAAAGAGTCTGGCCTGACAGGATTATTGTCATTATCAAGGAACAAAAACCAGTTGCCCAATGGGGTGAAAAAGGATTGTTAAACGCGGATGCCGAAATATTTTATCCCGAGCGTTCAACGTTTCCGGAAAATCTGCCGGTAGTATCAGGCCCGGAGAATACCAATGAATTTGTACTGGAGTATTTTTTGCGAATCAATGAAATCCTGCCAGAAGGTTTGACATTACAAAGCTTGTCCCTGAGTGACAGGCGATCCTGGGAGTTAAGGCTGACTACTGGTCCGGTAATCCGGCTGGGAAAAACGGGGATAGTCTCCCGGTTGCAACGGTTTTTGCAGCAATTGCCCGCTGGCGGATTTGCCAGTCTTGAGCAGGTTCAGTATATCGATATGCGCTACACCAATGGCTTTGCACTACAAATGAAAACTGACAACAAATCTGAACCGGAAGTAAAACAGGAAACTTATGGCAAAAAAATCTGAAAAGAACCTCATTGTGGGACTGGATATCGGCACCTCCAAGGTGGTTGCGATAGTCGGGGAAATGCTGGTTCCTGGTGAAATCGAGATTATCGGTATAGGTTCATGCCGATCAAGGGGACTGAAAAAAGGCGTGGTAGTCAATATTGAGTCAACTGTGCACTCTATCCAGAGAGCCATTGAGGAAGCTGAGTTGATGGCGGGATGTGAAATACATTCTGTTTATGCCGGTATCGCTGGCAGTCATATTCGAAGTTTAAATTCGCACGGCATCGTAGCGATTCGTGATAACGAAGTATCTGCAGGTGATGTGGACCGTGTAATTGACGCCGCCAGAGCGGTTGCGATTCCGGCCGACCAAAAAATGCTGCATATATTGCCACAGGAATTCATTATCGATAGTCAGGAAGGAATCAAGGAGCCCATAGGGATGTCCGGTGTGCGTCTGGAAGCCAAGGTACATATGGTCACCGGTGCCGTCAGTGCAGCCCAGAATATAATCAAATGTGTACGCAGATGCGGTCTGGAAGTTGACGATATCATTCTGGAACAACTAGCCTCCAGTTATGCCGTTCTGACCGAAGATGAAAAGGATCTGGGTGTTTGCCTGGTAGATATAGGTGGTGGAACCACAGATATCGCTGTATTTGTGGATGGGTCTATTCATCATACCGCCGTAATCCCGATTGCCGGCGATCAAGTAACTAATGATATTGCCGTGGCGCTCCGAACACCTACCCAGCATGCTGAGGATATCAAGGTAAGGTATGCCTGCGCCCTGACCCAGCTGGCCAATCAGGATGAAACGATAGAAGTCCCCAGTGTGGGTGACCGACCTGCACGCAGACTGGCTAGACAAACGCTCGCTGAGGTTGTAGAGCCACGGTATGAAGAACTGTTTACTCTGGTCAGATCAGAATTACAGCGCAGCGGCTATGAGGATTTGATTGCAGCCGGAATAGTATTAACGGGTGGAAGTTCAAAAATGGAAGGCGTAATAGAACTTGCCGAGGAAATCTTTCATATGCCAGTGAGAGTAGGTATACCGCAATACGTAACAGGACTGGCAGATGTAGTTAAAAACCCTATTTATTCAACAGGCGTTGGCCTTTTGTTATTTGGTCAACGGCAGACGCGCGAAACTACACATAATAGTCAGCTTGACGCAGGAATGCGGGGCATTTTTGAGAAAATGAAAAGCTGGTTTCAGGGAAATTTCTAGATTTAATTTTTATTTTATAACCGGAGGACAAAAGTATGTTTGAACTAGTCGATGCTGCAAATCAGACAGCAATTATCAAGGTAATTGGTGTAGGTGGCGGAGGTGGTAATGCTGTCGAGCACATGCTGAAAGGTGATGTTGAAGGGGTAGAGTTTATCTGTGCCAATACAGATGCGCAGGCACTGAAAAACTCCTCGGCGAAAACCATTCTGCAATTGGGTGGAAATGTGACCAAAGGTCTTGGCGCTGGGGCTGATCCTGATGTGGGTCGCCAATCTGCACTGGAAGACAGGGACAGAATCATGGATTTGCTCGAAGGTAGCGATATGGTGTTTATAACCGCGGGTATGGGTGGTGGAACAGGTACAGGTGCCGCTCCAGTAGTTGCCCAGGTAGCCAAGGAGATGGGTATCCTGACGGTTGCAGTTGTAACCAGACCGTTTTCATTTGAAGGTAAAAAGCGTGCCCAGGTCGCTGAGAACGGTATTCGTGACTTGAGTCAGTTTGTGGATTCTTTGATCACCATACCCAATGAAAAATTAATGAGTGTGCTTGGTAGGGATGTCAGTTTGCTCAATGCGTTTGCTGCAGCGAACGATGTATTACTTGGTGCAGTTCAGGGGATCTCCCAGTTGATAACTTGTCCAGGCCTGATAAACGTCGATTTTGCCGATGTACGTACAGTGATGTCAGAGATGGGCATGGCCATGATGGGATCTGGGAAGGCACAGGGTGAAGACAGGGCTCGGGTAGCTGCAGAAGCGGCCATTTCCAGTCCTTTGCTGGAAGACATTAATTTGTCAGGAGCCAAGGGTATTTTGGTCAATATTACGGCCGGTATGGATTTTTCCATTGGTGAGTTCGAAGAAGTAGGCAATACCATCAGACAATTTGCTTCTGATAACGCTACTGTTGTGGTTGGTACCGTAATCGACCCGGAAATGAGTGGTGAGATGAGGGTGACCATAGTGGCTACCGGATTGGGACATACCGTAAAGGAAGAGGTTTCAAGAGTGAAGGTAGTCTCCGATACGTCCAGCAAACACATGGATTATAAGGACTTTGAACGTCCAACAGTGATTAGAAACAAGGTGGTCGGCAGCAATCAACCAGCGATTCAGGACCCTGATTACCTCGATATTCCGGCATTTTTACGGCGTCAGGCAGATTAAATATGAAGGGGTTTCAGCAGGAATTGTCCCGAACAGGGTAAGTTGATGCTTGACAGTGATAAATTTTATACGTAAAACGGCAGATTGGCCGTAGTGGGGGTGTGGGTGCAAAGCTAAGGATACATAACTAATAATGATAAAGCAGAGAACACTCAAAAATGTCATACGGGCGACAGGCGTAGGTTTACATAGCGGAAAGAAGGTCTATTTGACGCTTAGGCCTGCCCCTGTCAATTATGGTATTGTATTCAGGCGTATCGACAAAGAGCCTGTGGTAGAAATACCAGCAAAACCGGAAAATGTTGGCCAAACGCAACTGTCTACCTGTCTGGTGAAGGACGGTGTGCGTATATCAACCGTTGAACATTTATTATCTGCACTTGCCGGATTTGGTATAGATAATGCGATAATAGACCTGAGTGCAGAAGAAGTTCCTATAATGGACGGGAGTGCTGGTCCATTCGTGTTCCTGATTCAATCGTCCGGGGTAGTAGAACAACATGCCTCAAAGCAGTTTATCAGGATAAAAAAATCGATCGAGGTCAAGGACGGAGACAAATGGGTCAAATTTGAACCCTTCAGTGGTTTCAAGGTAGGTTTCACCATACAATTTCAACACCCTGCATTTAACAAAAAGAATTGTGAGGCAGAAATTGATTTCTCCACCACTTCCTTTGTAAAGGAAGTCAGCAGGGCCAGAACATTCGGGTTTATGCGGGAAGTCGAGTACTTACGTCAGAATAATCTTGTACTGGGTGGAAGTCTTGATAATGCAATTGTCGTGGATGATTATCGGGTTATCAATGAAGATGGTTTGCGCTACGAGGATGAATGCGTTAAACACAAGATTCTGGATGCAATAGGTGACTTATATCTGCTTGGACATAGCTTGATAGGATCCTTTCGCGGGTACAAGTCAGGTCATGAGTTGAATAACAGATTGCTGCGTGCGTTGATTGAGGATAAATCAGCATGGGAGTTGGTAGAGTTTGATCAGGAGTCTGATTTACCGATCATGTTTATGCAAACTGTTGCAGTGTTCTAATCTGGCTGGTTTTAGCAATTTCGGGAGAGTTTCAGCAGGGCGGTTTGCAGGGCATCATCATCGATATTCTCGGCAACTCTGGCAAGTAAGCGGGTAGTCTCCGGAGATAGTAAAGTAGTCATAACAGAATGTTCCGGCGCGCTCGTTGTAATTAGTGCAGGACTAACCTTTATACGTACAGTATCAAGATCCTTAAAACCGGTGTGTGCTCTCGTGATTTTAATGATTTCAGGAATACGAAAACGGAGTTTGGTAGCCCACGACTGGTTTTCTGTAAAAATAACAATAGATTCAGGGTTCAGATTGGCTACGTGCACATGCTGTGCCAAAGCTGCTCCCAACGTGCTTCTTAGCATGTTTTGAACGGATAAAATTGCCAATGTTTGTTTATATAATGCAGACAAGTTGTCATGGGTGTCCGAAATCAGCTCCCTGAAATGCTTTGGGTGGGATTTAATATCAGGCATAAACGGATTGGTGGAATAAGTTAAAGAACGATGAATGTTATATTAATATCAGATGCAAAGAAACGGAGTTTTAAGGTTGAATTAAGACCTTTTACCCTGTGTTTGCTTTCCTGTTTGTTTATTCTGGCAGGCATGGTTGTTTATTATTCCGGCTATCAACGCGCAAGGATAGATTCGGTCAATATTGTAGAAGTTGCCAGAGAACAGTCCGGATCGGTTTGGCAGGCAGATATACACAATCAACGTGAAAGTTTACAAATACTGAAATCCAATACCGAAAAGTCGGTAGATGCCATGGCTGTTCGCCTGAGTATGTTACAGGGATATGTTATGCGTCTGGACGCACTTGGCTCACGTCTGGCCACTATGGCCAAACTGGATGATTTAGAGTTTGGTGTAGATAATCCTCCTGGTATGGGTGGACCCCTGCCTGAATCCAGTGAAGCTCCGTTATCCATTTCCGATCTGGCAAAAACATTTACAGAAATGGAGTACATCCTGCAGGATCGATCAGAAAAATTATCTGCAATGGAATCCATACTGATTAACCGTACTTTACAGGAAGAAACCTCGCCAGGAGGCAAGCCTTCCATGGGTGGATATCTGTCCTCCTTGTTCGGGTTTAGAACTGATCCGATGTCTGGTAAACGGGAATTTCACGAAGGTCTGGACTTTTCCGGCAAAAAAGGTACACCGGTTGTGGCAGTTGCAGCTGGAATTGTTACCTGGTCAGGTGTACATGTGGGTTATGGCAACCTGATTGAAGTTAGTCATGGTAACGGCTATGTAACCCGTTATGCACACAATACCAAGAATCTGGTAAACGTAGGCGATAAGGTTGAAAAGGGAGAAGTAATTGCAACCATGGGTAATACAGGCAGGACAACAGGAACACACGTACATTTTGAAGTAATCCAGAATGGCAAGCATGTCGATCCCAAGAAATATCTTTCCCTGAAGTAATCGTCCCTGATCACTTCAAGATCGTTTAAAATACGCTCCCATATAAACTACCTGACGAATTGGTTCGGTTTTGTAAAATCAGGCAAATAGTGTCGGTTGCCATTGAAATTCTGAAATTTAAAACCATATTGAACCAAGTCTATTCATTATAAATCTAATGCCGGTAATCAACTCACACTTGGATAAGCAGAAATAATCAAATGATTAGGAAAATTATCACCAGTATTTTTGGAAGCCGTAATGAACGTGTAGTACGCCAGTTACGCAAGATTGTTGTCAGAATCAATTCCCTCGAAAACCAGTATGTTTCTTACACTGATGCAGAATTTCCGCGGAAAACCGAGGAACTGAAAAATCGTGTGGCTGCTGGCGAGATGCTAGATGAAATATTGCCAGAAGCCTTCGCGCTCGTACGCGAAGCCAGCAAGCGAACACTGGGAATGAGGCATTTTGATGTCCAGTTAATTGGTGGTCTGGTTTTGCATCAGGGAAAAATTGCAGAAATGCGTACGGGTGAGGGTAAAACACTGGTAGCCACGCTTCCTGCCTACTTGAATGCCCTGACTGGTAATGGTGTCCATATTATTACAGTAAATGACTACCTGGCCAGGCGTGACTCTGAGTGGATGGGTAAGGTATTTGGATTTCTTGGACTCAAGGTTGGTGTAATCGTCTCAGGATTATCGAAAGATGAGCGTCGAGCCGCCTACAGTTCAGATATTGTCTACGGGACAAACAACGAATTTGGTTTTGATTATTTACGCGACAATATGTCTTTTCGTCAGGAAGACCGGGTACAAGGTAAACTGAATTTTGCCATTGTTGATGAAGTCGATTCAATCCTGATCGATGAGGCAAGAACTCCTCTAATTATTTCAGGAATGGTTGATGATAAATCAGATCTGTACATCGCCATTAATCGGATTATTCCAGACCTGAAGCTATCCAAAAGTGAAGATGAACCCGGTGATTACACCATTGACGAAAAAACCAGGCAGGCATTCCTGACCGAACAGGGACACGAACATCTTGAGAAAATCCTGTTTGATGCTGGAATAATCAAGTCGGGCCAAAGTTTATATGATCCAGTCAACATACCGGTTCTGCATCATGTTAACTCGGCCTTGCGTGCTCATTCATTATTCCACAAGGATGTCGATTATATTGTGAATGAAAATGAAGTAATTATCGTCGATGAGTTTACCGGCAGAACCATGCCTGGCAGGCGCTGGTCCGATGGATTGCATCAGGCAATTGAAGCCAAGGAGAATGTTGCGATTCAGAATGAAAACCAGACCTTGGCAACCATTACCTATCAGAATTATTTCAGATTATATAAAAAACTATCCGGAATGACCGGTACAGCAGATACTGAGGCATTTGAGTTTCAGCAAATTTATGGTCTTGAAGTAATCGTAATTCCCACGCATCAGGAAATGATTCGTAAAGATGAACCGGATATTATCTATCTCTCTGTCAAGGAAAAATTCAAGGCCATAATAGAGGATATAAAGGATTGTGTGGTTCGTGGACAGCCGGTGCTGGTAGGCACAACCTCGATAGAAATCTCGGAATATTTGTCAAATATCCTCAAGCAGGAAAAAATTAAACATCAGGTATTAAATGCCAAATATCATGAGAAGGAAGCAGAGATTATCATGCAGGCAGGAACGCCAGGCCGGGCAACCATTGCGACCAATATGGCCGGTAGAGGAACAGATATCGTGCTTGGTGGTAGTTATGAAGCTCAAATCAAACTGCTTGATAATCCGGACGCCGATACAGTAATTCGTATTAAAGCAGAATGGCAGATTGTGCACGATCTGGTTGTTAAAAATGGTGGTTTACGTGTAATTGGCACAGAAAGGCATGAATCAAGAAGAATTGATAATCAGTTGAGGGGGCGATCCGGCCGACAGGGCGACCCAGGATCCAGCCGCTTTTATTTGTCGCTGGAAGATAATTTGATGCGAATTTTTGCCTCTGACCGAATGGCAGCAATTATGCAGAAGCTTGGCATGAAAGATGGTGAGGCAATTGAATCCAGTCTGGTTAGTCGAGCCATTGAAAATGCACAGCGCAAGGTGGAGGCGCATAACTTTGACTTGCGCAAACACTTGCTTGAGTATGATGATGTTGCCAACGATCAGCGTAAGGTAATCTATGAATGGCGCAATGAATTGCTGGATGTTGCAGATATTGCCGATGATATTAAAAACATGCGCGATGATGTTGTTCGTGAGTTAATTGATACCTATGTCCCTGCAGGCAGTATGCACGAAATGTGGGATGTCAAAGGTCTGACGGATGCTATTGAACATGGGTTTAATCTGAAGCTGGATATGCAGAAATGGCTGGACGAGGATGCTGACCTGCATGAAGAAACGCTGAAGGAAAAAATATCCGAACTGCTTCAGCAGCATGTAGCAGAACGTGAAAAGATTATCCCTGCTGAGTTGATGCGCAGGATTGAGAAAGATTTCATGCTGGACGTACTGGATAGACACTGGAAGGAACACCTGGTTGCGATGGATCATTTGCGACAGGGTATCGGCTTGAGAAGTTACGCTGCAAAAAACCCGAAGCAGGAGTACAAGCGCGAGGCCTTTACCATGTTTGGTGAAATGCTGGAGAATATTAAGAAGGACGTAATCAATATTTTGTCCAAAGTTCAGGTACGGTCCGAAAAGGATATGTTGCCAATTGAAAAGCATGAAGCACCAAAGCAAATGCAATTCAGTCATCCAGCGGCGCCAAACTCGCTGGGTGGTGATGAGGCAGAAAATATGCCTGAAGAAAAAGCACCCTTTGTCAGGGATCAGAAGAAGGTGGGAAGAAATGAAGTCTGTCCGTGTGGCTCCGGTAAAAAATATAAACAATGCCATGGTCGTCTGGAAAACTAGCTACACAATTAAGAACCTACATTAATTATGCCCGTACGTTTGCAACCTGCAAAAAATCTCTTGCCTGTTCCTGGTATCAGGCTCGCATCAACATCAGCTGGAATCTACGCCAGAAGCCGACCTGATTTAGCCCTGATTGAATTTGGGCAGGATGCCGCTGTTAGTGCTGTATTTACAAGAAATAGCTTTGCTGCAGCACCCGTAATTGTGGCTAAACGTCATCTCGTTAACAATTCTCACAGGTATTGTTTGATCAATGCAGGAAATGCCAATGCAGCCACTGGGGAAAGCGGTATTCAGGCCGCATTAACAAGCTGCTCGAAACTGGCTGAATTGGCAGGTTGCTCAGTTGAGATGGTATTACCATTTTCCACGGGAGTAATTGGACAGGATTTGCCAGTTGAAAAGATTACAAACTCAATACCCACGCTACTCGCCGGTTTGTCTGAAAATAACTGGAACCAGTGTGCCGAAACGATTATTACAACCGATACTGTTACCAAAGGTGTTTCCAGACAGTTGGAACTTGATGGTTGCACGGTAACCGTTACAGGTATCGCTAAAGGCTCTGGCATGATTCGTCCCGATATGGCAACCATGCTTGCTTATATCGCTACGGATGCGGCTGTAGACAAGAAAATCCTGCAACGGATACTAGATAATGCTGTTAATCGGTCCTTTAATCGAATCTGCGTGGACGGAGACATGTCTACCAATGATGCCTGCTTACTGATCGCAACAGGTAAGGCTAAGCACAATTTAATTACAGATAGCAAGGATGCCAATCTTGAAAAGTTGCAAACTGTAATTAATGAAGTATGTGAGTTCCTGGCAACGGCGATTGTCAGGGATGGCGAAGGCGCAACCAAATTTATTACAATTAACATAAAAAATGGGCAGTCTGTTCAGGAATGTCTGGATGTGGCATATGCTATTGCAACCTCGCCATTGGTCAAGACAGCTTTTTTTGCTTCGGATCCTAACTGGGGGAGAATTCTGGCGGCAATAGGTCGTGGTGGTATCAGTGAGCTGGATACCAGTCAGGTATCGGTATATTTGAATAATTGCCGTATTGTACATAATGGCGCGCGTGATAAGGATTACACTGAAGAAGCAGGTCAACAGGTGATGAAAGCGGAAGAAATTGCAATGAAGGTTGATTTGTCCAGAGGTGAGGCAGATGCAACCGTATGGACCTGCGATTTTTCATATGAGTATGTCAAGATTAATGCAGATTACCGAAGTTGATTCTGACGCCCTGTAGCGAGATCTGGTTGCCATTTTATTAATACTTGGTCTGACATTAATTAGACATAACTGAAAATCAGTAAAAAATGATTTGGTAAGTACCACTCTACATAAGTACTGGCTGTTACCCATGACGCTGAAACCAATAAATGTTGTCGTAGCCATTATTTACAATAATGAACATGACAGTGTTTTGTTGAGCAAGCGCCGCCCAGGCAGCCATCAGGCAGGTCTGTGGGAATTTCCTGGCGGCAAGGTAAAAGATGGCGAATCTGATGTATCAGCATTAAAGCGTGAAATTCTGGAAGAGATTGGATTGCAAATTAAGCATGCGCATGTGCTCATGCAAGTGGTTTATGAATATTCTGATATTACTGTCAGGATACAAGCCTGGATAGTAAGCCAATGGACAGGTAGTCCCCTAGGTAAGGAAGGGCAGATGGTTGAATGGTTCCCTCTGAATAAAGTCAGCCAGTTACCCTTACCAGCTGCAAATATCAAAATAACCAAGGCATTGGTATTGCCTGGTCTTTATTTAATCACCCCAAGCCGTGAATCGTATGATGAGGCGTTCATATCTCTCGTGGACAATCTGGCCAGTAATGGGTTGAGCTTTTTGCAGTTTCGTAGCAAGGAGTCGACATACAGGCAGCATAAAAGCCTGGTAATGGAACTGGTACAGGTGTGTAATTCACATGGTTGCAAGCTGATATATAACGGTACTGTTGAGCAAGCGGATTCTGTTAATGCACATGGTGTGCATTTGAACAGTAATGAGTTATTGAATCTCGATAATCGACCGGTTCCTGAAAATGTCTGGGTTAGTGCCTCCTGTCATAATAGTCTTGAGCTGGAACATGCACGAAAATGTGATCTGGATTTTTGTGTTGTATCGCCCGTATTTCAATCAGCCAGTCATCCGGAGGTGAGGGGTATTGGATGGGAAAACTTTCGTAGTATTGTTTCTGGTGCTGGAATTCCTGTTTTTGCGCTCGGTGGCTTGAATTGGACGCACTTGCATGATGCACGAAACAATGGTGCGCATGGAATTGCGATGATTAGCGGAGTATGGGATGCGGCAGAACCGACAGAAGTTATCAGAAAATTAAAGCACAGCAATTTTTAATACTTAACAGATACAGACAGGGAAAGTTACTCGATTCAGTGTGTAATGTCGTACGAATCGTTTTGTTCAGCCCCGGATTCGATGGGGCTTGCAGGAATCCGGTGTTGTTCATTAAACCATGCTCCCAGATCCAGTAGTCGGCATCGTTCAGAACAAAACGGGAAATATTGATTGCCCCTCTGGGAGTCAACTTCTTGCTTACATGAAGGGCACGCTATCATAGCAGGCAACAGTGCAGTTTAAAGTTGACATCTGTTTCGGTCTGGATAGACCTGATAGTAGTATCTGCTTGTTCCATAAACCGTATGGTAACACGGTGTTTGCCTGCGCTGATTTCTGGAAAATACACAGAATCAGACGGCGTCACGACCAGGATTAACTGACAGGTAGTATTTTGTTCCATTGCTTTCTGGAAAAAACCCTTGATAGCTGTTTCAGTCGTTGGATGACTGCTGTTACGAATCAGGTTTAAAATCAGTACGACACTATTCTTGATAATAACCAGATCCTTTTGCCATTCTTCAAGATATTTACGACGATATTCTAGCGGGCGATTTAACCATTGATGAAATGCCGGCAAATCAAAATTACAGGTTCCTCCGGAAATGGTATTGCGTTGCTTTATCGAGGATACCAGTTCATTTTGTTTCAATGCTTGGCCTGGCAGACAATAAGTGTCGCGAAGTTTTTCAATGAATTTATGAATATCATTTAAAACCAGCTCAAGCCTGTCAGTGTCTACTCCCGGATTTTTTTGTAACTGTCTGAGTGTGGTTGCCAGCCTCTCAAGCTCCTTGAGTAATTCATTCTTGATATCTGTGCGGCTGATAAGGTCGGTAATGTCCAGTAAGGTTTCCAGCAGAGATCGATTGTCCCACTCAGCATCCCCGATCATGTAATGGTCGGCGAGGGTAAAAAGATACTCCAGCCTCAGGAATGTCCTGATGCGTTCATTCAACGGCTGTTCATATATTATTCCCTTGTTCACAGATATAAATTATCACATAACCAGTGGTTTATTGACTAATTTTAGATACTGAAGGTGCAATGTGTGGATTTTTGAGTTCAGGGTTTCAATTCTGCCGTCATTTACAAGTACATCATCTGCTGACTCAAGTCTTTGTTCCCGGCTAATCTGGGAATTTATGATTTTTTCTATCAGAGCGGGCGAAACATTATCACGATGACAGGCGCGTTCTACTTGTAACTCAACAGGGCAATCAATGACCAGCACCCTGTCTAGATTCGTGTGTGCGCCTGTTTCAAACAGTAATGGAATACAAAATATACAGTAGGGCGCAGATAATCCCGCATATTTGCTTAACATCTGATTGTAAATAAGCGGATGTAGAATTGCTTCAAGTTTGATTCTTGCGCTTATATCCGTAAAAATCAGTTGTCTCAGGGTGGAGCGATCCAGTTTCCCTGTATTATCAGTGACACCGGTGCCAAGCGCCTGAATTATTTCTGATGTAACTGGACCAGATGTGCTGGTTAATTCCTTTGATATCTGGTCCGCATCTAATACAGGTATACCCAGACCGGAAAAAATGGAGGCTGCTACAGATTTGCCACTACCTATACCACCTGTAAGGCCGACTTTGTAAGGCCGAGGCATTAGCTAATCATCAGGTTAAGGTACATTTGGGTCAGCTGGTCACCAAACATCAGGGCAATCCACCCAGCCGTGGCAAGGTAAGGCCCAAAAGGTATGGGTTTGTTCTTTTGATGGCCGCTAAATATGATCAGTCCAATACCGACCAAGGAACCCAACACTGAAGAAAGAATAATAATCAGTGGGAGTACCTGCCAGCCTAGCCAGGCACCAAGCATAGCCAGTAACTTGAAATCTCCAAAGCCCATACCTTGCTTACCGGTAGCCAGTTTGAATGCCATATAGACACTCCACAGAATCATATAACCTGCAATGGCACCTATCAGACTCGAATGTATGTCCGTATAGAGACCAAACATATTGCAAATGATGCCCAGCCACAAAAAGGGTAGGGTTATACTGTCCGGAAGTAACTGGTGATCAAAATCAATCATAGTAAGCACTATCAGCGTCCATGTCATTACTACGGCGAACAGTGACTGGACGCCTGGTCCAAAGTGCATCGCTGCAATGACCGAGAGGATACAGGTTGTTAATTCGATTATCGGGTAACGAATGGAAATGGCTGACTTGCATCCACGGCATTTTCCACCAAGTATCAGAAAACTCAGTAGCGGGATATTTTCAAAAGCGCTGATTTTATGGTCGCATTTAGGACATTTGGACCGAGGAACCATCAGATTAAATGCTTCAGCATTCATGCTTTCGTTTTCAATATTCAGAAAGCGATTGCATTCTGCTCGCCATTCACGCTCCATCATGATGGGTAGTCTGTATATCACTACATTGAGGAAGCTACCAATCAGTAGACTTGTCATGGCTACAACTATGTAATAGAAGCCGGGGTTGGCAAGAAATATGGCGTAAAGGCTCATTTCTTCAGAAATACTATTCGAATGATAATTGGAGAATCAGCGTTCTGTCACGCATGCGGACTGTATAGACAGAACCGGGGTACAAAATCCAGATATCCCGACGGCGTGCTTTGTCGAGAACTGATTAAACAACGGCACCCATCTTGAAGATAGGCAAGTACATACCTATAACAATGCCACCAATGACCACACCTAAAAAGGCCATAATCATTGGTTCCAGCAAGCTCGTGAGCGCATCAACGGCATCATCCACTTCTTGTTCGTACCAGTCAGCCACCTTCCCAAGCATAGTATCAATCGCACCGGATTCTTCACCGATGGCAACCATCTGCACTACCATGTTAGGAAATAGTCCGCATTCGCGCATACTGGCCTGTAATTGGGTACCCGTGGATATGGCATCGCGCATTTTCATGGTGGCCAGTGCTTTTTGAAAGTGGTCAGCTGCCGATGCTTCATCAATCAAGCCGTCCATGACCAGTTTTCTGGCAAGACCACTTAGATGAATTTTATTTGCTGAAACTGACATATGGATGCTTCTCTATTGTGTTCAGTTTATCGCATAAATATTAGATTATATTGCGAAAATTACCAATAGTTTATTAATGCTGCACGGCAACAAATGCCTTGTAATGTAGTGAGCGCCCAGATTAACAGATTTTCAGAAGCGAAGAATGTTAAATATCCTCCAAAATCAATGTAAAACCGGACCTGGTTCAGAAACTGCAGTTTTACTGAACACAAGCTGATTATTTTTCAAGTCCACATAGACTGTATCACCGGGCACGTAGTGACCACCGAGTATTTCTCCGGCCAGAGCTGTTTCAAGATGTGATTGGATGACACGTTTTAACGGTCTGGCACCGTAAACGGGATCAAAACCGGCGTGTCCGAGAAAATCCATGGCAGCAACGGATACTTGAAGCCTAATGTCCTGTTCCAGCAAGCGGCTTGCTACCCTCTGGATCTGGATGTCAGCAATGGCCCGTATCTGTTTTTCACGCAGTGAATGGAAAACAACCATTTCATCAATGCGATTAATAAACTCCGGACGGAAATGCGCTGATACTACTTCCAGTACCGTGGCTTTCATATGCTCGTAATCAGCATCATCTTGCATTGCCTGAATACGGTCAGAGCCCAGATTGGAGGTCATAACTATAATCGTATTCCGAAAATCAACAGTTCTGCCCTGACCATCTGTCAGGCGACCGTCATCAAGCACCTGTAACAGTATGTTAAAGACATCTGGATGCGCTTTTTCAATTTCATCCATCAGGATTACACAGTATGGTCTACGTCTGACCGATTCTGTCAGATGACCTCCTTCCTCATAACCTACATATCCCGGTGGTGCGCCAATCAGTCTGGCGACGGAGTGTTTTTCCATATATTCAGACATATCTATTCTGATAATTGCATCCTGAGTATCAAACAGGAAGTCTGCGAGCGCTTTACATAGTTCGGTCTTGCCGACACCTGTTGGACCAAGAAACAGAAACGACCCATTCGGTCGGTTAGGATCGGACAGACCCGCGCGCGAACGACGGATTGCATTTGATACTGCCTCGACGGCTTCATCCTGACCAACTACTCGTTTATGCAGGAATTCTTCCATACGCAGCAGTTTGGCCTTTTCGCCTTCCAGCATTTTTGATACCGGAATACCGGTCCATTTGGAGATAACTTCTGCGATTTCATTTTCAGTAACCTTGTTGCGTAGCAGTTTCATCTCCTGCGAGCCGGTCTGGGAGCTCATTTGCAGCTTCTTTTCCAGTTCCGGTATTACACCATACTGTAATTCTGACATGCGATTCAGATCACCTGCCCGACGGGCCGTTTCCAGTTCGAGTCTGGCCTGCTCAAGTTTGGCCATTATACTGTGACCGCCTTGTAGCACAGCTTTCTCGGCCAGCCAGATTTCTTCAAGATCCCGGAATTCCTTTTCAGTCGTGGTGATATCTGTTTCCAGTTTCTGTAACCGCTTTTTCGATGCCTCATCGCTTTCCTTGCTCATCGCCTGTTTTTCTATTTTCATCTGGATTAATTTGCGCTCCAGCTTGTCCATGACTTCCGGCTTTGAATCAATTTCAATACTGATTCTGCTGGCCGCTTCATCGATAAGATCAATTGCCTTGTCAGGTAACTGGCGATCTGTGATGTAACGGTTGGACAGGGTCGCTGCCGCAACAATCGCCGGGTCAGTAATTTGCACGTTATGATGGACTTCATAGCGTTCCTTTAACCCACGCAGAATGGCAATGGTATCTTCAACATTAGGCTGGTTCACCATGACCCGCTGGAAACGTCGTTCCAGTGCGGCATCCTTTTCGATATTTTCACGGTATTCATCCAGAGTGGTTGCCCCTATGCAATGCAACTCACCTCTGGATAGCGCCGGCTTGAGCATATTACTGGCATCCATAGAACCTTCGGCCTTGCCTGCACCAACCATAGTATGCACTTCGTCGATAAACAGGATAATCTGTCCTTCCTGTTTTTTAAGATCTGCCAGCACCGCTTTCAGACGTTCTTCAAACTCTCCTCTGAATTTAGCGCCGGCAATCAGTAGAGCCATGTCCAGTACCAGTAAACGTTTGCCTTTAAGCGCTTCGGGAACCTCGCCATTGACTATACGTTGTGCCAGTCCTTCAACGATGGCAGTTTTGCCTACGCCGGGTTCACCAATCAGGATCGGATTATTTTTGGTTCGTCGTTGCAGGACCTGGATAGTCCTGCGTATTTCGTCATCGCGACCGATGACCGGATCGAGCTTACCTTGTTCTGCCTGTGCAGTCAGATCGATGGTATATTTAGACAGTGCCTGCCGGTTTTCTTCAGAATTTTGATCCTTCACCTTGTCGCCCCCGCGGATTTTATGGATGGAGCTTTCAATTTTTGATTTATTAATGCCGTGAGTTTGCAAGATTTTGCCGACTGTACCCTTGTCGTCCAGACAGGCGAGGATAAACAATTCGCTGGATATATACTGATCACCTCGTTGTTGTGCAAATTTGTCGGTCAGGTTCAAAACCCGTTCAAGATCCTTTGAAATATGAATATCACCACCGCTACCTTCAACCTTGGGAAAGCTGTCGATAGCCTTTTCAACATCCTTGAGCAACTGGTTCGGATCAATCCCGGTTACCAGCAGTAAACTTCGAATAGTCCCACCTTCCTGTTCAAGCATGGCATGCAGTACATGGGCAGGTTCCAGAAACTGATGGTCCCTCCCAAGTGCCAGACTCTGGGCATCAGCCAGAGCCTGCTGGAATTTTGTGGTGAGTTTATCTGAGCGCATATTTATCTGTGTCCTAAAGTAGTTCGCTGGGCATTAGATATGGCTTGTGCCGACAGAATTCAAGTCTGGACCGCTTGATACAGCTATAAATTAGCGTTACCAGTTCGTCTGGATCTGCTTTCCAGTGAGTACAGGACCGATTAAATCCGCTCTTAACGGTCTATCCATATCAGGCTGGCCATACGTCCGGTTTTACCGTCACGGCGAAAAGAGTAAAAATCTTCAGCATGCGTAAGGGTGCATAGGTTTGCACTGCTGATTTGACTAACACCGCGCGATTCCAGTGCATAACGTATCATGAATTCCAGACTGGCTTGCCAGCGACCGCGCTGATTTGGACTAAACGCATCAGATAATTGTTGATTAGCGTTCAGTACCGCATCACGAACATCGTTCCCGACCTCATAACTGTCTTTATAAATATGGGGTCCTATCCATATCAAAAGTTCATTGTTGTGGTCCGTGAATAAATCCAGCGATTGACCGAGTATGCCGGCACAAAATCCTTTCCAACCGACATGTATGGCCGCAACCCTGGTGCCATTAGTGTTGCACATCAGTATTGGCACACAGTCTGCCGTCATGATGGCGCAGACTGTTTTTGTCCTGTCTGTGTACAAACCATCCGCTTTGTAGTCTTGTGCCTGATCAGCACAGATGATCCGATTACCATGTATCTGCTCAAGCCAGATTGGCTTGGCTGGTAAATTCAGCATTCTTGCAAGATAGTCTCGATTTTTTTCGACACTTAATGGATTGTCACCAACGTGAGTTGCAAGATTAAATGAGGTGTAGGGAGGCTGACTTTGTCCACCTTGACGGGTTGTGATTCCGGCCTTGATCCAGGATGGAGCAGCCCAGGCTGCCGGTATCCACGAACAGTGGTCAGGGTTTGTTACCATTGGTTTCAAGCAAAATAAGCAGGTTGGACATATCTTCCGGGATAGGGGCTTCCCAGCTCACTACCTTGCTTTTGCGGGGATGGGTAAATGCCAGTCTGGAGGCATGCAAGGCCTGACGCGGAAAATCCTGTAAGGCCTGTAACAGTTCTGCCCCAGCATTCTTAGGGAATCTCTGGCGTCCACCATAGACAGGATCGCCTACTACCGGATATCGTATATGGGCCATATGAACTCGTATTTGGTGTGTACGCCCAGATTCCAGTTGCAGCTGGATATAGGTATTGGCCGGAAATTTTTTCAATACCCTGTAATGTGTAATGGCGGGCTTGCCAGATTCAACAATGGCCATGCTTTTACGCTTTACAGGATGTCTTCCAATTGGTGCATTGACAGATCCTCCAGCCGTCATCACACCTGAAACAATACATCTGTATTCACGTGTGACCAGCCTGTTGTGCAACTGATCAACCAGATAGGTATGGGCTGACAGGGTACGGGCAACGACCATCAATCCTGAGGTATCCTTGTCCAGTCTTTGTACAATACCCGCACGAGGAACCTGTTCCAGCTCAGGATGATGATACAGAAGGGCATTTAAAAGGGTATGTTCACGGTTCCCGGCACCTGGATGGACAACCAGACCCGGAGGTTTATTGATTACAATGATATCCTTGTCTGAATAGACAATATCCAGAGGAATGGCTTCTCTGGACCAGGATTTGTCCATAGCTTCATATTGCGCGCGGATTTGGATGATTTCACCACCCTGTACCATATCCCGTTGTTTCGGAATTGTGTTATTGATGGTGACATAGCCGGATTTTATCCAGGATTGCAATCTGGAACGTGAATGCTGCGGACACAATTCCGCCAATGTCTGGTCCAGGCGCTTTCCTTTTTGTGTTAAAGGCACCTGAAACTCCAGTTCTTCGATAGACATGATTAGAAATTAAACCTGATTTGTGGGTGAATTTCGTGCAAGTGATTTTGCGCTATTTGTGCAATTGATATAATCTGTACCCATTATGCATAAGATAATACCATTGTTACTACTATACCTGACCGTATCCGGTTGTGCTTTCTTTAAGGAAGCGGTTGACCCGGCTGAAGGTTGGACTGTTGAACGCTTGTATACAGAGGCAAAAAGGGCCAGGGAGAATTCAAATTATACCCGGGCCGTAGAGTTATATGAGTTTCTGGAAACACGTTTCCCGTTCGGGGTTTATGGTCAGCAGGCCTTGCTGGATCTGGCTTTTGTCTATTATAAAACCGGGGATCATGAATCAGCTTTGTCTACCTGTGATAGGTTCATACGTTTATATCCTCAAAATGAGCATGTTGATTACGCCTATTACTTGCAGGGGCTGGTAAATTTTTACCAGCATAGCCGTCCAACTGACCGTTTGTTTCCTGCGGATATGTCCGAGCGTGATATTGCTTCGGCACGCAATGCTTTCCAGAATTTTGGTGAACTACTTAACCGTTTTCCCACAAGCACATATGCCAGTGATTCATCTATCAGAATGGTGTATTTGCGGAACATGCTGGCGCAACATGATATTCATGTCGCTCAGTATTATTTGCGCAGAGGGGCGTATGTTGCCGCGGTCAACCGTGCTAAAAACGTGGTAGAAAATTTTGAAAAAACTCCTTCCGTGCCTGACGCATTGGTAATTCTGGCCAAGGCTTACCGGATCATGGGTATGGAAGACCTTTCAACAGATGCGATTCGAGTGCTTGAGCTGAATTATCCGAATCATCCCGGCATTAGTGAAGCAAGACGTATTGTTCTGAACTAGTTACTAACGGGAATATCTGTAGTTACTCTTCGCGATAACCTGAAGTTATGGGATAACGGCGTTCCCGCCCGAATGCTTTGCGACTAATTTTTACTCCTGGTGCAGACTGGCGTCGTTTATATTCATTCTGATTTACCAGTTTTATAACTCTTAATACATCATCGCGGTTGTATCCGGCATTTATAATTTGTCCGGGATTTTGATCCTGTTCTATATAGAGTTCCAGAATAGGATCCAGAATTTCATAGGGCGGTAAAGAATCCGAATCCTTTTGATCTGGTCTGAGTTCAGCAGAAGGCGGTCTTTCAATGATACGTACTGGTATTACATTGGATATTGTGTTTTTCCATTTACACAGGCGATATACCTGTAGTTTTGATACATCTTTTAATGGGGAAAAACCACCTGCCATATCTCCATATAGTGTGGCATAACCGACCGACATTTCGCTTTTATTACCGGTTGTTAATACCAGTTTATGCATTTTATTCGATACAGCCATTAGTAATACTCCCCTGCATCTGGCTTGAATATTTTCCTCGGTAGTATCTACCGGAAGTTCACGAAATACCGGTGCAAGTTCGTCAATAAATGCTTTGTACGGACCTTCAATCGAGATTGTGTTGGTAGAAATGCCCAGATTTTTTGCGAGCAGGAGCGCATCAGCATTACTCATTTCAGACGTATGACGGGATGGCATCAGTAAAACGTTAACATTCTCTTTGCCTAAAGCATCTACGGCGATACATGCAACCAGCGCAGAGTCAATCCCGCCTGACAGACCAATTATAACGCCATTAAATCTGTTTTTTCTTACGTAATCTCTTACGGCGAGTACCAGTGCCTGGTAGATAGTTTGTTCTTCAATATCGTTAATAGGCAAGTTTGGTGGTACTTTAAATGACAGTGATCCGGAATTTTCTGAATGAGTTTCAAATACGTATAATCCTTCTTCAAAATTGGGGGCTCGAAAAATAATTTCACCCATATTGTCCATTACCATCGACGCACCATCAAAGACAAGTTCATCTTGTCCGCCTACAGAATTGACGTAAATGATGGGTAAGTTTGATTCGTGAAAACGTGCTTTCAAGGCACCAATTCGTTCCGCTGGTTTGTTAATATGAAATGGTGAAGAATTAATGCTGATAATTAACTTTGCCCCCGCATTTGCAGCCATCTGTATCGGTAGGTCTGACCATAAATCTTCACAAATTGTTAATGCAGTTCGAATACCGTTCAGATCTATCAGGCAGGGAGTGCTGCCTTCGGTAAAATATCGTTTTTCATCAAAAACGCCATAATTGGGTAATAATATTTTGTCATAATGGGTGATAAGGTTGCCGTTTTGAATAAAGACACAGCTATTATAGATTTTACCGTTGACATTTCTTGGATAGCCTAACAATAGCTGTATACCCATGCTTGCATTGATAATAGTATTTAATGCCCGCCCAATTTTATCGTAAAGCGACGGGCGGTAGAGTAGGTCGTCAGGTGGATAACCACATAATACAAGTTCTGGAAATATGATTAAATCCAGATTTTGTTCTCGCCCACGGGAAATTGTATTTGTAATTAATACGGTGTTATTTTCAATATCACCGACGCTAGAATTTACTTGGGCTATTCCGATGCGCATATTCAATTAATCTTGCGTTTTGTCTTATTGTGAGTGAAAGATTTGTTCTTGATCTATGAGGGCCAGCAACAATTTTATTTCAAATGAGACATCTCCGTTTACAATGAAAAGCTTAACAGTTTCCTGATCCCATAAGCCAGCGGCCTCGTCAAATTTACCCTGTTTTATCAGGCCAGCCAGCATACTGGTAATCACGAATCGTCCAGATTGAATCGTTAGTTGATTGTCCTGTTCCAGGATGGATTTGCCCGCATCAACCATAGCGTGAATATCCCTACGGCCTATAGCCGCAAAATAATCCAGCCAGGTACGCATGTAATGGGGCATTACATTGTTACCGCATACAGGTGTAAATCCCGAGAGCATCTGATTTATTTGTGTCTCTGTCAATGTTGAGACGGTTTTATGCATGACCAGAAACAGCGAGTTTATCCAGGCAAGCGGATCAGCTGTAACAGCACAATCAGTAACGATGCTTTTCAGATATTTGATACTGGTCCAAAATTCCAGATACTCTTGCTGATAGGGTTCCTGTTCAAACAAGCCAAATATTTTATAGGCATCATCGGTATTTCTGAAGATCAGGGGGATAGCGTTATTTACACTTATCGGCATGTTTTCATTCGCTCTGGTTCCGTATAACAAATCGAGTATGGGAACTGTGCTCAGCCGCATATTTAATAGTTCAGTAACCGGTTTTCCCAGAAAACGGTATTTGGGCGCTCTCGATTCAAGTACAGGATAATAATCAGAGTTGGCCGGTATGGAACTGTATTTAATGAAAGGGTTAAACAGATCCTGGTCGCCGATAAATCTGAAGTTGATATCCTCAATATTGTTGATCCCAATTTCAGACAAATGGGCGGACATGGCCTTTGAAGTGAAAATGACGCTATCTGGTTTTGCGACCGGTTGATCCATGCTGGCCACAATTACGATGTCGCTACTATCAGTAAAGTAAATTGAATAAAACGGAAATGTCGAAGAGAGAGATTTCAATACGGATATAAACAGATCAATATTGAATTCGTAGTTTTGAATCCATTGTGTAAAAATCCCGTGCTGATTCAGATAAGGAATGATGGAGTTATAAAACTCATGGGTAAACAGGCTTGAAACGCCACTGACCCAAGGGTTCGATGGTTCAGACATGATGATGTCATATTTGTTCTTGTGCGTAGAAAAGAAAGTTTTCGCATCAGCAATATGAATCTGACTTCTGGGATCGGTAAACACCCGGCTGGTTTCCGGGATAAAAAAACGCGCGCCTTCAACCATGGCCTCTTCAATCTCAATCGTATCAATTTTACGGATACCATCCCAGGCCAGGGTTACCTGGCTGGTCAGGCCGGAACCTATGCCAATATTGGCAATCGTTTTTGCCTCTGGATTGATTGAAATTGGTATTGCTGACATTAACGTCATGGTGACCTCATGCAGATTTGGCGGGAGGCTTGTATCCATGGCAATTGCCGCATCCGGTTTACCATTGGTTGAAATTGATACGTAGCGCTGCTTGTCAGCCGCAACTGTAATAGACGCTGTTTTCCCGTCCTTGTGGAACAAAATATCGATATCATTTGCCATCTCTGACTGTCCAGTACGATACACGCCGGAGGCCATTTGTCTGGGATTAAATTGCTGGAATACAGCAATATAAAGCAACAGCAATAGCGCTAAAGCGGATACGGGAACCGGATACTTCAGCGTGGTCGGTGTTGCAGATTTTACAATTAGCCATAAACCGACAAGGATATCGATAACTGCACCAGTGAGCAGTGCATTTTTAAGCCCGAGTACGGGCATGCCAATAAATATTGTAGAAAGCACACCAACAATTGCACCCAGAGTGTTACTGGAATAAATCCAACCTATACTTTTTTCTCCGTGACCCTGTTTGAATAGCGTTAATGTAAACAGAGGCAAGGTCATGCCTGCACAAATCGTGGTTGGCAGCATGATTAACAGGGCAATGGTCTGACCGGACAGATTGTAAAGGGTATATCCCTGATCGGTTTTATTGAGTGCCTGAACCAGATATGACATCAAGTCAAAGCTGAAGCTGTAAAGAAATATTGTCAGCACAGCAAAGCCGCCCATCAATATTTGCACGATACCGGCAAAATGGACGGTATCATGCAAACGGTCAATATATTTGTTAATCCAGTATCCACCCAGTGCCAAACCGGTTATGAAAGTACTCAGCATCAACTCAAACGAATGAGTACTGGATCCCAGCACCATCGACAGCATTCGTATCCAGCTGACTTCATAGATAAACGAAGACATTCCTGTCAAAAATGATGCGCCCAGGAAGAGTAGTGGCAGATTTATCCGGGGTTGTGTATGAATTTCCTTAACAGGAATCGCAATCGCTTGTTTGGATACGCCGTACATTACAATCGCAATAGCTATATTGAGCAGGCCTGCTGTAAACAGGGTGCCGGGCAAACCCAGTTTATCTATCAGGTAAAATGTGCTGATTAGCAGGGCAAGTGCCGCGCCCAGACTGTTAAAAAAGTATAATAAAGAAATGGATTGTCCGGGTACCGAAGAAAATTTGCGGATATACCCGCCACACATCAACGGGAATGTAGTACCCAGCAATACAGACTGGGGAAGAATTAGGGCCAATGCTGCCAACAATTTATAGAGATAGACAAGTGCGGGTGAACCCAGCTGCGGGATGATAACTGTAAAGGACCAGTGGTTGATTGTTTCAAACAGCGGATGGAATAGCAGCCCGAATATTCCGATGGCTCCCTCTATCAGTGCATAGCCGAGAAACAGATTAGGGATCCGGGAGCTTAATCTCGACAGGAGCCATGCACCAACGGCCATGCCACCCATGAATATCATGAGTACCATGGCCTGTGCATAGGCCGAATGACCGAGGAAAAGTTTTAGATATTGTGACCAGACTGATTCATATATCAGGCCCGAAAATCCTGATAAGGCAAATATCAATAACAGTGAACGCTGGGTCAGCCCCGGTGTCATGATGTTGATTTAAATCATTGCCAGTATTTTATATATGAATCAAACCCGGGAATATCCTTGTTGTCAGGAATCTAGTCCTACAGGGCGCTGGCTATGGTTTTGCCAAGAATTGCCGGTGATCTGACAGTCTTGACGCCTGCGGCTTCCAGAGCGGCAAACTTATCATCTGCCGTACCCTTGCCGCCGGAAATAATAGCGCCAGCATGTCCCATGCGTTTTCCTGCCGGTGCAGTAACTCCAGCAATATAGGCAACTACCGGTTTGGTTACGTGTGCCTTGATGTAATTGGCCGCTTCTTCTTCGGCAGAACCACCAATTTCGCCAACCATGATAATACCCTTCGTCTGCGAGTCCTGTTGGAACAGTGCCAGACAATCCACGAAGTTCATGCCATGGATTGGGTCTCCACCGATGCCGATACAGGTGCTTTGTCCCAGACCAGCCTGTGTGGTTTGATGTACTGCCTCATAGGTAAGTGTACCTGAGCGTGAAACGATACCAATACTGCCTGCCATATGAATACTGCCAGGCATGATGCCAATCTTGCACTGGCCGGGTGTGATAATACCCGGGCAATTTGGTCCAATCAGGCGTGTGTCCGGGTAGCGTTCCAGGCTGGCACGGACTTTCAGCATGTCCAGAACCGGTATTCCCTCTGTGATACACACAATCAGTTTGATTCCGGCATCAGCAGCCTCGGTTATTGCTTCCGAAGCAAAGGCCGCGGGCACCATGATCATGCTGGCGTTAGCACCGGTTGTCTTAACGGCGTCTGCAACCGTATTAAAGACGGGACGATCCAGATGTTTTTCTCCGCCACGGCCCGGTGTAATTCCGCCAACCACCTGGGTGCCATAGGCAATCGCCTGTTCGGCATGAAAGGTCCCTTGTTTGCCAGTGAAGCCCTGAACAATTAGCTTAGTGTTTTTATCAACCAGTACTGACATGATTAGTTTCCTCCCTTTGATGCGGCGACAACCCTGTTTGCAGCATCCGTGAGATCATCTGCAGATATGATTTTAAGGCCACTTTTATTTAACAGTTCTTTCCCTTCGTTTACCTTGGTTCCTTGCAGTCTGACAACGACAGGGACATTGACGCCGACTTCCTTGACCGCGTTGATAATGCCTTCCGCAATCAGGTCACACCGGACAATTCCACCAAATATATTTACGAGAATCGCTTTCACTTTTTTATCAGATACGATCAGCTTGAACGCTTCAGCAACACGCTCCTTGGTGGCACCACCGCCCACATCAAGGAAGTTGGCAGGTTCACCGCCGTGCAGTTTGATGATATCCATGGTCGCCATTGCCAGACCAGCACCGTTGACCATGCAGGCGATATTGCCATCAAGGGCGACATAGTTCAGATCAAAACGTTTGGCGATGTTTTCCATTTCATTTTCTTGCGATTCATCACGCCATTTTTCCATGGCAGGTTGACGGTACATCGCGTTGTCATCAATGGATACCTTGCCATCCAGTGCTTCTATATCGCCGGATTTGGTGATGATCAGCGGATTGATTTCGACCAGACTCAAATCTTTGGCAACGAACAGTGCATAAAGTCCCCGTAGGGTTGTAACAAGTTGTTTTCTTTGTTTGTCGTTCAGACCAAGCTCAAAACCCATCTTGCGACTCTGAAATTCCTGTAAGCCCATTATCGGGTCTACAAAAAAGGTGAATATTTTTTCCGGTTCGTGTGCGGCCACTTCTTCAATATCCATACCGCCTGCCCGGGAACCCATGACCACAATGCGGCGTTTACCACGATCTACCAGCATTCCCAGATACAATTCTGATTCAATGTCAGACATGCTTTGTATCAGTACGCAATTAATCGGGTTCCCTTCCGGACCAGATTGCTTGGTTATCAGTCTTTTACCAAGCATGCCCTGGGTAAATTCCTTGACCTGTTCGATACTATGGGCCAGTTTTACCCCGCCTGCCTTGCCTCTGCCCCCGGCATGTACCTGTGCCTTTACTACCCAACCTTTGCCACCCAACGTGCCAGCATTTTTTATTGCTTCGTCGACTGAATTGGCCGGAAATCCGGGGGAAACCGGAATACCATATTCCGAGAATAGAAGTTTTGCCTGGTATTCGTGAAGATTCATGTTGATACCTTTATATTTATCTGGTGAATATTATGATTATCTGGAAATTTTCGCAGATACGGTCCAGTTCAGGGCCCAGTTCTGTGATAAGGGCAGAATTCTAAACAATTAACGGGGAATTGCCTAGAAATCTGTCGATTAATTATCAAGAAAGTGATGATTCAGTCGCTTTTTAAGTTTGATTAGGCAAGGCTGACAAGCGTTTGCTGTGTACACTTGCCAGCTAATGATAATCGCTGGACAACTACAAGCCCGGCCTCTGTACAATACCAGACTGTTATGAACATCGATACAACCGTCCAATATACAGCGGCAACCTCCTGGAAGGCGCTCACTTACTATAACCTTTACCGGTTTCTTATCGCTTTTTTATTCGTTGCCCTGTACTGGATAGGCCAGTTACCCCAGCCTCTGGGTATGTATGATCGTACAACCTTTACTGTCGCCTCACATATTTACCTGATAATTTCGATCGCTGCACAATTTCTGGTCAGATTACGAAAACCACCCTTTGCTATTCAGGTTTTGGGACAGGTATTACTGGATATCTTGCTGATTTCAGCCTTTATCTATTCCAGTGCAGGCCTCAATAGTGGATTTGGGATGTTGATGGTTATTACCATCGCAGGTGGCAGCATATTGATTCCAGGGCGTATCGGCTTTTTCTTTGCAGCAATTGCCACTATTGCCGTGCTTGGGCAAGAAGTCTATTTTCAATTGATTCTGGATCGTCCTTCTCCAAATTATATACACGCTGGTTTTTTGGGGATTACCTATTTTATTACAGCCTATATCAGTCATGCTCTGGCGAGAAAGGTGGAAATCTCAGAAGCACTGGCTGAACAGCGCGCAATTGATCTGGAAAATATGGGCAGGCTCAATGAACATATCGTGCAACGATTACAGTCGGGCGTCATTGTTCTGGATGATAAACTGCACATCCGCTTGTTTAATGAGTCTGCCAGAAACCTGCTGGGGATTGCTGAAAATCAGCGGCATATCCAGCTCGACAATATCGCTCCTGCACTGACTGAGCCACTGCGAAACTGGTTGATAGGTAATGGCGCAGGGACATTTATCATCAAATCCCCAGCTGGCAATCTGGATATCCAGATTTCGCTCAGCAAATTAAGCCTTGAAAACAAGACCGAGATTCTGGTGTTTGTGGATGATGTTTCGCGCTTACGTCAACAAGCACAATTATTGAAACTGGCCTCGCTGGGAAGATTGACAGCCAGTATCGCTCATGAAATACGCAACCCGCTTGGAGCAATCAGTCACGCCGGACAATTGTTGTCAGAGTCTGAAGTGATGAACAAGGAAGATCGTCGATTGACAGAAATCATCAATGAACAGTCAGTCAGGGTGAACAGTATTGTCGAGAATGTGATGCGTATTAGCCGGAGAGAACGTCCAGTGCCTGCCCAGATAAATCTTTCGCAATGGCTGGCAAAATTTATGGAGGAATTGAAAACGCGTTACCAGCTGAACGACGATGATTTGAAATATGTAACTGTTTCAGAGAATATTCTTGCCAATATGGATGCCAGCCAGTTTTATCAGGTTATGTGGAATATCTGTGAAAATGGAATGCGATACAGTCGAGGCAAACCCTTGCTTGAGGTCAGATGTAATATACAGACTGACGCTCAACGACCATTTGTCGATATAGTGGATAAAGGAACCGGAATTGCGCCCGGGATTGCCGATCAGCTTTTTGAGCCTTTTGTTACCACCGAAGCAAAAGGAACAGGCCTTGGTCTTTTTATTGCCCGTGAATTGTGTGAAGCCAATCAGGCCACCTTGAACCTGTATTCCAATACGGTAAACGGTTGTATATTTCGTATATATTTTTCACGTCCGGATCGACGCCAGGAAATCAGTTGATGAATGATCGCGTTGCACTAGTTATAGATGACGAGCCTGACATCCTCGAGTTGTTGAAGATAACACTCGCAAGAATGAAAGTTGACTGCTTGACTGCCGGTGATCTTGCCACTGCAAAAAAATTGCTGGCTAAAAACAGGTTTGACATTTGCCTGACTGATATGAGACTGCCTGACGGAGATGGTGTCGAATTTCTATCCTATTTTCAGGAGCAGTATCCGCAAATTCCCATTGCAATTATTACCGCCCACGGCAGTATCGAGAGTGCAATACAGGCACTAAAACTGGGTGCATTTGACTTTCTGACCAAACCGGTGGATTTGCAGCGCTTAAGACAGTTAATCGAGAATGCACTCAAATTGCAGGCGAGTAAGGACGTGGTCAGGGAAAGATTGGTAGGGCAGAGTGAAGAAATTGAGGATATCCGTCGTCTGATTTCCAAACTAGCCCGCAGTCAGGCGCCTATTTATATCAGTGGTGAATCCGGGGTGGGCAAGGAACTCGTGGCCAGAATGATACATGCACAGGGACCAAGAGCAGGCTCAGCCTTTGTTCCGGTCAATTGTGGTGCCATCCCGCATGATTTGATGGAGAGCGAGTTTTTTGGTCATCTTAAAGGCAGTTTTACCGGGGCTATAGCTGACAAGGCCGGTCTGTTCCAGGCGGCTGATAGCGGCACGTTGTTTCTGGATGAGATTGCAGAGTTACCCCAGAATATGCAGGTAAAATTGTTGCGCGTAATACAGGAAAAATCGGTTCGAGCAATTGGTTCTCAGGAAGAGAAGCCGGTTGATGTCAGGATACTGAGTGCGACTCACAAGGATTTGCCCGCGATGGTGGAAATGGGGCAGTTTCGCAAGGATCTGTTTTACAGAATCAATGTAATAGAATTGCCTGTTCCACCGCTACGAGATAGAAAGTCAGATATTCCGTTATTGGTTGACCATATACTCGGTCAAATTCAGGCAGACAGCGAAAATAATTCGAGAACTATCTCCTTGACTGTCGATGCGATAGAGGCGTTGTCCGGTTATTCCTTTCCGGGCAATATTCGCGAGCTTGAAAATATTTTACAGCGAGCAACCGCCTTGTGTGACGGTGACAAAATCAATGCAGCAATTCTGCAATTACCTGAAGTCACTCCAATTGTCAGGGAGACAGGACAAGCAGAGGCGCTGGATTCATTTCTGGAGCAGCAGGAAAAGGACAAGATTGTGGCCGCCCTTGATCAGACGCGCTGGAACAAGACTGCTGCCGCTAAACTGCTGGGCATCAGTTTTCGTGCCTTGCGTTACCGCCTTGACAAACTGGGCATAGAATAATATCCAGTTTGATGATGGGTTCACAGGCATGAATGCAGAACTGACCATTGTTGTACCGACATATAATGAGCGTGAGAACGTCATACAGTTGATAGATTCGCTGCAGCTCGTGCTTGCAAACGAATCCTGGGAAGTTATATTTGTGGATGATGACTCCGGAGACAACACGGCAGCATTGGTCAGGGAAATTGCTCGTAGTGATTCGCGTGTTAGATGTATTCACAGATTGAAAAGACGCGGGTTGGCGTCTGCCAGTATTGAAGGAATTCTCGCTTCTGCTTCCCCCTATGTCTGTATTATGGATGCTGATTTACAGCATGATGAAAAAATATTACCTCGCATGCTGGAAGCAATCCGAACCGGACAATTCGAACTGATTATTGGCAGTCGTTATATCAGTACTGGCAGTGTAGGAAATCTGGCCAGATACAGGACAATTATCAGTCGGTTAGCTACCTTGCTTGGTCAACAACTGTTAAGTAACAAAATTCAGGATCCGATGAGCGGATTTTTTATGCTGCGCCGGGACTATTTTGAGCAAATAATGCATGAGTTGTCTGGCAAGGGTTTCAAGATCCTGCTTGATATACTTGCGAGTACCCGCGCTCCGGTCCGATATCTGGAGATACCCTACACGATGCGCAACCGATTACATGGTACGAGCAAGCTGGATTCTGGTGTGATCTGGGATTTTTTTGCATTGATGCTGGATAAAATGCTGGGTCGACTCCTGCCTGTCAGGTTTTTTATGTTTGTGACAGTGGGCCTAATGGGTGTATTGGTACATATGCTTAGTTTGTGGAGTATTTACAGACTGATTGGTGGAGAATTTTTGTTGGCGCAAATCACTGGTACCTACCTGGCCATGACCAGTAATTACACGTTGAATAATCTATTTACATATCGTGATGTGAAACTAAAAGGCAGGGCGTTTTTCCGCGGACTGTTCAGCTTCTATATTTACTGTTCCTTTGGCGCCTTCATCAATCTGGTATTGTCTGAATACCTGTTTGAGCAGGATTTTCCATGGTGGCTGGCCGGCATACTTGGTGCTGTCAGTGGCTCAGTCTGGAATTATGCGGTTACCGCCGCGTTTATCTGGAAAGTTGAACGGCCGTAGTCCGGGCATGAGCTTGCAACAGGCGGGTATACAATAAAAACGGTGTCAATATCTGTCACGAGAAAGCTATGACGCATTACGTGAGTTATTTTTACCAATGCAGGCCAGATTATGTTCCGCACTTTTTGTTAATACATTTCTGAAACTCAAGGTGATATGTCTTACCAGATAGGGGTTAAAAAACCGTTTACTTCAAGTCAGACGGATATGCTGCTGATTTTTGTGCCGGTTTTTCTTGTTTATTTATGGAGTGTTCCGCCCACTGTCGTGTTTGAAGATGATGGTCTGTTTCTGTTGTCTGCCTATTTCAATGGCATATCACATCCCCCAGGATACCCGTTATACACACTGCTTGCGCATTTGGTGACAATGCTTCCTGGGACTTCTGTTGCCGTCAAGGTGCATGCGCTCAGCGCCTTGTTTGGTGCGTTGACCTGCAGTTGTGTCTACTTGCTGGCGTATCAGATGATCAACAATAGGGTGGCCGCCAGCATGGCAGGTCTGGCGTTTGGATGGTCAGAAGTTTTCTGGTCACAATCCATTATTGCAGAAGTTTACAGTCTGAATGCATTTCTGTTTTTTCTGATGCTGACTCTGATGATGCAAATCAGGCGAGCACCGGGACAGGCAGTCTGGCTTTCCAGAAATATTGCGTTGTGTTTTGGTCTGGGGCTGAGTAATCACTGGCCATTATTTGTATTGTCCTCTCCGTTAGTTATAGCAATGCTTTGGCCGTGGGACCGGAGCAGGATAATTCTGTTTATAAAAGCGATACCGTTTTTGCTGGTCGGACTATTGCCATATCTGTGGATGGTAATTCGATCGCAAATGGATCCGGTAATCAGCTTTTATGGCCCCATAAATTCGCTTTACAAGCTCTGGTTTGTTATCAGTCGAGCAGGTTATGCCGATGTGGATACCAGTTCGACGGCTACCTGGATAGACAAATATGATTTTGCAGTTTATTTTTTCAGGCAGTTTATTAGCCAGTACGGATTGCCAGGTATGGTGCTGGTGATTACAGGCTTTGTCAGCCAATGGCGTCAGTGGCCTTTGTCGCTTGTGATTGGCTATGGCCTTGCATTTTTGTGCAACAGCCTGGTTTTAATCGGTATGCTCGGGTTTGATTTTGATGTATTGCATCAATACATCTTCCGTGTGTATCCAACAATCGCCTACGGAATTGCCTCACTCTGGCTGGGGCTTGGATTTCATACTTTTGTTAATTTCATCAGGGCAAGAAAACAGTCTGTGATAGGCGTTCAAACCTTTATTTATGGACTTGCACTGATAGTGCTGGTTACCGAGTTACTGACCAATATCCCACTGAATTATAGGGGGGCGGACACCTGGTCAGAGAAATATGCGCATGCTGTGCTGGAGAATCTGGAACCCAATGCAGTGCTATTTACCAGTGGCGATTCAACTACCGACCCGATTGGATACCTGAATCTGGTGGAACAGGTTCGGCCAGATGTCACCTTGTATAATAGTTTGGGACTGGTGCTAGCAAATCGCTTATACAGCTTCAGTGAATCAGAACATGGCAGGCGTCTTATTATCGACAACTTCATTGAGCATACCGATCGACCGGTTTACTTTATGGGTGAATTACCCAGTAGTTATGGCAATTATTTTCAAGGATTATTTCTCAAGATCAACAGGGACAGGAGCAGGAAAAATACGGTATATCAAATTAACGCCCAATTACATGACGACCTATTGAGGTTGATAGCCGTTCCGGCACCTGTCGATCACTGGCAGAGCCTGATGCATCAAATGTTGACCCTGGATTATTGTCAGATGTCCGCATTTTTTATCCTGCCCACACTCACTCCCGGAACACTGGACGAAACCTGGGTAGAACCATTATGCAAGACTTACCTCGGGTATCTAAAATATGCGGAATTATTACTGGACCTCGAAAATCCGGACAGGCGTATACTGGATTTTCTGCTTGCCAGGGCTGAACCTCTGCAAATTCAGGCTATCAGTAAAAAAGACAGGGCGATGGTCGAGTATTATCGTGGCCTGTTTTATATGATTAAAGGAGATGCGCTAAACGCCAACCAGTTTTTTCAGCGAGCACTCTCTACCTGGCCTCACCCGGACAATCCGGCCAATACCTCCCACAAAAACTGACGTAAATTGTCACAAATTGACAAAACTTAGTTCATAAAAGTAGATGTAGTGGTAGCAAACTAGTGTAATCGCGTACTGCACTATAAAATATAAGTGTGATTATAATGTTTAATTACAGTAAGTTAGATTAGTTAAGGTTAAATAATTATTCTGATTAGACGTATCGGGCATAAAAGGTGCATAGTTAACTACGTGAAAATACGATCGCCAGTATTTATGGCATACGGTTTTGACCCAAAATAATCCATCAGGAGACAAGTAAATGAAAAATCAAGTACAAGCAGGTTTTACCCTTATCGAATTGATGATCGTAGTTGCGATTATCGGTATTCTGGCCGCCGTTGCTATTCCGTCATATCAGGACTACATCGGTCGTGCACAGGTTTCTGAAGCGATGACACTGACATCCGGTGTAAAGACCCCGTTGGCAGAATGGCTGGCTGACAAGGGTACGATTCCTGCGGTTGCTTCTTTGACCAACACCGTATCAGGTAAATATGTATCCGGTATTGCCCTGTCCGGCGGCCTGCCAGACGTAACCGTATCTGCAACGATGGCAACTACTGTTAATGCTTCGATTGCTGGTAAAGTTCTGGCGCTGGTATCCCCAGACGGTGGTAATACCTGGGATTGCAGCACTGCAGCAACCACAATCCCGTCAAATTTCCTGCCGGGCGCATGTAAGTAATATAATCCGAAACGGATTGAAAAAAGGCCACTCACGTGGCCTTTTTTTTTAACTGTTATTATTCAGCTGTATGCTCAGGCTAATCAAATCAATGAAACCACTGGCAGGTATATTTGCCCTGCTGACGTTTACAGGACTGGTGTATTGGCCAGCGCTACATGGCATTTTTGTACTGGATGATTTCGAAAACCTGAAGGACTTGGGTGAAATCAGTACCAGAGGTCTTGCGTTTTATGTTTTTGGTGGTAATGCGGGTCCGAGTGGGCGTCCACTCTCCTTACTCAGTTTCGCCTTGCAGTATCAGTTCTGGCCTGCTGATCCATTTGTGTTCAAATTGGTTAATCTATTATTTCACCTGATTAATGGTGCCCTGGTTTTTTACGTTTGCAAATTGATTACTACCCAGTTTGAAACAGGCAGGAACACGGGTTCAGGCATCGCCTATCTGACGACCGGTTTATGGTTGTTACATCCAATACAACTCTCCACAGTATTGTATGTAGTACAAAGAATGACCATTCTGTCGACGATGTTTATCCTGATCGGAACAGGTGCCTATCTTCTGGGCAGAAAGTACTATTTTGAATCCCGCAAGCCAGTCGTCGCAATACTTAGTCTGGCAACCGTCTATCTCTGCATGCTGTTGTCAATTCTGTCCAAGGAATCCGGAATATTGATGGCTGTTTATATCCTTGTGCTGGAATTTACCTTGCTGAGAACAGATGACGTGGTCAGGCAATGGCGAATGTATGCTGTTCCAGTACTACTATTGCCGGTATTGGTGATGGTTTATTACTTGTTCGGCCATATGGACGGATTTAATTATGCTTATAATCTGCGCGATTTTACCATGGGTCAAAGGTTGCTGACAGAAGCCAATATTCTGATCGATTACCTGAAGCTATTGTTTATCCCGGTTTCCGGCGCATTCTCACTTTTTCATGATGATTATGTTGTGGCAAACGGGCTGTTTTCTCCGCCACGCACCTTATTAAGCCTGCTAGTTTTGCCTGCAATGTTATTTGGTGCATTGTGGTTCAGGACGAAACAGAGACTGATCAGTTTTGCCATATTATGGTTTTTTGCAGGACATCTGCTTGAATCCTCCTTTATCAATCTGGAACTGTATTTTGAACACCGAAATTATTTGCCTGACCTGGGCATATTCATGCTGATTAGCACAGGATTGAGTGTCGTGCCTCATAAAATACTGAAAGGGATGAGCGCAAATGGCGTAGCGTTAATTTATCTGGCTGCCATAATGCTGGTCACGCTGATGGAAATAAGTTTATGGAGTCAACCTTTATTGCAGGCAGATGAATGGTCCAGACAGCATCCTCAGTCGACCAGGGCACTGGATCATTTGATCAATACTAATTTGCTTCTCGGTGACAAGAACGAGGCAGAACGAGCGTTGCTTGAATTAAAAAGGCTGGATGAGAAAGATATTTACCCGCAATTCAAGTCACTTACCATCAATGCCTGTTATGAACGAGAAGCTGTCGCAGCTCAGGAATGGCTGTCATTGAATAAGCTGGCGTCAACTGCAGGATTTCGGGGTGTTAGTGTGATAACAGAGCTGGAATATCTAGCCTATATGCAGGGCAGAGGTTTTTGCGATGCTCTGGATCTGGTCTCGTTATCCGGAGTTGTTGATGTACTGATTTCCAATCCTGGATTTCTTCCTGTGCGCGGACAGCTGTATGATATTGCTGCGAACCTTGCGTTGCAGCGCAAGGATGCGGATACGGCTTTGAAATACCTGAATAAGGCATTGTCAGCTTCACCCAAAATTGACCGAAAAATATTCAAGGTAAAAATCCTGATTGCTCAAGCGGCTATCACTGATGCAACAACTTTATTAGTGCAGATTGAGGGGCAGCTGAGAACCATGCCGAAAGAAATGATGTTTTACCGTGAACAGATACGGGAGTTGAAGTTGCAACTGGCGAAAGCTTTCCCTACTGAAAATAACTAACCTGAGGGTAATGCATGTGAATAATCAACGTGTATCTTTCATACTTCCGGCCTGTAATGAGGCGGCGGGACTAGAGCTGATTTTGCCTGAGTTGACAAGGCTGTATGGTGAAGCAGAAATCATCGTGGTGAATGACGGTTCAACAGATAATACAGCAGATGTTTGTGCAAGGTATAAAGTCAGGCTGATTAATCGTCCCTACAGAATGGGTAATGGAGCTTCTATCAAGGCTGGCGCCAGGGCAGCCACTGGCGATATTCTCGTATTCATGGATGCGGATGGCCAGCATGCTCCTGTAGACATTGATTTATTATTACAGGAACTGGATAAAGGTAATGATATGGTAATTGGCTCTCGCCATGCTGGAGCCCATGCCAATGTTTTCAGATTATCAGCGAACAGTGTCTATAATAAACTGGCATCGTGGATTACATCACATAAGATCCATGATCTGACTTCCGGATTCAGAGCCGTACGTGCAGAAAAATTCCGGGAGTTTTTACATTTATTGCCTAACGGGTTTTCGTATCCTACCACCATAACCATGGCATTTTTTCGTGCCGGATATGCTGTTGCGTATGTACCGGTCAATGTTAAACGTCGGTTGGGGACCAGCCATATCCGACCATTACAGGATGGTGTCAGATTTTTGCTAATAATTTTTAAAATTGGTACCTTATATACACCGCTAAAATTTTTTGTACCCATCAGTTTTTTAATCTTTATGACCGGGCTAGGGTACTACCTGTATACATTTATCACGTCAGGAAGGTTTACCAATATGAGCGCTTTGTTGTTTACTACTTCGATACTGGTATTCTTTATCGGGATCGTATCAGAGCAATTAACCATGTTGTACTACCGGGATAAACAGTAGCCTATCAACAATGACAGGTTAATATCCCAAAATGGCAGGTCAGTGATGTCAGTATCCACACCTGGAATTCTGGTAGTCACATCGACGTTTCCACGATGGAAAAACGATACCGAACCCACTTTTGTTTTTGATCTGTGCAGGTATCTGCAGCGACGTGGACTCAATGTAGATGTATTGGCGCCACATGCGGATGGTGCAGAACATCATGAAATACTGGATGGCATCAATGTCCATCGATACAGTTATTTCATTTCCGGCATGCAATCCTTGACACATTCCGGAGGAATACTGGCCAATCTTAAAAATAATCCCTGGTGCTATTTTCAAGTTCCCTTTCTGATGTTGTTCCAGATGATTGCGCTTTACAAAATATTGAAGTCCGGCAAGCATCAGTTTGTTCATGCTCACTGGTTAATACCGCAAGGGCTTATTTGTGCCATGGTAAGCAGTTTGCTGGGTAGTCGGGCTCCTGTTCTGGTTTGCACATCGCACGGAGGGGATATTTACACGCTCGATAACCTTGTATTCAGAAAAATAAAGCAATGGACTATCCACCAAAGCAACTGGTTTTGTGTGGTCAGTCAGGCCATGAAGCGAAAAGCGATAGAACTTGGAATCAATGAACAAAAGATTTCGATTATGCCGATGGGGGTGGACCTGACGAATAAATTCAGGCCAGTGCAAGGTGTTGTAAGGATGGATAACAGGTTGATATTCGTAGGCAGATTGGTCGAAAAAAAAGGTGTGGTGTATCTGTTGGAAGCAATGACTAGCGTGGTCAGTGTATTCCCTGAGGTACATTTAGACATAGTTGGAGACGGCCCATTACGTGCTGATTTGGAAAAACGTGCAGAGGAACTAGGATTAAGCACTTCTGTAAAATTTCTAGGTAGCAGAGAACACGAGCAATTGCCCAATCTCTATACCGCTGCGAGTATTGCCATCGTACCTTCAATCATTGCCTCCTCAGGTGATCAAGAAGGTCTGGGGCTCGTCATCATAGAAGCAATGGGTTGTGAGTGTGCCGTGATTGCTTCATCTCTGGATGCAATACGGGATGTGATTGATGAAGATACCGGGTGTCTGGTTACGCCGGCAGATGCGACCGTGCTGGCAGATAAGATAATCTTCCTGCTAAGTAATCGTGAATATCGAATACAGATAGCTGGAAGAGGAAGGTCAAAAGTTTTGAGCGAGTTTGATTGGGAAATTTCAGGCGAAAGGTATTTCCAGTTGTTCTGCATGAAACCTCATGCATAAGTAAAATACCGTACTGGATTTTACTCAAGAAAAGCAGGCATGTCTCAGGCATTAAACCGAAATCACCTCTGCAGTAAAGGTTCTAATCTTGACAGGATGTAACTTGAAAAACGCTGTTTTCCAGTTGATGACAAATGATTAGGGTCATCAAATAATTCAATTACATAGGCAGCTGCTTGATCTGCATCCCAGAATGGAATATCCATTTCGGGGTGGCGATCAGCAATATGTTGATAGACCAGGGACAGTTCATCCTGCCACTCCTGACTACGTCCTGCCCGAAATTCGAGCGTAGTAGGTGGTCGTAACAGTATAAGTTTGATTTTATGGTCGGAACAAAAATCGACAATCTGGTCGAGCGCGATCAGGTTGGTGTCAAGATTATTATCTGTATCCAGAGCGCGAATGTAATCCTCAATTTTCTTTGTGCCCTGTGCAGGTGCCAGATAAAAACCTGGTCGGATCTGATCTGGACCTGATGATTCATTTTGAGAATTGGGCCGATTGACAGGCTGATGTGCTGAATCGTCAAGCCATGACAATAATCGGTCTGCTTCAAATCGGGGGCCAACCAGTAGTGGTCTCGCCCATCGGTTATAAATCACCATGAACTTTAATCTGTCCAGTAATGATGTTTCAGGAATGGCATACCAGGGAACTCCCATATGGGACAGACTGCTAAAGTCACCCCGCATACGGGCAATCGCCGGAGTGCGCAGCGGGATATTGTCAAAGCCAAGCACGACCGTGTTGATATTTTTAAGTCGTGGCATAACATATCTGAGTATTTGATACTGGATTGAATAGTCAGAACCGGCGAGTGCAAGATTGAGCACGCGTTGATCCTCTGCTACCAGTCCTTCCAGTTGAGAATTACCAAGAACCAGAGTCTGTATTTTATCGGCATACACATTGTCCAGTCTGGATCCAGTCTGTTGATTGATTTGTAATAACAACAGAATGCAGATTGCCGTAGTCAGAACAAATACAAACACAAGCAGGCTAATCTCGCGTACGTATTGGCCGAGAAACCGTCTGGTAATGTTCAGGTTATCAAAATTGAAAATAGATAAACTCATGACCATCAACCTTGCCACATAATAGAATGTAGGAGTACAAAATCATCGCAATAATAAGCTGTGCGCCAGTTGACAATTCCAGCATGAATCGGGGGTTGTTTCGCAAATACTGAAACAACTGGAGGACCAAGAGGGGGCTGGCCAGCAGTAAAATCAGCTCAATTCCCGACAGGTTAACTGCCCCCCCAGAAAACAAACTGGAAAATAATATGGGTAGATCAGAGACATGGTTTATTCTGAAAAGGATCCATCCCAAGCAAGTAAAATGAAACATCAGTAGAATACTGAACCAGTTAGTCAGTGGACTAATATTCTTTATAAACGGTGACAGGGTTCTGTGACCAATCAATAAAATGCCATGATACGCACCCCATAGGACATAATGCCAGGCGGCTCCATGCCAGAGGCCACCGAGTAACATGGTTACCATCAGGTTTTTACAGGTGTCTGCTGACCCATGTTTGTTGCCCCCAAGAGGGATATACAAATAATCCCTGAGCCAGGTAGACAAACTAATGTGCCATCTTTTCCAGAAATCACTGGGGTTATTGGCGAAGTAGGGCAGATTAAAGTTAATGGATAGATTGAACCCCATCAACTTTGCTGTACCACGTGCAATATCGGTGTAGCCGGAGAAATCCCCATATATCAGCAGGGCAAAGGCATATACTGCTGTAAGCACCGCTGAGCCAAAGTGGTTCCCCGGGTTATCAAATACTGGGTCAACGAGTATGGATAGATTGTCCGCAATGACCACCTTTTTATAATATCCAAACAGGATTAACCATAACCCTTCGTGGATATTGTGGTGTGTGATAGTTCGTTTGTTTTGAAATTGTGGCATGAGGTTGTTAAATCGTTCGATTGGGCCTGCCACCAACTGTGGGAAGAAGCTAACATACAGCGCATAGTCGAGAAAATTATCTGAAGGAATAATTTTGCGGCGATAACAATCGATAACATAGCTTATCGACTGAAAGGTATAGAATGAAATACCGACAGGGAGAATTACTTGCAATGTAACCGGGTCCGCAGCAAAGCCGATTGAGTCTAGCAGGAAAAGTGTGCTGTCCACGAAAAAATCAAAATACTTAAAGAAGCCAAGCACACATAGATGGGTAATCAGACTGATTATCAGGTAGCGTTTTGGATGGGTGGCTGTGCTAATCCATCTGGCAACATTGAAATCCACCAGTGTGGTAAGAAAGATCAGGATGATAAATCGCCAGTCCCACCACGCATAAAATAGATAACTTGCAAGCAACAGTAGAACGTTCTGTGATTTATGCTTCAATAACAGATAGACGGCATAGACCGTTATGAAAAATATTACGAAGGTTATTGAATTAAAGAGCAAAATAATCCCTGTTATTAAGCTATTATAAGTAACGGTTTTATTAGCCAGAATACCATAATATTATCGAATTCAATTTTGAATCAGTGTCAGTGAGATTTTTATAATGAAACTGTCTGTCATTATGTCAAATTATAATGGTGCCCATTATATCAAAGAGGCGATAGATAGTGTCGTTGGTCAGGATTACCAGCCTTTTGAATTTCTGGTCATTGATGACGGTTCTACTGACCATTCCAGAGATGTTATTGATGCCGCATGCGACAGGTACGCTGATCGAGTTAGCACGCATTATGTGAACCGGAATCAGGGGCAGGGTTCCTCTTTCAATTATGGGATCAACCATATTGATGGTGAAGTGGTTTGCTTCATTGATAGTGACGATTTTTGGTTGCCCGGGAAATTGCAGAGTGTGGCAAAAGCGTTTACGGATAAACCGAACGCCGTCATATACCAGCATAATCTGTTGCTGTTGAAAAACGGGCAGATTACAGATCAAAAATTCAGGGAAATACTGGTCGAAGGAAATTACTATGAGCATTCGATCTCAAGTCGTTTGTTGCCCCAGTTTGTGCCTACAACCGGGCTGTCGATAAAAGTTGATTGCCTGAAAAAGATATTACCAATTCCGGATGTGTTCAGGGTTTGTGCTGACGGTTATATCACCAGAACCAGCATGTGCTGGGGTGAAGTGACTTCCAGTTATGAGGCATTTGGTGTGTATCGTGTGCACGAGTCAAATAATACCTATGGTAATAATAAGTTTAATGAAAAAAGATATTTGAAGAACTTGTTGTATCCCGCACTCAATAAATATTATGTCGATCATGATTTGGAATTACGTTATGGCAACGAGACCTTGTTAGAGAAAATACTGGATACCAGTCTTAAAAAGATTCTGCGGGAATATCTGGATATGTCGGTGTAAATGAATGTATCAGGATAGAAGTAAAACAGGACCAGATTATGCTGTCATTTAAGAAGGTTGTTAATTACATGCTGGCAAACCGGCGAATTGGCAGACTGGAGTATTTTAATCCACATTTTGAAAGGATTGCGAGATTCAAGGACTGTCATAAAGGCAAAAGAGGATTTATCATTGGCAGTGGCCCCAGCCTGAAAATAGAAGATCTCGATTTATTAAAAAACGAGATAACTTTCGCCTGTAATAAAATCTACCTGGCATTTGATAAAACATCCTGGCGACCAAGCTATTATTCCGTAGTGGATTCGATGGTTGCCGGAAATAATGCCCGAAAAATCAATAAATATGATCTGGTGAAAATTTTCAGTAATTCTGTGCGTTGCAATTTTATAGGAAAGAAAGATATTTACTGGTTGAGGGATATAGGCAGCACAAAAATAAATAACCAGTTACAGTTCAGTTTTTCAACCGATCTGACAGAGGGGGCAAATGGTGGTTATACCGTGATCTATACCATGTTGCAGCTCGCCTATTATATGGGACTGCAAGAAGTGTATTTGCTGGGACTCGATTTCTCATTTGAAATACCGGAACCTTCTACGAAGAAATCCCCGATAGGTGAAACGTTGTTATATGGAAAAGGGGAAGTGAATCATTTTCATCCGGAATACCGGTCAAAGGGAGAGGCCTGGACCATGCCGAGGCTGGATTTGCAGTATCAGGCATTTAATTGTGCAAAATCGGCATTTGAAGCGGATGGACGTGTCATTTATAACGCATCCAGACAAACCAGACTGGATGTGTTTCCCCGGGTCACTTTGCAGGATGTGCTTGGGAATACGCAAAATAATGAATACGCGAATAACTAGGCAGTTTGGTTTATGCGTGAACCCGGTTACACTCCGGCGTATACATGAAACGCTGAAATACCGGCTGCACAGTCCGGAAATATTACAGCAGCAGTTTCTTTCTAAGCCCGAGCTGAATCTGCCAGTTAATAATCGTGATGCCTGCCGCACACGAACAGGATGCAGAACATGAAAATAGCATTAATCCCGGCTCGCATGGGAAGTCAGCGACTACCCAAAAAAAACCTCAGGCAACTCGCAGGTGTGCCGCTCATCACACGTGCCATTCGAAAATGCAAACAGGCTGGATGCTTTGATGCAATCTGGGTTAATTCCGAACATCCGGATTTTGGAAATATTGCCCGCGATGAAGGCGTAAACTTTCATCTGCGTCCGTCGGAGCTGGGGAATGATCAGGCAACCAGTGAACAATATATCGCAGAGTTTATTGATAAAGTGCCCTGTGAGTATGTTATTCAGGTACATAGTATTGCGCCATTACTGACTGTGGAGTCTGTCCGAAACTTTGTTCTGGATTTGGAAGAAAACCGTTGGGATTGCCTGCTCAGTGTGGAAAATATTCAGCTTGAATGCGTGTATCAGGATCGACCGGTAAACTTCAGTTATGAAGCAAAAAACAACTCGCAGGATTTGACGCCGGTTCAAAAAATCAGCTGGTCGATCAGCGGTTGGCGAAGTTCAGTGTTTCTGCAGGCATTAAAAGCAGGCCGTTGTGCAACCTATGCCGGAAAATTGGGTTATCACACAGTTAATAATCTTGCCGGACTGGTTATCAAAACTGAAAATGACTTGATGGTGGCAGAAGCCCTGTTGCCATTGGTAGAGGGTAGTGTTTAAATCCAGACATTATAATTCAGGTAAATATATGAGCGATTTTTTCAGGCAGTATCAACTTACCTTTAACCAGCTGTTGGGTGCTCTGGTAATTACCGATAATGCCGGCAACAAAATCGAGCATGATGAAGGCTTCGACAGACTTTGTACCCTGTCTGCCAGGATCAAAAAATACGGCGCCACACAATACTTTTGTGGCAATGGTGCCAGTTCCGCTATAGCCAGTCATATGGCGATAGACTGGTCCAAGAATGGCAAGGTCTCGACCCGGGTGTTTACCGACGCAGCCTTGTTGTCTGCCGTCGTCAATGATTTGGGGGCAGAGCATATGTACTCGGCACCACTTGCATACTACGCCAGACCAGGTGACATACTGGTTACTATCAGTTCATCAGGCAACTCGGAAAATATCATCCACGTCATTCATAAAGCACGGGATCTTGGGCTTGATGTAATTACGTTTTCAGGTCTGAAACCGGACAATCAATCTCGAGGACTAGGTGACCTGAATTTTTATATTCCAGCAAAAACCTACGGTATGGTCGAATGTGCTCATCAGGTATTGATGCATGTCTGGCTGGACAAATATATGGGTATCAATATCTGGGACAGGGATGGATATCAAAATATGCGCCAGGATCATTACCAGAGTTAACTATGCTATCAAAAGACGACCAGACGCTCTGTAATCTTGCAGAAACTGCCGCGGGTAAGGTCGCGCAATTGCTTCAGAGTGAGTTTGCCTTGCTCAACAGTGTACAAAGTAATGCAGGCAAGGATATAAAACTGGATGCAGATCGCAAGGCAGAAGAATTGTTGTTTAACATGCTAATGCCCGTTGGGGCAAATATCCTCTCGGAAGAAAGTGGTAGCACCAATTTTAATTGTCTTGATGGCCCATGCTGGATTCTGGACCCGTTGGATGGCACATTTAATTATAATCGTGGTTTCCCGGCTTATGCCGTTTCAATTGCCTACTGGGTGGATCAGCAGCCGGTTTTCGGTGTGATTTATGATATTGCCAATGCACGATGTTATACCGGTCAGGTTGGAGTGGGTGCCTGGTGTAATGGCAATATTATACAGGTGTCGACAGTGAACAGTCGGGACCAGGCGGTGTTGGCAACAGGATTTCCGGCAGGGCGCAATTATGATGGTACTTCCCTGCAACAATTTATCAAATCAGTACAGAACTATAAAAAGATCCGGATGATAGGTTCAGCTGCGATTTCACTGGCCAATGTAGCCTCCGGAGTATTTGATCTTTATATGGAACAGGATATCTGGATATGGGATGTTGCAGCAGGAATTGCTCTGGTACAGGCCGCGGGTGGTACAGTTAACAAGACCACAATAGATACCCACTGGAAACTTGATGTTCAGGCCTGGAATGCCCGGTTCGGACTGGAAGACGAATGATGCTGTACTGGAAAAATACCAATACGCTGGACGATTACTATCCCGCTGCATTGGTCACCGTAGCACCCGAACAGGCAGAAATTGCCATTATCGGGAGTAAGTCGCTGGATCTGGAACAATTTCCAGGACTGAAAGGCTTGTTCAAATGTGGTGTGGGGTTAGACAACGTGCCGTTTGCGGAATGTCAGGCCAGGCACATCGCAGTGGGATTACCCGGAGCAGAGACTTCTAATATCATTTTTGAAGAGACTGCAAATTTTACTGTATATACCATCTTAAACCAGCTCTATGCTGATTCAGGTGACATTACCAGCTGGAAAAAAAATCAACGGGTTTCGTTGAACAGAAAGGCGGTACTGGTAATCGGTCAGGGAAATATCGGCAGCAGGGTCAGTAACAAGCTGGAACAACTGGTAAATGTTTTACGATTTGATATTCAACACCAGCAAAAAAAGGATTTGTATGCGTTACTGGCCGCAGCGGATCTGGTCAGTCTGCATATTCCATTGACCGACGCAACCAATGGCTGGTTTGACGCTGACAAACTATCAGTAATGAAAGATGGCGCCATTCTGGTCAATACGGCACGTGGTCAGATAGTGGATGAGTCTGATTTGCTAAAAGAGATTGTCAATGGTCGATTACGCGCCGCATTTGATGTGTTCTGGAAAGAACCTTATACAGGGCCATTAAAACAGTTTCATCCGCATCGGTTTTTTATGACACCGCATGTTGCCAGTACCTGCGAGCAGTTCCTGCTGGGACTGGCAACAGATTTGAAAAAATTTGTATCCGAACTGTCCGGTCACGGAAATTAGCGCGATGAATGGCAAATCAACCGGCAATCTGGTTTATCTGTCCCATTATCTGGGTACAGATACTCCGATGTATGCGAATGAAGGTCAAGTTATGCGCATTCCACTTAAATGTCTTGACCATGGCGATACCGCAAATCTGGAGCGTTGGTCCCTGAACAATCATTCAGGTACACACATTGATTTGCCAGCACATTTCTTTTCTGACGGAAATCGACTGGAAGATTACCCGCCGGATTTTTTTATGGCAGAGAATATTTGCTGGATCGATTTATCTGACAATTGTCATTCCGGAAAAATAATAGACATTGAAGATCTGCAAATGTTCAGTCCTGATCCGGCGACTGAAGTCTTGTTATTAAAAACAGGATATGAACGATACAGGGGGAGTCAAACCTACTGGAACGAGAATCCAGGCTTTGCCGACACGCTGGCAGACTATTTGCGCCGCACCCTGCCGGCATTACGTTTTTTGGGCTTTGATTCGCTATCATTGACGTCGTATCAAGACAGAGCTCTGGGTAAAGCAGCGCACAGGGCGTTTCTGGGTACGCAGCGACCCATACTGCTAATTGAGGATATGAAACTTTCCAGTCTGGAAAGCGGCTGTAAAATCAATAAAATATCCATCGTGCCATTATTGTTTTCGCGGGCAGAAGGTAGCCCGGTGACTGTAATTGCCGAAATAGAAATTCAGCGAGCGTAACCAGAGATGCTGAAGTGTAGCATCATTGGCTATGGCAAAATGGGCAGAATCCGTGCTGCGGCGCTTGAAAACTCCGGTAGGGCCGTTATTACCGGCGTATACGATACCCGGATTAATGGTTCTCTTTCTTACAAGGTCTATGCCAGTGATCAGGATGCCTTGACTGACCCGCAGGTAGAGGCGGTATTTATCTGTACCCCCAATAGCCGGATAGTACCGCTTTGCATTGCGGCGTTGTCAGCCGGTAAGCATGTATTTTGTGAGAAACCCCCGGCATTCACGGCCAGTCAGGTTGAAGAGGTTCGCGCAGTCGAACGCACAAGTGGCAAGGTGTTGATGTACGGTTTTAATCATCGGCACCACCAAAGCGTACAGGAGATAAAACGAATCATTGATAGTGGCGACCTTGGAAAAGTATTGTGGATGCGGGGTCGTTACGGCAAGGAAGTCGACCAGGAGTTTTTCAAAGGTTGGCGTTCAGTGAAAGAACTTGCCGGTGGTGGCATCCTGCTGGATCAGGGGATCCATATGCTGGATATTTTCCTGTATCTGGGTGGGGGTTTCGATGAAGTTCAGGCATTGGTTTCCAATCTGTTCTGGAAAATAGATGGTATAGAAGATAATGTCTTTGCCCAGTTTCGCAGTTCCAGCACCGGCATCTGTGCATCATTGCATAGCACCATGACCCAATGGAGATATCTGTTTTCACTTGAGATATTTCTGGAAGGAGGTGCGTTGATACTAAATGGCCTGAAAACCACCTCCGGCGCCTATGGTGATGAGGAATTGACAATCAAGTATAACGATAGAAATCCGGAAGCGGGTAAATCCCAGAGCGAGCTCCGTCATATTTATCATGTCGATGAGTCGTGGAATTCGGAAATCAGAATGTTTGTTGACGCCATTGCGAACAATGAACCAATTGCACTGGGTAATTCCAATGATGCCTTGAGGCTGATGAAAATAATCGACCGGATATATGCTTTCAAATACTGATGACTGGTGCATAGTGTCTGTACTTGCAGCTGAAACAGGCGCATCTTCCGATAGTTAATATAATGGGAAAACAATGTTGTCAGAACAGAGATACAGACTTGCTGTTATTATCATTACAAATGATTACGTTAATGTTAAAAAAATTCAACGATAGCAGTTTGCCATAAGCTTCCGTTTTCAGACTGAAATATGGATATATCTGTAATTGTAGCTACCAGAAACAGGGAAAAGCAGTTACATAGGTTCCTGGAAAATCTGTGCAAGCATGAGTGTCAATACAACTGGGAGTTGGTTGTTATTGATAACGGCAGTACAGATAATACAAAAAATATAATTGAGACTGTAAAAGCCCGTCTGAATCTGGTTTATTTATATGAGGAGCGTCCGGGTAAATGCATTGCCTTGAACAAGGGCCTCACTGTCGCGCTGGGGAATTTACTGGTTTTTACTGATGATGATGTGGTTCCTGATGCAGGATGGCTTGATAACCTGTATCAGGCCTCGCTGGCTTTTCCTCAAGCAAACTTGTTTGGTGGCAGGGTTTCTGTTGTGGAACAGGGATTACCAGACTGGATCAGGGAATCAAAACTGGTAAAAAACTTGTTGACTTCGCAACATCTCAAATCAGGTGCGTATGCAACTTATCCTGAGTGGCAATATCCGTTTGGCCTGAATTATGCTGTCCGAAAAAATGTGATAATTGATTCGCATGTCAGACTTTATGATCGAGTTGGACCAGGCACCTCAATACCGGTAGGAGATGAAACAGCATTCCTGATGCAAATTAGTAAACCTGATGCTCAGGACCGTATACAGGTTCCATCGAGTAATGTGTGGCATGAACTCAACCCGGGGTATCTTAGTCTGCGAGGGGCCACCAGACGGTATTATCAATTAGGGAAGTTTGATGTGGTTTTAAAATCCTTGCTGGTAAAACTGGATGACAATACCCCACAACGTACCTTCAAACGCGATGTTTGGTATCTCGCCAAAACCAGAAGTTTGCCCGAGCTACTTTGTATTTGCAGTAGAATCTTTGGCAGGTTGGTGCAGACACTGCAGTTTGTCAACGAATCTGCACATTGATTGATGATGAAGAGCAGGGTTAAGAGTCAATCATTAAGCCTGGTATGCAACAGCAACCGAATGTTTGTTGCTTATTCTGGTTGTGGCATGCAGAAGCTGATATTGGATGAATGTCTGCAACTGTTTCAGTATCATAAACGCCGGTTACAAATACAGATTTGATTCCATGACTATCCGCGATAATAACATTCCTGAAAAGGTTTACACAGCAACACCCTCCGGATTTAACCTGAAGCAATTGCTTGTAGAAATATCGCGGGAATTTATAGATTCACACGGACTTGCCTGGCGACTGTTTGTTAGAAACCTGAATATAATGTACAGGCAAACCTATTTTGGTTATGTATGGGCAATTGCCCCGCCACTCATGACTGCAATTATTTTTATCTTTTTAAGGTCGCAGAGTTTGATAGATGTTGAAATTAAAGATTATCCGTATTCAATTTATGTGATAACCGGGGTGCTATTGTGGCAATCGTTTGTTGAGGCGATAAACAGCCCGTTGAAAATGTTAAACAGCGCTGCTTCTTACATAGGCAAGATAAATTTCCCCAAGGTGGCGTTGTTAACAGCCGGATTCGGCGAGGTGGTTTTCAATTCAATAATTCGCGGGATGATATTAATCGTCTTTTACAGTGTGAGCGGGACAGAATTTGGAAAGTATGCCTTGATGGTTCCGGTATGTTACTTTTCTCTGATATTGCTTGGTTTTGCCATGGGGATACTGATCTCACCGATTGGATTATTATTCAAGGATGTTGAAAAAGGAATGGCAATAATTACTTACGCCTGGTTTTTTTTGACGCCGGTATTCTATGCACTGCCGGAAAATATAAATTTATTCTATATATATCTAAACCCTGTCACGCCCATGTTAATAACAATCAGGGAGTTGTTGCATGGTGATGAATTGTTATATTTAAATGTATACGTTTTGTACAGCCTGTTATCGCTATTCGCGCTATTGCCTGGATTGATTGTATACAGGCTGTCTATGCCGTTCCTGATAGAAAGGGTAGAGGCATGATTATGGCAGCAGATAGAGTGGGATCAATTCCCTTGCTGGAGGTTAAAAATGTATCCAAGAAATACTGCAGGAGTTTGCGTCGATCATTGATATACGGTTGTTACGATATTCTGGATGCGGTCAGATACAAAAATGCTAATCGTGAGTATTTACGCAAGGATGAATTCTGGTCATTGTCCGATATCAACTTCACGGTTCAGAGAGGGGAAGTGCTGGCAGTGCTTGGTCGAAATGGCGCAGGCAAGACCTCGTTGCTGAAACTGATAAACGGATTGCTCAATCCAGACAAGGGCGAAATTACGGTGCGCGGCAGTGTTGGAGCGTTGATTGCACTGGGTGCCGGATTTAATCCGGTTCTATCCGGCCGTGAGAATGTATATGTGAATGCAGCCATTCTCGGATTTACAAAAAAAGAAACGGATGCAAACTATGATGAAATAGTTAGCTTTTCTGAACTTGAAGAGTTCATGAATTCCCCGGTTAAAAATTACAGCTCTGGTATGCGTATGCGGCTTGGGTTTGCAATTGCATCACAGATTAAGCCTGATATCTTACTGTTGGATGAGGTTTTTTCAGTAGGAGATATATCGTTCAGAAGAAAATGTATAAAAAAACTCGAAGAGATCAAAAAAGATGTGGCTGTGTTGTTTGTTTCCCATAATTTGAGGTTGGCCGAAGAACTTTGCGATCAGGCAATTTATCTGGAAAAGGGCAGAATTAAGTATGCCGGTGACGTGGATTATGTGAATGGTAAATATCTTGAAGATATAAATCATGACAACAGGTTTTCTGATGTGGCTTTAAACAGGGAAGGTACAGGTGAAATACGTTTCACCGGTATTGTGGCACACGGAGCCATAAGTGGCAGTAATAGGCTGACACTTACTGGTGAGGATTTGATTATTGAAGCCGGTTATGAAGTATTCAAGGAAATGGAAAATATAAAATTCCGAGTCGGGATTGAAGATACCAGGTCTGGTGTGGTTATTACCATGGCCAACGTTCATGCCAAACATGTGGGAAAAGCGGGCAAGGTGGTTTGTACTTTTAATAATATCTGTCTAAGACCCGGGGTGTATTCCATCAACCTAGGGGTTACCGATGGACGATTTGGCCTCGATATCTGGAGATTTGCAGCAGAAGTAGTTGTATCTGGCGCAAGAAATGAGGATGTGCAGTTCTCGATTGCTGACAGTGATCTGGTTTACTTACCGCACCAGATTCAGGTTGTTGAATAATCTGTGGGGCAGGCCTGCTCTGGGCCTGGATGAAGAAATATATCTATCCAGAACGTGCGTAAGGAATCTGAGAATAATATTGTGAATATCCCTCTCATCAGTGTTCTGATTGCGACGCGAAACCGAAAGGATAGTATTGAAAAACTCCTGTACGGCATGCAGTCCATACAAAGAAATGTGTCTTATGAATTAATTGTCGCAGACAACAGTACCGAGAATCATGCTGCAGAATTAGAGCGAAAATACTCCGCGAATTTGCCATTAACCGTAATTCATTTGTCGAAACCGGGGAAAAGTAATGCCCTGAATGAGGCGATCTTACGCGCTCAAGGAGAATTGTTGGTTTTTGCTGACGATGACATAAGACCAGACACAAATTGGCTTTTTGCATATCAGGAAGCCTGCTCAAAATGGCCTGAAGTGAATGTATTCGGTGGTAGGATAAAGGTGAATGAAGGTCTGGTGCCATCCTGGATACGCCAGTCCTACAATCTGCAAACCATTTTACTGTCAGAACAGGATTATGGTGACCAACCCAGGGTGTATGAATTTGATGAATATCCGGTAGGTCCAAACCTCGCTGTACGCAGGCGTGTATTACAATCGCTTATTCGTCCCTGGCCTGAGCAGTTTGGACCAGGAACTTCTCTGCCAGTCGGAGATGAGATCTTTTTTTTACAGAAACTCAGCGCTCCTACCAGTCAAGATCGACTCTATTTACCCGATTGTATTATCTACCATGACTTCAATCTGACTCATATTAGATTCTTCAATGCTTTAAAGCGTTGTTATCAGGGGGGATTGGTTGCCGGACTGCGTGGAAGACAAGCCAGGCTGGTAGTACAAAATGATACTACTGTTTTTGCCAGAGTTGTCTCCAGAGTGATGACATGTAGAAGTTTGCGTGAAATGGCCTGTATCCTGTCCAGAGGACTTGGTTTCGGTTTAGGGCTGCTGGAATCGGGAAGGATGAGCAGATAGTTTTAATGCCATTTGGGTGCAATGTTGAAAATATTATTTATAACCAAGCGCTATTATATGTCGAAGGATCTGATAACAGATCGTTATGGCAGGTTTTACGAGTTACCGTTGTATTTATCCATGCAAGGTCATGAGGTACATTTGGTTTGTCATAGTTATCGGAAAGATAAACCGCTTAGTCTCAAGGTTAATGATGGTTTTTCAGTATCGTCCTGGAGCCTTGGACTCAATCCCTTGTCTGGTTTAGCCAGGCATTACCACAAGCTGGAACAAATTATACTGAAAGACAAACCGGATCTGATTATCGCTGCATCGGATTGTTTTCAGATCATACTAGCCAGCCGGTTGGCCAGAAAATATTCAGTTCCGCTGATTGCAGATTTATATGATAACTTTCTGTCCTATGCGGCATCGCGTTTACCCGGTGTAGCAGTGTTATTTGCCAGAGCATTACGTCAGGCTGATCTGGTAACGGTGGTATCTAATCAACTGGCCAAACTGATTGCCAGTGATAAAAAAATACGTCATCCGGTACAGCTTGTCGTGAATGGCGTTACTTCCAGTTTTGCAGAACATCCAGATCGAATTGCGGCTCGTGAAAAATATGGTTTTAAAAATAACCAGTTTGTCATTGGCACTGCCGGGAGTTTGCACGCTGATAAAGGGATAGTATTACTGATTGAAGCATTTCTTGACTTGGCCGCAGAGCATCCGGAACTTCGTCTGGTATTGGCAGGGCCCGACAAGCATGGATTATCGCTGCCTGCCAGTCCGGCAATCAACTATCTTGGTAATCTGCCACATGAAGAGATTCCACTATTGCTTTCAGCTCTGGATCTGGGTGTTATATGTATAAAGGATACGGCATTTGGTAAATATTGCTTTCCACAAAAATTTTACGAAATGGTGGCGTGTAAACTACCATTGGTTGCTTCGGCCGTTGGTGAGATGTCGTTATTATTGGATGATTACCCGGAATTATTGTTTCAGCCTGATTCCAGGGAACAGTTAAAACATGCAATTCGTTATCAGATGCAACATGCCATAAGGTTGCCTGTGAGTGTGCCGACATGGGAAGATCAGGCCGTCAGACTGGATCAGATTATCAAGGAAAATTTTGGCAAGGCAAAAAAGACAATCCGGTAAATCTGGTAATTGTCAGGTGAAAAAGAAGATAGCTATTTATTTTCTATCATAGCCGTGGCCAGAATTTTTACCAGTTCCTCGTGCAATTTTGCGTTGGCAGTCAGTACATTACCGCTTTTCATATAATCAGCGCCATTATTGACACTGGTAACAATTCCGCCTGCTTCCTGGATTAATAAGGTGCCTGCAGCCAAATCCCATGGCTTGAGCCCAAATTCCCAAAACCCATCCAGCCTGCCACTGGCAACATAGGCGAGATCCAGTGAAGCAGCGCCTGCACGGCGTATACCAGCTGTTATTGGAAACAAGGTGCGGAAGGTATTGATAAATACCTCAAGTTTGAAACTATTGCCAAACGGGAAGCCTGTTCCGAGTAAGGCCCCACCAAGTTCCTTGCGTTTGCTGACACGAACCCGACGATTATTCATATAGGCACCACTGCCACGGGTCGCTGTAAACAGTTCCTGCCGTAATGGATCATAAATGACTGCCTGTTCAAGCGTGTCTCCGTGTTTCAATGCAATAGATACAGCAAACTGCGGGAAGCCATGCAGGAAATTTGTCGTGCCATCCAATGGGTCGATAATCCATTGATAATCACTTGTACCACTGTGCCCGCTTTCTTCAGCAAGGATACTGTGGCGCGGATAGGCCTTGAGGATGGTATCGATAATGAGTGCTTCGGCTTTTCTGTCGACTTCGCTCACATAATCATGCAGGCCTTTTTCACTGATCTGGATATCTGTAACCTGATCCATATTACGGACGATAAGCTCTCCGGCTGCACGAGCTGCTCGAATACCAATATTTAACATCGGATGCATGGGAGTCGTGTCTTTCAGTTCAAGGCTAGTTCAGGGAGTGCAATTCTATTTTATTACGGATGGATTGTACCTACAAATTATCGTGCCCGATAGCAGGCATTCTAAATACCTGAATGCAGACCCTCAGTGTGTTTAATCAAGTCGTTATTTGAAAATGATGAAAAGTATGATAATAACTGCCCCGAATACTTGATTAAAAAATATCACACTTACTGGTTTAAACCTGATGCAAACAACTGTACTGGATAAATTCAAGATTGTGCTGGCTGGCACCACCCATCCAGGTAATATCGGTGCGGCGGCCAGGGCTATGAAAACAATGGGTTTGTCCAGACTGGCGCTGGTTTCACCAAAAATCTATCCGAGCGCAGAAGCGACAGCACGTGCAGCTGGTGCAGATGATATCCTTGCCAATGCCGGGGTGTATGGTTCTTTACAGGAGGCTGTACAGGATTGTGTAATGGTATTTGGCACCAGTGCCAGAATCAGAAACCTGTCCTGTCCGTTATTGAGCCCTGAACAGGCTGTTGCAGAGTTGCTTGAGTATGCACATAAACCGGCTGAAGTCGCGATTGTCTTCGGTCGGGAACGAACAGGATTGACGAATGCAGAACTGGATCTATGTCATAAAACGATAGTGATTCCCTCGAACCCGGATTTTTCTTCATTAAATCTTGCCGCGGCAGTACAGATTATGTGTTATGAATTGTGTAAAACCACACGGACAGACGCCGTTGTAAGAGTGGAATCTGGCACGCAGATTGATTTGGTCAGTATTGACGACTTGAATCATCTATATAGTCATTTACGAGAGGTAATGATACAGATCCGTTTTCTGGACCCGCAAAAACCAAGAAGATTAATGAGAAGGTTGAAGCAGCTGTTTAACCGGTCAAATCTGGATCAAAATGAATACAATATACTCAGGGGTATCCTGACAGCCGTGCAGGAGTCTCTCAGCAAAAAATAACCGGTTGCTCAGGATTTTCAAGTGGGTTAATTGTACCCAGTTGCCAGGCTTGTTCGCCCAGTGCATTGAGAATGTTTATGGCAGAGTGACAGTGTGTCCGGTCAACAACCAGTACCATACCTACTCCACAGTTAAACGTTGTATTCATTTCTGGCGTGTCGATATTGCCTTTCCGCTGTAACCATTTGAAAAGTTCAGGCCATTCCCAGGATCCGCTATTAATATTGATTTGTACCTGATCAGGCAGGATACGCGGAATATTTTCAGTCAAACCACCGCCGGTAATATGCGCAATTCCCTTGACTGGAATCTGTTTGATGAGTTCGCGCACCGATTTAACGTAAATACGGGTGGGTTCTAGCAACACATCAACCAGTCGTCTGTTGCCCAGAGTTTCCTCCAGGCTCACAGCATTGCTGCTGATGATCTTGCGAATAAGTGAATAACCGTTTGAATGTGCCCCGCTGGAGGCGAGTGCAATGACGGCGTCACCGGCACTGATTGTGCTGCCATCTATAATTTCATCTTTTTCTACTATACCGACGCAAAAACCGGCCAGATCATAATCCTGATCATGGTACATACCGGGCATTTCAGCGGTTTCGCCACCGACCAGAGCACAACCGGCCATACGGCAACCATCCGTAATTCCTTTGATGACGGATTCTGCTACATCGACATTCAGATGACCGCTGGCATAATAATCCAGGAAGAACAGTGGTTCTGCCCCCTGTACCAGCAGATCATTGACACACATGGCGACCAGATCAATTCCAATTGTATCGTGCCTGTTGGTCTCGATAGCCAGTTTAAGCTTGGTACCCACGCCATCTGTGCCAGAAACCAGTACCGGATTTTTATACGATAGCCTGGATAAATCGAACAGGGCGCCAAATCCACCGATACTACCCATGACTCCGGGTCTGTCAGTCGTCCGAACCATGCTTTTTATGCGGCGTACCAGTTCGTTCCCACGGGAAATGCTGACGCCCGCATCTTCATAATTCAGTTTTACAGGAGGTTTATTCATAGTGGAATGTAATAGTATAGAGGTAGAGCAGATGTCGCAATCCTTGACTTGTGTGAGACAGTTGCATAGCGTGTAATTTATGAAATTTAAAGCATTACTACTGGTTGGAAGTCTTTGTCTGTTGCCTATGGTCGCGCTTGCGGTCAGGGTTCCTGGTTTGTATGAGGTGGAAGTGCCGGTTCAAGGTCAGCAGGAAAGCAGTCGCCAGCAGGCCATTGAGCTGGGTATGAAGGCCATTCTGGTCAAGTTGACAGGTGACAGAAATGCTTCAGTTCGTAGCGAACTGTTACCATTAATCAGAGAGGCGGTTCAGTACGTACAACAGTATCATTATGTCGATGCGGCAGTTCAAGCGAGTGGTGAAGTTGAACCAGAATCGAACTTGAAACTGAGGATCAGTTTTGATGAGGTAAATCTGAATGATGCCTTGCGTAAATCCGGTGTCAGGGTATGGGGACGTGAACGGCCCTCAATACTTGTCTGGCTGGCCATGGAAAAAGACCAGATTCGAACTATCCTGACTCCAGAGCAAAATCCAGATTATTTTTCCTTTTTGAATCAACAATCGTCTGCTCGTGGCATAATATTGATGTATCCGTTATTTGATCTTGAAGATTCTTCCACTTTACAGGCCAGTGATATCCGGGGTGGTTTTCAGGATACGATAATGAATGCCTCACAACGCTATTCCCCAGATACCGTTCTGAGCGGCTGGATTGAATCTCCGCTTCCTGGAATCTGGGAGGCACGTTGGACCCTTAGTACAGGTGGTCAGACAGAAACCTGGAGCACCGAAGGTTCGTTTGCCGAGACGATATTGACTGAAGGTTTGGATAATGTAGTGGACAGGATCGCTACGCAATTTGTACAACAAACCGATACCACTACAACCTCGATGAGTATGCGAATTCTGGATATTACTACTGTAAAACAATACGCCAGTGTGGTGGATTATCTACAGTCCCTAAGTCCGGTCAGTCAGGTTGAAGTGGTGGCCGCCAATCCGGGTAATCTGGAATTCCGTCTGACAGCGCATGGAGGCGAGCAGGCAGTTTTGCAGGCAATTAATTTCGGCAGGATACTGGAACCGGTAGATGTAAATAAAAAACTGTATCGTTTATTGCCCTGAAAAATGACTGATTCACAAAAATGGTTGATGTTGGCTGCGCTGGTTGTATTTGGCTGGTTGCTTTATTTGCTGAAGCCAGTGATTACGCCATTTATGGTTTCGGCAATGCTGGCCTATCTGTGTGACCCGATTGTAGACAGACTATCGATCAAGATACCCAGAACGACCGCAGTTATTCTGGTGTTTTCAGCGATGTTCGCCGTACTGTTGATTCTGGTGCTGATATTGGTACCGCTTTTACAGGAGCAGGTAGTAATGCTGATACAACGAGTACCCGTATTCCTGTCATGGGCCCATGACACCCTGTTACCGTCACTGAACTCAGTGCTCGGTGTTGATATCAGCAGTATCGATCTTGCGGCAGTCAGGGAAACACTGATCAGTAACTGGCGGAATATCGGTAATGTTGCCGGTACGGTTTTTATGCAGATTGGAAATTCCGGTCAGGCAATTATGGCCTGGATAGCTTTTCTGGTATTGATACCGGTGGTCACATTTTACCTGCTGCGTGACTGGAACATGTTGCTGGCCAGTGTCCGCAGACTGATTCCGTCAAGATATGCAGATACAGTTATCGGACTGACGATTGAATGCGACAACGTACTGTCTGAATTTTTGCGCGGACAATTACTGGTGATGCTGGCGTTGTCCCTGATCTACAGCACCGGACTCTGGCTTGCCGGCATTGAGTTTGCCTTGTTGATAGGGATGGTCGCTGGGTTAATCAGCTTTGTACCTTATATGGGATCCGTCGTTGGTATTGCGATTGCCGGAGTGGTCGGGTTTATGCAGTATCAGGACCTGACTCATTTAGTTTACATATTGATTGTATTTGGAATCGCCCAGACGCTGGAAGGAATGGTACTTTCACCCTGGCTGGTTGGAGATCGTATCGGTTTACATCCTGTCGCTGTCATGTTCGCTGTACTTGCCGGGGGGCAGTTATTCGGTTTTGTTGGCGTGTTACTGGCCTTGCCAGTTGCTGCAGTCATCCTGGTGTTGCTCAGATTTGTACTCGAACAAATCAAACGCACTGATTTATACGTGTAGTTAACGCAGGTAAACCCGGATGTCCAGCCAGATTCCTTTACCCTTTGGTAAGTTCGATAGATTCAATTTTGAACTGTTCTGGCCCGGTTCCAATCAACAGGTTCTGGCTTTCTTGCAACAGTCACTAAATCATGACCACATTGCCAATGTGTATCTGTGGGGTGAGGATGGCACAGGCAAAAGCCATCTATTGCAGGCGTCATGTGCGCTGGCCGCTTCCAGGTTAAAAAAGGTAATTTATATTCCCTTGACTGAAAAAGCGCAGTTCGCACCTGATTTGCTGAATGGTATCGAGTCTTTGGATCTGGTTTGCATAGATGATGTTGATGAGGTGGTTGGTGACCCGGAATGGGAGCTTGCCTTGTTTAATCTATATAACCGAATGTTTGCGCTGAAAAACAGCCTGTATCTTTCAGCCTGTACCAGTCCTGCCGGACTGGATATAAATCTGCCTGATTTAAAGTCACGGCTGACAGCGGGAGTTACCTGGCACTTGTCTAATCTGGATGAAAAAGACAAATTGCTGGCACTGCAATTACGAGCCAAATCACGTGGGTTTGAATTATCAGATGAAGTAATCGAGTATCTTTCCAGAAGGGTTGCGCGGGACATGCATAGTCTGTTCAGCTGGCTGGATAAACTGGATCAGGCCACACTGGTTTCCAAAAAAAGAATTACCGTACCGTTTGTGCGAGAGTTACTCGAGGAATAAGCTTCAGGATTTTTTCAGTAACTCGCTCGTTGTAGCCAGACGTTTGCCGAGGGCCAGGCACAATTGTCGCTCTTCCTCGGTTATCGGCAATTTGCCATCCTGTCCGCAAAGATGACTCGCGCCATAGGGAGTCCCACCTGTCCTGGTTGTGCCCAAAGCAGTTTCCGAATAAGGAATACCCAGTACGATCATTCCATGATGCAACAGCGGCAACAACATTGATAACAAAGTGCTTTCCTGCCCCCCATGCAGCGTGGCTGTGCTGGTAAACACAGCTGCCGGTTTACCTATCAGTGACCCTGATACCCATAGCGCCGAAGTTGAATCAATAAAATATTTAAGTGGTGCCGCCATATTGCCAAACCGCGTCGGACTGCCTAATGCGAGGCCATCACACTCACGTAAATCATCCAGCGTTGCAAAGGGTGGACCAGATTGAGGGAACTCAGGTTCTATCGCTTCAACGGTGGTGGACACCGGCGGGACGGTCCTGATTCGGGCTGTACATCCATGGACCGTCGCGATACCTCTGGCAATCAGGCTGGCCATTTCGGCAACGTTGCCAGAACGACTGTAATACAGCACCAGTATTTCGGACATGATTACAGTATCGCCAGAATGTTTTCCGGTGGACGGCCAATGGCAGCCTTGCCATTGGCAAGAACAATCGGGCGTTCCATCAACACTGGAAATTCAAGCAGGGTTGTAATTATCTGCTCTTCTGTTAGCGCTGCGTTATCAAGGTTGTTTTCCAAAAATGCGGATTCCTTGGTGCGTAACAGTTGACGCGCGGAGATTCCGAGTTTGTGCAGGATATCTTTCAGGGTTTTTTTGTCCGGTGGAGTTTGTAAATATTCAATAATGACAGGGTCAACTCCTTTTGATTGTAATAATGCCAGAGTTTCCCGTGACTTAGAGCATCGCGGATTATGATAGATAGTGACTGACATGAGTAACTCCGTGCAATAGGATCGATGTTTTAAATGAAACCAGTATATAACTAACCAATTGGCTCGAGTACAAGTTGTTCAAATCCGGTCGTGGATTCAGGCAAGGCGATAGCTCTGTAGAGGAGAACTTTGCCTTCTTCCACAACTTCCATGTCGCGCTTGCTGATATACAATCCCCGGCTGGTGATAAGTGAAATACTATTTCGGTTATTCTGATCACGTAGCAACAATCCTCGTCTGTAACGGGTATCTTGGGTACTACCATTACACGCCCTGACTGCCACTGGTTTTGGATCTGCGGAGAGGATCTGTACCCCGATTTTATAAATCTGACCTTGTCTGATCATCAGCCAGCGAATGACACCGACAGCCCATTTCTTTGAGGGACTCTTTACGCTAATAATGATTAAATCACCGACACGAACAATGTAATTTGGTCGGTCATTCTTGATGACAGCAAATCCTCTGGCACTCTGATCGACCAGGTTCCATTTATCGACCCGGTAATTTTCACGGGGCGTGATATCGGTATGTCTGTGCAATGTGGGATCTTCGCCATGAATACCCGCATCACTGGTACTTGCCGGTTCGTGAAATTCCTGTTCATGGTTCAGTAAATAGTATGCTGCGTTAAGGCCACAAGCCATATCTATTGAACCGGTGCTTTCCTTGCGTTGATTAATTCGCTTGGCAGGAAGCCCCCAGGCTCTGGACATATGGGTAAGAATCAGTTTGGCAAAGTAGGGTGACAGTAATACTGTCTTGTCGAGGGAGCTGCCACTTTCCAGTGAGGATTGATGGGTCTGAATTTGTTTTATCAAATTCGTGCCATCCAGCACGCGATTTTTATCATCCGCATTAGCCGTGTTGAATTTGGCGTAGGGTAAGGGACTGGAATCACTGTCAAGTTTCATAACAAACTGACAGGAAGGATCATCTGTCAGACTGAATTTATTTAACGTCACGAGATTTGCCCATGAGTTTAGTTGCTCATAGATTTCCCAGATTGCGCCATAGGGTAAATGATGCGGGTCAGCCAAAGCTGACAGACAGATTCGTTTATAGGCCTGGGCTATAGTGGTTGACTGATTGGCAACCTGGCTCTTCGATGTCAGCAGGCTTGCGTTTTCCTGCCCCAATGATTCAGCAAATCCATAAATAAAATTAATTTCACGCCAGACATTTTTGGGAGCAGGCGCATATTCAAGAAAGCTGAATATCAGTGCGTGGGTAAGATAATTTAATGAAAGCAGCAGATTTAATAACGGTGGTTTGGATTGTCCCCACAGAGTTTTTTTGTTCAAAAGCTCATCCGCTGACAGCTTGCATGCCAGGCCAAGATTGACGGCAATTCTCTTCAACACCTGGGTTTGTTCCTGCATGGTGTCGATTGACTGTAGTGTATGTTGAGAGCCTGCCTTGATTTGAGAATCAATGTAATACTGGTAGGGTCTATTATATAACTGTACCAGTTCCAGTCTGGCAGAAGGTTTCAGAGCCTGTTCATTGGTAGCCTTGGTGGCTTCAAATAATAGTTGACTGGTTTTTTTAAAATCGACGTAAGGTAATGAATCAAGCCATTCCTCAACATATAATGTGCGTGTTTCAATCTGTGGCCCGCTTGGCGTGGAACGAAGTGGCAGTGAGTAGGCGTCTTTTTTCATTTTTAGCTATTGTAGTAAGAAAGCGTTCGTTCACCCAGCAAATATCATTCCAGCTTACAGTGACCGGCTGGCAGTATGAATCACTACTGCGCTATCATGCAGACCGGGCAAGTACTTGATGCCTGTATAAATATATAAAAATCAAACTGTTAGTTCTGATTGTGGGTTTACCCTATGGATAGATAATTCAGTATGGTTAGATAGGGCGCCATTAAAGCCAGCATAATGAAATTAACATAATAGTTAAATTTTCTGTCGCAACCCGGGGACAGTCCATGTCTACACATACTACGATACATTTTGTTGTTACCGGTAGAGTTCATGGAGTGTTTTTCAGGGCTTCCTGCAAAAATTTTGCAGATCAGAACCTGATTACTGGTTGGGTCAGGAATCTGGCAGATGGTCGGGTTGAAGGAGTGGCAACGGGTAAAGTGTCCTGCATAGAGTTAATGCGAGACTGGTTGTCCCGAGGTCCAAAACTGGCCAAGGTTATCCAACTTGAGATACAGGAACAACCATTGCTGCACTTTAATAATTTTGAAATACGTTAGTTTTCCCTGACGTAATCAACAATGTCGTAGTGTTTAACAACTGATCAATTTTTACCTGCTTGTAGTTTATGCCTGATAAAATCAACGATTGTATCAATGCTTACATCGGTACTAGTGGTTTCACGTCGGCCTTTGTATTCAACAGTGCCCACATCAAGACCTTTTTCACTAAAGACCACCCGGTGGGGCATGCCCAGTAACTCCATATCAGCAAACATGACGCCGGGGCGTTCACGCCGGTCATCAAGTAGAATCTCAATGCCTGATGCCTTGAATCTGTCATACAAGGTATCAACGGCTTCACGTAATCGTTGGGATTTATGCATATTGATCGGTATCAGCGCCACTTCAAACGGTGCAATCGACTCCGGCCAGACGATACCCTGCTCATCATGATTTTGTTCGATCGCGGCAGCCACAATACGACTTACACCGATCCCGTAACAACCCATGATTAATGTGACAGCATTGCCTGATTCATCCTGGCAGCTGACTTTCATGGCAGAACTGTATTTGGTTCCGAGCTGAAAAATATGACCAACTTCGATTCCTCTGGCGATTTTAACTGTGCCTGAACCGTTAGGGAAAGTCTCGCCTTCACATATGTTTCTTAGATCGGCTTGATTCGGCTCAGCCAGATCACGTACCCAGTTCACACCCGTCAGATGGTAACCGTCTGCGTTTGCTCCACAGACAAAATCTGACATCTGGGCGGCGCTATAGTCGACGATGACAGGTATCGACAGACCGATAGGTCCAAGTGACCCAGTGTCACAACCAGTGTGCTTGCGTATCTGCTCGTTAGAGGCAAATTTAAGCGGACTTTCCACTTGCGCCAGTTTTTCTACCTTGACCTTGTTCAGTTCGTGGTCGCCCCGAATAACCAGCGCAACCAGCGTGTTGTCCTTGCCATGTACAATCAGGGTTTTCAAACACTGGCTGGCGGCTACACCCAGAAAATCACATACTTGCTGGATGGAATGCTGCTCCGGGGTGGCAACCTTTAATAGTGTATTAACAGGAGCCGGTCTGCTTCCGACAGGTTTCTCCAGCGCAACCAGTTCGATGTTGGCTGCAAATTTCCCCGTATCACTAAATACAATTTGATCTTCACCGGAATCGGCGAGTACGTGAAACTCATGGGTTTTATCTCCACCAATATTGCCACTGTCAGCGAGAACGGCACGATAATGTAAACCGAGCCGATCAAATATTCTGGAGTAGGTTTGATACATGACATCGTAGGTTTGTTGCAGGGAGTCTTCTGTCAGATGGAATGAATACGCATCTTTCATGATGAACTCGCGAGCACGCATAATGCCAAACCGTGGGCGGATTTCGTCCCGGAACTTGGTTTGGATCTGGTAAAAGGTGGCTGGTAACTGTTTGTAGCTGCGAATTTCGCGGCGTACCATGTCAGTAACAATTTCCTCGTGAGTTGGCCCCAGACAAAAATTGCGCTCATGGCGGTCAATAAAACGTAATAACTCTGGACCGTATTTTTCCCAGCGTCCGGATTCCTGCCATAATTCAGCCGGTTGCACGGAAGGCATCAGAATTTCCTGTGCTCCGGTACGATCCATTTCCTCACGCACTATGTTTTCCACTTTTCTCAACACGCGTAAACCGATAGGCATCCAGGTATAGATACCAGCGGCCAGTTGTCGTACCATTCCGGCGCGTAACATCAGTCTGTGGCTGATTGTTTCTGCCTCTGCCGGAGCTTCTCTTTGGGTTGAAATCAGTAAATTCGATGTGCGCATAAGGACTCAAGTTATGGTTATAAAGCGATCTATGTTAACCCATCCGCTTATTGGTATCGATTTAATCATCAGCAGGAAAAACTAACTCTACTCTGACTAAACAGTATGAAATAGGGTTGAGTCTGTCTGCCGTTTACCACAATCCCGATAAAAATGTATGATTTGTGCAAAGCGCAACTTGACCTTACTACTGAATATCAGTAGTTTATCGAGGTTTATCCATACGGAAAATTCAGGGTAATAGTTTGGCAAATTCGAGTGAAAAATTACGTGGTGCCGATATTTTTGTCCGGGCGCTGAAAGATGAGGGAGTAACCCATCTTTTTGGTTATCCAGGCGGTGCGGTATTGCATATCTATGACGCCTTGTACAAGCAAAGCGCTGTAGAGCATATTCTGGTCAGGCATGAGCAGGGCGCTACCCATGCAGCGGATGGCTACGCACGTGCAACCGGTAGACCAGGCGTAGTACTCGTTACGTCCGGGCCGGGTATGACCAATGCGGTTACCGGTATCGCCACGGCCTATATGGATTCCATTCCGCTCGTGGTTTTTTCTGGGCAAGTACCTACCCACCTGATTGGCAATGATGCATTTCAGGAAGTAGATGCTGTAGGTATTTCACGTCCCTGCGTAAAACATAATTTTCTCGTCAAGGATGTGCGTGATTTGGCCACGACGATCAAAAAGGCCTTTCTGATTGCGATGAGCGGTAGACCAGGACCGGTACTGGTGGACATCCCGAAAGATGTGACAGCAGACATGTGCGAATACGAATATCCGCAGCATGTTGAAATGCGTTCTTATCACCCCGTAATTAAAGGTGATTCCGAACAAATTAAACGCGCTATCAAGTTGCTTTTGTCAGCCAAAAAACCAATGGTCTACACGGGTGGTGGCGTCATTCTGGGCAATGCCAGTCAGGAGTTGACCACTTTCACCCGCAGTTTGGGATATCCGATTACCAATACATTGATGGGGCTAGGCGCGTATCCAGCAACGGATAAACAGTTCATCGGTATGCTCGGCATGCATGGTACATACGAAGCCAATATGGCCATGCATCATTGTGATGTGTTAATTGCAATTGGTGCGCGATTTGATGATCGCGTTACCGGCGATCTGGAAAAATTCTGTCCCTATGCCAAAATAATCCACATCGACATCGATCCGGCCTCTATCTCTAAAAATGTACCGGTAGACGTTGCCATTGTGGGTGATGTTAAAAATGTACTGTCAGAAATCAATCAGCAGCTGGGTGCACAAACCGGCTCGATAGACCAGGCAGCCATAAAGCAGTGGTGGCAACAAATACGTGAATGGCAGTCGATGAATTGTCTGCGATTTGATCGTAAATCAGACAAAATTAAACCGCAGTTTGTCATTGAAACGCTGTATGAATTAACCGGTGGTGATGCCTATATCACCTCGGATGTTGGCCAACACCAGATGTGGGCGGCGCAATTTTACAAATTTGATAAACCCCGTCGCTGGATCAATTCCGGTGGTCTTGGCACCATGGGTTTTGGTATGCCGGCAGCACTCGGTGTAAAGGTAGCCTTTCCGGAAGCGACGGTTGCCTGTATTACTGGCGAAGCGAGTCTGGTCATGTGTATACAGGAGCTGTCGACCTGTCTGCAGTATGATTTACCCATCAAGATTATCAATCTGAATAATCGTTATATGGGTATGGTCAGGCAGTGGCAGGAGTTTTTTTATGACAAACGCTACTCACATTCCTACATGGAAGCGATACCTGATTTTGTAAAGTTGTCAGAAAGTTTCGGTCATACAGGCATGCGTATTGAGCGTGCGGTTGACGTGAAAGAAGCCCTGCAACAGGCTCTGGCGAAAAAGGACAAGCTGGTATTGATGGATTTTATTACGGATCAAACCGAAAATGTGTATCCGATGATTGCGGCTGGAAAAGGTCAGCATGAAATGCATCTTTCTCCGGAAAGAGAGCTGGCCTGAGAAAATATTATGCGTCATATCATTTCCTTGCTTGTTGAAAATGAGGCTGGAGCCTTGTCGAGAGTTGCCGGATTGTTCTCGGCACGCGCCTATAACATTGAGTCTTTGACCGTTGCTCCAACCAATGACAGTTCAATGTCGAGAATGACGATCGTTACCAGCGGATCGGACAATATTATTGAGCAGATAACCAAGCAGGTGGATAAACTGGTCGATGTGATCAGGGTGGTTGACCTGAGCGAACTGAAGCATGTTGAGCGTGAGTTATTGTTAATCAAGGTTATGGCAGATAGCAAACTGCGTGCTGGTATCGAACAGATTATTGCCAGCTTTAATGCCAGACTGATTGATGACAGTGACAATATTTGCACCATAGAACTGACGGATACGGGTGAAAAGCTGGAAAAATTTATCCAGTCCTTTGACAAAAATAATATTATTGAAGTGGTGCGTTCTGGAGTGACGGGTATCGCGCTCGGCAAAAATATATTACAAGTCTGATACTACAGTAACAAGCGGGAGAACAAATGAAAATTTATTACGATAAAGATGCAGATCTGTCCCTAATCCAGAGCAAGAAAGTTGCGATAATTGGTTATGGTTCCCAGGGGCATGCACATGCCAATAACCTGAAAGACTCAGGCGTTGATGTTTGTGTCGGTCTGCGTGAAGGCTCAGGATCTGAAAAAAAGGCCAAGGCAGCCGGATTGAATTTCAAATCAATTGAGGCTGCGGTAGCTTGGGCTGATGTAGTAATGGTGCTGGCACCGGATGAGCATCAGGCTAAAATTTATCGTGAACAGATTGCACCGAATATCAAGAAGAATGCGGCGCTGGCATTTGCCCATGGCTTTAATATACATTTTGGCCAGATAGATCCCAGAGCCGACCTGGATGTATTCATGATTGCTCCCAAGGGACCGGGCCATCTGGTTCGTTCCACCTACACACAGGGTGGTGGAGTGCCGTCCTTGATTGCTATACACCAGAATCCTTCAGGGCAGGCCAAAGATCTGGCCTTGTCCTATGCTTCAGCCAATGGTGGTGGACGTGCCGGCGTAATTGAAACCACATTCAAGGAAGAGACAGAAACGGATCTGTTCGGTGAGCAGGCGGTGCTGTGTGGTGGTATTACTGCATTGATTCAGGCCGGATTTGAAACACTGGTTGAAGCAGGCTATGCACCGGAAATGGCCTACTTTGAATGTTTGCATGAAACCAAACTGATTGTGGACTTGATCTATGAAGGTGGTATTGCCAATATGCGCTATTCCATCTCGAATACAGCTGAATACGGTGATTTTACCCGTGGCCCACGCGTGATTAATGAACAGTCACGTAAGGCGATGAAGGAAATCCTGAATGAAGTGCAAACGGGTAAATTTGCGAAAGAATTTATTCTGGAAAACCAGGCTGGCACGCCTTATATGAAAGCAGAACGTCGTATCAGCCAGGAACATCAAATCGAAGTTGTCGGAAAACAACTGCGGTCCATGATGCCCTGGATTTCCAAAGGCAAGCTGGTAGACAAGGACAAGAACTAGTCCGATGAGAGCAGCTCGCAGGCGGGCTGCTCTTGTTATTTTTCAATATAGATTTCTGACCAACATGGATCTGGCTTTATATGGCTGACCGTCGCCGTGGAATTTATCTGTTGCCCAATCTGTTTACGACGTCGGGTCTGTTTGCCGGATTTTACGCCATCATTGCGGCTATCAATGGCCATTATGAAGCAGCGGCGATTGCAATCTTCGTGGCAATGATTATGGATGGCGTAGATGGTCGGATTGCCAGAATGACCAATACCCAGAGTGATTTTGGCATGCAATATGACAGCCTGTCAGACATGATCTCATTTGGACTGGCACCGGCTTTATTAATCCATCAATGGTCATTGTTTAATCTGGGCAAATTCGGCTGGTCAGCGGCATTTATTTATACGGCTGCCGCCGCGTTGCGTCTGGCACGTTTTAATACCCAGGTGGGGACAGAAGATAAAAGGTATTTTCAGGGTCTGGCAAGTCCTGCCGCCGCAGCTTTAATTGCAGGCATGGTCTGGCTAGGGGACAGTTATGGTCTGTCTGACAACAAGCTGGCGGTGATTTTTACCTTGCCAGTGACAGTCCTTGCAGGGGTGCTAATGGTCAGTAATATTCGCTATCACAGTTTCAAGCAAATCGATCTGAAGGGCAGGGTGCCCTTTGTTGCGATATTAGTGGTTGTACTGGTATTTTTTCTGTTTTCCAGCAATCCCCCGTTGGTGATTTCCTCGGTTGCACTGGTGTATGCCAGCTCTGGGCCGGTAATTACCCTGATCACCTTGCGTAAACATCGTGCATCACGCAAACCAGCTGAAGAGGTAGTGACTCCTCCCAAATAAAATCTTGGCAAAACCGGCAGCCAAGGCTATAGTTATCGCACATATGAGTCATACCACGTCACAATTATTCAGCCACCAGTTCCCGGTATCCGGGGTAGTCTGCGCACGCCTGTTTCTGCTGTTCCTGCCCTGCTAGGGCATACTCGACTTTTAACAAAATCCGTTTTTACCCAGTTATCCAAATTTGTGTCGCCAGCCGACACCAATTCGGTTTATTGTTATTGTATTCCGGAGCAGAAACATGAAAGACAAATTGATTATTTTTGATACTACGTTAAGGGATGGCGAACAGAGTCCTGGCGCCTCGATGACACGTGATGAAAAGGTGCGTATTGCCAAGGCACTTGAAAAGCTCAAGGTAGATATTATTGAGGCCGGTTTTCCTGTCGCCAGTCCAGGTGATTTTGAGGCAGTCAAGGCCGTTGCCGAAGCGGTAACAGACAGCGTGGTTTGTGGTTTGGCCAGAACCAGTGATGCGGATATTGATGCGGCGGCGGCGGCATTAAAACCGGCACGCTCTGCGCGTATCCATACATTTATTGCAACATCTCCTATACATATGACGCATAAGTTGCGTATGAGTCCGGACGACGTCCTGGCGACGGCTGTTCGCGCAGTTAAACGAGCCAGAAACTATACTGACAATGTCGAGTTTTCTCCCGAAGATGCCGGACGCTCCGAGCTTGATTTTCTTTGTCGGGTGATTGAGGCTGTCATTGATGCTGGTGCCACCACGATAAATGTGCCTGACACGGTTGGATATAGTGTTCCACACCAGTTCGGAGAAACCATACGGCGCATTATCGAAAGAGTACCCAATTCTGATAAGGCCGTATTTTCAGTGCATTGTCACAATGATCTCGGGCTTGCTGTATCCAACTCATTGGCGGCCGTGTTGAACGGTGCCAGACAGGTTGAGTGCACAATCAACGGACTTGGCGAGCGCGCCGGCAATGCGGCCTTGGAAGAAATTGTCATGGCTGTGCGTACTCGTCGTGATATTTTTGTCTGTGATACAAACATTGATACTACCGAAATCGTCAATTGTTCCAGACTGGTATCGAATATTACCGGCTTTGCAGTACAGCCGAACAAGGCCATCGTGGGTGCAAATGCTTTCGCGCATGAGTCAGGCATACATCAGGACGGTATTATCAAAAGCCGTGAAACCTATGAAATCATGCGGGCACAGGACGTGGGTTGGCATACCAACCGGTTGGTGCTTGGTAAACATTCAGGCAGGAATGCATTCAAGACCCGTCTCAAGGAGTTGGGATTTGAGTTTGCTACAGAAGAAGAGCTGAACGAGACTTTCAAGCGCTACAAGGAACTCGCGGATAAAAAGCATGAAATATTTGATGAGGACCTTCAGGCGCTGGTGACTGACAGTTTGCAGGACAGCAGCAATGAACGGATCAAGTTCCAGTCGCTCAAGGTGACGCTGGAAACCGGGGAAGTGCCTGCCGCTGAAATTACCGTTTCAGTCGATGGTGTGGAAAAACAGGGTCATGCCACTGGTGCCGGCCCAGTAGATGCTGTATTCAAGGCGATTGAATCCATTATTGTCAGCGGATGTAATCTGCAGCTGTATTCTGTGACCAGCATTACCGGAGGCACCGATTCACAGGGTGAAGTTACAGTAAGAGTTGACAAGGATGGACGTATCGTCAACGGGCGCGGGTCTGATACTGATATCATCGCGGCATCAGCCAAGGCATATATAAATGCGCTCAACAGGGCGCTGGATAATTCTGCTCGCGCTCACCCACAGATATGACAATGACCGTCAGACAGCATGAATACCTGAAATTACTGGGTATTGATGTATGGGTATCACGTGATAGAGATGCTTTGCTTGCTGAAACAGGCGGTGTGGATACGACAACGGTCGGAATGAATACGGTGCCAGATTCCGACTGGACCGGATTGCGTGAACAGGTTGCCGCCTGTACCAACTGTCCGTTACATCATGGAAGAACCATGACGGTGTTTGGATCGGGTAGCGAAACAGCGGACTGGATGGTGATTGGTGAGGCCCCAGGAGCAGAAGAAGATCGTCAGGGGGAACCGTTTGTAGGACGTGCTGGTCAATTGCTGACTTCGATGCTGAAAGCCATGGGAATACAAAGACAGCAAGTCTATATTGCGAATATTATCAAGTGTCGGCCACCTGCAAATCGGGATCCGGCCGCAGAGGAAGTGGCCGCCTGCGAGAGTTATCTGCAACAGCAGATTGCACATGTACGTCCCAGGATAATCCTTGCGTTAGGGCGGGTCGCGGCGCAGAACCTGCTGAAGGTAGATACTCCTATAGGCAGGTTGCGCGGACAATGTTTTGAATATGCCGAATTGCAGATTCCGGTGGTTGTTACCTATCATCCGGCCTATTTGCTAAGATCGCCGAAGGAAAAGCGTAAGGCATGGGATGATTTGCAAGTAGCAACGAATCTGTATGCCGGGTTGCCTGCATGAGCGCGATGTTGAAAAATCACAGTCTGTTTTTCCGTCCGATGTTGGAACAGGATCTGATGGAAATACTCGAAATTGAAACACAGGCCTACGAGTTTCCCTGGAGCGCTACCATTTTCAGGGATTGTTTGCAGGTAGGTTATTGTTGCTGGGTAGGAGAATCTGCAGCTGGTTTGATAAACGCCTATGGCGTGATGTCGGTGGCAGCGGGTGAATGTCATATTCTGAACCTGTGTGTATGTCAGCAAATACAGGGATCAGGTTATGGCGGGCAATTGCTTGATTTTTTGCTCGATCTGGCCAGCAAACACAAGGTGGATACAGCTTTTCTGGAGGTTCGTCCCTCGAATGAAACGGCCAGAAATCTGTATAACAAGGCAGGGTTTAATGAAGTCGGCATGCGCCGTAATTATTATCCGGCCAGACAGGGTCGTGAAGATGCAATTATAATGGCAAAGGCAATTATCCCGATATGAATATTCCAACAATAGAAACGATTATTGGCAATACTCCTCTGGTTCGCTTACAGCGCATTGGTGGCAATACATCCAATCTACTACTGGCCAAACTGGAAGGGGATAATCCGGCCGGTTCAGTCAAGGATCGCCCGGCACTTAGTATGATTAAACACGCCGAGCTGCGAGGCGAAATTCGTCCCGGAGATACTTTAATCGAAGCGACCAGTGGCAATACCGGTATTGCACTGGCGATGGCGGCTTCAGTCAAGGGTTACCAAATGGTGCTGATCATGCCTGAACATATGAGTATTGAACGACAGGCCACCATGAAAGCTTTTGGCGCCAGGATTATTCTTGTCAGCAAGCAGGAAGGTATGGAAGGAGCACGTGATCTGGCTGAACAAATGCAGTCACAAGGCAAGGGCAAGGTCTTGAACCAGTTTGCCAATCCGGATAATCCGCTCGCCCACTACGAATCCACTGGCCCGGAAATCTGGCGTGATACAGACGGAAAAGTAAGCCACTTTGTCAGCGCCATGGGCACGACTGGTACTATTATGGGTGTATCGAGATATCTCAAGGAAAAAAACCCTGATGTGCAGATAATTGGCGTGCAACCGGAAGGCGACAGCAGTATCCCCGGAATCAGACGCTGGCCGGAAGCGTATTTACCAAAGATATTTGACCGCAAGCGGGTAGATAAAATCATGGATGTATCGTCGACGCAGGCCGAAATCATGACCCGTCGACTCGCCTCAGAAGAAGGGATCTTTGCAGGAGTTTCATCCGGCGGCGCTGTACATGCAATGCTTCAGGTATCTGCGACTGTCGAGAACTCAGTCATTGTGGCGATAATCTGTGATCGTGGGGATCGTTATCTTTCCACCAATGTCTTTCCGACATAGATGTCATTGCGATGAATGTTCTGGTTTTTGATATTGAAACCATTCCGGATATTGAATCGGGCAAGCGACTATACGATCTGGAAGGTTTAACAGACAAGGAAGTAGCTGAAGTTATGTTCAGTCGCAGACGGCAGGAAACAGATGGTACCTCTGACTTCCTGAGACTGCATTTACACAGAGTCGTCGCAATATCTGTACTGTTAAGTACAAAGGATAAGCTGAATGTCTGGTCTCTGGGCACACTGGAATCCAGTGAAGCAGATTTATTGCAGCGGTTTTATGAAGGGATTGAAAAATACACGCCGCGTCTAGTTTCATGGAACGGACGCGGGTTTGATTTACCCGTTATGCATTACCGTGCACTTTTGCATGGAGTGTCTGCCTCACGTTACTGGGAAACCGGTGCGAATGATCAGGGGTTCAAGTGGAATAACTACATCAGTCGTTACCATGACCGGCATACTGACTTGATGGATGTTCTGGCAGCGTATGAATATCGAGCTGTTGCACCGCTGGATCAAATTGCGACCATGTTGGGATTTCCTGGCAAGATGGGCATGAGTGGTGACAAGGTGTGGGACAGTTATTGCACGGGCAAACTTGCAGCGATTCGAAATTATTGTGAGACGGACGTATTAAATACCTATCTGGTATACCTGCGGTTTGAATTAATGCGTGGGCATTTGACTAATGAGACGTATGCGGCCGAATCTAGCAGACTACGGCAAATGCTGCGTGAGGAAAACAAGCCGCATCTAACGGAATTCGCAGACAGATGGCTTGCTGCCCCCGCACTAAAAAACTGATAAACCTGTTCTGCTACTGAATAACTGTTATACACAATCATCACAATTTGCCGGAAGTAAATTCAGATCCCATGCCTAGACGTCGTAAACAATTACCTGATCAGCCAGTTGAGGCAGTAATCGAGTCACTTTCACATGAAGGCAGGGGGGTGGCACACCTCGAGGGCAAAACTGTTTTTATAGATGGTGCCTTGCCGGGTGAGACAGTCCGATTCAGATATAGCAGTCAACGCTCCCGCTTTGATGAAGGAACAACTACAGAAGTAATACAGGCTTCCGCTTTACGGGTTCAACCCGGGTGTCAGTATTTCGGTGTATGCGGAGGTTGCAGTCTTCAGCATATGCAGCCGGAAGCACAGATCCGTCACAAGGAACAGGTACTGTTTGAGCAGTTACAGCATATTGGTGGTGTCCAGCCTGAAACCAGATTGGCTCCTGTGACCGGGCAGGTCTGGTCTTACCGGCACAAGGCCAGACTGGGGGTTAAATTCGTCCATAAGAAGGGCAAAGTGCTGGTGGGCTTTCGGGAAAAAAACAAGCCCTATATTGCAGATATCGACAGCTGTGCAGTTTTGCATCCCTCAATAGGCACTAATCTGTCCGCACTGAAACAGTTGATAAATAGTCTGGATTGTAAAAGCGAGATTCCCCAGATAGAAGTAGCTGTGGGTGATATGGCTACGATGATAGTAATCCGGCATCTGGTGGATATGCCAGAGTGTGACAGGAACAGGCTGCAGCAATTTGAGAAAGACTCTGGTATAGGCATACTGTTGCAGGGTAATCATTCCGAAGTATTACTGCCGCTGGTTAAAAATGGGCCGGACAGTCTGGTTTATACTCTGGAAGATTACTCAATTAATTTCAGGTTTAGTCCACTGGACTTTACCCAGATAAATTTCCCTATTAATCGGGAAATGATAAAACGGGTACTACAATTAATGCAGCCAGATAAATCAGATCGATTGCTCGATTTGTTTTGTGGTCTGGGTAATTTTACCCTGCCGTTGGCACATTTTAGCGGGCATGTAACCGGTGTTGAAGGTGCGGTCAGGCTGGTGGAGAAGGCACGGATGAATGCTGAAAGCAACGCTATTAGCAATACAGAATTCATCAAGGCTGATTTATATGCGCCTGTGATTCAGGGGGAATTTCTGCAAGGAAACTATAACAAGGTATTGCTGGATCCCCCTCGTAGCGGGGCCAGGGAAGTTATTGAACAAATGAATTTCAGGAAAATACAGCGACTGGTATATGTGTCGTGTAATCCGGCCACGTTGGCACGTGATGCTGGAATTCTGGTAAATCAAAAAGGTTTCAGGTTGCGAGCTGCTGGCGTGATGGATATGTTTCCTCATACAACGCATGTCGAATCACTGGCAGTATTTGAACAGGGTTAAAAAGCATCAGGTTGCTACCATGCAAGACAAAAAATACCTTATTGAAATTTCCGTACCACAACAGAAATTGTATTTGAGTGAGAATGGTAAGGTGCTCGCCAGTTATGATGTGTCAACTGCCCGTAACGGGGTTGGTGAAATGATCAACAGTGAATGTACTCCACGTGGGCGGCATGTCATTTCGGAAAAAATTGGTGACGAGTGTGAAATCAATTCTGTATTTGTAGGCAGAAAACCTACTGGTGAATGTTATACGACCGGTTTACGAGAGCAATATCCAGAGCGGGACTGGATCCTGACAAGAATTCTGCGTCTGCAAGGTATTGAAGAGGGGATCAATAAAGGGGGCGACGTGGATACCCATGCACGTATGATTTATATTCATGGTTCGCCTGAAGATGTGCCAATGGGTTTGCCAGGTTCGCATGGTTGTATCAGGATGAACAATCGTGATGTAATCCAGTTGTTTGACAAAGTGTCAACAGGCACCGAGGTCATCATACAAGGATAGCCAGTATTGCCCGTGGGATTCAAAATTTATAAAACCTCGGCTGTTTTATGAACTTCTCCGCCTGATTTGCCTCTGATAGCTGTCAACCAATTCTATTTGAGTTCGTTATCAGTCCCAGTACACATTAATTTTATCTGTTCAATGGAGGACATTAGTATGACCAGACATATATTGAGAGTATCCGTAATTTTTTGCAGCATGCTTGCCGGTGTAATTCCTGCAACTATGGTATTTGCACAGGATGCCCAGGAGGATCAGGAAGAGCGCCTGGACAGGTTGTTTGTGCAGGATAATGATCAGGACAGGGATGCCCGATTCGCCGAGTTTGAAAAAAACAATCCGGAAGCTGCCGCCAGAATGAAGGAACACAGGCAAGAAATGGATGCTCGCCGTGCCGAGTTTGCAGCGAAGTACCCAGAGGCCGCTGCAGAAATGAAGACCTGGAAAGAATCAGACATGGCCGAGCGCAAGCAGAACAAGGCTGATATGGATGCACGACGGGGCGCATTTGAGGCCAAATATCCGGAAGCGGCTGCAGAAATGAAGGCGGCCAGGGAACAGCAGCAAACTGCTCGTGAACAAAAACGGGAAACCATGGAAGCACGTCGTAAACAGTTTGAGGAGAAATACCCGGATGCAGCGGCTGACTTGAAGCAACAGCGTGAAGCGATGGGTCCGATGGGACCCCATGGTGGTAAATTTAAAAAACGCCCGGGAGCAATGCGCAACAAACCGGAATAAAACCTGAATCACGGACAGTACCGTCGTCCGCAGATATACATTTAAATTGTTATTACAGCCGGTCAGGCTATTGCATGACTGGCTGTTTTTTTATTATTGTATTTAGTGCCTATACTTCAATATGTTACGTGATATTGATAGATATTAATAAACACCGGTCAACCGGCAGTTAACGTATGCGTTTTAAACTGTATGAACAAGCCGAGTACAGGTATTAAAATGTGGTCAGGGATGCCGGTTTTAACGATGGATACCCTTTCTGGGAATCACAGAACTGTCGATTTTGAAAGTTTTGATACTAATGAGAGGGAATTAACTCTGGGCGGTTATAAGGAGCTTGAGCAGTTTCTGGCTGGCGTTGAGAAACGGGCGTTTCGTATGGCAGAAATGGCTACCGGTAATGCAGAGGATGCCATGGATATCCTGCAGGATTCTATGTTTAAACTGGTGCAGAAATATGCTGATCGCAGCCCACTGGAATGGGGTGCCTTATTCCAGACGATATTACAAAGCAGAATAACGGACCATTATCGTAGAAATTCAGTTAGAAACAAATTCAGAGTCTGGTTTGGGCGCAAGGATGATGATGAGGATGAGCCAGATCCTATCCAGATGCTGGAGGATGTGTCAGGCAGCAGACCAGATCGGGAAGTTGCCATGGAGGCAAGTATGCAGCAACTGGATAAAGCCGTGCGTGATTTGCCTGCTCGCCAGCGACAGGCGTTTATGCTGAGGGCGCTGGAAGGAATGGATGTATCAGAAACTGCAAAGGTGATGAAATGCTCAGAAGGCAGTGTTAAGACACATTATTTTCGCGCCTTGGCCATGCTGCGTGACAAACTTGAAGATTACAACATATGAAAGATAACGAACAGGATCTATTTGGTCAGAAACTCAGGGAGAGATTCGAGAGCAGTATTGGTTCGCTGGATGGTGAGACTCTTTCAAGGATCACCCGTACACGCTATAGTGCTCTAGACCAGAAGCTGGATATTAAATCGTCTCCTTTTTTCTGGATTCCGACAGGGGCACTGGTAACCGCCTGTCTGGCAATGTTCGTGTATGGTTTGTTACCGCAACCTGCTGTAGAAGATAAAACATTCATAGATGATATTGAAATTATTTCAGAACTGGATCTGTACGAAAATCTCGAGTTCTATGAATGGCTTGAACAGCATGAAATTCCCTCTTGATGGTCTAACTTTAATCATGATGGGATTGTTAGTGACAGAGTATTCCTCAGCAACAGAACAAAAGGAACAAGTGCCAACAGCAGAATTACTGGAGTTTATAGCTGACTGGGAAACAAATCAGGGCGAATGGGTAGGGCCTGCACTGTTTGAAGATGATTCGTTTGACCAGTTATTTGAAGAAGATCGTAATAATGAACAGGAAAATGATCAAACACTCGAAGAGCTTGAAGATGCGCAATAATTTATCTGGTTTATTGCTGCTGCTTTGCCTGATGGCTGTGCCGCTACCTTCCTTTGCCCAGCAAGATGACAGCTGGAACAGCCTGTCGCCTGAACAGCAAAATATTCTGCGGTCTTATCAGGACAAGTGGAATGATATCCCGGCGGATCGCCGTGCGGCCTTGCAAAAGGGTGCCGAACGTTGGAGCAAAATGCCTGCAGAGAGGCGTCAGCAGGCACAATCCCAGTTCAAAAGATGGCAGTCGCTGGATCGCAATAAAAAACTGGTATTGCGCAGACGTTTTGAAATGTTTAACAGTCTGTCCGCCGCTGACCAGCAAGGACTGAAACGTCGGCAGGAATGGTTTAACAGTTTGACCCCGGATGTGCGTACAGCTTTGAGGAATAGATGGGAAGCCATGTCGCCAGAACAGCGTATGGCGATCAGGCAGAAGGAAAACCGGATTTCTGCAGAAGACAGGAAAACACTGCGTGAATACATGCGTAGTTTATCTGATGATAAACTTCAGGAAATCAGTCAAAAATGGCCGAACATGACACCGGAAGAACGTGGTGAGCTGATAAAAGATGCCGATAAACAACTCGACAATCGGCCCATGCGGGACGGCATGCCGGATATGCATCAAAGACAGTCTAGCCCGCCATCTATGAACCCTGGTATGGACAGACGTCCAGCGAGATAATTCGATGGGAGCTATGGCTCCCTTCTTTATCTTTCCAGCACATCACCCTGAAGTGTAGAATCCAGTCCAGGTAGTTTTCCACGATTGTTAAAGCGAGGTGATGTGTGGGCCTGGGTCCTGTCATGCTGGATTTACGTGATACTGAATTACATCAGGATGAAATCGAGTTGTTACGCCATCCGCTGGTTGGTGGTGTTATTCTGTTTTCAAGAAATTACGAAAATCCGCAACAGATGCGTGAATTAACCACCCGTATTCACGCCATAAAACAACCTCCATTATTGATTGCTGTTGATCATGAAGGTGGTCGTGTGCAACGGTTTCGGTATGGTTTTACCAGGATACCGCCCGCCGGATTGTTTGGAAAGTTGTACGATCGGGATCCGCACAAGGCCATTGAATTTACCGAAAAAGCAGGCTGGTTGCTTGCCAGCGAATTGCTTGCTGTCGGTGTTGATTTCAGTTTTGCTCCCGTTCTGGATGTTGATACAGGCAGAAGCAGTGTAATCGGAGACCGGGCGTATCATGCGGATATTGATGTGCTGACCGCGCTTGCCAGAGCATGTATCAAGGGCATGAAGTCTGCAGGTATGTCTGCGGTAGGTAAACACTTCCCGGGACATGGTCACGTGCGTGAAGATTCACATGAAACCGTTCCAGTGGATAAGCGTTCATATCAGGATATCATGATGAATGATGTAGTTCCGTTTGAGCGTCTCATCAGTTCTGATATCGCAGGTATCATGCCAGCACATGTGGTTTATGCAGAGATTGACACACGTCCGGCCGGGTTTTCTGATATCTGGCTAAAACAAGTTTTGCGCAAACAACTTGGATTTCAGGGAGTCATATTCAGTGATGATATCAATATGGCTGGCGCAGGACCTGCAGGTGATTATCCTGCTCGTGCAAGTGCAGCACTTGCAGCCGGTTGTGATATGGTCCTGGTTTGCAATAACCAACCCGCTGCAATAGAAGTGATTAATTCCCTGCAATTTGATTCGCAGCCACAGGTACAGGTTAGGCTAATGCGTATGCACGCCAGTCAAAAGCAGATATCCCTGTCTGATCTGCAGCAAGATCCTAAATGGCAACAGATCGCGAAGGAGATTGTAGCGCTTGAGCAAGCTCCCGAGTTGGATCTTGGAGATGATGAAGTCCATAGCTGAAGAAATACTGATTTTACTTGTGCTTGTTTGCAGCCAGCACCTGTTAGCCGCCGAGATACAATGTCGACCGTATAAAAAAATTGACCAGACCCCTGTCACCGTTGACAGGTTCGCAGAAGGCCTGCTCTGGAAAATCAGTCGTGATGACGGGAACTTCGGATATATTCTGGGGACAATACACGTGGATGATCCACTCATACTGGACTTCCCACCAGTAGTTACAACCAGCCTTGAGCATAGTAAACAATTTGTTATGGAGGTGGTTCCTGATGACAAGGATGCAATCAAGTACTCTAACACCATGTTATTTGCGGATGAGAACCGGTTGGACGGTTTGCTTCCTGCTAACCTTTACAGAAATGCAGTAACTATTCTGGCTCGATACAATCTTGCAGAAATCACCATCTCGAGGCTCAAACCCTGGGCAGCACTTATTATCATGAGTTACCCTCCTGGCATGGGCAGCGTTATGGATTTGAAGCTGCTGGAGCAGGCAAGAATAAATCAGCTATCCGTATCAGGGCTGGAAACGATGGATGAGCAAATCGCCGTGTTTGGTGATATGTCATTAGAGGATCAACTGAGAGTTCTGGTTGATACGCTATGTCATTATGAGGACACTGTGAATGATTTTAATATAATGAAATCCCTCTATCGTAAACGAGACCTGAGAGGGATGTCAGTGTACAGTCATCAATACGTATTTGAAGATAACTCTGCCTGTGAAAAGATTATGGAGCGATTGATTTATGCACGTAATCAACGCATGGTAGAGCGGATGGACGCACTGCTTGATAATGGTAGTGCTTTCTTTGCTGTCGGTGCGATGCATCTGCCGAGTGAGAAAGGTATCTTGAGTCTGTTATTGCGGCGTAATTTCAGAATATCCCGTATTTACTGATAAGGCGTACAGCCCCGCTTTCCGTTATAATCCCGGCTTGTTAACGGGACATATCCATTAAATACCGCCTGATAATAGATTAATGAGTAAATACATATATGAAGCTTGAATTCACCAAGATGCACGGTTTGGGCAATGATTTTGTCATAATCAATGGTTTGCATAAACCAATTACCCTGACGGCTGAGCAGATTCGTGCGTTGGCCGATCGTTATACTGGCATCGGGTTTGACCAGTTGGTAATTTTGCAACCTGCCACCAGAAGTGATGCAGACATCATGTACAGGGTATTTAATGCTGACGGTGGAGAAGGTGGACAAAGTGGTAACGGTGCACGCTGTGTAGCACGTTACCTCAGGGAAAAGTCAATATTAACCAGCACTGAAATCAGTGCGCAGACTATAAAAGGCCTTGTACATTTCTACTTTGAAAAAGACGATACAGTCCGGGTTAATATGGGGGCACCCGGGTTTGAACCGATAGACATTCCTCTGGTTTCTCCTCAACGCCAGTCTGTCTACCCGGTTGTACTGGCTGACAGAACTATTGAAGTTCATGCGCTGTCGATGGGTAACCCTCATGCCGTTATTATGGTGCAGGACATTGTCACGGCAGATGTTGAAAAAATCGGCAAACAGTTGCAGCAACATCCAATGTTTCCCCAGAGCGTCAATGTCGGATTTTTGCAGGTAGTGGATCGTAGTCATGTATTATTAAGAGTCTATGAACGCGGCGCTGGTGAGACACTGGCCTGCGGTACGGGATCCTGTGCGGCGGTAGTAGCCGGTATCAAGGGCAAAAAACTGGATAATGCAGTTACTGTCGGGTTGGCCAGGGGATCACTGGTAATAAAATGGGAGGGCGAGGGTTCTGATGTGTGGATGACAGGCCCTGCTACTACAGTATTTGAGGGACAAATAACATTATGAGCAAGGTCGAAACGGACAAGACTGAAATTATTGAACCGGAAACAATTTGCCAGTATCTGTTGACGCACCCTGATTTTTTTATTAATCATCCCGAGGTATTGCGACAGATTCAGGTACCTCATATTAGTGGCGATGCTGTGTCGCTCGTACAAAAGCAGGTATCTCTGCTGAGGGAAAAAAATGAGCAGGCTCAAAAAAGACTGAATGAGCTGGTAGAGATTGCCAAGCAAAATGAGGAGCTTGCCAGACGCATGCATTTGCTGGCGTTGACCCTGATGGATGCAGCGGAACCAAAGGATATCTTCCATACACTCTATGAAAATCTCCGGCAGAATTTTCGTGCAGACCATGTTGCAGTCAGATTGTTTGCGGCCCCTTCCTTTATTGATACATTTGCGGGCATTGAATTTGCGGGAACTGACACACCGGAGCAGTCACTGTTCAAGACTATAATAGACAAGCGTATGCCCTTGAGTGGTCATCTGAAAAGTCAGCAGCAGGCCTTTCTGTTCGGGGTCAGCGGAGATGATATTGGTTCAGCCGTACTCGTGCCCCTGCATGGCAAGGGCTGGAGTGGGGTTCTGGCCATAGGTAGTACGGATGCATCACATTTCACAGAATCAATGGGAGTGGAACTGTTAGCCAATCTGGGAGAGATACTCAGCTATATACTCAAACCCTGGATTGTGGAGAAGTAATCGAATTCAGATTTTTTTAGCAGAAGGTCTCCAGAGTGCAGGATACAGTCAACTATGACCGAGAACGAAAAAAACAGGGTCAATGAATTTTTATCTACCCTGTATCATCTGTCTGCCAATACCCGGGAAGCTTACCAGCATGATCTGGAACTATTGATCCAGTTCTGTGACAACCAGCAGATTTCAACATGGGCCGTACTTGATGGACGCCAGCTGGGCAGTTTTATTGCCTCCAGACACAGGCAAGGAATTGGTGGCAAGACCTTGCAACGTAATCTTTCGGCAATAAGGGCTTTTTACCGATACTTGATTCGCCTGGAATTGGTAAAGCGCAATCCGGCTCAAGGCGTTATTACCCCCAAATCACCCAAACGACTTCCGCGTACACTGGATGTGGATCAGACCGGTCAACTGGTCGACATCACTCATACCGACCCTCTGGCTATACGGGACAGGGCCATTCTGGAGTTGATTTATTCTTCCGGTCTGAGACTATCCGAGCTGACAGGGTTGCAGTTGGGCAGTCTGGATCTGGCCGATGCAGTTGTTACGGTTACTGGCAAAGGCAACAAGACCCGTAAGATACCAACAGGCAAAAAGGCAATTACCGCCATACAACACTGGCTGAAAATCAGAAACGAATTTGCTGCTGAAGATGAACAGGCCCTGTTTGTGAGTCAGCGCGGTACACGTATCAGTCCACGCTCTGTACAGCTTAGACTGCAACAATGGGCTGTTCGCCAAGGTCTGGTAACCCACGTCAATCCACATATGCTCAGGCATTCATTTGCTACACATATACTTGAATCCAGCAGTGATCTGCGAGCCGTGCAGGAACTGCTTGGTCATGCAGACATCAGTACCACGCAGATTTATACCCATCTGGATTTCGAGCATCTGGCAAATGTTTATGATAAATCCCATCCCAGGGCCAAAAAAGGCAGGAAATAACATCCCGCAGGTGTAAAACATCCCTGTAGATGAATAATTTGTACGACGGTTAGCCCCTCACTCCTGTTTCTACAGTTCGTGTACAATAAACCAGCTTTTTACAGGAGGAATCCGGCTTGGAACAATTCAGAGGTACGACCATCCTGTCCGTCAGAAGAGACCGGCACGTTGTCATCGGTGGTGATGGTCAGGTCTCGCTAGGCAATACAGTGATGAAAGGTAATGCAAAAAAGGTACGTCGGCTCTACCAGGATAAGGTGATTGCCGGATTTGCCGGTGGTACCGCCGATGCATTTACCCTGTTTGAAAGGTTTGAAGGTAAACTTGAACAGTATTCAGGAAACCTGACACGGTCAGCTGTTGAGCTGGCCAAGGACTGGCGTACTGATCGTATGTTAAGACGACTGGAAGCCATGCTTTGTGTTGCAGATCAATCCACCTCGCTCATCATCTCCGGCAACGGTGACGTTATTGAGCCGGAAGATAACATCATGGCGATAGGTTCAGGAGGCAGCTTTGCCAAGGCGGCGGCCTATGCGTTGATGAAAAATACCGAACTGTCTGCCAGAGAGATAACAGAAAAATCGCTGAACATTGCCGCGGATATCTGTATCTACACCAACCATTCACTGGTACTTGAAGAATTGAAATTTTAAATCACGGAACAAATCAATGCAGGAACTTACCCCCGAACAGATTGTAGCAGAGCTGGACAAACATATTATCGGTCAGGATAACGCCAAGCGTGCAGTAGCCATTGCCTTGCGTAACAGGTGGCGAAGGATGCAGGTTCCAGAAGCACTGCGTAATGAAATCACACCAAAGAATATCCTGATGATAGGTCCGACAGGGGTGGGAAAAACAGAAGTCGCCAGACGTTTGGCTAGATTGGCCAATGCACCGTTTATCAAGGTTGAAGCCACCAAGTTTACCGAGGTGGGATATGTTGGACGAGATGTCGAGTCCATCATTCGTGATCTCGCGGATGTCGCAGTAAAAATGACGCGCGAAATCGAAATGGAAAAGGTAAAGGAACGAGCTGAGCAAACGGCGAAGGAAAGGATTCTGGATATTCTGTTGCCCCCGGCACGATTATATGATGACAATTCTGAAGAAAAATCCGGAGTGGCGAGAGAAAGATTCCATTCGATGCTGGAAGCGGGAACCCTGGCTGACAGGGAAATCGAGATTGAAGTACAGATGCAGACGGTTGGTGTTGAAATCATGGCTCCACCCGGCATGGAAGAAATGACCAGTCAGCTACAGGGATTGTTTCAGAATATGGGTAACGGCAAAAAAAGGATGCGCAAGCTTAAAATACAGGATGCGATGAAGGTTTTGACCGAGGAAGAAGCGGCAAAACTGATCAATGAAGACGAGATTAAGTTCAGGTCGATACAGAGTATCGAACAAAATGGTCTGGTGTTTATTGACGAAATTGACAAGGTTACCAGAAGAGGGCAAAGCAGTGGGCCGGATGTATCTCGTGAAGGTGTACAACGCGATTTGTTACCACTGGTTGAAGGTTGTACTGTTTCAACACGTTATGGCATGGTACGGACTGATCATATTCTGTTTATCGCTTCGGGTGCATTCCATCTGTCAAAACCGTCTGACCTGATTCCGGAATTACAGGGAAGACTGCCAATACGGGTAGAATTGAATGCATTAACAACAGGAGATTTTATCCGGATTCTGACAGAACCAAATGCATCGCTGACTGAACAGTACACGGCACTGATGCAGACCGAAAACTTCACGTTGGAATTTTCCAGTGACGGAATTGCCAGAATTGCTGAAATAGCATGGCAGGTGAATGAATCTGCCGAGAACATCGGGGCAAGACGCCTGCACACGGTAATGGAGAAGTTGCTTGAATCCATTTCCTTTTCTGCGCCGGCACAATCGGGCGGAAAGGTAGTGGTGGACGCCCGTTTCGTTGATAACCAGCTCGGCGAATTAATCAAAAATGAAGATCTGACCAGATATATCCTGTAAATCCAGACCCGAATATTTTGACAAATATGCCTCATCCTGTAGCTATCAATCTGAAGACCAAGTCGCGGATACTCTCTGTGCAGTACGATGACGAATCACGCTTTGAACTGTCATGTGAATATTTGAGGGTTCACTCACCATCAGCAGAAGTGAAGGGACATGGACCGGGGAAGTCGATATTGCAAACAGGCAAAGAGCGAGTGAACATTGCCAATATTATTCCTGTCGGGACCTATGCAATCAAACTGGTGTTTGACGATGGTCATGATACGGGAATTTATACTTGGGATTACCTGCATGAGCTCGGTAGCAATAAAGATATTAAATGGGCGGCCTATTTGCAGGCACTGCTGGTTGCCGGATATGAGAGAAGACCCGATGAAAGAGCATGAAACAACTGATTTCGGGTTTGAAAAAGTCCCGCTGCAGGAAAAAAAGCGCCGTGTCTATCAGGTATTTGAATCGGTAGCTCCCAATTATAATCTGATGAACGATGTCATGTCGTTTGGTATCCATAGATTGTGGAAACGCTACGCCGTGGGGATCTCCCGGGTCAAGTCAGGATTTCAAATACTTGATGTGGCAGGTGGCACCGGCGATTTGGCCAGACTTTATGCGAGACAGGTTGGTGATAATGGCAGGATAGTGGTTTGTGATATTAACAGAGACATGCTGACTACTGGTCGGGATCAGTTGCTCAATAACGGGTTTTGCAAAAATATTGTTTATACACAGGCTGATGCAGAAAGACTGCCTTTTGCACCGAATACATTTGATTTAATTAGTATGGCCTTTGGCTTGCGCAACGTGACAGACAAACAGCAGGCGCTGTCTTCAATGTATGAAAAGTTAAAGTATGGTTGTGCATTGGTTGTGCTGGAATTCTCCAGACCAGTATTGCCCATGCTGGGGGAGGTATACGATCGCTACTCGTATCAATTAATACCGCTGATGGGTAAGTATATTGCCGGAGACGAACAGAGTTATCGTTATCTGGTTGAATCCATTCGTATGCATCCTGATCAGAACACATTGAAGAAGATGATGGAGCAAGCCGGGTTTGCCCGGGTCGAGTACCACAACCTCACGGGTGGTATTGTGGCCATACACAAAGGTTACAAGATTTAACGGCGCGCAATGAACAAGACAGTACCCCTTACTCCTGGTTATCTGGAAACTACTATCAATCGCATTTTGTCGATGGATGACGAATCGCGTCTGGAGCTTGTTAAATATGCAGGTCGTGTCATTGTGGTGGAACTTACCAATACACAACAGGTTTTTAATATAACGATTATTCCAACGGGTATTTCTCTGGAAGAGCCGAGTGTCAATCCGGATATTATTATCCGTGGAACCCCGGGTAATCTGCTTGCCTATTTTATGGCCATGAAAAGGGATGAGCCGGGCAAGTCAGGTACAATTGAAATTGCAGGTAATATTGCCCTGGCCCAGAAAATTCTCGCTATCATCAGTAATCTGGACCCGGAATGGGAGGAAGAATTGTCACGTTGGGTAGGTGATAGTGTTGCCCATGGCACAGGAAACACAATCCGGTCAGTAATGAAACAGGCAGTTCATGCCGTTACAACACTTCGCAATAATACGGGTGAATACTTGTTATATGAATCAGATCTGGTGCCGGATTATCAGCAAGTTGATGAGTTCAATCGTGAGGTTGACTCCTTGCGTAATGATGTGGAACGACTCAAACTACGGATGAGCCGCTTGTATAAGGTTGCTGAGGGAAAATGACGGAATGTTGACTCCAGGCCAGATTCTCAGGTTGTTATATATCCAGCGTGTACTCATCAGGCATGGGTTTGATGAAATCGTGTTTTCACTGAATCTGTTCCGCCGCGTCAGATTCCTGCAGTATCTATTGCCCTGGAACTGGTTTGTTGGCAACCGTTTGCCGCGCGCCAGCCGTCTACGGATAGTGCTGGAACAGCTTGGTCCAATCTATATAAAACTGGGTCAGTTGCTATCCACACGCAGGGATTTGTTGCCGGATGATGTCATTGTTGAATTTGCGCGATTACAGGATCATGTTGCTCCATTTCCAGGCCAGATTGCAATACAGATTATCGAACAGGCTCTTGGCAGCAAAATCAACGATATCTTTCTCCAGTTTGATGAAGTTCCCTTGGCCTCCGCATCAATTGCCCAGGTGCACACAGCCAGACTGAAAGACGGTCGTGATATGATCGTCAAGGTGGTCAGACCGAGTATAGAAAAAATTATTCGCCGTGATCTTGGACTGATGCATATCATTGCTGAAATGGCCGAGAACTACTCGGCACAGATGCAACGGCTGAAACCAGCAGATGTGGTCAGGGAATTTGAGAAGACCTTGCTGGATGAGCTTGACCTGATGCGTGAAGCGGCCAACGCCTCGCAACTAAGACGAAATTTTTCAGACTCGACACTGTTATATGTCCCACAGGTAGAGTGGCGCTATTCAGCCAGAAATGTGATGGTGATGGAAAGGATCTCCGGTGTCCCGGTAGGGGATATACAGGGATTGAAAAATGCTGGTATAGATTTGAAATGGCTGGCCGAAGCAGGAGTCGAGGTGTTTTTTACCCAGGTGTTCAGGGATAGTTTCTTTCATGCAGACATGCATCCGGGGAATATTTTTGTCAGGCCAGGAACGGCCACGGAAGCGCCACGTATTGTAGTCGTCGATTTTGGCATCATGAGTTCGTTAAGTGAATTCGATAAACGTTATCTGGCCGAAAACTTTATTGCCTTTTTGAACAAGGATTACCAGAAGGTTGCCGAGTTGCATGTTCAGTCAGGGTGGGTGCCTGCCGGAACCAGAGTCGACGAATTTGAATCTGCTATCCGGACTGTCTGTGAACCCTTGTTTGACAGACCCATTAGTGAAATATCGTTTGGCGCGTTGTTATTGCGATTGTTCCAGACCGCTGGGCGATTCAATATGGTTATCATGCCACAGTTATTATTGTTGCAGAAAACACTGGTCAATATTGAAGGTCTGGGCAGGGAACTCTATCCGGATCTGAATATCTGGACTACGGCCAGACCTGTACTTGAGAAATGGATGAGTGATCGAACCGGTGTCAGGGGTCTGTTCAAGGGTACTTTGGAAAACCTGCCCTACTGGCTGGACCGTTTGCCTGGGTTTCCTGGAAAAATGATGGATCTGGTAGATAAAATCAGTGATGGCCGCTTTCAGTTTGAATGGAATCAGGAGGAACTCAGGAAGCTCAGGCTGGAGATTCGTGATGGAAATCGGCGGAACATCCTGTCTATCATCGGTGCCGCCATGCTTATCGGGTGTTTTATTATTGCCGGTCTGCAACTGAACCCTGATGCGTTTACTGAACAGGGTTTGTTGGCACCTTTACTGGGGCTGTCCGGTGTATTTCTATTATTTATTTCATCGCGTCGCTAGATGTATGGAACAGCTTATAGTTCTCTATACTGCGCATTGCAGATATCATTCTGAATTGCCAGCTACGACAGTATTACGCCCCGATGCTTTGGCCTGATAGAGATTCTTGTCGGCTTGCTTGAGGCAGTCCTCCAGATTTTTGGACGCCCGGTATTCCTGTGCGCCTGCACTGATGGTTATGGAAATTGGCTGGTTCCCGTACTGAACCCTGTTTTGCTCAAAGGTTTTACGTAATCTCTCGGCAACATGTATCACTCCCGTAAGTGGAGTTTCAGGTAATAAAATCAAGAACTCCTCTCCACCCCAGCGGGAACAGATGTCCTGCGTACGTAAAACCTTGCTGATAATACCGGGTACGGCACGTAGCACAGCATCCCCCGCGTCATGACCATACTTGTCATTCACTTGTTTGAAATGATCTATATCAAAGTTGATAACAGAAAAGGTGTTCTGGTTTCAGTGGGCCCGGCTGACTTCCTGATATAACGCTTCTGTCATCCTGCGGCGGTTTGGAAGTTGGGTTAATTCATCGGTATTGGCCAGATTTTGATAATCCCTGTATAGTGGACCCCTCGGTCAAGACAATAATGCATCGAGTTTAAGAGGGTAACCTTGCTTCATGCAGCGGAACGGCGCTGCCCCGGTTTTCGGTTTCTTTTTTTGTTTCTATTTCTGGGTGAGCTTTTTCTTTCTCACCATATTTGTCC
>CANKCB010000002.1 GCA_947480335.1 Gammaproteobacteria bacterium | reverse complement strand
GTCCCGGATACTCATGCCAGAATGATAATGCAATGCGACCACTTCCCGTTCTGACAGGTTAAGTCGATGATAATTTCTCATTGTTCAACACCTCGTTTGATATACTCCTGTTCATACTAAAGGTGTTGCATTAGAATTTAGAGACCGCCCAGTTAAATAATAAGAATCACCCAGAGTTGTTCTGGAAATGATAAAAAAATTCATGGGGGGGGTAACATGGTAATTTTACGTAGCTCATTAATAACTTGTATCACCAGAATTATTGCAGGCATCTTTTTATCAGCACTTTGTATTACTGCCCATGCTGGAAAATCACCATTTGCCGAAACCGTTATTGTAAATGGCCAGGTCATCACCGCAAATTCTGACAATCCAAAAGATGTCACGATAACCGAAGCTATCGCTATTCAAGGCGACAAGATACTGGCAGTAGGTACCAATGCCGAAATTCGTAAACTGGTGGGTGACTGGACTGAAGTGATTGATGCAAAGGGTAACTCAGTCATACCCGGTCTGATTGATACGCATAATCACCTGTATGAACACACACTGGACTTTGACTGGTCACTGAAAGCAATCCCTGAGATGCAGGAAATTCGTCTGAATGTTCCTGAAGATCAGGATTTTGCCCAGTATGTTGAAAAAGCCATCAAGGCACGTGCTGCGCAGATCCCGGCCGGCCAATGGATCAGAGTGGCAGTCAGACCCGCTGATACCGCCGTAGCTGCGTTTGGAACCACGATAACACGTAAAACTCTGGATGCCATTTCACCCAATCACCCTACTTACATAACGACTCGTGGTGGTTCGGTTGTTAATAGCAAAACAATTGAAGAGTTTGAAACCTTTTATGGCAACCGTATGCCGGATGATTACTGGCTGGTTGATCGTGAAACAGGGACCTCGGGCGAATATAACGATTTCGACCGATGTGCCAAGATCGATATCATCAACCTTGAAGCGAAAAGTTTTGATCGTTACATAAAAGGTTATATGGAAACCATGCAGGTTAATGCCCAGCTTGGATTGACAGCCTATAGTACTCACCTGCAGTGTGAAGGTGGTTTCAGTGCGTCTAGTCATCTCGACCGTCATGATTTGATGCCAATCCGTCTCGCCTGGAACCATCGCTGGTGGCAGCCGTTCAACAATAAAATACGCGAATCCTATCGTCGTATTGGTGACTGGACCGGTTATGGTTCGGATTTTTTCTGGTCAACTGGCAGCAGTGTCGGTGGTCTGGATGCCGGTGGCGTGGGTTGGTGTTCAACCATACCTGCAAAACCGGATATCAAGGCCAGGGAACAATGCCCTGCTATGCTTCCAGGAATGAAAATTGATGGTATTTCCGACGATAACAGTGCCCCGAACAGGGGACGCAGAACCGAACATCTGGATACGCTAGCTCAATTGGCGGGGCAAAACCGTCTCACTAGCATACCCGGCTGGCATGTGGCCGGCGATGGTGCACTGGAACTGATGTTTCGTACCTATCGCACGTATATGTCTGATGAACGTATCCGACAATTGCGTACTCAGGCTGATCACTGCTTTGGTGTAAAACCAGAGCAAATCCAGATGGCCGCCCGTCTGGGACACACGTTTTCTTGTAATTTTGACACTGAAAATACCAAGATTATTGAAGAAGACTATGGTTCGGAATACCTGACCATGAATGCCCCGGTAGCCAGTATGTTGAAGGCTGGTGTGAATGTGGTCATAGGCACCTTTGGCAGTTATGGAAAAGTCAGGGCATCACCCTTTGAAGATGGCAAAAACTGGCTGACCCGTATTGATGATAATGGTGATGCCTGGGGTGTGCCTGAAGAAGCTGTACCAGACAGGATGACCATGTTATTGATGATGACGCGATATGGCTCCAAACCACTCTGGAAAGATCATGCGATTGGCTCCATCGAAACAGGCAAGCTTGCTGATATTGTAATTTTGAACGGCGATTATATGACTGTACCAGTAGATGATATGGACAAACTGACTTCGATTTTGACGTTGGTAGGCGGCAAGGTTACCTATGAAGCACCGGAACTACGTGGCAATACCTTCCGGTTTAATCCGGATAAGGTAGATTGGACAATTGAGATGAAAACTCCTACTACGGCTTGGCGTTGGAGCAAACAACCGGTACCACCACCGTTCCTGACCGGATCGAGTGGTTTCTAGCAAATTCGTTACATAAATTCATAAAAAAGGGCCTGAACGGCCCTTTTTTATTGTTTGGCGAGAGTGGGATTCGAATCGAACGCCTAACTAACTGTTTATAATAGATTATTTTTAGTGTCGAAAGTAACGTTACCCTCATTCTTACCCGCATTTATATTTGTCAGCCTAGCCTGTTTACACCAAGCACAGGCCTAATGCCAACCGCTAATATCAGGATACAAAATAGAGGTTAGCATATGACAGCATCATTTCGCGCTATTAAACGAAAGATACCCCCTACCCCCTTTGATTTCCCGGCACATCCAGACCCCACCGGGGTGGCACCCCCTGTCTTGGTTTGATGGTACCTAGCTGACCTGTACTCTGTAATGTGCGTTGTTAACGGGTACTGGGTGAACAACCATACCGCCCACTCAAAATTGTCCATACACCCTCTTGATCGCACCCAGCCCACCGGGGTGGCACCCCCCCATTTCGGTTTGATGGTACCTAGCTCACGTATACTCTGTAATGTGCGTAGTTAACGGGTACTGGGTGAACAACCATACGGCCCATCCAAAACCGTCCGTGGAAATGGGGCAGAACCCCTACATAGAAGCCTAATAATCCCAACATACCCCACTATCATGTGGTGCGGAGTACTACCTGTGTTACTGCGAGGCGGGTTTCCGTGAGCGTTACCGCACCTGTTGATGCACAAACCGAAGGCGGGCCGCTTACCCTTGCAGGTCGCTGGGTAATCAGGTTGTCACACAACATAATCAGCCTGTCACACAACATGCCTAAGATAATGATTGAGTCATTCTGGCGTTTGCCGGTCGCCTGTCCTCCCCCCTCTCGGATGGGCAACAGTGGCAGGCGCCAGAATGGCCATTTATCCTGTGATTGAGCCGTGATTCATTTGGCCTCGCTACTGCCTATTAACTGCATATTGTCCCTATACCGTCTTGAGTCAGACCCCAGCGGGGTGGCACCCCCTATTTTGGTTTATGGTACCTAGCTGACGTATACTCTGTAATGTGCGTTGTTAACGGGTACTGGGTGGACAACCATACCGCCCACTCAAAATTGTCCCTACACCTTCTTGATCGCACCCAGTCAGACCCACGGTGGTGGCACCCCTGTTTTTGGTTGATGGTACCTAGCTTACGTATACTCTGTAATGTGCGCTGTTAATGGGGTAATGTGTGAGGAAATGATACTAGCCATGTCAAACCCACTCAATATCTGAATGCCATTTACTAAGCGTCATACCTAAACGAAGATACAGGGAGATACATGCCAGAATATAACGACTTACAAATCAGAAACTGCGTATTCGCTTTTAAGTGTAAAACAGACTGGCACTATCTGCCTGACACAGAAGACCCCAAGATAAGATTCTGCAATGAGTGCACGAGAGAAGTTCATCTGTGTAAAACAGACAAAGACTTGGTCAATGCCGTAAAAAGAAATCATTGCGTTGCTATATTAAGCCCTTATACCGGAAGCATGGTGATGGGCGAAATCGCACCGCCTGAGAGACGTAAAAAAACCACTACACCTTCTTGAACGCACCCAGCTTACACCCACCGGGGTGGCACCCCCCATTTTGGTTGATGGTACCTAGCTGACGTATACTCTGTAATGTGCGCTGTTAATGGGGTAATGTGTGAGGAAGTGATACTAGCCCACTCAAAAACGTCAGTGGAAACGGGGTGGAACCACTAAAACGCTTGTATGCAGTGAACAAAAGAAAAGACAAAAGGACTTACCAGCTTTCTAAGCTGCCTATGCGGCAGTGAACTTTCCCTGGTTCAACAGCCAGCGTTACTGGGAAGACCATATTCTTAGCCTGCGTGAACAGGCCGCGATGATGGATGAACCCGCGCTCGATTGGGAGCCAGAATAATAACGGCATTAGTTTGTCTGAGTACTCGTCCGTGATTTTTAGTGACAGTTTATGACAACGCGAATTAACATCTACAAAAACTTCGTAGTCAATGGACCATGTTTCCTGCACGCATTACTCCAATTATGCCAATAATAATCCAGAAAGCATTAAGTAGTGTATAGGCCTGATCCTTTTTCAAAATAGCACACCAAGTAAGCAAAACTGCATCCATGGTATTAAAAACCCATACAAACATAAACGGACTTGCCGGGCCAAGCCAACTAACCAGGCTGAAGCTGAATATCCGCATAAGTACACCTAACATTTCGATGGATCGGATATACGTTAAACCCAGCTTGTTACATTCCTGAATTGTCATTTGAAGCAGGTTTTCGCGTAGTCTGCGTGGAATCAAGGCTAAATTAACTTACAAAGTTGCCTGCTCTGATGATTGATTACAAACCTTCTGAATCAAGTATTTTATCCAGATTTTTTAATAAATCCTGGAAGGCGCGTTCATAAGCTAACTGCCAGTTAGCATTACTGGCAACTTGACCTTTATTTACCCCATAACCTGATACATCAAGACTTCGTTTTGTAGTCCCATTATCAAAATGTACTGTACATTGAATATCTGCTTCAAAACTGACCGAGAACATGCCCGGAGAAAACCAGGCCCAGAATTTATTTACATCAACAGTAAGATTATATGCATCCGTTTTATTATCTACTACATTGTAACCACGGCTTTCTAATGCAGTAGTCAACAACTTTCTGGTTACCTCCTGAACTGTATCTCCATTGGGTAGTACAATATCCCCCATAGCCATACCATATCCATTTCTTTGTCGACCAATCAGTGTCGACAATGTTTCTTTGGATGTTTTGGCTAAATCGCCGTCAACAGATGGGGTTGAGGGACTTTTCGGAGCTGCTTCAAAGACTCGCTTGTCCTGTATGTTACCAATAATAATATTTCCCGAAGCGCTCACTTCATTGCTATACGATGGTGAGTTAAGTTCAATATTGCGTGTGCCCGCTGCGCACCCATTTAAAATGAATATTACACAAATAAGCCCAAATCGTTTTATATCCACGTTATCTCCCCCTTAATAATAGGTTTAGCTTGAAATTAGTCTGGTTTTCGGCATCATTTTTCTATTCGGGTTCTGCCCCGATTTTGCAAACGCTTCAAGCAAGCCTACTAACCCCAATATACACTATCACTTGACCCCGCTACTCCCTGCCTTCCTCCCCCTCGTTCTTGTACCACGCAGCATCCCGATAGCAAACCCTACAGCTTCAAGCTCAGCTAACTCACAACTCATTTCACGGTGTTTCTGCTTGGCATCGAGCGTCTCATTACCATGCCGGTAGTTGGGGTGGTCTTTACCCTTTAATACTGTCTGGGGCTTCAATGACACACCGGCATACCATAGGCGGCGTTGTGCTTTGGCTTTGCAATATAGGGATATTTAGTGATACACCCTGCCGCCAAATGAACCGGGCCTAAATCAGGGGTGCCGGGTGGGTGGAGTCGAGGATTCCAGAAAAACAACGGATCGTTTGAGCAAAACCATGTGAAGAGGTGGCCGGATGGAACCAGTTTAAAAAACGGGGGTGCCGGGTGGGTGGGGGTCTACGAGGTTGGATTTCTGATGAGCAAATACTCTTACTGTTGTCTTAGTGAGGTATTTCTCCAGTGCTTCGGACATCTTGCTCATCAGACACCTGCTTTATGATATGCAGGAAGGTATGTTTTAAAATTAGATTAAATTATATTCAATATTATCAACAACTTAAACAGGTTGTTGGCGGAGGGAGAGGGATTCGAACCCTCGATACGGATTAACGTATACACACTTTCCAGGCGTGCGCCTTAAGCCACTCGGCCATCTCTCCGGTATAAGAATCAAATGACACAGTACTGTAAATCAGATACGTCGATATGTCTGTTTCAATTGAGTTGCGCAGGTTAAACAATTCAGATGGGTTGTGCAAATAACAATCGCACAATCTAACAGAAAAATTTCTTAAACCAGCTATTTCAAGCAAATACTACCAGTTGAAAAATATCGTTTTATTCACGTTATAGCTTCAGGTAATACTGCTATTACTTATCATGCCGTGATGTTATAGTGAATTTATGGTCCACCCGCATATTCATAATTATTGAATTAATTCAGATAGATGCACCAGCGATGTTCGAGTCCGGGATATTACCCAAAACTGAACCTCGACTTATAACAGTTTCAGATTGACTAACACGTATACCTGTCCCCGAATGGACTGCAGGTAATTACACTAAGGAAGCAACAATCATGTCACAGAATAAAATCTATGTCGGTAATATCGCTTTTACAGTCACTGAGGACGAATTGAAGGAAATCTTTTCAAAATACGGCCCACTGGAGGAGTTGAAACTGGTTATTGACAGAGAAACTGGCAGATCCCGCGGATTCTGTTTTATAACGTTTCAGAAACAATTTGACGCTGAAGCATCTCTTCAATTGAATGATACTGATATTAATGGTCGCAAAATGAGTGTGACCATGGCCAAGGAAAGGGAGAAAAAACCGGTTCGTAAATATCGTAGATAATATTCAACTAGCTTAAAGTTTACTGAATATCTTTAGCTGATTAAATCTCTTACCGTCATAACGGAAATCTGAATGACCTGATATTGTTGAAAGAGTTACTTGTTAAATGTCTCGTTGGAAACCGCCTGCACCCAAAGCATCTCCCTATATCACCCCAGACGGCTATCGTAGGCTGCAAGAAGCCTTTGCAAACCTCTGGCAACATCGGGGTGAAGTTACCATAGCACTCTCTGCAGCAGCCGCAGAGGGAGATCGATCTGAAAATGCTGAATATATTTACCGTAAAAAAGAATTGCGGGAAATAGATTCACGTATCCGCTATCTACAAACTCGAATTCCCTTATTAAAAATTGTCAGTGAGGTACAGGATACAAGTCGGATTTTTTTCGGTGCGAAGGTAAAACTGGTTGATGAGCAAGGCAAAGCCACTCATGTCCATTTGGTTGGTGCAGATGAATTAATAATGCATCAGGGTAATATCAGTATAGATTCACCTTTAGCGCGAGCTTTGCTGAGTAAATCAATCCATGACCAGGTCCATTACACAGTAATGGAGCGTACCATTTTTTTTGTGGTGGCGGAGATAAGTTACGATCCATCTTCAATACCCAGCTCCAGGGATAACTGCGCACAACTTACCCCCGGTTGACGGATCTGTTCAACGGCTCCCTGTTTGAACTCGGGGCTATATTTCTTCTTTTCGACATAAACACTCCTTTTGCCTACCATAAGGCTTCTGTGAAGTGTCCGTAAAATCTGGGTATAACCCCCCGATGTGAAACGTATATGCACATTAGCATTGGCTCGTAAGCTATGGCCTGATTTAGATAGCCATAATCAAAGCGCCCTGCTTTACTTTTTAAAACGTCAATCAGCAAAGGAATTGTTGAAGAATGCACATAGCGCTTTAGCTGATGTTGGTATTTGCGCTGTTATCTTACAACATGCTATTGAACAGCTTGGCGTGAAGACTATTGAAGATTTATGGGTTCAATCCGAATTAGCCAGAATCCCGAGAGTGATGCCATTTGGAAAACACAAGGGATTGCAGATAAGCGAAGTGCCTGGCGATTACAAACGCTGGCTACTGGGGAAAGGGGATGTTGATCCGTATTTGAGGGCTGCGCTTGAAGTGAATGCTAGTTAACGAAGACAGAAGAATTAATTAAATGACTAATATGCGTGTAATGAAAAATACCCCTCAGAAAGAGTCCTGAAAGGAAAAAATGAATAATGTAAATCCCAAAAAGCTACTCAACAGCAAGTGGACAGCTCAAACTCCACAAAATAAGGAAAAACATTTTATCGTCACCGAGGTTGAATATAACGAAGACGGCGAAGTTTGCACATGTGAGATAGAATCTGTATTCTCAAAACGACAGGAATACATTGACTGGCGAGAACTAAAGGACATCAATCTGTGGAAGCAAGGGTGGCTTAGCTGATACTGTGACAGATATGGCCGCCCTCAGAATCGGGGGCAACTCTGGGGGCATCTGCTTTTAAACTGCAAAATATAATGTATACTAAACAAATGGTTATGGGAGATGTTCGATAGACCTCCGCCCACCAATATGATCAAAACACTGAAGAATTACAGGTATAATTTACCGTAATTTCATTAGAAACTTCACTCATGAATAAAATTTTTATTACCGCCAATGATTTACTTGAAGATGCCTTCAAGCTTGCTGTAAAGATCCATCTAAGCGGATTCAGACCGGATTTTATTGTCGGTGTTTGGCGTGGAGGGACACCAGTCGCCATGGCCGTACAAGAGTACTTCGAGTATAAGGGTATCCATACTGAACACACAGCCATACGTGCGGCTTCCTATACTGGCATTAACGAGCGTACTCATAATGTCGCCATTACCGGTCTGGAATACATTTTCAATAAAACTTCCCCAAACGATAAAATACTTGTGGTGGATGATGTGTTTGATACAGGCAACAGTTTCAAGGCAATTTTAAATGCGCTGGCCGAAGAATATGAAGAAGGTATCCATGACCGCGTAAAGACTGCTTGTCCATGGTACAAACCAGCCAATAACCAGACTGATATAGTACCGGACTTTTATCTACATAAAACGGATAGCTGGCTGGTATTCCCGCATGAGTTGAAAGGACTAACCGAAAATGAAATCATCGCAGGAAAACCTGCAATCGGTCGAATTATCGTTTAAAATCAATTAAAAAATAATTATTATCGAATATTTCTGCCAGCAACAAATCGGTAAAATAACGCCCTGGTAGCTCAGTGGATAGAGCGTCCGCCTCCTAAGCGGAAGGTCGCAGGTTCAACTCCTGCTCAGGGCACCATTTTTTCCTATATCAGTCTTAAATTCTTATTAAGTTATTATGTGCTACTCAATTTAATTTCAATACCATGCCACAAAATCTGACGAAATCTGCATATTATTTATTATTTACTTTGTCTGGTTTTACAGGACTGGTATATGAAACGGTCTGGTCACACTACCTGAAACTAATACTAGGCCATGCTGCTTATTCTCAGGCATTAGTAATAATAATATTTATGGGAGGTATGGCTGGTGGCGCCTGGATAACATCACGCCTCGCTTCTGGGCGCCGTAATTTGTTATTACAATATGCATTTATTGAACTGGCAATTGGAGTATTTGGCGCGGTCTTTGATCCGGTTTTTCATATTATTTATACAATTACATTTACAAGCATACTGCCAGCGCTAGATAACCCAGTCCTGATTCATTGCTATAAAATTCTAGTTACTTCTTTGTTGATTTTACCCCAGTCACTATTACTTGGCGCCACCTTTCCTTTAATGACTGAAGGATTCATACGCAAGTTCCCCAGAAAACCCGGCCAATCAATTTCGTTACTATATTTTTATAACAGTTTAGGCGCTGCGATTGCCGCATTAGTTAGTGCATTTTATCTGATTGGTACACTGGGCATATCCGGAACTATTTTCACATCAGGCATGATTAACATATTCATTGCAGCACTTGTATTTTGTCTATCTAAAAATGATATGGATACTAATATGAGTCGTAATTCTGCAACGATGTTTGATGGTTCGCGATTATTACTATTTGTCTCATTTTTAACTGGTTTATCGTCTTTTATTTATGAAGTTACATGGATACGCATGCTTTCACTTGTTTTGGGAGCAAGCACATATGCATTTGAATTAATGTTAAGCGCTTTCATCACTGGCCTCGCCATCGGCGGATATTTTATAAGCAAATATTTAGACAGTATTGCCAGACCAGCGTTTTTAGCTGCCATCATCCAGGTAGTGATGGGAGTGTTTGCAATTATTACTATTTTTCTCTATGGATATAGTTTTGAAATGATGTCATTTTTTATGGCTGCCATTGATGAAACATATCAGGGGTATTATTTATTCAGTTTATTCAGCCACAGCATTGCTCTTGCGATTATGCTACCCACTACTGTGTGTGCAGGCATGACGCTTCCTATACTTACTTATATCTTGCTTGAACCAGGTAAAAACAATAAATGTATTGGTCAAGTTTACGCAAGTAATACACTAGGCGGAATCATCGGTGTCTTGTTTACTGTATTTGTAGGCTTGCCAGTTTTTGGTTTAAAAGGTGCATTGTTGACTGGTGCTCTAATTGATATTTCTCTCGGCTTGATACTGTTTAACACCTTTACTTACAAAACCAGACTTAAATCACCAGTATTAATTACAGTCGTTATTCTCTTTGTGGCGATCTGTTTAGTAACTCCATTTAAATTCAACTACAAAATGCTTGCTTCCGGAGTATTTCGTCATGGATCAGCAGAGCTGGATGACAAAACCAGCATTCTGTTTCATAAAGATGGCAAAACTGCATCTGTGACAGTTTCTGAGTGGGATCACAAAAAAATTACCATAATGACTAATGGTAAACCCGATGCAGCAATTACGATGTATATTAATGAGCCGCCATCAATAGACGAAGCAACAATGACCTTGCTTGCTGCTTTACCTTTGTCTATATACCCGGAGGCAAGAACAATTGCGAACATTGGCATGGGCTCAGGACTCACAGCTCACACTGTATTAGCCATGCCGGGAATTGAACGTATTGACACGATTGAAATAGAAAAAGAGATTATTAATGGGGCTAAATACTTTCAACCTGAGACGGAGAGGATTTTCAAAGATTCACGCAGTCATATCCATATTGACGACGCACGAACTTACTTCTCAACACAACAGATAGGTTATGACATTATCATTTCCGAACCATCAAATCCCTGGGTAAGTGGCGTATCAAGCCTTTTTACAACTGAATTTTATACCCTAATCAGGACACATCTGAATACGGGGGGCTTAATGGTCCAATGGATCCATATGTACGAACTTAACATGGAAATTCTTGTGTCAGTATTAAAAGCTATTTCAGAAAATTTCTCTTATTTTCAGATATATTTTGCTGATGATGGCGATCTAATTTTGCTTGCCAGTGAGAGCAACCCAATAAAGTCTCCCCATGAAGCAATTTTCGGCAACACTACAATGAAAAACCAACTCGCCAGAGTTCATGTTCATAATATTGATGATTTACGATTCAGGTATCTTGGCGATCAATCCCTGTACAAGCCATTTATAAATACTTTCCCCATAAAAACCAACTCGGACTATTATCCTGTGCTTGACTTACAAGCTGAGCGCTCCAGATTTCTACGGGACAGTATTTCTGAACTTCTGAACATGCGTCTCTCGCCTGTTCCGATACTTGATATATTATACAGTGAAACCGGTTACAGAACTTTACCTCTTAGTCCGAGCGACTATTTCTCTACGCAAAATTCTGAAGAGGCTAAATTGCTTTTCACCTACTTTAGTAATAAGGTTTTTGATAAGTCAATTGTCGAAGATATAGCCAAGCTTAACTATCTTCTGGCCTCCGCAGTGGATTGTAATAACGAGTTTAACTACTCCATCTGGGTTGATTCATTTTTTATGATGCTAAACAAATTTACAATATACCTTGCTCCAGACCAGATGGAAAAAATAATTAACGCCATAACACCAAAATGCAAAACAGGTATTCAAAACAGCAACATACTCCGTTGGATAGAACTTTTGAGTTCATTGCGCACTAATAATTATATTTTAATGCGAGATACTTTGGTCGAGCTACTTGAACCCGTTGAACAACTCGATCCAGAACAACGGAAAAATCTCATGACGTGGTTACTGGTTACACTTGTCAAAACAGGTGAATACTCAAAAGTAGAAATTCTATGGAAAGAATTTATGGCAGAAATGTATCCGAACAATATAAGCACACCATTGGAAATACGAATATTACTTGCCATTGCAAATGTTCATATATAACTATCATTGTATATGCCAAAAAAAAGGCGGTCCGAAGACCGCCAATTGTTTATCCCAGCATAAAATCAGGATCGTGGGGGAATAACCGGACCTGTTTCAGGCCAGCGCCACAATGATGTGGGAGTAGATTTCTTTATTTCCCACTTGGCCTTATCTGGGTCAGTATTGAACCTGAGCAAGTTCCCACGAAGTGGCTCATCTTCATAAACAATTCTGCCATCCACCATCGTCATAATAGGTCTTAATGTATCAAGATCTTCAACTGCCACATCCATGTAATTGCCATTCAATATTATGATATCCGCCCACTTTCCTGGTTCTATTGATCCAATATTGTTTTCTTTCCATACCTGATATGCTCCCCAACGTGTCATCATTAACAAAAGTGTCAATCGATCTGGCACAGCTTCTTCAGGTACACCAAAGTCATCGCCATTAATTTTGCGTGTCATCCATGCTACGCCATCTTCAAACGGTGAATATCTTATTTCACCCTGACTTCCAAATTCGCTTATTAGTGCATGTATGCCAGCTTTTAACATACTACCCATAGGTGCATTCAAGGTCAGATATTCATCACCGTAATCAGCCTTGAGGACTTCACTTGGCACTTCTGTTGCGTCACAAGAAAAAGTCTGACCAATACGTGCAGCTAATTTAATCTGATCTTGAGTAACAGAGTGACAATGATCTGTTTGTAACCTCAAAGAATGCAGTTTCTTCAAACTCATGCCGGATTTCATGAGTTCATCCTGGAAGAATTTTAATGCTCCGTCTCCAGCCATGTGCCACCCCGGAATTCCAGTTTGTCTGCCTGCAGCTGCCAGTTCGACCAGAACCTTATAATGCTCAAGCCTGCGCATATTAGCTGTACTGGACTCTGGTGTCGGGCAAAGCTCACGTTTTTTCAACTCAGGCGTTTTAGCAGGAATAGACGTACACCATGCTACACCACCACCGTCAAAGGCACCTGCACTACTACCATTACTCCACATCATATTTGAACCATAACCCGTCCAGTCACCAATGCGCCAGTAAGTCTCCGTAATTCGCGGATTAAAAGGTTGCATCCAACGATGTCCCCAGGACAATCTAATAGGCATTAAATGATTTCTGTCCAGGTGAACAGATGCATTAAACCCGTTTTCGCATTGAATATGAGTACTATGTGTTGTGAGACCAGTCTGCGCATTGAGCTGCATTACCTCAAGATAACCCTTGGTATATTCATTTTCCCGATGGGCGTCGGCAACGATAACATCACCTCGTATACAACGTGGCCCATCAGTATAGTCACCAGACCATCCTGCGACTTTATCTATCCAGAAATCATCTGGAATCGGATTTCGGAATCTGGCTTCTATAGATTTAATTCCGGCAGTATTGTAGACAGCGCCACCACGTGTACTCATAAAAATAGGGTGATTAGGGATTTGTTCGTCAAGTATTTTTTTTGTAATCTTTTTACCAATCACGTTTACAGCAATTCTGGCCGGGGCCAGATTTACCTGTATCCATTGTCCTGCAGGAATTTGCTTGGATCTGGCGACTGATGCCTTGAGCGCCAGATCAATCATTTCTTCCTCACTCTTTGCTGATAAGTCGATTTGTAATAACTCTGGAATAGTATTAAGCACCCATGGAAATGCCTGAAGTGTATTTTCATACAGGTGATTATGCGTATCAATTAATCCTGGTAAAACAGTGTTGCCTTTTGCATCAATAGTTTCAGTCCAGTCAGCAACATATTTCTTGATCTCTGCATTGCTACCTACAGCCATTATTTCATTATCTTGAATAGCAATAGCTTCATAAAATCCGATTTTCTTAATATCATCGGAATCAGCCGCAATTACCTTTCCGTTAATAATTACAGTAGTGGCATAGGGTGATGGGCCAGCATGAGCCTGAGACAATCCTAATAATCCTGAAACCAGCAGGGATATCATCCCATTTCGAGTTAGTGTTTTTTCACTCATTTTGTTTCTCCACATTGTAAGATAATATTACGTTAATTTTTTACATGAAGTTAATTTTGAGGCAAATAATAACCTTCCATAATTGCATCATACCAGAGCTGAATACCTGCAGGCGCAATTCCCAATGGCAACCCTTCCTCCTTCGCACTGTAGCCATGTTTACCAGCCTCAAACTCATACAGTTTTATTTTAGGCGCGGGTTTCATAGAGGCATAAACAGGCAAATATATCTCACGATAAATTTTTGAATCATGATCCCGGCTGTTTTTTGAAATGATTAATATCATGGGAGGTACTGGTCTGGTGCCTGGTCCGGAAACACCTCTAAGATATCCCAGATAACGATTAACAAGTGTTTCTGTATCTTCACTATTCATTCCCAACCGTTCAGCACTGGCCCTGGCAGCAGCTTCCATTTGCTCCGGATTATCAAAATGAAGAATATTTTCTGCCTTGAACAGTGCTGATGTAAGGCCCTTTCTCGATGCTTCAAAAACTTCTTCCATGACCATTGCTAATCTTGCTAGCGCATCTACCCCTTCATCTTGAATAAGCTCATAACCATAGTAACGAGCTGTATCTCTCCAACTACGCACCCTCAAACAATTAAAATCCATTCCCCACGGTTCAGCAATCCCCTGTATTTCTCTGGTCATTTTTCCATACATTGCACCAAATGGTGAACTTTCCATTCCGATAATACCTACAATATTTGGTACATGCTGACTAACCATCATACTCATCGGCCCACCTGTAGAATGACCATGGATATATACCGAGAATTCATTTGCTGGTAGATAGCGTCGAATCAATTCCTGCACACCTTCTTCGTGAGCTACAGGCCAACTAGCCATTCGATCATAAAATACAGTCCCTTTCTTGGCACATGCGAGTATTAAGGTACCCCATCTACGTCGGCGTGAATCTTCCTTATCCTCTATAACATCATACTGGTCAGGTGTAATATTTTCCCCCTGAAGGTAGATAGGAGTTCTTACTGAGCCATCAGGATTGATAGTATCACCAGGCCAGTCCCGGTTTTCCGCATTAAAATTGAGCCTGCCTGGATATGACATATTTACTACCCTATAGCCGAACTTAGACGCCAACATATGGGCAAATGCGTTTTTATCCCTGTGGTCACCACCTCCACCGTGCAGTATAAACAACCCGATTTTTTTGCCATCCAGCCCAACCGGTATCTTTGTTACATCCTCTGGCTCATAGATACTGGCTGCAATGTCCCAGTCCATCCCCAAAGCCTTGATACGGTGTATAACCTCCTTTGATTTAACCGGTAAATCAGGCTTGGCTAATAAAGTTTTCGAGATTTTTATAATCTCCGATTTGTTTACAAACGTCCACTCAGCACCACTTACTACTTCAGGTGGGGAAGAAAATTTTTCTGCAGGGAAGGTAATACTCGTATAAAACAAAATAACCAGAATGGATATTGTCCGTACAACAGACTTGTCGGGATTACGCATCATGATAACCCTCCATTATCTGGCACGAATCGTGATAAAAGGGGAACATGCTCGCAAGCATGTTCCCCGATATTTTGTGCAGGGGACTAATTAAAAGAATTCATACCCAATCTGCATGCCATATGTAGCAAATCCATTTATAGGTAACTGTATAAGCTGAATACCAGTAGTACCTATATCATCATTCTCAGGATGATAGGTTTCTCTAAACGATTCAAGGAGATTTCTACCCCAGAATGTTACGTTCCACTTCTCCAAAATATCAACTGATAGACTAGTATTCAAATCATATCCGCGATCCATCTTTGAGACTGTAGCCCATGCACGATCCGTTATGAAACCATCTGAGAAACTGAACGTGGTATCAAAATTGATATCATAGGTTTCGTTTTTATAAACGTCATAATCTACCTTCGCAAAGCCCTGCCAAGTCGGAGCATTTCTTGGTTCAGTGCCAGACCGGTCAATAGTACCGTTTATACATTTACCGAGCAGGGTTTCCGTTTCTGTACAAAGTGAGGCCGGAAACGATCTGATTTCTGCATCAAGTAAAGCCACAGATGAACTCAACATTAACTTGTCTGTAGCCTGGTAACGACCTGTCAACTCAAGACCTCTTGAACGCTGGTCAGCAACATTCTGAGTAACATTAATTGCGCTTCCTGAACTACGATCAAGAAATTCAACCTGTAAACCACTAAAATTGGTATTAAATAATGTTGCTTCGAGTGATGCACGCCCATCAAAATATGTCCCACGCGCGCCTACTTCGTAGGTTTCAACCTGCTCTGAACCAAATACGAAATTTTTAGCTATCGAAGTAACTTCTGATACCGACATATCAAAACCACCACCTTTGTATGCCGTAGCATATTTTGCATACAGAGAGAGATCTTCTGACGGCCTATAGCGAAGGACAATCTGAGGGTCGAACGATGTATCTTCAAATGTATTCTCTATATCAGCCGTACGAGTGGGGTTTACTACAGCACCCGGGGAGAAGCTGCCATAAGGTCCGCGCCCAACGATCTGAGCGTTTGCCCACAAAGCTCGCGCAGCAGTTGTTGCGCCTAAAAATGTCGCCTTTGCTACTCCGGTGCCATATGGCAAACGCACTTGTGTGCCTGGGGTAAACAATGTCTGCCCAGCCGGAGCTAACACTATCCACTCTGCCACCATATTCTGACCTTCTCCAAATTTGTTGATATCAGTATAACGTGCGCCTATATCCAACGAAGTTTTATCATCAGCAAAGTTATAGGTGACCGTAGCAAAAGCGCTCATCCATTCGGATAACTCAGAAGAACGGTTTGCCCTGATAGCATCAGCATTATTGGCGCGCCAGGTATCAACGGCCACTTCAAGTTCGTTATTCTGATAATAGAGGCCAGTCATCCATTCAATGGTTTCACCAGTGGGCGATGTCAGTCGCAATTCAGTGCTCCATTGATTGAAATCTTCTTCGCGTAACCGTGGATTTGAAATATAGACGCTACCTGATCCCCTGTTGCTGAAAAAGATCTGATGACTAAATCCAGTGAGCGACTGCAACTCTATACCATTGTCGAAAGCATAGTTCATATCTAGCAATCCATGCCATGGTGTGGCCAGCGACTGCTCTGAGAAGTCACAGTTTAGGAATGCGTCAGGAGCTTCTGCAACACCTTCATTATTAAGATTAAACATCCCAGGCGTACATTTAGCTAGGTCAAATAATTCACCGGTATTGCTAGTATTAGCCTGGGTATATCCCGTTCCTGCTGAAGAAAGGAACAGAGGACCACGGCGAATTCCAAGTTTACCAACATCCCCAACCGGGGCATTTCTTAATGAAGGTGCGTTAACGCTAGGAATTCCAGTAACGAATGCTGAAGCAGAATCAGCTAAGTTAAAGTTTGTATTCCATTTATCACGAACCAATGCTTCGGAGCGAGGACCAAAATTCTGCTCGGTGTACTCACCTTTAACAGTAGCTTCAAATTGTTCCGTTGGCTTCCACTGTATAGTGCCACGAACCATTTTGAATTCTTGCTGAGGGAATTTATCTCCAGTCAACCAGTCCGTCATCCACCCTTCTAATTTATCGTATTTACCTGCCACACGAATTCCAAAAGAATCTGATATTGGCCCGCCTGAAGCCACTTCTATAGATTGACGACCATAATTGCCATATTCAGCAACTGCTTTCCCATCCCACTCTTTACCAGGCCTCTTTGTACGTATATTGATAGCGCCAGCTGAAGCATTCTGACCAAAAAATACCGGTTGCGGGCCACGTAAGACTTCAACCTGTTCTACATCCAGAAATGCACTTTTCAGGGATGATGCACGGCCAAAATGCAATCCGTCTACAAATGCCGGCACACCTGCTTCAAGCGCAAAATTCTTGCCCTGTGTTCCTGCGCCACGAAGGATAAGCCCCTGCTCTTCTTCCTCGTTTTTAATTACCAGACCAGGAGAAAAAACAGACATATCAGTTAAGGTCCTGAACCCCTGGCGGATCATTTCATCGCCACTTACAGTCTGGATTGATATAGGCACATCCTGTAGAGATTGCACCCTGCGCTGGGCAGTAACAACTACTTCCTCCAAGGCCTGTGCACTAATAAATGACGGGCTGGATAAAACCACAGAAATTACTGCGCCGATAATTTTTATTGATAAAAATCTGTTACTCATGGTCACCTGACATCCTCTTTAATTTAAAAGTTTAATCGAGTTAAAAAATAATTGATTACAAATGTAACATATTATTACTAAAATATGACAAATATTTACTTACTATTATTAGTATTAGTATTATTATTATTAAAAATTAAATTTTTGTCTTATACTCTCTATAACTATTTGATTAAAATAATTTTTTTCTGGAGTTTGCCATGATTCGCGCGCAAAACATGTCTGATGTTTCAGCTGGTTTATTGAGTCGCCCGTACTTCACTTATTGCATTAAGTTTTTTTTGTTGATTCTTTTATATTCCACGTTCCCCAAAGTCGTGTCTGCTCAACAACCTGTTCAAATCAAACTCAGGCTCGGCGATGTCTCATTGAACAAACTGCCATTTATACTTGCGTATGACACTGGTATTTACAAGAGAAACGGAATTGATGTTCTACCAATGTTTACGCAAGGATCAGTCAACACAATTCGGAGAAGTGGGATTGAAGTGCCAGATGAATTTGTCCTGAAAAATAGTGACGAGACTCCAATATGCATCTGTGGCTCATCTCCGACCATAGTCAGTCTGACAACCGAGGCTGGTGCATGGGATCCGCTGATTATTGGCTCTACTCACCTCACCAGTCGTTGGCGTATCGTGGCCAGCAAAAATATAAACACCCGCGAACAATTAAAAGGGAAAAGAATCGGTTATTCCGGCGTAGGATCTGTCAGTCATGTTGAAGCAATCATGTTTGCACAGCAAATGGGATGGGATCCGGATTCTGACGTATCCTTAATGGGCGATGCGCTTGCCGTTGAGGCTTTGCAAAAGGGCTATGTCGATGCATTTGTTGCAGATGAGCTTCATGAAACCATGGCTGTTGGTGCTGGTTTCAAAGTGATTGTCGATATGGCTGAGTATAACCTCCCAGTAGCAGGCTCTGGATTTGCTGTTGACCGAGTTTGGTTCAAGAACAATCCTGATGCAGCACGTCGTTTTATAAAGAGCACAGTTGAAGCTATCGCTTTACTTAAAAAAGACAAGGCAGCAGCCTATAAGACTCTTGCCAAATGGTATCAACTCACCGACCCTGCACTACTGGAATATTTTTACGCCAAGGTGGATTTAATCCCGCGCAAACCGTATGCGCCTGTTGAAGGGCTGAAAAAAATGATGGCCATCTACGACAGTCATGAAATGAGAAAATATAAAGTCGAGTATTTCTACGACAATAGTCTGGTAAAGGAATTGGATGACAGTGGATACATAGACAGCCTATATAAACAATAAATTACTTGCGGATAACGGCTAATTGAACAGAATTTTACTAAAACAAATATTTTGTAGTTTATGAATTCCTCTTTCTGATCAACAAGCCAACAATACCAAACCCTGTCAGTGCAAGTAGACCGTAGATAAATATAGACGTATTCGGGAACTGGTTTGTGCTTTGACCTGCAATTAAACCTGTAGTGGCCGTTGTGTTTAATACGACTGGGTTCGCTTCATCAATCGTACTGCTTATTTCTGCAGGTGACTGATTTGTCGCCTGATGATCTGGCTGAATACCTGTATCAACAAACTGTTTCGATTTTGAAATATTTTTTGTTGCAGAAACAAACTGCCCGGTTGCGGGATCAAATGTCAAATAGACTGATGTATCCATGTTTTCGTCTGACGCGCTGACATGCACAGGCAAAAATATATAAAGACATACCAGAACACTTACTAAAAAATGTCTTTGAACCATAGTGATATAGTACCTTCCAATGTCTAATGCTGTTGTTGCATTATAAATCCAGACAAATCGCCGACCCCAATGCATTGAATTATTACTCAGTCTGATTTACTAATTGGCTAATTGCAAATTATTAATTTCTAAGACTAACTGTGTTCTTGCAAAAAATACCTAACTTGTCTGCAGAAAAACAATATTCGGCTTATACTTCATTATGTACAACATGTTGATGAGTTAGACCATCTGTGTAACCATTATGATGTAAGTAATCTTTGGAATTTATGTCAAGTCTAATCAATCGCATTAATAATCACCTAAAATAGTTTGTCAATGAATCGGGGGTTCGTAACATGGGAAGCATTGTTAAACAAAATATAATTTTTACCTACCAGGTGCTAGTTATGCTTTCTTGCGGATTAACGGGGGTTACTACCGTTATTGCAGACCCATCACCTTATGCAACAACTGTAATAATAAATGGCCAGGTAATTACTGCTAATTCTGATGACATCAAAAAAATCAGTATCCACGAGGCAATAGCTATACAGGGTAAAGATATTATTGCAGTTGGCAGTAATGCAGATATACAGAAATATGTCGCCAAATGGACAGAGTCAATTGATGCCAAGGGAAATACAGTGCTCCCAGGACTGATTGATACCCATAATCATATTTATGACACGACACTATCTGCATTTCCCTGGGTATTAAAGGCAATACCTGAACTGCAACAAATTGAATTGACGGCAAAATCACGGGAAGCAATGATCAGCCTGATGAAGCAAGCTGTTAAAGCCAGGGCGGGACAAATACCTGAGGGCCAGTGGATACAACTGGAGGCAGGTCCGGCACAAGTTGTAGTTCCCATGCTCGGTATAGAGATTACCCGTCAGATGCTTGATGAAGTGGCACCAAAACACCCTGTAGTGGTATTTACCAGAGGTGGATCCGTTTACAGCTCTCGTGGAATAGAATCCATAGAGGCCAGATATCGTAATCCTATACCGGATGATTTCTGGATTGATGGGGCGAAAGGTTTTTCAGGTGACCAAACTGACGGAACGCGTTGTGCACGTCTGGATATTGTTATTCCCGACGCAGGCAAAATGAATGACTACATCAAGGCTTATCTTGAAGTACTACAGGTTAATGCCCAAACTGGTGTAACTACCCATAGTACGCATATTCAATGTGAAGGTGGATTTAATGCTTCTGTACATCTCGAGCGTAATAACCTGCTACCTATCCGTTTTTCTTGGGGGCATCGTTGGATGCAACCATTCAATCCGCGGATAGTCGAGACATACTGGCGCATTGGCGATCTTCTTGGGTATGGTTCTGAATATATGTGGAGTAATGGCAGTAGTGCCGGGGCCTTAGACAATGGCGGTGTAGGTTGGTGCACTTCTTTGCCCGCCAAAACGCCAGAATTAAAAGCACGTGAACGTTGCCCTACAATGGAATCTAGCCCAGCTAATTTTCGTCGTTTGGAACATCTCAAAGTTCTCACCGAACTTGTAAAGTCAGGAAGACAAACCAGTATACCTGGTTGGCATGTGGCAGGAGATGGTGCATTAAAAGCATGGTTTGATACGGTATTAAATGCAGGTATCCCATTGGAAAAACTTCGTAGTTTGCGACTGCAAGTCGATCATTGTCATTCAGTTACACAGGAACAAATTAAAATGGCCGCTAAATTAAATATGGCCTTTTCCTGCGATGCTAGCCGTGTACCAAGTCAGGTCATAGAAGAAGCCTATGGAGAAGAATACCTGACTTTCAATGCCCCCGTTGCCAGCATGCTTAAAGCCGGAGCACGCGCCCTGGTAAGTGAATTCGGGAGTCAGACAGAAGTCAGATACTCACCCTTTGAAGATGGTGTCAAATGGCTAACACGTAAAATTGATGGCAAAGCGTTTGGTGTGCCTGAGGAAGCAGTCCCCGATCGGTTAACACTTTTATTGATGATGTCTCGTTGGGGTGCATACGCTGTATGGAAAGATGACAAGATTGGATCGATTGAACCGGGCAAATGGGCAGATTTAATCATCCTGAATGGGAATTACATGGATACAGAGATTGAAAAACTTAATAAATTACGGCCAATCATGACCATGGTAGGTGGGGAAATAGTCTACGAAGATACTGCTCTTAGAGACAATAAGCTTTATTTCAACCCTGAGACTGCTGATTGGGAAATTAAGCAGAAAACACCGACTACATTATGGCGTTGGAAAGATGGGGCACCAAAAATACCTGTTTATTAACATACATTATAGATAGACAATAACGGAAATATTAATATTTATTAGAGCTTACCCGTCAGTAATTCATACATGACAATACCCAGTGAAAACAAATCTGTCTGGTTGAGATATAGCATCTTCCTGTACCTCTTCTGGTGACATGTATCTAGGAGAACCCATAAATCCAGAGGGCATGGTACGAGTGGTATCTGCTGTTATTACATGAACAATACTAAAATCGACGATATAGCATTCTTCATCATCAACACCGGCATCGAGAATTCCCATAATATTCGGATGCTTGAGCATGCCAGCGGTATGTGCTTCATTAAAAAACATCTTGCGATAGCGCTGACCTGATTCTTTATCCTTGAGCGCATCAGACATTGCCACCTTGACGGCCACCTGTTTATCCATAAAAGGGTCATACCCTTGATAAACCACACCCATACTACCGCGACCAATTTGTTTGCGGATTTCGTATTTACCCAGTTTTTTAGGTGATAATGGCATTACTGACATAGTGTTTTAATGAATAACCGTATGTAGTGACTATGCAATCATGCGAAAAAGTATAACTTAGATTAACAATCTCATTCTGAGACTTTACGCTAAGTTCGACAGGAAAAATTCATTGGTTTTACTGAACCTGAAATTCGCCTGCTGTCAGGCCGTCTTCAGCGAGCTGGTGTGCGTAGACAGACACAGCCAGCTTTGATTCAATAAAAGATAATATCCCCTGTTTTGACAACCCGGCATCCCTGAGCATGTCATCACGTGACCCATGTGGAATTATTCTATCAGGCAAACCGTAATTGACTACCCGGGTTAACACACCATATTCAGAAACGATTTCATTAATCGCACTTCCAGCACCACCTTGTACAACATTTTCTTCCACAGTAACCAGCAGTTCATGCTCAGCTGCCATCCTGAGCACCATATCGCTATCCATTGGTTTTACAAATCGCATATTTACAACCGTTGCATCCAGATGCTCACCGGCTTCCATTGCTATTTGCAACATACTGCCAAAAGCCAGTATGGCAATTCGTTTACCATTTCTGCGAATTACGGCTTTGCCTAACGGTAATATCTGCATGTTCTTTTCAATGGGTACACCTGGCCCACTGCCACGCGGATAGCGAACAGCGGCTGGTTGATCCAGCATATAACCTGTATACAACATTTGACGACATTCATTTTCATCCGAGGGAGCCATGATGACCAGATCAGGCAAACATCGCATGAAACTCAAATCATAACTGCCATTATGCGTAGGCCCATCTGATCCGACCAACCCGGCGCGGTCGATGGCAAATAATACTGGCAACTTTTGCAATACCACATCATGTATCAACTGATCATAGGCGCGTTGTAAAAACGTAGAATAAATTGCCACAACAGGCTTTAGGCCTTCACATGCCATTCCGGCAGCAACGGTCACGCTATGTTGTTCAGCAATTGCTACATCAAAATAACGCTCGGGAAATTCCTGTTCAAAACGATTCAGATCAGATCCTTCCCGCATGGCCGGCGTAATGGCTACCAGCCGTTTGTCCTGTCTGGCCATGTCACATACCCATTGGCTAAAGACATTGCTATAGGTTTGTTTACCTGATTTAGTGGCGGCCAGCATGCCTGTTCTCGGGTCAAAGGGTCTTGAAACAGCATGGTATTTGACCGGATCCGCCTCTGCCGGTGCATAGCCTTTCCCCTTCTTGGTAATTACATGCAGAAACTGCGGACCGTCCAGATTATGGATATTTCTGATGGTTTCGATCAGCGTGGGCAGATGATGTCCATCAATAGGGCCGATATAATTGAATCCGAGTTCTTCAAACAGGGTGCCAGGAACAATTAAACCCTTGATATGTTCCTCTGCCCTTTTAGCAATTTCCCAGACAGGCGGCATATTGGCCAGAGCTTTCTTACCTTTTTCTCTGACAAAGGTATAAAGTTTGCCGGAGAGGATCTGCGCCACCCGATTCGACAATGCACCCACATTTGGTGATATCGACATATTATTATCGTTGAGTATGACCAGCAGATTGTTACCGAGATCGCCCGCATGATTCAGGGCTTCGAAAGCCAGTCCGGCCGTGATGCCGCCATCTCCAATAATGGCTACCACCTTGCGGGGATGGCCAGTTTGCTCGCTCGCAATCGCCATACCTAACGCCGCAGAGATCGAGGTGCTGGAATGACCAACCCCAAACGTATCATAGATACTCTCATCGCGTTTGGGGAAAGGAGCCAGTCCATGCCACTTGCGTATGGTTTGCAACTGATCCCGCCGACCAGTAAGAACCTTGTGCACATAGGCCTGATGCCCGACATCCCAAACCAGTCGGTCATCCGGAGTATTGTAGATATAATGTAAGGCAATCGTCAGTTCCACTGTTCCCAGACTGGCAGCAAAATGCCCGCTGTTGCGACTGGCCCAGTGCAGCAGAAATTCCCTGAGTTCTTTAGCCAGCGGTTCGAGTGCGGATTCCGGTAATTTGCGTAGATCCTCTGGATCATTAATCTTGTCGAGGATAGGTGTATGCATTTCGCTAGTCATAGGTTCATCTGCACTGTATTGGGTCCGGTTACGTCTTTATGTCGGCTTAGCATGCTGGTCAACTGGTAATGTGAACGAAATCATACTGATTTATCATGGAATTACCCGGTATTTTATCCTAATTATCCAATGGCGTCTCACATCCGGTGCATCATAACAAGCAAGTCTGCAAGTATCTCAGTCAGACGACTACCTTTGGATCAGCGCTTGCCTACAGAAGCTGTCAGCATTCATGTAACTACCAGCTATAGAGTTATCATTGAAAACTGGTATCATTTACCCGATTCTGAACTATTAAAGAAAAATACTCATGACAGAAACAGGAATTATGACTTCCAGAATGTATAAAACAGTTAAAACCATGATTATCACAGGCATTTTTCTGACACTATCTGCCTGTGCAAGTCAGACCACACTTGAATCCGGTATCAAGAGTGCCAATGTGGATCCACTGGAGCCAGCTAACCGAAAAGTATATGCATTTAATGATGGACTGGATCGGATTTTGGTCAAGCCACTGGCCAAAGGTTATGCCGCACTGACTCCGGATATGATGCAAACCGGGATTACAAATTTCTTCGATAATCTGGGTTATCTGAATGTCATAGTCAATTCCTCCTTGCAAGGGAAACTGGATCAAAGTTTATCCGATATCTTCCGTTTTCTGTTTAATTCAACCCTGGGTGTGGCGGGTCTGTTTGATGTTGCTACCCCAATGGGGTTGGTAGCACATGAAGAAGATTTGGGACAAACCTTTGCTGTATGGGGGAGTGGTCAAGGTGCCTATTTAACAGTTCCAATTTTTGGTCCCAATACCATACGTGACGCCCCTGATCTTGTGACAAGGTGGTTACTGGATCCTGTTAACTATCTGGCTACAGCCGTTTCTTTACCGGCAACAGCACTGTATGTCATCAATTTGCGCGCCAATTTACTTGATGCCACCCACGTGGTGGATGATGCGGCGCTGGATCCCTATTCTTTTGTCAGGGATTCCTACCTACAACGCAGAAATTATCTGATTTTTGATGGATCACCCCCGACAGACTCAAATGATGACATATTTGGGGATGGAAATTTATAATATTATTCATTAGATACTATCTGTATAGTATTGTTTTATATATATTTATTAATGTATTAAAACTCACAACAGAGTTGTAGGTCAGTTCACTGACAAATTAGTAGTGTCAGCCTCACGTCCTTCTACTTCGTTACACGACATAATCATTTCAATCCTGATTGTTTCGGGCAGGCCAAATTTTACTGTCTGGAGCTTGTCCAATGGGGTATAAAACAGGCTTACCATCGTTTTTACATGATGATATATTTAGCCTGAAAATCCTTAGATATTTTGGGGTTAAATGATATTACTCATATTAAACTTAAAGAAATAAGCGAATGAGCGAAGAGATTCTAATAAATGTCAGCCCGCAGGAAACCCGTGTCGCCATAGTTGAAAATGGTTTGCTGCAGGAAGTTCACATAGAAAGAACCAACAAACGTGGTCTGGTAGGAAATATATTCAAGGGCAAGGTATCCCGGGTATTACCCGGTATGCAATCGGCTTTTATTGATATCGGACTGGATCGGGCCGGTTTTCTTTATGTTTCGGATATTGTTGAAGCATTTAATGAAGTTGAAGGCAATCAGATGATCAGTCCGATACAGGACCCGGCTATCACTTCTCTGTTACGAGAAGGTCAACATATTCTGGTTCAGGTAGTCAAGGATCCGTTGGGCAGTAAAGGAGCACGATTAACGACGAGGATTTCACTGCCCTCACGTTATCTGGTGTACATTCCTGACCAGCCGGTCATAGCGGTTTCACAACGCATTGATGATCTGGCTGAACGTGAACGCCTACAAAACATCATCCTGCAGTATCATCAAGGTGAACAAAAGCTTGCCGCAGGTTCCGATACCTCGAACGTGATCATGCATACCGCTGTACACCAGTCACAGGTACTGAAAAAAGGTGGTTTTATCATCCGCACCGCTGCAGAGGGAATTGCCGACACAGAAATTTATCAGGACATTGAATACCTGTACAAACTTTGGGACTCAACCAGTCTGTTGGCCCGACAAGCTTCCGCACCAGATTTGATCTATGAAGACTTGCCATTGGCAATAAGAACACTAAGAGATCTGGCGCATACTGGTATTGAAAAAATCAGGATTGATTCAAGGGAAACCTGTGAGCGGGCCATACAGTTCAGCCGCCAGTTCATTCCCGAATGTACAGGACGAATAGAACAATACAATGGCGAACGTCCGATTATGGACATGTATTCAATAGAAGATGAGATACAACGCTCATTAAATCGCAAGGCCCCACTCAAATCCGGCGGGCATATTGTCATAGATCAAACGGAAGCGATGACTACAGTTGATGTGAACACCGGTGCATTTGTAGGCCATCGTAATCACGAAGAAACCATCTATAAAACCAACCTTGAAGCGACACAAATCATCGCCAGACAACTAAGATTACGAAATCTTGGCGGTATAATCATCGTGGATTTTATCGATATGAAATCTGCCGATCACCGAAGGCAGGTTCTCAGGGCGCTGGAAAAACACCTGGAACATGACCGTTCAAAATATACCATCAGTGAATTAACTTCACTTGGACTGGTGCAATTGACCAGAAAGCGAACCCGGGAAAGCCTTGAACACATACTGTGCGAGCCATGTCCGGCCTGTAGTGGCAGAGGTAAAATCAAGACGACAGAAACAGTCTGTTATGAAATATTCAGGGAAATACTGCGTGAAGTAAAACAGTTTGACGCACAAAAATTGCTCGTCGTGGCCTCTGAAAAGGTAATTACCATGCTAATGGATGATGAGTCGGCCAATGTGGCAGAACTTGAAGAATTTATAGGTAAACCAATTACCCTGCAGATCGAACCTGAGTATTCCCAGGAACAATACGACATTGTTCCCTACTAACGACTGATTAAATTGTCGTCCCGCATACTCAAAGGTCTCTATCAAATTGCTGTTTATGCGATAGGCCTTTGCGTGTTATTTGCTGCAGTAACCGCAACCTTGTTTCGGGTATTCTTGCCAGATATTGGCATGTATAGAAGCGAAATCGAGGCCTGGGTCAGTAACTACATGGACTTTCCTGTTGCAATACGTACCCTGGAAGCTGACTGGCATGGATGGACACCGTACCTTTATCTGAACAACATTGATCTGCTTAACAAGGACGGCACCCGCCCGATAATCAATTTCGACTCTGCTCAGGTGGGTATTAATCTAATTTCAACCCTGATGCAACGTCAGATCGTACCTGAGAAGCTCATACTGTCCGGGTTTGATATATCACTCATTCGGCATATCGATGGCTCGATAGCTGTTGTAGGCATCTCCACTTCTGATGTGAAACAACAATCCAGATCCAACGATGAATTGGCAGAATGGTTATTCGGACAACGATTAATTGAACTACAGAATGCCAGGATCGAGTGGGTAGATGAAAAACTGGGGCAGGAGCCGGTAACGCTGACAGCGGTGAATCTGGTATTACGGTCTGATGGTCGTAGATTACAACTGGAAGGATCCTCCACCTTGCCAGCCAGCTATGGCGATCAATTGAGCTTCGCCCTTGATGCGACAGGCAACCTGCTTACTTCGGACTGGTCTGCCAAATTATATCTTCAAGGTAGCAATGTTCATGCTGATTCCTGGTACAGCCACTATTCGACCACGGGTATCAACATGAATGGTGGCAATGCCAATATCAAGATGTGGAGTGTCTGGGAAAATGCTGCACTAGTTAGTACGGAAGGCCAGCTCGAATATAATGATTTTTCACTCAAGGGCCACAACGGCAGTCATCTAGATGTACAAAAACTGCTCACACGTTTCAAGGGCACCAAATATGTTGACCAAAGCTGGCTACTTAACTTTGGTATCGACCAGTTCATTACACAAAATGGCAGCTGGTTACCGAGTGAAATTGATCTGCTTGTGGAACCTTCCAGTCCTCGATTTACAATCAACTTCAATTATCTAAAAGCTGGAGATGTCTATCCATTACTGGACTCGCTCTCGCTTTTACCTGCAAATACACTTGAATTAATTACCAGACATCCGTTCGATGTAATCCTGAGTGACGGACGTCTTGAGTTTGCTCCAAATGCCACCCCTGATGAAAAACTGCATTTTGATGTAACACTTGGTGATTTGTTGATGCCAGCGACATCATCCATGCCTGTTATTTCAGGCTTGGCGGCCAGAATACGCGGTTCATCGAAAGCTGGGAAAGTTTCCTTTAGAAATAACAATTCAACCATTGAATATTCTGTTGCCGAAGCAAGGGAAGTGGTTGCACTTGGAATTAATGGTGATGTGAACTGGACTTTATCTGATGATGGCTACCAGTTATTTACAAATCACTTGCAACTTACGAACGAGTCTGTAGTCACGCAATTGACAGGTTCTGCAAGCCTTACAAATGGATGTTGTTATTTTGATTTGGTCGCAGAAACTGCGCCAACCAGTGTCGATAATTTCATCAACAGTTTTCCCTATACAGCATCATTCAAGTTACGTGACTGGCTCAAAAGCTCAGTGCGTAATGGCGAACTGCATTCTGTCAAAACCCTGTTCAGGGGTAAGGCGAAAAACTTCCCATTTGAAGATCATACTGGAGTATTTGAACTTGTAGCGGATGTTTCAGGTGCTAGCCTGGATTATTCGCCCAAATGGCCTTCGATAGAGAAGATTGATGGGCAGGTGGCCTTTGCTGGGCGCACGATGACGATAACAATTAATAAGGGAACAATTTTTAATGCAGCAATTGCCACAGCGACAGCTGTAATCCCGGATCTGCGCCCTCATCTCAAGGACCTGAATATTGATGGTCAGATAATTGGCATCACCAGTGATTTAAAAAAATATGTACGCAGAAGTCCGTTAAACACAGATTCAATGCTCGCCAGTCTGGTCAATACCCTGTCAGATGCTGGCAAGGTCGATCTTGGATTACAACTGTCAATATCATTGCATAATCCAGACAAACAAATGAGCGTTAATGGACAGTTAAAGCTTTCAGGAACCACCTTGACATCCGATATAGAAAACCTGAAGTTTACGGATATCAATGGTAATGTCGAATTTACCCGAGACTCGCTTAGTGCCCAGAATATAAATGCACGCTACAACAATAATGATGTCCAGTTGTCTGTCAGTGGTTCTAAAACTGCCCCTGATAGCCCGGTAACGGTGGCCATCAGTGGTAAAGGTGATAACAACTTTATCATTGAGCAAATTAACCAGTACTTTCCAGGGCTGACCTTCGTCCGGAAATTATTCGGTGACAAAATAACCGGTTCAACAGGCTGGATGGCCAAATTGACTTATACCCGGGATATAGAACTCTCTGCCATGAAACGGGTGCTGCAAATTAGTTCTGATTTGTATGGCATGAACATCAACCTGCCACAACCATTGGCAAAAAATGCCTATACCACCACCCATCTTGAAATTAACAAATACCTGGATGATCCTGCACAACCATTGTCCATACAGTATGGGAATATACTGTCTGCAGACATCCACCTGAAACCTGGTTCAGGCCTGGACAGAGCTGATATTAATTTTGGTAATACCAAGATAACTTCGATTGAACATGAGGGTGTATTGGTGACCGGCCGGATAGATCAGATGGCTGTAGATGAGTGGATGGAATTACTGGATTTCAACAAATCAGATTCCGAGCAGGAGCGCATTGCGCTACAAACGGACCTGACTTTTAATAATCTGTATCTGTTTGGGCATTCATTTGAAGATATCTCAGTGGCTGCCCGTAATGATAACAGCAACTGGTTGTTTACCTTGTCAGGCAACAGTATCAATGGTGACATAACCGTGCCAACAGGTTCTGACAAGGAGCAGCCGATTGTCATCAATCTGAAAAACCTTTATCTAAGACGCACTTCCGGTAACAGTGGTGAGAAAAAAACAAATCCGGCCGATTTGCGATCAATTACAGCAAAAATTGATTCATTCCATTATTCCGACATGGATCTGGGTGCGCTGACACTTGTAGCTGGCGCGGCTGATTATGGTTTATATATTGACACCCTGTCCTTTACCAAACCGTCCTTTACCATTGAGGCCTCGGGCAAATGGAATGGTTCCGATACGATCGAAAACAGTTCTGACTTTATCATTCAGGGACATGCAACCGAATTCAACAAGATGCTGGAAACATTCGGTTATGATGTCGCTGCTGTTAAAAAAGGCGAAACCACTCTGGCTATTGATGCCAACTGGATGGGCAGTCCAATGGACTTTTCCCTCGACAAACTCAATGGCACACTGGCATTGAAAATAGGTAAAGGTCAGTTACTTGAAGTTAAACCTTCAGCTGGCAGACTGTTCGGGTTACTCAGCTTGCAAACCCTGCCGCGCAGACTGGTGCTAGACTTCAGTGATATTTTTGGTGACGGCATGGCATTTGACCTTATTGAAGGTGACTTTGTCATCAAAAACGGCGATGCCTTTACTGATAATCTGGTGTTAAAAGGGCCTTCTGTAGATATCGCCATTACCGGACGCACCGGTCTCTCGAGTCATGATTATGACCAGACAGCTGAAGTAACACCCCAGATATCAGACAGCCTGGCTGTTGCCAGCGGCTTTCTCGGCCCGATGGGCATAGGACTTGGTACCGTACTTTACATTGCTGGCAACCTGTTTGAACCGCTGCAAAACAGTATTAATAATATTCTAAAATTCAAATACTCCATCACTGGTAGCTGGAATGATCCAAAAATTGAAAAGCGCCAGAGTGACGGCAAATCCAGTGGATAAACCCGGTAATTCATTAATCTGAAATCAGTCAAGTCTTATGCAGTGGAAACCTAACGTAACAGTCGCCGCGATCATCAAACATGACGACCGCTATTTGCTGGTAGAAGAACAATCTGCCGATGGCACTCTGGTATTTAATCAACCTGCCGGTCATCTGGAGTCGGGTGAATCTCTGATTACCGCAGTCAAACGAGAAGTTCTCGAGGAAACCGCCTGGCAATTCGAACCCACATCGTTGGTTGGGGTTTATCTGAATCCGGACAGGAGGTCCGGACTTACGTATTTGCGGTTCTGTTTTTACGGCTTGGTCAGTAATCATGATGCATTGCGTAAACTGGACAATGGAATAGTCCGTGCTGTCTGGTTCAGCCTCGAACAAATGCAGCAAAAAGCGGACAAGATGCGTAGTCCGCTGGTGATGAAATGCCTGTACGATTATTTGTCTGGGAAATCCTATCCACTGGAAATACTGAATAATCCACTTCCCGAGCACGACCTGTAAATGAAAGTGATCGTTGGTATTTCGGGAGGTGTCGACTCTGCTGTTACCGCGCTCCTGCTCTGTGAACAAGGTTATGAGGTACAGGCTCTGTTCATGAAAAACTGGAACGAACAGACTGAAAAAGGAGAGTGTAGCTGGGAAGCCGAAGTGGAAGATGCCATGCTGGTCTGTGAAAGGCTTGGAATAGCTCTGAACACCATCGATTTGTCGACAGAATATTGGGAATCTGTATTCCGATTGTTCTTGCAGGATTACAGCAATGGACTGACGCCGAATCCGGACATATTGTGCAACCAGGAAATCAAGTTTCGTGCCTTCATGGATCAGGCATTGAATCTGGGTGCAGACAAGATTGCTACCGGACACTATGCCAGAATTGATCAAACACAGAACCAGTTCAGACTGTTAAAAGGATTGGACGTGAACAAGGATCAATCCTACTTCCTTTGTCGTCTGAATCAACAGCAACTATCCCGATCGCTATTCCCAGTCGGTTCTTTGAATAAATCGTCGGTACGTCAGATGGCCGCCATGGCTGGACTGCCTGTGCATGATAAAAAAGACAGCACAGGGATTTGCTTTATCGGTGAACGACCTTTCCGTGAATTTCTCAGTCAGTACCTGCCTGTGAAAAAAGGCCCAATCATGACGATTGAAGGCCAGACCATCGGTGAACACGATGGCACCTGCTTTTATACCATTGGCCAACGTCAGGGTCTTGGTATAGGGGGTGTCAAAGGTACCAACGAAGCGCCCTGGTATGTGGTTGATAAGAATATGGGAGCGAACGTTTTGTATGTCGTACAGGGTAAAGATCATCCTTTGTTGTATCGCAAGGGTCTGATCACCAAAAACCTGCACTGGATTGCCGGGACAACTCCTGAAATTCCGCTGTTATGTAAGGCGAAGACCCGATACCGTCAAGCGGATCAGGTCTGTAGCATACAATCTATCGATAACGATTCGGCCCTGGTCCAGTTTGAAATGCCGCAAAAAGCCATCACACCAGGTCAATATGTAGTGTTTTATCAGGAGCAAATATGCCTGGGTGGCGGGGTGATTGCTTCCACCTTTAACTAAGTCAGACGGGCGCATACCTCCTGGCATATTTCCCCTGTTGTCGCCTGTTTAAATATCGCATAATAGACACCCTTACGAACCATCCAATTGATTACTGGAGTCATCAATGAAAAACAGCTTTAAGGCCAAGTCTACCCTGAATGTCAATGGCAAAAATTACACCTATTTCTCACTGCCATCCATCAATAATCAGGGTGATGTGGCAACCCTGCCATTTTCCCTGAAAATCCTGCTGGAGAACCTGTTGAGGCATGAGGATGGTCTGAATATTACTCCGGAAAATATCAAGTCACTGGTCAACTGGAATCCCGTCAGTGTACCGGATACCGAGATTGCCTTTACCCCTGCCCGCGTGTTGATGCAGGATTTTACGGGTGTACCAGCGGTTGTAGATTTGGCGGCCATGCGTGATGCCATGAGTCAGCTTGGCGGCAATCCAGACAAGATTAATCCATTGTCACCGGCCGAACTGGTCATTGATCATTCTGTTCAGGTTGATCATTACGGCACAGCTGACTCAATGGAAAAAAATGCCTCTATTGAATTTGATCGCAATGAGGAACGTTACCAGTTCCTACGCTGGGGTCAGAAAGCATTTTCCAATTTTCAGGTTGTTCCGCCGGATACCGGTATTGTGCATCAGGTTAACCTGGAATACCTTGCCCGTACCATTTTTTCAATGGAAAAGGACGGCGAGACATTTGCCTATCCTGACACACTGGTAGGTACCGATTCGCATACGACCATGATCAACGGTCTCGGTGTGCTGGGTTGGGGTGTCGGCGGTATTGAAGCGGAAGCAGCCATGCTTGGCCAACCGATTACCATGCTGATACCGCAAGTTATCGGTTTCAAACTGAGCGGTAAACTGGTTGAAGGCGCAACTGCAACCGATCTGGTATTGACCGTGGTCGAAATTTTGAGGAAAAAAGGTGTAGTCGAAAAATTTGTGGAATTTTTTGGCCCGGGCCTTGATAACCTGCCTCTGGCTGATCGCGCCACAATCGCGAATATGGCACCTGAATACGGTGCAACTTGCGGTATCTTCCCGATTGATAACGAAACCATTAATTATCTGAAGTTGTCTGGTCGCCCGGCGGATCAGCTGGCACTGGTTGAGGCCTATGCCAAAGCCCAGGGAATGTGGCGAGATGCCAATAGCCCGGTAGCACGCTATACCGACGTACTTGAACTGGATATGGCGACTGTTGTGCCTAGTATTGCTGGTCCAAAGCGTCCACAGGATCGTATTGTCCTGGCGAACGCGAAACAGGCAATCGCCAAATACCTGCAGGATACGCGCGCCGGTAATGAAGCGACCGCCCCGGTGGTGCTGGATAATGGAACAAAGTTTGACTTGCGTGATGGCGATATCGTGATTGCGGCGATTACCTCGTGCACCAATACCTCGAATCCAAATGTGATGATCGGTGCGGCAATTCTGGCCAAAAAAGCCTGTGAAAAAGGCCTGAAGGTCAAGCCCTGGGTTAAAACCAGTCTGGCTCCCGGATCACTGGTTGTACGTGATTATATGGACAAGGCCGGGCTCACACCCTATATGAATCAGCTCGGTTTCAATATTGTTGGTTATGGTTGCACAACCTGCATCGGTAACTCCGGCCCCCTGCTGGAACCGGTCAGTAATGCCATCAAGAAATCTGACTTGATCGTCAGCTCGGTATTGTCGGGCAATCGCAATTTCGAAGGTCGTGTCCATGCTGAAGTAAAAATGAATTTCCTGGCATCACCACCACTGGTCGTTGCCTATGCGCTTGCCGGCACAATGAAAATTGATCTGACCCGGGATCCACTCGGCAAGGATTCTAATGGTAAGGATGTCTATATGAAAGACATCTGGCCCAGCCAGAAAGAAATTGCGGATACGATTGCAGCATCAATAGACTCGAAGATGTTTCAGGGTAGCTACAAGAATGTGTTTGCCGGTGACAAGCGCTGGGCAGGTCTGAAAGTGCCCGAATCGAACCGCTATGTCTGGAACAATAAATCCACCTATATCCAGAATCCACCCTACTTCACCAATATGCAGCGCGTAGCCAAACCTGTGGAACCAATCAAGCATGCCCGCATCCTGGCATTACTCGGGGACAGTATTACCACAGACCATATTTCACCGGCCGGCAATATTAAAAAAGATAGTCCAGCGGGTAAATACCTGATTGAAAATGGCGTCGATCCCTCTGATTTCAATTCCTATGGTTCACGTCGTGGCAATCATGAAGTCATGATGCGTGGCACATTTGCGAATATTCGTATTCGTAATCAACTGGCTCCCGGTACAGAAGGTGGCGTAACCAACTACTTGCCCACTGGTGAAACCATGTCAATTTATGATGCCTCCATGCAATATCAGGCCTCAGGCACACCGCTGATTATTATTGCCGGCAAGGAATATGGCACGGGTTCATCCCGAGACTGGGCCGCCAAGGGAACCACACTGCTCGGTGTGCGTGCCGTGATTGCCGAAAGTTTTGAACGCATCCACCGGTCTAACCTCGTCGGTATGGGAGTATTACCGCTGACATTCCAGTCCGGGCAAAATGCCAAATCACTTGGTTTGACGGGTAAGGAAAGCTACTCGATCGAAGGCTTCAAGACAGGTGTAAAGGAAGTAACTGTCGTGACTACACCGGAATCCGGTGCCGCCATCACGTTCAAACTGACCGTACGCGTGGATACACCGAAGGAATGGGAGTACTACAATAACGGCGGAATACTGCAGTATGTATTGAGGCAATTGGCCGCGTGATTAATGTGCCGGGGACAGGTTTAAACCTGTCCCCGGTTCATTTCCTTACACTTTCTAGTGTTTAGTTGCTGACACACCGCGTTCCATCAATCGCCATTCAGACTGTGAGCAAGCCTGTGTCAGCAGATTATAGAACATGAATAACATGGATTTGTTCAGGTTCAGATTGACCCCTTTGCCTTTTTCCGGCAGGATTTCCAGGGTGATGACACCTTCTGTCGTATTTTTGTAGTTGATTTTGTAGGCGAGTATGCCTGAGGATCCGAGTGGATATTCAACTGTTTTTTCTGCTTCGTAGGGCTTTTCCATTGCGCCCTGTTTGAACATCGCTACGGTTTCATTGGTGGAGGCCAGTGCGGGCACACCTCCATGTTTATCGATTTCTGTTGTTAACAAACCAAGCAATATTCCAGTAAACCGTCTGGTCAGCCAAACTCGAAATTCAATGCCCTGTTTCGTGTTCAGACGCATCATCAATCTGTCCTCGATAGGGACGTAGGTAACATTAATCTGATGCAACTGATCAGTCATATTAGAGTTATGCGCAGGTCAAACAGGCTGGTAAGTATCATTCTGTAATGATACCAGCAAACAGAGAATGCTGTAAAAATACCGCGTACTGGTCAGGTTAATCCAGACCGCCTTCTTTTTGCAGAAATCGGTCGATTGAAACTTCCAGATCGGCCATCTCCATGGTTTTGAGTATGTAGGCGTTACAACCCATCTCAAATGCCCTTTTACGATCACCTTCTGACTCTGAAGCTGTCAGTATGATAATCGGTTGTTTAAACCCGGTTGAACGCAAGGCCTTGGTCACAGCGAAACCGGTGATGTCCGGCATATTCAAATCCATCAAGATCAAATCAGGTGGTGTTTCCTTGCAGATCCTCAGTGCTTCCTTGCCGCCGTGGGCAACCACCAGCTTATAACCTGACTTGGACAATATGAGCTGCACCAGTTCGATGATGTCCTCATTGTCATCTGTCAGCAATACAGTCTGCATTCAAGTCTCCTCCCATTTTTTTAGTAACTGGAATTATTTTACCAAACCACCTTTCGCCAATATGGCCGGATCCAGCAACCTGTCCAGATCTTTATCGGACAACCCGGTCATCTCTTTAGCTACAACCCTTATCGGTACCCTTCTGGCATACGCTGCCTTGGCAATTCTGGATCCCTGTTCATAACCAACTACAGAATTCAATGCAGTAACCAGAATCGGGTTTTTATCCAGTACCAGATTAATCTGGTCAAGGTTAACCGTAAAGTCTCGAATCGCTTTGTCAGCCAGAATTCTGCAGGAATTGGCCAGAATTTCCATGCTCTGGGTCAGATTATAGGCAATTACCGGCAACATGACATTTAACTGGAAGTTACCGGACTGGCCGGCAAGAGTGATCGTGGTGTCATTTCCTATCACTTGGGCACAGACCATACAGACTGCTTCGGGAATCACCGGATTTACCTTGCCTGGCATAATACTGCTACCCGGTTGTAGTGCAGGCAGGGAAATCTCACCGAGTCCTGCCAACGGTCCGCTATTCATCCAGCGCAAGTCATTGCAGATTTTTATCAGACTGACACTGAGTGTCTTCAATTGACCACTCAATTCGACAGCCACATCCTGCGTGCTTAATCCTTCAAAGAAATTGTTCTGTGAAGAAAAATCAAGCGCTGTGATCTGTGCCAGTTTTGCGCAGAACATAGCTGCCAATTGCGGATGTGCATTAATACCGGTTCCTACAGCTGTACCACCTTGTGGCAACAGCAACAGTCTTGTACTCGTATCTTGCAATCTCTCCATACCATGACGGATCTGGCTTTCCCATCCGCTTAATTCCTGTCCCAGTGTCAATGGCATCGCATCCATCAGATGTGTACGCCCGGTTTTCACCACGTCTTTTAGTGTTTCAGATTTAATAGAAATGGTTACAGCCAGATGTTTCAGAGCTGGCAACAGTTGCTGATGCAACAGTAACGCCGCACTCACGTGTATGGTAGTGGGTATTACGTCATTACTGCTTTGTCCGAGGTTGACATCATCATTTTGATGTACCATCTTACCCAACTGTTTTGAGGCGAGGTTTGCAATGACTTCATTGCAATTCATATTGGTGCTGGTACCGGATCCGGTTTGAAAAATATCTACGGGGAATTGATCATCATATTTACCTTCAGCGATGGCCATTGACGCATTGACTATGGCAGCTGACATGTCCTTGTCCAGCAAGCCCAATTCTGCATTGCTTGTAGCCAGGGCGGCCTTGATATAGCCCAACGCTCTTATGACACTGCGTGGCATGGTCAATCCACTTACAGGAAAGTTGTCTACCGCACGCTGGGTCTGGGCCGAATAGAGCGCCTCTAGCGGTACCCTGACTTCGCCCATACTGTCTGTTTCAATCCTGTATCTGGTGTTCACAGTCCAATCACCTTGTGTCCGTATACCAGTTGGATCCATCATAACTGACAAAAATGCAGATTTCCGGTTATTTATAGCGGTAAAACCGTTTCAGAAATGCCTATAACCACTATCAGGCACTGGTTTTACAAGACCATTTTCATCTAACCAGCGTATACCTGCTCCAGTTGTGACCTTGCCAATGCGAGTAATGTTGCAACCAAATTGCCCAGACATTCGTTCCAGCACAGTACGATTTGCAACCGGAGCGGTAAAACACAACTCATAATCATCACCACCACAAAGCGCAAGACTCCAGCGGTGTTGTTCGTTCAAGGCTTTCAATGATGCGGTTATGGGAATAGTTGGTAAATTAACTTCGGCACCTGCACTACTGGCCTGTAAAATATGTAATAAATCCGACGCCAGTCCATCCGAGAGATCAATACAAGCACTGGCCAGATTACGTATCTGCATACCAGTTTCAACTCGAGGCTGCGGCCTGTATAAACGCTCGAGTAAGCTCTGCTGCATGTTGGATGAAATACGACATTCTCCTTTTAATGATGCCAGCGCCAGCGATGCCATACCCAGTTCACCGGTCACATAGATATCGTCGCCGACACACCCACCCGAGCGTAACAGGGCTGTACCTGCTGGCACAGTGCCCATTATCGTAATGGTGATGGAAAGTGGACCTTGTGCGAGATTGCCTCCAACCAGCGCAACCTGATATTTTCTGGCAAGTGTAAACAATCCGTCTGCGAATGAATTTAACCAGTTCTGGTTTGCCTCCGGCAAGGTCAGTGCGAGGGTCATCCAGCAGGGCTTGGCTGCCATGGCCGCCATATCGCTCAAATTTACTGCCAATGACTTGAAGCCAACATCAAACGCATTTGCATCCGGAAAATAATGCACACCACTAACGAGCGTATCAGTAGAAACCAGCAACTGCTGTCCGGTAGGCACCTCAATCACGGCAGCATCATCGCCAATGCCACAGATCACCTGATTGTCAGATTGTGCCCTGCTTTTGAATACCTGCTGGATAATATCAAATTCTGATACAGGCATATTGTTGAAACAACTCAGTGGCCGGTAAGCTCGGTACGACGGTAGGTGTGTGCAATTTTGTCGAGAACACTGTTGATATATTTATATGACTGATCTGCACCGAACATTTTTGCCAGATCGATAGCTTCATTCAGTACAACCCGACACGGTATTTCCTGCAAATACATCAGCTCATAGGCACCCAGATGTAAAACAGCGTTTTCAACCGGGTCCAGTTCATCACAAGGGCGATCCAGTAGAGGTTTCAGTGCCTCATCGATGTCCGTCCGGTGTTCGAGCATGCCATGCATGGCATTATCAAAATATTCAATGTCGGCTTTTTTTAATTCTGTTCTATCGATCTTGAATTCGGTGATAATTTCACCTACCGGTCTTCTCGTCATCAACCATTGGTAATAGGCCTGTACGACGGATCTTCTGGAGCGAATACGTGCCTGTTTGGAATAATCCGCTTTCACGTGAACAAACCTCTGATTTTTCTTGTCACACTAATCATTTCCAATGCAGCCAATGCAGACTCAGACCCCTTGTTGCTTTCTTCATCCCCCGATCTGTCCAGTGCCTGCTGCATGTTATCTACTGTCAATACCCCGAAAATAACCGGAATACCGCTATCGAGTGACACTCTGGCTATACCATCAGCACAAGCCTGTGAAATAAATTCAAAATGGGGGGTTTCTCCCCTGATAATTGCACCCAGTGTAATGATAGCTGTATAGCTGCCCTGCTCTGCCAGCTGCTTGACGATGATCGATATTTCGTATGCTCCCGGTACTTTTACCAGGGTGACAGACTTGCCATCGACACCAGCTTGTGCAAGTGCAGTCAGACAACCCTGTAGTAATCTGTCGACGACATGGCTGTTGTATTTGCTGCAAACAATCGCAATTCTGCAATCTGCAAGTTTCTTGTCAGCTTCAATGTGTGTGATTCCTGTCAGCATAGAGTCAACTAATTATTGATGTAATCCACAATTTCCAGACCAAAGCCTGAAATGGCATGGTAACGTTTACGTGAACTCATTACCCGCATCTTTTTTACTCCCAGATCAGATAAAATCTGTGAGCCAAGACCGATAGTTCGAAAATCACGACTGCTTTGTTTATTTTCACTCAGCTCAACCTGGGTATTACCAAGATTACGTATCTGGGAAATGACTGAGTCCAACTCAATCTGGTTGCATAATACGACCAAAACTCCATTCTCTTCTCGCGACAGTCTTGCCAGTACATCCCGAACAGGCCAACTACTTTGCAACGTGCCACCGGTTAAATCAAAAATCGGATTCTCTATATGTACCCTGACAGGGATTGGCTTATCCGGATCAATAAGACCCCTAACCAGGGCAAAATGCAGGTTGTTTTTCAGACTGTCCTTGTAGGTAAAAAGCCTGAACTGACCGAACTCTGTAGCGAATGCCGATTCGGTCATGCGTTCTATTGTTTTCTCATTTTCAATACGGTAACGAATCAGGTCGGCAATCGTGCCTATTTTCAATCCGAACTTTACAGCCAGTTTTTCCAGATCCGGTCTTCTGGCCATTGTACCGTCTTCATTCAGTATTTCGACGATGACTGCGGCAGAACTGAAACCAGCCAATCTGGCCAGATCACATCCGGCTTCAGTATGGCCTGCACGGGACAACACACCGCCGGGATGTGACATCAGGGGAAAGATATGTCCTGGTTGTACCAAATCAGAGGGCTTGGCATTCGCGGCAACGGCTGTACGTATGGTCACAGCACGATCAGCAGCGGAAATACCGGTTGTAACCCCCTCTGCAGCCTCAATCGATACTGTAAAGTTGGTACTGGTGTCAGAATAATTGTTTCTGGACATCAGCGGTAGATTCAGACGATGACAATGTTCCTTGCTTAATGGCAAGCAGATCAAACCACGGCCATATTTGGCCATAAAGTTAATATCTTCAGCCCGTACGCACTCAGCGGCCAGCACAAAATCACCTTCATTTTCACGATCTTCGTCATCCATGAGTATGACCATTCTGCCTGCGCGAATTTCGGCAATTAATTCTTCTGTGTTATCAAGCGACATGTATTATTCCAGACTGCTATTTTTCTATTTAGGCAAGTATATCCAGAACCGGACACTTTGTATCTATTGCTGACCGGGTTCGAGTCTTTCCAGATAGCGTGCGATTATGTCTACTTCAAGATTCACGCGGGTTCCCGGGTGATAAGTGGCAAAACGAGTCTGTGTCAGCGTATGCGGGATGATATTAACACTTACACCTGCTACCGTAATTTCATTCACGGTCAAACTGACACCATCGATACAGATAGAACCCTTTTTGCAGACATAACGTTGCAGATTCGCAGGAATGGCAATCTCGTAGCGCACTGATCTGGCATCCGCAATCATTGAGACAATACTACCTGTGCCATCCACATGTCCGGTCACGATGTGTCCATGCAGACGATCCGTAACACGCAACGCCTTTTCCAGATTAACTGGCATTCCATCCAGCAATTCTGCAAACGTAGTACAGGAAAGCGTTTCTGCTGAAATATCCGTGGTAAAACAGGTGCCTGATAATCCGGTTACTGTCAAACACACACCGTTTACACAAATACTGTCACCAATTTTTACATCATCCATGGTTAAACTCCCGGCATCAATGATAGCGCACATATCACCGGTGGTAACCTCTGCACTGACTACTTTGCCTATCCCTGTAATGATTCCACTGAACATATCTATTATCCGATCTGATTCAATCTGTAATGGATACGCAAATCGCCACCGATCTGTCTGCACTCGCTCAGTGTCATACTGATACTCTCTGCCAGTTGAGTATACTCAGGCAATGCCAGCATGGACCGCGACTTATTACCCAGCAAAACAGGTGCCTGATATACGATCAGTTCATCGACCAATCCAGCATCGATCAGTGCGCCGGACAATTCTGGCCCTGCTTCTACCAGCACCTCATTGATCTCGTATTTTTCTGCCAGATATCCCAGACTCTGTTTTAAAAAGCTTCCGGTTTGTATTGTCACGACTTTTACACCTTTGGCAGACAGTACCTCCTGTCTGGCAACATCAGTACTTTGAGTAAATACCACCACTGGGCCAGGTTGGCCCAGCAGCCTGACTGTAACAGGCATCCGCAGCTGCCTGTCCATGATTACTCTTAGCGGTTGCCTGCCCAGTGTGTTGAAATCACGAACTGTCAGCAGAGGATCATCGGCCAATACCGTGCCTATACCTGTCATAATTGCACAGCTTTCAGCACGCAGTCGTTGCACATCCAGTCTGGATTGCTCACTGCTTATCCACTTGCTGTTACCATTTGCCAATGCAATCTTGCCATCGATACTCGATGCAAGTTTGCATCTGACATGTGGCATACCCCTGGTCATGCGTTTGATAAATCCTGCATTTAAATCAACAGATTCCTTTTGTAGCAATCCGGATTCTGCCTTGATACCGATATGATTGAGTTGTTCAAGTCCCTTGCCGTTCACGCGTGGGTTCGGATCAATCATGGCCGCAACTACCCTGACCACACCCGAGCTTATCAAGGCGGGTGTGCATGGAGGTGTCTTACCAGTATGTATACAAGGTTCCAGTGTTACATAACAGGTACTGCCTTGCGCCTTTATCCCGGCCTGTTGCAAGGCTATGATTTCAGCATGGTCATTACCCGCCTTCATGTGAAAGCCTGTGCCAACAACCTCACTGCCATTAACTATGACACAGCCAACCCGTGGATTGGGACTGGTGGAGTAAATTCCGTGTCTGGCCAGCTGGACTGCCTGCGCCATATACCGGTGATCAGCGTTTGACCACTTCAAGGTTCGTCACTGTCGTTCGTTAAAAGGTTTAACTGGTTTTCCCTGATTTCAGGAGGCAAATCATTTTCCAGTTTGGCAATCTCGTCCAGAAACGCACGCACGTCCTCGAAACTGCGGTATACCGAAGCAAAACGTACATAAGCTACTTGGTCCATTTTTCGTAATTCTTCCATGACCCATTCGCCAACCTTGCGCGATTTTATTTCCCGTACACCCATTGCACGTAATTTATGACCAACGCGGCTGATGGCTATTTCCACCATTACCATTGGTACCGGACGTTTTTCAAGCGCTCTTAAAAAACTGGCGCGTAGTTTTTCCTCTATGAATTTTTGTCTGCGGCCATCTGACTTTATGATTCGTGGATAATTCAGTTCTGCAGATTCATAGGTCGTAAATCTTTCCTTGCATTCAAGACATTCACGACGACGACGGATCTGGTCACCCTCACCCACCAGCCGTGAATCAATAACCTTGGTTTCAGTAGCAGAACAAAAAGGACAATGCATCGTTACTTATCCTGGCAATCGCGTTTCCGGATCAGGAAACTTAACGTTCATACATTGGATATTTATTACACAGCAATTTCACCTGTGCAAGAACCTTATCAAGCACAGCTTGATCCGCTCTGTTATCAATCACATCACAGATCATGTTTGCCACTTGTCTGGCTTCCATTTCTCTGAATCCACGTGTTGTTATAGACGGCGTACCAATCCTGATGCCACTGGTAATAAAGGGTGACTGCGGATCATTTGGAACAGCGTTCTTGTTAACCGTAATATGCACCTTGTCGAGGATCGCATCCAGTTCCTTGCCTGTCATATTTTTATTGACCAAATCAACCAGAAACAGATGATTATCCGTACCACCCGAAACTATTTTTACACCTCGACGAATGAACTCATCGGTCATCGCCCGTGCATTTTTCAGCACCTGCTGCTGGTAGATTTTAAATTCCGGTTCCATCGCTTCCTTGAAGGCAACCGCCTTGGCAGCGATCACATGCATCAGTGGGCCGCCCTGATAACCTGGAAATACCATAAAATTGATTTTCTTTTCAATTTCCTTGTTTTCACGACCCATGATCAGACCTGAACGGGGCCCACGCAGGGTTTTATGTGTGGTAGTGGTAGTCACATCGGCAATTTGTACCGGACTGGGATACAGACCCGCTACGACCAGACCGGCTACATGGGCAATATCGGCAATCAGATAGGCACCTACCTTGTCTGCTATCTCACGGAAACGTTGCCAATTCACAATCCTGGAATAGGCTGAAAACCCGGTCATAATGAGTCTGGGCTTGTGCTCAAGTGCCAGTTGTTCTGCCTTGTCGTAATCAATTTCTCCTGTGGCAGGGTTTAATCCGTATTGCACGGCACGGTAGACCCGGCCAGAGACATTTACAGAAGATCCATGTGTCAAATGGCCACCATCCGCCAGACTCATTCCCATAACCACATCGCCAGGCTCACACAGGGCTAGATAGACAGCACCGTTTGCCTGTGAACCGGAATGCGGCTGTACATTAACAAAATCCGCTCCAAATAATGTCTTGGCCCGATCAATCGCCAGTTGCTCCACGATATCGACATATTCACAACCGCCGTAATAACGCTTACCTGGATAGCCTTCTGCATATTTATTTGTCAGTACAGAGCCCTGTGCTTCCATAACCCTTGGGCTGACATTATTTTCTGATGCAATCAATTCGATATGCTCTTCCTGACGATGCATTTCCCCCTGCATGGCTTGCCAGAGTACATCGTCATATCCTGCTATTTTCATATCCTTAGTGAACATGAACTATCCTCATTTTTTAATGTGTTGGAGCAGGTGTTTCACACTGGTAAGGGCAACGGACCAGCTTGTGTCCACTCTGGTGAAAAACCCGCAAAATCAGGATGCAAGCGTACCAGATTTAGTGGTTTCTTGCTAAACCTGTAACAATAATTTTCCCAAATTAGAGGCGGTTTGCTACCGGATAAGGGCAATGTCTCGTCTCGACAGTTTAGACTTGCAAATCTTCTTTAATTAATACTGCCGAATCGGGTCAGGAAATCATATAATCAAACAGAGAAACAAACTGAATATGAGCGGTAATCTACATGTCTGAGATGGAAACCTTTTTCAAACGAGCCAACTTGTTACTGGACAGGCTGGAATCGCGGCTGGATGACCACAATAACAATGGACTGGATATTGATCCGAACCAGTACCGTTGCTGGCGTTACAGTAGTGATAGTAAACATCTGGAACCTGTCAAACATGCATCCGGCATTGAGCTGGAGGATCTTAAATGTATCGACAGACAAAAACAGCTGCTGATAGACAATACCCGGCAGTTTATCCATGGGTTTCCAGCCAATCATGCCCTGCTCTGGGGTCCCAAAGGTACCGGAAAATCCTCTTTGGTCAAGGCACTGCTTAACCGTTACCATCCGGAAGGTCTACGGTTAATTGAAATCCAGCGGGATGATTTGGGTAGATTGCCAGCAATCTGTGACAGTCTTTATGATCGAAAAGGTCGTTATCTGCTTTTTTGTGATGACCTCTCTTTTGAAACCAATGATCCCGGCTACAAGGCCATCAAGGTCATCCTGGACGGTTCAATAAACCCGTTGCCGGAAAACACACTGGTATATGCTACCTCCAATAGAAGACATCTGATGCCAGAACATATGCAGGATAATCTCAACAGTGGACTGGTAGGCGAGGAATTGCACTTGAGTGAAGGCGTGGAAGAAAAGCTTTCCCTGTCTGAACGATTCGGATTATGGGTTTCTTTTCATCCATTCAATCAGGATCAGTATCTTGAACTGGTGCAATACTGGCTAAACCGTCTGATGCAAAAAGACGTAATCCTTGATGACTCTGTGAGATTGGCCTCTCTGAAATGGGCGCTCCAGCATGGATCACGTAGTGGTCGATCAGCTCTGTTATTTTGTCGTGACTGGGCCGGACGCGCCGGGCTGGCCAGATCATGAACCATTTGGCCATCATTGGCGGTACTGGTCTGACCCGGCTCGATTCGGTTCAGGTAACCGGCAAACAATTTATTCAGACGAAATTTGGTAACACGTCAGCGGCATTGGTATCTGGCACACTGGCTGGAAGCAAAATCCTGTTCCTGCCAAGACACGGTGATCCTCATGCCATCCCGCCACATAAGGTCAATTATCGGGCAAACATCCAGGCTCTTAAGGATGCAGGCGTGAACAGAATTATCAGCATCAATGCGGTTGGAGGTATCACTGAGCAAATGGGGCCCTGCGTTATTGTGTTACCCGATCAAATCATAGATTACACCTGGGGCAGAGAACACACTTATTCCAGTGGTGATACTGACAGTGTCAATCATATCGACTTTACCGAACCATACAGTGACAGCTTACGTAAGCTGGTTGTCCAGGCAGCCGCCAGTATTTCACAACCGCTGATTTCACGTGCAACCTATGGCGCTACGCAGGGGCCACGATTGGAAACGACTGCAGAAATCCGGCGCATGGAACAAGATGGCTGTGACATAGTCGGCATGACCGGTATGCCTGAAGCTGCATTGGCAAAAGAACTGGGAATGGATTACGCGTCAATTTCATTGGTTGTCAACTGGGCGGCCGGTAAATCCAATGAAGAAATCACCATGGAAATCATTCAGAAGAATCTGGATATAGGTATGAGCAAAATTAAAAAACTGCTGGAACAAATAGTCAGTAGCACTGAGACAGCCTGATAGCTGCGTTGATTATAGAAACGGCCTCAGCGAATGCTTCGTCAATTTACCTTTGTGGCTGTACAACTGGTATCGGGATATTGGTTGTTGTTTCTACTGCTGATGTGACAGGCACGGCTAATTCCAGCCTGTTTACCTGCAGGATCACCCCAAGCCGTGGATGATCGAAATAATGTACCTCACCCAGTTTTAACCTGAGGTTTTTCTCGGTCAAACGGACGTACTCAACCGGACGAGCCTCTGGCTCCGCTGGCAACTGTGACGGCAGGTTCATCGGAGTGATATTACTCACCGGCGGACGGAACAGAACCATATCCACATCCACATGGAGAAACGAAGAGCTGCGAATTCGCACCGTACCATCCAGCAGCAATTTTACAGGTTCGTAGAATTCGGCTGGCATCGGATCGGTTACCAGAATTGGCGGTAGTGTGAGTTCAAACAAACTTCCGCTGTCCTCTTGCTGTAGATGTAAGGCACGGGAACGATTGCCATCAACAGCCGGTTGTTGCCAGGCGATATGGTACAAGGGATGGTATTGCCGTGATTGTCGCAGGCTCTGGTAAATACCTTGCAGTTTGTAACTGGACGCCGGCATGATCTCATAAGCCACCCATGGTGGAGGCAATGCCGGACCAGGTGTATATGATACGGGCAAGTTGGGAACCAGCTGACTGGTATCTACAGGACTTACAGTATCATTCAGCGGCACCAGCCCCGGATCCTTAAGCCAGTCCTCGTTATCAAAACCGGGATTAACATGTTCAAATACTATTACTTCAACCTGATACCACTCAGCCTGCACGCCAGATGAAATTAGTAGCGCCGTCAACATTAACAGTAAATTAATCCGCGACAGAATCATATGGTGTGTTTGAGTGAAATCATATTGAACAAATCATACAGGAAAGCCAGTCGTGATGGCACATCGCTAAATTCACTGGTTATTTTCAGCTTGTCTGAACCATCGAGTTTGAATACGCCAGATTGTTTCTGAATTAACATGATAATCTTGACCGGATCAATTTTAGCCTGTTTTTCAAACTGGATTCTGCCGCCATGCTTACCCAGATCCACTTTTTTGACACCGAGTGGTGCGACATGGTGTTTAAGCCTGGTAATTTCAAACAGATTTTTGAGTGAATCAGGTAACAGGCCAAACCGGTCTATCATTTCTTCCTGCAAACCAAGCAGCTCTTCATCATCCCGTGTGCTGGCAATTCTCTTGTACATAATCAAGCGGGTCTGCACATCTGGCAAGAAATCTTCCGGTATCAAGGTGGCCACATGGAAGTCAATTTCAGCTCCATGATCGAGCGGCCTGTCAAGTTGGGGCTGATTACCTGATTTCAGCGACCTGACCGCACGATCCAGCAGGTCCATATATAAACCAAATCCGATTTCCTGAATCTGCCCACTCTGGTCTTCACCAAGAATTTCTCCGGCACCTCGAATTTCCAGATCATGCACAGCGAGGGTAAAGCCGATACCCAGATCCTCAAGTGACTCAATTGCCTCCAAACGTTTTACGGCATCGCGGGTGATTGATTTCAGCGAGGGTACCAGCAAATAGGCATAGGCACGATGATGGGAACGTCCTACCCTGCCACGTAACTGATATAACTGCGCCAGTCCAAACTTGTCTGCCCGATTGATAATAATCGTATTGGCGCTCGGGACGTCAATTCCCGTTTCAATGATGGTTGTACAGACCAGTATATTGAAGCGTCGATGATAAAAATCCAGCATGACTTGTTCCAGCTGCTTTTCCGGCATTTGCCCATGTGCAAACTGGACTCGCGATTCGGGAACCAGCGCCTGAATCCGCTCTGCCTGCTTCTCTATGGAATCCACTTCATTGTGCAGAAAATACACCTGGCCGCCGCGCTTGATCTCACGCAGTATGGCTTCCTGTAACAGATCATCTCGCCATTCGAAGACAAATGTTTTCACAGCCTGTCTGCGTGAAGGTGGAGAGGCAATTATGGACATATCTCGCAAGTCAGACAGGGCCATATTCAGGGTTCTGGGTATGGGCGTTGCTGTCAATGTCAGCACATCAATCTCAGCCCTGATTGCCTTGAACTTTTCCTTCTGCCTGACACCAAAACGATGTTCTTCATCGATAATGATTAATCCCAGTCTGGCAAAGCGGATATCATCCTGCAACAGTCGGTGGGTACCGATCACAATGTCCACCTTACCATCCGCAATATCGCGTATCACCTCATTCTGCTGTTTCTTATCAACAAATCTGGACAATACTTCGATACGTATGGGCCAATCTGCAAAACGATCCTTGAAATTCCCGTAATGTTGTTGCGCAAGCAAGGTTGTCGGCACCAGTATGCCTACTTGTTTGTTTGCATTGGCCGCAATAAACGCTGCTCGCATGGCCACTTCGGTCTTGCCAAATCCGGCATCACCACAGATCAGGCGGTCCATCGGTTTGGCCTGTTGCATATCCGCGAGTACGGCATTGATTGCATCCAGCTGATCCGGAGTCTCCTCAAATGGAAATCCCTGGATAAAGGACAGATAGGCAGACTCGTCGAAAGTGAAACTGTTTCCGGTTCTGGCAGCACGTCTGGCATGTAATTCAAGCAACTCCGCAGCAACATCGATTACGCGTTTGCTGGCACGTTCCCTGGCTTTCTGCCATTGATTACTGCCTAGACGGTGTAAGGGAGCATGCTCCGGGTCAGCACCGGTATACCGGCTGATCAAGTCCAGTGAGGAGACCGGCACATAGAGTTTGTCACCCTTGTCATACTCCAGACAGATAAACTCGTTCAACACCCCACCTACTTCAAGCGTAATTAGCCCCAGATAACGCCCGACACCATTATCCTCATGTACAACCGGAGCGCCGATAGTCAGTTCTGCCAGACTTTTGACCAGCGCATCGGATTCATTTTTTCTGCGTTTACGTAACCGTTGTTGTTGTACCCTTTCACCAAACAACTGACTTTCACTGATTATCGCAATAGCGGGCTGATCAATACAGGCACCATTTTGCAGGGGAGCAACGGCCAGACCAAAGTCAGCATCAGCCTGCAGAAAATCTGCCCAGCTATTAAAATGACGAGGGGTCAACCCATGATTTCTGAACATCTCGGCAATGGTTTCACGTCGGCCAGGTGATTCAGCAAGCACTAACACACGGCCTTTAAACTCTCCCAAGAACCGTTGCAACATACCCAAAGGTGCACTGGAACGTATATCCACCGGAAGATGCAACGGTGCACGTGTTGCATAATTCACGGCATTTTGCTTCTCGCGCACCGTCAAACCGCCACAATAAATTCTCGCATGTGACTCTACAATTCCGATAAATTCTGCCGGTGAATAAAATAACTGTTCCGGTGGCAGCAATGGTCGTTCAATGTCGTATCTGCCCTGTTCATAGCGATGCTGAATGTCATTCCAGAATACGGAAACGGCCTTTTCCGCATCCTCATCCAATATAATCAATCCTGTGGCTGGTAAATAATCAAACAGGCAACTGGTCGATTCATAAAATAAAGGCAAATAATATTCAATGCCGGCAGGAGCTATCCCTTCTGTTACATCACGATATATCGTGGAGGTGGCAGGATTGCCGGGGAAGCGGCTGCGCCACCCACTCCTGAAGCGGCTGATCGTTTCCTCCGTCAGACTGACTTCACGTGCAGGCAATACGCTAAGTCTTGTAACTTTCTCAATCGAACGCTGGGTTTCAATATCAAATACACGAATACTGTCTACTTCCTTATCCAGCAAATCTATCCTGTATGGTAGTTGTGAGCCCATTGGATAAATATCCAGGATGGATCCGCGTATGGCTATATCACCATGCTCTATCACCTGGGAGACCATCCGGTAACCATTCTGTATCAGGCGATTCCGAAATAGTTCAATATCGATACCTTGCCCGGATTCCAGACTGAGGCTTCTTGCATGCAGATATTTTTCCGGCATTAGCCTGTGCATCACCGTGGCCACGGGTACAACCAGTATTCCCTTGTTCAGACCAGACAACCTCGTCAGTGTCGCCAGCCTCTCGGAAATAATATCCTGATAGGGAGAAAAAATATCATAGGGTAATGTCTCCCAATCCGGGAAAGATAACAGAGGTATTTCATTATCAACTTCACTGTAGAACCTGAGTTCTTCCAGCAAACTTTCAGTACGTTTGATATCTGCCGTCAGGACAACCAAAGGTGAATTGATCAGTTTCGCCGCACTGTGGATAGCAAGCCCCCTGGCACTTCCGTATAGACGGCCCCAGTGACAACTGTCACCAGGCACGACAGGGATCACCGGTGTGAGTGGACTGAGGTAGCCTGCTATGTCAGAAAATGGAAATTGGGATTCCTGCTTGGCCGTGTTTTCGTAAATATCAGTCAAATTACTTTCTACATTCTGTGCTAAAAATAAAATAATTCCTGGAGTTACACTAATAGTCGGCAAGCTAAAGCGATGCGCAAATACTGGATTTTAATTACGGGTTCAGTGTCCCGGCGGCCGGCTTCCTGACTTTTAACAACGCCGCATTCACTTCCTGTTCTATCGACAATAATGCCTGTAATGGTTCTCTTGCCTGGGTAATCGGTCGCCCGATTACCAGATAGTCACTACCAGACTCTATCGCATCAGACGGGGTTACAATCCTGATTTGATCATTGGCCTCAGCACCACGAGGACGAATACCCGGGGTAACCAGACAAAATGAAGGACTTATCTCCTGACGCAACATTGCCACTTCCTGCGCGGAACAAACTACGCCATCTGCTCCGGAATCCGAGCTGATACGTGCCAGCCTGAGCACTTGTTGTTTGACACTACCGTTTACTCCCACAACAGCAAGATCATCGTCTGCCAGACTGGTTAAGACTGTTACGGCAATTAACAAAGGCTTATGACTGGCCTTATCAATTGCTTCACGGGCGGCTGATATCATTTTCATTCCACCAGAGGCATGTACATTCAGCATCCAGATGCCCAGTTCGGTTGCCGCTGTGCAAGCGGCCGCAACTGTATTGGGGATATCATGAAATTTCAGATCCAGAAATACGGGAAAACCGGAATGAACCAGTTTTTTTACAAATTCAGGTCCGCTACGGGTAAACAGTTCCTTGCCGACTTTCAACTTGCAGCATCCCGGATCGAGTTTATTGGCTAGCTCCATTGCCTGTAACGGATCCGGATAGTCCAGCGAAACGATGATTCTGGAGTTATTCACCATGCACTCCCTGTACCGGTTTGACAGAATTCCAGTTCTTGCACCCAGGACACTGCCAGTGAAGTTTTCTGGCACCGAAACCACAAACTCGACATTTATAGACAGAACGATCTTCGAGCAAGCGTGTGGTCAGCTCCTTGATTGTTGACAGGTTTTCATGCAAGCCGCCTTCAGTTCTAAGTATGGCGTATTTAATCAGATGATCCACACCTCTCACTGTCGGTCGTTTATGCAATTCATCTGACAAAAAACGGATAGCGGCCTCTTCACCCTCTGCCTCGGCTATTTCGTCTGTCAGACATAATAACGGTGTAATCCCGCCATAACTTCCCAGTATTTCAGTCAGATACTCACGGTATTTTTCCGGAGTCTTGAGGTTGGCATAACAGTCATGCATCCAGGTGACAACTTCCGGCAGGTATTCAGGATCCTGTTTTTCAATTCGCCGACAAGCCATGATCGCATCTTGATAATCCGACGCCTTCATTGCCAGCTCAGCTTCCATCAGGCTGGCATGAACACATTTAGGATCGAGATTGAGCGCTCGCTTCAGGTGTGATATGGCATTCGAGTTATTATGAGCATTTAACTCAAAATCAGCGAGCTCACAATAATACTGTGCCATTACCGGATGTAAATCGCGGCTGGAAATTGACTCCAGTTTACGTGCTGTGGCAATTGCCTTGTCCCAGTCACGTTCTTGCTGATAAATATCAAGCAAATGCGTATAGGCCTGTACAGAGGTACTATCAGCTGCTACCAATTCTGAAAATAGACCTTCCGCTCGATCAAGTATTCCCAGTTTCATATAATCCAGCCCAAGTTCGAGCAAAGCCTGGGTTTTGTATTCTGTATCAAGCGTAGGTCTGGCTATCAGATTCTGATGTATTCGTATCGCACGATCAACTTCCCCCCTGCGCCTGAACAGACTTCCTAACGCCAGATGGGTTTCAATTGTTTCACTGTCCACTTCCAGCATCTTGACGAATATTTCAATGGCCTTGTCAGGCTGTTCATTAAGGACATAATTCAAACCCTTGAAATACTCCGGCGGCAGCTGGCGATGTCTCCCCTTACCACTACCGCTATAACTGGACCTGGCGGCCATCCAGCCAGATATGGCCGCAACCGGTAACAAAAATAACAGCAGGATTATCCAGTTGCTGTTCATCTGTTTCTAGTTTCTGGCCGGAATAACCCTGAGATTATCCAGTTCCTTCTCACACAACCTGAGTCTGGATAACAACACCCTGTTTTCACGCTTTTGTCTCAATATTACAGGCAAACAGGTAATGGCACCCAGCAAGGTTCCACTTGTAAGGGCAATGATTAGGAATATGGAAAAAGAGGCCTCGGTTACACCGAGATAGTAATCGAACACAACAGACTGGTCATTACGCAAATGCATGGCTAAACCGGAGAAAATGATCAGAAGTACAAAAATAAACCTGATGATGCGTAACATACGGCCCTCGGATATCACAAGTTAAATAATCATCCTGCCAGCGAATAGCATTCTTGTACTTTATAGTACAAATCGTTGCGGGAATAACCTGATGGATTGATATGCCGGAACCATTCCGGCATATCAATCTTCGTCTTTTGCCAGCGTAATCGGAATATCCTTGGTCTGATCTATCCGATCACGTAACTGTTTGCCAGGCTTGAAGTGCGGTACATATTTTGCGGGCAGAGATACTGGATCCCCTGATTTCGGGTTACGACCTACTCTCGGGGGACGATAGTGTAGTGAAAAACTGCCAAATCCACGGATTTCTATGCGTTCGCCATTGGAAAGAGCGTTCGCCATATGTTCCAGTATGGTTTTAACCGCCAACTCAACATCCTTGTAGGCAAGTTGCATTTGCCGTTTTGCCAATGATTCAATCAGTTCTGATTTAGTCATAAGTTTTAGTCAGTCACAGTTTTCAGATATATTAAGTTAGCCGATTTTTCAGCTAGTTGTTGTTTTCCAGATGTTCCTTCAACAAATCACCCAGTTTTGCACCGCTTGAAGAATCCGGAGCGTACTCGCGAACAGCTGCACTTTCTTCATCCGACTCCTTGGCACGTACAGATACAGCTACTGTGCGTTTTTTACGATCAACCGCGGTAATTTTAACTTCCAGTTCATCACCTTCCTTGACCAGCATACGCGCATCTTCAACTTTCTTGTCTATAGACAATTCGCTGACCTTCATCTGCCCTTCCACTCCTTCTGCGAGTTGAACAGTCACATTCTTCTGCTCAACTGCGATGACAGTGGATTTTACTATGCTGCCTTTGGGATGCTCGGCCACAAAAATAGAGAATGGATCCTTTTCAAGCTGCTTGATACCAAGCGAAATCCTTTCACGTTCTGCATCTACGCCCAGCACGGTGGTTTCAATCTCGTCACCTTTCTGGAACTTGCGAATGGCGTCATCACTTTCATCAGACCAGGACACATCTGACAAATGTACCAACCCGTCAATTCCGCCTTCCAGACCAATAAATATTCCGAAATCAGTAATTGATTTGATAGTACCAACAACCTTGTCACCCTTGTTATAGGTAGCAGCAAACTGTTCCCAGGGATTGGGCTGGCACTGTTTCATACCCAGTGAAATTCTTCTACGTTCCTGATCGATATCAAGAATAACGATATCAACCTCATCACCGATATGAACTATCTTGGATGGATGAACGTTTTTGTTGGTCCAGTCCATTTCTGACACGTGAACCAAGCCTTCAACGCCTTCTTCAAGTTCGACAAAGCAACCATAGTCAGCAATGTTTGTGACCTTGCCACGCAGACGACTGCCTTCAGGCAGTCGGCGGGTTAAATCGGTCCATGGATCCTCGCCCATCTGTTTCAGACCCAACGATACGCGGTTACGTTCACGATCAAACTTCAGGACCTTCACATCAATTTCTGCACCGATGCTTACTATCTCACCCGGATCCTTTACACGCTTCCAGGCCATATCAGTTATGTGCAGCAAACCATCTATACCACCCAGATCAAGGAACGCACCGTAGTCAGTAAGGTTCTTGACCACGCCCTTGACCACTGCACCTTCGGTAATTTTCTCAAGCATGGCATCACGTTCTGCTGAACTTTCACTCTCAACAACAGCACGACGGGACACAACAACGTTGTTACGTTTCTGATCAATCTTGATAACCTTGAATTCAAGCGGCTTGCCTTCAAGATAAGAAGTATCACGAACCGGACGGGTGTCCACGAGCGATCCCGGCAAAAATGCCCTGACCTTGTCGATATCAACTGTAAATCCACCCTTGACCCGCTCGGTAATTACACCGATTACGGTTTCGCCAGACAGATGCGCCTTTTCGAGGAATACCCAGGCCAGCAATCGTTTGGCTTTTTCACGAGACAGTCTGGTTTCACCATAACCGTCCTCAACTGCATCCAGCGCCACATCAACTCTTTCACCCACGCTTACTTCGAGCTCACCTTTCTCATTGTAAAATTGCTCAATGGGAATATATGCCTCGGATTTCAGACCGGCATTAACAACAACACTGTCTGCATTAATATCAATAACAATACCGTTAATGATACTGCCGGGGTGCATCTTGGAGTTCAACTGACTCTGTTCAAATAATTCTGCGAAACTTTCACTCATGAAATATACATTTCCTGATCAGTAATCCTGCACAGCGGTATGCCAGCAGAATGGTCCGATCTGTTTAGTTTATCGGTAGCTGACCAACAGTATGTGGAAAGGTTTTGCGAACCAGAGCCATAACCTGTTGATCAACCTCTTCTCTATTTACGTCGGTCGTGTCGATAATAATTGCTTCAGCAGCAGGTATTAATGGTGACACCGAACGCTGTAAATCCCTTTCGTCACGCTCAGCTATCTCGGCCGAAAGGCGGGCAAGGTTAACACTAAACCCTTGTTCTTTCAACTGTTTATAGCGTCTTTTTGCACGCGCCTCTGCACTGGCGGTCAGATAAATTTTTAACTGTGCCTCCGGGAAGACTACCGTGCCCATATCTCTGCCATCTGCAATCAAGCCAGGTAGACGTTTAAATGCACGTTGACGGCTTAATAAGCCGTTTCTCACTAAAGGATATACCGCAATTTTGGATGCTGCATTGCCGCATTTCTCTGAACGGATATCTGCGCTAACCTCTTCATTTCGAAGGCAAATAGCTACTGATGTACCATTCACATCAGGCTTAAAAGCGATATCCAGGTGAGTAGCCAAATGATGAAGTGCCTGACTGTCTTCCAGACCAATTCCTGTGCTTAGCGCATCCAGCGCCAATGTGCGATAGAACGCTCCGCTATCTAGAAAATGCCAGTGCAGTCGTGTTGCCAGTTGTATACAGATTGTGCCCTTGCCGGTGCCACTCGGTCCATCAACCGTGATAACAGGGATATCAGACATCAGACTGTTCAGTGGCGATATTCATACCGAGTGAGTTTGCCAGTTCCACAAACCCCGGAAAAGAGGTATTCACGTTGATGCAATCCTGAACTTTTACCGGAGCATGTGCGCCGATAGCTGAAACGGCAAATGCCATGGCTATTCGGTGGTCACCGAAACTGTTCACCGTTCCTCCCTGAATGGATCCGCCAGTCACTTCCATTCCATCGGGTCTGGTAACAACTGAAACTCCCAGTCTGGTCAATCCTTCTGCCATGGCGTCAATCCGATCACTTTCCTTGACCCTGAGTTCAGCCGCATCGCGCAATATTGTTGTCCCTTGCGCATAGGCCGCCGCAATCAATAAAGCAGGAATCTCATCAATGGCGATAGGTACCAGATGAGATGGTATTATGATTGCCGAGAGTGGTCTGTATTTCACCTGAATGTTTGCAACCGGCTCAACATTCTGATTCCCTGTCAAGTTTTCAACACGAATGTCTGCGCCCATACGCTGTAAAATTTCAATCACCGCGTGTCGGGTGGGATTAATTCCAATATTTTCCAGTACAATATCGGCGCCAGGACAAATACTCGCCGCCACCATAAAAAATGTGGCCGACGATATATCACCAGGAACATTGACTCGGGTGCCGCTCAGGGCACCCGGTTGCAGTACTACCGTATGATCGATAGTGGAAACCTTGCATCCGAAACCGGGTAACATTCTTTCCGTATGGTCGCGCGTCACAGCAGGTTCAATGATGGTTGTGGCACTGTTTGCATACAGACCGGCGAGTAGCAAGCAGGATTTCAACTGTGCACTGGCTACCGGAGTTTTGTAGGTAATACCATGCAGCTGGTTGCCTCCCGTAATACGCATCGGCAAGGTTCCCATATCGGTACAATCGATATTGGCACCCATTTCTTTAAGAGGCAGTACTACCCTGCGCATCGGTCTTTGCATCAGGGATTCATCACCAATCAATTCAGAATTGAACCGCTGGCCGGCAAGCACACCGGAGAGTAATCTTACAGATGTCCCTGAATTCCCGAAATATAACGGAGCGGAGGATGGCTTAAGCCCACGCAAACCCACACCGTGTACCGTCATTGAATCGACGTTTCTGTCTATACGTACACCCATTTCCCGGAACACATTGGCCGTAGCAATCGTATCTGCACTATCAAGAAAACCTGTGATGTGCGTGACACCCTCTGCAATCGCACCAAATATGATGGCGCGATGGGATATCGATTTGTCACCAGGTACTTGTGTGCGACCAGACAGTCCAGTGACTGGCATGGAAATATAATCTATACGTTTGGAGGGCAGCATCAGAAAAATTCCGGTGTAAATAAATCAGTTTTTGGTTTTTGTCAGCAATGTCTGTCGTTCTGCGAGCATGGTATCCCTGGTTTGTTTTGCTCTGGCAAAAACTTTCCGCAATCGGTCTGAGTCATTGCTGCGTATCAATGCAGATATTTCTCCCAGATGATTTGCAAATTGATCTATGACCTGTAACAGGTTTTCACGATTGGCAATGCAGATATCACTCCACATTTCGGGGCTACTGGAGGCTATCCGGGTAAAATCCCTGAACCCACCGGCTGAAAACCGGAAAATTTCATCGTGCTCATCCATGGTGGCCAGACAATCAATCAACGCATAGGCCAGCACATGTGGCAAATGACTGGTAGCGGCCAGTACCTGATCATGATGATCAACAGACAGTGATACGACTGTCGCTCCGCAAACTTCCCACATTTGACGAATCAAGCTGACAGCTTCAGGGTCGTTTTCCTCCAGCGGCGTCAGGATCACCATATGATCGACAAACAGGTCGGCAAATGAAGCTTCTACCCCACTTTGTTCGGTGCCGGCAATTGGATGACCTGGTACGAACCGCTCCAGACTGTTATTCAGAACCTTGCGTGCTGCACGCACGACACTGGCTTTGGCACTGCCGACATCCGTTATAATAGTGTGTGGCTTTATGGCGGCCTTAAGACTCTCAAGCAAGGGTTCGATGGTAGCAAGCGGAGTCGCCAGTACCACCACATCGGCATTATTCACAACACGGGTGATATCATCGGAATAGTCATCGATAACTCCCAGCTCTAACGCCTTTTGCATGCTCAACTGATTACGTCCGTAACCGCTGATATGCTTACAGACTCCTGCACGACGCAAGGCACGTGCAAGCGAGCCGCCGATAAGGCCTACGCCGATAATTGCCAGTTTGTTAATCAACATATAACAATTGTTCTGAATGTGTTTACCCGTAAGATCTATTATAAATATAAAGGCCTGAAAAACTCATCCGATAGAGTGGCTTAAATCGGGTACTATAATACTGCTTTGGGATAGGACCCCAGAATCTTGACCATCGATGCTTCTGTTTCAAGGCGTTCAAGAGCCGAAACAACATTCTCATTTCGAATATGCCCATCGATATCGACAAAGAACACATATTCCCACAGGCCTCTACGTGAAGGTCGGGATTCGATTCTGGTCATATTTATATTATTGTCTGCAAAGCAGGACAACATTTTCAGCAATGTGCCTGGTTTACTTGGCATGGTAAACAGTAGCGAGGTCTTGTCATCACCTGAAGGTTGCGAGTCCTTTTCAGCGATGATTAAAAACCGTGTGGAATTATCCGCCTCATCTTCAATATTACTTTCCAGTATCGGTAGTTGATACAGGCTTGCCGCCGCCTCGCCTGCAATTGCGGCCGCAGAGGAATCCCCCGTAGCAATGCGCGCTGCTTCGGCATTACTGCTGACCGCAATACGTTCTATTCCAGGCAGATGATTATCCAGCCATGAACGACACTGAGCGAGCGATTGTTGATGCGAATAAATTTTTTTGATTTTGTCTATTGAAGCTGCCTTGCTCATCAATTGTTGATGTATGCGCAATTCAACTTCACCACTGATTTTCAGACTCGAATTTATCAACAAATCCAATGTATGGTTGATCATACCTTCAATGGAATTTTCTACAGGTACAACACCGTACTGGCAGGCACGCGATTCTACCTGATGGAATACCTGATCTATACCTGACAGTGCTACTGTTTGTACAGAATGGCCGAAATGTCGTAATGCAGCGGTATGGGTAAACGTACCTTCCGGCCCCAGAAAGGCTACTTTTAATTGTTGTTCCAATGCCAGGCATGCTGACATCAGCTCGCGAAACAGGATCGCTATGGCTTCGTTGGACAAGGGCCCCTTGTTTTCACTGATTACCCGCTTCAGAATCTGGGCTTCGCGCTCAGGCCGGTAAAATACGGCATCGGCACCATCATTTTTTTTGATGTTGGCAATTTCAGCTGCCAACGCGGCACGATTACTGATTAACTGAACCAGATGATTATCAATTTCATCTATGCGTTCACGAATCCTGGCCAGTTTGCTGTCAGTAGTCATGACCTTAGACGGGATCAGTAAAACTACGCCAACATATCCGGTTAAGATGAATATCAGCCATGGCGTTTGGCAAAGTCCAGCATGAAGCTGACCAAGGCCTCAATACCATCCATCGTCATTGCATTATATATACTGGCGCGCATTCCACCGACACTGCGATGACCTTTTAACTCAATCAACCCATTTTTCTTTGCTTCTGCCAGGAAGGCATCGTTCAGCGCATCATCCTTGAGAATAAACGGTACATTCATTTTTGAACGAAACTGCCTGTCAATCGGATTGCTATAAAACTCGCATGTATCAATGGTGTCATACAATCTATCCGAACGTTGATTGGCCCTTTGCTGCATAGACTTTAAACCACCCTGCTTCAGAGTCCATTTGTAAATCAGTCCTGCCATATACCAGGCGAAAGTCGGTGGCGTATTGAACATGGATTCGTTGTCTGCGTAAATCTTGAAATCGCACAGAAAAGGCACCTGGGGACCGGCCTTGCCAATCAGATCCTCACGAACTACGACACAGGCCAGACCGGCTGGGCCAAAATTCTTTTGCGCACTGGCAAAGACAACTCCGTATTTGTTGATATCAAATGGCCGCGACAGGAAGTTGGAGGTCATATCGCAAACCAGCGGTATATTTCCGACATCCGGCGTATCGACAAATTCAACACCGGCTATGGTTTCATTGTCGGTATAATAAAGATAGGCCGAATCAGCACTCAATTTCCAGCTGTTCCGATCCGGTATGGTGTAATATTTTTCAGCCTTGGAGGTGCCTGCCAGATTAATTTTACCCAGACGTTTGGCTTCACCGTAGGCCTTCTCTGACCAGGTACCTGTAACGACGTAATCACCCGTACCACCTTGTGCCAGTAGATTCAACGGCACCATACTCATCATTGCCGTCGCACCACCAGCAACATACAGTAACTTGTAATTGGACGGGATAGACAACAATTCACGCAAGTCTTTTTCTGCCGCTTCTGCTATAGACAGGAAATGTTTACTGCGATGACTCATTTCCAGCACCGAAATTCCAGTACCATTCCAGTCCAGTAATTCAGTCTGAACCTGTTGCATTACTTCAGTCGGCAGCATCGCAGGACCTGGACCAAAGTTAAAAGTTTTAGTAGCCATTAAACCTTTTCATCCTCTTTAATTAGCGATTCATCTCCCAGTCCCTTGTCTTCCTCAACGATACGTTCAAGGCTTGCAAGTCTTTCTGTATCATTCAGATTTACCAGTCTTACTCCCTTGGTATTCCTGCCCATCACCGAAACCTGGCTGACCGGTGTACGTATCAGTGTACCCTGATCACTGATCAACATGATTTCGTCTTCTTCCCTAACCAGAACGGCTCCGACAACCTTGCCATTACGTTCGTCCGTCTGGATAGATATTACACCCTTGCCGCCTCTGGCCTGAGTTAAAGGATAATCCTCTATTACAGTCCGTTTGCCATAACCATTTTCGGTACCGGTCAACACGGTCGTATCCGGCTCTACAATAATCAGGGAAATCAGTTTCTGATCCTTTTCCAGACGAATACCACGGACACCCTTGGCTGTGCGTCCCATTTCACGCACATTCGCCTCGCGATATCTGACCACCTTGCCGGCATCACTGAACAGCATGACATCCTGACTGCCATCGGTCAGTTTCACATCCACCAACTGGTTACCTTCCACCAGGCTGATGGCAATAATTCCACTTTGTCTTTGCCTGGAGAATTCGGTCAATGCCGTTTTCTTCACAGTACCATCAGCTGTGGCCATAAACACGTACTTGCCTTCTGTAAACTCCCGGATAGGCAGTACCGCATTGATGCGTTCACCTTCCACCAGTGGCAACAGGTTAACAATAGGTTTACCACGCGAGGCTCGACTGGCCTGCGGTAATTCATAGACTTTCATCCAGTACAGACGACCGCGACTGGAGAAACACAGCAAGGTATCATGGGTGCTGGCAATAAACAGTTTTTCAATAAAGTCCTCTTCCCGGACATCCGCTGCGGACTTGCCCTTGCCGCCGCGTCGCTGAGAGCGATAGGTATCCAGTTGTTGTGACTTGGCATAACCGGCATGAGACAGGGTGACCACGACATCTTCTTCCGTTATCAGATCTTCCATGCTCAGGTTCTGGTGATCCTCTATAATCTCCGTGCGACGTTCATCGCCGTAGGCGTCTTTTAGTCCCTGTAATTCATCTCGTATTTCCTGCATTAATCTTTCAGGCCGTGAAAGAATATCGAGCAGGTCAGTAATTGCTTTCAGCAGTTCTTCATACTCACTGATGATTTTGTCCTGCTCCAGACCGGTCAGTTTTTGCAGACGTAGATCAAGTATGGCCTGTGCCTGGATTTCAGAAAGTCTGTAACCACCGGACTGCAACCCGTATTCTGCTGCCAGTGCATCAGGTCTCGACACATCGGCACCGGCACTGTTCAGCATATCTACAACTACACCGGGCGCCCATAAAGGTTTCAACAGACTCTGTTTGGCTTCAGCCGGTGTTTGAGATTTCTTGATCAAGGCAATTATCGGATCAATATTGGCAAGTGCAATCGCGAGCCCTTCAAGTATGTGGGCACGGCTGCGAGCCTTGCGCAGGTCAAACAGGGTGCGCAGGGTCACCATCTCACGGCGATGTTTGATAAAGGCCTGCAGTATATCCTTCAGATTCATTAACTTCGGCTGACCATCATCCAGCGCCACCATATTGATGCCGAATACATTCTGCATCTGTGTCTGCTGATACAGATTGTTCATGATGACTTCAGGGACTTCATTCTTGCGCAGTTCAATTACCATGCGCATGCCATCCTTGTCAGACTCATCCCGCAACTCGCGTATTCCTGTGAGCTTTTTATCCTTTACCAGCTCAGCAATCTTTTCCAGTAACTTGGCCTTGTTAACCTGATAAGGCAGCTCTGTCACAATGATAGAATGGCCGCCGGTACCCTCATCGGTTTCAATGTGACTGCGGGCACGCATATAAATACGTCCACGTCCGGTCGTGTAGGCCTCATAGATACCCTGAGATCCATTAATAATAGCGGCGGTGGGAAAGTCCGGTCCGGGTATGTACTGCATTAACTGACCTACATTCAGCTGGTCATTATCTATCAAGGCAATACAGGCGCTGATCACTTCATTCAGATTGTGCGGAGGTATGTTGGTAGCCATACCTACAGCGATACCGCTGGATCCATTGATTAGCAGATTTGGTAAGCGTGTAGGTAATACCGCGGGTTCTTTTTCTGAACCGTCGTAATTGTCCAGAAACTTGACTGTTTCCTTATCGATATCAAGCAACAATTCATGCGCAATACGGGACATGCGCACTTCGGTATAACGCATGGCGGCAGGTGAGTCGCCATCGACCGAACCAAAGTTACCCTGACCATCCACCAGCACATAACGTAGTGAGAATGTCTGCGCCATACGAACCATGGTGTCGTAAACAGCTGAATCACCGTGGGGATGATACTTACCTATAACATCACCGACCACACGGGCTGACTTTTTGTATGGCTTGTTATAATCATTACTCATCACATGCATCGCATAGAGTACACGACGATGGACCGGCTTTAGACCATCACGCACATCCGGTAAGGCGCGACCAACGATGACACTCATCGCGTAATCCATATAGGATTGACGCATTTCGTCTTCGATATTGACCGGGGTTATTGAATGGGCGAATTCTGATTCAGACATGCATTGATCTGGCTGTTAAAAAGCTGAGTTTCCTTATGCTGTTTATGAGTACAAACGACCTGTTTTTCAGGTTCGAAATACTAACATAGTAAAGCCTGTAACAACACCAGAGATTTGGAATTTAAACCCGTTTCTGACCAACAAAAAACGGTTGACTTTTGGGGTTTTTTTCAACGTAAAAGTCGGGCGATTTTTTCATGGTTTGGCGACTCTACCGCACCACGTTCTGTAATTAACACGCTGACCAGTTCTGCTGGCGTCACATCAAAAACCGGGTTGTAGGCATCTGCCTGCTCCGGTGCAATTCGGATACCGGAAAACTCCAACAACTCACTGCTTTTGCGTTGCTCAATCTCGATCTGATCTCCACTACCGGTATTCGGGTCGATAGTTGAAATCGGAGCCACCACCATAAATCCCAGACCGTGATATCTGGCATTGACCGCGTGCATATACGTACCGATCTTGTTCGCTACATCACCGTTAGCGGCAATCCTGTCTGCACCAACTATAACCCAGCGTACCTTGCCGGATAGCATCAACCAGGCACAGGCACTGTCGGCGATCAGGGTGACCGGTATTTTATCCTGTTGTAGTTCCCAGGCTGTCAATCGACTACCTTGTAACCAGGGGCGTGTTTCTGAGGCATAAACCATTTGTATATTTTGTTCTGCATAAGCGGTACGGATAACACCCAATGCTGTACCAAAGCCACCCGTTGCCAGTGAACCAGTGTTGCAATGCGTTAGAACTGCACCACAGTTTTGCAGAAAGCTGGCGCCAATTTTGCCCATACGCTGATTACCTTCAATATCGTCGCGCAAAATTCGGTGGGCTTCAGCAAGCAGTTGTGCGACCGGGTCCGAATGAACTTGATTGATCACAGTACGCATTTGTTCCAATGCCCAGTGCAAATTGACAGCCGTCGGCCTTGAATCCTGTAACACGGTTAATTTTTCCAGCAACACTTGCCTCCAGTCACCGGGATAATCACGGGTGGCCTGCATAGCTGCCAGCACTACTCCGTAAGCGGCGGCGATTCCGATTGCAGGGGCACCACGCACCACCATACGGCTGATTGCTTCCGCTACACCCTCTGCACTATCAAAAGTCAGGTATTCAAACCGGCCAGGCAGAATTCGTTGATCAAGCAAGCGCAAGCAGTTCTGCTCCCACTGGACGGCACGTACGCTGTCAACGGCGGTAGTAATCTCCGGTATAGTCATATTTTATGGTTGTCCTCGATTGATTCAGCTATGCTTTTGGTAATAGTTTATTTGAATTGATTATCTGCTGTTGAAAATATAAAGGGGAAGTTCGTGAATGTCGATTCATTGATTTATGCAAAATGGATTATTCCTGTTGAACCAGATGACCGTATCCTTGAAAACCATGCCCTGGTCATCCACTCCGGGAAAATTCATGACCTGCTGCCTGCTGATCTGGCCAGGATAAAATATACAGCCACCAGCACCCATCAAATGGACAGCCATGCCCTGATACCCGGATTGATCAATACCCATACGCACGCCGCCATGTCGTTGTTCAAAGGACTGGCTGACGATTTGTCCCTGATGGACTGGTTAAGCAATCATATCTGGCCAGCAGAAGCCAGATGGGTCGATCCCGCATTTGTTGAAGATGGAACCCGACTCGCCATTGCTGAAATGATCCGTGGTGGCACCACCTGCTTTAATGACATGTATTTTTTTCCCGACAAGACGGCAGAGATAGCGGTTGATGCCGGTTTGCGCGCATCCATTGGACTTATCGTAATCGATTTTCCTACAGCCTGGGCACAAAGCACGCAGGAATACTTTGAGAAAGGCGAAAAGGTTCATGACCGCTTCCGCCATCATCCCTTGATTCGTACCGCATTTGCTCCTCATGCACCCTACACGGTTTCCGATGCCCCACTGAAAAAGATCGTAGTACTGGCCGAGGAAATGGATATTCCCATTCATATGCACGTACATGAAAATGCACAGGAAGTGAGTCAAGCGATCGAACAGGGTGGCATCTCACCGCTACATCGTTTACATGATCTGGGTATGCTCAGCCAGCGCCTGCTCGCGGTGCATATGACACAGCTGGATGAACAGGCAATCGAACTGGTAGCACGCTACAAGGTAAACATCATTCATTGCCCAGAATCAAACCTGAAGCTGGCCAGTGGTTTTTGTCCGGTCCATGCATTGCAACAAGCCGGCGTCAATGTAGCACTTGGCACAGACGGCTCTGCCAGTAATAACGATTTGGACATGATAGGTGAAATGCGAACAGCCGCCATGATAGGAAAAGGTGTTTCTGGTGACAGTCGTGCAATCCCGGCGATGACGGCGTTAAAAATGGCCACTATCAACGGTGCCAGGGCGCTGGATTTGCAGGACGTGACAGGTTCACTGAAAATCGGCAAGTCCGCTGATGTTGTAGCGATTGATCTGGACTTTGCCGAAACCCTGCCGGTTTATGATCCGGTATCACAGATTGTGTATGCCGCCGGTCGTAATCAGGTTACGGACGTGTGGGTAGCTGGCAAACAATTATTGAAAAATCGTGAATTACAAACACTCGATCTGAATCAAATCAAACAAAAGGCCAGAGACTGGGGGATTAAAATTTCTCAAGGTAACTAGTCAATACCTGTCGACAGATAACACCCTGGTTTTAAAAGAAACTGCTCACTGCATATATCAACAATAGAATTGTCACTCTGTTGTAATATGGAACTAGCAATATGGTCGAACAATCATCTCTATCAGCGAGGTAACTGTCCATGTTGTCCGACAAAAACTTGATCAAGGTTAATTCCAGCCGTCGTAAAATCCTGAAACAAGCACTGTATACCTCTGGACTGATTGCGGCTGGTAATTCAATTTTTGCTAACCCGGTATTTGCAGCATCTACTAACACTGCCAGCTCCACACGTAAAAGCAATATACCCAATCTGGCTAACAGCTTGCATGAAGTTGCCGTGGAAAACGACCCTGCAACACGCATGGTAATTCCTCGTGGGTTCAGCGTGCGTGAAATTGCCAGAACCGGTAAAACGGTAATTAACTCATCAGCGTATGTCTGGCATCGCGAGCCCGATGGTGGTGCCGTATTGGCCATGGACGACGGTGGCTGGGTGTATGTCTCCAACAGTGAAATAGACAAGCCAGGACAAGGCGGTGTTGGTGCGCTGCGCTTTAATGCGGCAGGTGAACTCGTCGACAGCTATTCCATTTGTAGCGGGACCCAAAATAACTGCGCGGGCGGTCCGACGCCATGGGGGACCTGGTTATCATGCGAGGAGATCCCACTCGGTCTGGTGTATGAATGCGACCCGACCGGGGAACGGACCGCCCAGGCAGTACCTGCACTCGGTGCATTTACACATGAAGCGGCCACGGTAGATCCAATCAACCGGCATATCTATCTGACTGAAGATAAGCCAGACGGCAATTTTTATCGATTTGTCCCTGCCCATTATCCGGATAATGGTCGCGCCGATCTCAATAACGGTCGTCTGGAGGTTGCTGTTGTCGAAGGTGTAGACCCGTATCAGACCCGCGCAATCAGCTGGGTTACCATACCCGTGCCCGTCCCGGAATCTACCGGTATACCCACCCGTAAACAGGTCGCGAATGCGACATCGTTCAATGGCGGCGAAGGTTGCTGGTACCACCAGGGTATCGTCTATTTCAGTTCGAAAGGTGATAACCGGGTCTGGGCACTCGATACAACTGCAAACTTGATCGATTTGATTTATGACAAACAGCGCGACGGAATATTTGAACCGGGTCTTGCCGATGTCGACAATGTTACCGTCTCCGCAGGCAGCGATATACTGGTGGCCGAAGACGGCAAGGAAATGCGGTTAATTGTAGTTGGCAAGAACATGAAACCCTTTGAACTCATCAATGTGATCGGGCATACCGGTTCTGAAATCACCGGCCCTGCTTTCAGTCCGGATGGTAGCCGATTGTATTTCAGTTCACAAAGCGGACCTGCTGGTAACAGTGAGGATGGCCGTACATACGAAATGCGTGGGCCATTTTTTATCTGATCCAGTTTTGCGGGGATAGGTTTAAACCTGTCCCCCTCATCTACAACCCTGTTTTCTAGGCTTGTACCAGAACGCCCAGATGACATAAGCCACACCCAGTATACCGACGACGACATACGAGGCTGGTCCCATGTATTTTTCTACCAGCTCGTAATTTTCTCCGAGTAGATAGCCTGCAAAAGTTAACAACGCGGACCAGATGGCCGAACCTATCGTGGTATAAAGCAGAAACACACCCATATTCATTGTATTTATACCGGCAGGGATGGAAATCAATGAGCGAATTCCAGGTATCAGACGGCAAAGAAATATTGTCCGTACGCCGTACTTGTTAAACCATTCATTACTGTTGTCGAGATCACGGGCAGATACCGCAAACCATCGACCAAAACGATCGGCCCATTGTTGCAAGCGTTTGAGACCCAATAACTTGCCTGCATAATAAAGTGGTAGTGCTCCCAATACAGTACCCAAAGTACCTGCAGCGAGTACTCCAGCAAAACTCAACTTCCCCTGCGACACCAGAAATCCCGCCAGTGGCATAATCAGTTCAGAGGGAATCGGTGGGAACACGTTTTCAAGAAACATCAGCAACACGATAGCCAGATAGCCGGTTGAGTTCATCGTTTCGGTAATCCATTCGATCATGTACTAGTCCTTTGTATTCGTTAATATCGTTGTAGTGTGCTTGTTGCAGTTATGAAATATCAATCCAGATTCACACTATCTTCGTGGGCTGGAATCTGTGCCGACCAATGCAACCTGTCCTGCAAATACACCCTGAAGGCATCCTGCGCTTGCGGTTCGCCATGCACAATAAAGGTCTTTTTCGGTGCAACAGTCAGTGTGGATAACCAGTCACCCAGTTCCGCATAGTCTGCATGGGCTGATAGTCCGTCCAGATTGATCAGTTTGGCCTTGACCGGAAAATATTCACCGTGAATCTTGACGCTGTCCGCACCGGCCAGCATCGCCGCCCCACGGGTTCCCGCGGCCTGGTATCCTACAAAAACAATGACGTTTTTCTGGTTGGGCAAGTATTGTTTCAAATGATGCAAAATCCTGCCCCCTGTCAACATGCCACTGGCAGACAGTATGATTTTTGGATGTTGCAAACTTGCTATGGCTTTTGATTCTTCCACGCTGCGTGTAAAGGTCACCATTTCACACAACAAACGACACTCTTCAACCGACAAACGATGGAGTTTTTGATGTTTGCGTAATAATTCAGTCGCATCGATTGCCATTGGACTGTCCAGATAAATTGGCAATCTGGGAATCTTGCCATCACGGGTCAGCTGCTGCAGCAGAAATAGCATCGACTGTGCCCTGCCGACGGCAAATGTGGGAATGATAATATTGCCGCCCTTGCTGGCAGCGGTGCGGATAGTGTCTGCGAGTACCTGATCGGTCGCCTGTGGTGAATGTCGACGGTCACCGTAGGTGGATTCAATCACCATATAGTCACAGGCTTCGACCGGTTCCGGTGCGCGCATGACCGGGTCATTGGGTCGGCCGACATCGCCTGAAAAGGCCAGCTTGATACGCCCATCCGAAATATATACGGCTCCGGATCCGAGTATGTGTCCATTGGCCACAAATCGTGCAGTCAGACCCGTAGCCGGACCAAACTCGGTATCGAAAGCAACAGGTGAGAACAACTTCAGACTTGCTCGTGCTTCAATTTCCGTATAAAGCGGCAATGCCGGTTTATGTTTGCTGAAACCATGACGGTTTGCATATTCGGCTTCCTCTTCCTGCAGATGTCCGGCATCAGGCAGCAATATATTGCAAAGGTCTAACGTTGCCTCTGAACAGTAAATTTTGCCTTTGAATCCGTGTTTGACGAGTGCCGGGATATAACCACTATGATCGATATGAGCATGGGTGAGTAAGATGGCGTGTATCGACGAGGGTGGAACCGGAAAGGCCAGGCGGTTACGTTCACGCAGTTTTTTCAGTCCCTGAAACAAGCCACAATCGACCAATAGCCTGGAATGTTCTGTATCAAGTAAAAATCGTGAGCCGGTAACTGTCTCTGCCGCACCCAGAAAACTCAATTTCATGTCTATGCCCTGTGATTAATTACCGTTTGTTGCATAATTGTCAGTAATTTCGTTAAAAACATACGAAAACTGACAGGTTTTCACTAAAAGATTGGTATAATGCGCCCGCATTGATATTCATACTTATTTACATAAATGATAGCGGAATGATTTTTGTCAGTATTATCAACTAATGTTTACCTCTGGCGTTAATTAATTGCTGATTCAGCTTTTATCATATCACCATGCCTGACAATAACTTAATTGAAATACAGAACGTATCGTTTGCCTACGACCAACGTACGATATTGAAAGATATTAATCTGGTGGTACCCCGCGGCAAGGTGGTAGCCATTATGGGCGGCAGCGGCTGCGGCAAAACCACATTGTTGCGACTGATAGGCGGCCAGTTAAAACCAACGACCGGCACGGTAAAAGTCGACGGACAATCTGTCGGTGATTTAAACAATGAAGAATTAATCCGCATGCGCCGGAAAATGGGGATGTTATTCCAGCAAGGTGCGCTGTTTACTGATCTGGATGTCTACGAAAACATCGCTTTCCAGATGCGTGAGCATACCGATTTGCCTGAAGACATCATTCACGATCTGGTCATCATGAAATTACATGCAGTCGGCCTGCAAGGCGCCTATAAATTAATGCCTTCTGAATTGTCAGGAGGTATGGCACGCCGGGTCGCTCTGGCACGGGCCATCGCCCTGGATCCAATGTTGATTATGTATGATGAACCATTTGCTGGACTTGATCCAATTTCTCTCGGAGTCGTCGGAGCATTAATCCGCAAATTGAATGACGCACTGGGTGCTACTTCAATTGTGGTTACACATGATGTACAGGAATCACTGAAAATCGTGGATTATGTGTATATGGTCTCAGAAGGTGTGGTAGTGGCTGAAGGGGTAACAGAAACGATCAAGTCCTCAACCATGCCATTCGTACATCAGTTTATCTGGGGTGAAGCGGACGGCCCTGTCCCGTTTCATTATCCCTCCACGGATTATGCTGACACCTTGCTGGGCAAAATCGCATGAAAATGATTGCCGCGCTTGGAAATCATGTAAATAACCGCCTGATGAGACTGGGTTACATCAGCCGGTTTCTGATCCAGATTTTACTCCAGTCTGGCACCTGTCTGATGCGTCCAAGGCTGGTTTTGAGAGAAACTTATTTCATCGGCGTGCAATCGCTGATCATTATTCTGGTATCCGGAATATTTGTCGGTCTGGTACTGGGCTTACAAATGTACGATACGCTGGAACGATTTGGTTCTGGTGAAGGCGTGGGAACGGTTGTGGCGCTGGCACTGGTACGCGAACTGGGCCCGGTTTTATCTGCCCTGCTGTTTGCCAGTCGCGCAGGCACCGCGGTCACCGCAGAAATTGGCCTGATGAAGACAACCGAACAATTGAGTGCCATGGAAATGATGGCAATAGAGCCGGTGGCCAGGGTAATTGCACCCCGGTTCTGGGCCGGAATTATTTCGTTACCGTTGCTGACATCCATGTTTAATGTCATGGGAATTGCGGGTGGTTATCTGGTTGCGGTACCGTTACTCGGTGTTGACGTAGGAATTTTCTGGTCACAGATGCAGGCTTCTGTCGATTTCAGCAATGATGTTATGAATGGTGCAATCAAGAGCGTGGTGTTTGCTGTAGCCGTAATACTGATTGCCGTGTTCGAGGGATATAATTCGCCACCAACGGCGGAAGGCGTTTCCAATGCAACCACACGTGCCGTGGTGACATCTTCACTTTCAATTTTGGCACTTGACTTCGTCTTAACAGCATTTATGTTCCGGGGGATATAATGAATCGGGCAACTATGGATATTTGGGTAGGAATTTTTGTGGCCATCGGGATCGCCGCGACCGTGTTTATTTCACTTCGGGTTGCTAATCTCGCCTCTTCTACCAGTGGTGCCACCTACACGATCAGTGCAGACTTTGACAATATCGGTGGACTGAAAGTACGTGCCCCTGTTAAAAGTGCCGGTGTTGTTGTTGGCAGGGTTACTGATATTACACTTGACACCACTACCTTCCGTGCCACGGTGACAATGAATCTGGAGCAGCGTTACAACTTCAGCCGTGACACCTCTGCCAGCATTTTTACATCCGGACTTTTGGGCGAACAATATGTTGGTCTCGAAATCGGCGGTGAGGAACAATCGTTGCAAAACGGTGACAAAATCACACTGACATCTTCTGCCATGGTGCTTGAATCACTGATCAGCGGTTTTATGCTGAATAAAGCTGGTGAAACAACTAACCCTTAATTTACGGAGTCCAAGAATCAAAACTATGCGTAGCAAAATGAATCATTTCAAAATCATGATACAACTGCTGGTTTGTTGCAGTTTCCTGTCGTTTGTCGTCCATGCGCAGCAAAATGAAAATGAACCGACAGCAATCACACATCAGACTGTCAATGATGTGATTACCGACATGCGAGCCAACGAAGCCCTCTATTCCAGCGACAACACCAAACTGATCGCCATGGTAGAGCAACGGCTGTTACCTCGCTTCAATTTCAATGTCATGACCCAGCTGGCGGTTGGTCGTCCCTGGAACCAGGCCAGTGCAGAACAGAAAACGACGCTTCAAAATGAATTTCGTACACTGCTGGTGCGAACCTATTCAAATGTTTTGTTTTCAAAACGAAATGAAACAACCACAATCAAATCCAGCAACACTACGGCACAGGGTGATGTAAACATTGATATGGAAGTCAGTAGTTCGGCAGGAGAGCCGGTCAAACTGGCCCTGCGAATGAGAGCCGATAATGGTGACTGGAAAGTTATCGATGTCACCGTCGGTGGTGTCAGTTTAATCGTCAGTTACCGGACGAGTTTTACCAGTGAAATCAGCAAATCCGGAATTGATGGCCTGGTGGCCAGTCTGGCGGAAAAGAACCGGAAGAACATGGAATGAGTGACACTGATCAGTTACAGCGCAACGGTGAAGTAGTCACCTTGCATGGTCGCATCAATTTCCAGACAGTAACCGAACTGCATAAACAACTCCTGCACGCACTGGTTCCCGGGGTTACCCAGCTGGATTGCAGTCAGGTAGAGCAATGTGATTCTTCGGTTATCAGTCTATTGCTCGCCGGCTTACGCTACGCACAATCCCGGCAGATTTCCCTGCAATTAAAAGGCATGAATCAACAGATACTCAGTCTGGCCAGATTGTATGATGTAGAACCGATACTGATGACCACATCGGTTTAATACACCGAGCAGTTATTCATCTACTTAATCAGTCCGCCGCTTTTCTCATTTCCTCAAGATATCTGGCATACTTTGCCGGGCCTTGTTGTTCCCAGACTTCAAGACAGGCTGTTCCAATAATTCCAATATCTGCTGTACCCCTTAATGACTTGAGCTGCTCAGCCGTTTTGAGACCAAAACCGACAGCCAGTGGCAAGTCGGTAACAGCGCGGCAACGTTGCATATAGGCAGTCAGATCCTGATCAAATTCGGTTTCCTTACCGGTTACACCTTTGCGGGCAACACAATATAGAAAACCCGTGGCAACATCAGCTATCTGTTGCAAGCGTTGATCTGAATTCAGCGGAGTCATGATCTGGATATGATCCAGTCCTGCCGGTCTTGCACACGCATCCAGTTCAACAGACTGTTCCACCGGCAAATCCGCCACAATATAACCGCTGCCGCCAGCCTGCTTGAGGCGGTCACAAAACGTTTGGTGGCCCATGGTAAAAATACTGTTGTAATAGCCCATAAACAAAATCGGGAAGTCAAATTCAGCACTCGCCCGGGTAAAGAAATTAAAATAAAGCTCCCAGTTAATCTTGTGATCCAGTGCGCCCTGATTGGCGCGGATAAAGGCCGGACCATCCGCTATTGGCTCACTGAAAGGTAATTGCAGTTCAACCAGATCGATTCCGGCTTTTTGCATGGCACCCAGCATGTCCCAGTTTTCATTCAGTGACGGATATCCGACAACAGCGTGCGTCATCAACAACAAACAACGCGACTCCAGTCTTTCCCTGATATAGTTTTCTAGCATCTGATAATTAATCCTTACAACGACAACCTGATGGTATAAGCAAACTGTTACCTACTTGTAACTGGCTGCTTTCTTTCGAATAAATTCCTTCCATTTTTCATCCTGCAAGGCATCTGCAATTGTGAAGATATCCTTGTCACCTCGTCCGGACATATTGATCAGGATAATGTCCTGTTTGCTTCGTTTCGGAGCTTCTTTCAGTGCCTGTGCAATCGCATGTGTACTTTCCAGCGCCGGAATAAGACCTTCACTTTTTACGACGAGCCTGAAGGTATCAATTACTTCACGATCGGTAGCCGCTGCAAACCGTACACGGCCGCGTTGATGCAAACTGGCGAGAATTGGCCCTACACCGACATAATCCAGTCCAGCAGAGACAGAATGGGTATCTTGCATCTGGCCTTCTGCATTTTGCAGGAACCAGGTTTTATATCCCTGGGCAACGCCTATGTGCCCCTGACCACTGGCAATACGCGCCGCATGACGACCACCGGTCATACCTTCACCCCCGGCCTCTACGCCGACTAACTCAACCTGCATATCATCCAGAAATCCGGCAAATATGCCGGTTGCATTGGAACCGCCACCGACACAGGCAAAGATCTGGTCGGGTAACTTTCCGGCAATTTTCAACATTTGTTCACGGGCTTCCTTGCCAATAATTGACTGGAAGTACGTTACCATCAACGGAAACGGATGTGGCCCACATACTGTACCCAATACATAATGTGTGTCCGCCATGGAATTGGTCCAGTCACGCATGGCGGCATTGATTGCATCCTTAAGCGTCCGTGTGCCATCTTCTACAGAAATGACCGTTGCACCCAGCTGTTCCATCCAGAACACATTCGGCCGCTGTCTTTGCACATCCTCGGCCCCCATATAAATCGTACAATCAAAACCAAGCTTGGCCGCCATTGTGGCGGTGGCAACACCGTGCTGACCGGCACCGGTCTCGGCAATCACCCGCTTCTTCTTCATCCGATTTACCAACAACCCCTGACCCATCACATTATTGGCCTTATGTGCACCCGTGTGATTTAAATCTTCCCGCTTGATGTAAATCTGCGCACCACCGTGCATACGCGTCAGATTTTCACAAAAGGTTATCGGTGTGGGCCGGCATGAATATGAGGACATTAATTGCACATATTCATTCCAGAAAGCAGGATCCTGACGTGCGTCATCAAATGCCACACACAACTCTGCAATGGTTTCATGCAGGATTTCAGGTATGAATGCCCCGCCAAAATCGCCAAAAAAACCGGTTTTGCCTTCGGGAAACTCAAAGAGTTGTTGGTACATCTTGTCGGTCATTTGTGTGGGTACTGCCTGATAAAGTGAGCCTGCATTATACGGGAGTCACACCGGAACGGGTACCCTGCTATGTAGCGGAAGTATTCACAGCTGCTAGAATGTTGTTTGGCGCGCGCCCAGCAGGTAGTTACTTAGCAGGGGCTGTTCATTATCAGATTACCCAATAACCAATAATTTATTTTCTTCAGTAAACGCCATATAAAGTTCGACTGGTATATACAGGTGGGATCCCGCTTTGGATAACAGAACGCTGATAAAGGCAGGTGAAATTATATCTAATTTACATTAAATATACTATTTATCTAATTGTTTTCACTATTAAATAATCTGTAGTAATTTGATGTGGTCACATCGGCAATCTGTTCAAGACTGGTATCCCGCAAGCGGGCAAGATACTCAGCAACCTGTCTCACATAAGCAGGCTGGTTCACCTTGCCTCGATAAGGCATAGGCGCCAGATAAGGTGAGTCCGTTTCAATCAGCAGACTAGAATCGGGTAGTTGCTTTGCAACCGCTTGCAAGGCCGTAGCACTTTTAAACGTCAGGATACCGGAAAAAGAAATCAGGAAATTAAGATCAATCGCCCGTTTCGCAGTCTCCAGATCTTCAACAAAACAGTGCATTACGCCCCCGACCTGATCCGCCTCTTGCTGTTGCAGGATCGCTAATACATCGTCTTTGGCGTCACGGCAATGGATAATCAGGGGCTTTTTAACTTCTTTGGCCGCCTGGATATGCGAGCGAAAGCGGTCACGTTGCCACTCCAGATCTCCTTCACTACGGAAATAATCCAGACCGGTTTCACCAATGGCCACAACCCTGGGATCGGAAGCATATCTGACCAGTTCATCTATTGTGATTTCTGCTGCCATCTGTGTATTTGGATGCACACCGACAGAAGCTGAAATACAGTCGAATTGACCGGCAAGTTCCAGTAATGCCGGATACGACTCCATATCCACTGAAACGCATAACATATGCTCGATACCTTGCAAACGAGCTGAATCGAGGATTGCACTCACTCCTCCTTCCATTTCTATCATGGGTATATGGCAGTGGGAATCGACAAGGCGAAGTGACATCAGGAACTGGCCCTGTAAGTTAAGGGCTAAACAGGATTAGATAGTTTGTGTAGGTCTGTCAGAAGACAAGGCGCCAGCCAGCTGGGTCTCAATCTTACTGCGGGTAGCGCCCTTATCCAGCTCACTGAACTGTACGCCGATACCAGCCGTTTTATTGCTTTGTGCACCTTTTGGCGTGATCCAGACGACCCTACCAGCAACCGGCAGTTTTTCCTTGCTGTCCATCAGGGTCAATAACATAAAGACTTCATCACCCAGTTTGTAGGGCTTGGCCGTAGGAATGAACAATCCGCCATTTTTAATAAACGGCATATAAGAGGCGTAAAGCGCACTTTTATCGCGTATGGTTAGCGATAATATACCTTGTCGCGGATCACGTCCTCCGACTGCACTCACGATCAATTACCTCCCTTGCTACCGGTTATAGATTGCCAATATACAATAAATTCTTCAATCAGACCGAGATGATTCAGGTTATAGGGTCCGGTGACTGCGCGATAATTCTGGAATGCCAGTTCATAACCACGCATCAATGCCTGCAAGTCTAATCGATTTGCCAGCCGTTGCAAATCCCGAACCAGTGCAGATTCGGCCTGTAACGGCTGCAATCCGGTAATTTTCAGCCTGGCCATACTGGCAAAAAACGTCTGCAACCATTCGAACACCTCGTTTGCCCCCAGATCATGCCAGCGTTGGGCAGTTCCGCTCATATCGGCTGAGGAACTGTCCAGTTTGGCTAAATCTGACAACACCTGGCTTTGCTTGCTAACAACATCATTCTCAACCAGAGACGTGGCCAGCAATGGGCGGCCATGAGACAGGGTCAAAATATCCGCAGCTTTCGACTTGTCGATTGATAAGCTCTCGCCTAACCACTGCAAGGCACTGTCCGAGTGTGTAGGAGCAAAATCCAGCCGCTGACAACGGCTGCGGATGGTGACCGGTAAAAATGCGGGCTGATGGGAAACCAGAATAAAGAATGATCCGCCAGGTGGTTCTTCCAGTGTTTTTAGCAAGGAATTGGCTGAGCTCCGGTTCATCGCTTCTGCGGGTGCAATAATCACCATCTTGCCTCTGTCAAACTGGCTGCTCAATTGTATGAAGTGCAGCAGCTCTCTTACCGTATCTACCTTGATTTGTTTACCCGGTTCTTCAGGCTCTACCCGGTTGATGTCCGGGTGATTACCCGCGATAAACAATTGACACGATCGACACTGTCCGCATGCTGTGTGTGCAACAGAATCAAGGCACAACCAACGCGCTACCAGACACTGGGCGAAATGCTCCAGACCCAGACCGCCTGGTCCGGCGAGTAATAAGGCATGTGGCAGACGGTTATTGGCAAAGGCGGTCTCAAGCCTGTCCCATTGTGACTGTTGCCAGGGGTAGATTTGCAGATTCACAGGAAGGACTCCATCAGACGGATAATATCCTGTTCGACAGCCGGTAAGGTCTGTTCCGCATTAATGATCTTGATCCTGTCAGGTTTGTTACGTGAACGTTCCAGATAGGTTTGTCGTACTCGTTCAAAAAATGCAATTGTCTCTGATTCAAACCTGTCCGCCTCACTGCGTTTTTTTGCTCTGGACAAACCAGTTTGTACCGAAGCATCAAACAACAAGGTCAAATTCGGCTGCAACTCCTGCTGCACCAGTTGTTCCAGAATCCGGATATCAGCCTGTGCAATTCCGCGCCCCCCACCCTGATAAGCATAACTGGCATCGGTAAATCGATCACACAAAACAATTTTACCTTCCGCCAGCGCAGGAATAACGACTTCTTGTAAATGTTGGGCACGCGCTGCAAACATCAGTAACAATTCTGTCATTGCATCAATACGTATTTCCTTGCCGTGTAACAGGATCTCACGTACTGCTTCGCCAGCTTTCGTTCCACCTGGTTCACGCGTAATCAAAACAGGATACTGGCGTGCCTCCAGATAATCGGCAATAAAAGCCAGATGAGTAGTCTTCCCTACTCCTTCTATCCCCTCCAGTGTAATAAACCTGCCTTTCACCATTACTGACCCTGTCCATTCAATCCAGATTGATACAATTTTACGGCCTTGTTATGTTCTTCCAGCGTTACTGAAAACTGGTGTGTGCCGTCACCTTTGGCCACAAAATACAACTCTTCTCCCACTGCAGGCTGTAAAGCCGCATGTATGGCGTCCCGGCCGGGTGCAGCGATCGGCGTCGGAGGCAGGCCGGAATACACATACGTGTTATAGGGCGAGTCCAGGTACAGATCCTGCTTACGAATATTACCATTATACGCACTACCCATCGCATAGATAACGGTCGGGTCCGTCTGCAATTTCATGCCTTGCTCAAGACGGCGCACGAAAACTCCTGCAATCCTGTCTCGTTCAGAGACGGCGGCCGTTTCCTTTTCCACGATCGAAGCCATGATTAATGCTTCGTACTCATTCTTGTAAGGCAAGTCAGCTGCTCGTTGTTGCCATTCCGCTGCCAGCACCTGCTGCATGGTGTCATAGGCACGCTGGTAAAACTGCACATCGGTTGTGCCACGCGGAAACAAATAGGTGTCAGGGAAAAATTGCCCTTCCGGACCGGTCTGCAGGTAATCCATCTGTTGCGTGATAGCAGTCTCAACTTTGTCCTGCAAGGTATGGATCAGTTGTGGTTGCTGCTTTACCAGCTCAAAAATTTCGCTGAAAGTCAGTCCTTCCGGAATTGTGAGCGAATATTGAATCACCTTGCCCGCAATCAATTGATCCAGTAATTCGAGCTGGGATGTACCAGGCGCTATGGCATATTCACCGGCCTTGACCAGTCTGGATTTTTTAGTCCATCTTGCTTCGAGGATCAGATAGTAGGGCTGTTTGATCCAGCCCTGTTGAGCCAGCGTCGAGGCAATACTTGAAAAGCTCATGCCTAGTGTGATATTCAATTTTGCATTATCACCCACTTGCATCGGCTGATGAAGTTTGTACTCCATATCGTACTTTAACCAAAATAAACACACTGCCGCAGATACGAACAGGGCAACTACAAATGCAACCAGATTTCTGCTCATGAAATTTGTTTTTCTGTAGCTACATTAGGTTAGACAGGATGGTCGTGATTATCAGCCGGTCAAACACACCGGTGTATAAAAGTATAACAAACTGTCTGGAGACAGTCTCAATCGGCTCAGCGCAACTTACTGAATATCAACGTACCGTTGGTTCCGCCAAAGCCGAAGGAATTGGACAACGCGATATCAATCTTCATTTTTCGCGCATGATGCGGAACGTAGTCCAGATCGCAAGCCGGATCCGGATTATCCAGATTGATAGTAGGAGGTGCAATTTGATCACGAAGCGCCAGCATGCAAAATACAGCTTCGGCTCCACCGGCGGCGCCTAGCATGTGTCCGGTCATCGATTTGGTCGAGCTGATGGCCACTGATTTGGCGTACTGACCAAATACTTTCTTAACGGCATTACTTTCGACCACATCTCCGGCAGGTGTGGAGGTGCCGTGCGCATTGATATAATCAATCTGTGCGACATTGAGACCAGCATTGCGCAGAGCATTCTGCATACTGTGCGAAGCGCCTGCTCCGTCTTCGGAGGGAGCTGTCATATGGTAGGCATCACCGCTCATTCCATAACCAATTAATTCACCATAGATTTTTGCACCGCGTTTGCGTGCATGTTCCAGTTCTTCCAGTACCATCACACCGGCACCGTCACTGAGTACAAAACCATCCCGATCACGGTCCCAGGGTCTGCTCGCCCGTTCCGGTTCATCATTTCGGCTGGACAAGGCTCTGGCATTGGCAAAACCCGCCAGACCGGTAGGTGAAGTAGCCATTTCGGCACCACCGGCAATCATCACATCGGCATCACCGTATTCAATCAAGCGAGCCGCATCACCAATATTATGGGTTCCGGTAGTGCAGGCGGTAACAATAGCAAAATTTGGCCCCTTCGCACCAATACGGATCGACAGGTTGCCCGAGATCATATTGATGATATTACTCGGAACGTAGAACGGCGAGATTTTGCGTGGACCACCTTCTTGCAGAATCAGTGTGCCCTTTTCGATGCCTGGCAAACCACCAATTCCCGAACCGATCGCAATACCGATGCGATAGGCATTTTCTTCGGTAACCACCAGACCGGAATCCTCAAATGCCTGAAGGCCGGCAGCCATACCGTAGTGGATAAATGGATCCATCTTCTTTACATCCTTTTTCGGGATGTAATCTTCGATGTTTAGGTTGCGGATCGAGCCGCCTATCTGAACGGGAAAACCTGTGGTATCAAAATGGGTAATACGTCCGATACCACTTTTACCGGCAACTAGATTGTTCCAGGTCTCGGTGACTGTATTTCCCATCGGGGTGATGAGACCCAGTCCAGTGACGACTACGCGACGTTTATGCACAGCTCAATCGTTATCTTATAAAAATGAAAAGGCCGCAGAGAGCTGCGGCCTGTACATGATTAATGCTGGATCTTATTCCAGATTAGCATTGATATAATTAACTGCCTGTTGAACAGTTGTTATTTTCTCTGCCTCTTCATCCGGAATTTCAGTCTTGAATTCTTCTTCAAGAGCCATCACCAGTTCGACGGTATCAAGCGAATCAGCGCCAAGATCATCAACAAAAGAAGACTCGATTGTGACCTCTTCTTCCTTTACGCCTAATTGCTCAACTACTATTTTTTTTACTCGTTCTTCAACGCTACTCATGATCAAAAATTCCTCCCTATAGGAATAGGCACCGAAGTGCGGGTGTCAGTTTAGTGATTTGAATGTAACTTGCAAGTTGGATAACACTTGTATTATTAATTTTTATTAAAAACAAACGGTTAAGTAACTTGCCTGAGTCTGGATACCGCTGTTTCAAGCCATGTACAGGCCACCATTCACGTTAATTGTCTCTCCGGTAATGTAAGCGGCCGAATCAGAGGCCAGAAATGCCACTGTGTCGGCTATCTCCTTTACCTCGCCAAATCGACCCAAGGCTGTCTGTTTGCTCATGCTATTACGGTGTTCTTCGGTCAGTTCGCTGGTCATATCCGTCACGATGAGTCCAGGCGCCACGGCGTTGACCGTGATGCCCCTGCTTCCCACTTCTCTTGCCAGTGATTTAGTGAAACCAATCATACCAGCTTTCGCAGCAGAATAATTCACCTGACCAGGATTTCCTGACAGGGCAACGACGGAGGTAATATTAATTATTCTACCAAAGCGCGCCTTCACCATACCTTTCAGGCAGGCACGTGTTACCCGAAATACCGAATTCAGATTGGTTTCGATCACATCGAGCCATTCATCGTCTTTCATACGCAACATCAGGTTATCGCGAGTGATGCCGGCATTGTTGACCAGTATTATCGGAGTCTGGTTGGCTGCGGCCAGTTGATTGAAAAAGTCATCAACGGATTGTTGGTTGGCCACATCCAGAACCGCGGCAGTTCCATTGATATTATTAGCCTTGAAGGTCTGTTCAATTTTTTCCACGCCAGCTGCCGAGGTGGCAGTACCAATCACGGTAGCGCCACATTTACCGAGCGTCAACGCTATCGCTGCACCTATACCACGGCTGGCACCGGTGACCAGGGCTACCTTGTTTTCGAGTTGTATATTCATTTCTGCATTTGCTTTACAGTTTGTTCCAGGCTGTTTATGTCCGTAATCGAGACGGTGTTGATGTCCTTGTTAATACGTTTAATTAATCCGGTTAACACTTTGCCAGGGCCGGTTTCAATAATGGTTCGGCATTGTAATTCACCCAGCCTGTTAATAGTATCCACCCAGCGTACTGGTTGATGCAATTGTTTAACCAATGCCGCCTTGATTGCATCAGCCGACTCACGTGCCTGGGCATCAATATTTTGCAGCACAGGTATCCCAGGCGGGTTAAATGCAATGTCATTTAATCTGAGCTCAAGCCGCTCTGCGGCTGCTTTCATCAACAGACAATGGGATGGTACGCTGACAGGTAGCAGTAACGCTCGTTTCGCACCGGCGGCCTTGCATAACTCATTGGCGCGAGTAACAGCCTCAACTTCTCCGGCTATCACAGTTTGTTCAGGCGAATTATAATTGGCGGCCGAGACGATTCCTCCAATGGCCGCTTCAAGACACAACTGTTCGATTCTGGCGCTATCGAGCCCGATAATGGCGGCCATTGCTCCGGCACCGGACGGAACGGATTCCTGCATGTACTTACCTCGATCCCGTACCAGGGTTACCGCATCTTCAAACCGTAGCACTCCGGAACACACCAGTGCGGTATATTCGCCGAGGCTATGACCTGCCAAAAAATCCGGATTCTGGCCTCCACATAGTTGCCAGACTTTCCAGATAGCTACTCCGGCCGTCAACAATGCTGGTTGGGTAATCTCGGTATGGTTTAAATCAACTTCTGGACCGTTCTGGACCAGTGACCATAAATCATAACCGAGTATGGAAGATGCCTGTTCAAATGTGGCATTAACAACGGGATAGGCAGAGACATAATCCTTCAGCATTCCGACAGACTGTGACCCCTGACCGGGAAAAACAAACGCAAATTTTTCGGCATGACTATTTTGCATATCAACTCTCCTTGTCTAGTAGCGGACCAGCACCGCGCCCCAGGCAAATCCGCCGCCTATCGCTTCCAACAATAGTAATTGACCTGGTTTGACTCGGCCGTCACGAATTCCGGTATCCATCGCCAGCGGGATGGACGCGGCAGAAGTATTCCCGTGTTCCTCTACCGTCATGATGACCTTGCTCATAGGCATGTTCAGTTTTTTTGCCGTAGCGGTAATGATGCGCTGATTGGCCTGATGGGGTATCAGCCAATCCAGATCAGATTTTTGCATTGCTGAAGTAACCAGCACTTCCTCAACCAGTTCATCCATCGCAGCGACAGCAAACTTGAATACATCACTGCCCTGCATTTTGATAAAACGCTCCTCGCCCGGTTTGGAAACACCACAGGGAACTTCCAGCATATTGGCATAGGCACCATTCGCATGCAGAACCGTCGAATAAACGCCCGGCTCAGTTGAAGCCTGCAAAACGACTGCACCGGCACCATCTCCAAACAGGACGCAGGTGCTTCGATCTGTCCAGTCGACAATCTTGGAAAGACAATCAGCACCGATCAACAACACATTTTTTGCACTTCCAGACTTGATGAATTTATCGGCAATGGTCAGTCCATATACAAAACCGGAACAAACAGCCTGCACATCAAATGCTGGACAACCATTGGTAATTTCCAGCTGGCGTTGTAACAAACAGGCCGTGCTTGGAAAAATCTGATCCGGCGTGGAAGTAGCAAACAACACCAGATCCAACTGGTTTGGCTCTAACCCTGCCGATTGTAATGCCCGTGTGGCTGCAACAGCGCCCATATCACAGGTAGATTCATCTGCCCTGGCGATATGGCGTTGCTTGATTCCTGTACGCGATTGTATCCATTCATCTGAAGTATCGACCATGGTCGTCAATTCAGAGTTGGGCATAATCCGTTCAGGCAGATAGGACCCGGTACCAGTGATTCGGGAGTAGATCATAAGCCCACTGCACCGTTCATTTGCAGTCGTTCAAGCCGACGTGAAATTCTTTCCGGTACGTCCATATCCACTTCCTTGATTGCTTCTTCCAATGCCGTTGCAAACGAAACCCGATCGGCACCGCCATGACTCTTGATCACAATCCCCTTAAGTCCCAGCAGACTGGCACCATTGTATTTGCGCGGATCAATCCGGTTCTGGATTCGTTTCAGAATCGGCATGGTAATCAATGCCGAGAGCTTGCTATAGATGGAACAGGAAAACTCATTTTTGACATGATAGCCAATCATCTTGGCCACGCCTTCGCTGGCTTTCAATGCCACATTACCGGTAAAACCGTCTGTCACAATGACATCCACCTTGCCGGTATAGATGTCTGTACCTTCAACAAAGCCGATGTAGTTCAGATGACTGTTTGATAACAGCACTGCCGCCTGTTTAATCCTGTCGTCACCTTTGGTTTCTTCAGAACCCACGTTTAACAGACCGACCGTAGGGCTCTCGATATTTTCAACCGCGCTGGTCAATTCAGATCCCATCACGGCAAACTGAAACAATTGTTCAGAACTGGTATTGATATTCGCACCCAGATCCAACAAGTGTGTGTGTCCTCCCATCCCCGGCATGGTAGAGCAGATGGCCGGACGATCAATACCCGGTAACATTTTCAGCACGTAACGGGAAATCGCCATTAACGCACCGGTGTTGCCGGCACTGACGCAGGCATCTGCCTGATGTTCCTTGACCATATCAATGGCGATACGCATCGAGGACTGTTTCTTGTTGCGCAAGGCCAGAGACGGAAGCTCGTCCATTTCTACCACTTCAGGAGCATGTCTGATTTGTAAACGATCCGATTCCTGCAAATTCAATTTTGCCAGTTCCTGACGCAGACGATCTTCCTGACCAACCAGTATCAACTGCAGGTTTTCATGTCTGGCGAGAACATATGCTGTCGCAGGAACGATTTCGGACGGGCCAAAATCGCCGCCCATAGCATCAATGGCAATACGGTCAACCAAGTTTAGTCTGCCCGGTATCCGTATATCTGGTAGGAAGGTGACACCTTATTAAAGATGTCGTAGAAGTATGAAATTTCAAACCTGCCCGGAGATTATTCGGTCTCTTCCTTGGTCTCGATTACCTTGCGGCCACGATAGTAACCATCTGCACTGATATGGTGACGTCTGTGTATTGCACCGGTTGTCGGCTCGACAGAAAGTTCGGGCGAAGTCAGTGCATCATGCGCACGACGCATCCCTCTTCTGGAAGTTGATTTTTTAGATTTTTGTACGGCCATGGCATTAACCTCTTGTGAAAATTATTGTTTACTATTTTTTTAAATCTTTTAAAACTGCAAACGGACTGGCTTTTTTTACGGCAAGTTCGTCGATCAGCTTCGTTGCCGAACATTCGTCCGGCTCATGCAATGGTGACAGAGGCATTGCCAGCAATAACTCCTCTTCAATCAAACTGATAATTGAAATCTTGTGTTCTTCAGCTACAACAGGCTCCAGCACATCCGGCAATTCGGTTATCTGAGCCGGACTATCCACTACACCCACGTGTATCGGACTGTTTACCTGTATCGGCATTCCGTTCAGACAGCGCTGGCAACGTACGGTCAACTGTGCAGACAATTGGCCAATTATGTTTACCATACCCTGATCATCCTTCATGAACGTCAGGTCGAACTTTACTGTCCCATCACGGTTCAGTATCAGATCGCTCACCCGCTCCAGATCCGTCAGCCGTAACTGACCTTTCAGGTGCTCACCGGATGCTGCAAGCCTCGCAGGTTCTACTATTAATGGTATCTCGGGAGACATCAGGCGGTGAAGTTTAGCTATACAGACTATAGCTGTCAAAGAATTCGGCTGGTTTTAAACTATTGACTTGACAGTATTTTACAGCTTGCGATCATGTTTCGATGTCAAATAATCCAAAAATCATCCTCGCGTCATCCTCTGTCTATCGACAAGCCCTGTTAAGGCGGTTACAACTGGAATTTGATTGTATCAGCCCGAATATTGACGAAACACCCCATCCCGGTGAGTTGCCAGAACAGTTGGTTACCAGACTGGCTACCAGTAAGGCATTACAGATTGCAAAAACACAGCCTGATAGCCTGATTATCGGTTCTGATCAAGTAGCCAGCCTGGGAAGCCGCCTGCTGGGCAAACCAGGTAACCGTGAAAATGCGGTAAAACAACTACAGCTTATGCGCGGAAAAACCGTCCTTTTTATCACAGGACTTTGTGTTGTAAATGCCCAATCCGGCCAGAGTCTGACGGATATCGTTATCTTTCCGGTCTTGTTTCGTGCCTATACCGACGCCGAAATTGAACGCTATCTTGATAAAGAGGCACCTTTTGATTGCGCTGGCAGCTTCAAGTCAGAACAATTAGGCATTACCCTGATCCAGAATATGCAAGGTGATGATCCAACGGCGTTAATTGGTTTGCCCTTGATTCGTCTATCCGAAATGCTGCGCCAGATGCACTTGCAACTTCCTTGAAAATACTTTAAACATTTACTGTATCTTATTAATTTAGTTTAATATTTATACTGTCAAGTAGCTTCTGAGCCACACTGGCACCCAGGCTACCAGCGAACTTGTCCAGATAACCGGGTTTATAGGTAAAGTTAACAATATTCTCAGCACCAATAATGTCGCGTGCGACTTGGCTGGAACTGCCCAGTGCATCGACCAGACCGAGCTGGATGGCCTTGTCCCCCGTCCAGATAAGCCCACTGAAAATTTTATCATCGACTTTCAGTCGTTCACCGCGCCCCTTGATCACGACAGCCTTGAATTGCTCATAGATGTCATTCAGCATCATATCGACATGCGCTACTTCGTCCTCTTTCAGGGGTACAAATGGATCCATGAAGGACTTGTTTTCACCGGCATGCCTGACCCGTCGTTCAATACCGAGTTTCTGGATCGTATCAACAAAACCGAATCCGGACATAATGACACCGATAGAACCGACCAGACTGGCCTTATCTGCATAGATATTTTCAGCCGCACTGGCAATGTAGTAGCCGCCCGAAGCACAAATATCACTAATCACCGCATAGACAGGAATATTCGGGTGTAAGGCGCGCAAACGATAGATTTCATCGTTCACGTAGCCAGCTTGAACCGGACTTCCACCCGGACTATTGATTCGCAGGATGATACCAGCCGTTTTCTCGTTCTCGTATGCAGCACGAATCCCGGAAATGATGTTGTCGGCGCTGGCATCGGTATCTGCACCAATGGCCCCACTGATATCGATCAATGCCGTATGCTTGTCACCTCCCATACCGGTAGGATTAAAACCGCTATTTTGGGACAGATAAATGGCAAAAAATCCGAGTAAATAACAGGCAAACAACAATTTAAAAAATATACTCCAGCGTCGGCTGCGTCGTTGTTCCTTCAGAAACTCCCGCGCAATTGCAGACGTCAAGGTCTGTTCAAATCCGGCTTGAGTCTGGCCGGAATCAGTCTGTTTCTGTTCAGTCATCATTGCGTTCCTCTTACGATAGGTTGTTAAGCCACAGTGGCAATTCACCCAGACGATTCAGTGTCGTTAATGGATGATATTCAAGTAATCTGGACGCTGGCTGGGCGCCATAATTCACCGCCACCGACGACACGCCGGCATTGGTAGCCATTAGTAAATCATAATGACTGTCACCAATCATCAGGGTTTGTTCAGCAGGGATATCCAGTGTTTGCATCAATTCAATCAGCATTTGCGGATGCGGCTTGGAAACCGTTTCATCTGCACATCGACTTGCCTGAAAATAGTGTTTCACGCCCGTTTCAGCAAAGGCCCGATCCAGCCCGCGTCGACTTTTACCTGTTGCAACCGCCAGCACATATCCCTGCTCTTGCAATCTCTCCAATGTAGCCCTGGCATCGGCAAACAACACGGTATTTCCGGTAGTTGCCTGCAGATAATACTGGCCATAACTCTGCACCATTTGTCGTCGTGTGGCCGAGTCAGCGTCTGGATAGAGTTCCAAAGCCGCTTCGTGCATACCCAGACCGATAATGGCCAGAATTTGTTCCCTGGTACGCACGGGCAGACCAACTTCTATAATAGCCGCCTGCATGGCCCATACTATATGGTGTAATGAGTCAGCCACCGTGCCGTCCCAGTCAAACACCAGTAAACCAAACTGCTTCATACTAACTTTCGGATTTTTCGTAGGTTCGAATAAAGTCGGTCAGCTCACGCGGCAGTGGCGCATCAATGGTCAATGCCTTGCTGCCAGACAAGGCAGGAAGACGGATGCTGGCTGCATGCAGAAACAGATGTTTGAGCCCAGCCCGGGCGATCTTGCGATTGAACTCCCGGTCACCGTATTTATCATCCCCTGCAACCGGATGCCCAATTGAAGCCGCATGAACACGTATCTGGTGGGTCCGTCCGGTCTGAATGATCACATCAGCCAGACAGGCGTCCTTGATAACCCTTTGCATCCGAAATTCTGTATTGGCGTGCTTTCCCTGTTCATTGACCCCGCTCAGGCGTTCGCCGGAACGTATCACACTGCGTTCCAACGGTTTGTTCACCATGACCGGGCTACCGGACAATCGACCCTTTAGTAATGTCAGATACTGTTTTTTCATGGTTCCAGTCTTGAAACATTGCTGGAGTGCAGTCAGATACGGCAGGTTTTTGGTCAGCAGCAATACGCCCGAGGTTTCACGATCCAGTCTGTGTGCCAATTGCAAACCTTCAGCTTCGGATTTGCGCAAAATTCGTAATAATTCGATGACCCCAAAACTCCGTCCACTCCCGCCATGTACGACCAGACCGGAAGGTTTGTTGATAGCAATCAGGTTATGATCTTCGTAAATAACACAGTCACGTATCATATCGAGCAAATAATCCCTTGGTACGGCAGGCGCAACTTTCTCCCTGACTGAAACTGGCGGTATTCTGACTTCCTCACCCTGTTGCAAACGATAATCCTGACGAATCCGTTTGCCATCGACCCTGACTTCGCCCTTTCTGAGCATCTGATAGATCCTCGACTTGGGTATATCTCCCAATTCACTGGTCAGAAAGTTATCAATACGCCTGCCCGACTGCTCGACACTGACTTTGATATGCCTGACTGGCAGACGCTTATTCTGAATTTCCGGGGTATCTGATCGACTTTCCATTGATGCAGTATAACAACATTGATATATTACCGCTCCCAGGCAAAGAGGATCTTGCCCGGGATTGTTCGGTATCTGTGAAAAATGTGCTCATCTGCTGGTCTGGAGCAGGCAAAACAATACAGTCAGGGGAAATGTGATGTATCAATCCCACCTTGCTGTCCCTCCACCCAGAGAGCTGCCCGAACGCAAGTAATAGTAACTTAACATTAACGATTCCGTCTGGCTCAGGATAAGTCGCGGAATCAGGGGCCGGGGTAAACCCGGTAATAGAATTACATTGCGTTGCTACGGCAAGGCCACAGGTCGCGTTAATCATTAACGGACCCAAAAGTTGGAAAAGTGGCGAAAAACGCATATTAAAAGGATATAACAATGAAAAGAATGTTGATTAACGCAACTCAACCGGAAGAGTTGCGGGTTGCCCTGGTTGACGGGCAGCGTCTGTATGATCTGGATATCGAGTCGACCAAGCGGGAACAAAAAAAGTCGAACATCTATAAATGCCGGGTAGTCCGCATTGAACAAAGTCTGGAAGCCGCCTTTGTTGATTACGGTTCTGAACGTCACGGATTTCTCCCTTTCAAGGAAATAGCCCACCCGTTACTTGAAGACACGACTGAAGAAAACAAGGGTCGTATCAATATCAAGGACAAGCTGAAGGTAGGCCAGGAATTTATCGTCCAGGTCGAAAAGGAAGAGCGCGGTAATAAAGGTGCTGCATTGACGACCTTTGTCAGTCTGGCTGGCCGTTATCTGGTTTTGATGCCCAATAATCCACGCGCTGGTGGTGTTTCCAGACAGATTGAAGGCAATGACCGTGCCGAAGCCAGGGAAGCGATGAGCTCGCTGCAAGTACCCGAAGGCATGGGCTTTATCCTGCGTACTGCTGGTGTTGGCAAGGTTACCGAAGAACTGCAATGGGACCTGAATTATCTGCTCAGCCTCTGGGATGCCATTGATAAATCCTCCAAAGATCGCCCCGCTCCCTTCCTGATTTACCAGGAAAGCGATGTGGTGATCCGTGCCATACGCGACTATTTGCGCAATGATATTGCTGAAATCTGGGTAGACGACAAGGATGTACATGCCCGTGCCGTCGAGTTTATGACCCAGGTGATGCCGCAAAACCTCTTTAAATTAAAGCAGTACAAGGAAGTCGATCCCTTGTTCAATCGTTACCAGATTGAAGGCCAGATAGAGAGTGCATTCTCCCGTGAAGTCAAACTGCCCTCCGGCGGTTCGCTCAGCATCGATCATACCGAAGCGCTTATATCGATCGACATCAATTCTGCACGCTCAACTGCTGGCGGTGATATTGAAGAAACAGCATTCAACACTAACCTTGAAGCCTCGGATGAGATCGCCAGACAACTTCGCTTGCGCGATCTGGGCGGACTCATCGTAATTGACTTTATCGATATGATGAACAATCGCAACCAGCGAGATGTCGAGGAACGGCTCAAGGAAGCATTGAAAATCGATCGTGCCCGCGTTCAGGTTGGTCGTATATCACGATTTGGTCTGCTGGAAATGTCCAGACAGCGTTTGCGCCCCTCACTGGGAGAATCGAGTCATCTTACCTGTCCGCGTTGCAGCGGCAATGGCACGATACGCAATGTTGAATCACTCGCACTCTCCATCCTCAGAATTATTGAGGAAGAAGCGATTAAGGATATGACTGCCAAAATCGTTGCCAGACTGCCAGTGGAAACGGCCACCTTTTTGCTCAATGAGAAGCGAAAATCCATAACCGATATTGAACGACGCGTGGACGTACAGGTTATCATCGTTCCAAACCCGGATATGGAAACACCGCATTTTGAGGTTCAGCGAGTTCGTCTGGCTGATGCCGAGTTAAGCTCAAAGAAACCCAGTTATGAATTAAAGGGCGAAGAAAAACCGCAGGACAGCATTACCACGTTTGTCCAGACACCTGCTCCGCCAAAAGAAGCACCGGCTGTGCAACATGTCATTCATGAACGTCCATCGCCTGCACCCGTCGCAGATAAATCGGTTGCACAGGGTGGATTTTTCAGCCGATTGTTCGGTGGATTGTTCAAACCGGCTGCCCCACAAGCTTCGGTAAACAAACCAGCTGATACTCAGCCTGCGCATAATCGTCCAGCCCAGAATCAGGGTGGTAACAACCGACGCCGCAAGTCCGGTAGTGGAGATCGTAATCAGCAGCGTAACCCGCGTAATGACGGGAATAATGCCAATCGTCCACAACAACAGGCCAAAGCACAGGGTCAACAACCACAGCAACAGAAAAAGGCCGCTCCAGAAGGAAATAATCCAAACAATCCTAACGGGCAGAACAACCAGAATAACCAGCGTAATCGTAAAAATAATCCTCAAGGCGGCCCACGACCCCAGGGTCAGGGTGGACAACGTAATCGCAGACCGGATCAGGATCGCGGCAACCGTCCGGAAAGAAACGATAACGCACAACCCGCTCCGTCCGGGCAAGTTGCGAATGTTCCAGTTAATGAACAGGTCATGCCCCCATCCTCGGAATCATCGGTACAGGTAACGCAACCAATACACCAAAACGTGACGGAAGCCACCCAGCCGGTACAGAGACAGGAACCCCAGTTTCATGAACCGGCAGCACTCGCACCTGTGCGTACTGAAACACCTGCCAGTCCGGTTCAGGATGTAAGGCAGCCGGTAGTACAGGCTCCAGAAGCACCGGTTAGAATTCAGTCTGTTGAAACACCAGTAAGCAGAGACAGACAGGATAATGATCGGGACAAAACAGATATTAATCCTGCCCGCTTTGAAACGATGTCCAGTCAGGACAAGGAACAGGGTAATTAATCCAATACCGGCTATCACCTTCTGGTGATAGCCGGATTTGTGGCTCAGCTAGTGTTCGCGCGTACTCAGAAACTGGATTTTGGGCCAGCGCTCCATGGTCAGATTCAGATTGACCATTGATGGCGCCAGATAGGTCAGATACCCCGCCCCATCCTCGGCAAGATTTTCAGAGCATTTACTCCTGAATTCACGCAGATGCACCGGATCTTCGCATTTGATCCAGCGGGCACTGATCACACGCACATTTTCATAACTGCAGTCGACGCCGTATTCTTCTTTCAGGCGCCAGGCAACCACATCAAACTGCAGTATGCCCACTGCACCGACAACCAGATCATTGGAATCAAGTGGACGAAATATCTGGGTAGCCCCTTCTTCACCCAACTCAATCAACCCTTTCTGTAATGATTTTGACTTCAGCGGATCACGCAACTGGACGCGCCGAAACATTTCAGGAGCAAAATAGGGTATGCCGGTAAAGGTGAGTTTTTCCCCCTGGGTAAATGAATCCCCTACTTGTATCGTGCCATGATTATGCAAACCGATGATATCTCCGGGTAACGCCATGTCGGTATGTTCACGACTGCCTGCCATAAAGGTCAGTGCATTGCTGACTGTCAGATCGCGTTTGATCCGCACGTGCTGCATTTTCATTCCACTGCGATAACATCCCGAACAGATACGCAAAAAGGCGATCCGATCCCGATGGGCCGGATCCATGTTCGCCTGAATTTTGAATACAAATCCGGTGAACGTGGATTCATCCGGTTGTATCGTTCGTTCTACTGCCTTTCTTGGTAATGGCGCAGGTGAATACCGAACCAGATAATCCAGAAACTCTTCTATACCAAAATTATTCAGCGCACTGCCAAAAAATACCGGCGTCTGATGACCAGACAGATAATGTTGCAAGTTAAACTCGGGGCAGGCACCCTTAATCAATTCGATTTCCTGCTGCAGTTCGTCTAAATATTGTTCATAGCCTTTCAGCGCTTCGTTCTTGAGCCCCTTTACCAGTTTCAGATGTATTTCCGGATTTTTTTTGGAATATAAACGAACCGTATCATCGACCAGATGATAGATACCTTGTAAACGGCTACCCATCCCGACTGGCCAGGTAACCGGTACACAACTGATTTTAAGTTCTTTTTCGATTTCATCGAGCAAATCTACCGGCGACTTCCCTTCCCGATCCAGTTTATTGATAAATGTCAGGATTGGGGTATCACGTAAACGACAAACATCCATCAGTTTGATGGTCCTTTCTTCAACGCCCTTGGCCACGTCAATAACCATCAGCGCCGAATCGACCGCTGTCAGTGTACGGTAGGTGTCTTCAGAAAAGTCAGCATGGCCCGGGGTATCGAGCAGATTGATAACCTTGTCGCGGTAGATAAACTGCATGACAGAACTTGTAATGGAAATTCCTCTTTGCTTTTCAATTTCCATCCAGTCCGAGGTGGCATAACGGCTTGCCTTGCGTGATTTGACTGTGCCTGCCATCTGGATTGCGCCACCGTGCAACAGCATCTGTTCGGTCACTGTTGTTTTGCCCGCATCCGGATGTGAAATAATCGCAAAGGTACGGCGGCTGGAATAATCTTCCCTGAATGTCATGGATCAAGTCTGCCTGGGTTGTAGTTTCGGATCAGTGCTTACTGCACTTATGTGTCAAATAATCAGACGAGTTCACTGTCTGGCACCGGCGATAATTCTTTTCATTTCCTGAACGGCGCCGGTCAATCCGGTCAGTACAGCCTGGGCAACGATTGAATGGCCAATATTCAGCTCATGGATGTCTTCGAGCGCAGCTATCGCCAACACATTGTTATAATTCAGGCCGTGCCCGGCATTTACCTGCAAGCCCGCTGCGACGCCCAACGCAACTGCCTGGCGAATCCGGATTAATTCATTATTCTGTGCAGGCCCTTTTTCAGTATCCGCATAATGACCTGTGTGTATTTCGATTGTTCTTGCACCAACCGCCACAGCGGCTTCAATTTGTGCGGCTTCTGCATCAATAAACAATGAGGCACGGATACCAGCCTGTTCAGCCCTTTCGCACGCAATCCTGATTTTTTCACGGTTAGTGACCACATCCAGACCGCCTTCGGTTGTCAATTCCTCACGTTTTTCAGGTACAAAACAGCAATACGCCGGCCTGACCTTTTCTGCAAAGGCAAGCATACTGTCGGTGACCGCCAATTCCAGATTGAGCGGCACGGTTAAGGATTGCATCAGTATGATTACATCCTGATCCTGAATATGCCTTCTGTCTTCACGCAGATGCACAGTAATCGAGTCTGCACCGGCGGCTACTGCCATTTGTGCTGCGGTCAACAAATCCGGATACGGGGTAACCCGTAACTGCCGAATAGTGGCCACATGATCAATATTCACCCCCAGTAATACAGCCTTCATTCTGCCTGGTCCTGTAAGTTTATTAAAAAATTGTAGCCATGATGGACAAGTCAATGGTCAGTCATCTGCCTGACTGGATTGCAGATAGGACCGGTACAGGGCCCGACTGGCCAGTGGCCTGTCACCGAGATGACTGTCGAGTATGGCCCGAAACAGCCGCTTGGCTTCTCGCGCTATCTGCTCATTCCAGTTATTTTCCAGTTCAAGCGCCAGCAGAGTACATCCTGAGAGGATTACTGCAGGCTGGTTTTCTGGTTTGTCCTGTTGTGGACCGGAACCTGTAATGTAGTAATACTGCTTGTGTATATCAACGCCTGCACCGGTCACACTGTCCTGATCCAGCATCATGCCGTAGCCCAGCGATTTCAGCAGATGCTTTTCAAACATTCTCAAACTGCGGTCTTCTGCTATATCTGACTGTAATTCTATCAGGGCTTGCTCATATTTGTGAAACAGTTCGGGATGTGATTCATGTTTATGCAACATTCTCATCATCAACTCATTCAGGTAAAAACAGCAAAACAGTTTGCGCCCAGACAAGGCATAGGCTGGCCCCGACAGTTCGACTGTAATCAAATTACCCAATTCGGATCGCATGGTCCAGGCGATATTCAGTTTTCTGGCGGGTTGCAGCATTGCAGTCTGATTGTTTTTACCGCGCTTGGCACCTCTTGCCACCAGACTGACTCGTCCATGATCCAGCGAGAATACCTCCAGCAGCAGACTGGTCTCGCGGTAAGCACGTTGATGCAGAATAAAACAGGGATGCAGTTCGACTTTCATGCCAGCGAGGGACAGTCGGTTTTACTGGTTCTGATAACCCAGTTGTTGCAAGGACTCATTGTCCGTGGTCCAGTTCTTTTTAACCTTGACCCAGTTACGTAAAAACACCTTTTTCTGAAACAATTCTTCCATATCCTTACGGGCAGCTTCGCCCACCACTTTCATGACTTCACCATTTTTGCCAATGACAATACTTTTCTGATTCTTGTTTTCTACCCAGATTACACCCTTGATGCTGATCAGGGTATCGTCTTCCTGAAAATCCTCAATGGTAACGGAGACTCGGTATGGCAATTCATCCCCGAGCCTTAGAATCAGTTTTTCTCTTATGAATTCTGCCGCAAAGAACCGCTGGTTACGGTCCGTGATTTGGTCTTCATCATAGGCGGCTTCGCGCTCCGGCAACATACTCAATACTGTTTTTTCGAGTTCAGCGATATTGTCCCCTGTCTTCGCAGAGATGGGTACTATCTCGAACCGGTTTTCAATTGCACCGGCAATTTTCTGGATAAAGGGTAATAACTCTGCCCGGTTTTTAACCTTATCCACCTTGTTGATTGCCAGAATTGTCGGCAAACCGGAGGACTGGACCAGTTTCAGAACCCGCTCATCCTCATCCGACCAGCGCATGGCCTCAATCATAAAGATAACCACATCGACAAACTCAAGACTACTGACCGCTTCGCGGGTCATATGGCGGTGTACCGGACTGTCGTATTCGGACTGTATGCCCGGCGTATCGATATATATAGCCTGATGATTATTGCCGGTCTTGATCCCCAGCAATTGCCAGCGCGTAGTCTGTGGCTTGCGGGACGTAATGCTGATTTTCTGCTGCAGCAGGAAATTCAGCAAAGTAGATTTTCCGGCATTCGGTCGGCCCAGTATCGTGATGTACCCGCAACGAAAACCGGCTTTGTCCTGTGTCTGTTGCGTACTCATTTATGGCTAACTTCTATCTGGTTCAATACCAAGTTGGCCGCCGCCTGTTCAGCGATACGTTTACTACTACCCTGGGCACTGATTTTCATATTCAGGTGGGCAATTTCACACGTCACAGTAAAAATTCTCTCATGTGCTTCTCCCTGTTCAGCTATTACCCTGTATACAGGCAATGGCAATTTTCGTGACTGTAACCATTCCTGCAATACGGTTTTCGGATCCTTGCCTATGTTGGCCGCATCGAGATTGGCAAACAGTTCGCCATATAGGTCCAGGATGAACAGACTACATGGCTGCATACCGGCGTCCAGATAAATACTGCCGATTATGGATTCCATTGTATTGGCCAGTATCGAGTCCCTACGCCAGCCTCCACTCTTGCGTTCACCTGGCCCGAGTCGGATATACGAGCCCAAATCCAGTGTGCGTGCCAGCTTTGCCAGGGTTTCGCGTTTGACCAGACTCGCGCGCAAGCGAGTCAGCACACCTTCCGGTGCTTCGGGATAGGTTGAATACAGATAATCCGTAATGACAAAACCCAGTATCGAATCGCCTAGAAATTCCAGACGTTCGTTATTGTTCTTGCCAGCACTGCGATGCGTCAGGGCCTGTTCAAGTAACTCTGGATGGCTAAAGGTGTACCCGGAAAGGCTGGACAACAATTCAGAATTTCCGGTCGACTTTATTCACCATCTGCGCCAGCGCCGCCCATTGGAATTTTCTTGTCAAACGCCATCAACAACTGAATGTCAGAGAACAACGCATTGGTCGCATTGTATTTGACATGCAGCATCGACGGCTCACCTTTCTTGGTCGGCTTATCAACCATCACGTATTCCTTGACGGTCTGATCGGTAAAGCGGTTGATATTGGTGACCGAGAGTGCTTTCAGAAAATCCTTGCGTGTATCAACTATGGTTTTCTTTGCCGCATTCGGCTGGGAAACGACAGAACGCATGGCCGCTTCAATCTGGAATTTTTCGTTATACAGTGGAAACAGTCTGAGCGTAAAAATAACCACAATTGCAATAAACGCGAGGACAAAACACAATCCCATGAAAGTAATGCCGGATTGTTGTTTCAGTGATTTTTTCATATGTAGCCCCTTAAAAAAAGTAATCTATGTATATTATTGCAGTATGGTACCAATACGGCCCCAGCCTATCCAGTCTATAAATTTCTTTTGTGTGTCCCAGTTCATCCAGATAAAAAATGCCCGGCCAACCAGGTTTTCATCCGGCACAAATCCCCAATAGCGTGAATCCCGGCTATTGTCCCTGTTATCACCCAACACAAAATAATTACCTTCTGGCACATTGACTTCAAAATCACGGCCAGCACGGCCGGATTCAGCGATCAGAATCTGGTGGGGATTATCGTTGAATTTCTCGTTGAACCATAGGTCACCATCGGCAATGATACCTGCCCCCGTACCTTGATAAGCCCCATTTTCCTGCTGCTCCTGCTGTACCCCATTGATATATATGGCTTTGTCTTTATACACCACATGATCGCCCGGTACGCCAACTATCCGTTTAATAAATGGAATCGACGGATCCTCTGGATAACGAAATACCACGATATCTCCGTGTGCGGGTATCTTGTTCTCAATGATTTTCAAGTTAATAACGGGCAAGCGAATACCGTAGTCGAATTTATTAACAAGGATAAAGTCACCAATTAGCAGGGTTGGCATCATCGAAGCTGACGGGATACGAAATGGTTCGACGATAAATGACCGCAACAACAGAACAATCAGAAAGACTGGAAAAAACGATCGGGCATATTCGACAAACCACGGTTCCGCTGGCGGAGTCATCCCGCTGGCAATCGCTGCTACACGCTTGCGCCGTTCAGGTGCGAGCATGATTCTGTCATAAAGGAGTATAAGGCCACTGACCAGGGTAAACAGTACCAACCAGGCTGAGAAATCGAAGTTCATCAGTCTTTTCCTACATGTAATATGGCCATAAAAGCCGATTGGGGTATTTCGATGGATCCGAATTGTTTCATGCGTTTCTTTCCCGCCTTTTGCTTTTCCAGCAGTTTGCGTTTACGGGTAATATCACCACCATAGCATTTTGCCGTGACATTCTTGCGCAGCGCTTTCACTGTTTCCCTGGCAATGATCTTGGTACCGATTGCGGCCTGGATCGCCACTTCATACATTTGTCTGGGAATAAATTCCTTCATTTTCGATGCCAGATCCCTGCCCCTACGTTCTGCCAGTTCCCGGTGCACAATCGAAGACAAGGCATCCACTCGCTCATTATTGATGATGATATCCAGTTTCGCCAGCGAGGCACTCTGGTAGTGGGTAAAATGATAATCGAACGAGGCATAACCACGACTGGCTGATTTCAGCCGATCAAAGAAATCCAGTACCACTTCACTCATTGGCAACTCAAATGTCAGTGAAATCTGTTTACCCACATACAGCATCTTTTTTTGCACGCCGCGTTTTTCAATACACAGCGCTATGATATTACCGAGATATTCCTGTGGTACCAGAATGTCGGCAAGAATGATGGGTTCACGCATCTCCCTGATTTTGTCGACCGGCGGCAATTTGGACGGGTTGTCCACATACAACACCTCTCCGGCAGTATTTAACACTTCATAAATCACCGTCGGCGCAGTGGTAATCAGGTTCAGGCCATATTCTCGTTCCAGTCGTTCCTGGATGATTTCCATATGCAACATACCCAGAAATCCGCATCGATATCCAAAGCCCAGCGCCTGGGAGGTTTCGGGCTCATAATGCAGGGCTGCGTCATTCAAACTGAGTTTACCCAGGGCCTCACGTAATTCCTCGTATTCACTGGAATCAACCGGAAACAGTCCGGCAAACACGCGCGGCTTGATTTTCTGGAATCCCGGTAAAGCCTGTACGGCCGGTCGAATATTCGAGGTGATGGTATCACCGACCGGTGCGCCATGAATGTCCTTGATACCCGCAACCACATAACCCACTTCACCCGCTTCCAGCGATTCTTTGGGAGTCCGTTTGGGTTTGAACACGCCCACTTCATCTATCTGGTAGCTGGTTCCAGTCGACATAATCTGGATTTTTTCACCCACCTGAATACGACCATCGACAACCCGCACCAATGAGACTACACCCAAATAATTATCAAACCAGGAGTCGATAATCAGCGCGCGTAAGGAATCATTGATCTGGCCTTTGGGTGAGGGGATACGCTTGATTATCGCCTCAAGCAAATCAGGTACTCCTTGCCCGGTTTTGGCACTGACGCGCATCGCATCATGTGCTTCAAGACCAATGATCTCTTCGATTTCAAGCACGACGCGGTCTGGATCAGCCGCGGGCAAATCGATCTTGTTAATAACGGGTAAAACTTCGAGATTATTATCAAGCGCAGTGAAGCAATTAGCCACACTTTGAGCTTCCACACCCTGAGCTGCGTCGACAACTAGTAATGCACCTTCACAGGCACTTAACGAGCGGGACACTTCGTAACTGAAATCGACATGGCCCGGCGTGTCAATCAGGTTCAGCTTGTAGGTGTTACCATCTTGTGATTTGAAATTCAGGGTAACGCTTTGCGCCTTGATGGTAATTCCTCGTTCCTTCTCGATATCCATCGAGTCGAGCACCTGTTCAGACATTTCCCGCTCAGTCAGTCCGCCACAAAGTTGGATAAAGCGATCGGCAAGCGTGGATTTCCCATGATCAATATGCGCTATGATCGAGAAATTCCTGATTAACTCCATGTTATTCAATTGGATAGACTGCTTCTGTTCAAGGGTTGGATTCGTTAATTGGATTAAAAACAGCTAAAGTCCAGAGTGTTATTGAGGCTCAGGATTCTAGCTGATTTATCAATGAATTATAACTGATTTATGCGGAATCTGGCCGGACATTCTGCAGCAGCCTGTGCACAGCGGATTCATTGTAACAACCCTCACAGATTTCAGTGTCACCGGCCACCAGCACCGGTATGCGTGCACCGTAGCGATACTTTAGCTCCGGGTCTAAATCGACATCAATGATATGGTAATGCAGTCCTTGGGCATCCAGACGGGCCTTGAACTCTTCACAGGGAGTACATCCGGCCCGGCTATACAGAAACAGTTCGATGTCATTATTCATCTTCCAGCCTGAAGGCCAGAAAGGTCGGATTTCCCTCGCGTTGAATCAGGATCGGAATCTGTTTGTTTTTGGGCAAGTCTTTCAGCAATTTGTCGAAGCTTTTTGTGTCGGCAACCTTTTTGTTATCAATCAGCAGGATCACATCACCAGGACGGATACCGGCCTTGCTGGCAGGACCGTCCTTGACTGAATCAACGAGCACCCCATAATCTTCCATTTGCAACTGGGCTCGTACATCCTTGTCCGGATCGGTAACCACAATATTTAACGCATTCTTAGGACTTTCTTCGACCTTATCCTCACTGCTGGAATTATTGTCCGCCGTCAGGTTTTCAGGTAATTCATCTATGGTAACTGACAAGGTCATGTTCTTGCCAGCACGTATAACTTCAACCGGGATTTTGGTCCCCACCTTGGTACTACCTACGATAGGAGGCAATTCGGAAGACATACCGACATCCTGATTATTGAACTTGATAATAATATCGCCTATTTCCAGTTCGGATTTTGATGCCGGACTGTCTGGTAATACTTTTGCAACCAGTGCCCCCCTGGGTACATCCATGTTGAATGATTCGGCCAGATCGCGGGTAACGTCCTGAATGATCACGCCGAGCCAGCCTCGCGACACGGCACCCTTGTCACGAATCTGTTCATAAACATCATTTACTACATTGATAGGCACCGCAAAGGAAAGCCCCATATAGCCACCATTGCGACTGTATATCTGCGAGTTGACACCTATAACCTCGCCTTTCAGATTAAACAGGGGGCCACCGGAATTACCGGGATTGATGGCAACATCGGTCTGGATAAACGGAATATAGCTGTCATTGGGCAAGGCACGTCCAATTGCACTGATGATTCCTTGCGTCACCGAATGATCAAAACCAAAAGGCGAACCAATTGCCAACACCCACTCACCGACTTTTAAACTGGCAGAATCACCAAAATTCAGAACCGGCAAATCATTCGCTTCTATTTTCAGCACGGCAATATCACTACGCGGATCGGTACCAACAACCTTGGCAACAAATTCACGGCGATCATTCAATCTGACCATAATTTCGTCCGCATCCGCCACCACATGATTATTGGTAATGATGTAACCATCTTTGGAGATTATAAACCCGGAACCCAGAGAGGACCGTTCGTCATTCGGCTGTGTATCTTCGCCTTCCGGCATCTGTTCAAGATATTTTTTGAAGAAATCATACAGCGGACTGTCTTCCGGAATCTGTGGCATGGCATTTTGCTGTTGAGATGCCACGTCACGTTTCAACGTTGTGCTGATATTGACGACACCAGGCAGGTTTTTTTCGATTAAGGGGGTAAAGTCCGGCAAAGCCTGCGCTGAAACCAGTTGGATGCCACTCGCAAACAAAACAATACTGAAAATCACTGCATAATTTTTCATCGACTTCATCGCTTTATCCTGAGTTTGATTGTTCGGGGTATTGTCACTGTTACCGACTACATCGCTATTTAGCTGCTGTTACCGATTCGACCATACGTTTTACCGTGGCCGGAGGCACTTCCCCAACTGCAGTAATCTGATAGTCGCCTGCAGTTCTCCCGTAAACATTTACACCACCAATTTTCTGCGCCCCCATCCCTCCGGGAGCTTCCGGACCAAGCTTTTCAATAAAAATTGAAACCATCGATACGCCGTCTGAGTAAATCAGATGTTCGAGATAGTCTCCGGATACCGAGGTACTTTTCTCATTGTAATTACTCAGATTGAAACCTGACGGGATCCAGTTCACCAGCCATTGCGAAGGGTTGCCTGTAGATGCGGCCTCCTGCTCGCCTTCAACTTCGGTATATTCATATCGGGTATAGTCATCACCAACAATTGAGGGAGCGAACATCTCGTCTCCGAGTGCGCCATCCATAATAAGCGTGGTAAACATCGTGACCTCCAGCGGTACACCACTTTCGTCACGCAGTTCAGACTTCAACAACAGGTAGGTATCCTTGTCTATCCACAACTGATACCCGTAACGGAAATTATCCTTGGGTTCGACACGCACGACCCAGGTATCCCTGCCAGCAATCCGGTCTGTCCTGGCGGTGGAATAATCATAATACTCATCTACAGTCACAATACGCTCTGGCAGATTTGCAGGAAAACCCTGAGCACGACTCTGTTCTATCATCACAGCCTGAGTATCCGGAAAGATGCACGTCACAGTCTGGTTATTGCGAATAATTTCACGGGCGGGACCGGTCAATGAAACAATCTTTTCATGCTCTCCCTTGTCATCGGTCTTGTGCAACATACGCATCACATCCATCTGCCCGCCCCGCGTAAACACAAATTCGCCGTTATAACTCAGCTTGCGGGTGGCATCCGACATCCGGTTGATCAATTGTTGGCTCGTCTTCGCGTCATCCAGCTGTCCGGCAGACTGGGTCTGTGCCTGCAACAGGCTGCTAAACAGTAACAGAACAGGGAGCGATCGAATCATCTTCTTTTTTCAGTGGCGACTAGTCTGACATGTGGCATGGCGCCATGCACACTGGTCCCGGACTGGTATTCATTATGATTGAGTATATAGCGACTCATCTGGATGGAATTCAGATTAGCCTGCATGGCCGTATTATCTACTGGCACCGTAACTGTCGGTACAGTCGTGTAATTTACAGTCTGTGCCGCCGGGCGCAGGTTACTGCTGTTGGCATACCGCATCTGAAGACGCGGCTGATTGATAGTGTTAACCGGTGCCGGACTGGAGTTGGCGGCCACCATTGTCTGATTGGATGAGGCCGTCATTACTGTGTATTGTTGTACACCCAGAATCGCCATTGCCGCCACCGAGGCCGCAATCGCCGCACCGGCTACTGGTTTCAGGTAATGCTGTAACTGTCTTGCAGTACGGCTGGTAGTGGGAGCCAGTATGGCCGGCTCATCTTTAATCAATCCTGAAATTCGTAAACATAGCTGTGTATCTGTATGGAGTGGCGTGTGATTATGGAGCACATCTGAAATAATATGGTAGCGATGCCAGTATTGTTTGATGGATTTGTCTTCAAGCAGTTTTTTGATTGCCAAATCATCCAGCTCTCCATCCATCAGTGCTGATACCTGTGTCTTGTTTTGCTCACTCATAATTTTTACCTGGTTACTTGATTAATGGTTCCAGCAGTTTATCGATTGACTCTCTGGCCCGGAATATTCTCGACCGGACAGTACCAATCGGACAAGCCATCGCTTCGGCAATATCTTCATAACTCATACCTTCCAGCTCCCGCAGGGTGATTGCAGTTCGCAACTCCTCCGGTAATGCATCGATGGCCTTGATGACCGTTTCCTGGATTTCCGTCGTCAACAATAGATGCTCCGGCGTATCCATATCCTTTAGAGCAGCCGTATCGTCGATTTGTTCCATCTCGGATGCATCTTGTTCCATATCCGAGCTTCTGCGGCTGACCTGGAGCGCCAGAAAGTTCTTGGCAGTGTTGACTGCGATGCGGTACATCCAGGTATAAAACGCACTTTCGCCGCGGAAATTGGGCAAAGCCCGATAGGCTTTGAGAAAGGCATCCTGTGTGACATCCTGCGCATCAGCATGGTTCCGCACAAACCGTGATACCAGATTAATAATTCGGGACTGGTATTTAAGCACCAGCAAATCGAAGGCAGCCTTGTCTCCACGTTTGACACGCTCTACCAATGCCAAATCGGCGTCTGTACTTCCCAATTTCAATTCCTGATTCATACGTTATGTATTAAATGCTGACTGTTGTATCCATTACTGGGCCGGATCCGAAGATGCCACATGTTGAAGCGGTGTCTGCCCTCGTCCATGCACAATGTTATACAACATCCAGCACAGGGGTTCGCTCAAGACAACCGTAAATTGTTCTTTTTTTCAACAGCATGGAATTGACATCGGTTATACTATCTCAGTTCCTATGAGTTACCAATACCAACATGATGTCCTCATAATCGGCAGCGGCGCCTCCGGGCTGAGCCTGGCCTTGCAGCTGGCTGAGTCCGGTAATGTCCGTATTGCTGTTTTATCCAAGGCCGCTGTCAACGAAGGCTCAACTTTTTACGCCCAGGGTGGTATCTCGGCTGTTCTGGATAACCAGGACAGTATTGAATCGCATGTTGAAGACACACTAATCGCTGGCGGCGGCTTATGTGATCCGGACATCGTCAAGTTTGTCGTTGAAAACGGCAAGGAAAGTATCCAATGGTTAATTGATATCGGCGTGAACTTTACCCGTTCGTCAGAAGCGGAAGGCTACGAATACCATCTGCATCAGGAAGGCGGCCACAGTCACCGCCGTATCATTCATTCAGCCGACTCCACTGGCAAGGCAGTTGAAACCACTCTGGTCAGTCGGGTCAAGGCCCATGCGAATATTGATTTATACGAATTCCAGACAGCAGTCGATTTGATACTCGGTAACAAGGCCGGGCTGGCCAGCAACCGCTGTGTGGGTGCGTATGTGTATGACCAGAAGACTAACAAAGTCAATGTGTTCCGGGCCAAGACCGTCGTACTGGCCACTGGCGGTGCCGGCAAGGTTTATCTGTACACCAGCAATCCGGATATCTGTACAGGCGATGGTATCGCCATGGCCTGGCGCGTCGGATGCCGGATTGCCAACATGGAGTTTATCCAGTTCCATCCAACCTGCCTGTATCACCCGGAGGCCAAGTCGTTTCTGATCTCCGAGGCTTTACGTGGCGAAGGTGCAAAGCTATTGCGACCCGATGGCACCGAATTCATGCAACGCTACGATAGTCGCGGAGAACTGGCCCCGCGTGATGTGGTCGCCCGTGCCATTGATCATGAAATGAAACGGCTAGGTGCAGATTGCCTATATTTGGACATCAGCCATCAAACAGCGGACTTCATTATTGAACATTTCCCGACCATCTACGCCCGCTGTCTGCAACATGGTGTTGATATCAGTGAGGTCCCGATTCCGGTCGTACCGGCAGCCCACTATACCTGTGGCGGTGTGATGATCGACAAACACGGCCGCACCGATGTTGAAGGTCTGTATGCAATCGGTGAAGTGTCCTGCTCCGGACTGCATGGTGCCAATCGCATGGCGAGCAACTCGTTGCTCGAATGCGTTGTATTTGCACATTCAGCCTACAAGGACATACGCAAACAACTGCCACACATCGAAGCACCGGCTCCCTTACCTGCCTGGGACGAAACGCAGGTGACCGACTCGGATGAAGAAGTGGTGGTGGCACATAACTGGGACGAGATACGCCGCTTTATGTGGGATTACGTCGGGATCGTGCGATCAGGAAAACGTTTGAAGCGCGCACAGAATCGGATACGTCTGCTACAGGCAGAAATCCAGGAGTACTACAGCAAGTTTCGCATCACCAACGATCTGGTCGAATTACGCAATCTCGCCGTCGTCGCCGAACTGATTATTGAATGCGCCCTGCTGCGCACCGAAAGCCGCGGCTTACATTACTCTCTGGATTATCCGGTACAGTCGGTTGATGCGACCGTACATAACACCGTGGTACAACGTCAAACGATTAAAAAGTCCAAGACTCCAGCGTCAAACGAACTTGATATTACGCGAGAAATAAAACGGGTTTAATTGCAAAAAGTATCTAAATCTTTTATTCCAACAACTTCAACAACGCCGCTTCGTCCAGTATTGCCACCCCAAGCTTCTCCGCTTTCTCTGCCTTGCTACCTGGCGCATCACCAACAACCACATAGTCTGTTTTCTTTGAGACACTGTTACTGACACGTGCACCTAGTGCAGTTAATTTGTCACTGGCTTCATCGCGGCTCAGTGTGGCGAGGCTGCCAGTCAGCACAAAGGTCTTGCCATCCAACGGGCGTGGTCGGTTCATATCCGGTTGCGGCCAGTTCACTCCGTTCTTTTGTAATCGGTCGATGATGTCACGATTGTGCGCTTCAGCGAAAAAGGCATGAATGTTATTCGCTACCACGGGTCCGACATCCGGCACGTCCAGCAATTGCTCCACGCTGGCATGCATGAGTCTGTCCAGCGTGCCGAAATGCGTGCTCAAGGTGCGTGCGGTTGATTCACCTACCTCACGTATGCCAAGTGCGTAGAGGAAACGGTGCAGCTCGGTAGTCTTGCTCTGCTCCAGTGCATTAAGCAGGTTGCTGGCAGATTTATCTGCCATACGCTCCAGACCGGACAATTGTTCGAGCGTCAGTTCATATAAATCGGCGACATTACGCACATGGCCATTTCTAAACAATTGCTCGACCAGCTTGTCGCCCAAACCTTCAATATCCATCGCCCGGCGCGAGGCAAAGTGCCATATAGCCTGTATACACTGCGAGGGACAAAACAATCCACCGGTACAACGTGTGACCGCTTCATCTTCTGATTTGGCCACGGCTGATCCGCAGTCAGGACAGAAAGTCGGCATAATGAAAGGAACGCTGTCAGCCGGACGTTTTTCCATCAACACGCTGACGACTTCCGGAATCACATCGCCAGCACGACGAATGATCACCGTATCACCAACGCGCAGATCCTTACGCCGGATTTCATCCTCGTTATGCAAGGTAGCATTAGTGACCGTTACGCCACCTACAAAGACCGGCTCCAGTCTGGCCACTGGAGTCAGAGCACCGGTACGGCCTACCTGCACATCAATTGCCACTACCCGTGTTGTTTCCTCTTCAGGCGGGAACTTCCAGGCAATGGCCCAGCGGGGCGCGCGTGAAACAAAACCAAGCTGTCGTTGATAGTCCATCCGGTCAACCTTGAACACCACACCATCGATGTCATACGGAAGGCTTGCACGGCGTTTACCAATTTGTTGATAGAACCTTTCACATCCTGACAGACCTTGCACCCGGGTCAGGTCCGGTGAAACCGGCAAGCCCCAGGAACGTATTTTTTCCATAATCACAGTGTGTCGATCATAGATAAGTTCATCACTGTGATAACCTATGCCGTAGGCAATAAAACTGAGTGGACGCTGTGCGGTAATAGTCGGATCCAGCTGGCGCAAGCTGCCTGCAGCGGCATTACGAGGATTCACAAATAGCTTGCCACCTTGTTGCAGCTGTTGTTTATTCATCTGATCAAAAGCGTGTCGTTCCATGATGATTTCACCACGAATCTCGACGGTAGTCGGGTAGTCCTTACCAGCTAGATGATGTGGAATCGATTTGATAGTGCGCGCATTGGCGGTCACCTCTTCACCCTTGTATCCATCTCCACGGGTGGCTGCCCTGACCAGTAGCCCTTTTTCATATAACAAGCTGATGGCCAGACCATCCAGTTTGGTTTCGGCGGCAAACTCAACACCGTCTACTTCCAGACGTTCCCGCACCCGGCGATCAAAACCCTGCATGTCTGTATCGGTAAATGCATTGGCCAGTGACAACATCGGCACTTTGTGTTCGACTTCGGAGAACGTGTTGAGTGGTCCGGCCCCTACCCGCAAGCTGGGAGAGTCCGCGATAATCAGTTCAGGATAAAGTCGTTCCAGATCCAGCAGTTCCCGGAACAGCCGATCATACTCGGCATCCGGTACAAGTGGCTCATCCAGCGCATGGTACTGATAATTGTATTGATTGAGCAGACTATGCAGTTCAGAAATTCTGGCCCTGGCCTGTTCCGGTCCCGGAGTTTTCCTATCCGGCATATTCGCTGATACGTTGATTGATCACGTTGATAGCGGCTTGATCCAGTGGCATGCGGTCTGGCCCGAGTATACCCGCCCCCAGTCGACTGGCCAGTCGCCGGGTGATTTCGAGCATATACGGGAAAACAATTTCGGCATTATGTTGCATGGGCAAGCGGGTGAACACCGACAGGCCACGGGTCGTAAACTGATCCATGCGCTCAATATCGAAATAACCCGGTTCATACATATTTACCAGACTGAATAAGGGTTGGTTACTGGCCAGATCAGCAGTACCAAAATGATGGAATATATTCATTTCGCCAAACTCGAAGCCGAGTGCTGTCAGAGCTGTTTGAATGTCCTTGCCAGACAGGGTCCTGTCCTCATTAACGACAATAAATAGCGTAATCACACTATCTGGCTTGATGTTGTTGCCCTTGTCTTCCGGCGTGGAGTCAAACGCATCGGATTGTTGCGGTACACGTGATTCCGAAATCGGACGACGCCGTGGCTCAACGGTCGGATCACGTGAAATAAATATTTCGCCCGGACCGTCTTCTTCCAGAACAGGCTCGGTATCAATGAAAAAGCCGTCATAATCCTCGACCGATTCTTCACTGTCGTCTGCTCTGGGCGCAATGACCATGTCCGACACATTTCTGGGAGCAGTAAAGCTGGCACTGACAGTATGTCTTCTGGAATGTTTGCGGGATTGTCGTCTGTCCCACAGATAAATGCCGAGGACGATGCAGACACCCGTGATAATCAAAATTAAACGCAGATTGTCCATAGGTACCAGATTAAATTAACCGGTGGCAGATGATCCAATTATACCCTACTTCAGCACCGTGTAGCGGTGCCTCAACGCAGAATCAAACAATCAGGCTGTTGCAGCCATTTTTACCGCTTCGTCGATATCGACCGTTACCAGTCTGGACACGCCAGGCTCGTGCATGGTCACGCCGAGCAATTGATTGGCAATTTCCATGGTTATCTTGTTGTGCGTAATAAACAGGAACTGCACATCAGCCGACATTTGCGCCACCAGCTGACTGAAACGTCCGGCATTCGTATCGTCCAGTGGTGCGTCCACCTCATCGAGGATACAAAATGGTGCCGGGTTCAGCTTGAATATAGCAAATACCAGCGCGACCGCTGTCAGCGCCTTTTCACCACCGGAAAGCAGATGGATACTGCTGTTCTTCTTACCGGGTGGTCTGGCCATAATGGCGACGCCGGTTTCAAGCAGATCATTGCCGGTCATTTCCAGGTAGGCTATACCTCCACCAAACAGTACCGGGAACATTTCTTTCAGGTTCGCGTTCAATAAGTCGAAAGTTTCCTTAAAGCGTGTACGTGTTTCCTTGTCGATCTTCTTGATCGCATTTTCCAGTGTCGTTAACGCCTCGGTCAGATCGGCATTCTGCCGGTCCAGATAATCCTTACGCTCATTCAACTGGGTATATTCTTCAATTGCCGCAAGATTAATCGGGCCCAGCCGCTGGATCTTGTTTTCAGTCACAGTAATCTTTTCCTGCCAATTCTGCTTGTTTGCCCCTTCCTCGATGGTTTCAAGGATTAGATCAGGCTGGTGTTCTCCTTCCTGTAACATTTCGTTGACGGTTTGCAGGCGTACTTTGTGTTCCTGCGCATCCAGTTTCAGTTTTTCAAGAGCGACACGGTTTTCATCCACCGCATGTTCTGCACCGATACGTGACTGTTCCTGTTCACGTATGGCCACGTCTATCAACTGCACATTTTCACGGGCCTTGCTCAGCTGTTTTTCGGTTTCCAGACGCACAGCCAGTCTGGCTTCCAGATTCTTGTGCAACTCGTCCAGTGGTTCTCGAACTACCAGCAATGCTTTTTGCAGATCAGCAAGGTTCGCCGTCATATTGCCCAGCTGGATTTCATTTCGTTTGATTGCCTGTTCCAGTGAGGCACGTTGCGAGCTGAGTGATTCCAGCTGTAAGGCAATTTCATGACTGTGCTCGTGGGTGGACTGCCAGTTGGTTCGCGCCTGTTCGAGCAAACCGGCATGTTTTTCACGCAGCTCAATCAAACTGGATTTTTGTGCAGCCAGGTTGGCCTGATCATTCTGCGTGCGCACCAGCATGCTGCGGATGCTCTCGATTTCATGCCGACTGGATTCTTCACGGTTCTGCAATAATTCAACTTCTTCATTTATCTGTTCAATACGCCGGGCAATCGATTCGCGCCGTGCCTTGATTTCCGCAAACTGTGCCTGAGTAGACGTCAACTGATTCTGTGTCTGCCCAACCAAGGACTGCATTTCCTGCTGTTGTTTTTCAGCGGATTCCAGATTGGCTCGGGCCTGTTCCAGTTGTTGCTGCAAGTCACTTATTGTGGCTAGCAAACCAGTATTCTCAGCCTTCAGTGACTGTATTTTCTGTTCCCTCAGCAGAATGCTATCTTCCGATTTACTCTGGTTGATACGGATCCAGCCCTGACCTATCCAGATACCGGAACGGGTCACTACAGATTCATTGGCACCCAGTCGTGAACAAACCGTTAGTGCAATAGCCAGGTCATCCGCAAGATAGATTTTGGCAAGCAGACTGTCGAGTGAAGTACCTGATACGACCTTATCTATCAGTCTGGGAAGATCATTGTTACGTGCGGCACGATCGGCATCAGACGCGCCAGTGATCACACTGAGATTACCCTGTCCCCAGGACTGCAACGCCTGCAGAGCAGAGTCAAAACTATTGACGATGACTGACTGCAAATGCTCGCCAAGAACGGTTTCCAGTGCATGGGCCCATTCCGGCTCCACGTTCAGCAGTTCAAGCAACCGGGGTGCAGATGGTTCGCCCATTTTTTTGAGCCAGTCCGCAATTTCAGCCTGGTCCAGACTGTCGTCACCCTGTTGCAACGGAACGAGAGCGGCCAGCGTACCTTCCAGTTTCTGATGCTGAGTACGAACAGTAGCAATCTTTTCTGTCAGCAGATGCACTCGGTCACGGTTTTCGCGCACGCTGTTATTTTTTTCTTCCAGTTGCTGGCGTGCTGTTTCCACCTGGCCAGTGCGAGTGGCCAGTGCGGCTTCGAGTTCTTCAAGCTGCTTGTCGAGATTTTCATTCTCGGCCGCTTCTTGTTCTTCAACGAGTGACTGACGACGGAAAACCGTCTGCTCCAAGCTTTCACCCAGATGCATGGTGCGGGCATTACCGACCTCGATCTGTTGTCTGAAGTTCGCGTCGGTTTCCCTGAACGCATCCCATTCATCCTGCCATTTCTGCATCGCCTGTTCGGCCTGGTTCAGCGAGTCATAGGCCTTATTGCTATCGCTGCGGTAGTCATTCAGCTTGGGTTCGAGAGACTTGACCTTCTCCGACAGTTCGATCAGTTTTTGCTGATCATGTTTGTGCTGTTCCTCGGTCGACTTGATAAGACCCTGCACCTTGACCATATCGGCTTCCAGCGCATTAATGCGTTCTTTCGAATATTCGATTTTCTGTTCCAGCTGGGAGATATCTGCACCCACCTGATAGTAGCCCGACTGCACCACATTAAAGGCTTCGTTGGCTGCAACCAGCTCGTCGCGTTTCTTTTCAATTTCGGATTCGATCTTGCGCAGAATTGAAATACACTCTTCAACCCTGTTCTCCTGTTCCCGTACCTTGTCGTCTCGTTGTCCGACTTCATGTTTCAAATCACGGTAATTCAATGCCAGTAATTCTGCCTTTAACTGGCGCTCTTCCTGCTTGAGTACCTGATAACGTTCTGCCGCCTTGGCCTGACGCTGTAAATGATTCAGCTGTTTGCCCAGCTCTTCACGAATATCATGCAGTCGATCCAGATTTTCCTTGGTATGACGCATCCGGTTTTCAGTTTCGCGGCGCTTCTCGCGGTATTTGGAAATACCAGCCGCTTCTTCTATAAAGACTCGCAATTCATCCGGCTTGGCTTCAATCAGTTTTGAAATCATGCCCTGTTCAATAATGGAATAACCGCGTGGTCCCAAGCCAGTACCGAGGAACAGACCATGGATATCCTTGCGACGGCAACGGGTTCCATTCAGATAATAGGCAGAAATACCCTCACGGTTAATCTGGCGCTTGATCGCCAGTTCACTGTAGGACGCATACTGACCACCGACCCGGCCTTCCGTGTTATCAAATACCAGCTCAACCATGGCCTGACTGACAGGCTGACGTGCGGAAGAACCGTTGAATATAACGTCTGTCAGTGATTCTCCACGCAGATGTTTGGCCGAACTTTCACCCATTACCCAGGTGACAGCATCGATAATATTGGATTTACCACAGCCGTTCGGACCCACGATACCGACAAGGTTACCGGGGACGATCAGGGTGGTTGGATCTACAAAAGATTTAAATCCTGAGAGCTTGATTTTGCGTAATCGCATGGGGCGTAACGATACCGGTTAGCCACGATTGGCACAAGAAGGAAATTCAGGTCAGCGCGTGATTTAAATAATTTTTTCTCATGTTTTTGTATTGCCAAATATGGTATTTTAGCGTCGTGTAATTCCGCAATATTTCACACACAGATTTTTACCGCTCCGGTTCAACACAGCGCCGGAATCAACCAGCAGACAGGAACCCGGCATGGCGACTAAACCTTCAACCCGACTCGAAACGTTTACCAACCCCGCACCGGGACGTGATTACACCATTCATATGGAAATACCGGAATTCACTTGTCTGTGTCCAAAAACCGGGCAACCAGACTTTGCCACCTTGTTAATTGATTATGTGCCGGACAAGCTCTGTGTCGAACTGAAATCACTGAAACTGTATGTCTGGTCCTACCGTGATCAAGGTGCATTCCACGAAGCGGTAACAAACCGGATATTGGATGATCTGGTCAAGGTGGCCCGGCCACGGTTCATGCGTATTACTGCGAGATTCAATGTCCGTGGCGGAATCTACACCAATGTGGTCGTTGAGCACACCCGCAAGAACTGGACAGCGCCATCACCGGTCATCCTGCCCTGACCTTCCGCATGGCGGATTTTATTACAGGACTCCGCTACGCGCTTTCCGGTTTCAGCTTGATTGGTCGACCGGGTATTCGGGTTTTTGTCCTGATTCCCCTGCTTATCAATACAATCCTGTTTGCCCTGGCGATATATTATGGCACCACCTTGTTCAATCAGACCCTGCAACAACTGACCCACCAGTGGGCCTGGCTGGAATGGCTGACCTGGTTACTCTGGCCAATATTTCTAGTATTAATGCTTGGGTTCATTTTTTTCTGCTTTACCCTGTTTGCCAATCTGTTTGCGTCACCTTTTAACGGGCGTCTGGCCGCATCGGTGGAGGAAAGTTTGACGGGAGTCAAACCCGCCACATCGTCTCCTGCAACTGGCATATTCGCCGAATTTCTGAAGGGCTTGCGCTCGGAAGCGATAAAAATGCGTTATTTCCTGCTTCGCGGGCTGCCACTTTCCATCCTGTTTGTTGTGCCCGTTATTCAACTGATTGCGCCCTTACTGTGGTTTATCTATGCGGTCTGGATGATTGCACTTGAATATCTGGAAATACCGCTATCCAACCAGGGCTTATTGTTCCCACAGGTTTGCAGCCTTGCTGGAGCAAATCGGATGAAGGTACTTGGACTGGGCACAGGTATATTAGTGTTGACGCTGATTCCCGGAGTCAATATGCTGGTAATGCCGGTTGCCGTATCCGCTGCAACCAAAATGGCCGTAGTCGAACTGACGGCATCAGCTAAAAATTAAAATCCAATTTGCCTAAGACTGGCATTCTTGGTATATATGATCGTTTATCGTAGATCGGAGTAAATTTAATGGCGGCTAAAAAGAAAGGTGGTAACAAGTCGGTGTCTAAAAAGAAAGCTCCCGTAAAAAAGGCGGCAAAAAAATCTGCTCCGGTTAAGAAGAAAGCGCCGGCCAAACCAGTCAAAAAAGCAGGCAAGAAAAAGCCGACCAAAAAAGCAGTAGTGGTTAAACCGTCGGCGAAAAAGGCAAAACCGGCCAAAAAAGCGGTCGCTCTTAAGAAGCCGGCCAAAAAAATCGCCGTTGTCAAAAAGAAAGCTCCGGTCAAGGCAGTCGCCCTGAAGAAACCGGTAGTGGTCAAGAAGTCGGCGCCTGTCAAACCAGTCATTGCACCGAAAAAACCTGCTAAAAAGGCGCTCCCACCGGAAAAATCCGGCAAAGCCCAGATTCTCGCAATGAAAAACAAGGTATTCCGCCGCTCAGCAACCGATGTACAACCGTTCAAGCCATACCATATTGAACACGGCGAAGAATACATGAACACTGCCCAGAAGGAACATTTCCGTACCATCCTGATGGACTGGAAAAAGGTGTTGATGGAAGAAGTGGAGCGCACAGTCCATCATATGCAGGATGATGCAGCCAATTTCCCTGACCCGAATGACCGCGCTACCCAGGAAGAAGAGTTTGCCCTCGAACTGCGTACCCGTGATCGTGAGCGTAAGTTGATTCGTAAAATTGATGAAGCCGTGATAAGTCTGGAAATTAACGAATACGGTTATTGCGAAGTCTGCGGTGTGGAAATCGGTGTTAAACGTCTCGAAGCCAGACCGACAGCTACACTTTGTATCGACTGCAAGACGCTCGACGAAATCAAGGAAAAACAACTGGGATAATCTGAATCTGTCCTGATAAGTCATTACCGATTTGACCAGGGCAGCAGTAAACAATCAGCAGTTCTCTCCCTACACGGGCCGCTTTGCACCTACGCCAAGCGGCCCTTTGCATTTTGGCTCTATTGTGACGGCGCTGGCCAGTTTTTTGCAGGCACGCAGTCAACAAGGACTCTGGCTGGTTCGTCTTGATGATCTGGACACGCTCCGTGTGAAACACGGTGCCAGTGATAACATCCTTCGTACCCTGCAACTTTTGTCACTGGAATGGGACGGTTCGGTACTCTATCAAAGCAATCGCCATGCGGCCTACCAGGATGCACTGGAAAGTCTTTTCAATCAGGATCTGCTCTACCGTTGTGATTGCCCACGCAAGGAAACCCGCGGACAAACCTATCCCGGCACCTGCCGCAATCGAAATGTACCACTTTGTCATCAGGCGTCACTGCGTATGCGTACCGGTAATACACGCATTGGATTTACTGATCACATTCAGGGTGAGTATGTTCGTAATCTTGAACAGGACATCGGCGACTTTATAGTTCAACGCGCCGATGATATTTATGGCTATGCCTTAACTGTCGTGATTGATGATGATTTTCAGGGTGTAACGGAAATCATTCGGGGGGCCGATTTACTCGCTTCCACACCGGAACAACTCTGGGTACACCAACATCTTGGATTGACTGCACCGGTTTATGGTCATGTGCCAGTTGCGACTGATGCGCATGGCAAGAAGCTCAGCAAACATGATGCGGCGTTGAATGCCCTACTGCTGGCCGATCCGGCAGAACTGCTGATACAGGCTCTGCAATTTCTGGGGCAATCAACTGACCCTGGCCTGGCGGGCGCTGACACGGCCACTGTCATTCAACAGGCCATTAAAAACTGGGATTTGTCACGCGTACCGAAGGTACCGACTATTCCGAAAATGACAACAGTATAGTTTGTAGGGGCACAGCATGCTGTGCCCCCTACGGCACCCAAGTTGAGAAGCTGGATAACGGCTATAGATCAAATCTGGGTAACAATAACTAGCAACCAACATCTCAACTCGCCACGTCATGCTGGCAGATGCGAGCATCCAGTCCATTATCATTATAATACCCGCTGCCTGAACAGTTACCAGGATGCCAGCCAGCGGCTATAGATACTGTCCGCAATCCTGTTTAGCTTTTCAATTCGCGCATCAAGATTTCGTAGCATCTCCTCGCCGGACTGTACGCTCTCTGACACCAGCAATTCACCCTTGCTTTCTTCCACCCACTTTTGCACCAGTGGAGCGGTCATCTCAATATGACACTGGAACCCTAGACAGTTGCGATAAACAAACGCCTGATTCTGACAAAACCGGCTTTGCAGTAACGGCTTTGCGCCGACAGGTATATCGAACGTTTCGCCGTGCCAGTGGAAAATTTCTGACTGCCCGGGAATCAGGGCAAGCCAATCACGCGATTCGGCGTTGGGTAATTTTTCGGTGATATGCCACCCGATCTCGGACACCGGGTTTGCATACACTCTGGCGCCCAGAGCCTTCGCCATCAACTGGCCACCCAGACAATGACCCAGCACTGGCATGTAATTAGAGATCGCTTGCTGGATCAGATGCAACTCCTGTGCAATCCAGGGTAAGGGATCATTCACGCTCATCGGCCCACCCATAAATACGAGTGCGCTGGCCTGATCTACCGAGTCCGGTATCGCTTCACCCTGATCAACACAAATCATCCGGTACGGAATTTTTCTGTGTTGCAGAAAATCGCCCAGATAACCGGGGCCTTCATGGGCGATGTGTCGAAAAATCAGGACTGGAGACATAAACAGTTGTTAATCCAACATTGGAAATAATTCAGGAAATTTTACTACGAACGACCAAATCTGGCTGTGACAGCTAGAACCCTTTTACTAACCAATAAGATAGTGATTAGCAACGAATGATTATACTTTCCACGTCTCCCCTGCCCGCAGATGTTTCTTCAGATCGCCTTTGCCCTGATTTTGTTGTGCTGATTTAACCTGTTCATCCAGCATATCGCCATAGACCGGACGACTGATTGCGCGGAACACACCGAGTGGCACAGGGAATTCCGGAGTTTCCAGTTGCGCCAGCAGATAAGGCAAAGCCGGATTCGGCGAGGCTTCATCGTGTATCAGTATTTCGGATGGATCCACATCGGCCACATTGACTACCTGAGGTTCGATGCTGCCATGACCTGAGCGTATCGCAATCGCCTTCTGTCCGTCCTTGCCAAAGATGACGGGCTTGCCATGTTGCAGAGAGACGGTGAATTCGAGCTGGTTCTTTTTATCGGCGAATGAATCAAACGCGCCATCATTAAACACATTACAGTTCTGGAATACTTCAATGAACGCGGTACCCTTGTGACGTGCCGCGCGCATTAATACATCGCGCATCTGAGCACCTTCGGTGGCAATCGCACGGGCAATAAAGGTAGCTTCGGAAGCAATCGCAACTGAAATCGGGTTCATTGGCCGTTCAACCGTACCCAGCGGACTCGATTTGGTTTTCTTGCCAAACTCTGAAGTCGGCGAATACTGGCCCTTGGTCAAACCATAGATGCGGTTATTAAACAACAAAATCTTCACATCAATATTGCGACGCAGGCAGTGAATCAGATGATTACCGCCAATACTAAGTCCATCGCCGTCTCCGGTGATTACCCATACCTGTAATTCAGGGCGGGTCACCTTCAGACCTGTGGCAATCGTCGGGGCACGTCCATGTATGGTGTGAAACCCGTAGTTATTCATGTAGTAAGGGAATCGGCTGGAACAACCAATACCGGACACAAAAACAATATTTTCCTTCTTCAGGTTCATGTCAGCGCAGATTTCCGGCATAACACGCTGTACCTGGGCGAGAATGGAATAATCACCGCATCCGGGACACCAGCGGACTTCCTGATCCGAGCTAAAATCTTTTCGGGTATATTCTGCGACTGCGCTCATTGGTTTTTCTCCGGCTCGTCCTTCTGATTAATTACACACCCGCAACGCGCGACTGTGGCTGGTCCAGCAACTGATAAATCCTGCTTTCAATTTCACTGGTCTTGAATGGCTGACCCTCGACCTTGTTCAGACCCTTGATATCGATCAGGAATTTTGCTCGCAGGATCATGCTTAACTGTCCCAGATTTAATTCTGGTACCAGCACCTGCTTGAAACTTCTCAATACTTTTTCGGTATTCGCTGGCAACGGGTTCAGGTAGCGTAGCTGCGCACAGGAAACCGAGTAACCTTTCTCGGTAGCATTTTCCACTGCATGACGTATCGAACCGTAGGTGCCACCCCAGCCCAGTACTAACAAATCGCCTTTTTCTTCGCCGTGCACTTGCAGGTCCGGAATCGATTTGACAGCACCAGCCACCTTGTTCACACGCAAGCGTGTCATCAAATCATGGTTTTGGGCATCGTAACTGATCTTGCCACTGATGTTTTCCTTCTCCAAGCCACCAATCTGGTGTTCGAGTCCGGCAGTGCCAGGAATAATCCAGGGCCGAGCATTGGTTTGTTCATCACGAGAGTAAGGTGGTATAAAACCATTATCGCCATTCGGGAAGGTCACATCAAAGCGCGGGATCTTGTCCAGATCCGGAATAAGCCATGGTTCAGAACCGTTGGCAAGATAACCATCCGACAGATAAAACACGGGTGTCATGTATTTGATTGCGAGACGAAATGCTTCAATCGCCATATCAAAACATTCTCCCGGTGTCGCGGGCGCAACCACAATCACCGGACATTCACCGTTACGACCATAAATCACTTGCAGTAAGTCGGCCTGTTCCGTCTTGGTGGGCAAACCGGTGGAAGGTCCACCACGTTGCACATCAATGATAACGACCGGAAGCTCTGCCATCACTGCAAGGCCGACCGCTTCCGCTTTCAAGGCCACACCCGGACCACTAGTACCGGTTAAACCAAGACAACCACCATACGCCGCACCAATAGCCATACCGATCGCCGAAATTTCATCTTCAGCCTGTGCGGTCTTGATACCAAAATGTCTCAATTTGGATAATTCATGCAGGATATCGCTGGCCGGTGTGATCGGATATGAGGCATACAGTAATGGTCTGCCACTCAGTTCAGCGGCTACCAGAAAACCCAGCGCGGTGGCTTCATTACCGGTAATACGGCGGTACTCACCCGGCGGCAACTTAATCTTATTAACACTATAACGTGCAGTAAATACTTCCAGCGTGTCGGCAAAATTGTATCCGGCTTGCAGCGCAATCTTGTTTGCATCTGCCAGCAACGCTTTCTTGCCGGTGAAAATCTTTTCAATACGACGGTTAACCAGATCCAATGGCCTGTCATACATCCAGCAGACCAGACCCAACGTAAACATGTTCTTGGTCAACTCCGCCTGACGCTTGGGCAGGCCTATCGGCTCGACAGCGGCCACACACACCGAGGTAATCGGCAGGTCAAAAACTGAATAGCCGGACAGCGAGCCGTCCTCACGCGGGTCATTCACATAGCCTGCCTTTTTCAGATCCGCCTTGTCGAACGAATCATGATTCAGGATCAGCGTGCCACCGGGTTTTAATTCTTTCAGGTGTACCTTAAGCGCGGCCGGGTTCATAGCAACCAGTACATCGGGTTGATCGCCTGGAGAGTGGATATCAAACGAGGAGAAATTAAGCTGGAAAGAGCTGACACCGGCCAGCGTTCCGGCCGGGGCGCGAATTTCTGCGGGAAAATCCGGCAAGGTACTGATGTCGTGGCCGATCATCGCCGAGTTATCACTGAACATGGCACCGGTCACCTGGATACCATCTCCGGAGTCACCCGCAAAGCGAATGATGACATTCTCAATTTCGATAAAACCTTTACCCTGAGTCACCGCAGCAGTATCAGTCGATTTGGCCCCCGAGCCTGTCGTGTTTGGCATTTGCTTGCCCCGTTTATATGCAATGTTACATAGGACGGGATTTTAGCAATAACTTAAGAATAATTGCTAATTTCTTGAATCCCTTTCTAAATTTGTGGAATTGGTGCGTAGCAATAATCCGACTATTTCCGAGTGATTTACTCAGGTTTTCCGCTGACACGTCCTTTTTGCCAATAGACTTCAGCACCCCCATCCGAGCGGGCCAGCGTCCGTGCCAGTACAAACAACAGATCGGAAAGCCGGTTCAGGTATATCGAAGTGAGCGGGTTAATTGGCTCGGCTTGTGCCAAACCATGCAGATGCCGTTCCGCGCGCCGGCAAACCGCTCTTGCCAGATGGCACAGACAGGCGGCCTGATTCCCGCCAGGCAAAATAAACTCTTTCAATGAGGGCAGTTCGGCATTGTACTTATCTATCGCCTGCTCTACTGCGGTCACATAGTTGTCCCGTATAAAAGTCTGCCCCGGCAGGGATAATTCCCCACCCACGTCAAACAACACATGCTGAATATCGGTTAACAATGTGTGTAATTGTGCAGTTAGTCCGCTACTGATCAACAAACCCAATGCACTGTTTAGTTCATCCACATCACCGATGGCTTCAATCCGCATGGAGTGTTTATCCACACGTACTCCGTCGCCGAGGCCTGTGGTGCCGTCATCCCCGGTGCGGGTATAAATTTTTGTCAGTCGATTGCCCATATTCCTACCCATGATTATTAATTCTTTGGATTCTGGCATTCGCCAGAATGACGATACTAAAGTCTGTGACTTTATGTATTGCTACACACAGTTGTGATTTTGACCTAAGCCAGCATGACAGTTTGTAGAGTCAACCAAACTCCCCTCGCCGTCATGCTGGCGAAGGCCAGCATCCATTTTTTTACCAGAACAAATCACACAAAATATATCAGTGCTGGTCTTGCAACACTTCACTGAAAATCATATTTCACCGTCAGCCTGAAGTTCGTTCCCGGCGAGGGGAAATACGTTTCCACTTCCGGTGATGGGAACGGTTTCCTGAAATCAAATCCGGTGTTCGCCGAATCGCTATAGTGCTTGTCCGTCAGGTTATTCACTCGCAGCGCCACAGTAAACGGCGACAACTGCCAGGACAGATTCAGGTTGCTGACGACATAACCAGGCAGTCTGTCGAATTGATTGGCAAAATCCCCACCGAGCACGCGATCACTGGTGCCGACCAGTTCGAGATAGCCGCGCAGTGCTTCCGTAAATCGGTAAGAAGTACGCACGCTGCCCGTGTGTCGGGCGAGGAAGGTTAGATTCTCTCCTGTAAATGGACCCGAGACAAACTCGGCATCGGTCATATTCCAGTTGGCCGAAAGATCCAGATTGTCCGTCAATATGACCCGGCCTTCCAGTTCAATGCCACGACGGCGCGTATCACCCGTATTTGTATTCAAAAATAGCAAGGGATCAAACACAATCTCATCGTTGATGTCGAGTTGATACAGTTGCACACCCAGCATGGCTGTCTGATTCTGCCAGTGCAAACCTAACTCGTGAGTCAACCCGGTCTGGGTAGAGGGCAAGGGTACAGTCTGCCCAAACGCAAACAGCCGCGTGAAAAAATTATTGTCTGCCACTGCAGAATATTCATCCGCTGTCACGAAACGAAAATTGCGATCCAGTCGGCCCGTCACACGCCACTCTGAGGTCAGCTGGTAAGACAAGCCCAGTTCCCAGGCATGTTCGTTATCGTCTAACTGTGTGCCTGACGGTAAGGAGCGACCGAACGCCAGCGTATCGACCAGTATCTCGTTCTCGACCTTGCCATAACGCGTACCAACAGTGCCTGTTAGCTGTTCAATCAGAGGCAACACAGCCCGGGCGTACACACTTTGCTGGGTCTGGGTATCATCGGTCAGACCAAAATCCGAGTGAATCAGATAGTCGGTACTGAACAGATCGGCACCCACTGTTAACAGGCCTTTCCCTGCCGGCATCGGCAAGTCCAGATTCAATCGGGGGGTATATTCAATATGATGCCGTTTTGAATCAAATAACGTCGGTATACCACTTGAACTTAACTGTCCGCTGGTATCACTGCGACGGTTGGTATACTCCGCCAGTACTTCAAGCTGATCTGTCAATTGCTGACGCAAACCGGCACGTCCGGACCAGGTATCGGTACCGATGTAATCTTCCGGATTCAAGGCTTGCCTGCGATCCGCCCGCAATTGATCTGCAAACAATGGCCCGGGCACCTCGATGTTTTCATCCTGTGCCTGTAGTTCCACAAACAGTTCGCCTTGCTCATGTGTAAAGCTGGCCGTTGAAAACACATCGGTCAGGCGCAAGGCGTTGTTATCGCGGTAATTGTCCTGCAGACGGCGTTCGGCACTGAGCCGGTACCGTATTCCATTCGCATGGCTGTTCTCAACATTGGCATGCAGCGAACGGTTATCATCACTGCCATATCCCGCCTCGACCCCGTAATCCAGCGCCTGCGGCTGGCGGGTAATAATATTGATCACCCCACCGACCGCCTTGTCACCGTACAGACTGCCCAGACTGCCCTTAACAATTTCAATATGATCAATCGAACTGATTGCCACCGTATTCAGATCCGGCAAACCATTGTCGGCATTATTCAAACGTCTGCCATCGATCAGAATCAATGTGTTTTGCTGCGCGGTGGCAGAAAATCCACGCAAGGCCACACTGGCGTCGGTGCCATCACCGAACAAATCGGAAATAGTCAATCCGCCATTACTACGCAATACATCGACCAGATGCACCGCTCCACTATGGGCAATCTCTTCAGCAGTGATCACCGATATTGCCAACGGTGTATTTTTAACGTCGGATGCAGAACGCGTGGCACTAACGACGATCGAATCAACAGGCTCGGCGGCAACAACAATAACGGGATGAAATGACAGGGACAAACAGAACAAACAAACTGCGGTAAAAATAGACTGGTACATAACACACTCCTGATTAATGCCCTCACCCGGGCTTAATACTTTCGGTAGTATCAGGAAGTGATAACGATGACGGTTGAGAGCCCGCCGCCGTAATCGCCCTCCGCGATACCGTTTCAAGCAAGGCCTGTCTCCGGACTTGGGGTTGGATATATGCTATCCAGGCAAATCACCTTCCCGTGTTTGACCACAGTGGCTATTGATTTACCCGTAACCCGATTACCGTTGCGGGGGCAGTGTCGGAATGGTCCCTTACAGGCGACGTCACCGACTTCCAGTTTCACCCCGTGTAAACTATGCACGGGGAACCTGTGCTTGCGCGGATTCTAGGCAGTTAAGTCCGTGATTACAAGTTGTATAAGCTTATGCGAATCCGGACTGGTCACACCCTGTAGAGCGTACTATAATCCGCCCCATATTCAGTTTGTTTGAGGAGCGTTGCGATGGGACTAACCCACCAGGCTCAGACAAACCACTTTTGCAACGGCGCTCGCTTGATACTGTCTGGACAAATCCGATCAAGCGAGGTGACAGCCACAAGCCATCCCTCCTGCTCTGCCAGACTTCACCTTAACCCGAAATGGTTGTGTAGATTAAATGAACCAGACTGAAAACATACAAGACGTGTTGACTTCGCTATTGGCAAAGCGAATTTTGATTCTTGACGGCGCGATGGGCACGATGATCCAGAAGTACAAACTGGAAGAAGCCGATTACCGTGGCGAACGCTTTGCCACGCATGCTCGAAGTCTGAAAGGCAATAATGATCTGCTGACACTGACCAAACCGGACATTATCTCCGCTATTCACAGTGCCTATCTGGATGCCGGTGCGGACATTATTGAGACAAACACATTCAATGCTACCTCGATTGCAATGGCCGATTACCACATGGAAGATCTGGCCTATGAACTGAATCAGGCGGGGGCTGCACTGGCACGCCGCGTGGCGGATCAGTACACCGCCAAAAACCCGGACAAGCGCCGGTTTGTCGCCGGTATCCTCGGACCTACCAATCGTACTGCCTCGATTTCACCGGATGTGAATAATCCGGGTTTTCGCAATGTACACTATATGGAGCTGGTCGAAGCGTACACAACGGCGATAGCTGGCCTCGTAGAGGGTGGTGCCGATATCCTGATGGTCGAAACCATCTTTGACACGCTCAATGCTCGCGCCGCGCTGTTTGCGATTGATCAGTATTTTGAACAACACAACATACGTCTGCCGATCATGATTTCCGGCACCATCACCGATGCGTCCGGTCGCACCTTGACGGGTCAGACCACCGAAGCCTTCTGGAATTCGTTACGTCATGCCAGACCGCTGACCATCGGTCTGAATTGTGCGCTGGGTCCAAAAGAACTGCGCCAGTATGTCGAGGAAATGTCGCGCATCAGCGAGGTGTATGTCAGTGCCCATCCGAATGCCGGTTTGCCGAATGAATTCGGTGAATATGATCTCGATGCAAAAGCAATGGCTGATTACATCAGCGAATGGGCCAATTCAGGTTTTCTGAATATCGTCGGTGGTTGCTGCGGTACCACGCCGGTGCATATCAGGGCGGTGGCCGATGCGGTCGCAAAGATTGCACCACGCAAACTTCCGGATATTCCGCGCTACCTGCGCCTGAGTGGTCTGGAACCATTGACGGTCGCCCCGGATGCGAACTTTATCAACATTGGTGAACGCACGAATGTGGCCGGTTCTCCCAAGTTCCTGCAACTGATCAAGGAGGGCAAGCTGGACCAGGCACTGGAGATTGCCCGCCAGCAGGTAGAGAACGGCGCGCAGATCATTGATATCTGTATGGACGAAGGCATGCTCGAATCAGAAAAACTGATGCATGACTTTATGTGTCTGGTCGCCTCCGAGCCGGACATCAGCCGCGTGCCGATCATGATTGACTCGTCGAAATGGTCCGTCATTGAGGCCGGTCTACGCTGTATGCAAGGCAAAGGTATCGTCAATTCGATCAGCCTGAAAGAAGGCGAGCAGAAATTTATCGAGCAGGCAACGTTATGCCGTCGCTATGGTGCCGCCGTTGTGGTTATGGGCTTTGATGAAAAAGGTCAGGCCGATACCACGACACGCCGGTTTGAAGTGGCGAAACGCTCTTACGACATTCTTGTAAATCAGGTCGGTTTTCCACCGGAAGATATTATCTTTGATCCGAACGTACTGACCGTGGCCACCGGCATGGAAGAACACAACGATTATGCCGTGTCGTTCTTTGAAGCGACCCGTTTGATCAAGGAGCATCTGCCTCATGCGCTGGTCAGTGGCGGTTTGAGTAATGTCTCGTTCTCATTCCGGGGCAATAATCCGGTACGTGAAGCCATGCATTCGGCCTTTCTTTATCACGGTATCCGCGATGGTCTGGACATGGCCATCGTCAATGCTGGACAACTCGGCATCTATGATGAAATCCCCAAAGACCTGCTCGAGCGCATCGAAGACGTATTGCTGAACCGTCGAGCGGATGCCACCGACCGTCTGGTTGAGTTTGCCGAATCGGTCAAGACCGGGGCAACCAAGGAACGTAAACAGGATCTGGCCTGGCGCGATGCCAGCGTACAGAACCGGCTTGCCCATGCGCTGGTCAAAGGTATTGATGATTTTGTCACTGCCGATACTGAAGAAGCACGTTTGCTCTATCCCAAACCGATCGAAGTGATTGAAGGCCCACTGATGGACGGCATGAATATCGTTGGTGATCTGTTCGGTTCCGGCAAGATGTTCCTGCCACAGGTGGTCAAAAGTGCTCGCGTCATGAAAAAAGCGGTCGCACATCTGTTGCCCTACATTGAACTGGAAAAAGAAAAAAGCGGCAGCACCCAGACTAATGGCAAGATCATTATGGCCACAGTCAAAGGTGACGTACACGATATCGGCAAGAACATCGTCGGCGTGGTCTTGCAATGTAATAATTTTGAAGTGATTGACCTGGGCGTGATGGTCCCCGCTGAAAAAATTCTGCAAACCGCTATAGACACCGGCGCTGATATTATCGGCCTGAGTGGATTGATCACACCGTCACTGGATGAAATGGTGCACGTGGCAAAAGAAATGACCCGGCTCGGTATAAAACTGCCTCTGTTAATCGGTGGTGCCACAACCTCTCGCGCACATACCGCGGTCAAAATCGATCCGCAGTATGCCGCCGCGGTGGTACATGTGAAGGACGCTTCGCGTGCGGTCGGAGTCGCACAAAAACTGATCAGCCAACAAACGCGAGCAGCGTACACGCTAGAGGTAAAAGCGGAGTATGTGAAGGTGCGCGAACTACATGCGGGTAGACAACAGGCTATTAGCTGGCTAACACTGGAACAGGCGCGACATAACCGTCATGCGATAGACTGGAGCAGTTATACCCCACCCGTACCGAAGCGCACTGGTATACAAATATTTGATAACTACCCACTGGCTGAGCTGGCTGAGCGCATCGACTGGACACCTTTCTTTGTCGCCTGGGAGTTGGCTGGCAAATATCCGCGCATACTGACTGATGATGTCGTTGGTGATGCGGCCAGTAAACTGTTTGCTGATGCGCAGCAGATGCTGAAAATTATCATTGCGGAAAAATGGCTGACAGCAAAGGGTGTAATTGGTCTGTTCCCTGCCAATTCGATTGGCCATGACGATATTGAAGTGTACGTTGATGACACCCGCAAGGGCTTGCTCGCGGAATTACACAGTCTGCGTCAACAAACCCAGAAACCGCCCGGTCAGGCCAATTTCGCACTGGCTGACTTTGTTGCACCAAAGGAATCGACAGCGAACGATTATATCGGTGCGTTTGCTGTCTCCACCGGATTTGGTATCGAGCAGAAAATAAAACAATTTGAAGCCGACCATGATGATTACAGTGCGATTATGTTGAAAGCACTGGCTGATCGTCTGGCCGAAGCGTTTGCCGAAAGACTGCACGAACGAGTCCGCAAGGAGTTCTGGGGCTATGCCGCGAACGAGACGCTGGACAATGAGGCAATGATCGATGAGAAATATCAGGGCATACGCCCAGCTCCCGGTTATCCCGCCTGCCCGGACCACACAGAAAAAACCTTGTTGTGGGAATTGCTGAACGTGGAAAAGAACACCGGCATCGTACTGACTGAATCGATGGCAATGTATCCAACGGCCGCCGTCAGCGGCTGGTACTTCTCACACCCGCAGTCACGTTATTTTGGCCTCGGCAAGATCAACCGCGACCAGGTACATGACTACGCCCACCGCAAAGGTATCGAGATCCATCATATGGAACGGTGGTTATCCCCTGCTCTTGGATATGATCCGGAAGGTTAAGGAGCCTCCGAATAAGATAGCGATTCCTGTCGCACAAGGAGGTGCGGACAAATTCATGTACAGCATGTGTTTGAATTTGTAAGTAAATATAAATCGTCTTTTCATTATTCGTGCTCTGATCAGAGCTTTCTTAATTAAACAGGGTCTTTGGGGTAATTAATATTTAATATTCAGGGCACTTTGTAGGCAATCCAGCTTTATTATGGCTGGATAGGCGTTTTTCAAGGCCAGACCAAGAGCAAGCACAAGGTAGCTTATTTTAAAAAGGGCTTTTATACTTCCTCTACACAACAAACGCCCATCCAGGGCGCATCAGGAGAAATGCTATGTACCGTATCCTCACCCTTATGTCTGCCACCGTTATTGCCCTGGGTTCGCTCTCGGGTGCCGCGTTGGCGCAGACCGTCCCTGCCAATATCACTGCTGCGGTCGCCGACACCGCTCGTCCGGCCGAACAACACGCCGACGATGCTGTCCGCTTGCCTGCAGAGACCATCGCCTTCGCGAAGATTGAATCTGGTGACGTAGTAGCTGAACTTCGTCCCGGCGGAGGCTATTACACACGCATACTTTCCAAGGTAGTCGGTGCAAACGGAAAGATCTATGCGGTGGACAGCGCCGAGCGCCTGAAAGACACCCCTGATCGCATGGACAAAATGAAAAAGCTTGCCGAGGAAGCGGCCTATTCGAATGTAAAAGTCGCCACACCTCCGTTTGCCGCACTCGACGAGATTGGCGAACCACTGGATGCCGTCTGGACTTCCGACAATTATCACGACATGATCAACGGCCAGACACCGGAAGAAATGGCAGCATTCAATAAGAGCATATTTCGTGCTTTAAAACCAGGCGGAATCTATTTCATACTCGACCATGCCGCTAAAGAAGGCACCGGCCTTAACGACACCAAGACTCTTCACCGCATTGATATCGCGGCGGTGAAGGAACAGGTGACTGCAGCAGGCTTTACGCTGGAAGCTGAAGGTGATGCACTAATCCGCGCCTCAGACGACCGTACCGCAAAAAGTGCGTTCGAGACTTCACAATTCATGTTGCGCTTCCGCAAACCGGAATAAGTTCTGTTGATCCGATAAAGACTGAATTGGGCCCAGGTGAGTATTAATCACCTGGGCCTTTTTTTTGATTTAGATGTAGACTCTACAAAGTCTGCCATGATAGACCCCATGTACTCCGCTTGAGTTCAAACATTCAATAACACTAGCCTGAAGCGGTTCCGTTTGATTCTGATATAGCTTCCATTTACCAGATAACCGTGTAATTACTATTACAACCCGTCTGGCTCAAGTAAAGCCTCATTTTCCCTCTGAAAATTATTTCTAATTGACAAACTCATTTTTTCTTTTTATTTTACCATCTTGTTAATTAACCTATTGGATAATTATGAAACAAGCAGAATCCAGATTAACGCTGACTTTTATGGCACTTTCGGATCCTACTCGCAGGGCAATATTAGCCAGGCTGGCCAGCGGTGAAACCACAGTACAAGAGCTTTCCAAGCCATTTAATATTTCTGCGCCGGCAATTACCAAACATCTTAAAGTACTGGAAAAGGCCGGGCTTATTTCTCGAGGGAGAGAGGCGCAATGGCGCCCTTGCCGTATTGAGGCTGAAGCACTAAAAGAAGCCGCAAACTGGATTGGCGACTATAGGAAGTTTTGGGAAGCAAGTTTCGACAGACTTGATACTTATTTAAAAACATTAACAACGAATAAGAAAGGAAAGAAAAATGGCCGCAAAAATTAAACCAAACGAACTCTATATCGAACGAATTTACGATGCTCCCGTTAAGATGGTCTGGGATGCCTGGGTAGACCCAAAGCATGTAGCCCAATGGTGGGGGCCTCGCGGGTTTACGCTTACCAACCATAGCAAGGATGTGAGAACGGGCGGTCATTGGAAATATACTATGCATGGGCCCGATGGTGTCGATTATCCTAATAACACACACTATCTCGAAGTCGTAAAACATTCCCGTATGGTCTATGACCATGGTGGAAACGATGACCAACCGCCGTTGTTTCGTGTGACGGTCAATTTTATTGATCTTGATGGCAAAACCAGAATGGAAATGACCATGGCTTTAGCGACAGCTGATGCTGCAGCTGAAACCAGAAAATTCATCAAAAAAGCAGGTGGGAATTCAACCTGGGATCGTCTTGCCGAATACCTGGCATTGGAATCCACTTCACAGGATATTTTTGTGATCAATCAAACTTTTGATGCACCACTAAACATGATGTTTGATGTGTGGACTGACCCAAAGCATCTTGGTCAATGGACGGGTCCAGCAGGTTCAAACATAAATTATATAAGAGCTGACATTAAACCAGGTGGAAGTAGCTTTTACAGTATGACAGGCGTCGGTGATACAAAGATGTATGGCATAGCCAAATATCTGGAGCTTGTTAAACCTCATCGTATTGTCTATACCCAATCCTTCTGCGACGAAAACGAAAAAATCACTCGTCACCCGATGGCTCCCACCTGGCCTGAAGTCATGAGGACAACTATTTTATTTCAGGCAGAGAGTCCAGATACAACCAGAGTGAACCTAAAATGGGAAGTGGCTGGTGATGCGACTCCTATTGAACGTGAAACTTTCAATAAAGCTAAAACTGGTATGTCACAAGGATGGGGTGGAAGCTTTGATAGACTCGAAGAGTATCTGGCCAGGTAATAGATTAAATACCAGATCATTAAGGGCCGGAGTGATTTAATTTTAATCACTCGCGGTTCTTTCAGTACATATATATCGTATTTAGCCCGTTTTAGGACACTAACCTGAGTCGCTTCCCCAACTTCCCCAGCGCTAGTCGGTCATGTTCCGGTAATGCGTAACGCAGGCCGGTCCAGAGTGAGAGCAGATATACGGGTAAAATGACTACTCCCTGAAGAGTGGCTGGCAGCGAGGTCAGTAGTTTTCCAACCAGCAGGAGGATCAGGCTGACAGCCAGTGCAGTTATCAGCGCGCGGACGAAACTATTATCCAGCACATGGATTTTTTCCATGCGGGATAATTGCCAGACGGCCATTATGGCCATCACGATCTGCGCGATGGCGACACCGATAGCGATACTCAGTGTATTGAAAAATGCATAGGTGGCCAGTGTGACGACTGTTGCAATGATTAATCCGATAATGGTATTTAATAATGGCATGCCACGATGACTGATCACCTGCTGAATGGCAGTTGCCGGACCTACAGCCGCTTCAAAACCGCGTGCGACAGTCAAGATCACCACAATCGGCCAGGCAGCAGCAACGCCGGTGACGAACAACGACAACATCGAATCAACGGATACAATTAATGCTGCTGTGGTAGGCAAGGCTAGCAACAACGACACCCGTAAAGAAAAAGCGTAGAGCGCCTGTATCGTAGTTTCATCGCGGTTTTCTGTTGAAGCAGCAATTGGCGCCACCACATGCGTGAACACCACTCCGACCAGCTGTGGAATACTCGCAATCTTGCGGGCGATGTTATACATGCCGGCCGCATCCGCACCCGCGGCGCCGGGCAACAGGAAGTTGAGAATAATGACCGGCATATCTGAAAAGATTCGGCCCGAGATATTGACCGGCAACACTGACAATCCGGACAAAAACAGATCGTGCAGAATGGTACTCGTCAAACGCGATCGCCAGATCAAACCCAGATGACAATACTTGTGCAATACACGAAACGACAAGAAGACAGTCAGCGTAAGGGAACACAGATGCGCATACAAGATGGCCAGTGTGCCAGTATCGGCCAGCCAGAAGATGACTGACAGTACCAGTCGCATGATTTGTTCCCAGAACAGACGCAGGCGGATTTCCGGACCGAATGCCTTGCAAGCACGTAATGCCGAGGTGGTAATTTCCACCGCGCCCCATAGTGGCAAGGCCCAGATAAACAAACGAATGGACATTTCCAGTTGCTGGCTGTCCTGATCGGCCACATTAAAATACGGCGCTACTACAGGTGCGGCTAACGACAGAATCAATGCGACGAGGATACCGGGGATAATACCTAGCAGTAAGGCCCCTTTGATGACCGCCGCTTTCGACTCTTCGTCAGTCTGGCCAGGCAAGACCCGCTGTAACGAATTTGTCATCGCCAGCTCTGTGATCTTTTCCAGTACGTTGACCATCGACCAGAGCACGGAATACAGTCCGTAGGTCGCCAGACCAAACATCCAGGTATAGGCGGGGGTAGTCACCAGCTCTATTACCTGCCCGGTTTTGGCAAGAAATACCGACCAGACGCCCTTAGCTACGGCCGAACGGGCATCATGCGATTTTCCAGAAGACATAGACTCAAACCAGGATTGAAGTAGGCCCCATCATAACAAAATTGTCTGGAGAAGGGATAACTGGCTAGCGCATGAATTGATAGATCGCCCTGGCCCCCTGACGAGAGGAGCTTTCTTCATTTATCTCGAAAGTTTGTCTGAACATCTCGATTTGTTGAGCACGATAGCTCGTATGGGAAAGTATTGCTTGTTCCAGACTTGCATCCAGTTGTTCGATACGTTCGAACACCGGCCCGGTATGCCAGTGCAGATAATTGGAATCCGTTTGCCAATTGGCCTGATGCGGGTTGGCAAACACACAGGGGCGTGGCTTAAGCAGGAACTCCCAGACCTGGCTGCTGACATCACCCAGATAGATGTCTGCGGCAAGGGTATAGGTCATGTCCGCACAGGCCATACTACCGGTATCAATGAGAACGTTCGGATACTTGTAATACCGCTCAGGTATTTTATATGCGAAACCGATAGCGGGTTTACCCTGGGCAAGATGTAATTTGCGTTTGAACAGCATCAAATGCGGGGCAAAAATCAGATTGTATTTATCAGACTTGCAGAAGTAATCGAGTATCGCGGTTCCCATGCTGAACCAGGAAGAAAGCGCCGGAGAAAAGTGTGGGTTATATAAAACCACCGGCTTGTCATTATTAAACAACTGAGGTCGTGGTCGGGTGAACGCGTGCACGGCATCGAACTTTGGATAGCCAACCACACAGGAACGGGCCGTGGTCAACAAGCCATCCTGTTGCATACGTTGACGGATTTTTTCGCCGGACAGAAAAATCAGATCAAATTTAGCCAGTTTTTTACTAAACCCGATGGCGCGGTCCCCTGCTCCGTGCGCGGTATAAACCAGCTTCAGCTTTTGCAGACCAAATAAGGTACGCAATAATAACGAGGTTTTTTCCGGAACAACCAGCACATCAAAACCGGCAAACAAATCCAGATGCAATTTTAGAATCAGAATACGGCTAAATGGCAGCACCTTGTCGAATACGGCTGCTGGCATGCGTAACCAGAGGGGAATTTGGATGGACACAAATGTACAACGATGGTCAGGATAATCGGCAGCCAGTTTTTCCAGATATTCTCGTTGTTGTGACGACGTCGTAATCAGCACCACTTCATCACTTGAGGAAATGCGAGAGAGTTCAAAAGCAACCGTGGCCGAGTGTGCGATCTGGTGCAGATGGTCATGATTAAAAAGGAACCCTGTTCTCATCATCTTACCAGTCTTCTGCTGAGTGTATGAAAGGGTTATGAACGTGCCGGGTACAACAACGCTTTCATCGCGTTTACCCGATCATCTGTTCAGCTAGGGTGGTAGCTATTTTACTTTACAGCAAATTGTGTCCGGGGAGTATACCAATCCAGCAATAGACCATCCGGGCGGGATTTAATCCAGTTGGCCAGTTTGTGCGTGGTATTGACCCCTACCGGATGATTGCAGCTGGATAACATCGGGATGTCTGAATGATGATCTGTGTAAAACCAGATATCGCGTGGGTGGTCAACACTATTAAGCAGCGGGCCAATGGCATTGTAAATCATCGTACGCTTGGCCTGCCCATAACAATTTTCGCCAACGACACCGGCAACTACCTTGCCATTTTTAACGAATGACCGTGTTGCAATGACCGTATCAATCATTAAGCGACTGGCAAAAAGAGTAGCCATCCAGTCATAACTGGCAGTCGCAAGTACCAGCCTCGCATTTTTTTTCTGCCATTCACGTATCGTGTATAAGGCTTCTGGATACACATGTTTGTCCAGTGTTTCATCGACAAAGGCCTGACAGACATTTTCCAGCTCTTTCTGACCGGGTTTACCTATCAGTAATCCGAACATACTGGACTTGAGTTGCTTGCGATCAAGCAGTTTCAAGACATAACACAGCATCAAAATGACAATAATCGGTGCAAAGAGTAGGCGCCAGGGTTGCTTATTGAGTGCGTAATAAGCCAGGAACGGCGTGTAGGTGCCACGACGGGTAATGGTGCGGTCCAGATCGAAAATAACTACTGGACCATTCGTTTCTTCAAAAGGAAGTCGCTGACTATACACTTTGCCAGTTTTATTAAGTACCTGATCTATCTGAAGTATATCGGTGTACTTGTCCGCATCGATTGAAACCTGTGGGTTATCCAGTAACACCGGTGATACCGTAGCACCGGCAATGGTAGACAATCTGCTAAATGCTTCCGACATCGTCAGTTTTTTGCGAATGAAATTCCAGAAGAATCCTGGTCCCAACGCCATGGCAAGTTTCAGAAATTTTTTCGGGCTGTTTTCGTAGGTTTGCCAGAAGCGTATCAACTCACCCGAACGTTCACTTTTTAAAAGAAACAGATTACAACCGGTTAACTCCGTGTCCCGAAACGGTATCCAGGTACGTCTAACCTGCGGGAAAGCAGCCAGCACATTTTGTTTACTGGCAAAGGCCACCGAGATATCCGATGGGTCCTTATATGCCTTGTCGAGAAACTCTTCAATATCCTCCACTCCGAGCAAACAGTTATCTGCCGTTGTGATCAGTATAGGGTAGTTGAGTTTGTAATCATTAATACAACTCAGTACCGTGTTGGCGATACTACCGCTACTTTTTACAAAGCGAACCTTGTTGCCCGGTTGATGCCCTGACAGGGCTTTATGTAATTTCTCCGGTTCCTGTGCCAGAACCAGAATTTCTGCCACGCGAGTGTGTGCGGCAAGACTTTTTAACGGATGCAGAATCATGGGCAGACCTGCGACGGGTATCAGTGATTTGTACTTTTCGTGATAGGCATCACACAGCAGCCCTGGAGTGGAGCGGTGTCCAGCGAGCAGCAAGACGGTGATCGGTTGCATCAAGATACCTTTTGTTGATTACAGTGACATCAGCATTCAATCAAGAGGAGAAATTACCTGCTCTTGTAGTTGGTAATACTAAAGAGGCAAGAATGAGCATCTCATTAATAAAACGTTAAAAATACGTTAACAACACCCTGACTTAATCGCAGTAACAAGCACAGTGTATTTATGAAGCATTTGATAAACCGTGATCTTTAATGTGTATAATTGGCAATGTGTCGGATAGCTGTACCACCTGTCAGCCTTGATATGCACTTTGCGTGTTTGGTCAACTCAGTAACGCATGTTTCCACCGTATGTGTGCAGTGTAGACCTTATAATTAACATTAATCGTAAAATTACACTGATTTAATGCCTTTTCGAAAAATTAAAATCCTGTTTTTTCACAGAACACTACGCCAAAGTGGTGCGGCGAGACAGATTTACCTGCTGTATAAATCACTCGATCGGACACTGTTTGACCCATTTTTTGTAGTCCAGACCATGAATAGAGTGTATTTCAAGGATGCACAAGCTTCGGATCGATTGTATGCATTGAGCAATAGTGAGCTGAAGTTGCCTTCTGCTATCCGGGAATATTCACGCATTATTGCCCTTGAGAAACCGGATATTATCCAGTCATTTAATACTGACGGTAATCTGCTCAGTTACCTGGCTACACGCAGCGCAGCCGTCCCATGCTTTATTGCCTCACTGAGAAATACCAACAAGACCTGGGTTGAAAAACTGATTGAACGTCGGATACGCCATGCATATGACAGGATTATCGTTAATTCAAAGGCAACGCGAGATGAACTGGTCAATGATGTCAGCATGAATAGCGAAAATATCGTCATCATCCACAATGGTATTGATACAGAATATTTCCAGCCTGTAGAACTTGAAGCCCGTACTGCATTACGTCAGCAGCTCAATATCCCGGAACAGACTTTTGTCGTTCTTTCAGTTGGCCGCATCGCTCCACAAAAAAACCATGAATGTACCCTCGCCGCACTGTCAAAACTAAAGAAACGTCTGAGCCCTGAATCTTCCATCCTGTGGCTCTGTCTGGGTCTGGTGGAAAATCGCCGTTATTTCAACAAACTGAAAAAATTGATACGTCAATATGACCTTAGTGAAAATTGTCGTTTTATTGAATCCGTACCAAATATTGCCGCATACTACGGACTGGCGAATGTGAGTGTATTGTCATCACATTGGGAAGGTATGCCGAATGCACTACTCGAATCAATGGCCTGTGAGCGACTTGCCATTGTGGCTGATTCGGCAGATAACGATGGTATTGTTGAAAACGGATCCAACAGTATTGCTTTTGCTGCCAACAATGCCGAGCAACTATTTGACGCTTTGTTAACAGCCAGAAACATGGGAAACAAAACCCGCAGAAGAATAGAACAACAGGCGAGGCAGGACATTATTAATCGGTACAATATCGCGGCGATGATGCGTCAATATCAGGAACTGTATCAACGATTTGCGCATAACCAGTAGCCCATAACCTGGATGAGAAAGCCTGCTTGCCAGACTTTATTTAGACACTAACGACTGACCAAAATTGATCGCAAAGCTGGTTCCGGCTCCGGGACTGGAGCTTACCAATAATTTCCAGTTAAAGTGCTCACAAATTCGTTTAACCAGTAACAACCCTATCCCACTGCCTTTTTCCTTGATACGTTCGGAATCGGAATATCGTCGATTGATTTTATTTACCAGCACTTCCGGCATGCCTCGACCATAATCCGTAATTGTGAATCCGTCCGGATTCAGTTCAATCCTGATTTTATCCGACTCTGAATGCTGGACTGCGTTGCGCAGCAGATTACCAAAGACCACGCTGACGATAGTGGAAGAAGAAAACACTTTAGGGCTACCATTCTCCACGATCTGCGTACAGATTTTTTTAGCCTCCAGATAGTGACTGACATACTCGAGCTGCTCATGAATGACATCGAGTAATTTGATATGGTCAAAATCATTTTCCAGACTGTCCGGGTCCCTCGCCAGTACCAGCATGGAATCAATCAACAAGCGCATCTGGTTACAACGGGTTTCGATACGCTGGGCCAGCTCCAGCACCCTGCCCTCATTGTCCTTATTGATCTGGATATTTTCTGCTGCAGACTGGATTCCCATTAAAGGAGTTCGTAACTCATGGCTGACATCATTTGAAAAATTGTTTTCCCGATCCAGCAACTCGTTTACTCGTAAATGGAATGAATCTATAGCCTGTGACAAGACCTCAATTTCATCCTTGCTGGTAAATAGTTCCTGATCTCGATCCTTACCAGTACGTATCAGGCTGTTGACCTTGGTCGCCAAATCCGTGACTGGCTGGATGATATGGATTGCAAAACTTTTGCCCAACAAGGCAGCGATAAAACAGATAACAACCAAAATGACCATGAGAGAAACAATCAGATAACTCTCGAATTTTTCCATTGCCGTTTCGCCAGTCACGAAGTAAAAGATATTACCATTTCGCTCACGCATGGTTATTTCGAGCACCTTGCCATTGGCAACGATTTCATCAGCGCCTTCAGGGAGGTTGGCGAGATAGTCGGGCAATGTACTTTTATCACTCGCTTTGGCGATATAAATCTCAAGGTTCATAATCGGCACATCGGCAATCTGCGGCGCCACAGCATACTGATCCATAAAGGCGTTGTAGTCTGTCTCAAGATGTTCTTCAAACAATACATGTTCGGAAAACTCATAGACCAGAAACACACCGGTGGCAAAGGAAAGGCAAATCAGGAACGTCATTTTTAATGACGCGGAGATAATCCTGCTTTTAAGGCTGGCGGACGGTTTCAAGGTCTGCATAAAGACGATAACCTATGCCGCGTATCGTATGCAGCAATGGTGTGGCAAAAGGTTTGTCTATCGCGTCACGCAAGGTATGGACATGAATACGTACCAGATCCCGCGAGTCAGGGGGAATGCCCCAGATAGTCTTTTCAATTTCCAGTTTGGGGACGACCCGATGTGAATTGCGCATCAGTAATTCCAGCAACTTCTTCGAAATGGCTGCAAGCTCGATTTCCTGATCACCACGCATAATCTGTTGCGTCATGACGTTGTACTTTAAATCTCCCACCTGCAATACTTTCTCGCTGGTGTTTCCGGATATACGACGGATCAGGGCTGCAATACGCAGTTCCAGTTCTTTCAAGGCGAATGGTTTGACCAGATAATCATCCGCGCCGGCCGCATACGCCTCTTCCTTGTACGAAAGATCGCCCATAGCTGTCAGCATTAATATGGGCAGATTACTGAAGCCCAAATTACGAATGCGTTCACATAACTGGATTCCGGTCAGGCGTGGCAAAGAGATATCAAGCAGAACACAGTCGTATTTTTCCTGAGTAACGCAATCCAGACCTATCAAGCCATCCGGCGCCACATCGACTTCATGCGACGAAGACTCAAGGTATTCACAGACGTTTTTCGCAACGTCATAATCATCTTCTACCAGCAGGATTTTCATAAGGGATAACGATCATCCGGGGGATAAACAGATTTTTCCCGGGGGATTGTTTTTATCTTTTCACCTTGACGCCGCGAATATAAACAGCAATTATCTTGCGGGTATTGGTAATGTTTTTCAGCGGATTCGCATCCAGCACAATGAAGTCCGCCATCTTGTTTTTCGCGATCATGCCTGAATCCGACAATTCCATCAGTTCTGCCGAATTTTTGGTGGCGATGGTGATAACATCAGATGGCGACAAACCGGCAGCCACCATGTCTTCCATTTCCATATGAGCCGCCCAGGGAATACTACCATCTGTACCAAATGCCAGTTTGATGCCAGCCTTGTACATACGCATCAAATTACGCGCCTGAATGGCATATATCTGTTGCGCCTTGGGGTCATCAACAGCAGCGGCCTGTATTTTTGCCAGTTCATCATCCGAGACACCGCCCTTTAACCAGCTCATGTCCGAAGCCACACCCCGATCCGCCAGATTGGGAACAACGACAACACCCGGATGCGTTTTAAACAGGTCTAGCACTTCATCATCAATATCCTTGTCACGTATACCATGGGCAAACGCATCCACTCCGGCACGCAGCAGTCCCTTGGCATCCTCCAGCCTGAAAATATGGGCCGTTACACGGATACGGCTTTTGTGTGCCTCATCAATAATTTCACTATAGATTTCCGGAGGCATTTTCTGGTATTTACCATCACGGTCATCGACCCAGATCTTGATGAAGTCCACCTGACGTTCAACCTGCTCGCGCACCGCGGTGCGGCCTTCTTCTGCAGTTTTGATCCAGTAGGGTGCTTCGGAACGTCCAGGTTCTGGCATGGTGATACCGCGACCGGCAGAGTAAACCCGTGCCGTCCCTGGTATCATTTCTTCATGCACTTCAAATGGAACATCTGTGACATCCTGTCCCAGACTCATGGCCACACCCACACCAAAATAGGCCAATGAGCTGAGTTGGCCAATAAGTTCTGCGCGCTCACCTGCAAGGTGTTTATGTGTATCGATAATCGCCGGCATCACTGTCTTGCCGGTCAGGTCTACATGGGCAACATCAGCCGGATAACTGACTTCGCCACGATGACCCACCCAGGTGATGCGATCGAATTCAACCAGAAAGGCACTGTCTTCTATCGGCGCACTGCCGTCTCCGGTAATTAAACGTGCTCCTTCATACAAGGTAGAAGTAGCAACGGCTTGTGCCTGGACTGTCTGCAAAAACAGGCCAGTGACTACTACCAAAATACAACTAATTGACCGTTCCATCCGGAAACTGCTGCACATCTTCATAGTTTTTATCTCACTGTTGGTAATTTCAGAATATTTGATAGTTATTGCGACATATTGTTCAGATTATTTATTACCCACCGCCATTTTTTCCAGGATCGCCTTCCGCAATGACTCAAAGGTACCGGGATAATAGTTCACGTTATTATAGGGTGAGTCTGCCATAGCCGCTGCCAGCTTATAGGCTTGTTCACCATTATCGGCAAACAGGATAATACGCGTGTTCAGATCCTGGCGTGGTTTGGGTGCCTTATCGAGTGCCCCTGCCTCCAGCTGTTCAACCGGAACATTATGCGTGCCGGGGATACTGGCTTGCGCAAAGGCATCTGGTGAACGACCGTCAAAATAGACTGCGGTACGGTCGACATCATAGATGCGCATTATCCCTTCCAGTTCAATGGCGGTTGGGCCTCCCATGGTGCGCCAGAAAGGTATACCCAGCTGGAACCGTCGTACATGAGTATATCCTGCTGCGACCAGCTTTTTACCGAGTGCACGACTGGCACCACAGTTTGGGCCATTGCAATAGAGTACCAGCGCCCTGGTTTTGTCACCCGCCAGCAGTTTTTCAACTTCGACCAGATATTCCGGTTTTTCAGGGGCGATATCAATATTATGAGCACCGGGAATATGGCCTGCCGCAAACTGTTCGTGGGAACGTGAATCCAGCAGCACCGCACTGCCATCAACCAGCAACTGGCGCACTTCAGCGATACTCGCCTCGGGTGTCGGTTCTGTCTCGCCCATGGTGGCATTGAGTACATTACCTTGCTGGGCCTGTACCGAAACAGGCAACAACGATACTACTGACAATAGCACTGACACTATCATCGAGGGAATAAACATAATTTTCTGCTGTGGGAGATTCATAATATCGTTTCCGTAGTTGAAAGCTAAAGAATTGACTATATAAACAACACGATCAGGATTCGAGTTTCGCATCCATCGTGATGGTAGCATTCAACACTTTTGATACCGGGCATCCTGCTTTGGCATTGTTTGCGGCGGTTTCAAAAACAGATTTATCTACACCCGGGATTTTGGCAACGACCGTCAGATGTATCGCGGTGATGGTAAATCCGCTTTCCAGTTTTTCGAGCGTTAGCGTGGCGGTAGTCGCAATGCTTTCAGGTGTGACGCCCGCATTACCCAACTGTGCTGACAAAGCCATCGAGAAGCAACCGGCATGCGCTGCTGCAATCAGTTCTTCCGGATTTGTACCCTTGCCCTGCTCAAACCGGGTACTGAATGAATACTGTGTGTCTGATAACACAGCGCTTTCGGTCGAAACCGTGCCTTTGCCCTCTTTCAGATTACCTTTCCAGACTGCTGAGCCTTTGCGTAACATACATACTCCTTCTTGTTAGTTGGTTAAACAGGAACATTGATGGGCAGACAGGAATTACCCCTGTTTGTATCAGATTGCAACACCGGCACCTGGACCCAGCGGCCAACCGAGCATGACCCAGAGCGCGAGTAATAATGACCAGCATACCAGAAACCCGATGGAATACGGCAGCATCATCGCAATGATACTGCCCATACCAATATTGCGGTCATGGACACGGGCAAAGGCAACCACCACACCAAAATAGGGCATCAAGGGGGAAATGATATTCGAGGTGCTGTCACTGATACGGTAAGCCACCTGAGTCGCTTCGGGCGAGATACCCGACAACATGAACATAGGAACAAATACGGGCGCAATCAATGCCCATTTGGCCGAAGCACTACCAATAAACAGATCCAGTATAGCCACAAACGCAATGAACCCGATGAGCAGCGAGGCCGTGTTCATCTGCATGGCCTTGAGCACACCGGCACCACTGATGGCCAGAATACTGCCAAGATTGCTCCAGGAAAAATAGCTGACAAATTGTGCCGCGAAAAACATTAATACCAGATAGCTCGCCATGGCGGCCAGATTCTGTTCCATGCCCTCAACGAACTGACTGGCCTGACTATAACGACCACTGACACGACCAAACAAAATGCCTGCCAGAGCAGCATAAATGGCAATGACCACCACGATGCCTTTGAGGAAGGGCGAAGTCAGAATACTGCCGGTCGCCGGATCGCGCAGATAACCTGTCTGGGGGATCAAACCAAGCAGAATCATGACTATAAAGCCCAGAGTAAACAACGCCACAAACTGCAGGCCTTTTAAATCTGCCGCAGATATCTGTTCGAGCTCGACAGCTGTTTTGTCAGCGTCGGGAAGTCGTTTGCTGATGATTTTTTCGGTAATCCACGTACCGACCAGAGACAATAAAAATGTCGAGGCGGCCATAAAATAATAGTTACTCGCCGCACTGACTGTGTAATCCGGTTGAATCAATGATGCAGCCTCGGTGGAGATACCCGATAGAATCGCATCAATCGGTGTGATAAGCAGGTTCGCGCTGAAGCCACCGGACACACCGGCAAATGCCGCTGCAATACCAGCCACGGGATTGCGCCCGGCACTGGCATAGATCAGGCCCGCCAGCGGGATTAACACCACGTATCCGGTATCAGCCGCCATGCTCGACATGATGCCGGTAAATACGATGGTAAAACTTAACATCTGTTTCGGTACTTTCAACACGGTGACACGCAACACAGTAGCCAGTAATCCGGAATGTTCAGCAATGCCGACCCCCATGATTGCAACCAGCACCGTACCTACCGGTGCGAAGCCGGTAAAGTTGGTCACCGACTCAGTCAAGATACGATGCAATCCGGCAACACTGAGCAGATTAACCGCTGTAATCATATCGCCAGTGACAGGATGTACCGCCTGTAACGATAACGCCGCGCAGATTGCAGAAATCACCAGCACACTAATACACAAGACCACAAACATCATGGCCGGATTTGGCAAGCGATTACCGGAACTTTCTATCGAGTCGAGTAATGTCTGGAGGTTCATAATCTAGTTCACTAACGCGTCACACGATTAATATCCATCAACTGTTTACGTATCTCCGCCGCTTGCCCGGCCTGCTCCAGCTTGCTCCACAGTCGTTCAACAGTGCGGGTATCCACGTAACCTTTTACAGGAGTGTTCCAACCCTGATCTGAGCGAAATTGATCTACCGCATCAATCGTTTCCGGATCATAAATCCGCAGGGAGGGATCTTTTAAAGACAGCTCGGGCGTATTCTTTCTGTAATAACCCAACGCATGCAGCATCACTTTTAGCTGTACGATGTCGTTACCCTGAAACTGGCTCAACGTTCTGTAACCGAGCGTTTCGGCGAGCGTATTATAGATACGACGCAACTCGGCAACCGGTTCCGGATTTTCACACACACTGATTTCCACACCGATATGATCCGGGCGACGGCTCATGCCCGGTCGCGGATCGGCCACCAGTACGGCGGCAGACTGTGTATCACCATGACGACCATCACCACCCAACGCCTGTCCGGCCTGGATGGCTTCGATCATCCTGTCGGCAAGATGACGGTTTTTTCCGGCACTCTTTTCAAACGTGTCGGCCACCGCATCGACGACTTCAGGCCCAACCAATGAATTACCCTGTACCGCATAATTCTCGCCGGTACGCATTTTAACCCAGTCCCCCTGCGCCTCTGAGCCATACTGCTTTTTACCGGTCCATTGTGCTGTACGACCTTTCATATCAATCACACCGACCTGCCGGTTTTCGCGTCCCTCATCAGCTGCAACGACCTTATCCAATGCTTGCTGGGCTGACATGCCCTTTTCCAGTAAATCGAGCACGTCAATTCCGTACTCTATTCGTGTGCCACCTTGAGTTGCGACCGCACCCACTCCCGGACGCACCCAGGGAACCGCATTACCGACACAAGGACGACGCGTGGTGACCGTTACTCCGGACTCACCGGTCAACGGATCGATGGCTACGATTGAAAAAGTATGGAATTCCAGCTCATCACCGGCACTCCAGGCGGCGGGTTCCTGTGCATACACAGGTACGGCTAGCCAAAGCAAAGAACAGGAAACCAATATTCCAGACAAGTGGGTATTCAGGGTAGAGGGCATGGCACTTTCCTTCAGCAGTTGGAGACGATTCAAGTCTGTCATTGTTACCTGTCGTCTGGCAAGTACAGACAGGGCTATTACAGATTAAATTCTGTGTTTAATATCCCTGGATTACAAAGGTCAGGGATACAAGCCAATCTAGATAAACTCGTATACAACGATAAATCCGGAAAAAACAACCAGTGTCATGGAAAAAAGGAAGGTGATGTCTATCAGATGCATTAGACCAGTAGCGATTTTTGTATCTACGTGCCGAATAGCGAAAAATATCATATAGCAGACAAACAAAAATCCCAGCGCGGCAACCAGTAATACATCATCTGCAATTGTCGAGACACTCCCCTTCATGCCGGAGTTAATCACACCAACTAAACCGATACTGATACCGGCAAGCGTACCACTGGTGGGCAACAGCGATAACATGGCATCCCGTGCTTCCCTGGGATCTTTGAGGTTCTTTAACATGGTTTATCCCTAACTGACATCAGGGCAGCGGATTGACCAGTTTCAGTTTCTGCGAACGTCTGCCGCCATTGGTATCTTCACATGTTACGTGGTTTGACTCTGTAATCTTGGTACAGGGTTTTATCATTTGGCATTAATAATTGGTATTGTGTCACTTGGTATCATGGTTGTTGGCAGTACTCCGTTCCACTTCTCTGCCTGAACCAGCGACACCAGATTCGGGCTGTCCTGCAATGCCTCACCTCTTGCTCTGATAGCGTCTGCTTCTGCCTGCCCCGTCTCTCTCACTTGAAAAGCCTTTGCTTTTGCTTGTGTAACTACAATTTCTGCCTGAACTTTCTCTCTCTCAAGATTCTGCCGCACCTTTTGAACCTCAACTTCAGCCAACATCCTTTGTTCAACAGATTTCTCGTATGCGTCAGAAAAATCAATATTTTCTATCTGGACTGATTCAATAGTTACTGTGCCTTTTATAGATTCAGAGATGGCTGCAAATACATCTGTATTCAGCCTGTCTCTTTCCTGAATTGCTGAAGCTGCAGTGAACTGTCCGAACACGGTTTTTAGCAGGGTCTGCGTTCTTGGGGAAACAAGCCTGTCCACCACGCCATCCTCGGAACCGTAATCGGAATAAATTTGCGCAACAGAACCAGGATTTAGCCTGTAGTTAACAGATAACGTTATTGTTGCTGGCTGCTGATCACGGGAATATGCAGCCATTTTATCTTGCGTAAATTTTCTGCTCTGGACGGAAATTTTCTTAACATTATCAATAAAGGGTGTTTTCCATCCAAGCCCCGGTTCGCTGGTTCTGACGACGGCGCCGTTTCGTAAAACAACAGCTCTTTCTCCCTGATCGACTGTGTAAAAACTACCTAATGATGCTGCAAGAACTAAAATACCAATCAACCCGGAAACTACTAATCCAATCGATTTATTCATGTTCATTTTCCTCATTATTAATCAGGGTAATGGATTGACCAGTTTCAGTTTCTGCGAACGTCTGCCACCATTGGTTTCACCGATAAACAGGTCACCTTTTGAATTGGTCGACAAACTATGCAGGAAGGTAAACTCGCCTGCCAGATGTCCCATATTGCCAAAGCCTTCCAGTACCTTGCCAGTTTTACGTTCAATGATCCACAAGGCTTCATCCTCGCCACCTGCAACGATCAGGTACTTTTGATCCGGGTCACGGGAAAATACGGTCCAGTAAGGCTCACCGTTACCGGGCAATTCTACCCGACGTCGGGGGATCGTCAGGTTCTGTTTAAAATTACCCATCTTGTCAAACACCTGGATACGACGTCCTTCCCGATCACACACATAGAGCAAACCTTCCTTGCTGATGGCCACATGATGGACAACTTCAGTAAATACACCTCCGGTGCCGTTCTTGGTTTCCTCTTCTGTCGCCTGACGACCGAACTGTCGCAGATACTTGCCGTTCTTGTCGAACACCACTACCCGCTTATTACCATAACCATCGGTGATATAGACATCCCCATTGGCCGCATCCACGGCAAAGCTGGAAGGACGATTCAAACGGGTTTTGCTGGAGTTATTTGGCTTACCCTTGATGGTGCCATCATCGGTATCAAACACACCTTTCTCACCAATCTGTATTAGCAACTTGCCATCATGTGTGTATTTCTGGGCGATGGCATCGCGATTACCGCCAATCCAGATATTGCCTTCAAAATCGACATAACAATCATGAATGCCAAACGGGACAATTTTCACATCACCCCAGGAGTTCACCACGTTTCCTTCAGCATCAAATTCGATGATTGGCGGCGCGGCGCGCCCAACTTCCATTTCCTTGTCACTGAGATTGCCTTCGTCGGCGGTGCGGTTAACAGTAATCACATGATCGTTCGCATCGACACACGCACCACCCACATTTCCTGTCACCCAGTCATTCGGCAAATGTTTGGGCCAGTAGGGATCCACCTTAAAATATATTGATACCGGTGATATCTGTTGCGATAGAACTTCAGCACTGTGTACCAGACTGGCGCATCCGATAAGCACGATTGAAGCGGCAAAAGTGTGCAAGCGTGTCTTCGACATATATTCCGATATCATGCAATTTTCTCCCGGGATGACAAGAACGGTTGGTATTGACAGAAAGTTTACACGTGGCGCAGGGTTCTGCGCAGATTATTTATACTGTGCTGCCACGCATCAATTCTAACAACTTGCACAATTCAGAAACATTATTGCATTTTAAGCCTGCTCGCCTATTATTAATGAATGAACAAAACCCTGCTCGTGCTTATTCTCGCCGTGATCGTGCTGACCTGGAATTTTGTCTTTACAGACAAAAAGGTCGGTTTGACGGATAAGGCCAGAGTGCTGCAGGGTTTGTCCAATGCGATTGCCTATAAAACAGCGATAGCCGATTATTGGGCTGCCAGACACAGCCTGCCGGATAACAAGGCCTGGTTGAATGAAAAAAACGATATCCGGGTAGACCTTAGCCAGACGATTGTAAAAGCCATTGAAGTTGGCATCGAGGGTCCCGGTGTGATTAGCGTCCATTATGTTAGCCGACCCGGGTTGGAATCTGCCTCTGGTATCGAAGGCAAGATAATCCAACTGATCCCGACTATCGAAAACAACACGCTGGTCTGGACCTGCAAGGGAACGGTTGCCGCCAATCTGTTACCCAAAAACTGTAGCCCTTTGTAAATCCATCTACACTGACTGACACACCCCTTTACAGACTGCTTTTGTCAGACTGTGCGTGCACAATTTAATCACTGGACGTCTTTGCACGAGGTTGGGATACTTGGCAAAACCGATCTTATGGGGGAGTAATGAAAGCGGGACTTAACTTGCTGTATGTGGCAATCATGCTGGGGCTGTGTACACCATTGATGGGTGTGGCACAACAGACTGCACAGCAATCACCCTCGGTAACAACGGCACAGACCCAGGACCAGCTGGTCAGTTATAACGCAGACTTCTTTACTCAATATCAGCCGCGCACAGCACTGGACATGGTACGTCAGGTCCCCGGATTTCTGCTGGATGATGGAGAAAATAATCGCGGATTCGGAGCAGCCGCCGGCAATATCCTGATCAATGGCCGACGTCCCAGTGCGAAACAAAATACACCTTCCCAATTCCTGTCCCGTATTGTTGCCAGCCAGGTTGAAAAAATCGAGCTGATACGCGGCCAGGTTCGCGGTATTGATATGCTCGGACATTCTGCCCTGGTCAATATCATCCTGCAGGGTGATCTGCCGGCTGTGGTGCGATGGGAAACCTCAATGCGGCATAATAATCGTGGCCCGGTCAAACCGATGGTGGATGTGTCACTGACCGACCGTATTTCTGACATCGATTATACCGCCGGTGTCTTTGTTGAACGCGAAGCAAATGGCGAAACCGGAGACCGCCAACTCTACAATAGCCTGGGCACACTGACTGAAACCAGTGAAGTCGTACAACAATCCAGAGGAATACAGGTAGAAAGCACCTTGAGTGCCTCCACCTGGTTTGGCGAAACCCTGGTCAATGCAAACGGCAAAATCAGTTCGGATCATCGTAATCCGAAACAACGCATCAAAATTTCACCGCTGGCTACACCGGGTAAATACCGGCATGAATTTATTATTGACGATCTGACCATCAAGGGACTGGAAGTCGGGGTGGATGCAGTTCGTAACCTGAATGCCAATTTGCTTGGCAAGGGCATCTTGCTGCTGTATCTGGAAAATATTCCGAAGCTCTCCACCCGCAGGCTGGTCAATACATCAAATGTACAAACGCTGTTCCGTTCGGCTGATTCAGATACCGATTCAACTGAAGGCATCGCGCGTCTGGAATTTAACTGGTCCGGTATTCCTGAACACGATATCCAGCTGAATCTGGAAGGTGCCTATAACGCGGTGGACGGTTCACTGGTACAGACAGATGATAAAGGCGTAGGCCCAGTTGTCACCAAAGTCCCTGGCGCCAATTCGAAAGTGAATGAAGTGCGCTGGGATGTACTATTAAAAGATAATCTGTCTGTGGGAAAATTCGAGTTTGATTTCGGTTTGGGCGCAGAATATTCAACGATTTCACAGACCGGTGATAGTGAACAGGAACGCAGCTTTACTTTTCTCAAACCCAGCGGAGTGGTGACCTGGTCTGCTGGTGCGGGTCAACGCATTCGGTTAACGGCCAAACGGGAAATTTCACAACTGAATTTCAATGACTTTATCAGTACTACCGTCTTTGAAGACGATGATGTATTGCTGGGTAATCCTGACCTACATCCGGATTCCACCTGGATTTCGGATCTCAGTTATGAAAAACGCTTCGGTAAAATCGGTGTCATCAAGGTAACCGTGTTTCATCACTGGATAGATGATGTACTCGACTTGTTACCCCTTACTGCCACCAATGCGGTACCGGGCAATATTGGCAAGGGGCGGCGCTGGGGTACTGAAATTGAAAATTCAATACCGCTGGACTGGATTGGCCTGTCGAACTCAAAACTGACGCTGACAGCCAGGTGGCAAGACTCCACGGTGATCGATCCTGTATTGGGTGTCAGTCGTCGTCTATCTGCCCAGGGTGGCAATACTGCCTATCGAAGTCTGATGACGAGTAATCGCAATATCCATTATTTCTTGCGCGGGAATTTTCGTCAGGATTTTGAAGCGGCCAAGGTGGCCTGGGGTGTGACCGTAGCGGAACGTGATGTACGTCCCTTATATAAAGTCGATGAACTGGATACATATAATGACGATGTGGCGGTGGATGCGTTTATCGAAACTACCCGTTGGTGGGGAGTAAAACTGCAAGTACTGGGGGAGAATCTGCTCGACTTCAAGGAATGGCGCGATCGAACTGTCTACGTTGGCGCACGTGGTCTGTCACCTGTGGATTTCCGGGAAGTCCGTAATCGCTATAACGGTCGTAAAATTACTTTGTCTGTTAGTGGAAGCTTCTAGTGAAGTATGACAAAACGGAGTACATCCCGGGTAAATCACCGAAAAAATATTACAGACAAGCCCGGGCAGATCTTCTATGCTGATATTACGTACCCTCAGGGAACACCATCATGAGCAATGAGCTGATTAGTGTTGAAGTGACCGAAAGCGGTCAAACCATGCAGGTAGTCGTCCTGCAAAAACGGGCAGAACGGATTGAGGTAGTCATCGGCAAGGGTGTGCACAGTGTGCAATGTGTAATGGTACCTACCCGCAGTGGTGCCGCCTATGCCGGTACAGTGATGGGTCGGGAAATTGTTTACAAAATGTCACGCGAGCAGGTTCAGGCAGAACTGGATAAGAACAACCCCGCATTGAAGAAATCACGGCGTTTTTAACTTGCAGCTTCCATGTGAGAGGAAACTGGAGTGTTCTCCCCCCCACTCCTCACGCTTCACCCCTCACTCCTCCCCCTCACTCCTCACGCTTCACCCCTCACCCTCTTCACCCCATACTTCTCGATTAACTCAATAAACGCCCGCGCGGCATTCGACAGCGTATGGTCGCGGTGATGGATATAGCCCAGCTTGCGACTCAGGTTCAGATTTTCGATTGGCAATACAGTAAGTGTATCGTCCAACATGGTCAGTGGCAGGATACTCCAGGCCATTCCGACTGAGACCATCATCTTGATCGTTTCCAGATAGTTCGTCGACATTTCCACCTCAAGCCGAATCTGGTGATCCTTGAAGATGGTTTCAACCAGTTGTCGCGTAAACGTATTAGCTGCCGGCAGTATTGCCGGATAATCAAGCAAATCGGTCAGGCTGACATTTGGTTTCTGTGTCAATGCATGGTCGGTCGAGGTCATGATGCACAATTGATCATTCCAGATGGTGCGGCTGACGATCTTGTCCACCTCTGTCGGTGCCAGTGTGACCACCGCCAGTTCTATCTCGCCATGACTGACCTGTTGGTACGCCTGTTCGGAATCCAGAAAGGAAATATCGATGGACACGCGTGGATACAGACCTGAATATTCCTTTAATACGGGCGGCAGTCGATGTAGCCCAATATGATGACTGGAAGCCAGCGTGAACCGCCCGGTCACCGATTCGGTCAGATTACGCAAGGCGGTGCGTGTGTCTTCAATTTCACGCAAGATTTTTTGCGCACGTGGCAACAGGATCTGACCGGCTTCGGTCAGGTTGACCCGTTTACCGATGCGATCAAACAGGCTGTTCCCTATCGTTTGCTCAAGCACGGCAATGCGTTTGCTGATAGCCGGTTGCGTCAGATGCAATCGTTCAGCCGCCAGCGAAAACGAACTGGTTTCTGCTACAGCAATAAACGCTGTCAATTGATAGGTATCCATAACAAATACGCTATACTATTCCATTTAGTTATTCAATATATGAAATATATGAATTTGTGTTATTTTAATATACCACTAGAATGTTTCGCTGGTTCAACATCAGGATAAAACGGCTATGAAAAAAACCATGTATGAAAAGATCTGGGATGCACATCTGGTCCATGAAGCACCCGGTCAGGCCCCTATTCTCTATATAGATCGTCATCTGGTCCATGAAGTGACCAGTCCGCAGGCATTTGAGGGACTGCAACTGGCCAAACGCCCTGTGCGTCAACGCCACTCGATCATGGCTACGCTGGATCATTGCGTACCGACCAAGGATCGGGAATTGCCAATCAAGGATCCGATTGCCCGCAAGCAGGTCGAGGTAATGATCGAGAACTGTCGTATCCATAATCTGAATCTGTACGATATGAAGAGCCCGAACAATGGCATTATCCATATCGTCGTACCCGAACATGGTTTTGTGCATCCAGGCATGACTGTGGTCTGTGGTGACAGCCACACCGCCACACACGGCGCCTTTGGTGCACTCGCATTCGGTATCGGCACCTCCGAAGTGGAGCACGTACTGGCCACGCAGACACTGCGTCAGTCCAAATCCAAATCGATGCTGGTAAAGATCGAAGGCAAGCTATCACCCTATTGCACAGCGAAAGACATTGCGCTCGCCATCATCGGCCATATCGGTACAGCCGGTGGTAACGGTCACGTGATCGAATACTCTGGCTCGGCTATCAGCGCGCTGAGCATGGAAGGACGTATGACCTTATGTAATCTGGCCATCGAAAGCGGCGCGCGTGCCGGTCTGGTTGCGCCTGATGAGAAAACACTGGCCTTCCTCAAGGGTCGTGAGTTCGCACCAAAAGATGCAAACTGGGATGCCGCAGTCAAATACTGGAACAGTATCGCCAGTGATGAGGGTGCCACATTTGACAAGGTGGTAACCATCCATGCAAACGAAATTGCCCCGCAGGTTACCTGGGGTACCTCTCCGGAACAGGTTATCGGTGTGAACGGCGAAGTTCCGGCTCCCGAAGATTTTGCCGACGATATCAAACGCAAAGCCTGTGAAAGTGCGCTCTCGTATATGGGCCTGAAGCCACGCACCAAAATTACCGATATCCCGGTTGAGTTTGTGTTCCTCGGTTCCTGCACTAATGGTCGTATTGAGGATCTGCGTGCCGCGGCCCATGTGACCAAAGGCAAGAAGGTCGCAAAGCATGTGACTGCACTGGTTGTGCCCGGCTCTTATCTGGTCAAGAAACAGGCAGAACAGGAAGGTCTGGACAGGATATTCCTGGATGCCGGTTGGGAATGGCGCGATCCCGGTTGTTCAATGTGTCTGGCAATGAACGGCGATCAGTTAAATGATGGCCAGCGCTGTGCCTCTACTTCGAACCGTAATTTCGAAGGTCGTCAGGGCAAGGGTGGACGTACCCATCTGGTATCTCCGGCCATGGCCGCGGCCGCCGCAACAGCGGGACATTTTGTCGATATACGCAATCTTGAAATCTGAGAGGAACGAATACTATGGAAGCCTATGTAACACATGAAAGCGTTGCTGCACTGATGGATCGCAGTAATGTCGACACGGATCAGATTGTACCAAAACAATTTCTGAAAGAAGTTCAGCGTACTGGTTTTGGCAAGCACCTGTTTTTTGACTGGCGCTATCTGGCCAACGGGTCACCGAATCCGGATTTCGAACTGAACAAAGCGACATTCAAGGGCGCACGCATCCTGGTGGCAGGAGACAATTTCGGTTGTGGCTCCTCACGCGAACATGCTCCCTGGGCGATTGCGGACTACGGCATCAACACGATCATCTCAACCAGTTATGCCGATATTTTCTATAACAACTGTTTCAAGAACGGGATACTGCCCATCGTGGTGACCCGTCCGCAACTGGATCAGTTAATGGATGAAATACGTCATAAAGAAGGCGTGAAATTCACCTGCAATCTGGAACAACAGCTGATCACCACACCAGGTGGTCTGCGCATTTCGTTTGAAATCGATGGTTTTCGCAAGGAAACCATGTTGAAAGGACTGGATGATATCGCTCTCTCTTTGCAGCATGTTGACAAGATCAGTGCATTTGAACAAAAGCAAAAACAGCAATTGCCCTGGTTGTGGAATTAAATCGCCACAACATGTTCTAATGAACCAGATAACTAATTGATCCCGGTTACAAATGACCACTGGCAAACGACATATACAATTGATGGATACCACCCTGCGTGATGGTGAGCAGACGCAGGGTGTATCGTTCACGCCGGATGAAAAGGTCAACATTGCCAAGGCCCTGTTAAAAAAGCTGAATGTGGATCGTATCGAGGTGGCTTCCGCCAAGGTTTCACGCGGTGAAATGGAGGCTGTCACCACGATCAATCAATGGGCCGCCGAACAGGGTTTTCTGGATCGGGTAGAAGTGCTTGGCTTTGTGGATTTCAATCGCAGTGTTGACTGGATAGTGCAAACCGGCGGCAAGGCTCTGAACCTGCTGACCAAAGGCAGTGAAAAGCATTGCCGCATGCAGCTGAATAAAACCCTGGAACAGCATGTCGCCGACATACACAAGACGGTCGAGTATGCGCAGGCGCAAGGTCTCAAGGTCAATATGTATCTGGAAGACTGGTCAAACGGTTACAAGGACAACCCCGAATACGTGTATGCACTGATGCAGTCGATGCAGGGTCGCGGAATTTCGCACTTCCTGTTGCCAGATACGCTCGGCGTGATGTCACCGGATGAAGTGTATAACAGTATCAGCGATATGGTGGGCCGCTTTCCGGACTGCCTGTTCGACTTTCATCCACACAATGATTATGGACTGGCTACCGCCAATGTGATGGCGGCGGTGAAGGCTGGAGTAAGTACGGTACATTGTACGATTAACTGCTTGGGCGAACGTGCCGGCAATGCCTCATTGGCAGAAGTGGCCGTGGTACTGAAAGACAAGATGGGTATGCAGTTATCCATCAATGAACATCATATTTTTGACATCAGCAAGATGGTCGAGAATTTTTCAGGTAAATGGCTTGCAGCCAATATGCCGATTGTCGGTACGGATGTGTTTACCCAGACAGCGGGTATCCATGCCGATGGTGATAAGAAAGGTGGACTATACGAAAGCACACTGTCGCCGGAACGGTTCCAGCGTCAACGTATTTATGCCCTGGGTAAAATGAGTGGCAAGGCCTCCCTGCTGAAAAACCTGGAAGCACTGGATCTGAGTCTGAGTGAAGAAAACCAGACGAAAGTGCTTAAACGCATCGTCGAGCTAGGTGATTCAAAACAGACCATCACCCCGGAAGACATTCCCTTTATTATTGCCGATGTACTCGAAAGCAAGGACTACAACCATGTGCTGCTGAACGACTGCAGCATTACCAGTGATCTCACCAGCGAATCCAGAGTCAATGTGGTTGCAACCGTATTTGGCAAACGACATGAAGCTAGCGGCACGGGTAACGGTGGCTTTGACGCATTCATGAATGCGATTAACCGGATACTGGAGTTGTATAACTACAAACTGCCCAAACTGGAAGATTATGAGGTGCGTATTCCCAAAGGCGGTGAAACCAGCGCACTGACAGAATCCATCATTACCTGGTCAGTAGGCGAAAAGCGCCTGAAAACCCGTGGAGTACATGCCAACCAGGTATTTGCCGCCATCAACGCGGCATTACGTCTGATCAATATGCAACTGCAGGAACGAGAAGCAGGCCCACAGGCCTGAAATTAATTCAGGGGCACAGCGTGCGCTGTGCCCCTACCTTTATAATTTCGACTCGGCAGCGCCGTAGGTATACGGAGTCTGGTAATAATGGAAGATGCTGCAGAAACTGCCGCAACCGAACGAGGTCAATATCTTGCCCACATCCAGACCTATACCCAGATACAGATTACGTTCGCGGTTCGGATCATGGTTATCAAAACCACGTACATAGTATCCGGCCTGCAGTTCAAAATATTGCAACGGTGTATTGTTGAGTGAATCAAACCCGTCCAGTTGCAACGCTATCAGGTACTTCGAATTCTGGTAGTCGGTAAAGAAATCCGTTTCCTTGAAATCCGGTTTGTATTCCCAGCGCAGATCAATCTTTTTATCCAGCTCTGGAAATTTGTACATCAGATAACTGGTGGCCGCTCCGGTCGTATTCATAATCATATCTTCATAGGAAAAACCGTAATGACTGAATGAATCACCCAGTTCCATGAATCCCATCATCGCAAAGGATGACAGTGCACCGTTGATGACGGCGTGTTCATGATCATAACCCCAGTCTTCATACAAACTGGCCAGACCATCTGACAAGGCATAGGTCGACCACAAATGACCCATTTTATCGGCACCACCCTCATCTGTATTCTGTCCGAAAAAGCCTTCCGATTGTGCATGCGGTTTGCGATCAAAATAATCCCATTTGGCAATACCCCATGCTGTGATAAATGCCATACCACCGACATTAACGGCCGTGACCTTCTGCTCCTTGTCCAGTTCAGGCAGGCCCAGATCCAGCGCAAGGACTGTGTTGGATAGCGTCAGCGCGAGTAGCAAGCTATACAGTGTTTTATAATTCATGTTCGAGTATCCCTTTTAAAATATATTTTCTGAAAAAATTATACCTGCCGGTGTGTTATTTTTTCGTTAAGCACACAGGCCTGGACTGTTTAATCAGCCATTAGATGGTATTTTTTGTAACTCACTGACGACACGGTCACCAAACTCATTGGTCTTGATCATCTTGATATCGCCGCCGGGTTTGGACAGATCCGCAGTCGAATATCCCTGACTGAATACGTTTTGCATCGCATCCCAGATGTTTTTCGATTCACGGGACATACCAAAACTCAAATCCAGCATCATTGCCACTGAACCTATCATTGAATACGGATTGGCAATGTTTTTACCGCCAATATCCGGAGCAGAACCATGTGAAGGCTCATAGTAAGCCTTGTCATCGCCCAGACAGGCAGATGGCATCAACCCGAGTGAACCGAGGATACCGCCGCCCTGATCACTGAGGATATCGCCAAACATGTTTTCCATCACCATCACATCAAATTGACCTGGATTCAGGCACAACAACGTGGCGGCTGCATCCACCAGCACATGAACGACTTTGACTTGCGGATAATCCCTGGCAACTTCTTCCAGAACCTCATTCCACAACACGCTGGACTTCAATACATTGTTCTTGTGTATATTGTGCAGCACCTTCTTGCGACCCATCGCGGTTTTGAAACCCACGTGCAGGATACGACTGATCTGCTCTTCATCGTATTCGAGTGTTTCTTTCACATAACGCAGACCGCGCTCATTCACACCGACTTCTTTGGCACCAAAATACAACCCGCCTACCAGCTCGCGTATCATCATGATATCGATACCCTCACCAATGATTTCAGGCTTTAAAGGTGAAAAATGCGCCAGCGCCTTGGGCAAATACACTGGCCTGAAATTGGCATAGGTATTCAACCATTTGCGTAACGGCAATATCGCGCCACGTTCAGGTCTGAGATCAACCGGAATCTTCTCGGTTTCCTCATAATTCAGACCGACCGGTCCTTTCAGGATCGCATCCGCACTCGAACATACTTTCTTGGTCAATTCAGGGAAAGGGTGTCCATGCTGAAAATAGGCGCTGGCACCAAACGGTGCTTCTTCCAGCTCAAAGGAGACGTCCGGATTACGGCTATCAATCAGTTTGAGCACCTTGACGGCCTCACGCATGATTTCAGGTCCGATACCATCACCGGGTAATATGGCAATTTTATATTTTTTCATCGTTTTGTTGTTCTATTTATCAGGTTAGTTTCAACTACGGGTCGTTCTTATGGAGCCGGGCATTATATAGAAACAGCTGTAGCGTTTGTAACAATATATAGCGCAGTTACAGCATAATTTTACCGGAATTCGCTGTGATTAGGCGCTTACAAGCCAGTGATAACTCGAAATTCCACGTTATTTGTCCTTTTCAGGGTAGATTGCAGATATCATCGGACCAGACAGGTGAAATACTTCCCTGATTAGTTAGAAACATGCCTATTTTTGCCTTCGATATGCTTGTAAGAACTGTACACACAAGCTGAGAACGCCAGTGGTCGAGGCGGTCATACCATCTGCCACCAGATCATTCAGGACTAAGACCCTGCTTGATCTGGTGGCCAATGTGTCCTCACCGCGTCCGATCCGTACCATCGTCATATCACAGGGTAAAACTATCTGTAGCGCAAGGGATCGTTGCAACGAGCACCCGTGGATTGTTCCACTGTATTTCCAAATGTTTCAATGATCTGTAATATCAAGTAACAACCTAACCCCAGGGTGACTTATGAATAAAAGATTACTAAAACTGCTCTTTATTATTGCCATCATGCCGGCGGCATTATCTGCGCAACAGGCAGATATCAAGGCAGAGGTACAAAAAGCGATGGCGTCCCCGATACGCGAAGAGGCGGATCATGCCGCCGACGTTTATCGCAAGCCTGACGTGGCGCTGTCCTTCTTCGGACTGAAAAATGATATGCGCGTACTGGAAATCATGCCTGGTGGAGGTTACTACACCAAGATCCTCGGTCAGGTGCTGGCAGAGAAAGGAAAACTGTATGAAGGTGCAGGCGGCGATTCGATTGCCGACAAACTGGCCGGCTGGGGACTGACCAAGGTCGAGATTCTCGACGACAAGTTTGAAATGAAACGTGGGGAGAAAAAAGGTTTTAACCTTATCAGCGACACGCTCAATTTTAATGTAACTGATATTGATATGGCACTCACCTTTCGTAACCTCCATGATTTCTCACCGGAAAGCCGCAAGTTGTTGAACACCCAGGTTTTCAAGGCGCTTAAATCAGGCGGCATATATGGTGTGGTAGATCATACCCGTCGCCATATGGAGCCTTATGATGCAGAGCGTTGGCGTCGACTGGATCCCGTAGTGGTTATCAAGGAACTTCAGGATCTGGGCTTTGTGTTCGTCGATTATTCTGATCTGGCCTACCAGCCAAACGATGAATTGAAACTGGACAGTACCAATCCAGCGCTCAATCGAAACAGTGATAATTTCACATTAATATTCCGCAAACCGTAACCTACATAGACAAGGCAAGCTATACCCCTGCATGATCGGCACTTTCTGTACGGGCACAGCATGCTGTGCCCGTACGTTTTAAAATTCTGTAAACATCACTAAATGAAAAAGGGGAGTCACCTTGCAGTGACTCCCCTTTTTTTATATCTGAAGAAGAGGTTTTGTCTCCTCACTCCTCACCCCTCACCCCTCACCCCTCTCCTCACACCTAACTCCTCACACCTCACCCTTATTTAGGCTGATCCACCAGACGCAAATACGGCTTCTTGGTTTCCCAACCTTGCGGATATTTTTCCTTTGCTTTTTCATCACTGACTGACGGAACAATAATCACCTTGTCGCCATTCTTCCAGTTAACCGGTGTGGCCACCTGATGTTTTGCAGTCAGCTGCATCGAATCCAGTACCCGTAAGACTTCATTAAAGTTACGACCAGTTGTCATCGGATAGGTCATGGTCAATTTAATCTTTTTGTCTGGACCAACAACAAAGACCGAACGTATAGTCTGGTTGTCTGCGGCTGTTCTGCCCTTGGCCGGACCACTCGCATTCGGATGGATCATGTCATACAGTTTTGCCACGGCCATGTCGGTGTCCGCAATCATCGGGTAGGACACTGCATGTCCCTGGGTTTCTTCGATGTCTTTTTTCCAGTTGCGATGATCTTCAACAGAATCAATACTCAGACCGATGACCTTGCAATTACGTTTGGCAAATTCCTGTGTCAGACCGGCCATATAGCCGAGCTCGGTGGTGCAGACAGGAGTAAAGTCTTTCGGATGGGAAAACAGTACGGCCCAGCCATCACCGATCCACTGGTGAAAATTCAGTTTGCCTTCAGTCGTGTCTGCTGTGAAATCCGGTGCTTCGTCGCCTATACGTAATGACATACATGCCTCCTTCTCTTGTGATTGTAACCGTGTCAGGTAAAATGCTGTGAACAATACATACTGATTATTGTATCGATGAATACATATTAGCAGTATCAGACCGGTTTGCAAAAATCTGGCATGGAATATTATCTTCTAATCTTAGATATAAATGATTGAATTGATCTTTATCCGACAAATGGTATAAGTAACACACGGTTATACTAAACGCCCCACAAGGCATGACAGGCAGGTGACTATGACTCGACTCAGGAAAATACTCTGGATTTCGATATTGTGTGTTTCCGGCTGCGCACTCAGTCCGCAAACCATAACCATCACACCGGACATCAAGGTAGCCTCCGGCAGCAACGTACAATTGCAAAAAGGCATCGCAATCGTTGTTAACGATGTACGTCAAAACAAGGTACTCGGCACACGGGGTGGCATTTACAAGGACACCTCCAGCATTACTACCGATGCGCAGATTGTACAGTCAGTACAAAACAGTCTGACCAATGCGTTTCGGGTACTGGGTTATAACGTTGTAAGTGGCAGCAACGCAGTCAGTCTGACTGTGGATATTACCGATCTGACCTACGCTGCTTCAGGCGATCCGACAATTCGTTCAGTTGAAACATCCGCCGCGATCAAGGCTACCTGTCGCAATGGCTCATACGTGATGACGAATGATTATCGCATCACTGACAAAAAAGACGTACTCAAGGCACCCTCAGACAGCGACAACGTGAAGATCGTCAATTCCACACTGTCCTCTACATTGCAACGTCTGTTCAATGACCGGGGTCTGCTTGATTGTGTTAATAAGTAATACATTGAGATAGTTTATTGCCTGCATGACTGTGTACACCTCAAACACGCTGAAATCGCTGCTGTTACTTGCAGTTGTACTACTGGTAGCGACAGCTACCCGTGCCGATCCGGCTCTGCAACAACGTTTGTATTCAGCAATGAATGCACCGGATCGATTACAGTCAGACATCTTTCGTGATGAAGGCCGCAAACCGGCCGAGGTACTGGAATTTCTGGGTGCCAGTGAAGGCATGACCGTACTGGATCTGATGGCGGGGCCAGGCTATTACACCGAGTTGTTGTCAGCGGCAGTGGGTAGCACAGGCAAGGTCTATTCCCAGAATGATGTGATGGAACTGAGAATGCGTTATGGCGCCATCCAGAAACTGTTGAACCAACGTCTCTCCAATAATCGTTTACCCAATGTAGAGCTATGGATTCATCCTGCGGATAAACTCGAGTTGACTGACCAGATTGATTTGGCCACCTTGATGTTGAACATGCATGACCTGTACATCTTTGGTGGTGAACCGCAGGTCATGGCGACGCTGGGCAGTATCCGGCAAGCATTAAAACCCGGTGGCATACTCGGCGTAGAAGACCATGTCGGCAATCCGGGTGATAATAACAAGCTGCATCGCATCGACCCGACGGTAGCAGAAGCACTGCTGGTGCGGGCCGGTTTTGTTATCGTGGAGAAATCATTGGTACTGAACAATCCGGTCGATGACCATACCCTTCATGTATTTGATCCGGCCATACGCGGTATGACGGACCGGTTTGTTATCAAGGCAATGAAGCCCCGGTAATTCAGTGGATAGAACCAGATGGACCTGCTGAGCAATCATGAGGTGCAATGCCCTTATTGTGGTGAAACCATACCACTGGTGATTGATTGCAGTGTCGCAGAGCAAACATATATTGAAGATTGCAGCGTTTGTTGTCGCCCTATCGAGATGAATGTGCAGGTAGATGACGAAATTCATGTCATCTGCCGACATGAGAATGAATAAGCGGGATGAGCTAACCAGCCGGGACCGTTTCCTCCTGCCAAACCCGGTGCTTTTTCATGATGACCTCAAACAATGAAGATTGTTCCCAGGATCGCAACCACAATCCTGTCTGCTGATACGGCGAGGAATCGAACCATTGCCGATCCACTCCGGCAAATTGTCTGACAAACGGAAAAATTGCCGCATCGACCAGTGTCCAGCGTCTGTCTGCCAATCCCAGCCCTGAGTTATCAGTGATTCGTCGTTCCAGTTGTTCAATAAACTTCACACCCATATCACGCGCTTCCACAATGGCCTGTTCAGTAAAGCGTACGGGGTATTTATAGCGGTCCAGCCAGGGCTTGAATTCTGTATCGTTGGTCCGGATCAGTGCATTGGCCAGATTCATGTCCACTTCCAGCCAGTGATCGGGATCAGCATGTTGTAATGCCCACAACATGATCGGGTAGCTTTCATCAATCACCGTACCGTCGGTACGTATCAGCACCGGCACAGTGCCCTTCGGAGAGACACGCAACATCGCTTCTGGTTTGGCTTTCAGCTCTACCTCGCGATGCTCATAGCGTATTCCAGCCTGATACAGTGCCAGTCTGGCCCTCATCGCATAAGGACAACGACGAAAGGTATAGAGCACCGGCTCCATGTTCAACTATCTGGCCGAATCCGGAATAAATGGCACACCGATATGTCGTTGATTGCGTTGCTCGGCCAGTTTCATTTGACGCTGGCGCTCACGCAGATTTTCACGTCTTTCGTCCGTCAGGTTGTCATGACAATGATCACAGGACACACCGGCTTCGTATTTGTCTGACTGACGATCGGCTGGTGACAATGGCATACGGCAGGAATAACACAACTGATGTTCGCCGGTTTCCAGCGCGTCATTCACCGCCACCCGTCCATCAAATACAAAACATTCGCCCTGCCACAGACTTTCGTCCACAGGTGTCTCGGCCAGATAACGCAAAATACCACCGTGCAATTGATAGACCTCACTAAACCCTTGTTCCAGCATATAGGCGCTCGCTTTTTCACACCGTATACCACCGGTGCAATACATCGCTATCTTGCGGTTTTTGGCCGGATCCAGATGGCTGGCGACATAGTCGGGAAACTGGTGAAACGTATCGGTAACCGGTGACACCGCATGTTTGAACATGCCGATATCACATTCGTATTGATTACGTGCATCGATCACGGTGACTTCGGGATCACTGATCAAGGCATTCCACTCGGCAGGACTGACATAGGTACCGGATACACGGTCTGGCGTTGCTTGCGGAACACCCATCGTCACGATTTCCTTTTTCAGCCTGACCTTCATGCGGTAAAAAGGAAAATCCTCGGTAAACGATTCCTTGTATTCCATACCGGACAGGCGTGAGTCTGACCATAATAATGTCTTCAGACTATCAATGTCCTCCCGGCTACCGGCAACAGTGGCATTGATACCTTCCAGGGCCAGCAGTATCGTTCCACGCAGATTATGTTGCTGACAAAATGGCAGCAGGGTTTCACGCATCTGAACGTAATCTTCCAGCACAGCAAACTTGTAAAAGGTCGCAACAACGATATTCATACTATCCAATACTTTCCGGGTTTGAGATGTGGCCACCGAGTTCAAGTGACAGGAACGGCCAGGCATTGGCAATAACAAACAACATTAATGCTGTCAGATACCAGGCTATGGAACGATCCAGACTTTCAGGGACAGAGCGATACAACATTGAACCACAACGATGGCAGTTCGCTTTACCACCCGGGGCCAAAGGAGCCAGCCGATACAGCTGATCACAATGCTGGCAGGCAATTAATTCATCGTTCATGCTGATGGACACCATTATTCCCGGATGACTATTATTATTATGTGATGTGTATAGTAGCTCTGATTCTGCATATTTCTGCAGATAAAGCCAAGTTTTTTAATACGTTAGGCCGTAGTGGGCCAACACAGGTTAATCTAGCGGGTAACGGGTACCATTGGAAACAGCTGGCGTAGGTTAAAGAACAGCATTCCACAAATTACCAGAAAAAGACCGGCAAAATGGTACCAGCTCAGGGATTCACCCAGAAAAAGTGCAGCCATAATGGCCGTCAGGATAGGAATCAGATTCAGGTAAAGTCCGGCCCGGTTAGCCCCAACCATTTCAATACCACGGTTCCAGAGCATATAGGCCAGAATCGAAGGAAACAGGGAAATATAGAGTAATCCTGTGACAACGCTGCCATTGAGATGAATATAGCGTCCTTGCAGCAAATCAATCAAATACAGCGGCAACGATACCAGCATACCCAGCAGAATAATGATCATCAGTAGGCTAAGTGGGTGGATATCCGGTTTGTCGTGCAGTAACACCGGATATATCGAACCACAAATAATACCGATAACCATCCAGAGATCACCATCAACAAATTCAAGTGTGGCGATAGTAGACAAATCACCGTGCACAATGACCAATATAATTCCGGTAAAACTGATCAACATACCCAGCATCTGCACAGGGGAAACACGAATTTTCAGGATTAACCAGGAAAACAACGCAATACAAACAGGAAACAAGCTGGTAATCAATCCGACGTTAACCGCACTGGTGGTTTGCACGGCCATATACAACAGGGTATTAAAGGCACAGATTCCTAACAGGGCAATCAGTAATAATCTGATCCAGGAGCGGGCTGCCTTGCGCCAGTCACGTCTGACATAGGTCCAGGTAAAAGGTAACAGCAGTAGTGAGGCGATTAACCATCTTAAAAAAGTAAAGCTGAACGGCGGGATCTGGCCGATGATGGCTTTGGCCACCACGTTATTACCTGACCAGAACAATACTGCGCCGGACAATAGCAATACGGATTTAACTCGGTTACTTAAAGGCATGACAATTTATTATTACAGGGCGACTGGAAAAGATCAGAGCATGTGGATAAACAGTGTGGCAATGCCGAGGAAACTGAAAAAGCCGGCGATGTCCGTTACCGTCGTCAAAAATATGGATGATGACTGGGCCGGATCCTGACCGGACACGGTCAACATGATCGGAATCAATGCGCCTGAGACGCTGGCAATTGCCATTGACATCACCATTGAGATCATGATGACGATAGTCAGGCCGACAGATTTACTCCAGATATAAACGCCGACACCGGTAGTCAGGGCAATGGCGATACCGTTCATCACACCAACATTGAATTCCTTCAACAGAATTCTTGGCCACATACGTGGATAGATTTCCCGCAGTGCCAGACCGCGCATGGTTACAGCTAGCGATTGAGCCCCGGTATTTCCAGACTGACCGGCAACCACCGGCAATAATACAGCGAGTGCCGTGTATTGTGCGATGGTGTGTTCAAACAAACCTACCACCGCAGCCGCCAGAAAAGCCGTTGCCAGATTGATTTCCAGCCAGGGCAATCGTTTACGCGTGGCAAAAAAAGCAGGCGACAAGGCACGTTCGTCCTTGCTGACACCAACCATGGTTTGCATGTCCACACTGGATTCTTCCAATGCGGCGTCAATCAAAACATGGTAACGCAGTATGCCAATAAATCGGCGGCTTACATCGATTACCGGCAAGTCTGTCACTTTCTGGCTTTCAAAAATCTGTACCAGTTCTTCCCTGCTCGCATCGGCATCGACGCAAATCGGGTTATGTCTTTCCAGTGTAGACAGTGTGGCCGCATGGTCAGCCAGCGCCACATCTTCCATATCAATGATTCCGTGCAACTGGTTTTCGTCATTGACGGTATAAAGCTTGCGATACATGCCATGGGGTCTGCCGCGCAAAATTGAAATCACTTCGCCGACGGTCATGTCTGGTCTGAAATACATGGCACGAGCATCCATCAGGGCACCTGCTGATTGCTCCTGATAGGACATAGCACGTATCAGATCATTCTTTACAAACCGTTCCTGAACCTGATCCAGAATTTCAAGGCGGAGTTCTTCATCCAGCGCCTTTAGAAAACTGGCACCAAAGTTCGGTTCAATCTGGCCCAGTAATTTGACCCGGTATTCCGGATCCATTTCCTTCATCAATCTGGCGCCGAAATAAGGTGAAAACCTGCGCCATACTTTCAATGCAGTGCCCAGCGGCTTGGTTTTCAAAATTTCGGCCACTTCTCCAGAGCTGAGCTGTTCCAGCTTACGCACCGCATCAGCCGGGTAGCGATCAATAAAAAAATGGTTCAGCGCATGATTAATATCAGAATCAGCTTCGCTCATCTTTCCTGCCTTCCGTTCGGTTATCCGACTTTGGTAAAACGATATTGGTACAGATGTCCCAGAACAAATCTGCAACTTCCATTACCGTATCCATAAAAGTTTCTTCACTACGACTCAGGTTCTGGTCTCCTGACAACGCTTCAAACATGACAGAACGTTTGAGCACACCAACGAAAATATTATTATGATCAACGACAGGCAATGCTTCCTTGAAGCGCCACTTCGGGTGATCCTTAACATATTCGAGATTTGTCCTGGCATTCAGCACAGCATCGGGTATACGCATGATTTCATTAATTTCAAGCCCCTGATCTGCGAACACCAGATTTTTAACATCAACCAGCCCGACCAGATGTTGTGCATCATTTATAATGAAGATATCACCCTGCATTTCACTGGTTGCATGTCTGGCAGCGCTGAACACATCACTGGCCAGCATGTTTTCAGCTGCAATAAATACATTGGGGCTCATATGCTGACCAACCGTACCGGCCGGATAGCGCAGGATGGATTTCAGTCGCATTGCATAACTGCCTGAAACAGAACCAAGCAATGCCAGTTGATCCTTGTTCTTCATCCTGCGCAACAATCTGGCCGCATTGTCCACGCCTAGCTGTTCCAGAATGGTTGCCGCCTTGGCGTCTTTCATGCCACTGAGACAGGCCACGGCGGTAGCGGGCATCAGATAACGAATCAAACTGGCAACAGTTTCATCACTGTATTTCTCCAGAAAGTCTACCAGTTCGTCAGACGCAAAGTTTTCCAGTACCTTTGCTGACTCACGCGGATGTTCTTCGAGGAAATGCCTGGACAGGTTATTTATTGTCATTCAAGCCTTCGTTATCAAGCAGGACCGAAGCATTTTCATCAAACATTCTGGCCGGAATAAAAGTTCTGCCCACATTGGTATCCAGAACTACGCCAGTTGGTAACAACTCCAGAATTTCACCCTCAAAATTATTGATATTGATTCTCTGTCCAACCTCATAAGTCTTGCGTACATAACGACCGGATATGACATTCGATAAGGATGGCCCCGCTCCCAGACCAAATGCCAGGGCAATTGAAGCGACTACGGCAGCTGTAATGATGACCAGAATCTGCTCAAACAAGGACACATCCAGTCCGAGCTGACTCAGACCAGTAATCACGGCAAAGATAACTATGATTACCTTCAGGGTGGAACCCAGCATTTCTGCCTGACGCATACCAGAAGCATTGGCACTCGCCTGGATGCGATGACGCACATAATTACCCAGGATGACACCGCTGACGACACACAGACCTGCCACCAGCACTACGGGTAGTTTATTAAGGAGTTTCTCAAGCCAGTTGGCGAGTCCAGGCAGGCCCAGACTGTCCACAGCCGCCGTCAGGAAAAACAGGATGATGAGCCAGTAAATTATCCAGGCGATAATCACACCAAATGGCCAGTCACGTAGTATCGGCACGGATCGTATCCCAATCGCATGCACTATTCTGTCGAGTCCGGCGCTCAGTCGAATCAGTATCCACCTGGCCAGATACGCCAGTAACAGTCCTATCACCAGCAAGGTAATAGCGCTGACCAGTTTCGGCGAATAATTACTGACGGTGTGGACCAGTTCATTAAAACTGTCTATCAGTAACTGTTTTATTTGTGTGATGTACTCCATGTGTCTGCCTCGATGCTGAAATTACGCGCAATACGATTCCGGTACATTACCCGATCGTATCAACGTGAGGCAAATTATAATATGCGAACAAGGATTGCTGACACTAACGCGTTCCTTGTTGGCTTTCGAAGTTACATCTGACGGTTCGCTAGTTGGTGCGGAGTGTAACCACGCTGGAATCGGTGATGCGGGCATGATGCGCTTTCAGCTCACTTAAAAAATCGGCCTGCTGTTTCAGGGGAACGCCGACAGACTTCATTCCGGTTTTCAACCGGTAGATCAGGCCAGGTAACATCCAGATTTGCTGCCGACGTTTGTCCTTGTCATCTGTCAAACGGGCACATACCACCATATCCTCAACCACCTGCATGCTTTTTCCCCATTCCTGACTGGCCTCACCCTTTTTTCCATAATTTCTTTCCAGTACCAGATTCCAGACTGTAAACAGGAACGTGCTCACAAACTCGGGCACTGGCATATCCGCAATCGTCTCCTTAATTCTGTTAGCCACCCAACTGCCAACCAGTAACGACGGTTGTTGTGTGGATATTTCACCGGTATATTCCATAGAGGCTGGATACGCAGACGTACTGACAGCAGATAGCTGATCAATACTGATTCGATTGCCTGTTGCATAACTCTGGAACAAGGCATTCAAGTCTTCGTATACACACTGGAGTGCCGGGCTCATGTGTTTATCAAACATATCCACCAACAACTGGCGAATATCAGCGCTGATTTGTATATCAATACAGGAATCCCGGAAAGCGCCAAAAACCGTGGATGGTTGCATGGGATTATCAAAATCGTTTCCCGGAACCAGTTGCAGCAATTCACTGACATGCTGATCCAACTCGACCAGCGCTATGCGACACTCATTACGCATTTTTGCAATACATTGATCGTAACCTTCTTGTCCTGTACGTTTGATTCTAACCACGTTGGTCTCCATCACGGGTTCCTTACCAAAAATATTTATACGGTTACCTTTTCTGATCTCCCGAACACTATGGTCGAACAAGTCATGAAACCGGTTTTCAAAGCGAACCTGTATTTCACGCTTTTTCATGCGCACTTCCCTGACGGCATCAATATACTGTGACGACAACTCCGACGATCCGCTCCCGGTTGCCATTTCAAACAATACATCTTCAATATCTCCCATCACTCTGGACATCGAAGATCGCATTCTGTTTGTCAGTAATTCACGACAATCCTTGATTAGCTGTTCTGATTCAATCTCTTTCATTTTAGTATCCTGCGCTCAAGCTCTATGAAATCTTACCGTTAGTAAGTAAATAACATCCGCAAGTTGTGGATGTGTCGATGGTTTTATTATGGACAATCTGTAGCTGTACGGACAAGCAAACATGTGCAGATGAGGTTTAAATCACACTTGAATCACTGTCAGTGAGACTCTGGTCACAGTCATACTCTGAATTCATTCGTCTTTAAAAACAGACAGAAACTACCTGTTTGCACATCGTGTAAGAACACAGGCAACTGATTTGAATACCGATTTAGCCATGGCATAAAGCTTGCTGAGCAAGATTTTAGATAAATATTAGGGAACCATCAGTATGCAAATTGAAAATCAGGACTTACACCAATTGAAACAACGTGAACTTGAATATCTGGCGCTCGTAGAAAACTGCAATCATGCAGAACTGGCAAAATGCACGAAATTTCTGGCTATGTATCTGGCCTTGTATAGACAACAGTTCGGTGAAATACCTTCAGCTAATTACATGAAATTGCTGCAACCGACAACGCTGGACAAGGATCTGATCCAGATAATCGGCGACGGTATGCGCGAAGCATCAGAGATGATGAAAGTTGTTCTGATGCAAGGACGTGACAAGGATAGTGTGACAAACAGGAAGTGGGTCAATTAAGTTATTACTACCCGCTACCGCGGGATGAACTATCAAAACTAAATCCTGATGATGTAGCTGGTGCAACGGATGAGGCTTCGATTGCACTGATAAATTGGCTGCCCAACGAGGCAGAAAATCCGCCGATATGATTGTCGTCCCATGCGGATCCGGAATACCAGACAGGATGATAAGCCGTTTTACCCTCGGCAGAGACTCGAGTGAGTATGTCCGTAAATTTTTCGGCCCATTGCTGTTCCACTCCCAGTGCCAAAGCATAGGGCAGATAGCGTTCAAATAATTCAGGCGTACGCCCTGGTGGATGATGGCTGGCCAATTCCTGCTTCTCCGCAATTTCGAGGTAAAGACGAAAGCCTTCAAGCTTGTCCAGAAGTCTACGATGATTTCGTGTCGACGATTTCAATAACTCATAAAACAAACCGTTTATACCGGAAGCTGCAATCGCCAGGAAAATCAAGAACCAATCAATTTGTATAAAACAGGCAGGCACTACAATTAATACTGGCACACTAATGCTCAACGCAATGATTGTGGCTTTAATAACATTGACCAACCCATCTGGGCGGATTAATGATTGTCTGAAGTTAACAGCAGCATAAACCGGACCAAAAACGACCGTACTCCAGACTGAAAGCCAGATCTGGAAAAATAATTTGCTTCCCATAAAAGCTGAATCTGGCATGGATAATATGGTGATATTGAGAAGTGCAATTGTGAGTGCCGAACTGGTAATCAAATACAGCGAGATGCTTGCAAAATAGTTGCATTCATAATGCATGCGCAAGGATCGTGCATGCACATTTTGTGCAGCATTGATATAACCATGGAACCGTTGGCTCAGAATTCTGGTCTTTTCATCCGCAAACAGTCGCCTGCCCAGTGCCGCTTCACCGGCGTCCAGCTTGACGGCATGATCCGTATGTTCCAGCGTGTACACGCTATCCAGTTCTATAATTTTAATATGTCCTTTTACCGCCATACTGATTAATGCGGCAGCAAAACAGGTCTTGTCGTACTTCATTGTTTCGACATAGCGCAAGGCGGACGGAGAAAAACCTTCCGGTGGTTCATACGTTGTGATGATGGCTTGCTTGTCAGGAGCACTTCCAACGCGTTGCAAGCAAATCAGGTAATGCAGTATTAAAATTATTAGCCCGCTGACTCCAAGTAACCAATGGAGATAGTCTGTAAAAAAAACATAAATTAAATTAGGGAACATCTCTCAAAGATGACAGATTTGGTTGTAATGCTCAACCACAGTCATCAATATGGTCAGGATTAAGGCCTGTTTGATAGTTGTTTATTTCCAACCTACTGGATCATATCCCTTGTCACGCAGACAACGGTCAACAAAATTCTGGAATACCGGATCAGGTTTTTCATCCAGCAAGCTACGGGTGAGACCGCCAGCGGCACCACCAGCAGCACCAGTTGCAGCACCCTTGCCAAGATTTCCCAGCACAGCACCAACAGCACTGCCAGTCGCTCCTCCTATAACAGCACCTTTCGCACTCTGGTTGGCTGCTTCACGGGCACGATCAGTTTCCGCTCCAGCCGCTTTGGCCATCGAAATACACGAGGCAATATCCTGATCAGCGACTTGCATACCAACCGTATTCAAGTGTTCATTTGGATACAACACCGGACTGGATGTTGCGCAGGCACTTAATAGTCCAGTCAGCACAAGCGACAGGCCATTCTTCATGATTTTTTCTGCTACCATCAATTTTGCTCCAGTTTACTCTTGCAATAAAATTATATGGGAAGGTGAGCTATTCACCCGGCATTAACGCGCCAGGCTCAGTTACGTTTACAGAATATTCTGGAGACAAAATATCCGTTGTAAGTTGTGCTGCCCATGCCAGGAAAGAAAGGCAACTGAAATTCATATCAGTTGTTGGTATAGGCGCTCCATCAATGCATTATTATATTTTTTTACAATGGCTTGAACATTAAACAAGGCAGGTAACTCCAGGATACTGATCGCCAGAATTAACAATGCACCAATTACTACGTGCCCGGTCAGCAGCATAAGCAGACCGAGTGTAAAGATTATCAGATTGATTACACCTTGTTGCCAGTTACCCAGATAAAAGTGATGCATGCCGGCAATAAAAAGATAGTTGAGTACCGCATAGGTATCCGGATCTTTCAGTTGCTGTTCTGCCAGGGCAAAAAACTGCTGTCGTTTGTCATCCGGCAATTGACGCACCAGAGTGCGGATAGCCTCTTCCCTGTCGAGCACATCCTTCGCCATGGTTATTGCCAACAGAATGGCTCAACGACCCAGTGTGATAATGATTGCCTCACGTTTCCAGAACAGCATGTAGCGTTTTTGTTCCACTATCTGAAACACGACATTCCACCCATCTGCCGCTTCCTTATTTAATGCCATTTCCATTTTCTTGATTGGTATGCCGGACGCGCCCAGAAATATGGTGCCCAGACCTCCTTCGGCGACATACAGAACCTTGTATTCCTTATAAGCCAATGCAGTCAGTCCTGTTACTTCTTTTTGGGAATGTACAAATCGGTTATCGATCCATCAAATACTTCCGTGGCAAAGGCGACGGTCTCGGACAAGGTCGGGTGTGGATGAATCGTCAAGGCGATATCTTCTGCTTCACAATTCATTTCTATGGCCAGCCCGACTTCAGCAATCAAATCTCCCGCATGCGGACCCACGATTCCGGCACCGATGACCTGATGGGTCTTGTTATCGAACAATAATTTGGTGATACCTTCGCTACGACCAAGACTGAGCGAACGACCACTGGCCGCCCAGGGAAATACTCCCTTGCCATAATCCAGACCTTTGGCTTTCGCCTCGGTTTCAGTCACGCCTACCCAGGCTACTTCCGGATCTGTATAGGCGACAGATGGGATGACCCGCGCAATAAATGCACGCTTCTCTCCTGCACACACTGCTGCAGCAACCTTGGCTTCATGTGCAGCCTTGTGCGCCAGCATCGGTTGTCCGACGATATCACCAATGGCAAAAATATTTGGTACGTTGGTGCGTTGCTGGTCATCAACCGCAATAAAACCACGTTGATCCACAGCCACGCCCGCCTTGTCCGCGCCAATCTTGTTGCCGTTGGGCGTGCGACCAACAGCGACGAGAATCATATCGAAGGTATCAGTCTTGGGCGCCTTATCACCTTCGAAACTGACAACCAGACCCTGCTTTTCTGCTTTCACTGCTGTGACTTTCGTACTCAGATAAATATTTTCATACTGACCACTGATGCGTTTATGCAGTGGTTTGACAATATCTGGATCAGCAGCAGCGATTAGCCTGTCCATCATTTCCACAACGGTAACTTTGGCGCCAAGCTCATGGTACACGGTGGCCATTTCCAGACCGATGATCCCGCCACCCAATACCAGCATACGATTCGGCATGGCATCCAGTTTCAACGCCCCGGTCGAATCAATCACACGCGGATCATCCGGCATGAAAGGTAACTTCACCGGCTGCGAGCCGGCAGCAATAATCGCCTTGCCAAAACCAATCGTCTTTACGCCCTCAGCCGTTTCCACACTCAGCTGGTTTGCAGAGATAAACTTGCCGACACCGTGAACAATTTCCACCTTACGTTGTTTTGCCAGACCCTTCAGACCATTGGTCAACTGTCCGACTACCTTGTCTTTCCAACCGGACAATTTTCTCAAATCAATTTTAGGGATTCCAAAGTCAATTCCAAATTCATGCGCTTCCTTGCTCTCGTTCAGCACTTTAGATGCATGCAACAAGGCTTTTGATGGAATACAACCCACGTTAAGACAAACGCCACCAATACTGGCATAGCGTTCCACCAGGATGACCTTCATGCCCAGATCGGCGGCGTGAAATGCTGCGGTATAACCTCCTGGCCCCGAGCCGAGCACGACCAGCTCAACTTGCATATCGCCTGCGCCAATGCTCATCGGCACTTCTGTTTTTGCCACCGGGACAGGTTCTGATTTTACGCTAGCGACTGGTGTAGTTGTATTTGCAACTGCCTGCGCTGGTTTCTGCGTTACAGCTTGTTGTCCCTCAAGTATCAGGATCAGTGCTCCCTCTCCCACTTTTTGTCCAACCTTGACCTTTATAGATTGGACTACTCCGGCGGCGGTAGAAGGTATATCCATGGTCGCCTTGTCGCTTTCCAGCACCAGAATTGTCTCATCGACCTTGACGGTATCTCCCGGTTTAACTGGTATTTCAATGATCTCGACAGCCTTGAAATCCCCGATATTCGGCACTTTAACTTCTATCTGCATAACCACCTGTTCCTTCCTGCATTGATTTTTTATTATGATTACTGAACCCGTTTCTACGCTGCATATTACACAAATGAACACAGATCGGAATCTGGAAATTTTTCAGTATGCGGACTGACCACTTTGCCGCCCACCCGGTTGCCACCACTTTATGTTGTAGCTGACGTTTTTATCCTCACATCCTTGCAACCCGGATACCCGGTTCTGTTGTCATATATTCCAGTGCGCTCTAAGTTCATGAATTCACTTGAAATGATCACGTTTCGGGCATGGAGACACGTATCTTCTAGCCATTTTTATCCACAGCTTAATCATATTTAATTCAACACAAAATACACACTATGTTGTGGTTGAATTAGAACTTGACCACATTTTATAGTGGTGTTATAAATCCACCTTACAGATGAAACTTCAACTGGTTTCTAGATTTGAAGGCCGGTTGCTATGAATAAAAAAAAATATACGGTCTTGGGAGGAGTTTGATGCAGGCTGATAAACCTATGGTAGCGGAATCCGTTACCGGAAACGATAAAACCAATGTAGCACATTTGAGCTCCCGCTCGGACACTACCCAGGCAGAATTTACGGCACACCAGCCAGGCGAATACCGTGTTATTCGTCGTAATGGCAAGGTGACAGGATTTGATGCGAGCAAAATCACTGTTGCCTTGACCAAAGCCTTTCTTGATGTCGAAGGCGGAACCGCAGCGGCATCCACCCGTATACATGAAAAGGTCAACGATCTGACCAATCAGGTCGTCCGTGGCGTGACCCGTAGTATGCCGGGTGGTGGCACGGTACATATAGAGGATATCCAGGACTACGTGGAACTTACGCTGATGCGCGCTGGCGAACAGAAAGTCGCTCGTGCCTACGTCATTTATCGTGAAGATCGTGCACGCGAACGCGCTGAAAAAAACCAATCAAAACAAAAAGATGCGCCAGCTGACAAGAACCTGATCAATGTGACCCGTGCAGATGGAACAGTCACTCCTCTGGATATGGGTCGTCTGAATGCCATTGTCAATGAAGCCTGTTATGGTCTGGATTATGTTGAAGGTCATCTGATCATTGACGATGCCTACCGCAATCTTTTCGATGGCGTGAAAGAAACCGATGTGAACCACGCACTGGTTATGAGTGCACGCACACTGATCGAAAAGGAACCCAACTATTCCTATGTCGCCGCCAGAATCCTGCTGGATAACCTGCGGCGTGAAGCACTCAGCTTTATTTCCGGCGTGGTCTCTGGTGCCACCCAGGCTGAAATGAATGACCGTTATCCGCTTTACTTTGGCAAATACATACAGCGTGCGGCTGAACATGGTCTGGTCGATCACGAATTGCGTAAATACGATCTGAACCGTCTTGGTAACGCATTAAAACCGGAAAGGGATAAGCTCTTTACTTATCTCGGTTTGCAAACCTTGTATGACCGTTATTTTATCCATACTGATGATGGTATTCGCTTTGAGTTACCGCAAGCATTTTTCATGCGTGTGGCCATGGGGCTGGCAATCAACGAACTGGATCGTGAAGCCCGCGCAATTGAATTTTACGAATTATTGTCCTCGTTTGATTTCATGAGTTCGACACCGACACTGTTCAATTCCGGCACCTGCCGTCCGCAGCTATCCAGTTGCTATCTGACTACGGTTCCTGACGATCTGGACGGTATCTTCAGTGCGATCAAGGACGATGCCCTGCTGTCAAAATATGCTGGTGGTCTGGGCAATGACTGGACACGTGTACGAGCAATGGGCTCACACATCAAGGGGACCAATGGTAAATCACAGGGTGTCGTGCCATTCCTGAAGGTAGCAAACGATACAGCGGTTGCTGTGAACCAGGGAGGTAAACGCAAGGGGGCAATGTGTGCCTATCTGGAAACCTGGCATCTGGACGTAGAGGAATTCCTCGAATTACGTAAGAACACAGGTGACGATAGACGACGCACGCACGACATGAACACAGCCAACTGGGTACCGGATCTGTTTATGAAACGTGTCTGCGAAGAAGGTAACTGGACACTGTTCTCACCCGATGATGCCGAAGACCTGCATGATTTGACCGGTACTGCTTTCGAGAAACGTTACTGTGAATATGAAGCAATGACCACCGACGGTCGTATCCGCAATTTCAAGTCTGTCAAGGCACTTGATTTGTGGCGTCGTATGTTGAGCATGCTGTATGAAACAGGTCATCCCTGGATCACCTTTAAGGATCCCTGCAATCTGCGGTCACCTCAACAGCATGTTGGTGTGGTTCATTCATCAAACCTGTGTACAGAAATCACCCTGAACACTTCGGACGAGGAAATCGCCGTATGTAATCTGGGTTCGATTAATCTTGCCCAGCATATAGATGAAAATGGCCTGAATCTGACCAAGCTGGAAAAGACCATCAACACGGCCATGCGCATGCTGGATAATGTGATTGATTATAATTATTACAGCGTCCCTCAGGCACGTCGTTCGAACTTGCGTCATCGTCCGGTTGGTCTGGGTATCATGGGTTTTCAGGATGCGCTATACAAATTGCGTATTTCCTATGCCTCCGAAACGGCGATGGACTTCGCCGACACCAGCATGGAAGCGGTAAGCTACTTTACCATTAAGGCCTCATCCAATTTGGCCGAGGAACGAGGCACCTATTCCAGCTTTGAAGGCTCACTGTGGAGCAAAGGTATTCTTCCCTATGACTCTATGAAACTGCTGGAAAATGAACGCGGCGGTTATCTGGATGTCAACCAGACCAGCACACTGGACTGGGAATCCCTGCGCACACGCGTGAAGAAAGTTGGCATGCGCAATTCAAACAGCATGGCAATTGCCCCGACAGCTACGATCTCGAATATTTGTGGCGTCAGTCAGTCCATCGAACCGACTTACCAGAACCTGTTCGTCAAATCGAACCTGTCCGGTGAATTTACCGTTGTTAACCCGTATCTGGTTCGTGATCTGAAAGACCGTGGTCTGTGGGACGACGTGATGGTCAATGATCTGAAATATTATGATGGCAGCGTACAACCAATCGACCGCATCCCGTCTGAACTGAAACAGTTATATGCGTCTGCATTTGAAATTGATCCTCGCTGGCTGGTTGAAGCCGGTTCACGACGCCAGAAATGGATAGATCAGTCACAGTCACTGAATCTGTACATGGCGGAACCGGATGGCAAAAAAATGGACAACCTGTACAAACTGGCATGGGTACGTGGTCTGAAAACGACCTATTACCTGCGCAGTATGGGTGCCACTCATGTAGAAAAGAGCACACTGTCCGGTGGGCGTGAAAATAAACTGGCCTCAGTAAACCGTACCCACACCGCTTCTGCGGCTGTGCAGGAAGAGCCGGCACCCAAAGCCTGTTTGATTAGTGATCCGGAATGCGAAGCCTGTCAGTAATAACAGGATTCTGATAATCCATTAATATTTGAATAGAAACAGAGGTTAGATATGTTAACAAGCTGGAACGATCCGCTGGCAAGTGTCCGTCAGAAGAAAACTGAAGTGCACTCTACTGCACAGGAAGCGCCTGCGCTGAACCTGCCCAGGGTTGATACTCTGTCGATCAAGGCAAACAGCACGGCAACTCCTGCTCCTGTCGTGGAACAGGCCACACGTGAGCAATTGTTGCACGGCGTGACCGGACTGGAAGAAGTCGAGTTTGGTGCGGCCAGAATCAGTGTCGATGACAAACAGATGATCAATTGCCGTGCCGACCTGAACCAGCTAGTCCCGTTCAAATATAAATGGGCCTGGCAAAAGTACCTTGATGCCTGTGCAAACCACTGGATGCCACAGGAAGTCAATATGAATGCCGACATTGCCTTGTGGAAAAATCCGGAAGGCCTGACCGCAGACGAGCGCACCATTATCAAACGTAACCTGGGATTTTTTGCGTCAGCTGACTCACTGGTAGCTAATAATCTCGTGCTCGCCGTTTACCGTCATATTACTAACCCGGAATGTCGTCAATATCTGTTACGGCAGGCTTTCGAGGAAGCGCTGCATACACATGCCTATCAGTACTGCGTTGAATCACTGGGGTTGGACGAGGCCGAAGTATTCAATATGTACCGCGAAGTACCCGCCATACACGAAAAGGCTGCCTGGGCCATGCGCTTTACCCAGAGCCTGGGTGATCCGACGTTCTGTACCGGAACACCTGCTGATGATCAGCGCCTGCTGCGTGACCTGATTGCGTTTTATGTCATCTTTGAAGGCATCTTCTTCTATGTCGGCTTTGTTCAGGTACTGTCAATGGGACGCCGCAACAAAATGACTGGCTGTGCCGAACAGTTCCAGTACATCTTGCGGGATGAATCCATGCATATGAACTTCGGTATTGATGTTATCAACCAGATCAAGATTGAAAATCAGCATCTGTGGACGGCCGATTTCCGTCAGGAAATCAGCAAAATCATCCGTGACGCAGTTGAACTGGAGACACGTTACGCCTATGACAGTATGCCGCGCGGTGTTCTCGGTCTGAACAGCAAGATGTTTGAAGAATATCTGCAGTTCATCGCCAACCGTCGTTGCGCTCAGATTGGTCTGGCTGAGCTGTATCCCAAGGTCAGCAACCCGTTCCCGTGGATGAGTGAAATCATGGATTTAAAGAAAGAGAAAAATTTCTTTGAGACTCGCGTTACCGAATATCAGACGGGTGGTTCGCTCAGCTGGGAGTAGGTCAGAGTTATTCAATGCATCCAGCCAGAAAGGATTCTGGCTATTGCCTGGTATCTATCCAGCCATACTTTCTGATACCAGGCCTTCTTTTTCCAGCGCAGTTATCTCTGCCAACGACTAATCTGCAGAAAAAAAAATCCCCGGTATGAACCGGGGTGTGTCGTTGTTTGGTTGGTTTCATCCATCCAACCGGAGCCAGGTATCGTTATAGTTATTTTAGTTTCCTGGTATGACAGTTTTTCCGGAGTCAAGCTCCCGAAAGACCATGCATCTTTTAGTACTATCTGTTTGCTTAAGTCTGATTTTGGAAGGTATACGCTGTTAGTCTTGATGCGTAACGTTCCTGTTGAACCGACCGTCGATCTGCCTGCTACTACCTGTTAACTCAGTTCACGTTGCACTGTGAACTTGACAGTTCGGTTTCAAATCGAGGATGTGCTGTTACCACCCTCTGTCTTACTTCCGGACTCAAATGTACGTTAAAATGTGAGCCTTGTCCAAGCAGATTGAAACAGAAATAGTAATGTATTTTATACTATTGTTTTTAATCATAAATATTACTTTTTCTCGAAATAACATTAAGTAAAAAAACAGGCAAATGATGTTGCCAAATGGCGACAGACCAGAATGTACTGTAAAAACCTGCATATCTGATACCAGCATGTCCTAAACGCAATCAGGACAAGCCTGTGCAGCATATTCATGCCCCAGCGAGCACCCGTATTTCGATCCGGTACAGCAGCTTCCTCTTGAGCAGGCCAGAGCGTATATAACCGTTTGTAGTCAGTCGGTAGGGGCTGACATATACTAGGATGAAATCATACGGTTGTCTGATGACTCTGGTTACAATGTTAGTGTATGTAAAGCAATACCAGCCTCTCGGATTCCATGAAGGGATCAGTAACCTGGTGATTAAACATGCAGCATCAGACATTGGTATAGAATTCACAAGCATGAGGAAGACACGATGACTACTGTTGTTACCGATAACTGCCAGAAATGCCGTTTCACCGATTGTGTTGCCGTCTGTCCGGTTGAATGCTTCCACTATGATGACGACATGCTCTACATCGATCCCAACGTCTGTATCGACTGTAGTGCCTGTATACCAGAATGTCCGGTACAGGCTATCTTCGAGGAAGATGATCTACCAGAGGACAAGAAACATTGGATAGAAATCAATGCCACCCGGGCTCCACAGTTACCCGGTTGTTCAGATCCGATGGAGCCATTGCCTGGCGCACTGGAACGCAAGGCAGCTCTCGGATTCTGAAGCAGTCTGAACCACTAGTCTGGCGGGTGGGTCCAGACTCCCCTGCCATCACTCATACGGGAGGGGTATGAATAAACCAGGTACCGATCAGCGACCATTGAAAGTCGCCATTGTTGGCAGTGGTCCCAGCGGATTTTATGCAACTGAAGCCTTGTTTAAATCCGGTCTGAGTGTACAAGTTGATATGTACGAACGATTACCCGTGCCGTATGGCCTGGTACGCAGTGGTGTTGCACCCGATCATCCAAAACTGAAACAGGCGATACAGGTGTATGCCAACATTGCCGAAAACCCCGCCTTTCGTCTGTTCGCCAATGTTACAGTGGGTAAGGACATAGCGGTCCAACAGTTACAATCCCTCTATCATGCCATCATCTTTACCTGTGGTGCAGAATCTGATCGCCGACTGGGGATACCAGGCGAGGAGCTTCCAGGCAGCCATACCGCTACCGAATTCGTTGGCTGGTATAACGGCCATCCGGACTACCGGGACAAAATTTTTGACCTCTCACATGAAACGGCTGTCATCTTCGGACAGGGCAATGTCGCAGCAGATGTGAGCCGTATTCTGGCAAAAACCTGCGATGAATTGAGAGCTACGGACATTGCCGAACATGCGCTTGAGGTTTTAGCTACCAGCCGTATACGCGATATTTATGTCATTGGTCGCCGTGGCCCTGCACAGGCTAAATTTACCTCGAAAGAACTGAAGGAGTTTGGTGAACTCGAAAATTGTGTGGCCACAGTGAATGCTTCTGAACTGGAATTAAATCCATCCAGCGTGAACGAGCTTGAGGAAAAAACCAATGTCAGCAACAAGAAGATCTACGAATTGTTTACCGAATTTTCCAGCCACGCACAACCTTCCAATAACAAACGCCGTGTTCACTTCAGCTTTCTGAAAAGCCCGGTAGCGTTACTGGGTAACCAAAGGGTTGAAACAGTCCGTCTTGAGCAGAATCAACTCGAAGGCGCGGCATTTAACCAGTCCGCCAAAGGTACAGGCCATATTATTGAATTGCAGGCCGGTATTGTATTTCGCAGCATCGGCTACAAGGGTAAACCTGTCCCCGGCGTCCCCTTTGATGAAAAACGTGGGGTGATACCGAATCAGGAGGGTCGAATTATTAACGGGATAACCCCTGTTCCGCGGATGTATGTGGCCGGCTGGATTAAGCGTGGACCCTCAGGGATTATCGGCACCAACCGCGCTGACAGTGTTGCAACCGTAGCAGCCTTACTGACTGATCTGGACAACTCGGTATTCGCGGATTGTACAAATGTGAATACAGATGCTCTTGAAGTGCTGACGACAAACGGTGTCAGGGTAGTCAATTTCGATGACTGGAAACGAATCGATCAACTGGAAATTGCACGTGGTCTGGCAACAGGTAAACCCAGAGAGAAATACACTCGCGTACAACAAATACTGCAATTACTGGAATAAACTATCAGGACAACCCATCACAGATACTGTTTTAACAGACGGTCGACTTTATTGATACTACCCTGATTTTCCAGCACTACCTGCTTAGCTCGCAAGCCCATATTATAGCGCTGGTTTCCATCACTGAATAATTCGAGCACTTTGCTCGCCAGTTGTTCAGCACTCGTTACCTGAATCAGCGCGTCCACATTGGCAAGCAATGAAGCTATTTCAGTAAAGTTAAATAAATAGGATCCTGTCAGCACGGGCAATCCGAGACAGGCAGGTTCGAGCATATTATGCCCTCCTACAGGAACCAGACTACCACCGACAAATGCAATATCAGCTGCCGCGTAGTACATGAGTAGTTGTCCGAGTGTATCAAGTACAAATACTTGTGCATTCGGGTCATACGAATCCTGTTGGGTATAACTGACCGTATGGAAACCGCGTTTTACACACAAATCAATAACAGACTGGAACCGTTCAGGATGACGTGGTGCAATGACCAGCAAGCTGTCTGGCAAGTTCTGCCGTACGATGGTCAACGCATCTAACAAGAGCGACTCTTCCCCCTGATGGGTGCTGGCCGCAATCCAGATCGGTCGATTAACCATAAATTTCTGACGTATAACAACGCCCTGTTCAACCACACTGGCCGCAATGCTGATATCAAATTTCAGGTTGCCCATCACCATCACGCGATCTGCCGGTGCACCGGCCTCTATAAAACGCTTAGCATCAGCAGTGGATTGTGCAGCAATACAACGGGTGTCCTGCAAGGTTTGCTGGGTCAATGATTTCAATAGCCGGTATCCCCTCAATGACCGTTCGGACAACCTGGCATTCAACAGCAAAACCGGTATATCGGCTGCGCGACATTGTCTATACAGATTCGGCCAGATTTCGGTTTCCAGAATTAATAAAATTACGGGGTTAACAGTTGCCAAAAAACGTTTCACCGCACCCGGGAGATCATAGGGAAAATAACGGTGCTGGATGATTCCACCATAAATCTGTGCAGCAGTCGCGGCACCTGTCGGCGTTACGGTAGTGACCAGAATCTGGTAATCAGGATAATGCTGGTTCAGGTATTCAACCAGCGGTCGGGATGCCTGTATTTCGCCAACGGATACAGCATGGATCCAGATTATAGGTTTGTTACCTTCCAGACCTGTCACATAACCAAAGCGCTCCCGCCAACGCAGGTGATAGGCCGGGTTTTTCTTACCCAGCCACAGCAATCTGACCAGTACCAAAGGTACCAGCAGATAAAGTGCGCTTGTGTAGAAGAAATACATTGAATTTATTATTTATATTTATATATTTCAGTAAGTTATGATGCAACTCTGACACGGCATTGCAATCGCAGGAATAAGGTTTTATGCTGGTTCCAATCCAGTTTACACATCACTGCGAATCTTATCACACAGCCGGAGTCCAAGCTTTTACTATGAAATTGATATCAGCTGCAATGACCTTGGTACTGTGTGCTGGAACCTCCATCACCACGCTGGCTGGCGAACAGAATTTGCCCGAGTTTTATGCCCAGTATGATGTGTACCGTAGCGGTGTGAAAATAGCAAAAACCGATCGTAGTTTTAGCCGTATGCAGGACGGCAACCTGCTTTACCGTTCTGAAACGAACGTCACAGGATTAGTTTCAATGTTCAGACAGGATCATATAATCGAGGAAAGCATTTGGCAGTTTGCCGATGGCAAGGTGATTCCTCATTCGTATGAATATATCTATTCGGGCAACAAGGACAAGGATAAGAACATCAAGATAGCTTTTGACTGGAAAAAGAACCAGATTACCAATTCAATCAATGGCTCATCCTGGTATATGCCTACCACTGAGGGCATCGTCGATAAGCTGCTTTATCAATATTCCATCATGCTCGACATGCAGGCCGGCAAATCGAAACTCACCTACAAGGTCGCTGACGGTGGCAAGGAAAAGTTGTATGAGTTTGAAGCGCTGGGTGAAGAAACAATCGACACGCCACTGGGAAAGCTGAAAACGATCAAGATCGTACGTCATTTTCCGAACAGCACCAGGCAATCTATCTTCTGGAGCGCGCCAGAAGTCGGTTATCTACCGGTCAAGCTGGAAAATGTAGATGACGGAGTCAAAACAATCGTAACTATCACGTCATTGACCGGTTATGGCTACGAAAAGGTTACACAGAAGTAAAGCTGTGCTGCTTTACCTACTTACTCTCGTTCTTGATCGCGCTCAATAATTCATCCGGCGGCAGATATCCCGGTAAATAACGGCCGTCCGTCGTAAAAATTGCCGGCGTACCCCGAACACCCATCGCCTGACCCAGTTCAAAATGCTGATTTACAGGGTTCTTACAGGTAGCTTCGGTCACACCCAAACCAACCATCGCCGCGGCAAATGCATTCTGGCGGTTGTCCGCACACCAGACTGATTCCATGTTTTTTGCCGTTGGGGTATTGATTCCATCACGTGGAAATGCCAGATATCGGACAGCTATTCCCTTGGCCTTGATCAGTTCAATATCACGCTGCAACTTTTGGCAGAAGGCACAGGTAATATCGGTAAACACATAGATAACATGCTCGGTTTTTTCAGGAGCAAATTCGATATATTCGTCAGACTTGATCTTCTTGATCATGTCAACACGGGCAACCCCGCGCTGGACTTCACTTAGATTGTTCTTATTTTTCAAATCAATCAGGTCGCCACGCAGCAGATACTTACCATCACCGCTGACATAAAACACCTCGGCACCCATAGTTACCAGATACAGGCCGGGGATTTCCGACGGTTCGATACGGTCCGGTTTGATATCCTGGAACACCACCGTCAGCGCTTTTTTAATCGTCTCAGCTGGCTCCTGCTGTGCCATCGTATTTACTGACATCGTTAGCGCCACTAAAATCGTCAACAGTCTCATGTACATATTTTGTCTCCAGTCGCCTTAACACCGGCAAAGTAAGCGTATATACCGCATTGATAATAATGTATCTTATCAGACTTTTAACGCGGATAAACGTTCCAATAATAACAACACGGGATTTGTGACATGGCCAGCACATTAGAGTTGGGAGAAGATGATCGACAACCCGCATGGCATACTGCTGGTAACCGGACCGACCGGTTCGGGTAAAACGACCACGCTTTATTCTGCATTGAAACAAATAGCTCGCCCCGAACTGAATATCTGCACAATTGAAGATCCGATCGAATTGGTCGATCCGCAGTTCAACCAGATGCAGGTACAACCGATTATTGATGTAACCTTTGCCAGTGGTGTACGCACATTACTACGGCAGGATCCTGACATCATCATGGTCGGTGAGATTCGAGACAGGGAAACCGCCGAGGTCGCCATCCAGGCCGCATTGACCGGTCATCTGGTGTTATCCAGTTTACACACAAACGATGCCCCATCGACCATTACCCGTCTAATCGATCTCGGTGCCCAACCCTATCTGATTGGTGCTACCCTGCTTGGAATACTGGCGCAACGTTTGGTACGTACACTTTGCCCACATTGCAAACAGCCCGATGAAGTGGACAAGGAGGCCTGGCAGCGACTGGTCGCGCCGGCAAAAACCAAAGTGCCGGCTAGCATCTACAAGGCCGTTGGTTGCGATGAGTGCCGTCATACCGGATATATGGGACGTATCGGTATTTATGAGGCGCTGTTTGTGGACAAAGCGATCCGTAAACTGATCAATACGACCAACGATTTACAGTTGTACCACGACGCCGCAGAAAAACAGGGTATGCGTAACTTGCGGCTCAGTGGAGCGCAAAAAGTGGCCAATGGCCTGACTACCCTGGAAGAAATCTACTCAGTTGTTCCGCCCATCAAGGACGATTGATCTCCACACACGACAGCCTGGTTTTGGCTGGATTTTAGCCTGTAGTTACTTTATTCTCGTTCACATTCATACAGTGGCAATCATGCCACTGTCAGTCTGGTCTGGCAGGGGGAAACCGTGACTAATTTGCAGAATCGTTGTTTACAGTTATTGAAAATATTTTCTGGACTGACTCTCGTATTGAGTTTGTACGGACAGCCATTACTGGCCGGTCCGTTTGGTGTACAAAATCTGACTGTCAGTGGAGCCAGCCCCGGAGGATTATGGTCAGCACTGGGTCTGGGTCTGGATAAGGTCATCAATAAGGCCTACCCCGGTTCGACCATCACCTATCAAACCAGCAGCGGAGGCCTGGCGAATGCCAAACTGGTCGCTGATAATAAGGTTCCCTTAGGCATCATCTCCGATATGGAACTGAAATCTGCCTGGGACGGTACCGGTGTGTTCAAGGGCAAACCGCAACAGGATTTGCGTGTGTTGTTTCGCCTGTTCACGGCCGAATCCCGTTTTCAGGCCACCCATCTGATCATGAACCGTGATTACGCCACAGAACAGGGAATTCAGTCCTTTGCCGACATCGTCGCCAAAAAACCGGCCTTACGCGTTGCGGTAAACCGTCCCGGCAATATGGATGGCGACACCGGCATTGCAATACTGGAGGCACTGGGTGCCTCGCTGGACACGATCAAAAGTTGGGGAGGCCAGGTCATCCGTGGCGCCACCAATGAACAAACCGGCTTGATGGCCGACCGTCGTCTGGATCTGGCCAATTTTGGCGTCTCCTATAACCATGCCAGCGTGACAGAAATGGCGAATGCAATTCCACTGATGATGCTGGATGTGACCGAACCGGTAGCCAATAAAGTGGTCGCCAGTATTGGTGGCAAGGTCTGTCAATTTAAAAAAGACGAATACAGTTTTCTCGAACACGATTCCACAACGGTCTGCACGGGTGCGGTACTGGTCGTGAACAAATCGATGGACGATGACACGGCTTATGCCATTACCAAAGCCATGATTGAAAATCTGGATGCGTTCAAATCCGCGCATCGTTTGCTGGCCGAAGCCACCACAGCAGAAAGTATCGCGGAAGGCGCCGTTGCACCCTGGCATCCCGGTGCCGAACGTGCGCTGCGTGAAGCTGGCTTGATCAAATAATACTGGTCTAGACACGACCGTGGCTACGATACGAGTCTGAATCCACGATGGCCCGTCCAATCTATCTGCAAGCAGATTACTGGTTTTCAGTCGGTATCCACCGCAAACCCACAGGTCTGCTCAAACATCTGCTGAATGCGTATGCGGTACTGCTCAGTATTTGGGTAATCTATGCAGCGGTGGCCGTTGTCGTCAGCCCCTGGACAATGACCTCCATTTTCCTGTCACTGATGTTTGCGCTGGCTTTTTTACTGATTGGAGCCACACCGTATTCACATCCGGCCCGTCCTGCCACGATAGACTGGCTACTGTCCGTGGCCAGTCTGATCACTGGAGCCTATTTTGTCTTCAATGCCAGCGCGCTGAATGAACGTATTTCTTTATTGTTCCCGCTGGAATCCTGGGAACTGGTATTCGGCTGGAGCATGCTGATACTCAGTATCGAGATAACCCGTCGCACAACCGGTCTGGGCCTGACACTGTTGGTGTTGCTATTTATTACCTATAACTTCCTCGGACATCATCTGGACGGGGTATTGCAGCACAGTGATATCGACACCAACCATTTTCTCGACATCATGGTCTACACTACCGATGGCATACTCGGACTACCCGTGCATGTAGCGGCCACGTATGCGTTCCTGTTCGTACTGTTTGGTACGGTGTTACAACAGGCCAAAGGCGGTGAATTCTTCTTTGATGTGGCCGCAGCAATCAGTGGCCGCAGTCCGGGTGGCCCGGCCAAGATTGCGGTGATTTCCTCTGGCTTGTACGGCACGATATCGGGTAGTCCTACTTCAGATGTGGTAACCACCGGTTCGGTCAATATTCCGATTATGAAACGGCTGGGTTATCCGGCCGCACTCGCCGGCGCGATTGAGGTCACCGCCTCGGTCGGCGGCAGTATCATGCCACCAGTAATGGGCTCGGCTGCCTTTATCATGGCTGAATACACTGGCATCGATTATAACGAGATAGCCATCGCCGCCATCCTGCCAGCGATACTCTATTACGTCTGCGTGTATTCGCAGGTGCATTTCATCTCGCTGCGCTTACCCGGTGTACAGGCACTTGACCCCAGTCAGATACCACCGCTGAAACAGACACTGCAACGCGGCTGGATATTCATCATCCCATTGGTCGTGCTGACGGTTGCCTTGTTACGCGGCTACACCCCTACCACCGTTGCTGTTATCGGCACAGTCGTGATTCTGGTTGTCGCCATGTTTCAAAAACTAACCCGTGTCGGTTTGGCTGGCCTGTATCAGGCGCTGGCCGAAACCACACAACGCATGATACCGGTTGCCGGAGCCTGTGCGGCCGCTGGACTGGTTACCGGCGGCATTACCATGACCGGTCTTGCTGCCAAATTCGGCCATGTCATTTATAACATTACCGATGCACAGTTATTTCCCACGCTGGTCCTCTCGGGCTTATTGACCATCATTCTGGGCATGGGCATGCCCACACCGAGTGCGTATATATTGGCCGCAGTACTGGTCGGCCCCCTGCTGGCCCAGCTCGACATTCCCACGATGGCCGCACATATGTTTTTGCTCTATTACGCCGTGATGTCGGCTGTTACACCACCGGTTGCTGTGGCCGCCTATGCGGCATCGTCTATCGCCGAGGCCAATCCATTACATATCGCCTTGATTGGTTGCAGACTGGCGCTGGCGGCGTTCGTGGTTCCATTTGTCTTTGTCTATGGTCCGGAACTGTTGCTAATCGGCTCACCGCTGATGACGGCGATTACTTTTCTCAGCGCCGCAGCGGGTTTAATCCTGTTGTCTGCTGCAATTGAATCTTATGACAAATTTACCTGCTCTGGCTGGACCCGCATTCTGCTGGCCATTGGCGCGCTGTTTTTAATCTTCCCCTCTCTACTCGGACTGGTTATCGGTATAGTCCTCTGCGGTACATCCTATGATATTACACGGCGACAAATAAAATTGCGCCGTACGGACTAACCTTTCCAACCCACACATTACCCGCTACATGTACGTTAGCGCACAGAGGAATGTGCCCGCAGACTCTACTCTTATCCTGTCGTATTTTTCCGTTCCCGGTTGCGGAATTTTGCCAACAACCAATATGTCGTCTGGAGTAGATTATGAATAAATTTAAAACCTTTTGCCTCGTCACCATCATTGTTATTTTGAGTGCCTGCGCCAGTAGTCCGTATGGCCAGAAACAAACTGTCGGTGGTCTGGCCGGTGCTGCGCTAGGTGGTTTGTTAGGAGCACAATTTGGTGGTGGTAAAGGCCAGCTCGCCTCAACGGCTGTCGGTGTTTTACTGGGCGGACTGATGGGCAGTGAAATCGGACGATCCATGGATGACACCGATAAAATGAAAGCGGATCAGGCGAATATCAACGCACGCACGGCCCCACTGGGACAGGAAATCACCTGGAACAACACACAGAACAACCATAACGGCAGTATCACTCCAACCCGTGATGGTTATTCCGAAACGGGCAATTATTGCCGCGAGTTTCATCAGACTGTTTCGATTGGTAGTAAAAAGGAAGATGCCTACGGTGTCGCCTGCCGACAGCCCGATGGTACCTGGCGAATTGTAGAAAGCTAGAATAAATGACAGACCACGATTAAAAATCGTGGTCTGTTACTGCTGCTCAATAGTTTCCGGCCTATTTAATTGACACTTGCGAGTCGCCAGACCAATTTAGATAGGCCATTCAAATTCCGATGGCGCTGGATAGGCTACCAGAGTTGTCAGTCAGTGACTTCCTTCAATAATAATAATAAACGGCCCTGTAGTCGTATACCTCCACAAGATTGGCATTGCCCAGATCTCTAGTAATTATTTCAGAGACTCTGTCCGGTGCAAAGCCACCTTCGGCAATTCATTCTAATCCGTTACATTTACCCAGTCCGGATGATGCGGTCTCTGAGTTTTAATACAACACATGTAGTATGAATAAGAATATGTCAAACAATAACTGCCAGAATCATCTTACAATACAGTGCAATACCCTTTAGACTTATCCTATCTGATAACAGATGGACAAGGGCATTGGACATAATCCACGATTCACGCCTTGAGTTTCACAATCCTGACGAACGTACTCTGGATATTGTGCTAGCAGCAGACTGGCACCTGCGTGACGGTATTGTTGCTATTGAGTACGTTGAGCAACAGCTGTCAGCATATCCTGGAATTACAACAATCAGGATTAGGGAAAACCGCATCACACACTGGGACACCAGCCTGCCAGTTTTCATTACCCGCCTGCTGGCTTTTTGTGACAAGACTGGTCTGGCGCTGGAAACTTCCGGTCTGCCTGATGGCGTTCAAAAACTGCTCAACATGGCCAGGTCGATCCCGGCTGCTACCCTTACGTCCCGCACCAACGCCGCACAGGGTTTTTTCGAGCAAATTGGCAATATGACACTGTTGATGGCGCACGGGATGCCGCAGACTATGCGCTTTATTGGCGAGATCATCATGTCATTTGTCCGACTTGCAACCGGTAAGGCGCAGTTCCGTCCGGGTGATCTCCTGCTCTTGATCCAGCAGGTAGGCCCGAATGCGCTGCCAATAGTCTCGCTGGTCAGTTTCCTGGTCGGCCTGATACTCGCCTATATGGGTGCGGCACAACTTGAACGTGTCGGCGTGCAGATCTATATCACCGATCTGGTCTCCATAGGTATGGTGCGTGAAATTGGCGCCTTGATGACCGGCATCATCATGGCCGGACGTACCGGCGCTGCATTTGCGGCCGAACTCGGCACGATGCAGGTAAATGAGGAAATTGATGCCTACAAGACACTGGGCATCTCGACTGTCGACTTTCTGGTAATGCCGCGGATACTTGCGCTGGTCATGATGATACCGTTATTGACTCTGTACGCCGGCCTGGTCGGCACACTGGCCGGCATGGTAATCGGGATCACCGTGTTTGATATCACCTTATTCGAATACTGGCAGCAGACCTTGCGCGCGCTCGAACTAAAACAGTTCTGGGTTGGTATTTTCAAGGGAACGGTTTATGGCATAGTGATTGCGGTATCCGGCTGTCTGCGCGGCATACAGTGCGGACGCAGTGCGCAGGCAGTCGGTGAGGCAACCACATCTGCCGTAGTCACCAGCATTGTCTACATTGTCTTAACGGCCTCGGCAATGACGATTGTGTTTTATAAACTGGACATCTGATATGTTGGCAGCGAGCGCTACCCAATACATGGAGAAGGCAGGTGCCCATATCACTGTAAGCGACCTAACGATGGCCTACGGTGATTTCGTTATCCAGCGTGACCTGAATTTTACCGTCAACCACGGCGATATATTCATTATTATGGGCGGTAGTGGCTGCGGCAAGACCACACTGCTGAAAAACCTGATTGGGCTTAAGATACCCTCAAAAGGTGATGTCTGGTTTGATAATATCAACTTCTGGAAATCACCAGAGCAGCAGCAGGAGGAAATCAAGCGCCGGTTTGGTGTATTGTTCCAGGGTGGAGCATTATGGAGTTCGCTGACGCTGGCGGAAAATGTAGGATTGCCACTTGAGGAATATACCGATCTGGGTCCGGCAGAGATCCGCGAGGTGGTATCGTTCAAGCTGGCACTGGTTGGTCTGGCAGGTTATGAGGAATTTTATCCATCTGAAATGAGTGGGGGAATGCGAAAACGCGGCAGTCTGGCACGGGCCATAGCGCTGGACCCGGAAATCCTGTTTTTTGATGAACCAAGTGCCGGGCTGGATCCGCCCAGTTCCAGGCGCATGGATGAGCTGATCCTGGAAATCCGCGACAGCCTGAAGACCACAATCGTGGTTGTGACGCATGAACTCGATAGCATACTGAGAATAGGTAACAATTCTGTGTTCCTGGATGCGGAAACCCGAACCATGATTGCGAGCGGCGATCCCAAACAATTACGTGAATCTTCTCCTGAACCCGGCGTGAGGGATTTTCTTGGCGGGCATGCACGTGAATAAAAAGGTCAATACAACCATGCTGGGAGCATTTGTTACTGGCGCAATCGTATTACTGGTAGTTGCGATCATCCTGTTTGGCGGAGAGGGCCTGTTCACCCGACGCGAACGTGTGATCATGTATTTCAGCGGTTCTGTAGATGGATTGAATGTCGGTGCGCAGGTCAATGTTCGCGGCGTCGAAGTAGGAACAGTCACGGCGATAAATATCGAATTTAATACGACTACGGGCGAGCTGCGTGTACCCGTCATCGCTGAAATTGATGCTGAATCTATTGATCAGGTGCGCAGATTACAGGTAGAAGATCCGCTAAAATCTATAGTCGAACAGCTCGGTTTACGCGCCCAGCTGAAAATCCAGAGCATACTGACCTCACAACTTTTTATCCAACTGGATTACCATCCGGAAACAGAGATTCATTATTTTGGTGACGGCAAGCTGATCGAAATCCCAACGATACCGATGCCATTTGAACAATTCGACAAGGCACTGCAGGATATTTCAATCGAACACATGGTGGTCAATATATCTTCATCATTAAGCGCGATAAATCGGCTGGTCAACTCGCCGGACACCATGGAAAGTATCACGGCCGTAAAAAACGCCTTTGTCAGTGTGGATCGACTCAGCCACGAGATCAATGAAAAGTTCATCCCGTTGGCCGACAGTACCATGACCGACCTGAAGGACAGTCTGGCAGAATTAAAGCTGATACTGGGAGAAGTGAAATAATTGACTGCCAGCGATTCGCCGCAACTGATAAAAATGAATACAGCACTGGATGAAATTGCCAATGCAGCAAAACTTATCAGTAATCTGGAAACAATGCCGCAGATGCAAAAACTTGATATCGCGCTGACAGAAATTTCCGGTGCCGCAAAGACTATTCGAACAATCAAGGACTCCCCTGAACTGTATAATCTGAACATTGCCCTCGAGGAAATATCAGATGCAGCACGAGCACTGCAACAACTGGCAGACACTATTGAAAAACAACCGGAAGTCCTTTTGAAAGGAAAGAACCTAAGAGAATGAAATGATGCCTGATATCAGAAACCTGTATCTACTGCTGACCATAATATTGCTGACCGGATGTGGGTCAACACCAGTGTCACATTACTACATGTTGACTACGACAGTGCAGTTACCAATTACGCCTAAGCTATCCGATGCCGCATTAATTGGAGTAGGTCCGATCCGCTTCCCGAAATACCTGGATCGTCCCCAGATTGTAACGCGCAGTACTAATGCCGAGATCTATCTGGCCGAAACCGATCGCTGGGCAGAACCATTACAAGAAAATTTTACCCGGGTTCTGGCAGAAAACCTGTCGCTCCTGCTCGGAACAGAACGAATCAGTATCGAACCATCACGTAACCATGACGATGTCGACTACCGGATCACTGCCGAGATATTGCAGTTTGACGCTGGTGATAATGGCGAGGTGGTATTACTGGTCTACTGGAGTATTCAGAGCCGTGACGGTGTCAATCTAACCGGCATACAAAAATCTGAAATCCGCCTGCCTCTGTCCCGTTCGGTCGTACGCGCTGATATCGTCATTAAATTAAGTGAGACAATTGCTGAACTTGGCAGCGAAATTGCAATCAGCATATCTCAAATTACAACAAAACCGACTCAGGTAAACACACCATGAGCATGCAGGACGACCATAAATCGTCAGAGCGCTGTCCTGGTAGATGACTCTGCTATGGATTGTACTAGAGTGAGTTTAAAGGTATCGCGTCTATGACAGGTGCAAACCACACTACCCCCGCGGATGATGTTTCGCGTGGATATCTTTCAACCTTTCCTTTGCAATGTGCGTGTAGATTTGTGTGGTGGAGATATCACTGTGGCCTAGCAGCATTTGCACGACGCGCAGGTCTGCGCCGTGGTTCAACAGATGAGTTGCAAAAGCATGTCGCAGTACATGCGGTGACATCGGTTTGCTGATGCCAGCAACAATGGCATAACGTTTGATCGCATGCCAGAAGGTCTGGCGGGTTTGCGGTGTGCCCCGGTTGGAAGGGAATAAGGTTGCATCGGGCTGACCCTTAAAATATTCCGGTCGCACATCGCGGATATAGCGGTTTAGCCAGTCGACCGATTCTTCTCCCAGTGGCACCAGACGTTCCTTGTTGCCCTTGCCTATCACGCGAATCACTCCCTGACGCAGATTGATTTGATCCAGACGCAAACCGACCAGTTCAGATACACGTAAGCCGGTTGCATACAACACTTCCAGCATTGCTCGATCCCGCATGCCATTGCGTGTCGTGACATCCGGCGCCTGTAACAAGGCTTCCACATCCGATTCAGTCAGGGTTTTTGGCAAGGATCGGCCCAGACGGGGTGAGTCGATATTCACAGTTGGATCCGTGCTGATGCGCCCTTCCCTGGCCAGATACTGAAATAATCTGCGCAGGCTGGACAATCGTCTGGCGGTGGATCTCGCAGAACGTCCTCCCTGCATTGCCAGATACGCATGTAAATCTGCCGCGCGGGTTTGCAGCAGGTCTGTATTCCCACGCTGATATTGCCACTCAGCAAAGGAATATAGATCGGTGCGATAGGCCTGCAAGGTGTTCTCGCCCAGCCCGCGTTGCATCCACAGTGCATCCAGAAACAAATCGATTTCGTTGCGGGCTCGGATAAGTTCAGGACAATCAGTAGTCATGCACGCCTTCATGCTGCAATAGCCACTGCTTGATGTTGGTTCTGCCGGCTTTGCCCATATAACCTCCAATCCCTTTTGCAGAGACCACACGGTGACAGGGAATCAGAAGAATGATCGGATTGGTACGGCAGGCCATACCAATGGCACGGCTACCTGTTTTAAGTCGTGCAGCCAACTGGCCATACGATTGTACCTGTCCTGCCTGGATTTTCTGCATGGCCAACCAGACCTTGCGCTGGAATGGTGTGCCTTGCGGTTGCAAGGGGAAACAGGGCAAGCGGGAGGTGGATTCGAAATACAGAGTGAGCGAGTTACAGATTAATTCAGCAAACGAGGTTGTCGGGGAGATCAGTTTCTGCTTGGCCGGTAACCATGCCAGATCGGTAATGTAGTCTTCGAATGTCAGTAAACCCAACCTGCCTATCGGGCTGGCGATTACGGCATCGTATGTGGGTTGGTTCATGATAAGGGTTCCGGCATGTTACTGCCGGAACCACTTTGGAGACAACGAATCGGGCAAACTGTGTGTCTGGTTTGCCCGCAAGGCAGGACTTATTCCGCGTTCTTACCTGATTCAATCGGGGCGTTGCTGGCCAGCTTTTCCTTGATACGTGCTGACTTACCGCTGAGGTCACGCATGTAGTACAGCTTGGCGCGGCGGATATCACCACGACGTTTAACCTGAATGCTGGCGACGCCCGGACTATGGGTCTGGAACACACGCTCAACACCCTCACCATAGGAAATCTTGCGAACTGTGAAAGAAGAATTCAGGCCACGGTTCTTGATAGCAATGACCACGCCTTCATACGCCTGTAAACGTTCACGCGTACCTTCCTTTACCTTGACCTGTACAACCACAGTGTCACCTGGTTTGAAATCGGGGATACTTTCCTTCTGCTTCAGTTGTTCAGCTTCAAGTTGTTCAATAATATTACGCATCACTGTTACTCCGGTTAAGTCCAAATCAATTTTGTTCAGTCTGAAATTCCACTAATAATTTTTTCTGCAATTCGTCCAGTTGCTGGTTTTCCAGCAAATCAGGCCGGCGTTGCCAGGTCCTGCCCAGCGCCTGTTTCATGCGCCAGCGCCGAATCTGCTCATGATCCCCGCTTAACAGCACCGCAGGTACCCGCTCGCCGTTAATCTCTTCCGGACGGGTGTAGTGCGGGTAGTCCAGCAGGCCATTCGCAAACGAATCTTCATCAGCTGAACATTCGTGTCCGAGTACACCGGGTATTGTTCGCGACATCGCGTCGATCAATACCATGGCCGGTAACTCACCGCCACTGAGAACATAATCCCCTATCGACCACTCCTCATCCACATGCGAGCGTATCAGGCGTTCATCCAGTCCTTCATACCTTCCTGCCACCAGTATCAGCTGTTGATACCCGGCCAGCGTCATCACGGCCGATTGTTGCAGTCTGCATCCTTGCGGTGTCAGGTAAACCACCCTGGCATCCGGTAAATTCTTTTTAGCCGCACTGATTGCATCGGCCAGCGGTTGTACCATCATCACCATGCCCGGACCACCACCGTATGGCCTGTCATCAACATTGCGATGTGGTAAGGGCGCATAATCCCTCGGATTAATCGCGGTAATTCTTACCAGTCCATTTTTCACGGCACGACCGGTTACACCGTACTGCTCGATGGCTGCCAGCATCTCCGGAAACAGGGTGACGACAGCTACCTCAAGCATTTAACTGTACTCCGGGTCCCAATCCACCGTTATCACACCATTCTTGATATCAATTGCTGTGACGTACTTGTCCAGCATCAGTGGCACCAGATGACGACGTTCACCTTTAATCACCAGTACATCGTTCGCACCGGTTTCAAGAATTTCTATCACCTTGCCCAACTTCATTCCTTCAAGATTTACTACATCCAGCTGCATCAGATCACACCAGTAATATTCGCCTGCCGGCAGCACTGGCATCTGATTTCTGTAAAGTAAAATATCTTTACCGATATAGGATCGGGCGATGTCCCTGTCTTCCAGATCCTTGATTCTTGCTACCAACCCCTTGCCTTGCATTCGTCCTTCGAGTAACTCCCTGGACTCTTGCTGTGCACCCCTGCCAATCAACCAGGGAGAGTAGGAAAAGATATTGCTTATCGGTCGGGTATAGGAAATGATCCGAACCCAACCTGTTACTCCGTAAATTCCGCTTATCTTGCCAACCGCTACCTGTTCCTGACTAGCAGAGCCACCGTCAGCAGGCTTCATAAAGCGGAATCAGATCAGGCTGCAGCAGATACTTGAGCGCCCGGCTTGACCTGTTTCAATAAGGCAGCGACCCTTTGTGAGGGTTGGGCGCCAAGAGCGACCCAATGACTCACTCTTTCCATATCGACTTGTAATTCGACGTCCTTACCTGACGCAACCGAATTGAAAAATCCGATGCGTTCAATGTAACGCCCATCACGAGGCTTTCTGGAGTCCGTGACGACGATGTGGTAAAAAGCTCTTTTTTTAGCGCCAGCGCGCGCCAGACGAATCGTTACCATTTAATACCTGTTCCTCAAAATAAAAATAATTAACTCGCCGCAGCGAGTCAGGGATGTTGCAAGAGGCCGGTATTTTACGGGATATGGCGTAAAAAGAAAGAGCAAACAACCACTTAGTGATAAATATCTGCAAGTCATCGCCAAAATAGCCCAAACCGGTGCCAAGTGTACCGAACTGTAAATTTTCCTTATTGAAAACAGTCTGTTAGATTGAGCAAACCAACCCGTAGCTTGCCACTTTTACCGGATAGCCTGATTGACGTGACAACCATGACCGATTCTAAACAAGCTTTACGCCGACAATATAGGCAAGTTCGTGATGCACTGGCAACCGGGACACGTCAGCAATTTGATCAGGCCATTCTGAAAAAATTACAGGATCTGCCGGAAATCCTCTCCGCCCAATGCCTGTTTAGTTATGTTTCTGTTGGTTCGGAAACCGATACACGCCACTTGCTGGACTGGCTACATGGCCGTGGTACACAATTGGCCGTGCCGGCGATACGTAAGCACAATGAGATGTACGCGGTTACGTTTTCTGGCTGGTCGAATATGATCCGTGACAAGGCAGGCATTCCATCACCTGACCCCGCTCTCGAAATAAATTGCCCGATCGATGTATGCATTACTCCTGGACTGGCATTTACTGAATCAGGCATACGTCTGGGACAGGGTCAGGGTAACTATGATCGCTGGTTTGCCACACACCAGGTTGACGTCAAAATAGCACTGGCCTATGAGTGTCAGCTGACACGGGCATTACCACAAGAAGAGAACGATATTAGCGTGAAAATGATTGTGACTGAACAACGTATTATCAGGGTTTCATCGCCGCCGATTTACGCGCCCAGTAACTGGCCACCAGTGAACCGCTGATATTATGCCAGACACTGAATACCGCACCGGGCAGTGCCGCCATCACTGAAAAATAATCCTTGGCCAGTACCACAGCCAATCCCGAATTATGCATGCCCACTTCAATGGCAATGGTACGACAGATTTTTTCATCCAGACCCAGCCACTTGGCCGAATAATAACCGGCGACAAGACCCAGCACATTTTGCCAGAACACTGTTGCCAACACCGGGATTGCGGCCATGTGTATCTGGGGTTGTGTCAAAGCCATGACGATACCAATGATCAGCATGATCGCGACCATGGAGAGTAGCGGAAAGACCTTTTTCAGTAGCTGCAATCGCTTGCCCAGATAGTGATTGAGTAATACACCAGCCGCAACCGGTAGCAGTGTGATAATAAAAATATTTATCATCATCGACGCCACGGGCACATTGACCTGTTGTCCCAGATACAACCAGGTCAGGGTCGGTGTCAGTACCACGGCCAATACGGTTGAAACAACTGTAATCATGATCGACAGGGCCACATCGCCTCGTGCCAGATAACAAACCACATTAGAGGCTATACCACCGGGACAGGCGCCAACAAGCACCAGTCCAATCAACAGCGACTGATCCAGCGCAAACAGCCGGGCTACCGCAAAGGCAATAAACGGCATGAACAGAAACTGCAATACCACACCGATCAGAATAATTTTGGGACGGCGTAGTATTTCGGCAAAATTTTCAAAACGTAAACCCAGCCCCATGCCAAACATCAGTATACCCAGCAACAGGCTCAAATAATCGGTATAGGGAATCAACAAGGACGGGAAATAATAGGAAAGCAGTGTGACCAGAATTGCGCCGAGCGGAAACAGTAAAGTAGCTGACATAACTTACTCCGATCCTTATTGGTTAACGACAGTACCCCATAAATCATACTCGGCCGCACTGTCAATTTTTACCGTGACGATATCACCGGCGGCCAGTGATCGGTCGCTACTGACAAATACATTACCATCAATCTCGGGTGCATCTGCAGCACTGCGTGCGACATAGTCATTATTATCGATTTCATCAATCAATACCTGCATTACTTTACCAACTTTATCTGCCAGTTTCTGCTCGCTGATATCAGCCTGTGCCTGCATGAAACGATGCCAGCGTTCTTCCTTCACTTCTTCCGGTACTGGGTCGGGCAGATCATTGGCCGAGGCTCCTTGTACCGGAGAGTATTGAAAACAACCCACTCTGTCCAACTGTGCTTCGTCCAGAAAATCGAGCAGTAATTCAAAATCCTCGTCTGTCTCCCCGGGGAACCCAACGATAAAGGTGGAACGGATAGTAATGTCCGGACAGATCTGCCGCCAGCGCTGAATATGTTCTAGCGTATTTTCAGTTGCCGCAGGTCGTCGCATCTGTTTGAGTATACGAGTACTGCCATGCTGGAATGGCACATCCAGATACGGCAAGATTTTACCCTCTGTCATCAACGGGATGATGTCATCGACATGCGGATAAGGGTATACATAGTGCAAGCGTACCCAAACCCCCAGTGATCCGAGTGCTTCACAAAGATGATACAAATCACTCTTGACCGGTTTGCCGTTCCAGAATCCGGTCTTGTATTTCAGATCGACACCATAAGCGCTGGTGTCCTGTGAAATTACCAGTAACTCCTTGACGCCGGAGCGGACCAGACCTTCGGCTTCTTTCATAATATCGCCGGCATCACGGCTAACCAGTTTGCCGCGCATCGAAGGTATAATGCAGAAACTGCACTTGTGATTACACCCTTCAGAAATTTTCAGATAGGCATAATGCCTCGGTGTTAACTTGATCCCCTGCGGAGGGACCAGATCCACAAACGGATCATGCTTGCCGGTGCGTGGCGCATGCAGATGTACCGCACTGACCACCTGCTCATACTGTTGGGGTCCACTGACACTTAATACCTGCGGATGGATTTTGCGAATTAGTTCGGCATCAACGCCCATACAACCGGTGACGATTACCCGACCATTTTCACTCAAGGCTTCACCGATGGCTTCCAGTGATTCGGCCCTGGCGCTATCAATAAAACCACAGGTATTGACGATGACAACTTCAGCATCCTCATAACTGTCTGAAATCCGGTAACCATCCAGTCGTAACTGGGTGAGTATGCGTTCGGAATCAACCAGTGCCTTGGGGCAGCCCAGACTGATAAACCCTACTGTCGCTTCGGTCATTTACGGTTCAGCGGATTGGAGGGATCGACACCTTCACGAAAGGGCTTGCGTCGCACGATATCGGTGAGCTGATAGACCTTGCCTATCCAGTTATTAATAACCGCTTCGGCACTGTCATGCCAGGTATTATCCAGCGTTGGCACGATTAGGTGTTCCGGAAACTGGGGTGGTGGATTACCCAGACGGCGGGCCACCAACACACGATCACGAAACTCTTCCAGTATGGCGGCGTTGCTAACATTGAGATAGCTTTCAGGAAACTGCGGGTATTTTTGTAAATCTTCAAAAATGAAACGCCCGACTTCGCGTTTGTATTCCTTCATCAGACTGTGCGCATCGTATTCTGGATGGCCCTGGCAAAACACCAGACGGAACCCATCTTCGCTGACCGCCAGATGCACACCGGCTTCATCACTCTCGACCAGAATTTCCAGACCCGCCTGTTCAAACTGGCTGCGATCCACCTGATTAAAACGCGAATGGGGTACATCAAACCGTGTATTCACACCGGTGACCAACGGATGAGTTTTGTCCACCACACGATGCGGATACACGCCCCAACGCTTTTCGACCAGGGGTCGGCGTTTCAAACCATAGCGCAATTCCAGCAGCGCATGGGTGGCCAGACAGGAACACAGCGTAGAGGTCACATTGTTATACGCCCAGTCAGTGATTTCCTTCAGTGGCTTCCAGAAAGACTGGGCAGATAGTTCGGCACCGACCACATTCGCGCCCGTGATGATCAGTGCGTCCAGCCCCTGCTCCTTGATGGCATCAATATCCATATAATATTGCTTGATATGGGCGCGTCCTTCATCACTGCGATGTATTTCCTTCAGCGTGAACGGGTAAACATAAAACTGGGCAATCTGGTTGCTCTCGCCAACCAGTCGCAGGAACTGGCGTTCGGTTGCTTCCAGCGCCTTGTCCGGCATCATATTCAACAGGCCAATATGCAACTCGCGTATATCCTGATGCACAGCATGATCGCGTGATATAACAGTTTCACCCTCCTCGCTCAGGCGGGAGAAACTGGGTAAATCTGAATTAGCTACCAATGGCATATGATTTCCGTTCTCCGCTCAGGATTGACTGTCAAGCACGCGGGTAATCACACGGATAAAATCCTTTTCGTTCCTGACCGTCTCGATTTCCTTGGTACTGATGGAATAACCATACTGGTTTGCAATGGCTTCATAACGGGGAATACGCGCATAGAACAGACGCGGAAATACCCAACGCACAAATTCATCCGGATTGATAAGCGCCGCATACTCAAGATTCTTCATTTTCAGGTATTCATCCAGCTGCGCATCCAGAAAGGACTCACGGTAGTACAACGGTTTCGGATCCGATTCCGCACGCTCAATCAGCGCCTTTTCATTTTCTTCGGTCGCCTTGATGTAAATGATCAGCGTATGCTCGGCGAGTCGGTTAATGACCTGTTCATCATCCAGTTCGCATAAACTGCCGCTTGCATCATTGATAAAATGATCATAACCGTAGATTTCAAAACCTTTCTGGATAAACTTGGGCACATCATTCATCGCCGCAATTTCTGCCTCACGGTGTAACGCCTGACGATGCTTGAATTCTCCCAGCCCGATCCCACCCTGACCCGGATTACCGAGTTTGCCCAGATACGAAGACAGTGGCTTCAGGTTATCGATACTCAAATTATTGCCAATGTGGATGGAATCCGAGCGTAACAATTCTTCCAGAAACGGCACCTGCATCGCCTGCAGTTTGATATTGTCGAGGATGACCTCATCCAGATAGCGTGTACCGATCCGGTAGTCACAGGAATAGTGAAACCAATGGCTCTTGCGCAAGATACAGGCCAGCCGGGTCTTGCCCACTCCGGACATACCGAGCAGGGTAATTGCCTTGCGGTCCCATGACTTGAATTGTTTACCGGTTAATTTCATCTCTTGCTACTGGCTATAAAACCTGAATCGTACCCTAAAGCTGGATTTATTTCACTTCCACTACCTGCAAAAGCTGACCAGGATGCTTGGTCTCCACAAATAAAAAAGGGGCTTAGCGCCCCTTTTATAATCCTGTTAGAACGACAGGATCAGGCGTCGCCTTCCTCATTCACAGCTTTCATGCTCAGACGAACCCTGCCCTGACGGTCAATTTCCAGCACCTTGACCTTGACCATATCCCCTTCGGACAACTTGTCAGAAACGTTCTCTACGCGTTCTTCCGATATTTGAGAGATATGGACCAGTCCATCCTTGCCAGGCAATACGTTTACAAACGCACCAAAGTCCATAATCTTCGCAACACGGCCTTCGTAGATCTTGCCTACTTCAATATCGGCTGTTAAGGCTTCGATTCGGGCACGTGCTGCATCGCTGGCGGTCTTGTCATTCGAGTAGATTTTAACTGTACCTTCATCATCAATATCAATCGTGGTACCGGTTTCCTCGGTCAGCGCACGAATCACCGCTCCGCCCTTGCCGATGACATCACGAATCTTGTCCGGATTAATACGAATAATAGTGATACGTGGTGCATATTCAGACATTTCCTGACGTGGTGTGGTAATCGCTGCCTGCATCTTACCCAGAATATGCATGCGGCCTTCTTTCGCCTGAGCAAGAGCCACCTGCATGATTTCTTTTGTGATACCGTCAATCTTGATGTCCATCTGCAATGCGCTGATACCTTTTTCCGTACCTGCTACCTTGAAGTCCATATCGCCCAGATGATCTTCATCACCCATGATATCGGACAACACAACAAACTTATCACCTTCCTTGATCAGACCCATGGCTATACCCGCCACCGGTGCTTCGATCGGTACACCGGCATCCATCAGCGACAGACTGCTACCGCAGACTGAGGCCATTGAACTGGAACCGTTGGATTCGGTGATTTCAGACACAATACGGATGGAGTACGGATATTTTTCCATATCCGGCAGAACCGCCATCACACCGCGCTTGGCAAGTCGACCATGACCGATTTCACGACGTTTCGGGCCAGCCATGCGGCCAACTTCACCGACGCAAAACGGCGGGAAATTGTAATGGAACATGAATTTTTCCTTGTACTCACCTTCGAGCGCATCAATGATCTGTGCATCGCGGTCTGTGCCCAGCGTGGTGATTACCAGCGCCTGGGTTTCGCCACGAGTAAACAGAGCTGAACCGTGCGTTCTGGGCAATACACCTACTTCAACTGTGATATCGCGAATATTTTTAGGATCACGACCATCAATTCTGGGCTCACCGGCAATGATGCCGCCACGTACGATTGAACTTTCCAGCTGTTCTATCATTTGTGAGATTTGTCCTTCGATCCAGCGTTCCGGGTTTGCCTGCAAAATGGCGGTAATCGCCTCACTGCTGATTTCACCGATACGCTCACGTCGGCTTAACTTGTCGGTAATCGAATAGGCTTCATGCAGTAAATCGGAGCACCTTTTTGCCACTTCCTTTTCCAGATCCGTGTCCTTGACCGGTGCTTTCCAGTCCCAGGACTTGACCTTCGCTTCCTTGGCAAACGCCATGATATTGTCTATAACCACCTGCATCTGCTCATGTCCGAATACGACGGCACCCAGCATGATTTCTTCAGACAACTGTCTGGCTTCTGATTCAACCATCAGCACGGAGGATTTGGTACCCGCGACTACCAGTTCCAGTGCGGAACCGGCCAGCTCATTGCTGCCCGGATTTAACAGGTATTTGCCGTCCTTGTAACCGACACGGGCGGCACCAATCGGGCCATTAAATGGTACGCCAGATAGCACAACGGCGGCTGAGGCCCCGATCATGGCCGGAATATCGGCATCAATCTGAGGATCCAGTGACAGGACGTTAGCGACGATTTGTACTTCGTTCTTGAATTCCTTGGGGAACAGCGGACGTATGGGGCGATCAATCAGGCGTGAGGTCAAAATTTCCTTTTCGGTAGGTCTGCCTTCACGTTTGAAGAAACCACCCGGAATCTTGCCGGCGGCATAGGTTTTTTCCTGATAATCGACCGTCAACGGGAAAAAATCACGATCTGCCTTTGCATCTTTGGCCGCCACACAGGTGACCATGACCACTGTCTCACCCATACTGACTATTACGGCACCCGAAGCCTGTCTGGCTATTCTCCCGGTTTCCAGGACGATAGTCTTGTCGCCATATTGAAATTCTTTGGTGACCTTGCTCATATCAATTCCCCAATATTATCTTGAAATTTAAAGTTATTGTTACTGCGACAAACAAACGAGGGACAAACAAATAGAGAGTACGAAGCAAAACTTCATGCTTCCGCTCCAGAGAAAACCATGCTTGTATCAGGTATTACTTGCGCAGACCGAGCCGACCAATCAGGTCGCGGTAGCGGTTCAGATCCGTGTTGCGCAGATAGTCCAGCAGCTTGCGCCGATGATTGACCAATCTTAGCAGCCCTTGACGTGAATGGTTGTCGTTCTGGTGAATCTTGAAATGTTCTGATAGATCAGTAATTTTCGCGGTCAATAACGCCACCTGTACTTCGGGTGAGCCAGTGTCGTCTACCTTTAGCTGATAATCTTTCATAACTTCAGCTTTCTTTTGCTGATTTAATGCCATCGAATATTGCTCCTGAATTCTGCCTTTATAAACGGCGCGTATTGTACCTATGTGATCAGACGCGGACAAGGTAATTCATGATCATTTACTGTCCCTTTTTATCACTCCGATCGGGTATTGACCAGTCTTCTGGGTGCGATTCGGCCATCATCCAGCACCTCCCCCACACCAAGAAACCGGTGGTTTTCGTCGTATATTCGTAACATCCCCTCGGTAGGTGCCTGCGGGACCATGACCGGCTGTCCCTGTCCAATATAACGGGAAACAACGGCACTTAAACAGATTTCGGGCAAATCCTGAATAACGGCATCTACCGGTAGCAACAGGCTATCGAGTGCTTCAAACCCTTGTTCTGCCATCCTGGCCAGATTGTCCAGACTGACCATCCCCTGGTGGAAGGGTCCAACGGCGGTACGTCTGAGACTGATGATATGCGCGCCACAACCGAGCGCCTTGCCTATATCTTCGGCCAACGTACGGATATAAGTACCTTTTGAGCAATGTACCTGCATACCAAATTGCCCATTTGCATAATCAAGCAGCTGTAAATCGTAGATCGTTACGGTGCGCGCTTCGCGTTCAACTTCGATACCCTGGTAAGCCAGTTTATAGAGTCGCTGTCCCTTGTGCTTCAGCGCCGAATGCATTGGCGGCACCTGTTCAATATCGCCGAGAAACTGCTGCATGACCCGAACGATGTCTGCCGCAGTAAGGCTTTGGGGCACATCCCGGGTGGAAATGATTTCACCCTCGGCATCCCCGGTAGTCGTTTCCGCACCCAGCTGACAACGCGCCAGATAATGTTTATCTGCATTGAGTAGATAGGAGGTGAACTTGGTCGCCTCGCCAAAGCAAAGGGGTAACATCCCGGTCGCAGGCTTGTCCAGGCTGCCTGTGTGTCCCGCCTTGGCAGCGTTATACATTCTTTTGCTCACCTGCAAGGCATCATTCGAGGTAATTCCGGCGGGTTTATCCAGTAACAGGATACCATCCATTTCACGATAGATTTTTTTGGCTGGTCTGCCGTTCATAGCTGTCTGTACAAAATGGGGTTTATTTTTCCGACTTGTCTCTGGTGACCGAATCGATAAGGGCAGACAGATACGTGCCACGCTCAACGGAGTAGTCATAAACAAACAGCAGACGTGGTACGGTACGCATGGTCAGTTTTTTTGATAACAAATGCCGGAAATGACCGGCGAGCGTATTCAGAATGGCCACAATTTCTTCCTTGCCGGTATCGGTACCCAGGCTCGTCACAAATACTTTCGCATTCTGCAAATCTGGGCTCAAATCAACAGAGGAAATCGTCACCAACGATAAACCTGGAGTGCCTTGTTCACGCTGGATCATCACCGCCAGATCACGTTGCACCAGATCAGCAACCCGCTTGTTACGTCCGAATTCTCTAGGCACTGGCTCTACTCTCCCACGTCAAAACGGGTTGATCGTGATTGCAGGCGAAAACTGTACAGCCTGAATCGACCACTGAGCTGTGATTTATCCTCAGTACTCGTAACCAGGCCTGTAATGCAGTAACCATGTTTAACCGCATGCCTCGTTAGTGCCTGGCAAAACCGGACCCAATATGACAGTTATCAGATTGTGCGTGCAATCGTGACACGCTCAAATACTTCGATCTGATCCCCGATTTTGATTTCATTGTAGTTCTTCACGCCAATACCACACTCAGTACCGGATCTGACTTCGTTCACATCGTCCTTAAAACGGCGCAAGGATTCAAGTTCACCTTCATAGATAACAATATTATCGCGCAATACACGAATTGGATTACTACGTCGCACCACACCGGAGGTAACGATACAACCAGCGATATCTCCCAGCTTCGGCGACTTGAATACTTCCTTAACCTCGGCGATACCAACAATCTGTTCGCGTACTTCCGGAGCCAGCAAACCGCTGATCGCTTTTTTCACATCATCGATTACATCATAGATGATGCTGTAGTAACGAATTTCGATGCCTTCTTCATCGGCAAGCTTGCGTGAAGCGCTGTCTGCCCGAACATTGAAACCAATAATCACACCCTTTGAAGCGTGGGCCAGATTGACGTCGGATTCTGTTATACCGCCAACGCCACTGCTGACGATCACTACCTTGACTTCAGAGGAAGACAACCGCTTCAAGGAGTCAACCAATGCCTCAGCGGAACCCTGTACGTCGGCCTTGACCAACAGGTTCAATACCGCCCCTTCAGCCTCACCCATTTGTGACAATACATTTTCCATTTTCGAGGCATGCTTTTTGGCCAGTTTGACTTCGCGGTATTTACCCTGACGGAACAAGGCAATTTCACGTGCCTTCTTTTCGTCCGGTACCACAACAATGTCATCACCGGCATTAGGTGTGCCGGATAAACCAAGTACTTCCACTGGCATGGAAGGACCAACGGCCGTCACTTCCTTGCCATTCTCATCATACATAGCGCGTACCCGCCCGAACTCGTGCCCGGTCAGGATAACATCGCCTTTGCTCAGCAAACCATTTTGTACCAGTATGGTGGCCACCGGGCCACGTCCACGATCCAGCCTGGATTCAATCACCACGCCGGAGGCCAGACCTTTTTCTGCCGCCTTCAGTTCCATCACTTCAGCCTGCACCAGAATACTGTCGAGCAACTTATCCACACCGGCACCTGTCTGCGCAGAGACATTGACAAAAATCGCATCACCACCCCATTCTTCAGGGATAACTTCAAATTTGGTCAATTCCTGTTTGACCCGTTCCGGGTCAGCAGAGGGTTTGTCCATCTTGTTGATGGCAACAATGATAGGTACCTTGCCGGCCTTCGCGTGCTTGATCGCTTCTTCCGTTTGCGGCATGACACCGTCATCCGCTGCTATTACAATTACAACGATGTCTGTAGCCTTCGCACCACGTGCACGCATAGCAGTGAAAGCTTCATGTCCTGGGGTGTCAAGGAAAGTGATCTTGCCGTGTTCGGTATTAACGCTATACGCACCAATATGCTGGGTTATACCACCGGCTTCGCCAGCGGCAACCTTGGTGCGACGGATATAATCCAGTAACGAAGTCTTGCCATGATCTACATGGCCCATGATAGTAACCACAGGCGGTCTGGTAATCTTGTCACCTTCTTCAACGGCAGAGTGGACGATTTCTTCTTCCAGTGCATTCTCTTTCAGCAAGGTGGCCTTATGCCCCATCTCATTGACCACAATTGCGGCTGTTTCCTGATCTATCGTCTGATTGATCGTGACCATACTACCCAGATTCATCATTACCTTGACTACTTCCGTACCCTTCACTGACATACGCTGCGCCAGTTCGGCCACAGTAATACTTTCAGGAATCTCAACGATACGGATAATCGGTGCTGTCGGCATTTCAAATGCATGCTGAGATGGACGACTAACTACCGATGGGGTTCTCGATGGTTTCTTTTTACGTCTACCGGATTTTTCCGAGGCGACATGTAATTCCTTGCGGTAAGACGCCTTCTCAGGTTTTTTGCCTGAGCCAGGCTCAGAGGGTTTGTTCCTGCCAGTTTCTGGCGTTGCAGGCTTGCCGGTTGCAGGTTTTTCGCTTGTGTCCGGGGATGCCTTGGTAGTTGACGACACGGCGGGTTCAGGTGGAACCGGATTGGCTGCTGCAAGAGCAGCGGCAATGGCTTCCTGTTCAAGCCTGATTTTTTCCGCCGCGGCTTCTACCTGCAAGCGTTCTGCTTCAGCTAGCAGAGCTGCCGCATCATCAATAACCTTTTGCTTGGCTTCTTCTTCCTCTTCTATCGCGCCACGTTTCGCATAGGTCTTGCGTGTGCGATATTCAACACTGACAGTTTTCGCTCGTTGTTTGGTACGGCTGCCTGGTGCAGATACGGGCACCTTTATTTCACTGACGGACTTGCGCTTTAACGTGATTTTTTTCGGTTCGCTGGCAGTGTCCTTGCCATGTTTTCGGCGCAGAAATCCGAGCAATTCCGATTTTTCAGGATCGGTTATGACATCCAATTCAGACTTGCCGGGTATCCCCGCTTCAAGTAACTGTTCAAGCAAACGGTCAACCGGAATTCCGATGACATCAGCATACTGGCGTACAGTAACTTCGGCCATTTATGCCCCCCCACCGGCACTGTTTTCCTCGGCTGCAAACCAGGGAATACGTGCGGTCATAATTAACTTACCTGCCTTCTCCCTATCCATTCCTTCAATTTCAAGCAATTCGTCAATTGATTGCTCGGCCAGATCTTCCATTGTCACCACACCACGACCTGCCAGTTCATAGGCAAGTGATTCATCCATACCGTCCATCTTCAGTAAATCATCCGCAGGACGGACGTCTGAAAGTTTTTCTTCCTTGACGATGGCTCGGGTTAACATCACATCTCGCGCACGATCACGCATTTCCTTGACGAGGCTTTCGTCAAATTCCTCAATATTGGCCATTTCACTTTCCGGTACGTAGGCCACTTCCTCAATACTGGAAAAGCCTTCCTGTACCAGAATATTGGCGACTTCTTCGTCGACACCCAGATGGTCCATAAACAGCTTGGCCAGTTCCTGTGATTCCACCTCACTCTTCGCATCGGCCTGCTGGACTGACATAACATTCAGTTCCCATCCCGTCAGCTCACTGGCAAGACGTACATTCTGTCCACCACGACCAATCGCCTGGGACAGATTTTCTTCCGCAACAGCCACTTCCATACTGTGTGAATCTTCATCAACCAGAATTGATGCCACTTCTGCTGGTGCCATTGCATTGATGACAAACTGTGCCGGGTTTTCATCCCAGAGAATGATATCTACACGTTCACCACCGAGCTCATTAGATACGGCCTGTACACGCGAACCGCGCATACCAACACAGGCGCCAATCGGATCAATACGTGGATCATTCGCCTTGACGGCAATCTTCGCACGAGATCCGGGATCCCTGGCACCGCTGATGATAGAAATCATACCTTCATTGATTTCAGGCACTTCGATTTTAAACAGTTCCACCAGCAGTTCCGGTGCGGTCCGACTTAAAAACAACTGTGGCCCACGGATTTCTGATCGCACTTCTTTCAGATAGGCACGCACTCGGTCACCCGGACGCACCGCTTCACGCGGAATCATTTCTTCACGAGTAATAATGGCTTCGGCATTGTTTCCAAGATCGATAAGGATGCTACCTCGCTCCACTCGCTTGACGATACCGCCCACCATTTCACCGACACGGTTCTTGTAAGCATCAACCACCTGGTTACGTTCCGCTTCACGAACTTTCTGCACGATCACCTGTTTGGCGGTTTGTGCTGCAATGCGCCCGAACTCGACAGAGGGCATTGGTTCTTCAAGAAGCTCCCCGACTTTCAGCGCAGGATTTTTTTCCAGGGCGTCCGAGAGTTTTATCTGGCGCGTCGGAAACTCAACTGTTTCAGTTTCATCCGGTAACACTTCCCACTGACGAAACGTTTCATAATCTCCGGTATCACGGTCAATAGAGACCCTGGACTCGATGTCTTCACGGTGACGTTTTTTGGTTGCGCTCGCCAGAGCCGCTTCGATAGCCTGGAAAATAATCTCCTTAGCCACGCCTTTCTCGTTGGAGACCACGTCTACAACCATCAAGATTTCCTTATTCATCCATTCTCTCTCTTGTTACCTATATTAATGAGTATTTCGGGAACTATCCTGGCGTGCTCAATGGAATCTTCCGGCACCTTGTACTCCTTACCGTCATCCTCTAGCAGTATCAGGCAATTGTCACCTGTTCCAGTAATTTTTCCCGATAATTTCCTTCTGCCATCCAGTTTTGCTGACAGGTTTATTTTCACGTTATTGCCAACAAACTGGTCAAATTGCATCAGGGTAAACATCGGCCTGTCCAGACCGGGTGACGACACTTCCAGGTTATACGTACCCTGAATAGGGTCTTCCACATCCAGCACACCAGTTACCTGACGGCTGACTGTTTCACAATCTGACAGGGTAATACCGTCAGGTTTGTCTATATATATACGTAGCAGAGAGTGTCTTCCCTGTTTCAGGTGTTCCACACCCCATAGCACATAGCCCATGGCAGTCACCACGGGTTCAATTAGCCCTACAATTTTTCTATTCTGTTTATACATGCGCCAAAAACAAAAAATGGGCTCAAGGCCCACTTTTCAGAAAATTATCGTAAAACTTCCGTCCAGTATAGCCAGAGTTTATTCATCCTGCCAAACCAAATTCGCTCAAAATACAGTATTCCATGAACAAAAAAGCCCCGTATTACCGGGGCCTCGTCATAAAACTGGTAGCGGGGGCAGGATTTGAACCTACGACCTTCGGGTTATGAGCCCGACGAGCTGCCAGACTGCTCCACCCCGCAATTGAGGTGGAGCATACTACAGTGAATAACAATCAATTTCAAGGAAACATGGCGTATTTAGATTTAAATTCAATACTTTATGCCAACCGGACCGGAATCCGCTTGCGTCCCCAGTCTGAAGGGCTCTGGTCAAACACCCCGGGACAGATGGCCCCACATACAAGGCAGTCACCATTTTCTGTCAGTTTCCAGCTAGTTAATTCATACCAATCCCGTACGATGACGGCAGTTCCACATGTCGGGCAATGGGTCGTTCCCCCTGCCGGATCATGTACATTGCCGGTATAGACGAATTTCAGACCATTTTTCAACGCTATCTGCCTGGCTCGGGTAAGGGTTGCCGGTGGAGTAGCTGCAATATCCCGCATTTTCCAATCGGGATGAAATGCGGTGAAATGCAAAGGGACCTCCAGTCCGAGGTTTTCGGCTATCCATGTCGTCATTTGCTCGACTTCCGCTACGCTGTCATTTTCACCTGGTATTAATAAGGTCGTGATTTCGAACCAGACATTAGTATAGTGTTTAAGATAAACCAGTGTTTCCAACACCGGCTGCAGGCTCGATCCGGTAAGATTCCGGTAAAAACGCTCAGTAAAAGCTTTCAGATCCACGTTGGCCGCATCTATATAATGATAGAACTCTGCCCGGGGCTCATCACAAACATATCCTGCTGTTACCGCCACGGTACGCACACCCTGTTCATGACAAGCCTGGGCCACATCAATGGCATATTCATGAAATACTACGGGGTCATTGTAAGTGAAGGCCACCGATCGGCATCCCAAACGGACGGCGGCCAAGGCCAACGCTTCGGGAGTAGCCGCATCGGCGAGCGTATCCATCTCTCTGGATTTACTGATATCCCAGTTCTGGCAAAATTTGCAGGCCAGATTACAGCCAGCCGTACCAAAAGACAGTACCGGACTACCCGGTAAAAAATGATTAAGTGGTTTTTTTTCTATTGGATCGATACAAAAACCACTGGAACGACCATAAGTGGTAAGCACGATACTGTCGTGTTCACAGGCCCGCACGAAACACAGGCCACGCTGACCATTTTTCAGCTTGCATGCACGTGGGCACATATCGCACTGGACACGCCCGTCATCGAGCCGATGCCAGTAACGCGTTGGCCATGCGGACAGTTTGTCTTGCGGTATACTCACCCAGTTTTATCCCTGTTACTATATTGATTCATGTAAATTTACTGTACCAATAAATGGCCATACTATCTGACATACGTTTGACGCAGCTGGCACACCAGATCAAACAGCCGTCTGTTGCCGGAACATTTTATCCTGCCGATCCGGAACAGTTACAGCAACTGGTCACCCGGTTACTGGATGAAGCAGCCTGCGAGAGTGATCCACCCAAGGCCTTGATTGCACCTCATGCCGGATATATCTATTCAGGTGCGATTGCCGCTTCGGCTTACGCTACCTTACAGTCTGTCAGGCACAGAATCAAACGTGTGGTTTTGCTCGGACCCGCACACCACATGTATTTGCAAGGCATGGCCGTATCGCATGCAGACCAGTTTGCCACACCACTTGGCCTGGTTCCTGTTGACCGTAAATTACGCGAACGAGTTTTAAAACTGCCAACTGTGGATTATGTTGATAAAGCATTCACAAACGAACACAGTCTGGAAGTTCATTTACCGTTTCTACAATCTGTGCTCGATCAGTTTACGCTGTTACCCATAATCGTCGGTGATACCCAGACCGCACAGATTACTGAGCTGTTACAAAATGTCTGGGGTGGATCGGAAACCCTGATCGTGATCAGCTCGGATTTGAGTCATTACCACGATTATGCAACAGCAAAGTCGCTGGATACGGAAACATCACATTTCATTGAATCCCTGCAAGTGGATAAGTTGGGATCTGACCGTGCCTGTGGATGCCGACCGGTCAATGGCCTGTTACAGATTGCCAGAGATAAAAATATGGATATGGAAGTGCTGGATGTGCGTAATTCAGGCGACACAGCCGGCAAGCGTGACCGGGTTGTTGGTTACGGTGCCTACGCCTTGCTCCCCGGAAAAACCATACGCCATTCACTACGACAGCTGCTGCTGGATATCGCCATAGCCAGTATTGAAAATGGTTTCAAACAGGACAAGGCCTATTTGCCCGACTTGCGACATTTGCCTGCAGAGTTGCAACCACCCGCTGCTGTATTCGTTACGCTGATGCAAAATGGCAAACTACGTGGTTGCATCGGCACGACTGAACCAGGATCAGCACTGGGCGCAGCAACCGCCCTGTATGCTTACAGTTCGGCATTTCGTGACCCACGCTTTCCCGGCTTGACTGAAGCAGAATTTGATAATCTGGACATCAGTATTTCCGTACTGTCAGAAAAAACGGAACTGATATTTGGTTCCGAACAGGATCTGCTCGACAAACTGGAGCCAGGCGTACATGGTCTGGTCATCAGTAGCGGTCATCGTCAGGCAACATTTCTACCCTCGGTCTGGAACAGTATCTCCCAATCCAGACAATTTCTGGCCAAACTGAAACAGAAAGCGGGAATGACTGTCGAAGATACGATTGAACGTGCCTGGACCTACACCACCTGCTCTTTTTCCAGAAAATACAGACGCCAGCTGGCACTTAACCTGCGCACAGACTAAATCGTTGGTCATGCTGTAAACCAACACACTGGTTCGGCCTGTCATTGAAAACTGACCAGCGGTTATTCACTTACTGGTACTGTCAGTTATCCGCCTGTAGTGAGCCTGTTTAATGTTTGCCTGGCCGCCGCCGCACCAGGAATATCTCCAAGACCGGTTTTGGCCCTTTCAATCGTTTTCCAGTTCTGTAATAACAACGATCGGTTACTACGCGCCAGTGAATTGGATCGCCCGGCGAGTACCACCGCCTGTTGCCAGTTACCTTGACTCAGACGTATGGCCGCCAGTCTGGACCAGAGTAAGGCATTCTGTGGTTCCAATCCGAGTGCACGCTCAATTGCTGCCGCTGCATAATCTGTCCTGCCCGATAAAGTTTCCTTATCCGCATTATTGAGTAATGCCACAACCGCAGGACTACTCGCCGGTAAGGGTTGTTCAATGAAAGGTTTGACCGGCACGGCTAAGGTTGAGTTGTTATTACCTATGATCGGTTGTTGTGGTGGAATCACGGCAGTCTTCTGTTCAACAGGTGATTGGCTTCCGGCGCCTTCCACTACAGGTACTCCTGCACCAGTCTGACTGAGCATACCCGCACAACCGGTTAGCCACAAACAGGGCAATACCAGTAATAACGATCTAGCAACCTGGAGTCTGAATAGCTTCACGGCTAACAGGATAATGGATTGGACACGGGAAACAACCCTATATAGGGAATACTGCCTATCGACATACATCTTCCTTCCATACGCAGATGGATATCCTGCGTCCACGATACCGGATCCGGAGCAAACAGGTTTAGAGGCTTAAAGGGAGTTGCACTCATGATATCCGCCCATATCTGCATGGCACCACTGGCGCCAGTAAACGGTGTCGGTCGGTTATCATCACGACCCAGCCACGTAACCGTTAGCAAATCATCCCCAAATCCGGCAAACCAGCTATCACGTGATTCATTCGTTGTACCTGTCTTGACGGCCAGTGCAGTGTTCAATCTAGCATTACTGGTCAATTGTCGGGCGGTACCCAGGTCCATTACCCTGGTCATCAGGTAATTTACCAGGAACACGTACTCAGGTTGTAATGCCGGAACCATATCCAGCTGATGACGTTGTAATGGTTTGCCTTCACTGTCGAGTACTTCAAGTATGGCATTGAGGGTAACTCGATATCCTCCGTTTGCCAGGGTCTGGTACATCTGGGTCACTTCCAGCGGTGAGAGTTCAACAGCACCCAGTAACAAGGAAGGATACGGATTCAGGGTGACCGTGGCCCCCGCCTGCCTGAGAGTATGGATGATTTTATCCATACCCACCCGCATACCGGTACGTATCGTGGCCAGATTATAGGAATGTGTCATTGCCTCAAGCAGACTGACAGAGCCATGTGCGATCTTGTCATAATTATCCGGCTGCCACAGACTGCCATCGACCTGCTTCAGATGGATGGTTTCATCATCGACGAGCGTTAACAGGTTATATCGTCCCGGCTCTGACAAGGCTGTCAGATAAACAAACGGTTTAATCAGTGAACCAATAGGCCGTTTCGCATCCAGTGCATGGTTAAAACCGCTCATTAGCGGATTACGACTGCCACTGATAGCCACCACTTCACCCTTAACCGGTCTGACAATTACCGTGGCAGACTCAAGCGTGCCAGGCTTAATCGCACGCTGGCTTTCCAGACTGTCTACCCGTTTATTGATGGCTTGATCCAGCTTTTCCTGAATGGACGGATCAAGTGTGGTAAATATTCTCAGTCCTTCGTTCTTCAAATCATCGGCTCGGTAATCTACCAATAATTGGCGTTTGGCCAAATCCAGAAACGCCGGGTACTTTGATCCTCCCCCTCCTGGTTCAGTCGAAACATCCAGTGATTGATTGCGCAATGCAGCCGCTACGTTCTCATCAAGATACCCCTCCTCCACCATCCGTTTAACGACCAGATTACGTCTCGACAGCGCACGATCCGGATAGCGTCGCGGATTATAGACGGATGCACCTCTGACCAGTCCTGCTAACATGGCCAACTGATCTTCACGCAATTCTGACAAGGGTTCGTTGAAATAAAACTCGGCTGCGCCACTAAAACCATGTATACCCTGTGCACCATTCTGGCCCAGATAAACTTCGTTCAGATAGGCCTGCAGAATTTCGTCCTTGCTGTAGCGTCGCTCCAGTAATACCGCCATGATGACTTCATTCAGTTTTCTTGAGAGGGTACGCTCCTGGGTCAGAAAAAAATTCTTGACCAGTTGTTGGGTCAAGGTGCTGCCACCTTGAGAAAGTTCGGCGTGTATGAGGTTAATCCAGAATGCCCGTGCAATACCTCGAAAATCAAGGCCAAAGTGGCTGTAGAAATACCGATCTTCCACAGCAATCAATGCATTGATTAGAAAGACGGGAACATCATCCAGCGTCAGCAAGGTTCGATCTTCATTATGATCCGGGTAAATTTTTCCTATCAATTCCGGCTCCATCCGAAACACGGGCGCATCCATACCGCTATCGATCGATCGGATTGCCGTAATTGTTCCTGACACGATGCTGATCTCGAATCGTTCAGCAGCCACGTGTCCATCCCAGTAGTCAAACTCGCGTAGAAAAATCTGATATCCCGCTCCGGATTTCCGGAACTGTCCAGGTTCGGATAATTCCGGTCCATTTCGGTAATTATTTACCCTCAGGACCCGATCCAGGACCCCGTTTGCATCATTTTGACCAATATAGATGTCTTGCGGACGCCCATAGACGCGGGCAGGTATTGTCCATTTTCGTCCTTCAAACTCGGTATGAATTCGGTAATCGAGCCAGATGATGTAGGCTGCAGTGAAACTGATTGTGATGATCAACAGCTGCAGGATGCGAGTGATCGACCACCACTTTTTTCCGTCGCGCGATCGTGTTCTGACAGATTTTTTTTTCGTTGATTTTTTTTTCATTGATACTGAACAGATACTGTTCCAGTCATGACTATCAGTATGGTAGAAATAAAAAAGGCCCCGTTGAACGGGGCCTTGAATTGTATTGAGAGAGTCACCTAAGTTACTGATTTTCAGTATTTTTTACTATTTACAACTTATTCCTGAAATCACCCTCTCCTCGCTCTTTACTCCACTCTGGCATCTTGCCATCAATTTTTTTACTACAAAAGTGGAATCAGTTTACGAGTATTTATTTCTTACTTATTTCTTTTTCTTTGCAACTTTCTTTGCAACTTTCTTTGCAACTTTCTTTGCAACTTTCTTTACCACTTTCTTCTTGGCTGCTTTCTTCTTAACCATAACATTAACTCCTCTATTACATTGTTGGATGAAAGTATTAACTACATTAACAACTAAACAACAACACAAAAAAAAACAACTCGGGGTCTATTATAGTAGTGTTTTTAAAATTTTCTAATTTTTTTTTGCACTTTTTCATAAAAATCAGAAAATCGGATTAATTCGGATCCATTTTGCATACACGATTTGTTCATCACTTCATGTCTGATCAAGACAACGATTAGTCATCCAGTTTCAACTTTTTCATTCCGGATTCATCATTTTTTTATAAGCTGATCTGGTTTTTCAATCTGCTGATTATCTCATCACGAATCTTTTCCACGGCACCATCGCCGGAAATGCGGATGTATTTCACACTTCCAGCGACATCGTTGCTGGAACGTTCCTGGTAATACTCAATCAGTGGCGAAGTTTGTGAATGGTATATTTGCAGGCGCTTTCTGACTGTGGCTTCGCTGTCATCATCTCGCTGTATCAAGGACTCTCCGGTTATATCATCCCGGCCTTCCTGTTTTGGCGGGTTGAATGAAACGTGATAACTACGTCCGGATTGCGGATGAATACGCCTGCCGCTCATACGTCGGATGATTTCGTCGTCCTCAACCCAGATTTCGACGACATACTCGACTACAATATGGTTAATCAGCATTCCGTCAGCCTGGGCAACCGTACGTGGAAATCCGTCAAACAGATAACCGTTCCGGCAATCATCTGCCGTGATCCTGATCTTGATGATGTCGAGTATCAGTTCATCTGACACCAATTCACCTGCATCCATGATCTTTTTCAGTTCAAGTCCGCGTTTTGTGCCTGCTCTGACTTCAGCACGCAGAATGTCACCGGTTGATATCTGCGGAATGTTGAATTCCTGCCTGATATAGTTCGCCTGTGTACCTTTCCCCGCGCCCGGAGGCCCCAGTAAAATAATTTTCATTATTTATATCCCGTTATTTATTGTTAATATCCGTTACCGGTCCAAAATAGCATAAAATTCATTATGAAAATCCAGATTGATACTCCGTCAGCCGACAGGAACATTATCCAATCCTATTCGCCAGCCGGAATCATTATCAATAACCTACTCTACCCGCAGAGTCTGATAATCAGTCCGGTACAAATAATCGACAACTGGTCAGCTGTCAGTCCTTCCATGCTACTACCTTCTCATTTCACACCGGTCATTGAACAGCAACCGGAACTGATATTGATCGGTACTGGCAAGCGCCTGCAATTCCCTGACCAGGAGATTCTGGCATTGATCATGGGTAGAAACATAGGAGTGGAAGTCATGGATACGGCTGCCGCCTGTCGTGCCTATAATTTTATTGCTGGTGAAGGGCGCAAGGTTATAGCTACTCTCATTAATATAAATTCGGAGTGAGCATCTCAAGACTCAGTATACAGGGTGTCCAGCGAGAACCCCTCCCTCTTCAACATTTGCCTGAGGCGTTTGATCGCTTCAATCTGGATCTGTCTGACGCGTTCACGGGTAACTCCCAGCTCTGCACCAATATCTTCCAGTGTGGCAATGTCCCTGCCGCGCAGGCCAAAGCGGCGTTCAACCACGGCACATTGCTTGTCAGTCAGCTGATTTAACCAGTTTTCAACGTGACTCTGTACTTCACTGTTCTGTAACAGCAATGAAGGATCCAGATTATGGTCGTCCGGTATGGTATCCAAAACAGACCGCTCCGGGTCAAATCCAGACTGATTGCTGATGGAGCTGATGGTTTCATTCAGTACGAGCATACTCTTGACCTCTTCTATCGGCTTATCCAGCAACTCGGCGACATCTTCCGGGGTCGGTTCATGATCGAGTGTCTGGGACAGACGGCGGGCTGCCCGAAGGTATACATTGATTTCCTTGACTACATGTATCGGTAATCTGACCGTACGCGTCTGGTTCATAATCGCCCGTTCAATGGTCTGGCGTATCCACCAGGTCGCATAGGTGGAAAAGCGGAATCCTTTTTCAGGATTGAATTTCTCAACGGCCCGCATCAAACCGAGATTGCCTTCCTCAATCAGGTCGAGCAAGGCCATACCCCGGTTCATATAACGTCTGGCAATCTTGACTACCAGACGCAAGTTACCTTCAATCATGCGCTTGCGGGAAGACTCATCCCCCTTCAATGCCTTGCGGGAATAGTAAACTTCCTCTTCTGCAGTCAGTAAGGGGGAAAAACCGATTTCATTGAGGTACATCCGGGTGGCATCCAGATCACCATCGGTCAGCGTTCTTGCCTTGACTTCAGTATCCGGATCCGGGGGCACTTCCGGTTCGATGATATCGTCAACTGGTTCCAGTTCATCGGGTTCGTCCAGTTCAGTCACGTACGCCTCGTCCGCTTCCGGCAAGGCTGGATCTTCTAATCCATCATCAACTGGCCGCTTTTTGTCCGGCATTTTTCTAGTCGAATATCATGATCTGGCTGGCAGATATTGTAATGGATCCACCGGTTTTCCATCCTTACGAATCTCGAAATGCAACAAGGGTTGCCCCTTGTTACCCTTGCCCATCGTGCCGATAACCTGACCAGAGTTAACCATGTCTCCTTCCTTGACCTGCATCATTTGATTATGCGCATAGGCGCTAAGATAGGTTTCATTGTGTTTAATGATAATAAGCTTACCATAACCCAAAAGTCCACTGCCGCTATAAACGACCACACCATCTTCTGCCGCCAATACCTGTTGTCCTTCACGACCAGTAATGTCTACACCTTTTTGTGCGACAGGTGAATTGGAACGCAGTAACTCTCCTGAGGTCGGCCACTTCCAGGAAAGAGCCCCCTTCGAAAGCACAGGAGTAGATTTTACCGAATTGGGCTTTGGTGTCTGGCTCTTTATCGACCCGGATTTAACCGACTCCGGTTCGAGTGGTTCAGTAGTGCCGGATGGTTTGACTGTTTCGATAATCAACTGGTTTGGGTTATTACGTACGTTGTTGCCAACGGGCATGGATGGTTCGGGTATCCTGGCCTGCGCTTGCGGATCAGGTGTCAGCCGTAATCGTTGCTCAGGATAGATCACATAATCACTGGACACATTATTCCAGCCAGCGATGTCTCGATAATCGAGACCATAACGCCAGGCAATTGAATAAAGTGTATCGCCCTTTACTACCGTGTGGTATCCCTTGGTCACCGGTTCGGGTTCATAACCATACCCGGAAACACTGGCTACCTTATAGGCGTTGTCCGTCGGGCGGGTATCAACCGGCGCTTCAGTCGTATTGGCACAGGCAGTCAACAGCAAGAGGACAGAAACGACAAGCAGGAATCTGATTGAGTTGTTTTTCATTTGGTTCATTAATCAGGCTAACCGATCCCTTCAATCATCGGCACAAAACTGACAGAATCAAGACGCTTTTCAGTGTAGCCATTTTCAGTACGTGTAATCAGCAACAAGGATTGTTCACCAGACTTTCCGACTGGAATTACCAGCCGTCCATTCACGGATAACTGTTCCATCAGTTGTTTGGGCACACCCAGCGGCGCAGCAGTCACCAGGATGGCATCAAACGGGGCGTGTTCCGGCCACCCCAGATTACCGTCGCCATTGCGTGCACGTACATTCCTGCACTTTAATGCATAGAATCGTTCCCTGGCTTTAGCCAACAAGGCGTCAATTCGCTCAATTGTTGATACTTGTTTGGCAAAACGGGACAGGATCAGCGTCTGGTAACCACATCCGGTTCCGATTTCCAGTACATTTTGCAAGGCACTGTTGTTTTCTATCAGCGCTTCGGTCATGCGTGCAACGATATACGGCTGGGAAATAGTCTGGTTATAGCCTATAGGCAAGGCCGTATTGTCATATGCACGACTGGACAAGGCTTCATCAACAAACAGGTGGCGTGGCGTACTCTTGATGGCTTCCAGAATTGGTTCTGACACGATACCCATCGTTCTTAACTGCTCAACCAGGCGATTGCGCGCCCGTTGTGATGTCATGCCTATGCCTTGATGCTTGATATTCATTAGATGGTCAGTGGAGTTACCCAGGCAGTTGCATCTTCAATAATGTCGTAACGGGTCAGATCGAACTGCAACGGTGTCACAGAAATATTGCCATGGCGTATCGCGTGAAAATCTGTGCCTGGACCCACATCATTACCAGGGCCCGCCGGCCCAATCCAGAATACTTCCCTACCTTTTGGATCTTTCATTCTTACGGAGGCTTCCGATTTATGTCGTTTACCCAGGCGGGTTACTTCCCATTTCTGCAGTTCATTATAATCCAGATCAGGCACATTGATATTCAATAAAAGATCAGAAGGCAAATTCTGGTTAAGCATGCTTTTAATCAGTCTGGCCACCAGCGTGGCAGCCACGTCATAATGTACTGGATCCTTGCCAACCAGTGAAACCGCCACGGCTGGCCTGCCGAGAAATCGTCCTTCCATTGCCGCGGCCACCGTGCCCGAATACAACACATCGTCACCGAGATTCGCACCCGAGTTGATCCCACTGATAACCATATCAGGTTCCCTGTCCAGCAATCCGGTGATGGCCAGATGCACACAATCGGTTGGGGTACCGTTCACATAATGAAATCCATTCGGTGCTGTCCTGACAGACAGAGGCGTATCCAGCGTCAGCGAATTACTCGCCGCGCTACGATCACGGTCCGGAGCCACTACTGTAATTTCGCCCAATGGTGCAATCGCCCTGACCAGTGCCTCCAGTCCGGGAGCCTGATAACCGTCATCATTTGATAAAAGGAAATGCATGAATTGTTACTCGTTGGCTGAGGAAACTGGTGAAATTAGTTAATTATACTCGACTATCCAGTCCAGAAATGGACAACCGGACGGTTACGAATGTTATATGAGCGGGCAGCGACGAGCAACGAGTGCCTAATGACGAACACCCAGCAACAACTCCAGTAACGCTTTTTGAGAATGCAATCTGTTGCCCGCTTCTTCCCAAACCACACTTTGCGGCCCCTCCAACACATCGGAACTCACTTCATCACCCCGATGAGCAGGCAAACAGTGCATGAACAGGGCATCCTTTGCTGCAAGAGACATTAAGTCACGGTTGACCTGATACGGACTGAAAATTTTTGCCCGGGTCTCGATTTCCTGCTCCTGCCCCATACTGGCCCAGACATCGGTGACAACCAGATCGGCATTGCGAGCAGCCTGTTCAGGATCCCGGGTAATTTCTATATGCCCGGCAGCTGACTCTACGATTTCCGGTTCTGGTCGATAATCGTCCGGACAAGCTATCGTCAATGAGAAATCCAGAAGCCGCGCAGCCTGTATATAACTTTGGCACATATTATTGCCATCACCCAGCCAGGCCACTTTCTTGCCCTGAATATTGCCCCGATACTCAAAAAAAGTCTGCATGTCTGCCAGCAACTGACAGGGATGATAGGAATCGGATAACCCGTTGATAACCGGCACATCGGAATGACTGGCGAATCGCAGTACTTTCTCATGCTTGAATGTACGTATCATGACGCAGTCAACCATTTTTGATAGCACACGCGCCGTATCTTCAAGCGGTTCACCTCGTCCCAATTGGCTATCATCTGGCGAGAGGAAAATGGCGTGACCACCCAGCTGTGCTATGGCAGTTTCAAACGATACCCGTGTGCGAGTTGAGGATTTTTCAAAAATCATTGCCAATACCCGGCCTGGCAGGGTCGGCTTCAGTATGCCCTGCTTGACTTCAGCTTTCGACTGCTGCGCACGACGGATCAGATCGAGTAACTCTGACCGCTCCAGATCCAGTAAAGTCAGAAAGTGTCTGGCAGCCATCCGTATTAGTCCTTGAGAAAATCCTTAATCAATGTGGAAACCATTCCAACGATCTGATCGGCTTCTGTATCTGAAATGATCAGTGGTGGCAATAATCTGATTACCTTGTCAGCCGTCACGTTGATCAGCAGGCCATGTTCCAGTGCAACTTGCACCAGATCGGCACAATTCTGCTCCAGCTCTATTCCTGTCATCAGACCATAACCCCGAATCTGCTTTATCCCTTGCTGACCATTCAGACTTTTCCTGAAACCATCCAGTATCCTTTTACCAAGCTCTGCCGCACGGATATCCATCCGGTTTTGCTCAAGAAAATTGACCACGGCCAGTGCCGCACTGGCGGCAAGTGGATTGCCACCAAACGTGGTGCCATGACTACCGGGCGTCATTGGTGCAGCCACATGGTCTTTTGCAAGACAGGCTCCGATGGGCACACCATTACCCAGCGACTTGGACAGGCTCATTACATCCGGCAAAACCCCCTCGTGCTGAAACGCAAACCATTTGCCTGTCCTGCACATGCCGGTCTGCACTTCATCAAGTACCAACAACAACCCTCTGGATGCACAGATGTCGGCGACCTGTTTCAGGTAACCTGGTTCCGGAATTACAACACCGCCTTCACCCTGCACGGGTTCCAGCATCACTGCGACCACATCCGCGTGACTGTTACACGCCTGTTCCAGTGCAGCAATATTGTTATAGGGAATTTGCAAAAAGCCTTCTACCAGTGGCTCAAAGCCTACCTTGATTTTCTTGTTTCCGGTTGCGGTCAAGGTTGCCAGAGTACGCCCATGAAAACCGCCTTCCATGACGATGATTCTGGGTGAATGATTACCGTGCGCATGCGCATATCGTCTGCAAATCTTGATGGCGGCTTCATTGGCTTCGGCTCCGGAATTACAAAAGAACACCTTGTCCAGTCCGGATAAATTGCAAAGCTTTGTGGCCAACTGTTCCTGCAAGGGCACCTGATACAGGTTGGATGTATGGATCAGTTTACCAGCCTGCCGAACCAATGCCTGTTCAACCGCCGGGTGAGCATGACCCAGACCGCAGACTGCAATACCCGCGAGCGCGTCCAGATAGCATTTACCGTTGGTGTCTGTTAACCAGGCACCGGAGCCGGATTCAAATGCTACGGGTAATCGCTTGTATGTGTCCATGATTGCACTGCTCATCTTGATCAAACTTCCTGCTTTTAATCCTTTTCCAAAAAAGAAGCCCGGCATACAGCCGGGCTTTACCATTAAGCAATTGAATATTTTTTATAAAGGCAAACCACCATGCCCCTGCCCAACCATGCACATCAGCATGGGAATAGACAGAAAGGCATTGGTCCTGGAGGTCATCAGCGCAACTACCTTGGCCTTGGCTACTTCTTCTGCAGATACCTTGACGATACCAAGTATTTTTTTCTGGTTTGGCCAGATTAATACCCAGACGTTAAATAACATGATCGTGCCTAACCAGGCACCAATACCAATTAGTTGAGCTCCAGGCTGCAACATAAACGAGTTCATTAGACCCCAGCCACCAACTTCCAGAGCAGCAGCACCCGTCAACCAGGTCAACAAAGCCGCATAGCGAAACCATAATAATGCCCTGGGTGCGACATATTTGTTGATGCCGGCAGCTCCCGGACCGTCAGTGTCAGCGGCGGCGGCGGCCACTGCAGGGGCCTGCACGAAGTTGAAATAATACAACAGGCCTATCCAGATAATGCCCGTAAATACATGCAACCAGACTACAAGTGACATGATATTGCCAGGACCTGTTACGATCATGGCAATTACAAAGGCAACGACAAAGCCAAGTATGATGGTGCCGGTTATCGATTTTAATGGGTTCATATATTTACATTTCCTGTTAAAAAGTGAATTTTTCATGAGCCAGCTGGCAAATCATGCAGCATATTATACAAATGTCTGAGCCTGCTTTCATCTGTCTGCTACTGAATTACTGCCTGTCCGAATCCCGTACAGAATTCGACACCAGACTTATGGTGTGAGTCTACAACAGCCTTTACCCCCGGATAAAGGTATCTTTAAAATAAAGGAGGAAAGCGCTATACTAATAACCTAGTTATTTACTATGTTATTACCGCCGTTGAGGAATTACAGTGAACATAATTGATCAGATCAATCAGACCATCAAAGACAATTCGATAGTCATCTTTATGAAAGGCAGTCCGGAAATGCCCCAATGTGGCTTTTCCATGCAAGCCTCCCAGGCATTAAAAGCCTGTAATGCGCAGTTTGCCCATGTAGATGTGTTGGCCAATCCAGAAGTCCGTCAGACCTTGCCAAAAATTTCAAACTGGCCGACATTTCCCCAGGTTTTTATCAACGGTGAATTAATCGGTGGTTGTGACATCGTACTGGAATTGCATCATTCAGGTGAGTTACAAAAATTGGTCAGTTCAGCGACATAAATCTAACTCGTAGGGGCACAGATTACTGTGTCCCTACACTTCACCTTCCAATAGCCACACGCACTTCCCGCCACTTTCCTTATTAATAGACTCCAGCCGTATCTGGTGCGCCTGTAATTCATCGGCCGTGGGTTCTATGCATCGAAGTGCACCGCTTTTACGCGCCAGCATCTTGTGTTTAATCGCACCGTCGGCACGGGTCTGTTCATCATCCAGTAGTAAATGTCCCTGACCACCGGTCATGGCCAGATACACATCCAGCAAAATCTGGGCATCCAGCAATGCACCATGCAAATCCCGCTGTGAATTATCTATCTGATAGCGGGTACACAGTGCATCCAGACTGTTTTTCTGACCGGGATGCCGCTCCCTGGCCATCACCAATGTGTCAGTGATCTTGCAATAATCTTGCAACCGTCCCCACTTTTTTCCCAGCAGCTTCAATTCGGCATTGATAAAGGCCACATCAAATGGAGCATTATGGATGATCACCTCACTGTCGCGTACAAAATCAATCAGATCCTGGGCAATATCGGCAAAAACCGGCTTGTCGGCCAGAAACTCACTGCTAATTCCATGGACTTCAAAGGCACCGTCCTCAATAGGTCGATCTGGATTCATATACTGGTGAAATACCCGATCACCCTTGCGACGGTTCCTGATTTCAACACAACCAATTTCAATTATCCGGTGACCGTCTGCCGGTTCCAGTCCGGTCGTTTCGGTATCGAGGATGATTTGCCTCTGACTCATTTGCTCACTCCTTACCTAACAAGATATCGATGGCCAGGTTGGCCAGTTCATCTGCCCTGTCGTTTTCCAGATGCCCACTGTGGCCCTTTACCCAGTGCCATTCAATCTGATGCGGCAGGGTTGCCTTCTCTAGTTGCTGCCATAAATCCACATTTTTGACCGGCTTTTTGGCGGCGGTCATCCAGTTTTTCCTTTTCCAACCTGGCAGCCACTCGGTAATTCCACTCTTTACATAGACCGAATCGGTGGTCAAATGAACCCGACAAGGCCGCGTCAAGGCACCCAGAGCCATGATCGCCGCCGTCAGTTCCATACGGTTATTGGTCGTGTCAGTTTCGGCCCCATACAGTTCCTTTTCCGCGCCGTTATAACGCATGATGGCGCCCCATCCACCTGGACCTGGATTACCCCGACAGGCACCATCGGTAAAAATCTCGACTACTTCTGTCATTATATATCTACCTGGTTACTCGCTGTAGGTTTGGCCATACTGGATTCAATCATACGACGACGTTTGTGCCAAATCAGCTTGATCGGAGTCAACGGCACCACCCTTTTTCTGACAACAATAATATAAACTCCTCCAAATACTGACCAGCAATAACTGCCCAGCTTTTCCAGAAAAGCAAACCTGTCGAACAGTTGCCTGTTCATTAATGGCGGTCGATAAAAAAAACGCTCGGTTCGAATAATTTCAAGGTCAAGCAATGAAAACCAGTCATGAATACGTGTAAAACTGAAAAAATGTCCATTCCATGGTGGTTCATCCCGCCAGGCGAGCATCAGCCTCCAGACTCCACACAAACTCCACGGATTGAAGCCGGTTATGACCAGATGTCCTTCACCAATCAATACACGTTCAATTTCACGCAATAACTTGTGAGGGTTTGGTGAGTATTCCAGCACATGCGGTAAAACCACCACATCGATCGAGTCAGATGCTATAGGCATATATGCCGGTGCGCAGATCAGGCTGACATCGGATTGTATCGGGCCTTCATCCTCCAGTTGTACAAGCAGACGATGTCCGATCCGTGTGCTATTGAGAATGCTGGTACCAAAGACTGTACCAATCTGCATAAAATGATACCCAAACAGATTGGATAATATATTTTCAAGCCGTGTGATTTCATGTTCGGCCAGATACTTTCCCAATGGGCACTCAAACCACTTTTTTAATCTGTTGCTAACAGAACCGGATTTTAGATCGACAGGCATGATGTCTATGATAATCTGCCCTGCGGTAATGTCATAACGTATCCGAGCAAATTAATGATCGAAATAAAATCGGTTCCCGCATTCCGTGATAATTATATCTGGTTCATTGAAAACACCAGGAACCGATCGGTGGCTATTGTCGATCCCGGTGATGCCACAGTAGTGCTCGATACTATCACCCAATATCAACTCACCCCGGCGGCCATTTTGGTAACGCATCGCCATCATGATCATGTGGGCGGTATACTGGAACTGCTACAAAGCTTCCACATACCGGTCTATGGTCCTGCCAGAGAATCCATACCTGGTATGACCCATCCATTGCACGATCAGAATATTATCAACCTGCCCGATCTGGACCTGAATCTTCAAATTTACGATGTCCCTGGACACACCTCAGGGCATATTGCCTATTACACAGAGGGGATATTGTTCATCGGAGACACCATTTTTATGGCCGGTTGCGGCAGATTGTTCGATGGTACAGCGGAGCAGCTGTATCATTCTATAGACAGAGTTGCAAAACTCCCAAACTCGACGCTGCTCTATTGCACACATGAATATACAGTAGACAACCTGCGATTTGCACAGGCAGTAGAACCTGAAAACAACGACATTTCAGCGCGTATGTTGCAGTGTCTACAACTACGTGAAAAAAATATACCGACTGTACCCAACACACTGTTGTGTGAAAAAACAACCAATCCCTTTTTACGCACACACGTTGATACTGTTATCGCAGCTGCAGAAAATTTTGCAGGACACAGACTGAATACAACAGTTGATGTATTTACGCAGCTGCGAAAATGGAAAGATATTTTCTGAAACAGAAATTATTTTTCGTCAATCGCTTTATATACGTAACTGTAAAAAATACTTGACCATATAGCATCCGATCCCTACGATTGCGCGATGCAAAAAATAACCCTGCTACCTATCCTGCTTGTAATGATGCTGACAGCGTGTTCAACCACTCCGTCATTCCAGTCATCACACATTCCAGATAGCGCTCGTAACAGCACTGGCAAAACTGATCATAGTGCCAACAATCCAGAGTATGGACTGCACTCTGGCGCCAACGATATCAGTAACAGTGATGACGTTAACATTGCCGGTAACGAAGGTAATGTATGGTTACGTATTCGTGACAGTCTGCAAATGAATCGCCACATTGACAATAAAGTCGTGAAGGAAAAAATTGCGTGGTATGCCCGCAATCAGGAATTTTTGATTCACATGTCAGAAAGAGCCACTCCCTACCTTTACTTTATTGTTGAAGAACTCAAGAAACGGGACATGCCGATCGAGCTGGCCCTGTTACCGGTTGTCGAAAGTGCCTATCACCCCTTCGCCTATTCCAGAAGTCATGCGTCAGGTATCTGGCAATTCATACCCGGTACGGGCAAGATTTTTGGATTGAAACAAAACTGGTGGTATGACGGCAGACGCGACATTGTAGCGGCGACACGTGCTGCACTCGACTACCTGCAAAAACTGCACAATGAGTTTGGTGACTGGGAGTTGGCCATCGCTGCCTATAATACCGGTGAGCGCAATATCGAACGAGCCATCCTGAAAAACAACCAGTCCAGAAAGAAAACTGACTTCTTTTCACTTGGCCTGCACAAGGAAACCCGCGGTTATGTACCCAGCCTGCTCGCCGTTGCTGAAATCGTTGCTCAACCGGAAAAATATGGAGTCACTCTGACGGCCATACCGGACAAACCCTATTTCACCCAGGTTGAAACCGGCGGACAACTGGATCTGTCTACAGTGGCCTCCTTGACCGGCCTGACCATGGATCAAATCTATACGCTTAACCCCGGCTTCAGTCGTTGGGCCACCGACCCGGACGGTCCGCACTACCTGTTATTGCCGATTGACAAGGCTCCGATGTTTTTAACCGGGCTCAGTGCCATTCCAAAAGAGCAGCGCGTAAGCTGGAATCAGCATGTCATCAAAAAAGGCGAAACACTTGGCCAGATTGCTGATGCCTATAAAACCAGTGTGGCCATGCTGAAAGAAACCAACAATATCAAGGGTAACCTGATCCATGTTGGTCAGACTCTGATGATACCCGGTTCAAAAGCCCAGGGTAAATTTACCCCGGTTGTATTAAATAACCCGCGGGTGGTTGAGCCCAGCAATAATATGACAGGTGACAAACAGATTTATTCCGTACGCGCCGGGGACAACCTCTGGGCCATTGGTAACCGTTTTAAAGTCAGCGTCAAGGATCTGTGCGCATGGAATAACCTGAGCACCAATTCCACCCTGCATCTAGGACAAAAACTGAACCTGTGGAACCCACGGACAGTAGAAAAATCCAACCTGGCCCAGGCCAAGGAACCGGCCAAGGATTACTCGAAAAACGAAAATGGTCATATCAATTACACCGTCAAAAAAGGCGATACCCTCTGGAGAATTTCCCAGGCATTTGGTGTAACCGTTGCGCAATTACAGAAGTGGAACAACCTCTCAAAGAACACACAATTACAACCCGGTCAAACCCTGGTGCTGCTGGAAACAACCGCACTGGCCATAGACGCCTGATCAACAGTATCCTCGCCTGCTATCTAGGCATCCTGACTACATACAGAAATTAGCAGTTCCCTCGATTTATTCGTAGAATGTCCTTCTATGATAAGTCTGATCAAATTTCTGTTACGTGGTCTATTGCGTACCTTTTATGGCGTAACCGTTAACGGTATGGAAAATTATTACCAGGCCGGGAAACGGGTCCTGATTGTAGCCAACCATACTTCCCTGCTCGATGGCATCCTGTTATATGCCTGGTTACCGGAAACCCCTACTTTTGCCATCAATTCCGGAATCGCTGCACGTAAATCATTCCGTCTGTTCCTGATGTTTGTTGATTTATTCGAAATGGATCAGACTAGCCCCTTGTCGCTGAAATCCATGATCCGGTTTATTCGTGATGACAAGAAAGCGGTAATCTTTCCTGAAGGGCGGATCACCACTACCGGCACCCTGATGAAAATCTATGAAGGGCCTGCGTTAATTGCGGACAAGGCTGACGCAATGATTTTGCCAATTGCCATCGACGGCGCACAACATAGTCCGTTTTCATATCTGCAAAACCGTGGACATGTACGTCGTTTTCCTAAAATCACACTGACTATCCTGCCACCGGTCAAAATCCTGCTGGATCCGGAACTGTCGGGCCACCAACGACGCAAGGAAGCGACGCTGAAACTGCAAAGCCTGATGTTAAAGCTGCAATTTGTCACCTATAACCATCATCAAACACTGTTTCAGGCGATGTGTCAGGCCGCCACTAAATATGGCCGAAATCTGGTTGTCCTGGAAGATACCAACAATGTTGTACTGACTTACAAGCAAATATTTACCCGTGCATTTGCCATGTCACGACTGCTACAACAACAAACGACCAGAGATGAATACACTGGCTTGCTGTTACCCAACACCACCACAGTTGTAGTCTGCATGATGGCAATGCAATATTTATCACGGGTCCCGGCGTTATTGAATTACACAGCCGGCATCCAGAACATTCTCAAAGCCTGCTCGACAGCCGGTTTGAAAACGGTTTACACCTCCCGAACCTTTATTGAGCGAGCCAGTCTGCAGGATTTGGCGAATGAACTGCAACAGCATGTCAAGCTGGTGTATCTGGAAGATCTGCGTGACCAGATCAGCCTGAAGGACAAATTGACAGCCGTAATCCAGTCCTGGAACCCGGCTGCCAGTTATCAGCGCCATTGCGGGAAACCTGATCCGGATAGTCCAGCTATTATTCTGTTTACCTCCGGTTCAGAAGGGGTACCCAAGGGAGTAGTGCTTTCTCACAGTAACATCCTCTCCAATTTTGCCCAGGTAAGAATCCATATCGATTTCAAACCGTCCGATATTGTATTTACCTGCTTGCCACTGTTTCATTCGTTTGGCTTGAACGCCGGAACCTTGATGCCTTTACTGGGTGGCAGCAAGGTGTATCTGTATCCCAGCCCATTGCATTACCGCATCATTCCACAGCTAGTCTATGAAAAGAATGCGACCATATTTTTTGGCACCAATACCTTTTTTAAAGGCTATGCCAATTATGCACATCCATTTGATTTTCATACCTTACGATACGTGGTAGCCGGCGCTGAAAAGTTGCGTGAAGACACACGACAACTGTGGATGGAAAAATTTGGCATCCGCATTTTTGAAGGCTATGGAGTTACAGAATCAAGCCCGGTCATCTCTGTCAATACTCCATTGGTTTGCCGTACCGGCAGTGTTGGACTATTACTGCCAGGTATGCAAAGTTATCTGGCGCCGGTAGAAGGTCTGGAACAGGGAGGCCGTCTGGTAGTGAGTGGGCCTAACGTCATGCTCGGATATCTGCTGCAAAATTCCAATGGAATAATCGTTCCCCCTGCAGCGGAACGTGGCCCAGGCTGGCATGATACCGGGGATATTGCCGACATCGATGATGAAGGGTTCATCTGGATCCTGGGTCGGGCCAAACGGTTTGCCAAACTGGGCGGGGAAATGGTGTCTCTCACAGCTGTTGAGGAAATTGCTATTCATTGCTGGCCTGCGGCCAACCATGCAGCCATCACGCTGTTTGATGAGAAAAAAGGTGAACGGATCGTACTGGTCACCGATTTTCATGGTGCAGACCGTAAGCAATTTACAGAAGCTGTACGTGAATTAAAGGTGAGTGAGCTGCATATACCCAGAAAAATCGTACTGGCTGAGGAATTGCCGGTTCTCGGCTCGGGCAAAACCAATTACCAGTTGCTGACAGAAATGGTACAGGCAGAAGATCAGGAAGGCAGTGGTTGGATACGCAAAATCACCAACCTGGTAAAACTGACCAGCGCTGATCATCGAAGTCTGGAACCGGATGCAGACTAAATATTGGTATCCACGATACCCTTCAGATTATCGCCAAGATTTTACTAACTGGTCAGCTTATGCAGTACCGCTGACTGCCAGGCTGCAATCTCTTCCGAAAATTTTACCAGATGGATACCCATATTGAAATGTTTGCCATCGCCATCCGGTATCGACCAGATTACTTTACCCAACAGGTTGAATGTACGTAACGGCATACCCATCTCGACATTCAAAAACAGATTGCAATTATCAGGCAGCGCTACCTCGGTATACAAGCACATGCCCACCAGCGAAATATCACGCAACTGACAAACCAGATTGCTCCCTGCAAGCGCTTCTGATCCGGGTGCTGACTGTACCTGTACATTGACATTTGTACATACACGAGCATGTGCACGGTTGTCTTTGTGGTTGGTTGAATCCATTACACGGACCTGAAATATTTATTATTCGGATTGAATGCTAGAATAACACATGTACAATAATTATTTTAAATATCAATAATTTAACCATCTTTCTCAATTCAGTTTATTTCTTGTAATTGCGCACACTACTGAGAAATCGCATACAGACAAGTAACTTTACTATCATAATATGACTATGGATAACAAACTGGTTGAAGTACTGTTTAAATACGGATTGGGTGAACATTTGATCCTGCATGTACGCGAGGATAAACCCATACTCGGCAAGCTGGTTTATGACAAGACCTTGTTAGTACTCAAGGATCATGAAATGCTCTCCGGCATCAATCCGGCCTTTCTTAAACCCTGCTGGGACAACGGAATGTTGGGAATGATCTGTAAACCCAAACGCAAGGAATGGGAAAGTCTGAGCTTTTATGGACTGGATAAGTGTAACCATAATAATCTGCTTACTTCTGCCCGTAATGCCACATTAAGTTCAGCCAAAAATCAATATGGCGACAAACTGATCGATTTTGTCGGCAGCATCTATCGCGGTTTCAGTTTGATGCTGGAAAATAATCTGCTTCCAGTTATATTACTACAACAAATCAGTTCTAAATCCGGTGATATAGGTCTGGCTGTCACTGATCTGCGCACAGCCACCATAACCAATCCTACACTCCAGGTTGTTCATGATGTGATCAGGGAATCAGTAGACAAGCGACTTTCATTGAATGTGGAAGATACAGACATGACCGCCACTGATTTTCGCAGTATCTTCAAACAGTTTCTGTAATTCAGAATATAATCATCGCTGACCATTCTGCTCACCGTACTCAGCGCAATTTGCATATCAAGCGGTATGTCAGGATCAACACACCGAAACCGATATAAAACCCCAGCAAGGCCACTAGCAGTAGCAGTGCCATAGCCGGTGTAATTATTCCTGAACGCGACATCCAGGCAATCACCGCGACGACAAGACCAAGACTTGTCATCAGGCCGACAGCGATCAGTACCACCCTGATTTTTTGATTCATACCCTGTTCCTGTAACTAGCCCGTAAAATTTCCGGGAAGACATAATCTGCCCTATTCAATCCTGACTGTATACCTGAATTCAGTGATAAACCGTCCCAGACTATTCAATAGTCTGTCCGGTTGGCTGACAAACAACAACCTTGGCTGAATTCAGGTAAACTACGACAAACAGATTTGAGAAACATTTAAACTATGCTCAGCTATCGCCACGGCTTTCATGCTGGTAATTTTGCCGATGTATTAAAACACCTGGTACAAATTGCCATCCTGCAGTACCTGAAAAAGAAAGCCACACCGTTTTATTATCATGATACCCATGCCGGTTCGGGTAGCTACAATGTTTCGCATCCGTATATGCAGAAAAACCGGGAATATCTGGGTGGAATTACCCGGATATGGGAGTCTAAACCGGTCTCCCCACTGCTGAAGGAATATCTGGCTCTCGTACGCCAGCTTAATCCCACCGGTGAATTACTCTGTTACCCAGGTTCACCCGAAATTGCTGTACGACTATTGCGTCATATGGATCGCGCCTGGTTTGGAGAAAAACACACAACAGACTTCCGTATCCTGTCCACACATTACAGAAAACAACCCGGTGTGCATTGTGAAATGATGGATGCCTGGCAAGGTGTGAAGGCAAAGCTGCCGCCGAAAGAACACCGCGGCTTAATCCTGATCGATCCGTCCTACGAGCTGGAAAGCGATTATCGGCAACTTACCCGGGCGTTGGAAGATGCACTGCAGCGCTTTGCCCTGGGTACGTATGCGATCTGGTACCCGGTAATCGATGAACGCACCACAGATAAGCTGTTACGCCGATTTGCTGCTCTGCCTGTCAGGGATAATCTGCATATACATCTGGACCTGGGCAAGGAAAAATCCGAACCGGGTATGCATGCCTGTGGCATGTTTATAATAAACCCACCTTTTACACTGGCTGATACGATGAAACAAACCTTGCCGGAATTGCTGTCATTGCTGGCAGACAACAAAAAGACAGGCCGGTTTTTAATTGAAAAACTGAAGGTGGAAAACGGTTAGCGTTAGATTGGTTCAGGTCAGCAAAGGATTTTGCTGGCATTGTTAGCAGTTTCTATCAGCCGCTACGGAAATGAAACTAGCTGCCAGTCTCATGTGACTGCAGGAATTTTTGTACTTGCTCAATCAATGCCGTGTGTTGCATGGGCGGCAGGCTTCGTAGAAAGGTTTTGCCATAGGCCTTGTTGACAATTCGCGGATCACAAATCATCAACACACCATAATCTCCGGCATCCCGAATCAGCCGGCCCACGCCCTGTTTCAGCGTGATTACCGCTTCGGGCAACTGGTAATCCATAAACGGGTTCCTGCCCTGCTCTTCCAGTTTTTTCATTCTGGCCTTCAGCACCGGATCATCTGGCGTGGCAAACGGTAACTTGTCGATGATCACACAGGTCAGAGCCTGCCCTTTTACATCGACACCTTCCCAAAAACTCTGCGTCCCCAGCAATACCGCATGAGGTGTCCTGCGAAACGATTCGAGTAATTCGGTTTTAGGCGCATCACCCTGTACAAAGACAGGAAACTTGATTCGATCTGTAATGGCGGCAGCCGCCAGCTGCAAGGCACGATGACTGGTAAATAACAGGAAAGCGCGGCCCCGTGTCATTTGGAGTACCGGAATTGCCGCATCCAGCACCTTGTCGGTATAGCCGTCACTGCGGGGATCGGGCATACCAGCTGGCAAATACAACAGTGCCTGATTTGGGAAGTCAAACGGACTTTCCCAGGATTGGTGTGGTAATCGACCCAGCCCCAGCTGATTGGCAAAATGGTCAAAGTTTCCCTTAACTGTCAGCGTGGCTGAAGTATAGATACACAGACAATCATACTCCGCCATACGTGACTGATAGGTATCAGCGATATCAAGTGGTGTCTGGTGCAACAAGAATCCGTTACCACGCAGCTCCAACCATTGCACTTGCTCCTCCGAACGTGTCTCCAGATAGCTGTCGAGTGCATCCATTAGCGTGATACAGCGTTTGAAGCAGCTATCAAGTTCCTTGCCACGGTTGGCAAATCCTTCCAGCAGCTGATGGGCTTCATAACATCGATCCAGCAACCGCGTCATCGCTTGCTGGACTTCCTGTTGTTCACTGACCTGATACCAGGAAATACGACCTTCCTGCACACCCAATGCCAGTCTGAGTTGTCGGATTGCCGTGTCTACCTTGTCCAGCACCTGAGGGAAGTCCGGCATATCCGCCGCTTCGGTGAAATACGCCTGCTTGCTGTCACGCACCCAGTCATTAAACTGGTGACTGCTCAAGGTCGTGCTGAAAAACTCGGACGCCAGCTCCGGCAATTGATGCGCTTCATCAAAAATCACGATATCAGCGATCGGTAATAATTCTCCATATCCCTGCTCGCGCAGGGCCATATCCGAAAGTAACAAATGATGATTTACCACCGTCAAATCAGCTTCATTCGCTTCACGTCGAGCCCGAAAGATAAAACAGTCGTTTATATGTCCGCATTCCTGTCCCAGACAATTCTCGGTGGTGGAAGTAATGAATTTTCTGACACTGGCATCTTCGGGCAGGTTGGTCAATTCGGCCAAATCGCCACTGACAGTTTGCTGCGACCAGTTACGGATCGTGTGCAAATGTGAAATATTTGCTGCATTCATGCCACCCGTATCTGACTCAACCAGGTCCAGACGGTGCAGACACAGGTAATTGGCACGGCCTTTCAACAAGGCCGTATGCAATGCACGGCCAATTGCTTGTTGTACAATTTTTAAATCACGCAGGTAGAGCTGATCTTGCAAGTGGCGGGTACCGGTTGAGATGATGACTTTCCTCCCGGACAGAATCGCGGGTACCAGATAGGCAAAGGTCTTGCCGGTACCGGTACCGGCTTCACATATGAGCGACTCCTGCCGTTCGATCGCGCTCGCTATCGTCTCGGACATCTCAATCTGCTGGGGACGAACGGAATAATCAGGGATCAATTCAGCCAGTGGTCCATCAGCTGACAGGATATCGGTTGGTGTAAGCATGGCAACTTCCCTGTTTATGCCTGATTGAAAGTGAAATTCACTACCTGGTCGAGTGTATCATGTCCCACAATTACCATTAATAATCGATCCATACCAAGTGCAACACCGGCACATGCCGGCAGTCCCTGCTGCAGAGCCGCCAGTAAATTTTTATCCATACAGACCGGAGGTTTATTCATTGCCATACGCAACCGATTATCCGCCTCGAATCGCTCCTGCTGCTCATTTGCATCAGTCAATTCATGAAACCCGTTGGCAATCTCGATTCCCTTGATAAACAGTTCAAATCGTTCCGCCACAGGAGGATCATCGGTACGTATACGTGCCAACGCTGCCTGACAGACCGGAAAATCATAAATCAGCTCCGGCTGCTGCTGACCCAATCCCGGCATCACCCGAGCACTGAAAATAAAATCGAGCAATATAGACCGGCTGTGGTCCTTTCCCTGCAATCCCAGTTTTATAGCCATATCCTGTAATTGCGTGAGACTAGCCCGATGCGGATCGATACCAGTGGCCTTCTCAAAAACAAAGGCGTAGCTGTGTCTGACTGAGGGCGACGACAAACCGATAAGCAGCAGCAGATCGTCCAGTTCATCCATCAGTTTATGATGGTCAAAATGAATGCGATACCACTCCAGCATGGTAAATTCAGGCTGATGATGACGTCCCAGCTCTTCATTACGAAACACATGACAGATTTGATAGATAGAACCGCTGCCTGCTGCCAGCAGCCGTTTCATTCCAAACTCAGGGGAGGTATGCAGATACAAGGATTCGGGTATGGTCGAGACCGGAGATTTGAATGTTGTTGTAAAACTATCCAGATTCGGATCGGTTGTACCGGCATGAGACAATACTGGCGTTTCAACTTCCAGTATGCCCCTGCCAGCCATGAACTCACGGACTTTTGCCCACAGACTGGCGCGCTGTTTTAACACTACAAGGGAGGCAGCAGGTTGCCAGCTATCAGACATTCAATGAATCCAGTTAATTAAATTACCGCGTAGCCGGAAATCCAGTGTAAGAAGTCTGTTGCCAACACAAGATTTGTGGTGACCTGCCGTTCACTCCTAACCCCTCACACCTCACCCCTCACTCCTTACACCTCACCCCTCACACCTCACTTCACCCTCGACATATACGCGCTGGTACGCGTATCGACACGGATGATTTCACCTTCTTCTACAAATAAAGGCACCCTGACTACAGCACCTGTTTCCAGTTTCGCCGGTTTGGTACCACCGGTAGCGGTATCACCACGCAATCCCGGGTCGGTTTCAGTTATCTTCAGGTTCACAAAGTTCGGGGCTGACACATACAAGGGTGAGCCGTTCCAGAGAGTAACAACACATTCTTCTTCGGGTTTAATCCATTGTGAAGCATCCGCCATCGCCTTTGCATCGGCTATATATTGCTCAAAACTGTTCGGATCCATGAAATGCCACATTTCACCATCGGTATAGAGATATTGAAGATCGACTTCGACCACGTCTGCACCTTCACAGGTATCACCGGATTTGAATGTACGCTCCAGTACACGGCCTGTCTTCAGATTACGTAATCTGACCCGATTAAATGCCTGGCCCTTACCCGGCTTGACATGTTCGTTTTCAATAACGGAGTAAGGATCGCCGTCTATCATCAGCTTTAAGCCGGCCTTGAATTCACTGGTACTGAACGTTGACATAATTGTATTCCCCTTCCATTTCCATGGGTGCGCAATAAAGGCGCGTATGATACCTTGAAACCTATGGATATTTCGAGATGGCAACACGAATTACGCGAAGTTATTCGCGCCCCCGGCGAATTACTTGAAAAAGTCGGTCTGCAGGCTGAAAAGCTGGCCCTGTCCACCCCTGTCAGCGACAGTTTCCCACTAAAAGCCCCGCTGTCCTACCTGAAACGGATCCGAGCTGGCGTGGCCGATGATCCCCTGTTACGCCAGATTCTGCCACTTGCCGATGAAGATCGTGACGTCGCCGGATATCGGACCGACCCACTCGACGAAATTACGCACACGACTACTCCTGGCCTTATCCGCAAATACCCTGGGCGTGTATTACTCATCACCACCAGTGTTTGCGCCATCCATTGCCGATACTGTTTTCGACGGCATTATCCCTATAACGAAAACAGTCCATCACGCGAAAACTGGACAGCTGCACTCGATACTATCAGGAACGATTCCAGCATCTATGAGGTAATACTGAGTGGTGGTGATCCCTTGTCTCTGTCCGATGAAAAGCTGGATACACTGATACAACAGCTGGAAACAATTCCACATGTACGCTGGTTAAGAATTCACACACGCATTCCGGTAGTGTTGCCATCCCGAATGACCGACAAGCTGTTGCAGACCATTACCCGCAGCCGCTTCAAGCTGACGATGGTCATCCATGCCAATCACCCACATGAAATCGAAAATGAGGTCATTGAGACCTTGCAGCGCCTGCACCAGAGTGGCATGCAACTGCTTAACCAATCCGTACTATTAAAAGGTGTGAACGATCAAGCGCCGGTGCTGGCTGAACTAAGTCACCGACTATACACAAACCACGTGCTGCCCTATTACCTGCACATGCTGGATCCGGTTGCCGGGGCGGCGCATTTTGAAGTTGCGGAAGATCAGGCCCGGGACATACATAAACAATTACAGGCTACTCTGCCGGGATATCTGGTGCCCAAACTGGTCAGGGAACTACCCGGGGAGAGTTCTAAAACGCTTCTGGGCTAACTGTTCACACAGGAGAAAAGCATATTGTTTTCCTGCTTGTATTCGCTGGTCTGCACGCTAAACAGGCCCAGTAAGGTGTCAAACAGGTTATCGTGTGAAAATTCGTTGCTACTCAAGTGTTGCAGGCAATTTGCATTGATCTGCATAACATCGCGGTATCCTGGTGAAAACCAGAAAAACATCGGCACATGAATCTGCTCTTTGGGTGCCATCAAAAATGGCAAACCGTGTAGATATAAACCCCGTTCACCCAGGGATTCGCCGTGGTCAGACAGATATACCAGAGCTGTATTGAAGTCATTTGCATGACTTTCCAGCATGCGGATTAACAGCGATAACACATGGTCCGTATACAGTATGGTATTGTCATAACTGTTCACAATCTGTTCCTGGCTACAGTCCTGCACTTCGACGATAGTACATTCTGGCTGAAACTGCTTGTAGGCAGCAGGATAACGACGGTAATACGCCGGACCGTGGCTACCCTTTTGATGCAATACCACCAGCATGTCCTTGCTATCGTTGCGGATCAGATCGTCCAGGCCGGCTAACAGTATTTCATCATAGCAATTGTCTTCCACACACAGGATCGGATCGGTGGCAAAGTATAAATCCTTGGTTGGGATCCTTACACAAACACCCTTGCAGCCGGCATCATTGTCCCACCAGTGCACCGAAATCCCGGCACGTACCAGCACATCCATCACATTTTCAACTGCCAGCGGATCCTTCTCATCAATTTTGGCCCGGGTAATATGCGAAAACATACAGGGCAAGGAAGCGGCCGTTGATGTTCCACAGGAATAAACATTACTGAAATTGAAGATATCTGTTCGTGCCCCCAGTTCAGGGTTGGTATTACGGGCATACTTATTCAGGCTAAAATTCGCCGCCCGTGCCGTTTCACCTACAACCAATATGACTACCTGGCGTTTGCGGCTGGTCGGGGAAGACTGTTGTACCGCATCCAGAGCCAATTGTTGCAGCTCGACCTTTGGTTTATACATCCTGATCACATGTTTGGTCACCGACACCAGCGGACAGGTCGGATTTATCCGGCAGATCATCTCCTGATTTTCCCGATACACAATGACAAAATTTTTGTACTGCAGAAAACCGATCAGGGCAAGTACAGCCAGGGAACCTGTCACCAGCAAGCTACGCCCCAGTAAATTGGCAAGCAGCGAATTGTCTTTCAGCTTTAGCTGCCAGACGATATACGATGGAATGCCTCCCAGTAAAAACACATGCCATAACATCGCGGGCGAAAACAGCAGTTCCATCACTTCAGCCCGGTCCGTCAGGAACATATTTCTGACCATGTCCTTGTCAATCAGAATACCGTATTCACTCATGTAATAATCTGCCAGCGCCGCTGAAAGCAAAATCAGAATTAAAATCGGCTTGAACACATATTTGAATGCCGTCAGGCTGGTGATAATCGTGGTCGTACCCACCATGGCGATAAAAACCGACACCAGAAACAGCGCGTTGACAGCTTCTGTCTTGCCGTCCAGTTCAAATAATCCACGCCAGAAGGCCGTATTATCAAAGCTAACCATATATACGGCCGCCAGCAGCGCCAGCTGCCAACTTCGCATGGGTTTTTTCAACATTTGCATGAGACTATTCTACAGAAACCGGAGCAATCGTTCTGTAGTTTCTTGTTCCGGCATTTGAGCCGTAACCTTCGGGAAGAATACTGGTTTTGCAACTACGGACAGATCGTAATGGACAATCTTAAAACAATTGTTTTTTAGTTAAAGAAATCCTGCTATCAACCGATACTTCCCGAAGCTACAACAAAAAAGAGCAGGACTGGCGATGGCATTAACTGTAAAAGAAAATATCACGGTATTTCCAGCTACGGGCAAACACGGCATTGACCTGCCCGGCACACCGGTTTTAATCAGTAATGAACCGAAAGATCTTTCCAACGCTGATATTGAATTACACAGTACCAGTGGAGTGATCCACTACGGCAAACTGTCTGCCCTGGATTACACCAGCCAGATTATGCGGTATTACTCTACCGGCGAATTCAAGGAAAAAACCATTCCGCTTGCCGATATACGTTTATTGATCTTTTCCCGTGAACTGAAATATTCACCCAAGGAAAATGCCATTAAACACCAGCTGCAAAACAGTGTGCTGCCGGACATACCGCGGACATTTTCTGTCAAATTTACCGATAGTCAGGTTCTGTCCGGTGATAGTGCTATCAGTATCAAGGATGATATTGCCGTGCACATCTTCCGGGTCAAGGGCAACAGTTCCAGTTCACGTATGTTTATACCGCTTGCAAATATCGAACAATTTGAGCTGGGCGATCAGATAGGCACGATACTCAAGAGCAATCATGCCATTACCGATCAGGACCTGCAGCAGGGATTGCAGGAACAAAACAAGATACGTAAGCGGCCTCTGGGAGATTATCTCAGGGAAAAAGGTCTGGTATCGGAAGAAGCACTGCAAAAAGCCCTGTATGAACAGGGCAAATGGCCAAAGATTCTGCTGGGGCAATTATTGCTGAATGCCGGCTGTATTACCCAGGAACAACTGGACAACGCCCTGAATGTGCAAAAGGATGATCGGGGCCGACGTCTGGGTGACATCCTGATATCAATCGGTGCCACCACCGAACAGGCTGTGCATACAGCATTGGCACAAAAACTCGGCGTGCCTTTTGTACAATTAAAAGAGTTTGAAATTGATCCGGTAGTAACCAGTCTGGTGCCTGTCAATGTGGCCAGACGTCATACAGCCATGCCACTGGTGTTAAGTGACACACATCTGGTCATTGCCGTCCCGGATCCTACGCGGCTGGAAGATACCAAACTGATTTCATTTGCCTCTAACCGTCGCGTCGAAGTCGTGGTAGCCACACCATCAGATATCAACTGGGCGATCAACACCTACTATGGAATGGACGATGATGTTGATGATCTGATTGAAACCGAAATTTCACCAGCTAACGATGCAACCGGCTACGATGAGGAAATGGAAAAGCTGGCAAACGAACGGCCCATCGTTCGTCTGGTACTAAAACTGCTGCTCGACAGTATCCGTCGCAACGCGTCCGATATACATATAAGACCAACCAGCAAGGGTGCACAGGTGTTGTTCAGGATCCATGGCAAACTGACCAACTTACGTACCCTAAGCAAGAGTATGCTTGCTCCGATTGTGGCGCGCATCAAGGTGATCGCGCGCATGGACGTAGCTCAACATCGTCTGCCCCAGGACGGTCGTGTCCAGATCAAGGTTGAAGGCATGGTCAAGGACATGCGTATTTCCGTTATTCCGACGGTCGAGGGTGAAAGTATAGTCATAAGGCTGCTCGCCAGTGTCTCTTCCTTGAAACCGGTAGACCAGCTGGGATTTCGAACGGAAGATGTCAACACACTGAACGAATTATTACACGGTGGGGCCGGATTAATTCTGGTAACCGGACCCACTGGATCGGGTAAATCAACAACGCTTTATTCTGCATTGAATGTTCTGCGCAGCATGGATCTAAATATCATCACGGTGGAAGACCCTGTAGAAATCCGTCTGGACGGTCTGGAACAAATTCAGGTACAACATGAAATCGGTCGTGACTTCGGTCTGATCTTGCGTAATATTCTCAGACACGATCCGGATGTCATCATGATTGGTGAAATCCGGGACGAGGAAACTGCCAATATCGCCGTACAGGCCACCAAAACCGGACATCTGGTATTGAGCACACTGCATACCAACAGTGCAGCAGATACTATTGTCAGATTGGGCGAAATGAAAGTTGAACCTTACAGAATAGCCTCGGCCCTGCTCGGCATTGTCGCCCAGCGCCTGATTAAGAAGAATTGTGAACATTGCAAGCAGCCGGAAACCACCGCGGCTAATATTCGTCAGTTACTCGGTGTGAGCGTCGAGGAAACGTTCTACAAGGGCGCCGGTTGTGATCAATGCGAGAATACCGGTGTATCCGGTCGGGTACCGGCCTACGAATTCCTGCATGTTTCCCAAAGCCTGCAATCCGCCATCTTGTACGGAGCCTCTACCCAGGAACTGAACCGGCTTGCCAGTTCGTGGGGTATGCAACCAATCTATGACTGCGCACTACGTTACGCTCGTCTAGGAGAAACCTCTCTGGCAGAAGTACACCGTGTCTATGTCACCTGATCCTTAATCTGGATCTGAACCACCACGAGACAAAAGCTTGTCGCGATATTTTGCCAGTGCATTGTAGTGAGTGATTAAATCATCCAGCGAATAACTGGCATTCGCCGGACTCGGATTCGGAGTAACAAAAAACCGGGTGATTTCCAATCGTTCTGGCTGCGCACCACAACGTGACGCATTACTGTCTTGACCCGTATATTTCAGATAATTGCTGTATGTAGTGATACCGTTAAACCAGGCAATGCGCGGTTGATAAGACAACAGCTTGTGCTGCAAGTCGATGGCGCCTTTGCGAAAATCTGCCGCGCGTAATTCATTCCCCACCGGCGTGGGCCGCTTGACGATATCCGTGAACCCTATATTAAACAAATCAAACAGTTTTCTGATGGCTGGCTCACCGGGTAATACCGGCAATGTCATAAGTCGGGAACCATTCAGTGCCGCCCAGAAACGGTTACGCGGGTTGGCATAATAATAGCCGGCACGCACCGAAATCGGCGACGGATTCAGGCCTATCAGTACAATATCAAGATTGGTACGCAAATAGTCCGGTAATGTTTTCATACTGTCAGATCTAAAACAGCGGATATCGATAAGTCACAACGGTTGCTATAACACCTGCTTGTGACAAACGTAGATAAACGAGGGAGGAATATTTCTCATCACAAAGCGAATATCAACATCGTCATAAATCGCCTCGATCTGTTTTTGCAATTGTAACGAATACTGAAAGGCAATGAACTGACCACCGGGGCGCAGCACCTTGTAGATACTGGCAAGTAATTGCGACTGCTGCGATGCTTCGAACAGTGAGAACGGCAGGCAGGATACAAGACAATCCACCTGTTCATGACCGAATTTTTGTAATTCGGTATCCAGATGAAACGCATCAGATCCCATAATGATATCCGGATAACGCTTTTTCAAATCATTATGCATCTGTTCATCTTTTTCAAAACTGATAAACACAGACTGTTCGGAACGTATGCTGTTGATTGCCTTGGTCACCACGCCAGTACCGGCACCCAGTTCTACAATCACACCTACCTTTTGCCAGTCTATGGCCGCCATAATGGTCGCCACCAATACCGGTGAACTGGGCACAATGCTACCGATGGTGGTCGGTGATTTTAGGAATTTTTTCAGAAACCGTACTGGACTGGTCATTTGCCGCACACTTCCCTGATTTGTTTTATTCGGTAACTGATGGATTGCTTGCGCAGATTATAGTTCATCTTGCTAATCATTATATACAGGTCAATTTAGTCTGGCTATTGCGTGGATTAACCTTGTATCGTCGATATCGGCCAACGACCCTGTGTTATGATGGCCTTCTTTCCGGATTTTTTCAGGCATAGCCCATGACCGATACAGACTTTAAGACCCTGCCGCTTACCCCCGAAATGCTGGCCAATATCCAGTCACTTGACTACCAGCAGATGACCCCGATCCAGCAACACAGTTTGCCCGTTATACTGGAAGGCAAGGACTTGTTGGCTCAGGCCAAATCCGGCAGTGGCAAGACCGCCGCTTTTGCCATCGGACTGCTGCACAAGCTGGATGTCCGCTTATATCAGGTCCAGGCACTGGTATTGTGTCCCACACGGGAACTCGCCGATCAGGTCAGTACGGAAATCCGGCGCCTGGCACGCGCCATACCCAACACCAAGATTACCACATTGTGTGGTGGCAAACCGATTGCTCCACAGGTGGCGGCACTGGCTCACCAACCCCATATTGTGGTCGGGACTCCGGGCCGAATTCTGGCACATCTGCATAAGCAATCGTTACAACTAAAGCATGTGAATACACTCGTGCTCGACGAGGCTGACCGCATGCTGGACATGGGCTTTACCGACGAAATCATGCAAATCATTGATGAAACACCGCGTACGCGGCAAACCCTGTTATTTTCCGCTACCTACCCGGACGGCATACAGTCTATCAGTCGAACCGTACAGAAACGACCGATCGAGATACGTATTGAAAGTGTGCATGACGATCAAAAAATCAAACAGGTATTTTATCAGGTTCGTGAAGCTGAACGTATGCGGGCACTGGTCACGCTGTTACAACACTATCGTCCTGAATCCTGCATAGTTTTTTGCAATACCAAACTACAATGTCAGCAACTGTCAGATGAACTGAAAAAACAGGGCATCGGCGCACTCGCATTACACGGGGATCTGGAACAGAAAGATCGCGATCAGGTTCTGGTACGTTTTGCCAACCGCAGCAGTCCGGTACTGATTGCGACCGATGTCGCTGCACGCGGGATTGATATCAAGGATCTGCATGCGGTAATCAATTATGAATTGTCTCCAGATCCGGAAGTGCACATACATCGTATAGGCCGCACCGGGCGCGCAGACAAGGAAGGACTCGCCTTCAGTCTGTATACCGAGTCTGACGAACCCAGAGTAAGGGCAATAGAAGATTATATCGGCCATCCGGTTACACTGGATTCTGTAGCAGGTCTGGTGGCGGAACAAAATACGCCGCGTCCGAAATTCAAGACCGATCCAGCTATGGTTACACTGACCATTAGTGGTGGTCGCAAGGACAAGGTACGCGCCGGAGATATTCTGGGTGCATTAACGTCCAGTACCGACCTGCCAGCCAGCAAGATAGGCAAGATCGATATTTTTGACAAATACGCATATGTTGCCGTCGACGCCGCAGTCGCCCGACAGGCTTTGAAGATTTTGACCGAAGGTAAAATCAAGGGCCGCAAGTTCAGGGTAACAAAATTGTAATATGTGAATTTCGTTTTGGGCGTGTCAAGTAGTTAGTCATTTTCAGCCGTCATTCCCGCGAATGAATTATCAGTTTGAATACTGATTATTTGTTTATTAAAGGTTAGTTTATGTAATAAAACACTTAAACCACTGGATTCCCGCCTCGGCTCTGGCACCTCGAGCGCTGCTCGAAAACCAGTTCCAGACGTTTTCTACCGCCTCACCCATCACTCCTCACGCCTCACGCCTCACAATTCAAACACCCCTCACTCCTCACTAGCACCCTCACTCTTTTAGTCGACAATCTGCCGACAAATCCTTATAGTACGCGCCTTTCAAGCGCCTTTAGCCACCAAATCAGGAATACTCCATTGATCAGTACCGCCAACATCACCATGCAGTTCGGCCCAAAGCCGTTATTCGAGAATATTTCAGCCAAATTTGGTAATGGCAATCGCTACGGTCTGATCGGTGCCAATGGCTGTGGTAAGTCCACTTTTATGAAAATTCTGGACGGCAGTCTGCCACCCAGTTCCGGTAATGTAATGCTAGACGCAGATGTACGTCTCGGCGTACTGAAACAGGATCAGTTTGCGTACGAAGAACACAGCGTCGTCAATACCGTCATTATGGGTCATGCCGAATTGTGGGAAATCCATCGTGAACGCGAACGTATCTATGCGCTTGAGGACATGACCGAAGCCGATGCGATGAAAGTGGCGGATCTGGAACACCGCTATGCCGAACTGGATGGTTACAGTGCCGAAAGTCGTGCCGGAGAATTACTAACGAGTGCCGGTATCGACCAGCATCTGCATTTTGGTCCGATGAGTGAAGTGGCCCCTGGCTGGAAGCTGCGCGTGTTGCTGGTACAGGCACTGTTTTCCAATCCTGAAGTGCTGTTACTCGACGAACCGACCAACAACCTGGATATCAATACCATCCGTTGGCTCGAATTGATCCTGATTAATCGCAAGAGCACGATGATCATCATTTCGCATGACCGTCATTTTCTCAATGCCGTTTGTACTCATATTGCCGACATGGATTTTGGTGAACTGCGAACCTATCCCGGCAACTACGATGATTTCATGATTGCATCCACAGCTGCCCGCGAACGGGTGCAGTCAGAAAATGCAAAAAAATCGGCTCAGATTGCCGATTTACAACAGTTTGTCAGTCGTTTTTCTGCAAATGCATCCAAAGCCAGACAGGCCACCTCGCGTGCCAGACAGATTGAAAAAATCAAACTGGAAGATATCAAACCGTCCAGCCGTATGAGCCCGTTTATCCGTTTCAACCAGGAAAAGAAACTGCACCGTCTCGCCGTCACGCTGGAAAAACTGGAACATGGTTTCGATGGTGAACCGTTGTTTCGCAATGCCAGTTTGACGATAGAAGCCGGCACTCGGCTCGCGATCATTGGCGAAAACGGTGCAGGTAAAACCACCTTGCTGCGTTGTCTGGTCAATGAACTGACCCCGAATGCCGGCACAGTTAAATGGGCAGAAAATGCCACGCTGGGCTATTGTCCACAGGACAGTACCGCCGAATTCAATTGTGAACTGAACCTGTTCGACTGGATGAGTCAGTGGCGCAAACCACGGCATGACGATCAGATCGTGCGTGCCACACTCGGACGCATGCTGTTTTCCACCGATGACTTCAAGAAAAAAGTGAAGGTTTGTTCTGGCGGTGAGAAAAACCGTCTGTTGTTCGGCAAACTGATGTTACAGGATCATAATGTGCTGTTAATGGATGAACCGACCAACCATATGGATATGGAAGCCATCGAAGCCCTCAACCTGGCGTTGGAGCATTATGATGGCACTCTGATTTTCGTCAGTCATGATCGCGAATTTGTTTCCTCGCTCGCCAACCGTATTATCGAGATTAAGAACCACAAACTGGTCGACTTCCATGGCCCGTATGAAGAATATCTGGCTAGTCAGCTGGCAGAGGCAAAACTCTCCAATACGCGTTGATGCGTCTGGCGGGCCGGTCTGTTTTACCGGTTGCCGCGCAAGGCAATTGCCCCACTGTGATTGATTCTGATTCGTGGCCGCATCCTGCCCACGTCCAGTTTGGCCTCAAACGCATACTCAATCTGATCGGTTTGGCGGGTCATTAAGTCATTCAACAAACGAATACTGCCAAACAAACTTACCTCGGCACTGATTTGCATATCCGCTTCACCGTACGCGGGCACCTCTGGCAATTCATTGGCCACACCGGTCACCACCTTGTTCCCTGCCAGATTTAACGAGTACGACATTCCCTGTAGTTTTAATGGATCACGATTCGGATTGGTAACGTGCAACTGGATATCAAAACGCGGCGTGATGCTATTGGAATTTCTGAATGCAATTGAACTGACCGTTAACACAGGTTCTTCAAAATCAGACGGCATGGAGGCACAACCTCCAATAACGGTGACGAGAAGCATCCATATTACGTTTTTAAATGATGTGTACATCCATCTCATCCTCAATACAGGTTAATTTACACGGCCTTTGGCTATTTAACATTAATCACAGGCTAGACCAGACACTAACATAAACAATTTTATTTCACTGTGCACAGCAACAAAATCGAAGAATTCTGTAGAAAAATGGTCACTCGCACAGAAAAATGGCGTCACTACACGGTTTTAACAGGAAAATAGTGGTTTTCCATAACAGAATGGGATAGTGTGCAACCATTAGTGGTAATTTTGTAGCGGTTACAGGTAGTTCCTCGTAGTAATTTGAGCAGACCTTCCCGTGACAGTTTGTAAACAATCTGCATACTAATACATAGTTCTATCAATTATTAACGAGGTAACACCAGCATGGCTACAGGTACAGTAAAGTGGTTTAACGACAGCAAGGGTTTTGGATTCATCACACCGTCAGACGGCAGCGCCGATGTATTCGTACATCACACCGCCATCAAGGCAGAAGGATTCAAGTCTCTGGCAGAAGGCGCCAAGGTCAGTTATGACACCGAGAAGGGTCCGAAAGGCCCGAGCGCGATTAACGTCGTAGCCCAGTAATCCTGTCCAGACAATTCGTTGTCTGGAACAAATCGGGTGGAAGTGCAAACTTCCACCCTTTTTTTTGTCTGAAAACATCGAACTGGATGGCAGTCCAATTTATCCGTGCGTTGGCAATATCGTCACCCCAATCAACATTGGATGTAGCCATAATACAAACATCACATACAGCATCAATCCGACGACAATCACGATACCCATATTGCTTCTGAACTCCGGCAGATGAGGAACATCGCGTTTCGGTCGTCGTTTTACCGAAATCACATCCAGAACCGCCCAAACCATAAATCCGCCAAACAGCAGGAGATCGGCCACTGATCCATTCACCAACAAATGTGCCATGGCCCAGAGCTTGATTGCCGTCAGTTGTGGATTACGTATCAGCTGATTAATTCGGCTGGGAAAGTACGGAGAAATCAGCAATATGAATACCGGCAACATCAGTAAAAACGTGACGTGCCTTAACCACATTGGTGATTGATAAATAACAGTAGCCACCTGCCGGAAGTCACCATACCCCTTGATCATCATAATCATTCCGATTAATGAGACCACACTGTAGGCAGCTTTCCAGCCATACTCGTTTTGGGCGGCCAGGCGATCACGCAGTGGCAGCGCAAAGATTGAAACAGAATGCATACCCAGAAATATTAGTAATCCGGCCAGTAACAGTATCATGCTAATTCCTCTATAGGTTTTCCAGTTTTGTTAAATTAATTGGTAAAAGCAAATACACTATTTTGCTCCCGCGCCCAACTCGCATCGTTTTTCATCCCAGAAGATCCGGTTAATTTTGGGCAGGGTAAATAACATCTTGAACATAATCACCGGGCCAAAGCTTTCAACATCTCCTGTAGTCAGCACATAGTTACCGGTATTGTCAGCGTTATAGACCTTAATATAGTACGTACCAGCATCAAATAGATGTGTGCTTTTGAAATCCTTGCCATATTCCGGTCCAATCCAGTACCACTGCTTGCCATATTCTTCATACCAGGGCTTCCATTCATACTGTTCACCATTCAGCTCTGCAATCATCTTGTAATCCTGATCCAGAATACTGAAAGACATACGGGTAAAAGACTCGCAGTTGGCCGGTTTCGGCATGGTCATACCGACATAGAAATGAAAGGCCGTGTCACTTTTAATCTGATAGAAATGCGGAGTCCCGGTCAAGCGTGAAAAAATAGCTTTCGAGACCTCCGGTTTGCTGATCAAATATGGGTGCTGCTGATCAGGGTTTGAATCGAGATTCAAAACCGGCTGATGTGCCTGCACAGCAAAGGAGACCCACAGACATACTGATAACCAGCCTCTATACTTTTTCACACCATCTCGCCTTTCACACACCTTTCATTCAACAACTGCTTTTGTTGCCGCCAGTTCGGGATATAACTGTCCATAAGGGCATAAAATCGGCGGTTATGATTGCGTTCCAGCAGATGCACCAGTTCATGCACTAGCACATACTCAAGTGCGGACAATGGGCGCTTGGCCAGCTCAAGATTCAACCAAATTCGCTGTCGGGTAATGTTGCAACTGCCCCAGCGCGTCTTCATTTTTTTTATACCCCATTCCATCACTTTCCTGCCTATGCGTAACTGCCATAATTCAAGTAGACCCGGAATTTGTTGCTTCAGTTCATTCCGGTAAAAATTATCCAGTAACTTGCTACGCGTATTTGCATCATTACCAGACCGGACATACATCAGCAACGTGTCTGCCTGTTTGATCACCGATTGTCGCCCGGAGGTTTCAATTATCTGCAAGGTAAAAGGTTGACCAAACAGATAGTGCTGTTCACCGCTGATATAAGCCGGTATCACCTTGCCAACATAATCGGCAAATCTGACCTGTTTGTCACGTATCCAGTCCAGCTTGCCTTGCAGGAACAGCCACACCAGATCATCGGGAACAAATACCGGAACTGAAACCCGTACCCGTCCGTCGGGCGGAGCAACTACCAGACGCAAATGCTTGACGCGCTTGCGCACAAGTTGCACATCAATTCCGTCTATCGTCAGTGTCCGGTTTCGTGAATTCATCGGCTACAGATTAACACGAATCACCCGTTGATAATTTGATTACGGTAGTGGGCCGGCCTGCAACAATCTGATTTTGTAAATACTGGTACGTGCCGTGACATACAAGGTCTTGCCATCGTCATCGCCAAAAGCCATGTTTGATGCCCGCTCCGGCAGTACAATCTTGCCCAGCAATTTACCCGCAGGAGAGAGTATCCAGATACCTCCGGCGCCAGCTGCATACATATTTCCCGCCAGATCTACCTTCATGCCGTCCGGATTGCCTTCAGATTTGTCTGCGGTCATGTCGGCAAAGATTTGTGGATTGGTAATCGTACCGTCTGCCAGCACGTCATAACGGGTAATCTGCCGGGTACGGTTATCATTCACGTATAACATTGTTTCATCCGGTGATAAGGCGATTCCGTTTGGATGAAAAATCTCTCGGGTCAGTAATTGCAGATTACCGTCTTTCAACAGGAACACGCCGTTGAAGTCCATTTGTTTGTCCAGATCCTCATCTCCCCCGCGCAAGCCGGAAGGTGGATCCGTAAAATACAGCATGCCATTGCGGCGATACACCAAATCATTCCCACTGTTCAGACGTTTACCCTGATACTGACTGGCGAGCACCGTACGTTTGCCGTCAGTTTCAAGCCGTACGATTTGCCGATCCCCCATGGCAATAAACACCAATCTGCCTTGCTCATCGACTGTGACTCCGTTCGAGCCCAGATTGTAAAAGACCTCACCGCCCTCGTTCACTTCCCTACCAACCCCGGTCGCATCTGTACCAGTAAAGCCGCTTGTCTCCAGTATCACTGTGGCACGCAAGTCTCGCGGGTCCCATTTGAAGAGGCGGTTAGCTGGAATATCACTGAATACCAGATACCCCCTGCTTTTTAGCCAGACCGGGCCTTCGACAAAACGAAACCCCTGCACGACCCGATCAATACTGGCATCGACTGCGATCAGGGTATCCAGTTGTGGATCAAGCCGTAAAACCGATCCGGCAGATTGTGCCTGTACCGTTACTGACATCAGAAGCAGACATGCCAGCAGACCCTGGCGAGGCAAGAAAGAATTAAAAGACGGATACACCCACATAACCTGCCTCCTGTTGAATGACGGAAAGATTTCTACCGCATTAGAAACAGACTAATCGTTTGCCTCTGCCAGTTGTTTCAGATACTGAAACAGGACTCTGGCCGCTTTCGGCGGTTTATTCTGTGACTGTTCCTTGCTGGCATTGCGGACAAGCTGACGACAATGCTGTCGATCCAGCTGCGGAAACCGGACGCACAATTGCTCCAGCTGACCGTCATCTCCGGCCAGCAACGCGTCACGCCAGCTCTCCACTTCATGAAATGAATGCACTTCCACCTGATGCATTTGTTGTTGCAACTCCAGTGCCGCATGAATTTGCTCCACCGGCTCATCACGCATCAACTTGCCGATATGTTTCAACTGCCGTGCCAACGCACCCATACGCAACTGTTTCCCATGAATAATTGCTTCCCGGGTTTTGTCCGTCAGCGGTAATTTCGCCAATGCCTTGTCTGGCAAGGCCACCAGCTGCTGACCCAGTTTTTGTAACGCAATCAACTCACGTTTGACCTGCGACTTGCTCTTTTCCTCGACTTCTTCGAATTCAGTCATTTCTACGCATCTCATTTACTTTTAAAAAATCGTCATCTTTGTAAAATTACCAACAGTCATTGCGAATGCATTCTATTAACTGGATTCCCGCTTTCGCGGGAATGACAATAGACACATTACATCTCTTCCCCCACTCACCCCTCACTCCTCACCCTTCAACACCTCAAGCCCCACCTCTACCCTGTCCTTGTCGTCGGCAAACCAGACCTGACCATCCTGTATCGTGCACTGTAACTGCATGGTACGTTTCGCCATTTTTGCCAGTACCTCGCTGCTGTCTGGCAAAACGTTAATGACACGCAGGTTATCGATACGGGTTAACTTGTCGCGGTTCTGTTCCCACCAGGGTTTCATACCACGACCACCGTAGGTATAAACCACCACCTGCCGGGCACGACCACTGGCCTTGCGCAAGCGCCGTTCTTCTGGCAAGCCCATATCTATCCAGCATTCAATCATGCCGGTCAGGTCCTTTTGCCATAGATCCGGTTCATCCTCGGTGCTCAAACCCCGCCCAAATTCCAGATACTCATGTGCGTTCAACGCAAACGCGAGTACACGCAACATCATTCGTTCATCGGTCTCGGACGGATGTTGGGCAATCGTCAGCGCATGATCCGCATAATAATGCCGATCAATGTCGGCAATATTCAGGTCTGCCTTGAAAATGGTTGCTTTAAGGGCCATGGAAATATCTTATCACACCGCAATCTCGCCTATAATGAATACCATCATGTTAGATGAACCAGACTACCGCGAAATCACGCCCTGGCAGATCCTGTTCGGGTTGTTTATCGCGCTATTATTGTCCTCTGCACTAATAGTGATCCCCTGGCAGTGGGTCACCCCGCCAAGCAGTGCCTTTATGCTACTGGAAAAGGCACGTACCGGGCGCGAACCAAACTATCAGTGGGTGGACTGGGAAAATATCAATCCCTATATGGCAATTGCGGTCGTCGCCGCAGAAGACCAGAAATTCCCCAACCATTTCGGTTTTGATGTGGATGCGATACAGGACGCACTCGACGACCCTCGAGGTTTACGTCGGGGCGCCAGCACGATTACCCAGCAAGTCGCCAAAAATCTGTTTCTGTGGAACGGTCGCAGCTTTGTACGTAAAGCCATTGAGGCCTGGTTCACCGTGTTGATAGAAACCTTCTGGAGCAAGCGCCGGATCCTTGAGGTGTACCTGAACATCGCCGAATTCGGCCCCGGTGTGTATGGCATCGGTGCGGCCAGCCAGATGTTGGGTCGGGACTCGAACATAAATCTGTCTGAATATGACTGCACTGTACTGGCCGCTGTATTACCCAATCCAAAAGATATGTCTGCAGTAGAACCGTCGACTTATGTGAACAAACGTGCCAACGATATCCACAAACAGATCCAGCATCTGGGTGGAACGTCGTATCTGAAGCAGCTCTGAACACTCACTCGCATCAACATAACTAACCTTACCTGTTATTCAATTGAAACAGGATTCTGATACGCAAATCAACATGATTTCGTTGTAGTGGCACTACATAAGGATGAAGACAGGGTATCAACGTGCCTTGTATTTGTAACTTCCCCTGCCCCTACATAGGGATTGAATCGACCTATCCTTGATCCGCATAGACACGGTTTTGGTATCAACTACACTGGTTCTTTATTTTTTTCGGACCATGGACAAACACTTCAGTACGGCCATGAGCCTGATAGAGGGCCATCAATACATACAAACAGGAAGCCAGATTTCCAAACACCAGTAACATCAGCGTCCAGACCACAGCGACATACTTGTTCTGCTCGCGCCAGCCTATCCAGCAGCTAAACAGCAACAGTCCGGTATAGATATCCATGAGTGACATCCTTCCCCATGGCATCGCGAGTAATGCCCTGCCCTCCATCAATAGATGTCCGGTCGATAGCGCATCTATCATAAATAAGCTCATCACACAGAAACCGATACTGGCGATAATCAGTATGACCCGGTATGGGATAGCAGTGTCAGACACAGAAATCACTGCTGTCGCGACTTGCGCGGAAGCGGAAAAAACGCGCTTGTACTGTTCTGGTAGTCCACATAAGCCTGGCCCCGGCTACGCAACGATTGTTGTTCAGTGTACGGAATTCCGGTAATGCGGGTAATAAAAAAATACATGATCAGCAGTCCCAGCCAACATAACCACCAGTAGTCTGAACCCGTGCCGATAAGCACATAGGCAAGCCAGTGCAACCATTCAAAAAAATAATTGGGATGTCGACTGAATTTCCACAAGCCATCCTGACAAACCTTGCCTTTGTTGGACGGGGTACTACGAAATCTTGCCAGTTGTTTGTCGCTAAGGACTTCACCACTTATCGTAATCATCCAGATCAGAATGCCGGACAGATCCAATAACCCCAGGTTGGAACTGTTTTGCGCTGCCGCCCAGAATGGCATGGCAAACAACAAGGTCCAGCTCGCCTGTACCTGGAAGAACACAAACATGACCGGTGCAGCATAACGACCGGAGGCACGGCGCATATGGCGATAGCGTCCATCTTCGGTCTCCCCGCTGACTCGGCCGTAAAGATAACTACCCAGACGAAAGCCCCAGAGTAGTGCCAGCACTATCAACAGATACTGGCGAGTCCCATCAACCGTTGCATCAAACAGGATCAGTCCACAGGCAACCAGTGGCGTCATAAACGACCAGGCCACATCGACGATACCGGCATTTTCCGTTTTTAGCTGCCATGCCCAGAGTATGGCCATGATCAGGGCTGAGCATACCCATGCATACAATACTAATTCACTGATGTTCATGTGACGATACTCCTGTATTCAGGATGGATATCATGCTGTTCAAACATCGAAGCCAGCCAGACCAGAAAGGGTAATGTAAGCGTCCAGATCAGGGACACTGCCAACAACGTAACGTATTCATCTGACAGATTGATTGCACCAAGCCTGTTCCCACCCAGATAGGCCAACGGTGCTGTGATTAGCCCGAGCAATGCAGCGGTAAAATAACGCTGCTGTAACCAGTGCAGCGAATAATTCAGGGTCAGCGCCAGATTGACCCAGAGTGCAACCATCCATACCGTTGAAGGTGAACCGAACTGTGACTGGGCAGAAAACGACATCATCCCACCTAACACCAGCAGTGAATCGAGCAGATAACCGCTCACGGCGGCACTGACGCACAAAAACAGATCTGCTTTACGCGTAGAGGGATAACTGAGGCCGTGTACAAGCATCCAGCACAGAGTAAAAACCGGTCCGACCCAGATCAGCCCACGACTTGCAGCCATCACATTGGTCATCCAGGCCAGATCAAACACCAGCGCATTGATCACAATCGTGATCATGTCTGGTTGACTGGATCCAGTGAGCCCAGTGTTGGCCGACCGGCCTTAGGTTTGTGCATCAGCAGATGCACATTTCCAAGGTAACGTTCACGGAAGCCGGCTTCGCAATAACACAGATAATACTCCCACAGACGCAGAAACTTCTCGTCATATCCCAGGGCTGCAATCTTGTCGCGATTGGTCATAAAATTGTCCAGCCAGCAGCGCAATGTCGTAGCGTAATGCGGCCCGATATTTTCCACGTTTTCGATACGCAGGTCAGTATTTCCCGCCACTGCATTAGTCATTGCTGTCAGAGAAGGCACACAACTACCCGGAAAAATGTATTGCTGAATAAAATCAGTATGCGTCAGATACTGTGCATATCGCTGATCCGGCATCGTAATCGCCTGTATCAGTGCACGTCCATCCGCTTTCAATAATGAGGCACACTGGCTGAAATACTGTGGCAGGTAATCATGTCCGACAGCCTCGATCATCTCAATTGATACCAGTCTGTCGTACTTTCCCTGAAGATCACGATAATCACACAGTAATAATGTAATCCGATCCTGCAAACCGGCTGCAGCGATACGTTGTTTTGCCAGTTCAAACTGATCTTTTGATATCGTTGTAGTAGTCACCTTGCAGCCATAGCGACTGGCTGCATGTATGGCAAAGCTGCCCCAGCCCGTGCCGATTTCGATCAGATGATGGCTCGCATCCAGTTCCAGTTTACGACAGATGGTATCCAACTTCTCGATTGAAGCCTGTTCCAGAGTCATGTGCTCATTCCGGAATATCGCGGCAGAATAGGTCATGGTCGGGTCCAGAAACAGACGGAACATTTCATTACCCAGATCATAGTGGGCATGGATATTGGCCTGACTGCCTTTGCGGGTATTGCTACGCAAGCGGTGTTGCAAGCTTGTCCACAGATTGAGCAATTTTGCCGTGCCAGACTCAAACCCATCAAGCAATTCGATATTGCGTGTCATGATTCTCAACAGGGTAGTCAGATCGGTACAGGACCACAGCCCATCCCGCCATGCAGTCGCTACCGCCTTGCTTCCTCCGACTAGAATCTGCTGGTAAAAATCCATGTCATGCACGTGCACAGAGACATTGATATGGTTACCGGCACCTGCAAACCATTCACCTTGTGGATCACGTATCAAGACTGTTCCTTCGACCAGTCTGGCCAGACGTTTTCTGACTAATTCACGCGCCATCAGTGTGAATGTGCCATACACTCCGGACGGGGTAGTTGTAACTATTGCGGCGACAGTGTTTTTTTTCATCGCTTTACCTCATTATTCAGGATTTTGGGGTGGGGAAAGAACGGTGTTTTTTTCAGCCAGAGTTGCAGTGCCTGCCAGTAAATGGCACTGAGTACTTTTAATGTCATAATTGGATAACTGCACAAGACCTTGAACAGGTTCCAGCGACTGATCGGTAATTTTTGCAGTGTCATACCTGCAGCAAACACCCTCGTTCCGTTTTCGTACGTATACATGCTCACCTGCAATTCTTCAGCGGGGATTGAGAGCGACCAGACATAGCGCTGTTGCATCGGCATGAATGGCGATACATGAAATACCTTGTCAAACTCGAACGGGTACAGGCTATCGACCATGCTGACCTCGGTGCAGTCCAGCACATAGCAATGGGTTTCATTCCACGGAGTGTTATGCACTTCGGCAACGATATAGTGTAATTCGCTACCCTGCTCATCCCAGCAGTAATAGAAACTGACCGGGTTCATGCAAATACCGAAATAGCGCAGATGTGTCAGCAGACCAATCGGGCCGTTGTGAGTCTTGCCGGTTCTTTCCAGAATCAGTTGCCGTATCGCCATATCGAGCGGGATGGCCTCATTGCCGTAATGATCAGTACGTTTGAACCACGCCAGTGCAGGACCGCGTGCAGACCAGCCAGTCATGCCATCAAATAATTGTGGCAGCTCGGACAGATCCAGATACATCTGGAACAAGGTGTAATAGAACCCGTGAGTATGGGGTGTCAGACGAAAATGTCCGACCTTGCCACGATAGATAGCACTGTTCATCGGTTCAGTTCCTGTCCGAAGGCGGCACATACAGCCAGTGCGCTGCGCACGCCATCTTCATGAAAACCGTATCCCCAATAGGCACCACAAAAAGACAAGCCTTTATGACGTATCAGCTGTGCGTGTCTGGACTGCGCCAGCTGTCGACCGGACTGAAACAACGGATGATGGTAATTAAACTTGCGGATAATTCTGGCCGAATCAATATTTCCGGTCTGATTCAGCGACACACAGTAAGTCTTGTCAGTTTCAAGGCCCTGTAGCAGATTCATATTGTAGGTAACTGACACGTGGGTTTTATCTGTGGCAGGTATACGGTAGTTCCAACTGGCCCAGGCTTCAGGCCGATCCGGCAGCACAGATGTGTCCGTGTGCAATACGGTATCATTGTCCTGATAAGGGAATTGTTGCAACAGCTCGGTTTCCTCTGCGGAAGGTTGGGCCAGTAATATCAATGCCTGATCAGCGTGCGTCGCAATAATCACTTCATCGAAGGTTTCGGCCATACCATTGATGAATCGAAGTTCCACACCCTTGCTGATTCTATGTACTGAACTTACCGGTTGTTTCAGACGAATGCGATCACTGAAACCGCTGATCAACGGTTTGATGTAGGTACGGGAACCACCGGTGACTGTCTTCCACTGCGGACGGTTACGGATTTGCAACATGCAATGATTATCCAGAAACTCCAGCACGAATCGTATTGGAAACTCACGAAAGGTCCTGGCCGGTGCCGACCAGAGTGATGCCCCCAGTGGTACCAGATAATTTTCTACAAACGAACTGGAATAGGAATGTTGACGGGCGAATTCAGTAACCGTGGTTTTATCATCCAGTCCATTGGAGAGTAAAAGCGGTGCCTGTTGATGAAACCGCATAATATCTTTCAGCATCAACCAGTGATCCACATTCAACAGATTACGCCGTTGGCAAAACAACCCGTTCAGACCGGAGCCATTGTATTCGAGTCCGGTTTTTTCGTTGTGCACACTGAAACTCATGTCTGATAACCGACTGGCCACACCGAGTTTATCGAACAGGCGACACAGGTTAGGGTAATTCTGCTCATTAAACACGATGAAACCGGTATCTACATTGATCAGCTTGTTACTGTCATTGACGGTAATGGTGCTGGTATGCCCGCCGATATAATAATTTGCTTCGAACAGATGCACTTCGTGCTTTTCATGCAAAAGATACGCAGAGGTCAGTCCAGAGATACCGGTGCCAATAATCGCAATTTTCATCGTTGCTGCCTCATCGCTTCCAGAATGACCGAACATTGTGTTTGATTTGAACGTATTCTGGCGCGAATGCCGTGAACACGGTGTGCAACAGGCGTGAAATTCATGTGAAATGCCGGTACTGTTCGGCAGTTATGATCCTTTGCCAGGAAACCTAGCCGGGAGTTCCCTGAGGAAAGGCAATGGTCACGCGGGTGCCTCGGGATAGCTCGCTCTCAATCTGTATTGGCCAACCAAACCGATCGGACAGCATTTTCACAATGGTCAAGCCGACCCCGTATCCGCCGCGTTGTTTATGTTTTCCGCGCTGGAATGGTCGAAACAGGCTGTCCATCTGCGTATCAGGAATGCCGATTCCACTGTCTTCAATAATCAGTGAGGTTCCATTAATCACTATTTTGACTTCACCTTCATCCGTATAGGAAAAGGCATTGCGGATGATATTTCCAATCATGACCGATAATACCTTGTCTGAAGCAATCACATTCAGATGGTTGTGGGCAATATAACTAATCTTTACGCGCTTGCCCTCCAGCAGACTCCCGGCACGATCAATCTCCTCACTGACAATGTCATTAATGCTAACCAGATCCGAGGACAACATTTTTTCGGATTCACGCGCAAGTAGCAGCAGGGTTTCTATTAGTTCTTCCATGTCCTCGGCGTTACGGCGTATACGTTCCACCTGGCGCAGGTTACGCACATCCAGCAAGGGGTCATTCAGTAACATTTCTGATGCCAGCTTGATCACCGTTATCGGGCTACGCAGTTCATGACTGGCATCACGGGTAAAACTCCGTTCGCGTTCGAGAAATTTTTCTATTCTGTCAGACAGACCATACAGCGCCTCGGACAGCGTCTTTACTTCTCGATTGGAATTGATCATCAACGACTGTTTGAGTCTGTCAGCGAAGCCTTCGCTGGCAGGATTCAGATTTTCAACCTCGCGTGCCAGTTTGATAATCGGTGAGACTGCACGGGAAGAAAACCGGTAGGCTATCCAGCTCGACAGATAGATGATAAACAGGATGACCAGCAGCGGTAACATACCAAACAACAGCGCCAGATTACCCACCTGTTTGTTGTCAAATTCGAGGAACAGTTTTTTACCATGCTCTTCCGTAACATAGGTGGTGGTCAAGGCATCCTGACGGGTCTGCAGTTTATGAAATCCCGGGGCCAGATTAACCAGATAGTCCGGAACCACATCGTCCGGTTGTAAATAACCTGTCAGGTTATAGGTATTGGCACGGCTCACTTGTGGGTCCTGCTCATACAGTTGCCAGAAATGATTCGCCTCTTCCTGCAAGGCACGCCGTATCAGGATGTCACCCACGACAAATCGTGCCGCATAAATACTCGAGATGGCGACCAGACTGATCAGGGCAGCCTGGATCAGAAATGCCTGCCAGAGCTGCTGGCTAATTCCCGTCCGGTTCTTCATCAGATCGTGACAAACTGTAGCCGGAATTCTGGATGGTGTGCAGTAGTTGTAGTTTGAATGGTTTGTCGACAGACTTGCGCAAACTGTACACATGACTGCGCAAGGTATCACTGTCAGGCAGGATATCCCCCCAGATTTGTCGTTCTATGATACGTCGGCTAACCACCCGTGGTGATGCCTGCATCAGGATTTTTAAAATCTGCATTCCTATCGGCGTCAGTTTCAGTTTCTGGTTGCCGCGGGTCACCGTCATTGTGCCGGTATCAAACTGCAGATCCTCAACACGCAATATCTCTGGACTAAGCAATCCCTGCTTACGTCGAATCAATGATCGAATACGGGCAGCCAGCTCACGTATATCAAATGGCTTGACCAGATAGTCATCTGCACCGGTATCCAGTCCGGCTATCTTGTTTTGCAAGGTATCACGCGCCGTCATGATCAATACGGGTGTGGTACGTTTGGCCTCATTCCGCAGCTTGCCAAGCACCTCGATACCGTCCATGCCGGGCAGACTCAGATCGAGAATAATTGCATCATAATCATTACTGACAGCCAGATGCAGTCCGGTAATACCGTCTGCGGCATAGTCCATGATATAACCATCCGACTCGAGATATTCGCAGACCATATCTGCAATATCGTGGTGGTCTTCAATCAACAGCAGAGTATGTTTTTTTTCGGCAGGGCTCATCTTAATAGTTTACTACTACAGATAAAAATAGCATTCATTGTCGTGATTAATATGTGAAAATTATGTGAATATCCGTTTATAAAAAATAAATAACCCAGGCCATGCAGCTGTTATGATGATCCATCATGAATATCTTCTGGTTCAGACGGGACTTGCGGCTGGATGACAATGCTGCATTGTATCGGGCCTTGCAGGCCGGGTCAGTGCTGCCCGTGTTTATCTTCGATACCGACATACTGGATCAACTGGAAGATCGGGATGATCGGCGCGTCAGTTTTATCCATCAGGAACTGTTACGGATAAAGCAAAGGCTCGAGCAGGCCGGCAGCACCTTGCTGGTATTGCATGGCAAACCACTCGACATGATGGCCAGCTTGTTATCGCGCTATCCGGTCGAGAACGTGTTTGCCGGCAAGGATTATGAACCCTATGCGCTTGAGCGTGATCGCGAAGTGGCCGAACTGTTGCAGTCGAAGGGTGCGCAACTGGTACTGATCAAGAACCACGTGATATTTGAGCAAGATGAAATTCTCAAAGCGGATCACACACCTTATATCATCTATACGCCGTACATGCGGGCCTGGAAACGAAAATATCCGCTGGAAGCACCAGTGTCCTGCCCTTCTGAAGATTGTCTCGATCAATTACTAGCGCACAAACCTGTCGTCATGCCCACACTGGAACAACTCGGCTTTCTGCCATTTGCCCATCCGGTGCCTGATCCGATACTTGAGCCGGATCGGATCCGACTTTATGATCAGCAACGCGACTTTCCCGCGCTGGAGGCGACCAGCCTGATCGGTCCGCACTTGCGCTTTGGTACACTGAGCATACGTCAGCTGGTCGAGATGGCGATGGATCTGAACCCAGTCTGGCTGAACCAGTTGATCTGGCGTGAATTCTTTATCCAGATATTATTTCATTTTCCGCACAGCGCGACCGCCTCGTTCCGCAAGGACTATGACCGGATACCCTGGCGCAACAATCGTGCTGAATTCAAACGCTGGTGTGCCGGTAAAACCGGATATCCGATCGTGGATGCGGGCATGCGACAACTGAACGAGACTGGCTTTATGCATAATCGGGTCAGAATGATTACGGCCAACTTCCTGACCAAGCTGTTACTGATCGACTGGCGCTGGGGTGAGCAGTATTTTGCGCGCAAGCTGCTCGATTATGAAATGGCAAACAATATCGGTGGCTGGCAATGGTCGAGTGGTTCCGGTTGTGATGCCGCGCCCTACTTCCGTATTTTCAACCCGGATACCCAGATCGAGAAATTTGATCCGGAGCTGAAATACATACGCCGCTGGGTCCCCGAATTTGGCACGCCTGCCTATCCACTACCCATGGTCGACTACCGGCAAGCACGCGAACGTGCCATGCTGGTTTACAAATCGGCATTGCAGTCGCGTCCCCCTGCCTGAAAACCTGTCCTCTTCAGCAATTCGATCATTACGACTACGGTTGATTGCTGTATCATGCCGCCATGTGCGGTCGCTTTGCCTCCTGGAGTGATAAAAATACCATCCTCAAGCATTACCAGCTGGAGGAAATCCCCGAGTTTTATTCCGGCTATAACATTTATCCAACCACCAATATTCTCGTTGCACGACAAACGGAAAAACGCGAACTGGTCAATCTGCATTGGGGCTATCTGCCACGATGGTGTCAGGACAAGTCTTATGAGACGCCCAATTCCTGGAACCATAAAATTCTGGGCAAGTCCCGGTTCTATGCGGAATCGTTCAGAAAGAGACGCTGCCTGATTCCGGTAGACGGTTATTATGAGTGGTATGAAAAATCCAGACCAAAACAGCCCTTTTTTATCCGGGTGCAGGACTCTGAACTATTCTCGCTGGCCGGGTTATGGGATGTGTGGAACACCCCGCAAGGCCCCAGAGAGGGATGCGCGATCATCATGACACCGGCAACAGAAATACTGGCGCCTATCCATCACAGCACACCGGTCATTATCAAACCGGAAGATTATGATGAGTGGCTGGAACAAGGTGGTGAGCGGTTTATTGCTACACCATCACGTATGGATTATGACTACTGGCCTGTCAGTACTCGGGTAAATAGTCCGCAAAATCAGGGTCCGGAGATACTGGATCGAATACCCTGGCCTTCTTCTGTTCCACAGTGGGCACAATAGTCTGCCGGTGACCATACGGTTTCCAGGCCGGTGCGATCACATTTGGCATCTCTGAGCGTGCCTGCAGGATCGCCGGTGCCACGGTGAATTCTCCATAGCGCCGGTTAATCTTGTCCATCACCTTGTTGAGCTGATCCACTCTGGTCTCCGGCACACCGAACAGATCTGTCTGGCCGGTTTGTGGTCTCGGGTCCAGCGCGGTGATTTGTACCTGATGAATGCCTGCGCCCTGCCAGTATTGCTCCAGCACAGTTTCACTCAACTGGCGAATCGCACGGCTGTCATTCGTAGGATAACGGGTTCTGAGTTTGTTGCTACCGACCCAGCCATCGTATGTACGCAAACCGATAAAATATTTCTGAGCCACCAGCGAATGCTGGCGTAAGCGCTGCCCGACTTTTTCACCCATGTGTATCAGATACAATTTGATCACATCCCTGTCCGTTGTATTGGGTGGCATGACCTTGCCATGCCCAATGCTCTTGGGTGGCTGGACAATATTCTCCACCTTCGAAGGATCTTCCCCCTGACACATAAACCATATCCGTGTTCCCAACGGGCCGAACCGGTCACTCAACACACTCATCGGTATCCGGGTAATATCACCGCAATGGATCACACCGCGCTGTGCCAGAAATCCGCCAATCCCGTCCTTGATGCCGCAAAGCTGTGTCACCGGCACCTTGCTTAAGCGTTGTTTTGACTCCCAGGGCGGGATGATGGTCAGGCCATCCGGCTTCATCAGCTTGGCCGCATACTTGGCCGTGGTTTTATCACCGGATAAACCGACAGAGCAATGCAGGCCAGAGGCTTTCTGCACCGTGTCCTTGATCATCCGGCCAATCGCTTCGGGCGTTTTTTTCCAGTATGACTGGCAGTTGGTCATATCCAGAAAAGCTTCATCCACAGAAAACACTTCCAGATCCGGAGTAATCGACAACAGTGATTCCATGATGTTGGTCGAGATTTCAGCATAACGTTCGGGCCTTGCGGGAACCTGGATAAATTCGGGACAGAGCTTCTTCGCGTCCTTGATGCGCATGACCGTTTTAATCCCTTTGGCCCGGGCTTCGTAGGAGCTGGTGATAATGCATGTGCCGGTTTTGCCGTTGGTCACACCGATGGGCTTGCCACGTAGTGCAGGATTATCCAGTTGCTCAACGGACGCAAAAAAGGCGTTCATATCCATCAAGGCAATGAAGCGCGACCAGTGGGGAGTGTTTTGAATGTCCATCATACGGACGCGAGATACTAGGAGACCGGATCACCCCCGGGCAAGTGGCATTTTAACCACCTGTTAAATCATCAACATACCCGGGGTGTGGGGGAGTTATGACAGGGTTGACAAGTACAATTGATGGTGCAGCAAACTTTGCTTGCCGTTTTACAGTAACAGACCCTTTTGCTTCAACACGACGCGTTTCCACCAGAGGATAAAGCCACTGATTAAAAGGAGTGGGGGAATGAAGCTGATCAGGATCCAGCCCCAGCGTATCCAGGGCCCTTCGCCAAAGCGGGAAAAATGCACACTGCGGAAAAAACGTAACCACTGGTCCAGTTGAATAAAGTCGTCGGGGTTGGTATCCAGCCAGTCCACCGCAACGTTGATGTATTCGGGAAAGCCAATCTGGAAACCGGATATACCCCAGCAGAACATAAAGAATAACGACCAGAATCCGATAAAGCTGTGCAGCTGCCAGATAAAGACACGCTGGCTGCTACGTTTGATCTGTAGCCCTTCAACCCAGCGCGCGCGTCCCTGCCACCAAATCAACACACCGCTCAGACTCATCAACAAAAATAACAAGCCGCCCACGCCATTGATCTTTTTGCCCGTGCGTCCCAGCATCAGGTCCTCATGTACATCTCCCACCCAGTCTATCGCCTTGATCGGCCAGGGATCAGACGGCCCCATGTCTTCGCCTGTGTACTGATTGAAGTAGTGAGGGAAGTATTCACCGTTCTTGTTCAGGACGATATACGTCGCCCGGGTCGGGTCGGTTGACAGCTCAGTCCAGCCCAACTCGTAGCCCGCATACACTGTTTTCATTCTGGCAGTCAGTGCATCACCTTCCAGCGGTTTGGCATCGGTGGGTTCAATATTCTTCGGTTCAAACCAGTCATAAAATGGCGACTCCAGCAGCAGCGCACTGCCACTCAGACTGATGGTCAACACGTACAGGCCAAACCCGATACCCATCCATAAATGCACCTGAAACAACAGTTTTCGAAACCCGTGCGTTTGTGGCGCCTGCACCCAGCGTTGCCAGCCATTCATACTCATCCCCCGCTCCCCCTATCCGCTAACCATCCGGAGTGCAGAGTATACGTCAGCTTCGGTGTCGACTAAAGATGGGGAGTACAGAGATTGTCTGTGTTGCCTGTTATATTTCTGCTGATCTGCGCCAGTTATACCAGTTTAAATCAAGTCCACGCCTCTTTACTTATGACGTATTGCGTTATATAACGCCATACGTTATATTTTAAACATGATAAGGACATTCATTTGCAGGGAAACAGAAAAAATCTGGGAGGGGCAATCTTCCCGAAAGTTTCCGATGAATATTCAAAATACGGCCAGACGCAAGCTCAGAATCTTGAACAATGCCCAGGATATAAAGGACTTGCGTATACCACCGGGAAATCGTCTGGAAGCTTTACATGGTGACAGGGATAGCCAATACAGTATTAGAATTAATGACCAGTACCGTATTTGCTTTGTCTGGCGTCAGGGCGAAGCGTATCAGGTCGAAATAGTTGATTATCACTAAGGAGAATTAACATGGCTATACTTAAAAACGTTCATCCTGGTGATGTTCTGTTAAATGACTTTCTGGAACCCATGGGCATCAGCCAAAACAAGCTGGCACGGGATATTTCCGTTCCCCCCAGGCGTATCAATGAAATTATTCTCGGCAAGCGCACGGTTACAGCAGATACCGCCTTGCGACTTTCCCGTTATTTTGGAAATAGCGAGAAATTCTGGATGGGACTACAGGATGACTATGATCTTGAAGAGGCCAGAAAAACGATAGGCGCAACATTGAAAAAAATTACAGGTATTGCAGCATAACGCCATACAGATTATTTGTAGCGAGCGCGATGTCCCCGCAATACCAGAGCTATCACCTGACCAGAACAGGGGCTTTATGAATGTAACTCACGTCCTCTACCTGCCGAACAAGAAATTCGGCCACATCGGCACGCGAGATGATCCCATTTCGCCACTGTGAGGCATCAGCAAGCACCTTATATCGTCCCGAACGTGAACCGCTGGTGAGTACCCCCGGACGCACAATCGTCCAGTCCAGCCCGCTTTGCAGTATCAAACTCTCCTGCACACTCTTGTCCGCATATGCACGACCAAAAACCATCTCGAAGGGTAACCGCTGCAGGCAACTGATACTTGCCTTGCTCTCCCCTGCACCAAAACCGGTTAGACAGACCAAGCGTTTGAGACACTGGGCTTTCATTACTGCGATAACAACACGAGTCGCTTCTGAGAACAGATGCACGGGCCGTAACAAATCCGCCAGCCCCACACCCAGAGTCATAATCACCACATCGACTCCGATCAAGGCCGCCGCGACGTCCTGAGCATTCAACGCATCACCTTGAATTTTTTCCAGCCTGGAATCTGTCAGTTCGATCGAATTGGCAGAACGCGCCAAAGCACGCACCGAATAGCCAGCCTCAAGTGCCTGTCGTACGGTCTCTAACCCGATACCTTTGCTGGCCCCAATAACCAGTACACGCATTTTCCAATCCTCTTACGGCTTATTATCCTGCAGGATGTTCAGCCTAACACATCGTCGATGAGCAGATATGAGTACCAGTGTGGAATCAGCAATATAGATCAGTAAACTGTCGCTGGAATTGGCAAATCAAAAATTCTAATGGTTAAGTATCTCATACACATCCACTCCAGACTTCTCCAATGGCGTGGCTCCCTGGGCCAATAAAAAAGTTGATATCTCGGGTCTATAACGTCGGGGACGCACATCAAAGTTGTTCCCCTGGTTCAAACTGGTTGTGATCACATGATTGGCGATACTAAGAGGGGTCTGACCATATTGGTCCTTGGCATCCAGATTAGCGCCACTTTTGATCAGAAAATCCACAATGGAATCGGCTCCAATGATGGTCGCTGCATGCAGAGCCGTCATGCCATATTCGTTTTTAGCATTCACATCTGCACCTGCTTCTATTGCTACCTTTACAGCTTCCAGAGCCTGACTTTCCACGTCCTCCGTAAGGTCGTTCCAGTTTGACACAACCAGATCCATGCCGGCTGCAGCCATCAGGGGTGTATTTTTCGCCATAAAATTGACGCGTCGACCACTCCCCCCCAAAGCGAATACGGTCTCGGTTGTACCCATATGAGGGTCAGCGCCTTTTTCGAGCAGTATGCGCATAGCGGCAGCGTTTCGCTGTTGTGACGCCAGATAATAGGGGGTTGCGCCGGTCGGGATGGTCCTGCTTTTTGTACCCGCCTCAATAATTCTGGTAGGTGATTTCAGGAATGATAGATCGGGAGTCGAATGTAACTCATGCTCTGCACCCGCCTTTATTACCCGATCATTCAGATCTGCCCCGGCGGCCAGAAGACGTGTAACTGATCCCAACATATTCCTTTTCATGGCCGCATAATGAAGTGCTGTATACCCTCTATAATCTCTCGCTTTCGGGTCGGCTCCTTGTTCTAACAGGTATTGTGTCAGCTTATCGTTACCTCTGGCAGCAGCGATTAAAAGTGGTGTTTCTCCGTCATTGGAGGTCTCATTTACCTCAGCGTCCATAGACATCAAAAGTTGAGTGGATTCGAGGCTACCGTTGAGAGTGGCAAAGTGTAGTGGTGTAAAACCCCCTTTTGAATGACTTCTAACATCGGCCCCACTCTCAATAAGAAAGTTCGCGACATCAGTATGTCCTCCTGCCGCTGCCCACATCAAGGCAGTCTGTCCCCCCTGAGTCTCCCTGGCGTCCACTTCCGCCTTGGCCGAGACTAGGGCTTTCACGATCTCCAGGTTCCCGATATCAGCGGCAGTCATGAGTGGTGTTTCACCCATATGCAGGGGCATATTTGGATTGGCACCCGCCTGTAACAATTTATCAACCATTTTGGGGCTGCTATTATAGACCGCCACCCATAATGGCGTAGCTCCACTCAGGTCACTCATATTTATGCCGGCGCCCGCCTGGATTAGTTGCTCAGCAAGACCCAGATCATCCCGGTGAACTGCCCAGTGCAGGGCAGTTACCCCGTCCGGCTGTTGCTCATTTACATTCAGCTGCTCTTGCAAAAGGAGCTGTACGGTTTGGGGATCGGCTTTTGCTTTTACCGCCTCAATGAGTCGGAGATCCGCTCCAACCGCCATACTGCTGATGGCAAACACAAGTATCAACCTCATCACAAAATTCTTCATGGCTTTCTCCCTACTGTAGCGAAACTCTAACCAGATGAGCCGTTAACTCATACCGTCAGCAAATTCACACTTCCGGTACTATCTCCAAATTTTTCCACTGGCATATCGACCATTTCCAGCAGACGCATATACAGGTTTGCAAGGGGTGTATCCACAGGGAAGCGCAAATGTCGTCCACCCTGGATGCGATTTCTGTCACCCACCAGAAGGATCGGTAGATTTTTCGGAAGATGCAAATTGGCATCGCCCAGTCCTCCACCATAAGTAATAACACTATGATCCAGCAGTGAACCATCTCCATCTGGTGTTGATTTAAGTTTCTCCAGAAAATAGGAAAACATGCTCGTTTGATAGGCGTTGATTCTGGCCGCTTTTTCAATCTTTGAAACATCACCCTGATGATGTGTAAGCGGGTGATAAGGATCCGGTACGCCGATTTCGGGATAGGCCATGGTGGTCATCTCCGCGCCAAGCATAAAAGTGCTGACTCGGGTCATATCAGTCTGAAAAGCCAGCACCAGTAGATCGAACATCAACCTGGCATGATCATCAAATCGCTTCGGTGCCCCTGCCGGTTTTTCAAACTCCGGAAGTTCTTGCCAGGATTGATCTTCCGCCATCTGAATTCGTCTCTCAACATCCCGGGTCGCGTCCAGATACTGGTCAAGCTTTACGCGATCAGAAGCCCCCAGACTCTTCATCATTTGCGATGCCTCACCTCCAACAAAGTCCAGCAGACTCCGTCGCTCCCGGATACGAGTCATCCGATCAGTTTGACTGGTGTTGTCACTGTCTCCAAACAATCGTTCGAACACCGCACGGGGATTATTCTGGATTGGCAACGGGGTAGTGTCATTTAACCAGCTGATAGTATTATTGTAAGTACAGTTGTCACCGTCACAGGAACCTAAAATTGCGTTCGATTCTATCCCTAGCTCAAGTGATGCCAGTTGGGTATGCTTGCCAAATTCTCTGGCAAGGATCTGATCCAGAGACACTCCGACACCGGTATTAAAGCTGCCATCCACATTACTCACTACCGGATGGACACACGTCAGATAAGATGCAGATGCTCTGGTGTGCTCACCCCCGGCCTCGCCTGGTTTCCCCAGGGCTTCCACGTTGCTCAGCCCACTCAATACAGTCATGTATTCACGAAATGGGTCCAGTGACTGCAGAATAGGACTCACTTGAAAACCGCTTCCCTCGACTGCAGGAGTCCATTTAGCGGGGATAGCCCCATTCGGAAAATAAACGAAGCCGACTCGCGTCGGTGTCGAACTCCGATTCACTTCGGCAAAGGCCGGTACCATGGCATCTAACATGGGTAATGCAAGCGTTGCTCCAAGACCTCGCAACACTGCACGTCTAGAGATATATTTTTTGAAAATTATCATAATCCCGCTGACCTCCGCATTTGAAAGGGTTGACTATTTACTATTGCCATAACAATCGAAGACCAACGATAATCCTGTTGTGCAGATTCATGCATAATCCTGCGCACCGTCGACATATCATAAGGTTCAACTGCTCGCCCCAAGGCATAGGTGAGCACACGTTGAATAAACGTTCCAACAAACTGTTCGCGTTGCTGCCATAGCGCTTCCCGCAGTTGGGCTGGGCCTTCAAACGTCGTTCCGTTGGGAAGTTGTCCAGAGGCATCAACCGGTGTCTTGTCCAGATTGACGTCCCTCCAACCCCCGATGGCATCAAAATTCTCAAGTGCCAACCCCAGAGGATCCATCAACCGGTGGCAAGTGGCACAGATCGGATTGGATCGGTGCTTCTCCATTCTCTCTCTCATTGAGAGCTGCCGCGTCTCAGCATCATCTTTCAGCGACGGAACAAATGGCGGTGGTGGCGGCGGTGGAATGCCCAGAATACTATCCAGAATCCACTTCCCTCGCAAAGTAGGTGAGGTCCGGGTAGCATAAGAAGTAACTGTCAGAATGGATCCCTTGCCCAACAAACCCCAACGCTGCTGATCTCCAGTCAGAGATACGCGTCTAAAGTGACTACCATGCACACCTGATATCCCATAGTGTTTGGCCAACCTCTCATTAAGAAAAGTATAATTTGCATTCAGAAAGTCCAGAACACTTCGATCCTCGGTAATAATATATTCAAAAAATAATTTGCTCTCATTCTCAAAGGCAATCTTCAGGTTTTGATCATATTCTGGATACACCTCTGGATCGGGGGGAGATAAGAGATCCAGATTGCGTACACGCAGCCATTGGGTAGCGAAGTTGTCCACCAAAGCTGTGGATCGCGGGTCTTTCATCATTCTCTTGACCTGTTGTTCCATCACCTCCGGGTTCCTTAATTTACCGCGCGTGGCCAGATCCAGTAAGGTTTCGTCAGGAACGCTGCTCCAGAGGAAAAAAGAAATACGGGATGCCAGTTCAAGATCCGTTATCGGGTAAGCACTTCCAACTGCAAGATTGGCAGGTTCATCTTCCACTCGAAACAGGAACTTGGGGCTAACTAATATACCCTGAATTGCCATGCCTATGGCTGCATCAAATCCACCTTCCTTTCGGGCAGACTGGTAAAGTCCCAGAAGAGGCTGCGTATCTTGATCCGTCACGGGGCGACGATAGGCATATCGAGCCAATCTGGAAAGAATCTCCTTTGCACATTTTGTCTCTTCGCTATTGCGGTCTGGATGGCAGGAAAAAATCTTTCTCCTGCTGGGAGTATCACCAACCCCGGACAAGTTATACGGCCCTTCCACCTCCACCGAAGACACACCACCTTCCTGTTCTTCCTTGCCTACTTCCTCAGCTTTCATCCGGTCTCTTAGAAAAAAAACGCCTAGTGAACGCATTCCTGCCTTAACCGGGATACGGACATCCAGATCCTCATCTGATTTTTGCTGATCTCCCAGGCTGAATTTCCGGGCTTCAATTCCGTCTAACAATATTTCCATCTGTTTCGGAACTTCGAATCCTACAATCTTTCCTGCATCTATACCGAACTCGATACGCTTGAGTTTAGTTCGAACGACATACTCTCCATCTGCTGGAAAATAGTGGCGAACTAAAATTCCTCCGCGCGAACCAAAGGGGAGCTCTTCACTGGCACGATCATGCTGGTTCAAGTTGTCCGGGAGTGTATAGGTTTCAATCACGCGTCCACTATCCGGATCTCCAACTGCCAACCGGCTGATTGTTTTAGCCGCAGACAGATAACCTTCCATTAATACCGGGGACAGCGACAGCACACCTGCGAGATTGTCGAAGCCATGACTGGATGTCGCGTCCGGTGGAAACAACTTTTCCACATTGAGTTCAAGGTCAAAAATGTCTCGAACGGCATTGGCATATTCAGCCCGGTTCAGCCTGTGGGGAGCAGTACGGCCCGGATTGGGATATGCTATAGATACACTGTCCAGTTCGGTTTCCAGGTGGTTGATCAGATATTCGTTGTCGTCTGGAGTGGGGTGAGGCAGACCCTGAGGAGGCATTGCCCCGGTCCGTAATTTGCGTACGACCTTTTCCCAGATTGCAGACTGCTTATCTACGCTGTCCAAAATAACTTGATCAAGTGACAGACTGCCGGTACGAAGAGTCTCGTTATGGCAGGTTACGCAGTAGGTCTGTATCAGATTACCGGCACGTGAACCGATAACAGGTTGAAACTGCTCAGCAGAAACGGAAGCGCTGAATCCGATAAATATCCAAAGCAGGATATTCTGGATTTTTAGCTTTAGTTCAAACTTATCTACCCTGCCTTCTGTTACAGGTTTTCTAATAAAAAAATACCCTCTCAATTCCTGTAACTCTTGCCTGAAGAAATTGGTAATTCGTACTACTCTGGAGTGTACCAACTTTACCGAATGATCATTTTTACCATTGTTCATAACTTGAACTTCCCCCATAAAAATAAACAGCCGTTAAGCTCGTTTTTGCTTTTCTTCAAACACCACAGGTATCTGATAGACAATAGCAGAATGCCGCGTTGCTTTGCATCTAAAAATGACCAGTCCCTCGTTGGTCAGATTTTGACATATCCCGGGGCGTTTGCATCAACATCCTGACCGATAGGACGAGGGGTTCTACCCCGATTCCACGGACGGTTATAAAAAGGTTGATAACTCTAAATCATTCTTCGCAACTCGTCGACGCATACGCGGATTGTGAAAACGCTCAATGTAGTCAAATATGTCCGCTTTGGCTATATCCATCGTGCGATAATCCTT
>CANKCB010000001.1 GCA_947480335.1 Gammaproteobacteria bacterium | reverse complement strand
GTCGCATTCGTGTATACCGCATCGGCCCACTGCATCACGGCTGCCGGTACACTCGATATGTCCTGCGACCAGGTCGGCATCGACAACATCAACAGCGTCGACGCTGTGATTGACAACAAAAGACTCTGTCTCATCTTGCTTTCTCCATTGCTGATAAATAATTGGCGCCACAGACCACGTGCCAATGGCTCGTGTAAATGACAAACTGACGGGCCTGAACGACCCTGTAGATACGTAGTAAAATGGAAGCCCCCCTCCCAGATATATCTGCGCTTTAGTGTGTGTCCGACACTGCCTCTATGTCAACTGCTTTTACTCGGTTCGATTTGGGTATTCGTTTCAATCAAATTCATTGTGATAATAAAATCTTATGAATCTGCTTACAGACTGATTGAAATCGGCTTTTTTAAAAACAGTACAGCTTTTCAGTGAACGCCAAAAATCATAAGAGACTCGTGTGTCGCATCATCCTCTCTCAGCTTAATCACGAATATCCTGCAGAAACCATTCAGTGGGAATATGCCGTCCTAGACCACGGGCCCGGGCAGCCTCATACACCAGTCCACCAACTGCCGCAAACTGCAACCCCTGATTACCAGCGTTGATATAGAGCGTAATCTGCTCAGGGTTTGAGCGTCCCTGGGCACGCATCGAAGCCATATCAGTAAAATCCGGAAAATCACGGCGGAACAGCGTTTGCGGTTTTGGGTCAGGCAAACGGGTCATCTCCTTGCGGGTACCAGCGATGTAGGCAAGCGGACTGTGTCCAACACCGGAACGTACTCGTGGGCCTGCATCAGCTTTTGCTATTTCAGCACCGCCAATCCCTTGACGTATGACTATATCGGCCACGCGAAAGATGTCTTCGGTTAATTCAAACGGGCCCAGGTTGGTAACATGCATTCCCGGCTTTAGCCATTCGGCCTTGACCGTTGGTACCATGCTGCTGGTACAGGTGGCAAGGATGTCCACATCATGCACCGCTTCTTCGGCACTGGAAACCGCTGTCACGGTGATGCCAAGCTTTGCCGACATCTCTGCTGCAAAAGTCTGGCGATTAAAGACTGTGGGACTGTAGACCTTAACTTCACGGATAGTGCGTACCTGATGAAATGCGTCCAGATATGCTCTCGCCATACCACCTGAACCCAAAATGCCCACCTTGTGTGAATCTTCCCTTGCCAGATATTTAACACCGATACCAGCACCACCACCTACCCGCATGTGCTGCAGATACCCATCATTCAACATGGCCAGAGGTTCACCGTTACGACTGGAAAACAGCATGATTAATCCACAATAAGTACCGGGTGTAACACAATACTTGTCTTCCCGGGATAAGCCACTGTGTTCATCTTTCGTCCAGGTAATCACATCGGATTTCATACGAATGGCAAAGTAAGGGCCGGGGACGGAAGTGGCGCCTTCCATGGTGCCCCACCGCCAGTAACCATCCTCACGTTCACAGGGCACATACATATCGATACGTGGCCTGTGTATGGAATATCCGTCATCCAGCCCCAGAAAGGCCTGTTCCTGCACCTTGATACAATCGGACATGCTCAGCACGGAATGCACATCATCGTTATTGAGAAATAACATAGATCACCCCCACGCACTTAATAATTGGTCAGCGGGAGGCAGACAGGCTGCATCCCGCACTGGATACGTTGTCTATTACAATAGTAACTGGCGCGTTATGCAGCTACCTCACCATCAGGTCAAACTGAAAAATCAGACTAAAAATCAACGGATATATTTTTCGGTGAGCACATGCTTGATTTCCTGAATGCGCTCAGGAGTAAGACCACTAAAAATTCCTTTAACCAGTTTTTCCTGATCTTCGGCTGACATGTAGTTTATAGGTCGTTGTTGCTCCGTTGCCATCGTTATAAACTTCTGATCTGTCAATACGGCTGCCAGAATCTGGCGCAGGTAGGCAACGCGATCTGCAGGCACGTCGCCGTGAGTCACAAATGTACGACCTACTTCAGTAATACTGGAACGAAAGTCTATCCACCACTTCCCTGCTTCACTCAACTCAGCCACTTCAAATATAGTTGGCACATCCGGGAAAAAGGTTGTTTCCCGTTTTCGACTCAAGGTTGCAATTGGTACCACGCTTTGGCTATTGTCAGTACCCACATAATTAATCGCAGAACTGTTACTAACGACAATACCATCTGCCTCTCCGCGAACTACTGCCAGCGCTACTTCGCTGCTGCCGGCATAGCCCATGACAATTCCAAATTTCTCCGGAGCTAATCCGAGCGCCTCTGCCAGAGCCGACTCGGCATCGGAAATATTATCTGTCAAACCGGTCGCGCCCCAGATTGCACCTTGCTCCTGTATCGTCTTTAACACTTCAGCAAAGGTCCTCTCCGGATTGGTCATACTCCACAGAACCATCGGTGTATCGATCTGTACCCTGCCCAGCCAGTTCAGTTTATTGATATCAAACCGGGTGCCGGGCCGTTCAGTTAATTGCGCCAATACTGCCGATTCACCACCGAGTAACATTATTCTTGTTCCGTCTCCCTTTTCCTGCACCAGACGATTCAGGGCCAGCAACCCACCACCACCCGGCTGGTTTTCCACCACCACAGTACCACCGGTACGTACAGCAATCTCGGTACTAACCATACGTGCATATTCATCAAAACCACCACCCGGGTTATAACCGACAATTACGTGCAATACTTCTTTTTGATAAAAGGATTTGGCATCAGGTCCTGCCGAGACTTTTCCAGCAGTTGCATCAGTGGATGCTGTTGTATCTGACTGATCACTACAGCCCACACCAAGCAGCAACATACTTGTCAGCATAATCCTGATTAACACAGATACCGATGTATAGCTTTTTGCAAATTTCACAATGTCACCCCCTTCACTTGCGATATCAAGACTCCGGGAAACTGTACCAACTACAGATCGAGTTTCCGCTATTTTGCTTGATGTTATTGCGCGACCTTGAAATTATCCATTTTGGGCATAACCTGATTTTTCGCCATTTCCTCCAGCCAGATTTTATGGATACGCGGATCCTGATCTTCATATTCCATCTGATCACCACCTTCTTTCATGCTGAGAGAGACAGCGCCTTTCTCACCAGGTTTCAATCCAAGCAAGGAACGACGTTTATCTGTCGTCAACGGATATCGTAAACCACCGACACCTGTCGCCAGATAACGCGCCGGATTCTGACTAGTGTTGAAGTGCTGATGGAACTGTCTGTCTGCCGGAGGGAACACGACTCCATGCTGCCAGTCTATCCTCAGAAATTCCTGTTCACCTTCAAACCATAACAAGGAATAGCCGTGACCGGTTACACACATGACATGATAGCCAGGACCATGTCGATGTCCCTTCTTGTAGGTGCCTACGGGCATTTCCGATATATGTGCATGCATGGTACCGTCTGCCAATACAAACATAATATTGGTACCACCGGCGCCACGATCACCCCATGATTTCAACTCTATACCGGACAGATCAGGCACAAAGTTCGTTTCCCACATATGATTACCCGGACGGACAGTAATCAGATCTCCCTCGCCGGAGTAATACTTTTCCTTGCCGCTGCGTTCCATAAAATCAAAATTATTCTCAAACACAAACGCCTCATTATGAAATGTGTTCATGACCAGAGGCATATCCGTAGTACTGACCATCAGCACCCGATCCTTGCCGCTGGCATTGAAGTGTCTGTGTTTTGCATTTAACGGAATCGCAAACAGGCTCTTGGGCGCCCATTCAAATGTATGTTTCTTGCCATCAGCAAATTCTACCTGCGTGCTGCCACGACCTTCGAGCACGTAAAATACATCCTCATACAAATGTCTTTGCGGGATGGTTGAAGCACCAGGGGCTATTTCAAACAGGAACATATTACTGAAATCACATCGTCCTTTCAGATGTACTGCAGCGCCTTTGCATCCATAACGCGGCCAATCCGCCAGAGGAACCTTGAACAAGTCCACACCATAATCTTCCGTTACAGGAAGACCTTCTTTCTTTACCCAATCCATGTAAAAATCAACGCCGTATCTTGGCAGATTCTGTTGATCAGTCATTGCATCCCTCCTCGTTATTTTTTACAAATTCTGTGATATGAAACCTTACCTTATGCCCAATTATATGCGCAGCAAACCACAACCGCCAGTTACAACAAGTAGCAGACGACGGAATCCGGTCAGAGCACTATGTTTTACTGAAGCCGGTCGTCATTATTTTGGCAGGAAGTCTATGACGGCAGGTCAACATCATGAAAACAACAATGATTTTATTACTACCGGAACAACGCCAGGCGGATCAATCAATTCACCGACATCGACATAATCCAGTTCCTGCAATTGCACCCCGTCAACCGAAATTAAACTGCCTGGCAAACCCAGCTCGCGACATAACAAATGTCCCAGACTGTTACCAATATCACCATCGATCATCAGTAATAAGGGTCCTTCGCGCACTGCATCCGGTGCTACCGCTGCAACGATACCCTGACCAATTGCCTGTAACCGTGAAAATTCAGGATCTCCAGCCCAGGTAAAGGCAACGGCCATTTGCGCAGTGGGCGGAAGATCCATACGTTGTGCTGCCTCTCGGATTGCACTGGCCACCAATCTGGCATCAATTGTGCCGGACAAATCCAGCGTCACATGCACGACGGGTACATTATGGACAGGCAAGACCTTACTATCAGATAGATAAATGGTTTTACCACTGACCTGGACCGTAAACTGGGACGCGCCGATTACTGTGGCACGGATTCCATGTCCGGGATTCCACACAGGCAGATTAACCTTTTCTGCCAGCTGACCTCTCAGCTCATCAGCCAACATTCGTGCAATGTCACCGTAATCCTGATCTTCGTCATGCAGTAGATATTCAGACACACCACCGGAAAAGGTCAGTGCAGTTGGTTGGACAGTTCTTGGCAGGTCCTCGGTCAGTTGCAAGGCCATACCCAAACGATCCCTGGCACCACCACGAATAAAATCAACAATCACATTGGCCAACCGACGGGAAATTTGCTGACGAACCTCAGGGTTCTCTAAGGTCTGCGGGTCTGTTTTAAGACCCAGCTCATCAGCTACGAGTTGGGCGGACTCATCTACACGTGTCCATAACCCAAACTCATCCCTTGCCAGCAAGCGTCCACCGGCAGCAAATGCACATACACCGAGAATTTTTCCCTGATCCACCAGGGCCAGTTTGGTCGTGCCCCCTCCGATATCCACATGCAGTAGACACACACCATTGGCTTTTGACATTGCCACCGCACCGGATCCATGTGCGGCAAGCGTACATTCAAGTTTGTGTCCGGCGGTAGCACAGACAAACTTGCCGGCTTCTTCCGCAAACAAATCAGCAATCTTGCGTGCATTGGTCCGCTTTATAGCTTCGCCGGTAAGTATGACAGCACCACTGTCTATATCACTGCGTTTGAAGCCCGCTTGGTGATAGGCGTTTGATATAAACGTTTCAAGGCGACGATCATCAATGGTTCCATCTTGCAGAAACGGTGTGTGCATAATGGGTGAGCTGAATATAATTTCACGTCGGGTCACTTCAAACCGGCTGGACAAGCCCTGAGACCGACGCTGCAGCGTGATTTTGGCAAACAGCAGATGCGAGGTGGAACTACCTATATCAATTCCAGCTGTGTTTAACTCGACCGTCTCCTGACGCCAGATTGACTGGGCTACAGCCTGTCTGTCTGCTTCGCTGGTATGGGTGTGATCATGACCAAAGTCATCATGCAACTGCATCCGTCCTTTCTCCTCGGAATGTATTAAATAAATTTGCAGGTGTGCCTTGCAGAAATACTTGATTGATTAATTACGCATCCATAAAGGTGCAATTGGTAAACTGGAAACACCCAATAGTTTGTAAAACCCTATGTAGACCAGTGCGAAAACGATTGCAGTGGCGATCAACCTTTGTGACCAGGGCAAACGGTGGTAACTGGTATAACCCAGGGTAAATATCATTAATCCTGGCACCAGTCCTAGAAGATAACCCAGAGGATAAACACTACCCACCCAGATCATTCGTTTCAACAAACTGCAACGCGGATCTTCACTTTCACCAATCGAACTACCCTCTCCCGAAAGCACTGCAATAGGTACGATCAGTGCACGTATAAATAACCAGACCGCACTGATCATTGCCAGAGTGCCTACTACAGCTGGAAACAGAATGACACTATTGGGATAATTCCAGTGATATTTACCTAATAGTAGAAAGCCGGCTATAAACAACAGTAATACCCCGGGCATCAGAAGATTAGCTAACCTGCCTTTGAGTATCACTTGTGTACACCTGCAACATTATCAGGATTGTTCGAATTACGGTCGCGGAAATAACGGACTACTGGCATTAAACCTCCCACCAGAATTAACGCCACGATTGCGAGTGAAATTGGGCGCATAAAAAATGTTGCGCCATAAGTACTCAGTGAGATGACCAGATAATTCTCCAGTAAGGGTGCCAGCACGAATCCTAGTAACAGGGCCGGCCTCGGAAAACCAAAGCGTTTCATGACGATACCCAGCATACCGAATATAAACACAAACATGACGTCTTCAAAATGGCTTTCACTGGCATAGGCACCTAACACCACCAGACTTATTAAGATTGGCATTAACACATGCCCTGGAATCTGGGTGATTTTTGCCAGATACCTGGCAAGCAGGATAAGTACCAGTGCACCGACAAAATTGGCGGCAATGAGTACGATCGCAAGTCCGTATGCCATGTCCATATGGTTTTTAAGAAACTCCGGTCCTGGCTGCAATCCCAGCATCAGGAATCCACCCAACAATAGCACCATGGCGCTGCTACCAGGAACACCGAAGGCCAATGTCGGTACCAGTGAACCACCTTCCTTGGCATTATTCGCACCTTCGGGACCAATCACACCTTCAATTGAGCCCTTGCCAAAACGGTGTTTGCGCTTAGAAGCCTGCTTGGCTGTGCCATAAGTGATAAACGGTGCCGTTTCACTACCCACTCCAGGAACCATCCCTATAAATGTCCCCATCAAGGATGAACGTATTAATACTTCTTTACGTACGAAATTGGCCATCACTCCCAGCCATACTTCCTTGAACGTCATGGTAATATTTGAGCCATCGGCGTTTTTAACCGCAATACTTTTGCCGGACATTAATTCAAGTATTTCAGGTATGGCGAACAGACCCAACGCCAGAGGGATAATCCGGAAGCCATCGAGCAGATAATCGTAATCCATCCAAAAACGGGGAATGCCGGAAAGACTGTGATAACCAAATGTTCCCATGAATAAACCCAGACCGGCTGCCGCCACACCTTTCATCGGTGAACCATCACCCATGAGTGAAAGATAACTTAAGCCCAGCAAGGCCAGAAAAAAGGTTTCAGGTGATCCGAATGACATCACCACCGGCTGGATGATAGGTAACAAAACGATCAATACCAGCGCGCCTATCAGGCCGCCCAGTGCAGAAGAACCCAATGCCGCACCCATGGCATAACCGGCACGTCCACGCCGTGCGAGCACATAACCATCAATGACAGTGGCAGAGGCACCGACAGAAGGAGGAATACCCAGCAATATCGCAGGTACCGCACCACTGGTGGCAATCATGGCATGACAACTTAGCAGAAATGCCAGGCCGGTAGCAGGCTCCATACCATAGATCATGGGTAACACGATTGCCAACGCAACCAGTCCACCAATACCTGGCAGGGTTCCAAAAACCAGACCCAACGGTATTGCAGCGGCCATGGCCAGCAGGACCTTCATGCTCGAAAAAATAAGCACGCCATTCCATAGATCAGTTAGCAATGAGTTCCCCTCCTCTCGTCCTGACTATCTTGCGGATGCTGATGAGTATATTGATAGCCTATCGACAGCTGAAAACATACGATAGGCTCGATTCGATGATAGCAACAAGTGACACGCAGGGCAAACTTACAGAGTCAGTCTCCTCGGGCATGAAACGGTTAATTGACAAAAAAAAACGGGGTACCAACATGTACCCCGATTCACAACAGGAGACTATTAATTATAGTTGTAGCGGAAACTCAATCCATAAGACATGTAGCTACTCCGGTATACCACTGGAGACTGTATTGCTTCTGGTGTCAGGTCAAACTCGGCATTGTAGGATGGTGATGCCTCCAACACATTACGGGCGAATGCCGTCAGCTTCCAGGCGCCTTCCTGCGGTCCAAAACCGGCACTGAACCCTACATCTCCGTGTTTGTTATATTTGGTTACCTGACTGAAACCATTGGTATCCGTGATATAACCATCAGAGACAAAGCCTTTTGCGTTCAGATCGACCTCATATCCATTGGACAGGGGCCAGACATAATCCGCATTCATGACAATCTTCCAGTCCGGCGTATTGGGTGCCTGGGTACCGGAACGATCGATTGAACCATTTGTGATCGAAGTATCACAACCTGAAGCCGCAGGATTGGCAAACTCGGCTTCGGTACAAGTAGCTCCCTGGTAGTCAAGCATGACTCCGTCCATAATCGCTGCTGACAGGTTCAATGTCAGCCGATCGGTGGGTATCCAATCAAAACTGATTTCAGTACCCCGTACCCGCTGCGCTCCGGCATTCTGGAAATCCAGCAGGTTATTGTCGGTACTCGGCGTGGCTGCAGCCAGCTGCAAGTCTTTAATCTTGTTACTGAACAGCGAGATCGTATAGCGTGCCCGACTGTCGAACAGTTCGCCCTTGATACCGACTTCATAGTTGGTGCCATACTCGGGACCAAAACTGTATTCATCAATAGTATTAGGCAATGTCGCCTGTCCAGTATTAAACCCAGCCGCTTTGAATGATTCGGCATATTTTGCATACATTGACATCGTATCGCTTGGGCGATATCGCAATACGATCTGCGGGTTCAGTTCAGTTTGATCGGCCTCACCAATATAGGGTCCGGGGATTGGACAAGTTGTAGTATTACCTTGAGCTGGATTGGTACAGACAAATTTCGTCAGTTTGGTCATACCGATCGGGCTGGTACCGTTATACAGGGCAAACCGTGTGCCTGGACCAGGTGTACTATCCGGACCGCTTCTCTGGTTCCAGGTAAACACAAAACCATCAAACATCATCCATTGCGCACCCCAGCCTTCCACAAAAGTGGATTTGGACGAGTTGCTATAACGAGCGCCTACGTCAACTGATGCCTTGTTGTCCATGAAGTTATAGGTGATGTTACCAAACACACTCTTCCATCTGGCATCTTCGTAACCTTCATTATATCGACGTCCGGTACGGTTGTTTGGTCGGATACTATCTGAAAAGAAGTCGTAATCAACATCCTGATAATAAGCGCCGACCATCCACTCTATGGTTCCACCGGTGGGGGATGTAGCACGAAATTCCTGACTGAATGACCACTGGTCTTCCTGACGGTTCTGGAAGTTCGCATAAAATGGTGTCCCACGATTATCGCGCATGTATTCGCGCAGATAATAGTCATAGCCAGTAAGTGATGTCAGTTCAACACCATCAAACATACCGCCGTCGAGTGTATAGGCCAGATTCAGGTAGGTATTCCACGGGCTGATATCCTCATGCGGGACAAAACTGTATTGCGGATTGTCCTGTCTGAATCCATCAGCACTGGAAATGCGCGGTATCAGGCCTTCCAGACTATTTATATTAAGCAATATGGTATTGCCTGCTTCAGCAATCTGGTTGGGGAATGCATTTCTGGGTACTGGCAAGGCACCGGATACCAGAATACCATCATTACTTTCGTAACAGGCACCAAGCGCCTTGTGCTTTACATCCCAACCCACACCGTAGGGCCGATCCAGCAAGACATATTGTGGTTCGTGCAATGCGGTCAGTGCATTCGAAAGTACCGGCGGATTGTCAACGACACAAACATGTTTACCTTCAGCACCTTTTTTCTGGTCAGAAGATTCCAGTTTCCAGGTTGCCTTGAAGTTCTCTGTTGGCGCCCATTGCAGGATCACACGGCCGCCATAATTCTTGAATGACGGAAATTTCTCATCTGTCACAACATCCTGCAGGTAACCATCCGATCGCTCAAACGTACCAGCAACACGAATACCCCAGGTATCGTTTATCGGGCCGCCGGCGCCAAACTCCACTTTTTGTGAATTAAAATTGCTGGCTTCAGCATTCAGATTGGCTTCCCATTCCGCAGTCGGCTTGCGTGTCGTCAGGTTGAATGCACCAGCAATCGCATTCTGGCCGAAATAAACTGGCTGAGGTCCTTTCAGCACTTCAACCGACTGCACATCAAGGAACGCCAGTTTGATCTGGGAAGTACGACCGTAATGTATACCATCCACAAAGGTTGGGCTGGACTGTTCTATGGTCAGCGCATCTGCACTCGCAGCACCCAGACCACGTATGGTAATACTGTTACGTAGAATGTCAGGTTCCACTGTCACCGTTGGCGAATAGATAGACAACTCCTGCATGTCCCGATAACCCTGACGACTGATTTCCACACCGCTGAATGTCTCGATGGAAATGGGTACTTCCTGCAGTGACTGCTCCCTGCGCTGCGCAGTAACGATTACTTCCTCAAGCACGGCCTGTGCATGAACGTTGAAAGGAATGACTAAAGGCAGGACAACTGAAAGGGAACCAAATATGGATGCCACATAGGAATTGTGTTTACTCATTTCTTTATACCCCCCGATATATAGAACAAGAATGGAACCATCATATAGAAACATTTCAGAATTAAGCAATAACTTTCGCCACTATCTTGTGCATTTATTATTAAACAAACTTCCACTGCCAGTTAACTCACCAGACGCTTACGTGATTGTTGGGGAAATAAACTTGCCGTCATAAGACAACACGGAAACACGAATCAGTTAATTTGTTTGTGTAACCAGAGGCTATTTTGCTAATCTGCTCATACAGTCACTCCAGCAGATACTCTATGAAACTTCAGCTCAGTATGGCAGTTGCAGCGAATCCCAGGACCTGGCCGATTCTGGACGGACGAGTCCACGCCGATGGCATCGACCTGATTCCGACCGTCTTGCACCCCTCAGAAATGTTCTGGCGACAATTGAAATTTGCTGATTTCGATATCTCGGAAATGTCATTTTCATCCCTATTAATGGCTGTATCCGGTGGTGATGACCGCTGGATTGGATTACCCATATTCACGACGCGCAAGTTCTTTCACACTGAAATTCTGGTACGCAAGGATTCTGGTATAGAGTCACCAAAGGATCTGAAAGGACGTCGGGTCGGAGTACCTGAATACCAACAGACTGCGGCACTATGGACTCGAGGTATACTGCAACATGAGTTTGGAGTGGCGCAACAGGACATGCAACACTGGATGGAACGCGTACCCTCACACAGTCATGCTTCGAGTGTCGGCTTCAAGGCACCGGCAGGTGTCACCATCAACCAGATTCCACCCGAAAAAAACATTGGTTCGATGATGCTGGCGGGTGAGATGGATGCCGTGATTCATTATTTACGTCATAAAAACCTGGTCGACCGCAGCACGGCCGATCTGCACAATCATCCCGACGTCCGTTCGTTGTTTCCGGATCCTGCCGCAGAAGGTGTACGTTACTTTCGCAAGACTGGAATCTATCCGATTAATCACGGCATGGTAGTACGTCGTGAGATTGCACAGAAGCACCCCTGGGTGATACTTAATCTGTTAAAAGCATTTGAACAGGCCAATGAACTGACCAATCAACAAAGACTCGAACACATTGACTACCATGCCACTACCGGACTGATATCAGCTGATGCGATCAGTGCACTACGCGAATCAGTCGTCCGCCATGGAATCAAGGCGAATCGTAAGGTACTCGAAACAGCAGCTCAGTATTCATTCGAACAGGGATTAACCCCCAGACTGATGCGACTGGATGAAGTAATGGCCAGTAGCACAATGGATCAGTAAATAATCAGGCTGGCTGATTAATCTGCAACGAGGGAGTATCAATGTTTGCTGCGATAATATTTAATCACACGGGCAATCAACAAACCGTTTATTACAAATGCACATTGGAGATTCAGTAATGCAAGAATCTGGAACAGGAAAATCACATCAACAGTTCGTCGAGCAGAACGGCACCTCCAGATTACATCTTTCGTTGGCCGTAAATGACAACGATCATCTACGCGATCTAACCAATGGCGTGGTTCAGGCAGATGGCATCATGCTCACCCCCCAAATCCTGCAAATTGAGGAAATTTTCTACCGTTTTACCAATCACCTGGAATGGGATGTATCCGAGATGTCCTTCGCAAAATATATCTCGCTGACTGCAGCCGGTAATGCCAGGATGATCGCAATTCCTGTGTTTCCCTCGCGAGTGTTCAGACATTCAGCCTTTTATGTGCGCAAACAAAGCGGAATTTCTACGGCAGAACAATTACAGGGCAAAACCATTGGTATACCGGAATGGGCGCAAACTGCCGGAGTCTATGTGCGTGGCTTGTTGTCTCATTATTATGGTGTCGATCTGAAATCCATCAAATGGGTACAGGCCGGTGTCAATCAGCCAGGCAGAAAGGAAAAGGTAAATCTGAGTTTGCCTCAAGGCATTCAGTATAGCTCGCGCCAGGACAAGAGTCTGAATGAGATGTTACTCTCAGGCGAGATTGATGTGGTCATCACTGCGCGTCCTCCGCAAGCTTTTCATGATGCAGGCTCCGATGTGGTTCGTCTGTTTGCGGATTCGCGTGCAGAGGAACGCAAATTCTACCAGCAGACAGGCATTTTCCCGATCATGCATGTGATTGCCATGCGACGGGATGTGTTCGAGGCAAATCGCTGGATAGCCATGAGTCTGTTCAAGGCATTCGAAGAATCTAAAAACAGAAGTCTGGAACGAATGAAAGATATTACCGCTTCCGGTATACCACTACCCTGGCAGACCGGATACGTGGAAGAAGTGGTGACAGCGTTCGGTGAAGATTTCTGGCCGTATGGTATACAACACAACCGGCCTACGCTGGAGGCGTTCTGCCGTTACGCTTATGAACAAGGCGTTGCCAGCCATCATCTGGAAGTGGAAGAACTGTTTCCAAAAGAAGTCCACGCCAGTTTCAGGGTGTAGTTGGAAATATGGGCAGAATGTAGGGTCACGGCATGCCGTGACCCTACGAAACAATCAAATCAGATGAGCCCTGCATCCAACAATACCTTGTCCAGACGTTTCTCCAGTTCTGGTGTGGCCGGAACCATCGGCAAGCGATGTGAATTGTCCGGAATAATCCCCATTCGCTTCATCATGTATTTGATCGCAATTGGATTGGTATCGAAGAACACCGACTTGTTCAGCTCAAACAAGTCGTAATGTATTTTTTTGGCTCCGGCCAGATCATTGTCGAACACGCGTTCACACATTTCGGCTACTGGTCCCGGCATCAAGTTACTTACCGCATTCATCAATCCACAGGCACCCACAGCCATCATCGGAAAACTCAGTTCTTCCAGTCCGACAAATATCCGGAAATCCTCGCCGAATTCTTTGAGTAAATCTGAACAAAAACCCAAATCATTCACTGCATGCTTGATACCAATCATATTGGGTGACTGATCACGGATCTGCGCAACGGTTTCCAGCGTGACACTGATCGCGGTGCGTCCCGGTATATGGTAGATCATCACCGGCAAATCTGTGCGACGACATACTTCATTATAATAGGCCACCAGTCCACGTTGAGGTGGACGGATATAATAGGGGGTCACTACCAGTAGTGAATCTGCACCAGCCTTGCTGGCATAGTCCGTTAGCACCAGTGTATCTGCAAGACTCTGTGAACCTGTGGCCGCCACCACCGGCACACGTTTATTCACCACTTCGATAGCAATTTTCACCAGACGGTTACGTTCATCCAGCGTCAAGGTGCTGGGCTCGGCCGTGGTGCCATTAACCAACACACCATGTGAACCCTGACTGACCTGCCTTTCTATCAATACAGCGTAGGCATCATAATCAACGTCATTGCCCCTGAAAGGAGTAATAACTGGCGGGATAGAACCCTTGATTCGGTCGATATTCATTCTTTACTCCGATCGGTTGGTTAGAAATCCGGATTGTTGTCCGAGTATTACAGCAGGTTGGCTTAAGGACTCCTGCCATAACAGGCTTTCCATAATAATATTCAGCGGCTGATCCTGTACTGTCAATTCATAGACCGGCTCATCATAGGAGGCGTGATTATGCACAGCCCACCCGGGTGCAGACAACATCAGATCGCCGGCTTTCCACTCGTAGCGTTTCTTCTCCACAACAGAATAACCACTGCCCTGGAAGTAATAATTTATCGCGGCTGACACATGCCGGTGTGGTCGATCAATAATCTTCGGCGGGCGTATGGTAATGGTCGCAAAGAAATTAGGCGTGGTACCGTTGGTACGGCCAGTCATCGGATTAAACAACAGATACAATCTTCGTCCGACATAATCCTTGCCAAGTGCCGTCAGCTTGTTCAGGTTTTGCCTGACCAGTTCCCAGGGCCAGTGCAGATTTTTTGATTCCACGCTGGGCGGATTAATCAGTATTTCATAGGGCATCAACCAGGCGCCCTGTTCAGTCAGCTGAAAGGTACCAAAGGGTGACTTGCGTTTCGGGTCATCCATATCTGCCTTGTGTTCAGGCGCCGTACTGATCGGAGGATTTTCCTCGACTATGTGCACCTGCATTTTTTCAAGCAGGGCAGCATTCGAGTAGGTCAGGCGAACCTGAACCTCATCTGTATCATTATGATGCGTGTAGGTAGCAAATGAATTGTGGTTCCAGACATCATAGCGTTTGAACGAAATCCGCTCGCCATTAATCATGGTAAAACCACTACCCTGGATGCAGAAGTTGACCTGGGTCGAGTTGTGACGAACCGGAGCCGTTTGCTCGCCCGGCAGCAACACATCCAGACTAACCTGAATACCAGGCGCTAGCCCCAGACCCGGCGCACGGGAAGAAGGATGTACGATCAGCGCACGTCGTCGACCATTGGCCGGTTTGGGTAAAGCAGACAGTCTGACCACTTCTGCTGTTATTTCTTCCCCGGTTACCAGATAGGGCTCCCATAATTCAGGAGCTGCCGTGGATTTTCCCGTCGCATCAACAAACGGACGCGATGTATTTTCTTGTGAGAAGTTACCTGCCGGACTGGATGACATATTGATCTCCCCCTCTGTTCCCCGTTGATATAATTAAACCAGACGCGCCTGAGCCTTGACCGGAGCCGGTATGGATCGACCTGCTCCTGCCGTTCTAGCCTGTGCGAGAATTTCCACACCGAGCGACACATCTGACAACCCCATCCCCATCGCCTTGAACAATGTCAGGTCTGTGCCAGACGGTCGTCCAGTACCTCTGGCTACCAGCGCAGACAAAGGCTGAACCTGTTTCCAACGCACGGTATCCTGACCGAACTGTTCAATAAACTCGCTGCTCAATCGCTGAACAGAATCAAGACTGTCTACTGCGATGACGTTACTGCGACCGAAAATATCCTGGGTAAATTCCTGGCGTTCCCGGGTAATTGCACCCACCGCATTGATATGACAACCCGCCTTCACCATCGCTGAGGTCAGAAAGGGTTCACGGGCACGTGTCACCAGAGTGACTATGGACGCATCCTGCACTGCCTGTTCGACTGAAGTAGCTTCGTTAATTTCAAACGGGAATTGCTTACGCGCCTTGTCAATAAACGCAACCCGATTGGCCTGGTTCGGACTAAATACTCGCAACCGTTTCAGTGACCTTACGGCAAAGACTCCGGCCACCTGTGCCATCGCCTGCTTGCCTGTACCGATCAGTGCCATATCGTCTGCGTTTTGTTCCGCCATCCAGCGTGTTGCTACTCCTGATATTCCTGCAGTGCGCATCTGACCAAGAGCAAACGCTTCAATCACCGCCAGCAAAGCACCGGTTTCACTACTAAACAATATCAATAAAGGACAGGCTCCACCGGGCGTATGCGCCCAGGTTTTCGTCCCTATCACACCATTACCTTCCATGACGGCACCAATCGCATGCAAAGTACTCTTGTCCTGATTCCAGGAGGCATGAGTTTTAGCCATATTGAGTGCCTGACCGGTACTCTCCTGTGCCAATCCACGTTCCAGCGCCGGAATCGCATCACGCAGTGACACCAGTTTCACCACATCGGCTTCCGTAATCCAGAGTGGATCCTTGTTCGTCATTTATTCTGTTCCTCAAAAATGGACGGCTTGGGTGGAACCAGCGCGAGTGTATTAACTGCAATCGCATGGGTAATATATCGACCAACCAGCATCAACACACCTATCGCCTCTGATACAGGCAATGCATCCAGAACTCGTTCAAATTCGTTTCCACACTGTTGTCCAAAGCGTTCCATCGCTACCAGCGCATAAGCCTGGGCAGCGCGCTCAGCTTCAGATAACAGAGGCTGGTTTTCAGGATCCAGCAACTCTACCGCACGTACCCAGTCCTGACCAAAGCCCAGCTTGATACAAAGTCTTTCGTGCTGGTTTCTTTCATAATCGTTACCGGTTCTGACAGCAATCGTCAGCGAGACGGCTTCGGTAACACGATCTGGTACGGCCTTTTTGAGAGCCTCAGTCATTTCCATGAAATAACGCAACACATCCGGGGCATGACCTGCACACTTAAAAAACTCGCCCAGATAGCCGAGCCGTTCGACACGCGGGCGCAGGAATTCGCGCAATCGGGGCTCCAGTTCTTCCATCTCCAGACGCGGAATACGATTACTCATGATTCATTCCCAGATAGTTAACGCTCGTGAGCGTGAGTAAGAATCCGGTCTGGACTGGCACCGGGTTGCCTGTCCGGATTGCTTGTATTCCGGACTCCCCTCTCATTATACTTAGATAATTAAGTTTATTGTAGGGGCTATGCTGAGCGCATGACAACACATCCTGAACTGGTTTACACAGTTACCATCGCGGCTAAAACCGTGGTGGCTGACCAGATTGTCCGTTTTGAACTGACAGCAGACGACACTATCATACTGCCACCGGCCGAAGCTGGTGCACATATACAAATTGAAGTTCCGGATGAGAAAATCCGCAAATATTCGTTGTGCCAGGGCCCCGATATTACCGACCGCTACATTATCACTGTAAAACGCGAGGAAAACGGCACAGGCGGATCCAGGAGCCTGATTGATCACGCCACCATCGGTGACCGATTACGAATATCGGCACCCATCAACAACTTCCCCTTAAAAGGCAATCCACTTCGATACCTGTTTATCGCCGGTGGTATCGGGATCACCCCGATTTATTCGATGATTAAAACCCTGATGTATAACGGTGACAAACCTTTCAAACTGTATTACCTCACACGCAGTGCAGAACAATCAGCATTGTTGCAGGAACTGCAAGGACCGGAATATTTCGGCAAGGTAGTCATACATCATGATCAGGGAAATCCTGACCAGGCTTATGATTTGTGGCCAGTACTGGAACAACCAAAAGGTGCCCATCTTTACTGTTGTGGTCCACGTGGACTGATGTCAGCCGTGCGTGACATGACCGGGCACTGGCCTGGCAGCAGTGTTAATTTCGAAGACTTCGGACAGGGTGATGTTGCTCACCGACCGGATGACAAACCATTCAGGGTCAAGATTGCGGGAAATCCGGAAACAATCACCGTTGCGGCCAACCAATCCATACTCGAAGCGCTCCGACTAAAGGGTTACAAAATGCCTTCGTCCTGCGAAAGCGGCACCTGTGGCACCTGCCGCTGCAAACTGGCAGAAGGTGTCGCTGAACACCGTGACCTGGTACTGTCTGAAGATGAAAAATCACGCTATGTGATGGTATGCGTTTCACGTGCCATCAGCGAAGAACTGGTTATCGAGCTGCCTGAATGACAAGCACGCCAGTACGTATCGGTATTTCAGGCCTCGGGCGAGGTTTCATGTTGTTATTGCCTACACTGGCAGCTCATCCGGATATCCAGCTGACAGCGGCCTTTGATCCTCGTGCTGATGCACGTCGCCAGTTTGAGCAGGATTTTTCAGGCAGTACATTTGATGATTTTGAAACTATGTGCCGGTCAGCTCCAATCGATGCAGTCTATATTGCTTCACCGCATCAATTACACCGTGTCCAGGTCGAAATCGCCGCACAGTATGGCAAGCATGTATTGGTGGAAAAACCGATGGCGCTCAGCATCGAAGACTGTCAGGCGATGATTCATGTGATGCAGAAAGCAGGATGCCAGTTGATTGTTGGGCATAGCCACAGTTTTGATACACCTTATCTTGATACCGTCAAACTGATTCGTTCCGGAGCAGTCGGACAGCCCCGTATGATACAGGCACTTAACTATACGGATTTTCTGTATCGTCCGCGCCGACCCGAAGAACTGGATACAGCACAAGGTGGAGGTGTGGTCTACAGCCAGGCAGCACATCATGTAGACATCGTGCGTCTGCTTGGTGGCGGTGTAGTCACCCGGGTTACGGCACAGACAGGTAACTGGGATCCAACACGAAAAACAGAAGGTGCCTACAGTGCTCTGCTGACATTTGATAATGGTGTGTTTGCATCCATGACGTACAGTGGTTATGCCCATTTTGACAGTGATGAGTTCAACGATTGGTCAGGAGAGCTTGGTCAGGCACGTAGTCTGGATGAGTATGGTCGGGCACGTACCGCCTTGATGCAGGTGAGCAGTCCTGCTGAAGAGGCCGCGCTGAAAAACCGCCGGGCCTATGGCACATCACTCGGACTGGCCAATACCAGTTTGCAGGGTATTGGTCATAATCATTTTGGCCTGGTTCTGGTCAGCTGCGACAAGGCCGACTTGCGACCTACACCTTCCGGTATCGAGGTGTATGGACATACTGAACATCACACCATACCTTTGCCTGCGCCCACGATTCCTCGCCGCGAAGTCCTGGACGAACTGGTTTCTGCCATTCGCGGAAAAGCATCGCCTATACACTCTGGCAACTGGGGTCTGGCGACCATGGAAGTCTGTTTTGCCATACTCGAATCTGCTCGTAGCGGACAGACCATCACCATGAAACACCAGTGTGCATTGACCTGATAAGGAGTAATGGGAGTATGGCCAAACCCACCGCACCAATAATACAAAATGACTGGCGCACCGATATACCGGATGATCGTATGGCACATCTGGTAAGAATTGCAGGCCGGTTTCTGGCCAAGAGTCTGCAATCGAAGCTGGCAGAACATGATGTCAGTTTTGGGCACTGGACATTTTTACGCATACTCTGGGTACACGAAGGCCTGACCCAGAGAGAACTGAGTGATCAGGCTGATGTAATGGAACCCACTACCTTTACGGCACTTAAAGCGATGGAGAGCAAGGGCCTGATCGAGCGCAGGCGACAAAATGGTAACCAGCGAAAAATGCATATTTACCTGACCAGAAAAGGTCGCAGTCTGAAAGACTCACTGACACCGCTGGCTGAAGCAGTCAATCATGTCGCACTCTCCGGAGTTAGTACCAGTGATGTAGAGGCAACGCGCCGGACTTTGTTAGCAATGATCAATAATCTGGCAATTGATAATCTACCGGGGGCAAAACCGACACCCCGATCAGCCAAAAAGAAAATCGTGCCTAAATAGAGAGCCTGTAGGCTGCAGCGGTCATGATTCGATATACAAACGCATCGACAAATCAACAGACTGGATATCTTTGGTCAGTGTCCCCATAGAAATATAATCCACACCGGTTTCTGCCGTTGGTTTTAAGGTTTCATTGTTGATACCGCCGGAACCTTCCAGTTTGGCCCGACCAGCTGTGCGTTTGACGGCCTCGCGGGCCTGCTCCAGACTGAAGTTATCCAGCAAAATCATCGGCGCACCGGCAGCCAGCGCTTGATCCAGTTCATCCAGCGTTTCCACCTCAACCTCAATAACCTTGTTCGGCGCGAGTATGCGCGCTGCCTTTACCGCTTCGGCAATACTGCCACTGGCAGCGATATGGTTTTCCTTGATCAAAAATGCATCATAAAGTCCCATGCGGTGATTTTCGCCACCGCCGCATTTGACCGCATATTTCTGTGCCAGTCGTAAGCCTGGCAGTGTTTTGCGTGTGTCCAGCAGGTGGGTCCTGGTACCACGGATTTGTTCAACAAAATACGCCGTACGGGTCGCCGTAGCCGAAAGCATCTGTAAAAAATTCAATGCTGTGCGTTCACCCGATAACAGGGAACGGGCATTACCCGACATCGTGACCACAACCTCATCCGGATTGACGCGGCTACCATCCGGGAATTTCCAGTCCAGCACCACGGCAGGATCCAGTTGATGAAACACCTCATTCACCCAGGCCTGACCACACAATATCGCGGATTGTCGAAACAGGATACGCGCAGTAGCGATCCTGTCTGCCGGAATCAGTGCCGCATTGATATCGCCACTACCGATATCTTCTGCCAGTGCACCGGCAACATTGGCCTTGATTGCCTCGTCCAGATCGTTTTGATTGATTGAGTACATAATAATGTCCAAAAATTGAAATTAAACCGGATTTATCCTGCAGGTACTGAAGTGATACCCAGAAATTTATCACTGTTCAGTCTAGATTTTGAACTGCTCCATGCTGGCCGGGTGAAACAACTCCTCCGGCTTGACCAGCCTGGAGGAAAGGCCTTCAGCATGATGCTGAATCAGGAACCGCTCCAGCGCATGACGGTTGGCCTCGAAACCATACGACCAGAAATCATGGCCCATTAACCGTCTGGCTGCCAGCAACTGTTCTTCCACAAATGGCAGGGTAACCTTGGTTGCAGAGGTGTCTGTCAGACGGGTCAGGGCGATTTGTTTGGATTGCTCAAATGCTTTATACACCGAAAAGGGTAGCCAGGGGTGCTCGGCCACCAGGCTCTTGCGTATACCAAGCAGATGCATAATGGGAAATATACCGGTACGTTGATACCACTGCTGCGCTTCCTGCTGGGGATTTTTAAAAAGATAACCTACATGGGGATGACCATTGGTAAAACAGGAAGGAGCACGTGGACCGATCACAGCATCCAGATCCCCTTCTGCCAGCATGTGGCTTAGCGTTTCATGTTCAGGAATATTGATCACTTTTACGCCATCTGTCAGGTTCAGATTAATTTTTTCCACCCTGCCAACTTCTTCATAACCACCCCGATACCAGGTTACCTGACTGGGTTTGAGTTTATAGTCTTCTTCCAGAAACAGGCGCACCCAGACATTGGCGGTCAACTGGTATTCCGGAACACCGATGCGCTTGCCCTTCAGATCAGCCGGTGTCTCGATACCCCGATCGGTACGGATGTAGACCGAGGTATGACGAAAAGCTCTCGATGGAAATACCGGCACACCGATATATGGACAATTATTGTTGGAAGTTTTAACGGTATAACTACTCATCGATAATTCAGTGATGTCATAGTCCGCATGGCGAAAAGCACGAAAAAACATTTCTTCCGGTTCCTGCAACATGAACACCGGGTTGACGCCATCTATCTGGACTTCGCCGTCCACCAGTGGTCGCATGCGGTCATAGTTGCCTATGGCAACGGAGAGATTGAGTTTCATTGCTGGCTGTTCCTGAAGTGTGTGCCGGTTTCGCTATTATTGATTACTGCGACTGTTGCTTCAACTGATCCAGCGGCAATTCTTCCGGTGCCCGGCCAATATTACGCCACTCTGAATTTTTGGGAACAATACCTTCAAACGATTGCAGCTTGCATTGGGTTACCCGGGGGCTTGTACCAATTGCAACGCCACCGACTGCAACTGATTTAACTGCCTTGACCATTTGCCGACGGAATTCAACAATCGCCAGATCACTGGCGCCCAGCTTGTCTTCTGATCGATCAGCAATCGCACCCATGGTTTCCCACATGGCAATATCCTGATTGGGTATGCCACGAATACCGGTAAAACTGACACCGGTTTTCATCAGGGTACGGTCCTGTCCATAATCGTTCGCATAGGTGTTAAAACGCTTGAACGAGGCATCCACATCAATACCAATCTGCAAACCCAGAAACTTGCGCCAGGTTTCCGTGTCTGGCGTGGAATCTGCTTTCCCGAATCCAATAAAATGAAATGCCGTATGGGTATCATCCACGGGGACATGCAACACGGCCACGCTATAGCGGCTGTTAGGTGGTATGAGTACCGTATATGGCGCTATAAATAACGAGGTACGAACATAATCATGTGTTGCAGCGTCCTTAATCGGACGACGGATTGCTGCATAACGAAAGCCAAATGGCGTAGCTTCAACCTGCAGGCGAGGAGATTTGTCAGTGGATGGGCGATACCAGAGCGAATCAGACGCACCTGCCCTTTCCACCTTCGCTGGCACCATATCAGTCGAATGCAGTGTCGAAGAATGGGCGGAATCTATGGCCCCTTCCAGTACCTGCGCCCAGTTACAATCTATAATTGTCTTGGCAATGGCTATCTTGGTAGTTTCCTCTGGCTGGAATACCGGTGGCTGAAACTCAGGCACGTTTTCCTGATCACCCATGTATACCCAGACGAATCCGGCCGCTTCCCGGGTTTTGTAGGCTTTTTGTTTAACCTTGTGTGTAAAACCGGATTCAGCCGGTTCAGAAGGCATATCCACAATCTTGCCATCCACAGCCACTTTCCAACCATGGTACAAGCACCGTAGGCCACACTCCTCATTTCTGCCCAAGGCCAGTGACGCCTTGCGATGTGGGCACTGTTCATCAATCACACCAACCCGACCTTCTGTGTCACGAAATGCGACCAGGTTTTCACCCAGTAATCGTACGCGTATCGGCTTGCCATCATTCTCAGGAACTTCTTCTGTCAGACAGGCTGGCAACCAGTGGCTGCGCATGATTTTACCCATCGGGGCATCACCTTCTATAAGGCACACCAGCTTGTTGTCTTCATGAGATAGCATCAGACTTTCCTCCTCTTAATTCATATTGACTGGCAGAACCATACTGACAGAATAAAATTAGATACCTAACTTTATAGGCATAATTTTGTCCAAACCAGGCCTGCTGTCAAGATTTTTTATCGCATATACATTAACAGCACCCGCTAATTCCGGGTTAAGCCGCAATTAGACGGGTTAGCAAACGACAGGGGGCTTCAGGAATTGACTAAACTATTACTCCCCCTGCAATGTAATCATTACAGGGGGAGCAGATTTTCAGGCCTGGAAACTGGCTAGATCAGTCAGTAATAACGGGAGTACTATTTCTTTTTGTATAAACTGTCTATAAAGCCACTTTCATCCAGTTCACGCACAAAGCTGTCATCATAAAAATGCTCCAGCGTATATTTTCTCATCTCGTGGCTGTCATAGATTTCCATCACTTTTTTCAAGCCTTCTACAGGTGGATACGGCTTGTTCGGTAACTTGGCTGCCTCATCATAAAAGTCTTCCATCAATTCAGGATCGGTCATCTGGTACCATTTGCCCATGGCCCGGAAAGAGGCATCCTTGTCATTTTTCAGCATCGCAACAGCTTCGATTGCGCTTTTAACAAAACGCTTTGCTGCGTCGCGGTTATTCTTCAACCATTCGCGGTCAACCATAAATGATGAGCCACCCATGGCAAGATTATAGTCGGCCAGATCGACGATCACCTTGTAGCCGGCACTAATCGCCATAGTGGCATGCAGCTCGGGCGCAACGATCGCATCGACATAGCCTTTTTGCAGCGCATCCACACCCAGTGCGTCACCCATCATGGACCAGTCTAAATTAGGATCCCATCCCATTGCGCGGGCAAAACTGATGGCAGCCATATGACTGACCGCGCCATAACCGGAATAACCGATACGTTTACCCTTGAGTTGCTCGGCTGAGCGGATTTCTGTCTTACCGACAATACGCCAGCGCTCAGTCTGATGGGTTGAACCGATAATAACTGGGTCATCCTCACCGGCACGAGTCGTCAATGCAACAATGCTGGGAGCGGCGCCACCGACCTTGATAGGCGTAAACTCTCCCTTTTCCAGGATAAACTCATCCGGCACTTCGATCCCGCTCTGGCGAATAATTTCAACAGATCCACGCGTAAATTTGGGGATCAGATCGAGGCCATTCTTTTTGAAAATGCCTTCGTCATACGCCATCACGAACGGCAATTTGTTCATCGATACATCACCCAGACTCAGTTTTAGCTGGGTAGGTTGTTGTGCATGTGCAGCATTTGTCAGTACCAGAAACAATCCGAGCAGCGGCAACAGCTTGTTTATAGCTAAATGCAGTGTGTCCGTAAACCGGACGTGTGTCAGTTTCGATTGATTCATAAATTTACAGCCTCCAGAGACCGCGAAGTAATTCAGCAATATTTAACGATAAAAATGGGTGATTAACAAACCATCGGGAGCCTATCCTGTTGGTATTTCGTGGTCAATACGAAAACCGGAGTACAACTGAAAAATTCCAGTCCTGACCATGCATCTGGTTCGACTGACCGATCCCAACTTACATTCAATTTAACGACTGATTGTGATAAAATTTTACCTAATCAAGTTATCGAATACGGAGAACGAGAGTGAAAGAGGATAAACTGGTTGAGGGCGCCAAATCCGCCGCTGATAAACAACCCGCTGGCTATTATCACAGCAAAAAGGACCGTATATTCGTACGGGGTATTCAGGGTGCCTACAACCTGACAGAGGAACTGAATCGTTTGCGTGCCATGCCACGTGTACGCAAAGCCAGTGAAATCAAGTTTGTTGATGGTCCTCAGGCTTATAGTCGGCATTATGTGGAACCAAAGGATGGTATTACCCAGACCTTTCACCTGCATCTTGAAGAATATGGTCCCGGCGGCAAATCCCAGAAACATGGTCATGTCAATGAAGCGGCCTTCTATATTCTTGATGGCGTTGGTTATGAAGTGCACGATGAAATCAAATACGAATGGAAAGCAGGCGATGTTGCCATCGTACACAATAACTGCGTACATCAGCATTTCAACGCGAGTAATACCAAGCCTGCCAGGGCTCTCGTTATCAAGACCAAACCGATGTACCTGTTTATGAACATGCTGTTCCAGCAAACGGTTGAGTCACGCCATACCAAACCAGCTCCGGGAGGAGAGAACTTTACTGCCAGGGAAGCAGAAGAAGATCTTAACCATCCAAAGGGAGGATATTAATTATGTCATGGGATGAATCCAAAACCTGGCTTGAAGGGAATGTAAATAACCCGCTTTACCAGAACATGCTGGATGATGCGGCAACCGCTCCTGAACGCAATAGCAAACGCAGGAAAGTGGTAACCCCGGAGGAAATGCCGTGGGAAATGTCACGTCAGGGTTTGTTAAAGCATTTGATTAATGAACAAATGAATACCCGTGTTGAAACAGTGGATGCGTATATGCAGATCATTCCACCAGGCAGCCATTCGGGTAAACATCGGCATCTGGCTGAAGAATGTCTGTATGTGCTTGAAGGTCGCGGATATGACCTGCATCAGGATTGCGATATTGAAATTATCGATGTATACAAATGGAAACCGCAGGAAGAAATCAAACGCTTTGAATGGGAAGCTGGTGATGTAATTTATATACCGCCCAATACGATCCATCAGCATTTTAACGCCGACCCGGATCGTCCTGCCAGACTGATCTCTTCTACCAATCGTATTTTCAAATACTGTGGTCTGAATGATCTTGAACAGATTGAAAATGCGCCAGAATACCAACTGGGCATCAAACTGAATCCGGAACTGGTACGTTCATTAATCAAGAACAAAAAAGTCTGATCCGAACAATGCGCTAACACCACCACATTGCAGACACTTTGTGATGTGCTGGTGTTAGCCTGCTTTAAAACTTCCCTCGAATGACTCGCTACTACTGTAATACACGCTTACAAGCCAAGGCTGCACTATGTTAGGTGCCCTGCTAGCGTTGGCATCTGCCGCCACTTTTGGATTTAACAACGCATCAATACGGCGTGGTGTGCTTACCGGCAGTGTAGTCCAGGCAATGATGGTCACTGTTCCCATGGGCGTACCCTTGTTTGCTCTGGCATGTATTCCGTTTGGTGGTATGGAATCGCTACTCCGGTTTTCGCCCGATAGCTGGTTCTGGATGTCTTTGGCAGGCGTAATTCATTTTAATATTGGTCGTTATGGCAATTACCGTTCCACCCATGCGCTGGGGGCAAATCTGTCCAGCCCGGTTCAGCAACTTAGCGTACCGATTTCGATCATACTGGCAATGATTTTTCTGGATGAGACCATGAATCCACTCAGCTTTACCGGTTTCATGCTGGTCATGTTTGGACCGGCTGTCACCTCATTCCGTAAACACGATAAAACACCCAAGAAAACCAAATCCGGTTTTGTCCCTCGCTATGGTGAAGGTTTTTTCTGGGGCTTGATCAGCGCATTTGCCTATGGCGCCAGTCCGCTGTTTATCATGAAAGGGCTTGGATCCGGCGGAGGATTACTGGATAGCATCGCTGGGGGCCTGATTTCATATCTGGCAGCAACATTGGGAGTTTTACTCGTTGTTGTACTGACAGGTGGATTCGGGTTTATGAAAAATCTGGATCGGGAAGCAGGTAAATGGTTTGCTATTTCCGGTGTGCTGGTTTTTTTCTCCCAGCTATTCCGCTATATGTCGCTCGCTGTTGCGCCAATTTCTGTGGCCGTATCGATACAAAGGTTGTCCCCGGTCTTTCGACTCATATTCAGCTGGGTACTTAATCGGGATCATGAGTTTTTTGATTTCGAAGTAATACTGGGAATTGGTTTGTCTTTGTTTGGAGCACTGCTGTTGACATTGAATATTGATATGGTTGCTGCAATGCTCCCCGCTTCCTGGGCACCCTTCCTCAGAACTGAATGGCCCTGATTGTTACTGGTGTTACATAACCTGTATTGCAAACAACAAGCTGATAACCAGAAATAAACCAAGTATTACACTGACCTTCTGGTCAAGCCCAATACCTGTATCCGCAGAGCTTACAATAAAATCCACCATCTTATCTGTCGATCCGCTGGATTCTGCACGCAGATACAAACCACGATGCGAGGGAATTTCGGAAAGCTTCATCATGGTGTCCACATCGGGAACCGTAAACAATTTGCCACTCATAGGCTCAAAATCAACAAATTCTCCGAAGTCGCCATAATGAGGCACACCTTCATTCTGGTCGAGCAAACCGGTTTGCAAGGTAATCATGTCAAACGAATTGGCCTCAAGCTCCTCCATCACATAATCCATATAGGAATAAGTAGAAGTATCTTCTCCATCTGACACAATGACCGCTATCTTGGTCGCATCATCTTTTAGATTTTTCGGCAAGGTATTGAATGACTGAACCAGCGCCTTGGTTGCCGACTCGATACTGGTTCCGGTACTGGTAAATAGCCCGGGTGAGATGACATATTGAAGCATTTCACGAATCTGGGAAATATTACTCTCCCAACCCATAATGACTTCTGCCTTTTGGGTAAAGCCAACCACGGAAACCAGCACATCTACCTGACGGTCTTCCAGTTGCGACAGCAGTGCCAACAAATTATTGATACCACGCTGATAACGAGGAGTTAAATCCTTGTTGGTTGAAGGATCCGGAATAGCAAGCATGCTGGGCGATAAATCAAATGCAATCGCTATGGCAACCGGATTGGATTCAGGATTATAACTATAGGAAGGACGCTCCAGCCAGGAAGTCCACAGTGTCAACACCAATGCCAAAAAGACCAGTGCCGAGACCAGTCTGGATGGGCGATTGTTCCAGCTATGCGCAGATCGTTCAGTAGAAAAAAACCAATACAGCACAAATGCCAGGATTACGGCCAGTACGCACCAGATTATTACAACCGAACTGTTCACCTAGAAATTTGGAGATTCTGAGGAAATTACCCCACGCTCCCCTTCTGCCTGTCCGTTACCTTCACCTTGTACATTGGCATCCGCTGCTGAAGCGCTACCCTGTACAGACAACAGATACTCGAGCAACATTTTTGGCAAACCATAATCAGGGTCAAGCTTCATGCTCTGTTGTAGATTGGCGATAGCTTGCTGATAGTATTCAAACTTGCTTTCGGTCTTGAAAGCAGTGTACTGCATTCTTGCCTGTGCATAATGGATGATCGCAGCGAAATGCGGGTCCTTCACTTCCTGTTTCAGCTCATTGAATTCGGTGTTGGCAACGGTCATGTCACCGACAATTGAATTGTACAGGGCATGATTGAACTTAACCTTATATACCAGCGCATTGCCCTTCTTGATAAAGGCAGCCATAGGTTGCAGATAGAAAGGCGTGCTATCGATATCCTCTACCAATGCACTGTAATGGTCACCATAGATTTGATTAATCTTATCCAGACCGGCTTTAACCCTGGTCAGAGATTCGGCACCCAGTTTTGCAGCAGGGGCCGGAAATGCGTTGACGGCCTTATTGAACTGCTCTAACGCCAGCACACGGTTCTCAAGAAATTCCTTGATAAACCGTTCATAGACCTTGACCACTTCCTGCGCAAGACCATCATCACCGGCCACACGTTTCAGGTTTTCCAGCTCATGCAATACCTTGTCCATCTGGATGTTGGTAGACACTTCATTCATCAACTGGTCCAGATTCGCATTGGCACTGTTTATCTCTGGCACAAAATGCCGGTAAAAACCGTAGGTCTGTAAACCGGCTAGCAGTACGATTACACCGGCAATCCGCACAGCCTTGCCGCCAAACATTCCCATACTGCCTCTGAAAATTTCGCCTAATGCAACGTTCCGCATAACGCCACCTTGTGTAGATGCATCACTCATATATTACCCCGCTTGAATAAATTCCTGTCATTACCTGGATGAAAAATCGTCGCTACCAATAACAACCATAACAATACAAGATATCTGGCCACATCAAGGAACGGTTGTGCCAGATTCAATTTTTGTCTCCTGGCTTCCTTGTATGAATAATCCTCCAGCATACCGATATCACGCAATGAATCTTCCATGTTTTTGGCATCCAGACTTTCCAGCGTGATCACCGTACCTACTGACCGCGCATAATCCAGAAACTTGGTGATTTCTTCATTAGACATGTCCTTTTCGTCTGTGGTTATCCACAACAGGTAAAAGGAGATATCCATACTGGCCACTCTGGCCAGCTGCGTTTCCACTTCCTTGGTGTACGCCGCCTCTGCATCTGTCAGCAGGATAATCGCTTTCTTGTTTTGCTGTGGATAACGCTCCAGCAAATTCAGTCCTGTCTGCATAGCCAGAGCAATATCCGTACCCCAGTTTACATAATCATCCATCGCACCCAGCTGCTCGGTTACGAAATCTATATTCGCGGTCGGTGCAGACATGGTAAAAACATTATCATTAAAATAAATCATTCCAACGCGGTCTTGTGCCCTGCGTTGCGCCAGAAAGCTGAGCAGACTTTCACGAGCAAGTTCATACCGGGCAAGCAGGGGTAACTTGCTAGGGTCGTCCACATTGGAGGCGAACGTACCAGCCCTGCGCGCATACTTCAATTCCACAGTGTCCCGGCGCACATTGGCATCGTGACGCATCGACCTCGAAGTATCAACGATCACCAGAAAGTCTCTTGCTTTCTGATCCACCGTTACTGTTCTGACTACCGAAGGTTCCATCAGCGTAATCAATAATAACATCAGGATAATCCCACCCAGAATTACCGGCAGACGATCCGTCAATCCCTTGTAAGGGACAGTGTTTGAAATCAGCATCATGTCCGGGAACTGGTTCCGGCGATGGTAATACCAGATTACACTCAGTAGTAACATTGTGAACACGCCCAGCCACAACGGCCAGCTGCGTTCAAAATGAAAACTACCCCACTCTATCAAGCGAAAATACCCGATTAAGCTACAGCAGGCAGACCGGCAAGCTGGCGGAACCGAAGTAAAAACCCGGCGCGGCGAGCCTTATCAATACTTTCCTGATTCAACACATCAATAAAATAGGGTTTAAAATCCTGCAAGGGGCGGGACTGCCCTGAGTCCGGAATCACCAACCAGGTATAGGGATTGAATGAATGTTCATCCATGCAGTACCAGGTAGCGCAGCGTCTGACCAGATCCGACCATTCTTCATCTGAAATGGTACGCTTTTCATCCTGTAATAAATTTAGAATACTCTCCCAACGCGTGCCTGTTTTTTTGTATCCATCGGCACGCCGAGGTGATTGTGCAGTTGAAAACAGGGCAGGCACAAAACTCGACAAGAGTAATAACCCACCTGCCAGTGACACCCATAAACCACCAGTGTATTTTTCAGTATAGGCAACACTTCCCGAATACCCGCCATCCGGAAAATAGGTTGCAAACTCGGCGAGACCTTCCGACTTCACAGGTAATACCTGGGTAACAACCAGCGTGCCCGGCCAGGCATTAAATCGAACTGATTTGTTATTCACTACCGCACCACTACTATCAATGATCTGGTAACCCAAAGAAATTACCGGCAATGCGTATACCTTATGTCCTGGACAGGAAGGTTGCTCGGCAGGACAGTCGATCACCTGAAACTGAAAATCTGCACGCATCGTGGTCAAGCCGCCGCCGTGATCGGTCAGGGTAACAACCGGTGAGTTAATCAAACTCAGACCCTTTTCCGAACCCCAGTTACGACGGAAAATTTCATCGTTCAGGCTTTCTACCAATACTTCATTGCTTTTGAAGTCCACTTCTATAGCCAGCGTCAGGCGATCACCCAGTGTGATCGGTTTTTTACCTGATTCCATTACTCCGGAGCGAATAGTGACATATTCATCCTGGTATACATCAGGAACAAAATCCTGTGCAGCCGCTACGGAGGTATACAGCATCAAAAACAAACCTGATTTTAATAACATAGTTTTTAACATATCAATTTTTCCTGCGGCGACGTTGTCGAGCTAACTGGGCTAATTGGGGATAAATTTCACGCTGACTGGAAATGACCAGATAATCCAGCCCTGCAGCTCTGAATTTCTGGACCAGATTATCTACACGATCCTGTTCTTCCTGGTTTATTTGCTTGACCCGATCAGACGAGAACCAGGTCAGGCGTCTGGTTTGTCTTTCCGGATCCCAGAGTTTCAACATACCCCGGATTCCGGAAGGTATCGCAAAGGTAATGATGACAGGAATAAGGTTGTTTCGTAGCTGGTTAAGCACTGGATACCAGTCGGCATCCAGCTGCAAGTTCTGCTCGTGCATTGATACAAAGTCAGAAACAAGAAACAGCATGTCCGGACGATTACGGGAAGTTTGGTTCATATAACGTTTGAGCACAGTCAATATGTCCGTTTCAGGATAGGCACCAAGCCCTCGCAGTGCAGCCGACAGGTGCTCCATTTGCATCTTAAGGTTGGCGGCCCTGATTTCCTTGTGCAACATATTACTGAAAAATATTGTACCTATACGATCACCGGCTCTCCACAGCGAATAGGTCAACTGCAATATTGTAGTATTACGCAGCAGAGCCTTGGTAGGCAGGGACATGGATGCAGACACATCTGCCAGAACCATGACCGCGGCCTGCGCTTCCTCTTCCCATTCGATGACCTGTCGATCATCGCGCGAACTGAATTTATCAATATCACGGGGATTATCTTCACCCTGTTGAAAGGTTCTGGTACGTAAAAATCTCAGTCCACTGCCAGCCCGTCCCAAAGGGTGTCTGCCAGGGAGAAATTTTAATGGCGAAAGCCGGATTGGCATCAACACGCCCAAGGCCTGCAGCGCATGACGGTCCATCACTACGTCCGCGTCGTTATGCTGGGACGTTGTAAGCATAACCTCTTTCACACAGGATAAGATTAATCAGTTTTGCCGTATCAACCGGGTAGCTGGTTTCCAGCCTGTGATTGAGCACTGGTACTGCGGTGGCAAATACATCGTATGGAACCACATGCTTGCGTCCATGAAAAAAGGCATGGGCTCGCAGGAACGGCGGCCAGAAACTCGTAGTCCTGGAACTGGCACCACCTGCTGGGCTGATGACTTCACGGCCAAAACCGGCCTTGTCAAAAGACTCGGAAGGATAGGATGGATCAGAGCGCCGGGTTGCAACTGTCACGGCATTCATCAGATGCACAATTGAATCTGAAATGGTTACTTCCTTCTGAATCAAAGCCTGCACATCAGCAAATTCGTCGCGGGTAATTACCGGCCTGATTTTTTCAAGATTTTCTCTTAATGAGGCCTTGGCTTCGCGTGCAATCTGGAATTCGATTTCACGTGAAGAAAAGGTCCATTCGATCTTGACCATAAACCGTTGCTTGGCAGCGGCATCCAGCTCCCAGGTACCTTCATGTGATAGCGGGTTCTGGGTTGCAATGACATTGAACGGTTGTGGCAGCTTGTGCGAGCTCGTGCCTATGGTCACCTGTTGCTCCTGCATCGCTTCAAGCAATGCGGACTGTGTGCGGGGATCAGTACGATTCAATTCGTCAAATAGCACAATATTATTGAATATCGGCCCCTTGATGAGTTCAAAGCGTTTACTGCCTTCTGCGGCGGCAACCTCAGCACCAAGTAAGTCAGAGGGTTTCAGGGTTGGCTGACCCGATATACGACCCGAAGACATGCCATCTATTGAAGCGGCCAAAGCAGTAGAGAGCAGCGTCTTGCCTTCACCTGGCACAGACTCCAGCAACACATGTCCTTTGGCCACCAGTGCAATGATGAGCAAATCGACACCGGTTTCGTGTCCCTTGACTACCTTGCCAAGATTGGCTCTCAAATCACGAGTCAGTTTTACTGCACGATCAAAATCCATGGCGCTCATCTCTCATTTAAACCCTGTTCAGTAGTTAAGTTATAGCTGTGCAAAATAACCACAAAAATATCTTTCCTAATTCATTCCGATATTACTACGCTATTCAGACAATCCGGAAAGACTGGTTGTGTTCTTTTTTTATGATACAAATAATGTCATGAGAGCTCTGGCATTTGGTGCCCACTAACACGACTAGCCGGATGCATACTCTCATATCGCCCCCTCAGGCTGTTTTTCCAGAGCACAACGTAACCCTGGCCAACAATTTGATATGGTATTGCCATACTAACAATCGCTTTCGTACAGATATACAGCGGGTAATGATCTGTGGTCTGGCAGAACGGTATTTCGCATCCTGTGGAACGCGCATACCTTACTAGTATAATTACCTATAAATACTACCGTTTTACCCTAAATAAGGCAAACACTGTAACGATTCCAGACAATAGTTTAATCCGGAGGTTTGCAATAGTCAGTTATTGAAACTTGAACTGAATATAGCCATTTTGTTGTTCGAAAGAGGCAACCTTGGCATCGGGTGGCATTAATGACTGGATATTGATTCCCATTAACTGTCCACGATACACCTCTCGTTGTACGTCCACGTCATTCGGATCAATGGGCATACCATCCAGAAAAATTCCTTCTATCCGGTACTGTACTCCAGCCGGACCGGTACGTTCAATCTGACCCACTGTCAGCAATTTGTATTTATTACGTGATGAAACCAGTGTTGCCGAAAGATTCAAGTGATCTGCACGGATATAAAAACGTACATCCTTCATAAAGGGAAAACTGTCACCGCCAACCAGGGCATTCAGGTTTTCTTCAGTCAGATTCCAGACGCGTCCGTTATTATCCATTTTATCCAGTACGGTACCGACCCCCTGCTCAGCTATCTTGCTTGCGGCCCAGGTAAAGAACAATGTAAATGTGGTGCCTCGCAATTCTTCCCAGTCTTCTGCAATGCGGTAAGCGATATAGGGTTCAGCAAAGGGAGAAACGAGTCCTGTAGGCACATTCGATAGTCGATCATCTCTGGCCTGTGAAGCCTCACGAAAAGGCACCAGCAAATCAGCATAACGACGCAATGATTCTTCCTGCCCCTGTAACTTACGGTATGAATCTGCCAGCTTGACCAGTGCGTCTAGATCTTCGCCTAGTCGTTTCTGCATCAGCTCGGTACTGGCCAGCACGTCTATCGGATCCTGCGCGCCTGCCCATAACGCTCCCAGTGCACTACCAACATAGACATCATAAAAGCGGATACGCTGCACAGACGAATCGGCCTGTACATCATAATCAGCACGGGCCTGATCCACCTCAGGACCCAGTTTAGCAATACGTCCGGAAACACTGTCCAGCTGCTGCTGTAACATACGGGTGCTGGCGGATGGTTCATTAATATCTTGTACAAAATAGGCGAATACACCGGATAAGTGGGCAAACGCCTGAGGCGCCAGCAAACAGAAGCCTGTCACCAGTGATAAAGCCAGCAAGATATGGCGATTGTTCATTTGTCTCCCATACCTATTGCTCTTTGACTGGCAAGACCACCACCCAGCAAGGCAAGCACAGGACCGGTAACCAGTACCACACCGATAACCAGCATCGGTGAAGTCAGTTGGTTAGACATAAACGGCACCAACGAGATGATAATTTTCTGTATCATTTCTCCGGTATACAGGAACACCGCACCGGCCAGAATCGAGGAAAACAATCCCAACAGGAATGCCTCAACCAGAAATTGTCCACGTATGCCCCAAGGACCTACACCGACCCAGCGTTGAATCTGAATCTCGACTTCACGGTTCAGTACAGCAAGCTGCATCGCCGTCAGACTCATTAACAATGCCGCGATGAAAAAGCCGATAATCAGGATAATGCCACCTTTCTGGATACCATTAGAGATTCGATACAACACTTCGGCAAATCCTTGTCCCCAGATCACATCACTCACACCTGTCATACCGCGTATGGCCTCAACAACCGGTGTAGCTTGTGTAGGATCAGCCAGTTCAACAGAAAGACTGTCTGCAAACGCATCTGCTGGAAGTGCGTTCATTAAGGTTTCACGCCCAAATACCGGTGCCAATTGTTCATACACCAACTTACCTTCCAGTATTTTTGCTCCCTTCACACCGGGTAAAGCCTGTAATTGCGGTAGCAATACTTCAGCCGCTGTACCTTCCAGTGGAAATACCCTGACCTGCACCTGACGTTCGAGCAGCGTGGCAACCTGTGCTACATTGGCGTTAAGCCAGAGAAAACCACCAAACATCAACAGCGTTAATGTCAACAGCACCACGGTGGCTACGCTTGCCCAGGTATTACGTGCTATCCCTTCGCGTGCTTCCCTTAACCTGTAGAATATTGCCCAAAGATTCATTTCGCACCTGCCTGTTTATCATCTGCCCAGTAACCACCCATCGTATCACTCTCAACTCGACCATCTTTCAGTCGAATGACACGCCGGGAAAGCCGGTTCACCACATCTACCGCATGGGTTGCAAATACAATTGTAGTTTTGTGGTCACGATATACCCTGTCAAAAATGTCGAGTACGCGATCCGTATTTTCGGGGTCCAGATCTCCGGTAGGCTCATCCGCAACCAGTAACTTGGGACGATTGATCAATGATCGCCCTACCGCTACACGTTGTTGTTCACCACCAGACAATTCGCTAGGCAAACGATGCGCCTTCTCATGCAAGCCCACCAGTTCCAGTATCTCCATGGTCCTGCGTCGCACTTCAACAGGTGGCATTGCCAGCACTTCTGCGCCATAGGCTATATTCTCAAATGCCGTTTTCTTTTCCAGCAAACGGAAGTTCTGGAAAATGATGCCCATAGACCGCCTAAGTTTGCTTCCGGGAATCTTGGCTACATCATCTCCACCAATAATGACCTTGCCCTGATCGGCAACCACTTCCTTGTACAATAATTTGAGCAAGGTGGATTTACCCATACCGGAGGCACCAACGAGGAATATCCATTCACCTGATGCTATCTTCAGCGATATATCATTGAGGGCAGTAAAACCCGCAGTTTCATAGCGTTTAGATACATGTTCGAGTACGATTTCGATGACCAGCCCCTCCTGTTCTTGTAAATAATATCAAGCCGGTCTAACCGACCCGCTTACGCTTGAAAAACAACAGTACACCCAGTACCAGCACACCTGCGGTCAGACCATACAATAGATTATGGTCAATTTGTGCCGCCGGCTCTGCCGCCGCATCCGCTGCCTGTGCCGCTGCCGCATCTGCTTCTGCAGCGGCTGGCTTGGCTGGCTCTGCTTCCAGATACATCCATAATGTCAAATCACCCTGTTTACGTATAAAGGACCTGATGATTTTCCTGCCCTGCCATTGCACCAAATCTGTCGGGCCATTTGCAACGCGTCCATGCGAATACATCGGCATGGTTGATCCGCCCAGAGTAATAAAATAACTGCTCCCGCCATCAGCATTGGCTCGTGATTCCACTTGCGAAATTTCACCTACGGGTCCGGATAACAATCCGCGTTTTTCCAGCAGCGCAGCGCCTTCCGGCGAAGTCAATCTTGTAGCAATAAAACTCGCGGCTTCTGCCTTGGTCGGTGTCGCAGCAGGTTGTTCCAGTACCAACTGTCCTTGAAAAAACAGCTCGTTTATATCTGCATAAGTTGCCTGACCATCAAGCGATTTAACCAGTCCTTTTTCCAGAGCCACTTTAGCCAGCTCATCGGTCTTGGGAGTTTCGCCTCCTTCACCAAGATTATTATTCAATGCCGTCCACACTGCCAAATCGGACTGTGTTAACGGTGCGTCGGGTTCAAATACCGGCGTTTCCGGAATAATGCCTGCGCCAACCAGTATCACGATATCAAATCGTGCATCCGAAAATTCAATATCAGGAAACTGACTGACATCATTTTTAATATGTGCATAAACCTGTCCAGCCATCAACATCACCATAGTGGCAATAACGTTAACGACAGATAGCCTTATACATCTAACCATTTACTTACGCCCCTTCCTGTCCGTTTGATACAACATTACGTTCCTGACTGGTTCAATTTCCGGAATTTTGATTCAGATTATTTCCTGGCAAATCATTCAGCATGCTTATGTTCTGCATGTTCATCTGTACCGGATTTAGCTTGAGTTTCTTCATCGCCATCAGCATGTTTATGGGCTGAATGATCATGAGCTGGCTCATCGGCATCACCTGCAACCGTTTCTGATTCAAGGTAGGCCCAGGTTGAAAACTCTCCCTGTGTGCGAATAAACGATCTTCTCACAGTACGTCCTGACCATTTTGCAAGATCCGATGGACCGTTACCAACCCGACCATGTGTATACATAGGCAGGGTCTGTTCGCCTATCGTAATAAAAACGCTTTCGCCACCATCTGCATTTGCGCGGGATTCCACCTTGGCAACAACACCGGTGGGCCCAGCGTGTTGCCCACTCTTTTCAAGCAAGGAACCAGCTACTGGTGTTACAAGTCCGGTAACAATATAGGAAGCGGCCTCGGCTCTGGTTGGGACTGCGTCCGGTTGCGCCGGTTTATTCTTGCCCTGGAAAAATACGGCATTGATTTCGGCGTAGGAGGCGTCACCTTCAAGTGATTTTACCAGACCTTTATCCAGCGCTGCTTTTGCCAACGCGTTTACATCAGGTTTACCTTCAGTCTTCTCCAGCAAGCTGGCTGATAGAGCACTCCACGCGGCGAGATCTGAACGTGAAAATTTCCTTTTAGGCTCGAACACAGATGTCTCAGGAATCACACCTACGCCAACCAGTACCGTGATATCAAATCGAGCTTCCGAGGACTTGATATCCGGAAAGGAACTGCTCTCAGTCTGTATATGTGCTGACACTGACATTGACATCAATGCTGTTAACAACAGCGCACCTGGTAATGAAATCAGATTTCTAGTAATGACTTTCATATCTACTCCTCTGGTTAGCCTCCACCGGTAATCTTTTGAATGGCGGCTGCTGCCGCATCACGAACCCTTTGCTCGGTATCTGCAGATGTCTTTTGCAGACCGGCAATTGCCACCTTGCCTGCCGAAGACCCCAACTCTCCCAGCGCGATTGCTGAGGCCATACGTACTCCAGCTTCCTTATCATTTAGACCATCCACCAGTGTGGTAATAACCTCGGTCGATGGTTGTTTCTGGAATTGACCTAGAGCGAGTGCAGCTACACCACGTACCTGCCATTCCTCGTCTTTCATTGCCTGCATTAACGGGGTCAATGCGGTTTCACTTTCGGCGCCTACCACACCTAGCGCTCGCGCGGCGGTCCAACGTACTGTCCAGCCACTGCCCAGCACGAGTTTCTGTGAAGCTGCGCCAACATTATCTATAACCTTGCACGATTCAGAACTGATTCCGGTTGTGGTTGCTGCAATACCGAGCGCTGGTACGGCATCGTTCGCAGCCGGTCCCATCTGCTCAAGGGCAAAGGATGCGGCTTCACAAACTCTCGAATCCTTGTCTTCAAGTGCCTTGGCCAACGCCGTAATGATATTTTTGGTCGAGGGATCACCGATGACACCCATGGCCCGCGCCACAGCCCAGCGAACGACCCAATCAGTATCCGTCATCGTCTGGATCATTAATTCAATGGTCGCCGCATCAGGCGGTGTGTCAGTCTGCTCACCTATCGACCACAGGGCACGAGCCGATGTCCACTGAACCTGCATGACCTGATCACCCAGTGCCTGTGCCAGTGCCGGCATGGCTTCAATAGCCCCCTTACCCATCACACCCAATGCACGGGCAGAACCCCAGCGTACGGCGACGCTTTGCGCTTTTAACCCTTCAATCAATACCGGGACGGCTGGCGCACCGATTTTTGACAGCGTTTCTACAACCTGCTCCGCAACCCTCCAGTCTGCATCACGCAGATTGGTAGCAAGCTGGGGTACAGCCTCCTTTGCCTCTTCTCCCATACTCGCGAGAGCATGAGCAGCAGCAGCACGTATACGCCACTCCGGATCAGTTAACGCTTTGATTAATTCTGGCAAGGCTTGTTTGCTCTCAGGAGCCAGTCCGGAGAGAGCCAGTATGGCGGCATTACGAATGTCGACAGATTCAGAAGCGAGCAGGGCACGAATCGCAGGGATCTCAGCTACAGCACTACTACGTAATGTCCCTAAGGCGAGGGCAGCGCTACGGCGAACCACCCAATCCGGGTCTTTCAGTGCACCGATCAATCCTTTCGCCGCTTCGGCAGAACCTGCTCCTGTCGCTGCTATTGCGCGTACAGCAGCACGACGTACTTCCTTCTCGACGTCTGCAAGCAGAACAATCAGTTTTGGTACAGCAGCCGATGCTTCATTCCCTGCGGCTGACAAACTCTCTGCCGCATCTCTGCGTGCCGTCCATAATGGGTGATCCAGTGCAATGATCAATCGATCGATATTGGCCGCAGCAAACAATGGCGGGGCTGTCAATAACAGCAGAGAGATGATAATTCTATAAATTCTTTTCATTAACAATACCGCAACTCTTCCTGGATCAATTCAAGGGAAAAGCAATAATGACCTTTCATACAGAAAGGTATTCAAACCATATTGCCCGTGCGAAATCGGATACTCCACAACACTTCAGACATCTGGAAATAAAATAGTTCGATCCGCTGTACAGAAAATGCCGGGTAGAGTTTTATCCGCTGCAGACTTTATATGATAACTCTGCAATTTTCTATAGATAAAACGGTGTCTACCCAGCCTGTATTATTGAATCCGTTACTGACTCATCACTGTTTCGGTGATTGATACAAATTCTCATCTGTATCATTACTGAACTCGATTTTAGTGAACTTCGTATCGTAAAGATCGTTGCCATCTTCCTTGATCAGCTTACGAGTCTGTTCACGAGTTATGCCATCAACAGTGGTAAAATCACTGAACAAAAAGGTTTCGTAACTATCGTCGCCATGATGCGAGAAGTAGATCTTCACAACATGTAAATCCTTGTCGAAGTGATAAAAATAGACCTGATTGTCCACGTGTGCATGGTGGTCATGACCTTCGGCCATTTTATCGTGGTCGGCATGTTCTTCGGATTTGGCTTCGTCCTTGGTATCCGCGTGATCTGCATGCTCTTCGGATTTGGCCTCATGCTCTTCAGCAGCTTCTGTTTTCCAATAGCTGTCTACCGGTCCACCCTTATAGCTGATTTTTACCACATCAGTCGGCGCACCGTTGACCGTGTCCTTCCCTTCATAGGATATTTCCGAACCTTTGTCAGCAAGTACAAATGGCAGGCTGAAACGATAGAACGCATCTGAAATCTGTCGTTTGGCTTCCTTTACCTGATCTTCATTACCTGGCTTGCCATCCACCACAGCCCAAAATTGCTTGCCATCCCAACCATATGTTTGTTTGCCCTTGGCACTGCTGACTTCCAGGCGGTATCCATGTCCCTTAATGTCCATTGTGTGCACCAGCTCAATCTGTGCCTTGCCGCTATCTGTATTCCGACTCTGGGACTCATGTACTACCAGCGTTGCCATACCATCCCAGGCCGCCTTGCCAGCCTTCTCGGATACCTTGCTAATTAGCTCACGTCCATCACTTGTTGCATCAGCCTGTGTTACTACAGGTATCAACAACAAAGCTGCAATCAACCCTGTTACTAATTTCCGTCCACCCACAATTAATCCTGATTTTAAAGCGGTCATATTCCTACTCCTCGTCTTTAACCTGATTAACCCCTGAATAAATCTTATCAAACTCTGGTGTATCCAGTTTGACTATTTTGCCAACGGATCTGGTCGCATTTGCATGTGCACAACCAGTGGCTTGGTACCCTTGCCACCTTCCTTGTGCCAGGGTGTACGATCACCACTGGGTACCCAGATCCCGCGACCTTTCCAGCCAGCGGCCGCATCATCAATCCGACCTTCCAGACCTTTGGTATAAAATCCCAACGGGTAAGGCACACGCAGGGTAATAAAGTTCCCCTCGACCAGTACATGCACACCATCGGCCAGATTTCCGGTCACGATGGGGACATTGGCACCCAACCCAAATGTATCGTGCTGATCCACCCAGGTGTAATAACTTGATTCAACACTGTTGTCAGGCAGATCTGCAAAACCTGGCCCCGGTAATTGATGAAAGGCCCATCCTTCCGGACAATGATTACCTGTCGCCAGAGGACCGTTTAACGGCCCCTTGCATTTGCTCCGGTCAAACTCGCCCAGATGTCCGCTACCCATCGATGCCCAGACCACACCATTACGATCGATATCCGCACCTCTTATGCCAAATCCAGGTAACGGAGGGATAAAAATTTCTCCCAAGCCAGTAGCCGGATCAAACCGCAACAAGGCGCCTGGATATGGATTATTACTCGATCCCCAGACTGAACCATCCGCCGGATTGGGCATGACGGCGTAATAACCAGGACGTATGCGCTTGTCGAGCTTCGGATTGATCTCTTCATTTGGTTCCACCCACTGATCTCTCACACCATTGCCGTTGGTGTCCAGTATTAACGGTGACCAGGCAACCGCCGCCTCAGCATCGCCGGTTTCATCGAATTTTTTGGTATCCACCCAACCGATCACATCGCCGCCTCCACTGGTCCACAGTGTATTATTCTGATCTTCTGAGAATTGCAGATGGTGGGTGCTAAAACAGGTATCAACAAAGGTGTATTTCCCACTGACCGGATCATAAACCGCGATCTGTCGGTTGGAAGTATTGACCGGAAATAATTTTGCAGAGGGGTGCTCGGAACCCTTCTTGCAAAAATCAGGATTATCACGACCACGTATTCTTGCGGTATACCAGACCCTGCCAGTCTGATCGAGCATCGGATTGTGTGCATTGGCCTTACTGTTCCAGATAACCTCATTACCCCAGTAGGCCGACGGTGCGACCACTGGATCATCTGCCGTTGTAGGGGTGTCCGCATCACGAACCTGCGCGGTAAATGTCGTTGCTATATTGGCTACAGGGTCGAGGACAGGGAATTCATCGGTACTGAGTTCGGGTGAGCCATACAAGCGTCCATTGGCATTCACAGTGGGATTGCGTCGATCGGTTCCGGACAGATCATGCAGATAGGTTTTCTCACTTGCCCAGTCACGGATGGTCAACACTACATTTTGCTCAAGGCCAGCTGGTCGCTGTGGACTGGTAGATGGCAATTCACCGGCCGCTATCCTGTCTGTCCAGTCGGCCAGATATTTGAGTGGAACTCCCCCCAACTCGCCTACCCGTTCAGCCATATTGCCACCCGCCTGCCCGGAAGATATTCGTCTGGCCCAGGCCGCTATCGATGGTGATATCTGATGGAATTCATCCGGCATGGTTCGAGTCGCCTTGTTACCCAACTGGTGACAACCGACACATCCGAGATTTTTCATGCTGGCGATGTATTCGTTCAAGCCGCCCGGAACACCCTTCAGCTCTTCGCTTTTCGGCAACTTCATCATCGCATACCAGTAGGCCGCAGGATAAAGTTCTGCAGCGGCCTTTGCATCTGCCGCCGGCGTCACGGATACATCAACCAGACCACCTGGTACAGCAGTAGTTTTTACAGAATCTGTTAATCCGTAGCCGCGAACCCACACGCTGTATTTCGCTTTCGGCAAGTCCGGTATCAGATAACGGCCTTGATCATCAGTAACCACAATTTTGGCATAACGGGTTGCAAAATCTGTCGTTTCAGCAATGACCCACACGCCCGCCTCTGGTCCCTTGCTACTGGAAACCATGCCAGCGATATCATCAGTATCTATGTTAATGACAGGGACTTCGGCAACGGGTTCCGGCTTCGACACCTCTTGTACAGGTGAGGTCCCGCTGTCACAGGCTGTTACCAACAGGAATGATGCATACACAAACCAGACAGATAGACTTTTGTACCGTATGTTCATGGTGATTCTCCCCCGGAGCTGTGGATTTCCGTTAAGTTTGGCAAGACCTTGCCGGTATAAAGCAAGGTAGACGCTCAAAAAGAGTAGCAGAATTTCACTGTACGACCATAAAAATCTCGTGAGTTATTTCGCGCAAGGCATGCTTCCATATCTTAACCGCGCCATCCTGTTATATGAACCTAGGTGGCATAGAGGGTCGTTCTGCTGTCACGGGAAACACCCGGGCCTATTAATCCCCTGTCATCGGGTCATACACAACAACGTGGTTCTCAGTAAATATTGTTGCGGCAGGCAGATTGCGGCTCAGGCCTATAACCATAACGAGGATTAGACACACCCAACTGGAGGATATCAGGCAAAATTTATAATCGTTATCCATATCAGTTCAACAACAATGCATTACTCAGGTAAGGCCACATCCATCCAGACCAGATGGTGATCGGAAGACACCACCGGGAAACCGGAACCAACCAGATAATAAGTGGCGTCTGCAGGTGCAGGCCAGAAGACTCCCCCGCAAATCGCCTCAATAGTTATAGAAGGCAATACATAATCCGCTCGCAGATTTCCGGGATCTTCCGGATTAAAATCTGCCGTATCCAGTGCAGGGTCACCCTTGTGCAGGGTATTTATTTTCTTTGCGTTCAGGGAATCAATTACTGCGCCAAGACTCGACGGGGCAATTCGCGCATTGATTCGTGGATGGTTGAGCAACTGGGCAATGGCATGATTGAAACTGGACCCATCGTTAAGATCTGCATTGTAATCACCCAGGATCACGAATTGTTGTGCAACTTCCAGTCCGCCGCGACCACCTTGATCGTCCTGTATATAAGCAGCCGTGACATCGCCGCTTGCATAATCTGCCCAGAACCGAATCTCATCGTGGTTACGACGGCCATTGCGATCTTCCGGTCCGTCAAACCCAGGAGGGGTGGGATGCGCCATCAGGATATGAACTAACTGATTATATATCTTTACCGGCACATCCCAATGACTTTTCGAAGACAGACGTAACGTTTTTAATTCCTCACTGTTATACCAGTCACCGGCAGCGGGAGCGCCCGGATCATTTGGCAAGGACGCACCGGGCATATCCTTCCACAGAAATTTCTGAAAGGTCCGGATAGCTTGTTCATCTATCGGAAACATGGACAGCAACACCATGCCGTACTGGCCAGGAAATTCACCGTAGCCGAAACTGTCTTCGGGTCCTGCGATCTTGCCATCATTGTTCAGGTCGTAACCCGAAGGCACTCCGGTATTTACTACGGCGCTGAAATGATAAGGGTAATGGATCGGCAGCCGACCGTTCTGGCTGACCTCGAGAAAATTGCGCTGGAACAGATCAATTGCCTTGCTGTCGCTGTCGTAATCGAATTCATTCAGCAACAGCACATCAGGACGCACCCGCTGGATGATTTCAGCCACTGCACCTATCTGCCTGTCAGAACTCTCCTTCCCTGACAACTGATCGGATGGGTCACGCAGATCGGCAATCAGGCCGCCTTCGGCGCGACGGTTTAAATACGTATTGAAGGTGGCAACCCGCAAATGCTGCGGAGCAGATTTAGCCAGATCCCCATCCAGATTAATTGTTGGGCACTGCCCGTCTGTACGCGCGGGCAAAGCCTGCACCATCAGCAACAGAATGAGGGACAATTTACCTGGCTGCACTTGCATTACAACACTGCTGGCATTTAAGTAAACTGTTTCAAAAATAGGGCGGACCTTGCGGTCCGCCCTTTTGGTTTGGAGAGAACTGAAAAGTTTAAACGTCAATCCTAGTATTCCGCATGGAGTGACAGGATATACGTACGGCCATAGCCGGGCTGGCCAAGTGCAGTGCCCGTCAGGTTTGGTGAAATATCAGCAAGATAGCGCTCGTCAAAGAGGTTGCGAATATTTCCCTGAAGGTAACTCTTTTCAAGGCCAAGGAAACTGAGCTTCAACCGCGTGTCAAAATCCCAGGTCGAATAGTTGGGGAACTCCTCGGTGTTGACCAGGTTCGTCCAGCGGTCTCCGACGTATTTCCCCTGCAGGCCCAGGCTCAGGTATTCGAGCGCATCCCACTGAACGCGCAGGCTGCCCTGCTTCTCCGGGGTCTCATAAAGCGACTTCCCTTTGGTCGCCAACACAGCGCCAGCGACGGCATTCGGAATGTCATCCTGGATCTCTGACTTGATGTATGAAGCCGAAGCATAGAACGACAGTGTGTCAATTGGCTTGAATCCGATCTGGCCATCAATGCCCTGCAGTTTCACATCGCCTACGTTGGTCGAGAATGCAATCGTTTCACCGGGTTCGAGCACGCGTTCGATACGGTTACTGAACGTGTTGTTGAACACCGCAGCGGCAGCCATAAATGATGAGCTCTGATAGCGCAGACCCAAATCAAAAGCCGAGGAGCTTTCCGGACCCGGATCGACCAGTTGGCGGTCGTAAAGATCGTCGGTGCGCGGCGCCGAGAGTGTCTTTGCCCAGCTGGAGAAAACGGATAGCTCGTTGGTTAAATTGTAGCTAATACCCACATTCGGCAACGCCTTGTCGTACTTGCGCTCGAACGAACGCGGCTGGCCGTAGCGGTTGGCCGCACTGGTGTTCAGAGGTCCGCTCGCCGGGAAGGTAACCAGCGGGAGTCCACTGCCATCGTCCGTGCCGGCGACTGGCGTTCCAACCTGGGTGGTGCAGAAGGCATTGAACGTATCACGCTGATAGCAGAAATTGGTCAGGTCGCGTTTGAAGAACGGCAAACGCAAGCCGAGGTTGAACAACAGTTTTTCGTCCATGAACCGTGCGCGATACTCGCCAGAGAACTGGTTAAGCAGGGCGATGGAAAGACGGTCGCGCCGACGCAGCAAGCTGCCATCCGGCAGTTGTATCGGGGTGCCCTCTGTTCCGGCAAACACGTTCTCCGGATCAAAGCTACCATCGGTCTTGATATAACCGACCTGACCAACCTGTCGATGCCGGGCACGGTCCCAGGTATAGGCAAAGCGGAAGCTTTGAAACTCGGCAAACTTCCAGATCAGCGACGAGGTCAGGCCGAGACGACGGGTGGTGGTCGTATTCGGACGATAAAGCCGCACTGTATCGGAAAAGTCGCCATCGCGGTTCAGGTCTACACCGGCCGCGCTCGAATTGCCGCGCAATTGCAAATCGGTTTCCCTCCAATCAGCGGCACCACCACCGTTGGCAAGTACATACTGAAACGATGGATCAATGGTCAGGGTAACATTATCGCTCATATCCCATCTGGACAGGATACGGATATTGCCCGTGTCGGATGGATTAATACTCTCCGAAGCCGCCTGCTCGTTATTCACCGGAGCAACGTGGTTGTTGAAGTTGAGCAGACTGATGCGATTGATGAACGAATTGCGATTCTTGTTGTAGTTACCTATCACGCTTATCTCGCCGGTCTCGCCAAGTTCCTGGTCGACGCGGAAGTTGAACTGCTTTTTGTTAATCTCGCCAGCTGGGTTGACCGTCGCATCATGCGGCTTGAAGATGTCATTACGCGTGGAGAGCGCCGAGAACCATGCCTTGGTCTCGTACGGTCCGATTGCGCCCGTTTCGATCGTGCCGTAGTAGCGCTGCATGTCATTACTGCCGGAACCTATCTCGCCGGTTATGCCAACCTTGTCAGATGCGCGCTTGGTGATGTAGTTGATGGTACCACCAGCTGCTGCTGCTGTAGGACTGTCCACATCGGTGGTACCAAGGTTCACCGTCACCTTCTCGATTAGATCCGATTCAAGCTGTTGATTCGGATAGATGGCATAGTTACCGCTGTCGTTCAGCGGCACACCATCCTGTAGCAGTGCCACGCGCTGACTGTCGAAGCCACGCAGCGTCAGGTCGCCGCCTGATGAGCCGTAGGCGTCATTGTTGGTGAAGTTCACCGCTGGCATCAGATTGATACTGTCCAGTATCGACTGTCCGGGTGCCTGACGCGAGAGCAACTCCGCCGTGATCGATGCGCGGGACTTGGGCTCACGTTCGGCCGTCATCGCACCGCCGATCGTCGTGTCGATCCGTTTAGCGGTGACGGTGATCTCTTCAAGCACCATTGTGCCAGTCGATTGTGCGTAGGCGTTCCCACTACCAAAAACTGCGACGGCACTTAATGCTGTCAAGATGGCACCGTTATAAAAGTCCGTTCTAAATCGCATCATCATCTCCTTAAATGTTTAGGAATCTCTGATGCGCATTTAAAAGGACGTTTATGAATCGGGAATGTATGCTCTGTGAATAATCAATTAAGCCGGTATGACAGGGGGGGGAACTGATTGACCTGAAATATTCATAAATGATCCGCGGTCGCGGTTGCCCAACAAAAAAACATTTAAAAATCAAACGGTGGGTAAAAAAAACCCCGCACTGAGCGGGGTTTTTTGTACTTCCTGTTACAGCAGTCTTACTGTGGTATTACATTCACAGCACTTGGACCTTTCGCGCCGCGTTCGGTGTCGAAAGTCACCTTCTGACCTTCTGCCAAGGTCTTGTAACCGGTAGCCTGAATGGCACTGTGGTGTACAAACACATCGTCACCACCACCATCTGGTGTAATGAATCCATAACCTTTACTGCCGTTAAACCACTTGACTGTACCTGTTGCCATACTTGCTAACCTCGTATATTGATTAATATGTGTATTGTGCAGATTGATACTGAGATATTACGGTGAGTCTGCCTACACACTGCGAGGAACCTGCCGAATCTACTAGTTAAAAATGCACTGAAAAAATACGATATATTATATTTTCAGAGCTGGCTACGAATTTTTAAGGTAAAAACAGCCATTTAAGGCTGGATTTGTGTCAATTTGCTCTGTTTTAAACTATATCCTGTTCTTTATTTTCGCATCTTGGAAATAACATATATTATTGATTAATATGAATTAATTATGAGATGCACGCCGCTGACTATAACTTGTATCTGTACAAGGCGAGCAATTTACTCAATGAAGCGCACCAGGATTGAGAGTTGCTTGTTCAAAACCAGCTACTGAGACTTAGAGACATTATATTATCTGCGAAAGATTACATGCATTGACTGGTGTATAAGGCTACAATACGCGCCCTTTTCAGGAAGTCATTATGCCAGATACAGCAGCAAATTCAGCTCCGGACTTCCGTTCATTATTACTTTCAGACCCTATATTACAAGCGCTGAAAGATGTCGGTTACGAATCACCTTCTGCTATCCAGGCCCAGACGATTCCCCAGGTACTGGCAGGCAAAGACATATTGGCACAGGCACAGACCGGGACCGGTAAAACGGCCGCTTTTGCCCTGCCATTGCTGTCACGCATTGACCTGAAAAACCCTAACCCACAGGTGTTGGTTCTGGCACCGACTCGTGAGCTGGCCATTCAGGTTTCAGAAGCGTTCCAGCGTTATGCTTCCTATTTAAAAGGGTTCCATGTCATACCAATCTACGGTGGTCAGGATTATACAACTCAGCTAAAGCAGCTTAAACGCGGTGTGCATGTTGTGGTAGGTACCCCGGGCCGGGTGATGGATCATATGCGCAGAGGCACATTGAAACTGGATTCGCTCACCTGTCTGGTGCTGGATGAGGCCGATGAGATGTTACGTATGGGCTTTATCGATGATGTGGAGTGGGTATTAGAGCAGTCTCCACCACAGCGTCAGGTCGCGCTATTCTCGGCTACCATGCCGGATGTCATCCGACGTATTGCCAAGAAGCACCTGAAATCACCTGAAGAGATCACGATTAAGTTACGCACGACCACAGCCGAATCGATACATCAACGTTACTGGCTGGTCAGTGGACTGCACAAACTGGATGCGCTCACCCGTATCCTTGAAGCGGAAACATTTGATGGCATTATCATCTTTGTTCGCACCAAAACCCTGACGACCGAACTTGCCGAAAAACTGGCCGCACGTGGCTATTCTGTAGCAGCATTAAACGGGGACATCCCCCAGAAGCAACGTGAACGCACAATTGAAAGATTAAAGTCGGGACATCTGGACATCATTGTTGCCACCGATGTTGCGGCTCGCGGTCTGGATGTGGAAAGAATCAGTCATGTCATAAATTATGATATTCCGCACGACACCGAATCCTATGTACACAGAATCGGACGTACCGGTCGTTTCGGACGCAAGGGCACAGCCATCCTGTTCATTGCACCGCGTGAACGACACATGTTGGGCGAAATCGAAAGGGCCACCCGTCAGAAAATTGAACTGATGGAACTACCCTCAACCGAGATGATTAACAGCAAACGGATCAACCAGTTCACCCAGCGCATCACCGACACACTGGCATCGGAACAACTGGAATTCTTTTTCCAGCTGATTGAACAGTATCAGCAGGAACATAATATTCCGGCGCTGGAGATTGCAGCGGCACTTGCCAAAATGGTCCAGGGTGATACACCTCTGCTATTAAAACCACCTGCCAAGACCCAGCACCATGAGTCACCCGGCAAGCCGCATGACCATCGCCGGGATCGACCACAATCAGAAAGGCCAGACAGACGCAAGGATCGCGACAGAAGTGCCAAACCGACATCCCAGGGTGCAGGTTCACGTCCTGCACCGGGCGATCGTAAGGAACATCACTCGCGTCCACAACGAACAGAACAGGCGTCCACACGTTCGACAGAGCGTAAGGAGTCATTTAAAAAACCGACGCCCCGTCCACTCGACGTTTCACCAACTGAAACGGGTCAGCAACAGGAACGAAAACACACACCCAGACCGGATTTCGCAGCATCAAAATCCAGACCGCAAAAAGACAAGTTCAACAAGAAACCGTCAAGACCAACTGCTGAACCTGCACTATTGTCCGATGCACCGAACCCATATAGCAGCGCCACTGCACCGGCAATTTCCTCACGTCCGAAACCCGGCATGGAACGATTCAAACTGGATGTTGGCACCCGACATGGTATCAAGCCAGGCAATATAGTCGGTGCTATCACGGCAGAAGCAGGTTTGACTACACGTAATATCGATCAAATCTCAATGTTTGAGAACTACAGTACGGTCGATTTGCCCAAAGGCATGCCAAAAGATATTTATCGTGATTTAAAAAATGTAAAGGTTGCGGGACAACGCCTGAATATCAGCAAGATTGAATCATCCAGTCGTCCGAGTACCACACCACCAGAAGTGCGAGAACGCAAAATGTTGAGTATCGACAAAAAACCAGGGAAGACTTTCAGGAAACGTCCACCCGCCAAATAGTATCTAGTAATTAACTATATTGCAGGATGTGCCGTAATGCAGTTTGCACATATCTGGTCACCGTCGAAACTGCATAGTGCATTGGTACATGGACAAACCCGAATTTTGTGTTGTGACTCTGGCAATATCGCGACATCAGATACATTGAAAAATTACAGACATAGTTACCCGCATTGTAAGTGACTGTAGTCAAATCCGATTCAGGCAAAGCAAGTGTGCAATACAAAAATCTAGGGGCAGTCAGCTCAATCTGTACAGGTGACTGGCCTATATCCTTTCTCAGGTTTTGCGCCCTGCGTTCAAGACGCAATTTTCTTGCACGCGGATGCTGCCCTAGTCCCAATACCCTGTCAGGCTTATACTGCAACAAAACCTCACTGAACATCGCTTCATCAAACCTGACATCAAAAACCTTTTTCACGACAGACTGATTATCAGACAAGCCTGCCAGAACCTGTTCCGTTATATTTGAACTATAACTGCCGTAGGGTTTAAATCCGTAGATCAGTATGCGCATGAATGGTCCGGTTTCTATTTAAAAATGAGTTACTCAGCCGTCAATTAGCCTCTGCATTATATTTCGTAACTGTACTTAAAGGCATTGCATATATAATCCCTGACCTATGACAGGCGATAATTCAAAAATCAGGCATGATCACTATCTGGATGCCAAAGGGCTTAACTGCCCTTTGCCGGTGCTCAAGGCAAAATTTGCACTGGTTAAAATGAACCCGGGAGAAATTCTCTGTGTAGAAGCAACCGATCCGCACGCACATATCGATTTTCAGGCCTATTGTGCCCGTTCCGGACACGAAGTGGTGCAGACATTGACCCAGGGTGAAGTCATTACCTTTTATATCAAGCGGGGTGACAACCCACCGGTCACTTGACGATATACCCCAAAAAGAGGATAGGATTTTGCCTCGTTATACAGTATATCTATCGTTGGCAGTTTAACCTGATGTCATTGATACACTGGAAACCACGGGTGGGGCCATGTCTACTAATCATATACTCGTTGTAGATGATAGCTCGACCATTAGAATCCTGATTAGGGTTTATCTTGAAAAACTCGGTTACACCAGCATCGCTCTGGCTTCAACTGCCGAGGAAGCACTGCAATCACTCAAGCAGTCCATGCCTAATCTGGTATTAATGGATATCAATCTCGGTGAAGGCAAAAACGGGATAGAGGTGGCAGATTTCATCATGCAAAATCATGGTATCCCTGTTATTTATGTCACGTCCTACTCTGATGAACATACCCTGTCTGCTGCCAAACAAACATTGCCTTACGGATTTATTAACAAACCCATCCGGGCGAATGATTTGAAAGTCAACATTGAGCTGGCATTGGCAAGATCAGCTACCGATAAACCCGTCATAACTTCTGAGCCTCCATTGTCCGCAATTAATGATTCAGCGAGCAGTAATACCGAATATAGTTTTCTGTCCGAAGCAATGGACCTGTTAGCATCGGGCATCGTCATGATCGATGAAGATTTGCGGATTTTTTTCATTAACAAATCTGCCTGCCGCATCCTGAGCAAGGACTTTCCGCTGCACATCAAGGATCAACAGCTGCAATGCACTACAGCTTATTACCGGCGGGAAATATGTCAGTCGATTAAAGATAAAACCAGCAAGATGCTGACCATCCACCATCAGCAAGACTCACTGCATTTCCTCCTGTTTCCGCTTGTTAATCCGTTCAATAACAACCAGAACTTGGGTATCAACGGTTCAGTATTATTCTTGTTTGATACATCGAATGATTCGAACCGGATTGAAGAAGTAGTGCGCACTTTGTACCGGCTATCACCTACGGAAGCCAGGCTAGCGTCGATGCTGGTCTACAATCCTTATCTGGCCGATGTGTCCGCGACACTGGGTATCAGCTACCATACAGCACGCACCCATCTTAAACATATCTACCAAAAAACCGATACCAAGAAGTTACCTGCACTTATCCAGAAAATTATTTCCGGACCGGCTGGCTTACTGATTAAATCAACAAACTGAAACGCCCCGGCAAACTGTCAGGCAGTCGGAATAATCACATGACTGTGGGTAATCTTTGCTGTCTTGCCAAGCATGATCGAGGCAGAGCAGTATTTCTCGGCAGAAAGCGTTATCGCCCGCTCTACTTGCTTATCCTGTAAATCCTTGCCAGTTACCAAAAAATTCAGGTGAATCTCGGTAAACACTTTCGGGTCAGTTTCTGCTCGGGTAGCCGTCATTTCCAGCTTGCAGTCCTGAATATCCTGCCTGGCCTTTTGCAGTATATGCACTACGTCATAATTGCTGCAGGCACCCATGGCCAACAACAGTGTTTCCATCGGTCGTGGCCCCAGATTACGTCCCCCACCCTCGGGAGGGCCATCCATCAACACACGATGACCACCCGGAGTTTCGCCGACAAATGCAGCCCCGCCTATCCAATTCACAGTTGCTTTCATGTTAAACTCCAAATGGTTGATATTGCGTAAAAATAGTAACATAGTAAATATGGATAGCTAATCCAAATAACAATCCCGGTTTTTTATAGCTAAACAAAGGGGCATAAGATGGTCAATCCATCCCTAAAATTACAAGATAATTTAACCCAGCGCTTTCTGGAACACTGTCACCGGAAAACCTATCCATCCAAACAGCTAATCATACGCGAGGGCGACCCCTCTTCCGACCTCTACTAAATTATCAGCGGCTCGGTATCGGTGCAGGTGGAAGACAAAAAAGGCCGCGAAATCGTACTGGCCTACCTGAATCCAGGCGACTTTTTTGGCGAACTTGGTCTATTTGACGAAGAATTAAAACGTAGTGCCTTTGTGCGCGCAAAGGAAAAGTGTGAAATCGCCCAAATTAACTATGACCGTTTGAAAAAACTGAATGATATCTTCCCAGGTTTGTTATTTGCCATCGCATCCCAGCTAGCTATACGTTTGCGCAAGACCAGCCGCAAGGTCAGCGATCTGGCGCTAACAGACGTAAAAGGTCGGGTTGCACGTACCTTACTCGAACTCTGCAAGGAACCAGCAGCGATGTCCCATCCCGATGGCATGCTGGTACACATCACACGCCAGGAACTGGGGCGTATTGTTGGCTGTTCGCGGGAAATGGTTGGTCGAGTACTAAAAGATCTGGAAGAAGAACACCTGATCTCGGTTTCAGGCAAGTCAATTGTAGTCTTCGGCACGCGCTGAGAGCAAAACTACCGCGTAATCAGCAGACTGGCACATCCTGCCCTTGACAAGACAGGCTCCAGTCACCAGAATTCGCCTTCCCGAGACCAGGCAGCAGATGGTCAGGCCTTATTCTGACGTTTTTCCCATTCAGGCTATGTAGCTCAGACGGTTAGAGCACAGCACTCATAACGCTGGGGTCGGTGGTTCGATTCCACCCATAGCCACCAATTCAAAATCCAAGCACATCCAAAGAAGTCTTATAACAAGCCTGTAATGCAGTAGTTTAAACACTTCTACGTCCATGCCCGTCCTATGCTGTCCCTAGGCAGCCACAACTCTACCGGGGTATGATGACCGCACGATACCCCGTAGACCAGAAAACGATACCCAAAAAACGGGCTACAGACCGCTTAAATGCTATTTATGAGGTGCCTATGTTGAAAACGTACACCAAGTGTCAATCAGCGTGCAATACTTTCCACCCGTCAGCGTCCAATTTTTTCCATACTATCGGTTTGCCGAGAACGATTTTCACCATGTTTAAATCAATAAGAACCATTCCCTGTTTCCAGAATCTCTCAATGATATCAATAAAAACACTCCAGATACCTCCGGCTAAAACACCGGATCGTGACACACTGGGGTGGAAACTATTGGACGCTGTTTCTACCCCTAATCTGGAAAGTATTGCACGCTGATTGACAGCTCTTCTGTATAACGCTTCTTCATGTCCAATCTCCTCTCTTCAGGGGTATTGGACTCTAAATCATTGTGTTACTCAAATTGAGTGGTGGCGTCGCTTAAACACAACGGCATTGCAGTAGCATAAACAAAAAAGCCACCGATATGTTCAGTGGCTTTTTTACTACCTTTTCAGGCGAACCACGGTCTGATTCTAATTAGCGGAGGGTTTACTTTATTACAGACTATTTCCTACCCCGGCTATGGTGTTCACCATGATCGTCATCATCGTGATGATCGTATTTATGTTCGGAGGTAGAGACATAGTGATCGGTTACAACCAACTGGAAGGTCAGATCAGCACCACTGCTGCTGACACCCGGTGCAGCAAACGTCGGAGAGGAATCAGTCAAATTTACCAGTGTGACAGCCGGACCACCTACTTGTGACCACTTGTAGCTGATTGCATTACCATCTGGATCCGAAGCAGCACTATCATTTAAGGTAATCAGGTTGGTGTATTCATTGACTGTGATATCTGATCCTGCATTCGCAACCAGGGCACCGTTAGCCGCGGTGACATTCACCAGCACCTTGTCCGTACTTGACAAACTGCCATCTGATACCAGCAGCTGGAATTTCAACGTGGCATTGCTGACAGACATTTTTATCGTCAGCATAGCGCTGTTGGCACTCATCAGGGTTACAGCGGGTCCATCCGTCTGACTCTACAAATAGGTGATTGGATTACTGTCCGGGTCATAGCTCTGGTTACCATCAAGTTGAATGGTGGCACCAGCCCGCACGATAATATCTGCACCAACATTGGCGACCGGAGCATTATTGCAATTGGTATTAATAACGATGACGACTGTGTCAGTATCAGAGGCAGAACGATCACGCACTGCCAGCAGTTATGTCATGACTGTGCAGGAATTGGGGGCAATAAAGGCTTGTTTTGCTTTAGCTATGTTATCGGTATCATTTGCCAGCACTAGATCCACATCGACGCCAGCAATCTGTTCCCAGCGATAAAAAATGCCTATGCCTTCATTCGAATTGGTAGTGTCAGGGCATTCGACCCCTATCTAGAAGATTTTTTAACCGTTTTGTGGGTACACCCGCTTTGGGGAGTCGTTATAAACCGACATATCCTTCAGCCATTGCAGTGGAACCGGCCACAGACTCCGTAATCGCGCGAAGTTGCGTCAGTTGTAACTTCCTCTGAAAGTCATCCTGAGCATCAAGCCGGTGTAATAATGAGGTCATCCAGACTGAAAAATACTGGGCCTTCCAGACGTGCCGAGAACAAAGAATGGAGTACTGTCTTAAACCGGAATTATTATTGGACTGATAACGGTCAAGTAGTACCTTAGCAAGAACGACGACATCTCTCAGTGCGAGATTCATGCCTTTGGCGCCAGTGGGCGGTACTATATGTGCCGCATCTCCGGCCAGAAACAGATTGCCATGTTGCATCGTTTCGACCACAAAACTGCGCATAGACGTTACCGACTTTTCGATTATCCTGCCTTCATTCAAACGAAACCCGTCAGTCAACGCCATACGCTGTTGCAGTTCGTTCCAGATTCGATCATCAGACCAGTTGTTAATGTCTTCATCCAGCGCACACTGCAGATAGTTCCTCACCAGTTTGGGTGAACGCATACTGTGCAAGGCAAAACCACGATCGTGGGAGGCATAGATTAGTTCATGGGACGACGGCGCTACTTCAGCGAGGATCCCCAGCCAGCCAAACGGAAATTTATGTTCATATACCTGGGCCGCAGGCATCAACTGTCGGGAAATGCCATGGAACCCATCACAACCGGCAATATAATCACACTGAAGCTGCTGCGCTTGCCCCTGATACTGAAAATTGATTACCGGAGTAGGGCTGTCTATCCGGTCAAGACTGACATCGCTTGCTTCAAACAATAATGGACGCGCTTCCTGCAGATGGGCCGCTACCAGATCCTTGACCATTTCCTGCTGGCCATAAATGATGATGCTCTTGCCAGTCAGTTGTGTAAAATCAATCCGGTGCGATGTTTCTGAAAACCGTAGTTCAATTCCATGATGTTGCATACCTTCACGCATCATGCGCTCGCCGATACCCAGCGAATTGAACAAATCCATGGAACCTTGTTCAAGCACACCAGCACGGACACGCTGTTCAATGTAGGCACGACTGCGATTCTCGACGATCACCGATTCGATGCCATTTTGATGAAGAAGGCGTGACAATGTCAGTCCCGCCGGGCCAGCACCGATAATTCCTACCTGGGTACGCATTGATATTTACCGTAGCTAATCATCTTCAGTAACGCTGTCTATTCGACGAGATAGAATAACAACAGCGGTATCGTAATTACAGATATGACCGTAGAGACAAGCACGAGACTGGCGATTTCTTCCGGACTGCTGTCATACATTTGCGCATACACATAGTTATAGACGGCCACGGGCATGGAACATTGCAACACAAACGCGCCGCGCTCTGCCCCGGCAAAACCAAAAAGACTGGCCACAAACAAAGATACAACCACACCCATGCTAATTCGCAGCACAGACAACAACGATGATCGGGTTAGTGTGGTGACGGGTATACGGGCCAACGAGGTTCCCAACATCAGCAACATGAGTGGTATGGTGAGTCCAGACAAAAGCTCCAGTGTATTGTCAAGCGAGACCGGCAATACAACACCGAAATAGCCAAAGGCGATCCCGCAAATGACCGCCGGAATCACTGGATTAGACAGTACTTCACGCCAGTGACCACGTCCGGCAGTAATGGTATGACCTATGGTGTGATTAGAGACAGCGACGATGGCAAATACCGCAATGGCGTAGTTTAGTCCGGTCTGCCCGAACGCATACAATGACAATGGCAAACCAAGGTTTCCGGTATTGGGAAAGGACAGAGAAGGCAAATACACCCGACTGGATAGCCCAAAAAGCTTGAGCACCGTCATCCCTATTAACAGGAAACAACCTATTGTTAGCAAGGTGGCGCCACTGATTCTGGCCAGCACATCGGGACTAATGGTGGTGTGGGTAAGGTTGTAGAAAATCAATACCGGCGTACCAATCATGCTGATAATAAATGTCACAGTCCGACTATCGAAAGGCCGGCCAGTTTTGACAATGATGTAACCCAGCAGTACCGTCAACAGTACCGGGACAGCAGCAGCAAATATCGCATTCATGTAGCGGGCTTCAATTATCTTAAAAAACGTATTTTGAATAATACTACAGATAGTGATCAGTAAAAACCGATATGACGATACTTCCGTTGTATTTACAGACATGGGACCAGGTCACTTAGCCCGGGATTTATGTGCTACTATTTATGCGCAAATCACCGTTTCCCGTGTTATAGAGCGCTTCTCAGAAATTAAAACTGCATCAGAACCCATCAGCTCACTCATCCAGAAAACAGATTTCTTCTCCGGTTTTGATACTGCCGAAACTGTCGTATTAGCTGAATGGATTAAGGCGCAACCTTTCAGCATGAAAAATCGGCATCAATCTGTTACGCAAGATTGCCCTCACCATCAGCTCCCGATTACGCAATACCACCAGACGTTTGGCAGACTTTCTGGCCAATCAATAAGCAACCAGTCTAGTCAAGATTATCGTCTGTAATGGACATTACAGCATAGCCCGCGACTAGGCAGGGCAGGGCGAACAGGATGAAAATCAGTGCGACAGGTAAATTGAACCCGATTGCCTGACCGCCCAGCACAGGCGCCAGAATTGCACCGATCCTGCCGACGCCAATTCCCCAGCCGATACCAGTAGTACGGATTTCGACCGGATATAATCTTGCCGCAACAGCATACAATCCAACAAATCCTCCTTGTGCAAAAAAGCCCAACACAAACAGGATGCACATGAATATAGCTAAGGGGAATCTGAATGCACCAAAAAACACCATTAACACGGCCGACCAGAGCATGAATAGATAAATTACTCGTTTAAGCCCAATCTGTGCAGATAGGTACCCGAGAATCACTGTGCCCAAAAACGAGCCTATATTGAATACCGCTCCAGCATACGAACCCTGGACTGGCGTAAGTCCCGTGCCTTCTGCAATCTTCGGTATCCAGCTCAGCAAAAAATACAGCGTAAAGAACGCCATAAAAAATGCGACCCATAGCTTCAGCGTTGAGGCAATCTGTGTCGGCGCAAATAATGACCTGATATTTGCAGAGAATGATTCGACTACAGTCATCAGTTTATAGTGCCGATTCCTTTCCGGCAGGGCAGTTAATAACTCCAGCTTCAGTTTCTGTAAAATGTGATTGATTCTGTCCAATGCTCGGGGTGGTTGTTTGCTTAACAGAAATTCCAGCGATTCGGGTAGCAGGAAATAAATAACAGGCAACAAAAGCAGGGAGACGGTGCTTCCTGTATAAAACATGGCACGCCAACCGTGTTCCGGAATCAACCATGCCGCCAGTAGACCGGTCATCGTAGCACCGACTGGATATCCACCCAGCACGAAGCTTACAGCCAGATTCCGTCGTTGAGCCGAGGCATATTCATACGTTAAAGCAGCGGAACTGGCGAGCATTGAACCTATTCCAAGCCCGGTGAATAGACGCAAGAGCGCCAGCTGGTTAATTGAATTGGCCTGGGCAGTAAATAACATGCCCACTGACACTATGGCCATACACAGCAACACCATATTCCGGCGTCCAATTACATCAGTATAGGGTGAAATAACCATCGCACCGGCTGCCATTCCGACCAGTGCTGCACTCAATACCAGCCCAAATGTCTGCGGTGTAACCATCCATTCCTGGATGATCCTGGGTGCCACATAGGAAACAACGACCACATCCATACCATCGATCATATTCAGTACGAAACATAAAAGCACTACCAACACCTGTGCGCTCATCATCGGTCGCTGGTGAATAATCGTCTGTACGCTCATTGATTCATGCACTCCATTTTTTTAGCACAGTGCTAATATAGAGTATGCGTAATTCAAATAACACAGGCAGACACCTATGAGCACCTTTATTCTGGTGCACGGCGCCTGGCAAGGTGCATGGTGCTGGAACAGAGTAACACCACTACTTCTGGCGGCCGGCCATCAAGTACACACACCGGACTTGCCTGGACACAGTAATAATCCTTTACCTTCAAGACTGGTCAGCACTGCTGGATATGTGAGGGCGATTTCAGATTTGATCGAACATCTGGACCACGAGGTCATACTGGTAGGTCATAGCATGGGGGGCATGGTAATTTCCCAGGTGGCTGAACAGCTTCCTGAACGCATAGCCAAGCTGGTCTATATTAGCGGATTTCTGCTGGAAAACGGTCAATCCATAAATGATATGGAACCACAGGTCACGAATTCGAAACTGGCAGGGAAACTGTTGCTATCCGGTGACAAATCTTCGCTGATCGTTCCTGACCAATTAATTCGCGAGGCATTCTATAGCGATTGCAATGAAGAGGACTACCGGTTTGCATTGACCAGATTTCAACCCCAGCCTGTACAACCCTTCCTGACCCCGGCACAACACAGCGAAGGCCGGCTTGGTTCTGTAACGCGAGTTTATATTGAATGCTTGTATGACCGTGCAATACCGATAGTTGCGCAAAGATTCATGCACCAAAACCTGCATTGTGCAAAAATTGTAACACTAGAGTGTGCCCACTCACCTTTTTATTCAACCTATAATAAACTTGCCGGTGTACTTCTGGATGTTTCTACTCGCTAAATTTACCTAGCCAGCTACTGATTACGTTCACGAACGACATTTAGTCCTGCACCTTCTTGTGGAAATGCGGAAGGGAATCCTTGTCTCCCTGTGTCATATAACGTTCTTCACTACCCGTTGCCATGACATTTTCGTAGACACCCTGATCACGTTTTTTAACAGTTTGGTAAAACCAGAGTTTTTCAATTCACTGTTAAAGACAGGTACAGCTATTCCGGGCGCACCACGCATGATTCTGTCTACCGGAGACATCGGATCCGTATATACCAGTGGAATCTGGGCGACATAACAGAGTTCTCCCCAGGCTTTTAATTTGGCCGTTATGGTATGTGAAACTTCGACTACCTGGCCGTTCTCTTTGCAGGAATAGGTATAAACTGGCATATCGGCTTGTCATTCCGGACGGGATCAAGTCTGGGTGGACCAGGTCCGGTCGTGTTAGTAAATTAAACAGGGTTATTTCGGTATAACCACACCCTGATTTGGCTTATCAATGCATAGCGTATGTCACTATAATACGATTAATTTTAGTGTATTTGCCTTATAAAGTTAAGATATCCATAAACTATACGCGAGTTCACCGTTACCTATATAATTAGCGCCAATCAGGCTAAATCGTCTTGTAAATTTTATGTCAAAAAAGTTGTACCTTAAAACATTTGGATGCCAAATGAATGAATATGATTCCGACAAGATGCGGGACATACTTTCTGATTCTCATGGAACCACGATAACCAGTAATCCTGCCGAAGCCGATATTATTCTGGTCAATACCTGCTCTATTCGTGAAAAAGCCCAGGAAAAACTGTTTTCGGATCTGGGACGTTGGCGTGAGCTAAAAAAACTGAATCCAGACTTGTTGATTGGTGTGGGTGGTTGCGTAGCCAGTCAGGAAGGCAAAGCCATTCTGAAAAGAGCTCCATACGTGGATATCGTCTTCGGCCCCCAAACCTTGCATCGCCTGCCGGATATGGTCGATCAAGCAACCAGCAGCAGAAAGTCCGTAGTTGATATTTCCTTTCCTGAAATAGAAAAGTTTGATCGTTTGCCTGAACCGCGTGCAAAAGGTCCTGTGGCCTTTGTATCGATCATGGAAGGTTGCAGCAAATACTGCACGTTTTGTGTGGTGCCTTATACGCGGGGCGAGGAGATTAGCCGGCCGTTTGATGATGTTTTGACCGAAGTCTATGAACTGTCTGAACAGGGAGTAAAGGAAATTACCCTGCTTGGCCAGAATGTGAATGCCTACCGCGGCAAAATGCATGATGGCGGCATTGCCGATCTGGCCTGTCTTATCGAGTACATCGCCGCGATTGCACATATCAAACGCATACGATTCACCACTTCTCATCCGGTCGAGTTTTCAGATCGTCTGATAGATGCCTATGCCCGTATTCCCAAACTCGCCAATCACCTGCACCTGCCGGTACAAAGTGGATCTGATCGGATATTGTCGATGATGAAACGGGGGCATACTGTACTGGAGTACAAGGCGCGAATTCGCAAATTGCAAAAGGTACGTCCAAATATCTGCATATCGTCGGATTTTATTGTGGGATTTCCAGGTGAAACCGAAGATGATTTTAACCAGACCATGAACCTGATTGACACAATCCGGTTTGACCAGTCATTCAGTTTTATTTACAGCAAACGACCAGGTACTCCTGCTGCCAGCCTAGAGGATAACTCCCCTGTTGAGTTGAAAAAACAAAGGCTGAAAATACTGCAAGAACGCATAAACGGCTTTGCTGCTGAAATCAACAGGGCGATGATAGGAAAAACCGAGTCGGTCATTGCCGAGGGTCAGTCGAAAAAACGTCCTGACGAGCTTTACGGACGTACCGAAAATAATCATATCGTCAATTTCAGCGGGAAGGCAGATCTGATCGGCAGCATAGTTAATATCAGGATCACAGAGGCAATGCCTAATACCTTACGCGGCGTTATCGAACATAATGTACCGATTGCCCACGCCCATTCTGAAGCAGCATTAGTAGCCTGATATTTGAATACCGTCTCTGAAACTCTGAAAACTGAACCGATCGAAATTGTCCTGATGCCTATGGACAATAGCCGTCTGGCGAATCTCTGCGGCCCGGCGGATCGTAATCTGCGACAAATCGAACGCTGGCTGGGTGTCGAAATTAATAACCGTGGCAACAAGTTCAGGTTAATCGGTAACTTGCAATCTATCGAAATTGCCAGTTTTGTGCTGACCTCTTTGTATGAGCAAACCCAGACTGAAAAGCTGACGACTGAAATAATTCATCTGTTTCTGCGCCAGGCTGCCAATGAAGAAGGCACAAGTGATGATACTATTGTGGATGTCTCCATCAAGACCCGGCGGGGAATCATCAAAGGCCGTGGCCCCAGACAAAAAATGTATCTTGCCAATATCCAGTCACACGATATCAGTTTCGGCATTGGACCAGCTGGCACCGGTAAAACCTATCTTGCCGTTGCATCTGCAGTCGCCGCTCTTGAAAGTGAACGGGCAAGAAGGATTGTGCTGGTCAGGCCAGCGGTAGAAGCAGGTGAAAAACTGGGGTATTTACCGGGTGATATCATCCAGAAAGTCGATCCCTATTTGCGCCCCTTGTATGATGCCCTGTTTGATATGCTTGGAGTTGAAACAGTCAATAAGTATATTGAACGTAATATTATTGAAGTAGCGCCGCTGGCATTTATGCGAGGTCGTACCTTGAATGAATCGTTCATCATTCTTGATGAAGCGCAGAACACAACTATTGAACAGATGAAGATGTTTCTGACCCGCACCGGGTTTTCATCCACAGCAGTGATTACCGGAGACATTACCCAGATTGATCTCCCGTCTGGTAAAAAATCCGGGTTAAGGCATGTCATTGATATTCTCAATGGCGAGCCCGGCATCAGTTTTACATTTTTTAATTCGAAGGATGTCGTAAGACATCCTTTGGTCGCGCGGATTCTGGATGCTTATGAAAGGCGCGAATCCGATCCTGATAACAATAACGGCAGATAGGCTGTGACCCTGCACATCGATATACAATATGCTACTGTCAGCGAATCTGTTCCTGACAAAAGAAAAATCACTAAATGGGCAAAACTTGCGCTGGCTCAAATCAGGGATGAGGCCATCTTAACCATCAGGATTGTAGACACCAAAGAAAGTGCCAGATTAAATCGCAGCTGGAGAGGCATTAACAAGTCAACCAATGTATTATCCTTTCCGGCGGGCGATAACCCGATGATGCCGGAACTTCTGGGTGATATTATCCTGTGTACGCAGGTAATTACACGGGAAGCCAGACAGCAGAAAAAACCGGCTGATGCACATTGGGCACACCTGGTAATTCATGGAATCCTGCATCTGACGGGTTATGATCACGTAAAGAAACGGGATGCAAAAATAATGGAATCGATTGAAATAGAAAAACTGCAATCTATCAAGATTCCTAATCCGTACGAATAACGATTGATATGAAACAACGAACCAACCATCCAAAAACTTCCTGGCTAGATGAACTCATCAGGTTTCTCAAGCGTGAGCCGAAGAATCAGCAGGCATTGATCGAGATGCTCAGGAATGCCGAGCGGCGCAATCTGCTGGATCCTGATGTGCTGGTTATGATTGAAGGGGCCTTACATGTTGCTGACATGCAAGTGCGCGATGCGATGGTAGCCAAATCGAACATGACTGTTGTCTCCACCGGATCCGGCATCAAGGAAATCCTCAATGCGGTGGTAGAATCCGGCCATTCCCGGTTTCCGGTTATTGGCGAGGACATCAATGATATTCAGGGAATTTTACTGGCCAAGGATTTATTGCCGTATCTGGCCAATCCGGAAGAACAGGAGTTTGACATTAAGGACATGATGAGACCGGCTGTGTTTATCCCTGAAAGCAAACGTCTGAATATACTGTTGCGCGAATTTCGGGTGAATCGAAACCACATCGCCATTGTAGTTGATGAATATGGCGTCACTGGACTTATCACGATTGAAGACGTTATAGAAGAAATCGTCGGAGAAATCGAGGATGAATATGATATTGATGAAGAAAACAATATTTTCCTGCATGGTAGAAATCGTTACACGGTCAGAGCTACGACACCGATTGAGGAGTTTAACAAACGATTCAATACCAGCCTGAGCAACTCCGGGTATGACACGGTAGGGGGTCTGGTTATCAATACATTTGGTCATTTGCCTAAACGTGGCGAAACCACTGATTTTGCCGGTTTTAATGTGAAGGTATTGCGGGCTGACAGGAGAAGAGTTCATCTGCTCAGGTTCGAAATATTACCTGATGCACAGGAAAATGTTCAGTAACCGTAATCTGCCGATTAAAGGCAGCACCCTGCTCGTACTACCCGGGTGGTATCTTCAGGACTCACTATTTCACTTATGATACGGCCACGGCAGATCGTTTCTGCCGGTAATCTCACTGCGCTGATCTCAGGTGCAGCATTACCGCTTGCATATTCACCGTATGATTTTTATCCGCTTGCGATAATCGCTCCGTCGTTTCTTGTCTACCTCTGGCTCAGAGCCACTCCGAGCAAGGCCTTTGTCTTTGGCTATTTATTTGGTCTGGGTATGTTTGGTGTCGGTGTGGGCTGGTTGCATATCAGCATAAATCTGTTTGGTGGTGTTAACCTCGCAGGCGCATACATCCTGACGCTGGTGTTCGTTGCATTCATCGCCCTGTTTCCGGCGCTGGCAGGATATCTGGGTGCACGACTGAGACATCACGACTACCCACGATTTTCAGCATTATTGCTCATCCCTGCGGTCTGGACTTTACTCGAATGGATACGCAGCTGGTTCTTCACTGGCTTTCCCTGGTTAAACCTTGGTTATAGCCAGATTGATTCCTTATTGCAGGGGTTGGCTCCTGTCACAGGCGTTTTCGGGATCAGCTTTGCTTTGATGCTTACAGCTGGTGCTCTTGCCATCCTCATCCGCAGCAACTGGACTGACAGAATCATCGTATCTGCTTTGACTATACTGCTTTGGACCGTGTGTGCCATCTTTGCGAGACAAGAGTGGACAACTCCGCTTCCGGAAAGTATTACTGTTGCACTGGTTCAGGGTTCTGTTGCACAAGAATTAAAATGGACTCCTGAAATGCGAAAACCCACTATGGATCGCTATCTGGAACTGACCAAACCATATTTAGGACGCGATCTGATTATCTGGCCTGAAGCCGCCATACCGGCCTTTTATGATCAGATACCTGAATATATCAACACCCTGCTGGCACTGACCGCCCAGAGCCACTCCAGTCTGGTACTAGGCCTACCCTATCGTGATATGAACATAGAGAAGTATTACAACAGCGTTATATTGCTTGGGGAAAACACCTCATTCTATTTCAAACGTCATCTGGTGCCGTTTGGTGAATATCTGCCATTAAATAGTCTGTTGCGTGAAGTAGTCGACTTCCTGCACATTCCAATGTCAGATTTCAGTTCCGGCGAGGATCTTCCACCCCTGATGCACGCTGGCAAGTTTACTATTGGTATATCCATTTGTTATGAAGATACGTTTGGCGAAGAGGTGATTGATGCATTGCCAGCAGCTGACATACTGGTCAACATCAGCAATGATGCCTGGTTTGGTGACTCAGCTGCACCACATCAACATCTGCAAATGGCACGCATGCGTGCTCTGGAATCCGGACGATATCTGCTCAGAGCGACCAACACCGGAATTACGGCCATCGTCGATGAGAAAGGGAAAGTAATAGATGCCCTTCCCCAGTTTACCTCTACTGCACTTTCAGGCGTAGCCCGGCTTTATACCGGTATGACACCGTATGCCCGCATGGGAAATTATCCGGTATTGCTATTGGTGATACTGGTAGTGGCCGCTGCTACCGGATTGAAGTGGAGAAGATTACGTATTAATGAGTGAGTGTCCGGCAATTAACACGCATTAATGATATTTGATGCTTAATTCGTGCACCGCCTCTACCAACACGGCGACGTTTTCCGGATCGATTCCAGGGTGAATACCGTGTCCCAGATTAAAAATATGTCCGTTTCCCTTACCGTACGATTCGAGTACCTTGCCTACTTCTTGACGAATTACTTGTGGTGTGGAATATAACACTGCCGTATCCAGATTACCCTGAATAGCTACTGCATTTCCGGTTCGACTTCTTACAGAACCTATGTCCACTGTCCAGTCGACACCAATTGCCTCACAACCGGACATTGCTATCTGCTCTACCCATAATCCACCACCCTTGGTGAACAGAATTACCGGTATCTTGTTACCGGACGCATCCGGTTTGATGCCAGCCACAATTCTTTGCATATACTGCAGAGAAAATTCGCGATAACACTGGGCAGACAATGCACCGCCCCAGGAATCAAAAATCATGACGACATTCACGCCGGCTGCAATCTGTGCATTCAGGTACAACGTGATGGAATCTGCCAGCTTGGACAACAGCAGGTGCATGGTTGCAGGTGTGGCATACATCATTTCCTTTGCCAGACTGAATTCCTTGCTGGAACCGCCTTCCACCATATAGGTACCGATGGTCCAAGGACTGCCTGCAAAACCAATCAGCGGAACCTTTCCATCGAGTTCACGCGAAATAATCCGGATAGCATCCATTACATAACGAAGTTCAACTTCGGGATCTGGCACAGAAAGATTTACAATTTCAGCATGTGTACGCACTGGTCTTGCAAACTTCGGTCCTTCTTTCTCGATCACACTTAATCCCAGACCCATTGCATCCGGAATGGTCAGAATATCGGAAAACAGGATTGCAGCATCCAGTGGAAATCGTTGTAAGGGTTGCAGGGTCACTTCACAGGCAAGTTCAGGCGTTTTGCACAGGGTCATAAAATCACCGGCCCGTTCCCGTGTCTTTCGATATTCGGGAAGATATCTACCCGCCTGACGCATAATCCACACCGGCGTTTTGTCTACCGGCTGGCGCAATAATGCGCGTATCAATCTGTCGTTCTTCAGTTTTGCCATGTCGTAGTTACCAGAAGGTTTATTCAGTACCGATACACTACAAGGTCAGCATTCAGGCGACGGGTGCTGGCAAATCGGAACTACCCATCAGATAGGTATCAATACCTCTTGCGGCAGACCGTCCCTCGGCAATCGCCCATACTATCAGCGACTGTCCTCTTTGCATGTCGCCTGCTGTAAAGACGCCCTTAACATTTGTCATCCAGTTGCTGTCTCTCGCCACGTTGCCACGATCTGTCAACTTCACTCCAAGTTGTTCAAGCATTCCATTTTTTTCAGGGCCACTAAATCCCATGGCAAACAGCACCAGATCACATGGTATTCTGAATTCACTACCAGCAGCTTCTTCAAAGGATAATTTGCCATCCTTGTTCTTCACTTCAACCTTGACCAGCTCCAGTTCCTTGACCTGACCATTCCCATCGTCAATAAATCTTCTGGTCGAAACGGAATAAACTCTTTCAACACCCTCTTCATGTGCAGATGCGACACGATAAATCTGTGGCCATTCAGGCCAGGGATTTGACTGCGATCTGGCCAGAGGTGGTTTCGGCATGATTTCGAGCTGATGCACAGTAAGTGCACCCTGACGGTTAGCCGTACCCAGACAATCTGCTCCGGTATCACCTCCACCGATAATGACGACGTGCTTGCCTTTGGCAAGAATCATCTTGTCATCGGCTATCACGTCACCTTCACAGCGTTTGTTCTGCAGGGTTAGATATTCCATGGCGAAATGAATTCCGCGCAGATCACGACCGGGCACGGAAAGATTTCTCGGGTCACACGAACCACCCGCCAGTAATACGGCATCAAATTCCTGCTTCAGTTTCTCAATACTGATATTAACACCAATATTTTTGCCGGTTTCAAACCTGACTCCCTCGGTAGTCATTTGTGCAAGCCGTCGGTCCAGTTGATTCTTTTCCATCTTGAACTCGGGAATACCATAACGCAACAAACCTCCGATACGGTCATCCCTTTCGAAAACTGTTACTTCGTGGCCAGCGCGACATAACTGTTGGGCTGCTGCCAGACCTGCCGGGCCTGAACCTACTACTGCAATTTTTTTGCCTGTTCTGATGGCCGGAACAAACGGTTTAATCCAACCGTTTTCCCAGGCCTTGTCGATAATGGATAACTCAACCGCCTTGATAGTAACCGGATCATCGTTTATACCAAGCACACATGCGCCTTCACAGGGTGCAGGGCAAAGTGCACCGGTAAACTCGGGAAAGTTATTGGTGGCATGTAGTCGTTCAATTGCCTCCATCCATTGATCACGATAAACCAGATCATTCCAGTCCGGGATCAGATTACCCAATGGACACCCTTCATGACAAAACGGAATTCCACAATCCATACAACGTGAAGCCTGTGTCTTTAATGGCTCTACAGGCCAAGGCGCCATGACCTGTTTCCAGTCCTTCAACCGCTCTGCAACGGGCCGATAAGGTTGTTTGGCGCGTTTGCTTTCTATAAAACCGGTTACTTTACCCATGAGCGGCCTCCATCACTGCTACATCTTCCGGCACACCTGTTTCTCTCGCTTTCTTGATTGCGGCGAGCACTGTCTTGTAGTCTTTAGGCATTACCTTGATGAACTTGTGCAAACTAACAGACCAGTTATCAAGCAGTCGTTTTGCCACAGAACTCTCTGTGTATTGATAATGTTTGGTCAGCAGTGCCTTGACTGTAGTGGCATCTTCATCATCCAGCTTATCCAGATCAACCATACCCTGATTACAACGGATATTGAAGTCCCCCTTTTCATCAAGAACAAATGCTGCACCACCGGACATACCCGCTGCAAAATTTCTGCCTGTTCCGCCAATTACTACGATAGTTCCACCGGTCATATATTCACAACCGTGATCGCCAACACCTTCAACCACAGCGCTGACGCCGCTGTTCCTTACGGCAAAGCGTTCACCAGCAATTCCACGGAAGTAGGCTTCACCACTGGTTGCCCCGTATAACAATACATTACCGACCAGTATGTTTTCTTCAGGCACAAAGGTTGAGTTTTTGGGTGGGTAAACAATTATTTTGCCACCCGACAACCCTTTGCCCAGATAGTCATTGGCATCGCCTTCCAATGTGAGGGTAACGCCTCTGGGTAAAAAGGCTCCAAAACTCATACCGGCAGAACCGTTAAATTTGGCGCGGATTGTGTCATCCGGCAGGCCAGCGGCACCGTATTTTCTGGTGATTTCATAACCCAGAATGGTTCCGACGGTCCGATTGGTATTGTGTATTGGCAAGGAAACATCGACAGTCTGCTTGTTTTCCAGCGCCGGTTTACACAGTGGCACCAAAGTGGTTACATCCAGTGATTTTTCAAGGCCATGATCCTGCGTGCGTGTGCAGTAGATACCCACACCAGGATCCACTTCCTGTTTATGTAACAACCGGGAGAAATCCAGACCTTTTGCTTTCCAGTGACTGATTGCGTTTTTCACATCCAGTTTTTCAACGTGACCAATCATCTCATTCACCGTACGGAATCCAAGCAAGGACATATATTCCCTGACTTCCTCGGCGATAAAACGGAAGAAGTTTTCAACAAACTCTGGTTGGCCTGCAAATTTCTTGCGCAACTCCGGATTCTGGGTAGCAACACCCACCGGACAGGTATTCAGATGACAGACCCTCATCATAATACAACCCATTACCACGAGCGGCGCTGTTGAAAAGCCGAATTCTTCTGCTCCAAGCAGGGTGGCAATAACAACATCTCTTCCTGTCTTCAACTGGCCGTCAGTTTGCACAACGATACGGTCACGTAATTTGTTCCTGACCAGCACCTGCTGTGCCTCTGCCAGACCCAGTTCCCAGGGTAAGCCTGCATGCTTCAGCGAGCTAATCGGAGAGGCACCAGTGCCTCCGTCATATCCTGAAATCAATACGACATCCGAGTGAGCTTTTGCCACACCCGCGGCAACGGTACCTACGCCCACTTCCGCAACCAGCTTTACATGTACTCTGGCTTTTGGATTGGCATTCTTCAAGTCATGTATCAGTTGCGCCAAATCCTCAATAGAGTAAATATCGTGATGTGGTGGTGGTGATATTAATCCTACCCCTGCTGTTGAATGCCTGACCTTGGCAATCCAGGGATAAACTTTGGTGCCGGGTAATTGACCACCTTCTCCCGGTTTTGCGCCCTGGGCCATCTTGATCTGTAAATCATCCGCATTGACCAGATATTCACTGGTCACACCAAACCTGCCAGAGGCAACCTGCTTGATTGCACTGCGTCTTGAATCGCCATTGGCATCAGGAATATATCGTTGTGGATCTTCACCACCCTCACCGGTGTTGGACTTTCCACCAATCCGATTCATGGCGATTGCCAGAGTTTCATGCGCTTCCTGACTGATTGAACCATATGACATCGCACCAGTTGAGAATCGCTTCAGTATTTTTTCTACTGACTCCACTTCTTCGATAGGCACAGGCTTTTTGGCATACTTCAACTCAAACAGTCCGCGCAAGGTTGCCGCATGTTCATTCTGATCATTTACCAGATTGGTATATTCCTTGAAAATCTTGAATTGGCCGGTCCGGGTGGCGTGCTGTAGTTTGAAAACCGTTTGCGGATTGAACAAATGATATTCACCGTCACGCCGCCACTGGTATTCTCCGCCCCATTCCAGATCCGGGTTTTTTACTTTCCGTTCCGGGAATGCAGCGTGGTGTCGTAACCGGGCTTCCTCTGCCACCATATCCAGACCAATTCCACCAATACGTGATGCAGTCCAGCAGAAATAACTGTCTATAAAATCCTTGTTTAATCCTAAAGCCTCAAAAACCTGGGCACCCCGGTAAGACTGGATAGTTGATATACCCATCTTTGACATGGTCTTATTAAGGCCCTTATTGATTGCCTTGATATAGTTCTTGATTGCCGTTTCGTATTTCATCTCAGGTACGTACCCGGCACCAATCAAACTGCCGATTGATTCAAACGCCAGATAGGGATTCACTGCACCAGCGCCATAACCGATTAACAGGGCAAAATGATGCACCTCGCGAGGTTCTGCAGATTCGATAATCATGCCTACCCGGGTGCGACTACCCTTGCGTATCAAGTGATGGTGTACGGCCGAGGTGGCAAGCAAAGCCGGAATCGGTGCCATTTTGCTGCTCACACCACGGTCTGAGAGGATAATAAATGTGTATCCCTCTTCTATTGCTTCATGGGCCTGCTTGCAAACTTCTATCAGGGCTTGACCGAGTCCGGTGCCTTTTTCCTTTACCGGATAAAGCATGGAAATGGTTTTGCTCTTATGGCCAAGAGTATTGATATCCCGTATTTTTGCCAGTTCTTCATTGGTCAAAATCGTTGAACCTAACCTGATCTGGCGACTGCTCTTCGGTTCAGGTCGGAGCAGATTTCCTTCAGGTCCGATCGTTGTTGCAATCTGGGTAACCAGCTCTTCACGGATACCATCCAAAGGAGGATTGGTTACCTGTGCAAACAACTGTTTAAAATAGTCATACAGCAACCGCGGGCGATTAGACAGCACAGCTAGTGCGGCATCTGTACCCATTGAACCTACAGGCTCCACTCCATCACAAGCCATGGGCGCCATTATTACTTTCAGATCTTCATGCGTGTATCCGAATGCCTGTTGTCTTTGTAATAACGTGTCGGGATCCTGACCATGCACCTCTTTCGAGTCCGGCAACTTCTCGATAGGAACCAGATTCTGACTCAGCCATTGGGCGTAAGGGTGTTCTGAAACACAGGCTTTCTTTAATTCAGCATCGTCAATGATTCTGCCCTGCTTTGTATCTACCAGAAAGATACGACCGGGATGCAAGCGTTCCTTCAACAGTACATTTTCAGGCAACACATCCAGCACACCTACTTCGGATGCCATTATTACAATATCATCCTTGGTCACATAGTAGCGCGAGGGTCTCAAACCATTTCGATCGAGTACCGCACCAATAATCTCGCCATCGGTAAAGGCTATAGATGCCGGCCCATCCCAGGGCTCCATCAGACAGGCATGATATTCATAAAATGCCTTTCGGTCGGCATCCATTGTTTCATGACCACTCCAAGCCTCTGGTATCATCATTAATACCGCATGTGGCAAGGAACGACCAGCCATGTACAGAAATTCCATGACATTATCAAACGTGGCTGAATCACTGCTGCCTTCAAACACAATCGGGAAGATCTTTTTCAGGTCGTCGCCGAACAGATTGGATTCGCATAATGCTTCACGCGCCCGCATCCAGTTGATATTTCCACGGAGCGTATTGATTTCTCCGTTATGACACATATAGCGAAACGGTTGCGCCAACTGCCAGGACGGGAATGTATTGGTGGAGAATCGTTGGTGAACCAGTGCCATGGCAGATTCAACATCGTTATCACTTAAATCGGGGAACATCGGTTCAAGCTGGTCACCCGTCAGCATACCTTTATAAACAAAGGTCTTGTTAGACAGGCTAGGTATATAAAACAAATCCTTGCCATCAATATCACTTTTGGCAATGGCGTGTTCAGCCAGTTTGCGGATCACATACAGCTTGCGTTCAAAGATCTCGGCACTGTCTGCGGCATTGGTCTTGGCTATGAATACCTGTTTGATTACAGGCTCACCTAATACGGCTGTTTCACCAAGCAAGGAATCATCCGTTGGCACATCGCGCCAACCTAACAGCTGTTGTCCTTCCTCACTGATTATTTTTTCAAGAATTTGCTGACAAGCCTTCGCATCGGCCGGTTCTTCTGGCAGAAACACCAGCCCCGTTCCATAATTGCCAGGATCAGGCAACTGGATACCCTGCTGCTTGCATACTCTGACAAAAAATTTGTGCGGAATTTGCATAATGATACCGACACCATCACCGGTATTTTCCTCACAACCACAGGCACCTCGATGTAACAGGTTTTTCAGTATCGTCAGTGCATTTTTTACTATCTGGTGAGACTTGCGTCCTTTCATATCGACCACAAAGCCGACACCACAAGCATCATGTTCCTGTGCAGGATCATACATGCCATCAGCAATGGGAGGGATTACAAGTTTATTCATCAGCTATTCACCGTTTATTTTACTAGGGACTCTCGTTGTACTAATTTCTACAGAAGGAACAAATTGAAAATTCCATCATGCTGGCATCCGTTCTACCCCGAAACTGTTCGAAATATCAGTTGCCTTCAAATTTTATGCAAAAAGGAGGGTGATTATATCCAATACGCCACATTTATGTCATGGTGCAACAAAACTTTATCTGTACTCGTACAAGTTTTAATTATAATGATTTTTAATCAATTATTAAAGTAGTTAGAAGATATTAGAAGGAGTTAGATATATTATTTGCTTAATACGGTCAAAATCTACTTTAAACTATTGGTAGTTCGGCTTCACCTTGATGTCAGTTTACCGTTACAGGCGTGATTTTCAGGGTGTAACGACTCCTCTAGCCTCTTGAATTGCAAACCGGTCAGTCATTCCGGCGATATAATCTGCAATATATCTGGCTTTCAGCTTGCTTGATGGATCATCCGGCATTTGTCCCAGCCGGTGGCGGATTTCTACCGGCAGTCGAGAGGCATCCTCCATATAGTATGAAAATAAACGGGTGACAATTGCTGTTGCATCTTCAGTCATGCGCATCACTTTTTCGTGCCGGTACAGATTTTTATACAGAAATTGCTTCAGTTGCAGGTTTTGCAGGCGGATCTGTTCACTGAGACTAATCAGGGATTGATCTGCGCGTCGCACATCTTCAATGTCAGCTAGATCATGCCGATTTATCATTTGTCTGCTGGTACGAATCAAATCATCGACCACCTTGTTAATCATTCTTCTAATCAATTCGTGTTTGGTACGTTTTGGATCCAGATCAGGCCACTTATTCTTTACGACGGCATACTGCTCCCTGAACAAATCACATTCGCAAAGCTGGTCTACTGTAAGTAAACCGGCCCGCAAACCATCATCAACATCGTGATTGTTATAGGCAATTTCATCAGCGATATTGGCAATCTGTGCTTCGAGCCCAGGTTGTTGTTTGTTGATAAATCGCAATCCAAGTTCACCAAGATTTCTGGCGTTATTTAGTGAACAGTGTTTCAGAATACCCTCACGTGTTTCATACAACAGATTCAGTCCGGGGAATTCTGCATACTTCTCCTCAAGTTGATCAACTACGCGTAATGACTGGAGATTATGCTCAAATCCGCCATATTCTTTCATGCATTTGTTCAAGGCATCCTGCCCGGCATGTCCGAACGGCGTGTGTCCAAGGTCATGCGCAAGACAGATCGCTTCAGTGAGATCCTCATTCAATGAGAGAGCTCGGGCAATAGTCCTGCCTATCTGGGAAACTTCCAGAGAATGGGTAAGTCGGGTGCGAAACATATCACCTTCATGATTTACAAATACCTGCGTTTTATATTCCAGCCGCCTGAAAGCAGACGAATGAATGATACGATCACGGTCACGTTGATACTGACTGCGGTGCCCCGGATGATTTTCGTTATATACCCTTCCTTTCGAGTTCGACTCCCGAGCAGCATAGATGGCTAATGACTCCATCTGCTAGCCGTGACCATGATGAAAATGTTGTATGGTGACCCGTAAATATTGTTCCGGGAATGTATCGGTAATGATGGCTTCTCCTATCTCCTTCAGAAGTATAAGTTTCAAACGGCCATGACTGACCTTTTTATCAACTGACATCAAATCCCGGATATCGGCATGTTGCAACTCGGCTGGCATTTGCACAGGCAAACCTGCACGTACCAGTAATAGCTTGATGCGTTCATAGGTATGACTGTTTATCCAGCCATTCAACATGGACATATAGGCTGCCATTAACATGCCTGTCCCGACAGCCTCACCGTGTAACCAGAGTTTATAATTCAATCCAGTTTCAATTGCATGGCCGAAAGTATGACCGAGATTGAGTGTTGCTCTCACGCCTGTTTCTGTTTCATCCTGTTCAACTACAATCGCCTTGTTAGTACACGAACGTGCAATGGCAAATTCAAGAGTGTCTGTATCCTTAAGCATTAATTTATCGATATTCTTTTCCAGCCACTCGAAAAATTCCCTGTCACGAATTAATCCATATTTAATTACCTCGGCCAGTCCGGCGCTGAACTCCCTTGCGGACAGTGTATTCAATACCGACACATCGGCAATCACTGCGGATGGCTGATGAAAGGCGCCAATCATGTTCTTACCCAAAACATGATTGACTGCCGTCTTACCACCAACTGACGAATCAACCTGGGCAAGTAATGTCGTAGGGATCTGCAGAAATCTGACTCCCCTCTGGTAACAGGCCGCTGTAAAACCGGTTATATCTCCGACTACACCGCCACCCAAGGCGATAAGACAGCTTGTTCTGGCATATCTGTTTTTAAGCAGATCAGAGATAATACTGTTCATGGTTTCAAGATTTTTGTAGGTTTCGCCAGCCGGTATAACATGCGACTTCGCACCGATATCCTTCAGTGTCGTCTGCAGCTTGGGCAGGTAAAGTTTCTCAACATTTGAATCAGTAACTATCATCACCTGCCCGGAATTTACCAATTTTCCAAACAGATCTGTGCTAGATATAAGATCGTTACCAATAAAAATCGGATAACTTCGGGGGCCCAGATTGACAAGAATTTCTTTCATATTGTTTTCAAATAATCCGATACCAGTTCAAGTATCTGTTTCACCGATAACTTGTCTATAGTCAGGGTCAAATCAGCAACGCTGGTATACAATGATTGCCTTTCATTCAACAAGCTCTTTATTTTACCCAGCCTGTCCCTGGTTTCCAGCAACGGTCTGTTGTGATCATGCGCCGTTCTCTTCATCAACAATTCAGGCGAGCCCGCCAGATAAATAACAATCCCTCTTTCCTTGAGTATAACCCTGTTTGATTCAGCGAGCACAGCTCCACCACCTGTAGCCAGCACGATATTACTTTCGTGCGTAACTTCTTCAATCAGCTTGTATTCACGCTCACGAAAACCCTGCTCTCCCTCCACATCAAAAATAAGATGTATTGCTGCACCTGTTTTTTTCTCGATTTCCTTGTCTGAATCTATGAATTTTTTGCCCAGTTTTTTTGCCAGTTTTTTACCGATAGTGGATTTACCCACACCCATCGGCCCAACAAGAAAGATGTTATCGGTTTTAGACATGAATAGTATTTGAAGGGTTATACGGGATGTTCAGCACAAAGTACCTGTCTATTCATCATATTTCAAGCAGGAACAAATTATACCCTGAAAAAAAATGGCCGGTAATTTACCGGCCATTTTTGCTCAATGTTGTGATACGGAATCTTTAGATAAACCTGCTTAGATAGTCAGTTCTTCTTTCAGTATCTTGGGTGTTACAAAGATAAGCAATTCGGTTCTGGACTTCTCTACCCGATTTTTTCTGAATAATGTTCCCAGGTATGGCAAGTCTCCAAAGAACGGTACCCGATCCAGTGAATTTCTATCCACCTGACTATAGACACCACCCAGAACCACGGTCTCACCATCATCAACCAGAACCTGTGTCACCACATTGCGGGTATTGATTGGCGGTACGCCCAGAACATCCGGTGATCCTCTGGTATCCTGACTTACGTCCAGATCCAGCAACACACGGTTATCCGGCGTAATCTGCGGTGTAACTTTCAGGGCCAATACCGCTTTCTGGAAGGATACGGATGTAGCACCACTGGATGTTGCTGCCTGGAAAGGAATTTCAACACCGGACTCTATTAACGCTTCCGATTGATTGGCAGTGATTACTTTCGGACTGGCTATGTCTTCACCACGACCTTCCGCCAACAGGGCGGACAATTCCAGTTGTAATAAATAGGAACCGACTTTACCTACCGCCAGACCCAGTCCAGAGGTTGCTCCGGCCACAGGCAAATTCACCATCAGGCCATTTCGGAATCCGACAAGTTGGCTGGCATCTCTATAATTTTTGTAATTACGGACGATCCGGCAACAGCAGCAGCACAGTTCTTCACCTTGGTGCCAGATTTTTTCACAACCTTGCTGATTGCCTCGCCTACGGCTCGAATATCAGCTATATTCTTATCTACCACAGAATTTGGCGGTATCGGTTCGACAGCGTAGCTTTCTACACGATATGTATCCCCACTGCGCGTTAGTTCGAGCAGTTTTACTGCGGTTGCACTGATATCCAGACCTAACAATGGCAACGATTTTTTCTTGAATGGGAACACAAATTTTTCCTTTTAATGTCGCAAGTTATCACTACATCATGTAACGTAACCTTAACTTCCAACAACAACCATAGTCAACAATAATTTACACAACAAACCCTTTTATTTGAAATCCTGAAATAGTTACCCAAAAAGCAAATTTTCACTACAAAACAGAATATATGGTTGTTTTTAATTTACACTACACAATATGTTGAGGTTTGGCCTGAAAATTCTGTTGTCTGCGATACTAATGGGAGTGCTCTTACTCTCGGCCATCGCCATGGTAGTTATTCCGGATCTACCGGATATTGAGACCCTGCGTGACGTTAAAATGCAGATTCCGCTGCGTGTCTACTCTCGTGATGGATCATTGATAGCTGAATTTGGTGAGATGCGACGTATACCTATCAGCATTGAAAACACCCCTGCACAACTACGTAATGCTTTTATCGCGGCTGAAGACGACCGTTTTTACCAACATCCAGGTGTGGACTGGCAAGGGATTTTACGCGCTGCAATCAATTTGGTGTTAACGGGAGAAAAGGCTCAAGGCGGTAGTACAATTACCATGCAGGTAGCCCGTAATTTTTTTCTTTCAAATGAAAAATCCTATATGCGCAAGTTAAATGAAATCTTTCTCGCGCTGAAAATTGAACGTGAACTGACCAAGGATGAAATTCTCGAACTCTATCTGAACAAGATATACCTCGGCCAGCGAGCTTACGGAATCGGTGCTGCTGCACAGGTATATTATGGAAGCTCTATAAATGATTTGACCTTGTCACAGATCGCAACGATTGCTGGTTTACCAAAAGCACCGTCCACTACCAATCCTGTAACCAGTCAGGAAAAAGCCCTGGAACGCCATGGTTATGTACTCAAGCGTATGCTGGATCTTGATTTCATCAACCAGCAGGAATTTGATGAGGCCAACGGGGCACCAATTACTGCGAGTCTGCATCGACCTGACGTCCAACTGGAAGCGCCCTATGTAGCCGAGATGGTACGCAGACAACTGGTTGAACAATACGGTGATGAAGCCACTACTGACGGATACAGGGTTGTGACAACAATTCGTGACAAGAATCAGACAGCAGCGAATCACGCCCTACGATCTGCTGTCCTCGAATACGATACGCGCCATGGATATCGTGGCCCAGAAAGTCATATCCAGATTGAATCAGGCAACATCCAGACCATGGCTGCACAAGTTCTGGAAAAGTTTCCAGTAATCGCTAACCTGTATTCCGCAATAATCACAGAAGTCAGGGAGCAGTCAGTTTCTGCCTATCTGCCGGGTATCGGAGCCATTGATATTGGATGGGACGGTCTGAAATGGGCCAGCAAATATATTAACGATAATTACCATGGGTCCGCTCCCAAAGCCGCGACAGATATTGTCAGCATTGGCGATGTTATCCGGGTCATAGAGGACGATAAAGGGCAATGGGTATTATCACAGGTTCCGGTTGTTGAAGGAGCGTTTATATCACTGGATCCAAATAACGGAAGTACTCTCGCTTTGACCGGTGGCTATAATTTTTATCGCAGTAATTTTAACAGGGTTATACAGGCCAGACGGCAACCTGGCTCTGGCTTCAAGCCATTTATTTATTCTGCTGCCCTGGAAGCGGGATTTACCACAGCCAGTATCATTAATGATGCGCCCCTGGTAAGGGAAATCGTCGGGGTAGAAGAAGCCTGGCGCCCGGAAAACTACAGTGGCAAGTACTACGGCCCGACCCGTTTCAGGGAAGCACTAATCCAGTCGAGAAATATAGTGTCGATCCGCTTGCTGGATGCCGTGGGTATCGAAAATGCACTGAAGCATATTGCCAAATTCGGTTTTGATACGGACAAGCTTCCCCATTCGCTGTCATTGGCGCTAGGTAGCGGTGATTTATCGCCATGGCAAATGGCATCGGCTTACTGTGTACTTGCCAACGGAGGCTACAAGGTTGACCCCTATTTCATAGAACGTATCGAGAATGATCAGGGCAAGTTGATCTTCCAGGCGAATCCGACAGTTGTTTGTAAGGACTGCGCTGAAGCTGAAACACAAACTGTTACAACAGATTCACCATTATCAAACCCGGCACAGACAAACAGTATGCAAGCTGGTACTGATATAACGGCTCAAGTCGCTATTACATCAGCCAAACGTTACGCTCCAAGAACAGTAGATGCACAGAATATCTGGATTATGAATTCCATCACCCGCGACGTGATCAAACGAGGCACTGCTACACGTGCGCTTGAATTAAAACGTCAGGACTTGTCAGGAAAAACCGGCACAACCAACGACCAACATGATGCCTGGTTTTTTGGTTACAATCCTTCAATCGTTGGTGTCGCCTGGGTAGGATTTGATGATTTTCGCGGACTGGGAGTCAATGAAGTAGGAGGTCGTGCTGCCTTGCCAATGTGGATAGACTATATGCGCGTGGCTCTGGCTGACATCCCGGAATCCAGTCTGGTCGAACCGCCAGGTGTGGTAACCGCTCGAATAGATCCGACAACCGGTGAGCTTGCAAGTGCAAATAATCCTAATGCAATCTTTGAAGTGTTTCGTGCCAACAATGTACCTAAAGGTCATGGCGGTGACAACACGGATAAAATCTACAAATCTACACCTGATAACACTACGCCGGCTCAACTCTTCTGACTTAATCGCCTGTCGTTCAGAGTCGATTCGTTCTAATTACTAACCTTTGATGACAAGACAATCACCAAAAGTAGCGGCTGCAATTCTGCACATTGCCCTACCTGTGCCAGTACGTCGTCATTTTGATTATCTCACACCGCATCGCCAGTCTGAGGCCACTCTACAGGTGGGTATGCGCGTACGAGTACCTTTCGGTAGACAGAAACAATGCATTGGCATGATCATAGGACAGTCCAACACCAGCCTGGTCAGTTCAGACAAATTAAAACCCATAGCGGCTGTTCTGGATCAACAGCCATTGTTTGACCTGGAACATCTTAAACTCTTACGCTGGGCAAGTGACTACTACCATTATCCTCTGGGTGAGCTTATTTTCAGCACGCTGCCTGGATTACTTAAACAAGGCAAGCCAGCCATACGCAGTACCTACACAGTCTGGAAACTGACAGCCCGGGCACATGATGAAAAAAACTCCCTGTCAGCTCGTGCCTTCAAACAACAACGTCTGGTTAAACTGCTGGCAGAGGCACATTCAGGATTGTCTGAACAACAACTCAACCTCGTAATTGACGATTGGCGTGCACCTTTAAAAACGCTGATAACAAAGGGCTGGGTAGAACGAAACGAGTCTACAACAGAAATACCTGCATCGGGAAATTCACAAACTATACAACTGAACCCGGAGCAGCATCACGCTGTGGAAGTGATTCGAAACAATCCCGGGATGAACAATCGCTTTTTGCTGGATGGAATTACCGGTAGCGGAAAGACTGAAGTCTATCTTGAAGCAATACGCGAAACATTAAAGCAGGGTAATCAGGCTGTCATACTCGTACCGGAAATTGGATTAACTCCACAGTTGATTGCCCGGTTTCAACAACGTATTCATGCCCGCATGGTGGTTCTGCATTCCGGACTATCAGATGGAGAACGGCTGGATGCCTGGATTGAGGCTCGCGATGGTATAGCCAATATCATTCTCGGTACCCGATCGGCTATCTGGACCCCATTACACAAACCGGGACTATTTATAATAGATGAAGAACATGATGCTTCCTATAAACAACAGGAAAGCTTTCGCTATTCAGCCAGAGACATCGCAATACTGCGTGCCAACAATGCGGGCGTCCCGGTAGTACTTGGTTCGGCCACGCCTTCTCTGGAAACATTGCATAGCGTCAATATCGAGCGTATGCAACGCATACCACTGTTACAACGTGCAGAAAAGGCCACCATACCCGAATTCAGGATCGTGGATATGCGCGGACAAAAGCTGACAGGCGCCTTATCAGAAAAACTGATAAACGGTATCAGCAAGGTTCTGGGGGAAAACAAACAGGTGCTGTTGTATCTGAATCGTCGCGGCTACTCACCGGTTTTGATGTGTCACAGTTGCGGCTGGATTGGAAAATGTAACCGTTGTGACATTGCCTACACAGTCCATAAACTCGATCATACTTTTATCTGTCATCACTGCGGGACAGGACAAAAATTACCCGGTCATTGTCCAGATTGTAACGATTCTAATCTGGTCAATATCGGTTACGGGACAGAGAGACTCACCGAAGTGCTCCGGGACATATTCCCGACAGCAAGGATTCTGCGCATCGACCGGGACAGCACTCGTCGCAAGGGGACAATGGAAAAGTATCTCGACAGCATCCACGCAGGCGAGGTTGATATTCTGGTAGGGACACAAATGCTTTCAAAGGGGCATCACTTCCCGGGCATTACCCTGGTGGGAATAATTGATGCGGATCAGGGCCTGTACAGCTCTGATTTCAGAGCTGCTGAACGAATGGCACAGGCCATCATCCAGGTCAGTGGTCGGGCAGGCAGGGCCAACGACGCCGGAACTGTAATGATACAAACACATTTCCCGGAACACCCGCTACTTACTGCACTGGTCAATCATGATTACAATACATTTGCCCGCATGCTACTGGAGGAGAGGAAATCAACCAATTTGCCACCCTATTCCTGTCTTGCATTGCTACGTGCAGAAGCGTTTGAACAAAAGTTACCTATGGTATTCCTGAATCAGGCACGCGCCTTACTGTCTGATAACAACTCTGGGATTGAAGTGTTTGGTCCTTTCCCGGCGCCTGTTGAAAAAAGGTCGGGCAAGTACCGGTATCAACTTCTGGTTCAGTCAAACAACAGATTAATTTTGCAAAAAGTGTTACTTGACTGGAGCAGAAAGCTCGACGATCTGAAAGAAGGCAAAAAAATCCGCTGGTCGCTGGATGTAGATCCGCAGGAAATGCTATAACATCACGGCACCAAACAGCCATTGCCTACAGTCGGAACAGTAAACTGAATTTTCAGTGATGAAACAACTAATAGAACAAAACCTGACCATTGCGGTATCACGCTTTCTTGCAGACAGGAATTTGCATCCTGAAAAACTCCCTGCCATCGCCATTGACCATGCCCGGGACACCCAGCACGGTGATCTAGCCTCCAATATAGCCATGTTGTTGGCCAAACCTGCCGGCTTGCCACCGAGGGTGATAGCCGAAGGTATACGGAATTTCTTCCCTGCAACGGAGGGCCTGGAAAGAATTGAAATAGCCGGGCCGGGTTTTATAAACTTCTTCCTGGCCAAAACTGCTTATCTGCAGATTATTCCGGACATTCTTTCAGATGGCTTGAACTACGGAAAATCCACAGCAGGCAAGGGCCGAAAAATCCTGCTCGAATATGTTTCCTCAAATCCGACCGGGCCATTACATATTGGTCATGGACGGGGTGCCGCCTATGGCTCAGTACTGGCAAACCTGATGCAGGTTGCCGGTTACGATGTCACGACAGAATATTATGTAAATGATGCTGGCAGACAAATGGACATTCTGGCTGTTAGCGTCTGGCTCAGATTGCTTCAGCTTGGCGAACATCCTGATCTTGGTTTCCCTTCCAATGCCTATCAGGGCAAGTATATCGAACAGATAGCCAAAGATTTTGTCAGTACAGACACAGCTTTGCCGAAAGCAGATATAGACGCACTATCATGCCTGCTGGCACTGTCGATCGATGAAGATAAAAAACTGGATCAAATCATCGCCTACACCCGTTCCACCCTGGGCATAAAACCGTACGAGACCCTGTTTGATTTTACACTTGGCAAGATTCTGGCAGAAATCAAACAGGATCTGCTTGAGTTCGGGGTCAGCTTCAATAACTGGTTTTCTGAACGTTCCCTCATTACCAGTGGTGCAGTTGCCTCCTGTATCGATACTCTGCAGGCTAATGGCGATCTGTATGAAGCGGATGGTGCCAAATGGTTCCGCTCAACCCTATACGGAGACGAAAAGGACCGGGTTTTAATCCGCGAAAATGGCCAGATGACCTATTTTGCTTCAGACATTGCTTACCACCTGAACAAGTTCGAACGCGGTTTTGATGAAATCATTGATATCTGGGGCGCTGACCATCATGGCTATATTCCCAGAGTGAAAGGCGCAATCGCCGCTGTCGGCAAAGACCCTGAAAAACTGACTATTCTGCTGGTACAGTTTGCGACCTTGTATCGGGGCAAGCAAAAAATGCAGATGTCTACCCGTTCAGGCGAATTCGTGACCTTGAAAGAATTGCGGAATGAAGTGGGTAATGATGCAACCCGATTTTTCTATGTCACCCGAAAATCGGAACAACATCTGGATTTTGATCTGGATCTTGCCAAGTCACACTCAAATGACAATCCGGTATTCTATATACAATATGCACATGCACGTATTTGCAGTGTCTTCAAACAAATGCACGATCGTGCTCTTGATTTTGACCAGCAACTGACAGTAGAACAGTTAACTCCATTGACAGAGCCTCATGAACAGAACATGATCAAGGCACTGACACGGTATAAGGAAATCATCATCACCGCTGCTACCAACCGTGAACCACATATGCTGGCTTTTTATCTGCGTGATCTGGCTAATGATTTTCACACCTATTACAATTCCTGCCAGTTTCTGGTTGAGGACATAAACATCAGACAGGCAAGACTATGTCTGATTAAGGCAACCCGACAGATAATCAGTAATGGTCTGGGCTTGATGGGTGTATCTGCCCCAGAGGAAATGTGATGGCCAAAGATTATAAAAATGCAGCCAAGAAAAAGCCGGACAACAATCCGGGTCTGTTTCGCAATATGCTGCCCTTTATCACTGGACTGGTGCTTGGATTGCTTGCCACTTTTATACTGTATCTGGGCCAGCAAAATGGCTCCTACCTGCCCTTTCAGACCAAGAACGAACCTGCAACAGTTACACCGGTAGCACCACCGCCGACAGAAACTCCGGTTGTTCAAAAAAAGGAAGTACCAAAACCTTCGGCCACGGAAGATTCGGCTGTACAGACTCCCAAATTTGATTTTTATAATATCCTGCCCAACAAAGAACTGAATGTATCCGAATGGGTAGCTGAAGAGCAGGCGCTGGAAGAACCCGGAACACTGGATACCAACAGCGTTTATATCCTTCAGGTTGGTTCATTTAAACAGGTTGAAGCAGCCGATCAGGTCAAGGCCCAGCTGACATTGCTGGGAGTAACAGCCGATATCCAGCGTGTTGTGATTAATGGACAAGATGCTATTTATCGAGTCAGGGTAGGACCTTACGCAGACCAGCAGAAATTGAATGATGCCCGCCTGAGGCTGCAGCAAAACAATCTAGAGTTTATGCTGCTAAAATTACAGGCGGATGATCCACGTTTGAAATAGGCAATAACAGCTTTTTTACTCGCAAAAATTAATCTGGGCGCACGCAGCGCGCCCAAGAGGCGAACGCCATGAATGGCATTCGTCAGCCCACGCGAGACATACCGGGTTCGATTTATTCCCAGTTGATCCCATCTATTACGGTCGGAAGCGATAAGCCATTTATGGAGCGGGTGATGGGAATCGAACCCACGCTATCAGCTTGGGAAGCTGAAGTTCTGCCATTGAACTACACCCGCCTGCAAACGGCCAGATTGACACGACAACACTATATGTAATTGTATCAATTGGTATTTTTATGATTTTTTTGTACTCGGCAGCGAAAAAATCAATCCGGTCTGAGCAAAAAACCATTGCTTGTCAGCACTTCCATATTGATACACAAATCACGCTGATTTTGCAGTTTTAGTGTACTATTACCAACTGGAGACGGACAGCCCATCGTCATGTTATTTGCCTGACTTCAATATAGTAAAATAAAACTAATAAGAATCATGTAGTTACATAATTAAATCATTCATGCATCCGATAAACATGCCGAAATTTGCACAAATATGACCACAAATGCGACCAAATCAGTTGTGGTTGTTGATAACAGTCCTTCGCTGATTACCTTGTTCAGGCGTAGTGCTGAAGACATGAATATTGAGCTGCAAGCATTTAGCACGACAGCTGAAGCGTGGACCTATCTGGAAACCAACAAGCCAGATTTACTGTTCCTCAATATCAAGATGCCGGGTAAGGACGGTCTGTCCATACTGGGCGACCTGCGAAAACTGCCATTACATGCCCAGACCTCTGTTGTCATGATTAGCTCCAAAGATTATGCCCAGGACCGCACAATTGCGAGCGAATTGGGCGCACTCGACTTTATTACCAAACCTATGCCCATCCAGGCAATCAAGGATTCTTTAATTAAGCATCTTAATTTTTGATTCCCCTGCATTATTAATTCTAATACTATTGTTCGATGAGTAATGCATATCTCCGATTCTGGGGGGTTCGCGGATCGTATTCCGCGCCCTTCGCCAGCCACCTTGGAGTAGGTGGAAATACTTCGTGTGTTGAAATACGCATGGATGATCACGTCATTATCTGTGATGCTGGCAGTGGAATCATTCCATTTGGCAATCATATGCTTTCCCAAACCGACGTCAGGGAATTACTGATCGTACTAACTCATTATCACTGGGATCACGTTTGTGGCCTGCCCTTTTTTGTCCCGGCTTTTATACCGGCCTGGAAAATCAATTTCTTTGGTCCTGGTCAAAACAAGAAAGATATTGAGGAATTTGTCTCGGCCCAAATGCGCGCACCTTTTTTCCCGGTCGGAACTGAAACGTGGTTGGCCAATATCAACTATATGGAGCCGCCCGCTGATCACAAAATTCAGTATGGCCCAATGACGTTAACTTACGAAAGTGTTCATCATCCCGGAACCACGTTTGGTTATCGAATTCATGTAAATGGGAAGACTGTGCTTTATATTTCCGATAATGAATGCCTGTATCTGAACAAGGCCATAAGACAAAAATACAGCGAGCTGAGTCGTGAAGAACAGACGTTGTATGACGCCATGCAACGGGAAGAATATGATTCCGAACTGGCCCTGATTCAGGGTGCTGACATCCTGATTCATGATGCGCAATATACCAAGGAAGATTACAGCAAGAAGCGTGGTTGGGGTCATTCCTGTTATATCGATACCGTCAATACGGCGATTGATGCCGGCGTCAAGGAACTGTATTTGTATCATCATGATCCGAACTATAACGACATCGCCATGGAAAAAATTGCGGAACACGCCAACAATATCATTGCTGACCGAAGTTCTTCCTTGCGCTGTTACATTGCCAAAGAAGGCATGAAGGTCGATTTATCCTGAAACACCCTGTTTGATTGACTTTTCATGCAGGTAACCATCAATGGCAAGCCAACAACACTGTCCGGACCGGTGTCTGTGACAGATCTGCTCCGCGATATGAACATCGAAGGCAAGGTCGCTGTTGAAATTAACTATGCCATCCTGCCCCGTAGCCAGTTCAACGAATATCAGGTAAGTAATGGTGATGTTGTGGAAATTGTACATGCCATTGGTGGCGGCTGAAAATTATTGCACGTGTAATGCACGTCTGGAGCAATTCAAATAATGAAACAACCTGAAGACACGCTGGTCATTGCCAACAAGACCTATACATCAAGACTACTGGTCGGTACCGGTAAATACCGTGACTTCAACGAAACCAGGGAGGCGATAGAAGCCAGCGGTGCACAAATCGTCACCATCGCCATCCGACGTACCAACATCGGCCAGAACAAGGACGAAAAAAACCTGCTCGACTATATCCCTGCAGATAAATACACGCTGCTACCTAATACCGCGGGTTGTTATGATGCCGAATCAGCCGTCCGCACCTGCCGTCTCGCCCGCGAATTACTGGATGGTTACGATCTGGTAAAACTGGAAGTACTGGGTGATCAAAAAACATTGTACCCGGACATCCCGGCAACGCTGGAAGCAGCAACAATTCTGGTCAACGAAGGATTCAAGGTCATGGTATACACCAACGATGACCCGATTATGGCAAAACGTTTTGAACAATTAGGTTGTGTGGCGGTTATGCCGCTGGCAGCGCCAATCGGATCAGGTCTGGGTATACGCAACCCTTATAACATACGCACCATCGTTGAAAACGCCAGCGTACCGATACTGGTTGATGCCGGAGTGGGAACCGCATCAGATGCGGCTATTGCAATGGAGTTGGGATGTGATGGCGTGTTAATGAATACCGCAATAGCGGAAGCAAAAAATCCGGTGTTAATGGCTTCGGCAATGAAAAAGGGTATTCAGGCGGGTCGCGAAGCCTATCTGGCCGGTCGCATGCCACGTCGTGCCTTTGCCAGTGCTTCATCTCCGATCGATGGAACGTTCTTTGGTTCGTGAGGAATGAGGTGTCAGGGATAATCGTACTGGCCAATAATTATGTAATTTACTCCTTACTCCTCACTCCTTTCTCCAAACTATCTTATGACCTTACAACTCACCCATAGAAGCATCAAAAGCTACGTCCTCAGACAGGGTCGTCTGACCGATGCCCAGTCTCATGCGCTGGAATATTACTGGATAGACATCGGCATCAATTACGGTGTCGAAACCATCAAACCGGATCGGATATTTCAGCGAACCGCACCACTGGTGCTCGATATAGGTTCAGGCATGGGCGAAACCCTGGTTCAACTGGCCAGTAACCATCCGGAAAACAATTACCTTGCTATTGAAGTGCACAAACCGGGTGTGGGCAGCTTGATCAAAAATGCTGTCCAACGCGATCTTGTAAATATCCGCGTTATCAATCATGACGTCATCGATGTACTCAAGCATCAACTGCCAGATAACGCACTGGAGCAGGTTTACATTTTTTTTCCAGATCCCTGGCCCAAAAAACGGCACCATAAACGTCGGCTGGTTAATCCGGAATTTCTGTCCTTATTGAAACCCAAACTGAAAGCGCATGCGCGATTGTTTCTTGCAACCGACTGGCAGGAACTGGCAGAACACATGCTCAGCGTTTGTGATCAGGATCCTGGATTAATCAATATTGCAGGCAAAGGTCATTACACGCCACGGCCGGACTGGCGTCCGATAACCAAGTTCGAAAACCGCGGGATTAAACTGGAACATGGCGTGTGGGATATGTGTTTTTGCCTGAAGTGAAGAAGCACACCACACACTTCAACACCTCACCTTCGTTAGTTCGTTAAATCCAGAAAGGATTCAATCGCAGTAAAATCACCGTTTTCTCTGGCCGGCTGACGACTATCTGGCTGAGCAATCGTGAGTAAGTGACGTATGCCCCAGTTTTTTGCAGAATGTAACACTGCCTGATTATCATCGATCAACAATGTCCGCTCGGGATCAAAAGGAAACAAAGCACGCAGCTCATCCCAGAAGCGCACATCTTCTTTCGGATACCCCAACTGGTGGGCGCAGAAGACATGTTCAAAATGTTGCCCCAATGCTGTGGATTCAAACTTCATCTCAATCAATCCCTGATGCGCATTGGTCACCAGTGCCATGGTCTTGCCGGTGGCGGCCAGAAACTGTAGAAACTCTAGCGCCACAGGACGCTCCTGAATAAGATGCCGGATATCCTCCTTCATGGTCAGGATATCCACTCCCAGGTGCTCGGACCAGAAGTCGAGTGAATACCAGGCGAGCGTTCCTTCCCTTTCGTTTAATTGTGCATACAAATGGCGCTTTGCACTCGCTGTGTCCAGCTGGTTCAATTCACCCCACTTCAAGGGCAAATACTCTGACCAGAAGTAATTATCAAAATGCAAATCCAGCAAGGTGCCGTCCATGTCCAGCAAGACAGTATCGATATGATCCCAAATAATCACAATCGTGTTACCCTGTTCATGACCTGTTACCTGATAGATTTATGGAAAACACCCTGAACTCTCATCTCACACCTGAACAATTGTTGCAACCAGTCCTGACCATTGCGCGTGATGCAGCACTGGCAATACTGGAAGTCTACACTTCCAGTTTCGTCATCGAACACAAGGATGACGCTTCGCCGTTAACTGCCGCTGATCTGGCCGCACACCGCATAATCTGCCGGGATCTGGCCAAGTTAACACCACACTTGCCCATTCTATCAGAAGAGTCTGCCTCCATTCCCTGGCCGCAACGAAAAACCTGGGACTGTTACTGGCTGGTGGACCCGCTCGACGGCACACGTGAATTTATCAAACGTAATGGCGAATTCACGGTGAATATTGCCCTGATAATGAATCATCAACCGGTACTTGGTGTCGTGTATGTGCCAACCACAGACACGGGATATTATGCCAGCCGTGATACAGGCGCATTCCGGATAATCGGCAGAGCATCCCCACTAGCGATAAGTACACGCAGGACTGTAGCTGACCAGATTATCGTAGCAGGCAGTCGTTCCCATGGCAGCGAGGTACAGAAACAGTTCTTCGAATCTCTAGGCCCGAACACCCAAACTGTAATCGTCGGCAGTTCATTGAAACATTGTCTGGTAGCAGAAGGCAGCATCGATATTTATCCGCGGTTTGGCCCTACCTCTGAATGGGATACAGCCGCGGCACAATGTATCGTTGAGCGGGCTGGTGGCAAGGTCACCGATATGCAGTTTAGACCCTTGCTTTACAATACCAAGGAATCGTTACTAAACCCTGATTTTCTTGTCATTGCAGACAGGCAATTTGACTGGCAAACCCGCCTGGCAAAATTCATCTGAACACTTCAATGAACGCGCTTCCTGTCACAATCCTGCTATGATCCATCAGCAGCACTTTCGTTCCCTTTGCCTGATTTTCTCTGGGCAGCCCTTTCTTTGCTGGGCGCGGTATTTTTTGTATTCAGAAGCAAAGGGTTCGGAACCTGACGGCTGTAACATCCAAACTGTAAGAAACTGATTTTTATAGCTATCTTGCCTCCTTGCCGTACCAGTCGTGAATGAATTGATCAAGATCAAGTAGACTTGTCATGATTGAGCGATACTATATAAAAATTACTTCTCATACAGGTACAGGATCATGGCTCACTACAAACGTTTGCTAGTTGCTGTCGATTTCACCGATCAATCAATCCGTGCATTACAGGTGGCTCGGGATCTGGGCACACGACTAAATGCCGGTCTGGATGTTGTCCATTTCGTACCCATCCGCATGATAGGCATTGATATGGAAGGCATGGAAACCGAAGCCGCCTACATTGAGGAATTGCACCAGAGCGATCTGGCCGAAGCCGGTAAAAAGCTCGAACAATTTGTCAAACAACATACGACCACCGATGATGATGTTGCCTTTCATTTGTATTCCGGCGAACCGGCTATGGATATCAATACCCGGGCACGCGAAGTTGGTGCAGATATGATCATCGTCGGCACACATGGCCGGACAGGGCTCAAACATTTGCTGCTAGGCAGTGTCGCAGAAAGCATTCTAAGAAATTCTGAAATCCCTGTGCTGTGTGTACGTAGCGAATAATTCACTGGCTCAACTGAATTTATCGGGCCTGGCACAATGCCGGGATTTGCTATACTGATTCATTATCAAGCCTATCTCTTCCAGGGAGTCGTAACGCGATGATCTTCAACAACCCGGAGGCTGAAAACAACAGGGGCCTGTTGGCCAAACTGCTGTTCGGCCTGCTTGCCGTCTATTTACTTGGAAACATCGTGCTGATGTTTTACTGGGGCCGTGAACCCGTCCTGTTTGATGCAGCAGAATCTGCAAAAATAATGTCAGGATCAACGGTCAAGCCGGTTACCGGTTATGTCACCACGGCCACGCTGATCAGGGTTGCCGAAACCTTGCTGGACAAACCCGGTGGTTTTCTAAGCAACGACATCATGCCACCTGGTGTATTCATGGATAACCTGCCGAGCTGGGAGTTTGGTGTGGTTACGCAGATGCGCGATCTGGCAAGAGCGCTGCGTAATGATTTCAGCCGCTCACAGACCCAGTCTACCGAAGACATCGATCTGTCATTTGCCGATCCGTATTTTCACTACGACACCGAGTCCTGGCTGTTACCTTCGAGCGAAAGTGAATACCGCAAGGGGATAGACTCACTCAAAAACTATCTGGACCGTCTGGCCAACGTGCGCGAACCGGATGCGCAGTTTTATGCGCGCGCTGACAATCTGCGCGATTGGCTGTCAATTGTCGAAAAGCGACTGGGCAGCTTGTCACAACGTCTGTCAGCCAGTGTCGGCCAGCCACGATTCAATACTGACCTGCAAGGAGATCCGGTGGCCTCACAGTCCACTGCCCGTGGCGATCAGATTATTGTCAAAACACCGTGGCTGGAACTGGACGATGTATTTTATGAAGCCCGTGGTTCCACCTGGGCGCTGATCCATTTCTTGCGTGCAATAGAAATTGATCTGAAAGATGTACTGGCAAACAAGAATGCGCTGGTCAGCTTACGCCAGATCATTCGCGAACTGGAAGGGACACAGGAGCCAATGTGGAGTCCGATGATCATGAACGGCTCCGGGTTTGGTGTGTTTGCCAATCACTCGCTGGTGATGGCCTCATATATTTCCCGGGCCAATGCCGCGATCATCGATTTGCGCAGCCTGTTGTCGCAGGGATAAATTGTTTCAGGTAAAAGCACTGCCTGATTTGTAGGGGCACAGCATGCTGTGCCCTTATGTATTATCCTTCATGCATTCTACACACGCGGTTTTACTCCAGCACAATCAAACCTTTCAATTGAATCCAACCTGCCGGTTAAGATGTAACCGCGCATACGGCCCGTTGTTTTTTATCAGCTCGGCATGGCTGCCGGATTCCACAATCCTGCCAGCTTCAAGCACAATGATCCGATCTGCTGATTCAATCGTGGACAATCGGTGCGCAATAATCAAACAGGTATGTTTGTGGCGTATCGCTTCGAGTGCCAGCTGGATGTTGCGTTCGGATTCTGCATCCAGCGCCGAAGTGGCTTCGTCCAGTAACAGTATCGGTGCGTTTTTCAGTAATGCTCTGGCCAGAGCAATTCGCTGACGCTGCCCGCCAGACAGACGGGTACCATTTTCTCCGAGTATGGTTTGCGTACCCTCCGGTAACTTTTCGATAAAATCCAGTGCATGGGCAGCCTTGATCGCTGTGCGCACCTGCTCATCCGTTGCCGGTTTCATGTGGCCATAGGCAATATTGTTCCTGACCGTGTCATTGAATAACACAATATCCTGACTGACCAGTGCGATACCTTCACGCAGCGAAGCCAGCGTGGTCTCCTGTGTATCCCGGCCGTCAATACGTATCGTGCCGTTGGTATGTTGGTAAAAACGCGGGATCAGATTCGCCAGCGTGGTCTTGCCACTACCGGACGCGCCAACCAAGGCAATCGTCTCGCCTGGCTTGATATCGATACAAATGTCCTGCAATACCGGCGTTTTACCATCATAGGAATAATCAAGATGCTGAATACTGATTCCACCTGCGGTCACTGCCGCCGTCTGTGTACCCTGGTCGCGTTCCGACGGTTCATCAATCAGTGCAAACACACTGTCACAGGCCGCAAGCCCTTTCTGAATAAACTCATTAATTTTTACCAGACGCCGCAATGCATCCAGCATCATCACCAGTGCGGCAAAGAACGAGACAAACGTCCCCACACTGAGCTGACCATCGGCTGCCTGATGCGTGGCGTAATAGACAATGACCGCCAACGCAATCGAGGCCACCAGCTGAATGGCCGGTCCACTGGCCACCGACGCATTCACAAATTTCATTGTATACAGCCGGTTTGCATTATTAATACGCTTAAACTTTTCGGCCTCGTATTGTTGCCCTGCAAACAGTTTGATGATGCGATGTGCGCCTATGGATTCATCCACAACACTAGTCATGTCACCCATCGTTTGTTGTATACGGTTACTCATCACGCGCAGCCTGCGGCGAATTAGTACAGCGATCAGCAAAATTAGCGGTGCACCGGTCAGTGTGATCAAGGTCATGCGCCAGTCCAGATAGACCATCCACGATAACAATCCGATGATCACCAGTGAATCTTTCACCATCACCGTCAGTGCACTGGTGGTGGCTTCCTTAATCTGCGCCACATCATAGGTAAATTTTGAGACCAGACTGCCGGAATTACGTTGGTCATAAAACTCACTGGGTAGGGCCAGCAGACGCGCAAACATTTCCGAGCGCAAATCCATAATCACCTTGTTGGCAACCCAATGCAGCGCCGACCCGGACACGATCATCGCAATCCCGCTGACGATAAACAGCAGGATCAGGTACACCGGTATCGTCGTCATCAGCTCCGGATCACGGGCAATGAATGCACCGTCCAGCATCGGTTTTAACAACGCTGCTTTGGCTGCATCGGACAGTGCAATCACCAACATCGCCACCAGCGAGGCAATCAGCCAGGCGCTGTAGGGCACGACATAGCCGAGCAGCCGCCGGTAAAGGCGGGCATCTTCCGGTGTTGCATTCAGCAGTTTATACATTCCATTTTCCGGTTTTCAGCGACAGATTCATCAATCAAAATACCCGGTTTCCGGGCTTTCTGTTTTACCACGAGGGTATGATATTATCATTTCTATACAGTACTGTCCGTGGTAAGCCAGCATCATAACGGAGAGTGCTTCCCTGGTAGGATCAGGCCAGCATGCAACGGGAATAACGAGATATGTCAAAAAAACATCCAGTCGTCGCCGTCACAGGCTCTTCCGGCGCAGGCACCTCGAATGTCAGAACCGCGTTCGAATCGATCTTTCGTAAACAGGGCATCCAGGCCGCCATCATCGAAGGCGACAGTTTCCATCGCTACGATCGCCAGCAAATGGAAAAGGAAACCGAAAAGTCGGCCAGGCAGGGCAAGCAGATCACCCATTTCGGCCCGGAAGGAAACCTGTTTGAAGAGCTGGAATCGCTATTCAAGCAATATGCCGAACATGGCACTGGTAAGCGCCGGCATTATGTACACAATGAAGTGACCGCGGTGTATCACAACTCCCCAGCCGGCTCACTGACACCGTGGGAACCATTGCCGGAAAATACCGACCTGCTGTTTTATGAAGGACTGCACGGTGGACTGGTCACCGACACGGTCAATATCACCCGCCATGTGGATTTGCTGATTGGCGTGGTACCGATCATCAATCTGGAATGGATGCAAAAAATCCATCGCGATCAGGAAGTGCGCGGCTATACCGCCGAAGATGCGACCCGCATGATCCTGGATCGCATGCATGACTACGTACACTACATCACCCCGCAGTTTTCCCGCACCGACATCAACTTCCAGCGCGTGCCGACGGTCGACTCCTCCAACCCGTTTGCCACCGAAGTAGTCCCAACCAACGACGAAAGTTTTACCGTTATCCATGTACGCAATCTGGACAAACTGAGCGTGGATTTCCGCTACCTGTTAGAAATGCTCGAAGGTGCGTTCATGTCGACACCGGACACGATCGTCGTCCCCTCCGGCAAGATGATCTTTGCCATGCAGCTGATCATCAACCCTGTAATCTCCAGAATGTTGAAGGCACGCAAATAATCCGATCTATGGCTCGGTCACCCACTTATTTTGAAGATATCCGCGTAATATTTGGGGTCGGAGTAACAATATATTTTGCCGGGTGAGTAATTTTTAATCGGACTACGAATGCGATATGATCCGATCGCACTATTTGTACGGAGGTTATTGTGCTGGAACTCAGACCTAATTGTGAATGCTGCAATCAAAATCTACCACCCGAATCCATTGAGGCCTTTATTTGTACTTTCGAGAGCACATTTTGCTCATCGTGTGCCACAACTATACTTAAGTTCAAATGCCCCAATTGCAATGGCAATCTGGTGAGTCGTCCCGTTCGTCCTGCCGCCATGTTACAAAAACATCCTGCGTCTACAATACGAGTGGTCAAAGCAACTGGATGTACTAGTAATGTGTAAACTACTCTGATGACACTTTCCCACCGGGAACTATACAAAACCGCCACGGGTCTTAATTTGTACACCAGCAGTTGCTACACTGAATCCCCAGAACATGGAGCCGGAACAATATGAATATACTACCTGTCATTCTCGGAGTTGCACTTTGCACCAGCCTCGTTGGGTGTGTAACCGCGCCAACCCCGCTCAGTGATCGCAATTCCACGCTGACCCAGGGCAATGTGCAAATGAACCTGGCCGTGGGCAAAACCACAAAAGCGGAGGTGCTGGAAACATTCGGCGCACCGAACATTACCACCCGTGACGGTGCTGGTCGCGAAGTGTGGACCTACCAACGGGCAGCCCAGGCAACCCAGTCTTCCAGTCAGGAAGGCTACTGGACCATCATACTGGCTGGCCAGTCCAAATCCGCGGCAGGCTTTGAAACCAGCTCCAGAATGATTACACTGATCATCAAGTTCGATGGCAACGACGTCGTCACCGATTTCAGAAGCAGAACCTCGGAATTCTAGGAGTTATTTAACATGCGCTTAGCCAGACTTATCATCCCTGCATTTGTTTTCCTGCTGGCAGGTTGCGCCGCACTGGACGTGCCCGAACTGACCCCGCTTGAAATCCAGAGCATGCAAACCCGTGAATACGAGGAAGGCAAGGACATCGTTTTCCCGAGCATGATTTCGGTGTTTCAGGATCTGGGATATATCGTGAAAAGTGCCGATAAGGATTCAGGTCTGATCACCGCCGAAAGTGCGGCCAGAACCGATGAAGCGACCAAAGCGCTGTTTGGCTATTCCGACGTTTCGCAGACATCCGCAACGGCCTTTGTCGAGCAAATCGGCAAGATGACCCGCCTGCGGCTGAATTTTGTCACCAGCAGCAACAAGTCCTACCAGAACGGCCAGACTGATCGACAGGACACACCGATACTGGATGCGGCAATTTACAGCAATGCGTTTGAGCGCATCGAAAACGCGATTTTTGTTCGCTCGGCCAACTGAGCCACCCCCTGCCCCGCGCGTAACCGGACTGCTGTCAGTCAAATACTATTTGACAGACAACACCTGTTCCTTATTAAGATGTGAGCATAGATCGGCAGCCATCAGGAGCCAGCATGCGCAGAATCCTCGTTTTAAACCCGAAGGGTGGGTGTGGTAAAAGCACCCTGACCACGAATATCGCCGCGTACTTTGCCAGCGAAGGACGCAAGGTAGCGATAGCGGATCTGGACCCTCAGCAATCTTCTTTCGACTGGTTGTCGCGCCGACCAGCCTCGGCACCGGAAATCAGAAAGGCGACGATACACGATGGCAAACTGGATGCGCCTCGTCAGACGGATCTGGTGATCATTGATTCGCCTGCCGGACTGCATGGCAAGAAATTGGCCAGCTTCGTCAGCAGCAGTGAAACCATGATCATGCCGTTGATGCCTTCGATCATTGATATCGCGGCAGCGGAACGTTTTATCGAAGAACTCTATTCGTTGCGCGAATTGATCAAACGCAAGATCAAGGTGGCCACCGTGGCGAACCGGGTGCGTGAAGATACACTTTCTGCCGAAAAGCTGGATTCGTTTTTAAGCTCGATGAAATTACCCGGTGGCAAAAAACTGCCGTTTATCGCGATGCTGAGAAACAGCCAGAATTACGTGAAAGCGGCCGAGATGGGGCTGGGTATTTATGAGTTCACACCATCCCGCACCAGCCACGATCGCGAACAGTTACAACCGTTGATGAGCTGGTTATCCAGCAGTCGCAGCATACCGGAATAAATCCAGGGCCAGCATCCGACACTGATAGAATGGTTTATCTGGTTTGCTGTGCAGCCGTTGTCTGCGCTGTGGCGAGTGCGAGTCCTTCACGAAAATATTTACCGGCGTTCACATTATCACCCTGTCCCTGAAACATCGTCGCCAACTCATAACAGATTTCCGGAGAGGGTTGTAACTTCATACTTTCCTCTAGGCAATGTCTGGCGCGACCCCAAAGCTGCGCCCGTTTATAAAGTCTGCCTGCACACAAAAATAACGCGCTATTACCCGGATGGGTATGCATCAGTTTTTCTACAAGCGCGAGTTGCTTTTCCGGTTTTGTTGCCTGTACCAGGCCGTACAACCTGACCAGCTGCGGGTCCAGCGTGGTACGCACCGAATCACGTAGCAGTGTTTCACACTCAGAGGTATCCGGATAACGCAGCCGCCCGCTGACGTAGGCCTGCAATACTTCCGGCTCCTGTTTCAACCTGGCCGGGATTCTGGCCCAGGCGCTGTTCAAATCGTTAACCTCACCTGAACGTGCCGCCGCGGCGAGTACTTCCGCACTGGCCTGTTTCTGTTTAGCCAGTATCGCCTGCACCGGCTTGCCTTTGTTGTCGAACTCACCGAGCAGATCAAGCATGTGTTGCCAGTCGCCACTGGCTGTGCTGGCCTCCAGCATCATCAGACGGGTGTGATTATTGCCGGCACTGTCCTGCTCCACCTGCTTTAGGGTGGTATAAGCCTGCTCATTTTGTTGCTGCTGCAGTTGCAGCTCTGCCTGCGTGATTCCGACTGCGCTGGACAAATCTGCTGTGTCTGCCGACGCCAGTCGTAGATAATGATCACGACGATCTGCTGCGCCCTGATTATGTGCTGCTTTGGCTGCAGCAATATAATTGATCACCGGCAGCCGACTGAATTTTGCACCTTGTTTGAATAGTTTTTCAGCGGCTTTCCAGTCTCCGGTCGTCAAAGCCAGAAATCCCTCTGTCAGATAATATTCAGATTTACCTTGCCGACGGGTTTGTTTCCGACGCCGCAATGTCTGTGGCATATTCAGCATGCCAGACAACAAACGCACGCTCACATATAACAATGTGAAGCCGACAATCAGCAGAAACACAAACACACCCAGACTGGTTTGCACCGCATAATCCGAATAGGCCAATACAATCTGACCGGAGTCATTCGACAGCAATTGTGCCGTCAACACAGCCATCAACAATCCGGACAAAGACCAGATCAGCAGTTTCACGGCACAACCGGCACGGCACTGCCGTCACTCATATCACGTGTACGGACGTACGCACGCAGTGTTTCCAGTGAAGAGCTGATATCAGGTAATGCTGGTGACAGTTCAACAGCAGACAAGGAACCAGTTGTTTGCAACAGCGCGCTTACCCGAGTATCTGCTAGATCAAAATAATCCTGCACCCAGCTTGTAATTGACTGCATTGCAGCATGCAGGTTAGCGGTATCGTGGCGCATCAGTGAGAGTCTGGCGTTTTCCAGTTGCAAACGCAGGTTCTGATACAGGAACCAGGTTTCATCCGGTAACAGTGTGGCGCGAGCACTACTGCCGGTGCGGGTAACAATGAACAGGCTTCTGAACTCCTGCCAGATCGATTGCAATAATCGTTTCCAGGCCGGCAGGGCTGCATCTACGACTGGTTCATCAGCTGCAGCTTCCAACACCGGCACCTTGTTCAAGGGCAAGTCATTCAGTTGTTCCAGTAAGGTCGCGATATCAAGTGACAGGGCCGCCGTATCCACCAGCTTCACTGATCGTAATGCATTGATGTCTGTTGTCAGTTGCGTACGGGTATCAGACAGTTCGGGTTGTTCGATACTGTTGAGCCGATCCTCTGCGGCTTCCAGCGCAGCCAGTGCTGTTTTGACATCGCCTTCGAGCACCAGATTTTGGGTGGCCATCACAATCAGTTGCTCGGTTTCAGCCAGCGCCAGATCCAGATTATCGATAACCATATTCGTCGCCAGATCATGCAAGGTCTGTACATTGGCCTGCTGAGCCAGTTCCAGATTTTTCTGGTTTGACTGGATGTCCACCTGTTGTTGACCCAACGCGTCCAGACTGGTCTGCAGTGTATCCAGACGGGTACCTTGCTGTCGTATCAAATCTCCAGCAGTGGTATTGGCCTGCAGGTTTTCCAGATTACGATAATTAACAACAGACAGGCCGGTTGCAGCCAGCGCGAGCAACACACCCAGCCAGACCAGACCATTACCAGAACGTCTTACTGTTTTAACTGCGGTTCTGGCCAGTTCGGTGTCTGTTGATTGTCCGTTTTGATTTTCCGTACTCATAACCTGATTACTCCACACTGTGTCTGATGGTCTGTAACAATCCTTGATCAGACTGTTCAGTTGGAACATGGGCAGGATTGGTAAACCCCGCCGTTTTTGCCAGACCAGCAAGTCTGGCACTCATGACTACCAGTTTCTTGCTGAACATTATTGTCCTGTCCTGTGCACTTGTCATCCTGATCAGGTTTTGTAACCCCTGAAAACTGGTTGCTACAATCACATCCGGACAGTTCCGGCGCCATATATCATCAATTATACGCTGCTCAATAACCGGTTCTGTTCGTTGATACACATTTGCGGTGTGCACGATTGCCCCGCGATCTATCAGACCATCCTGCAACAACTCGCGTCCTGACCCGCCCTGCACGATCAAAACTGTCTGTCCCTTTATTTTTATTGCATCAAGTTCGGACAGGGCCAGTAAAGATTCACTGCCCACACCCAACTCCGGTGCAACACTGTTTGTTACAGCATATTCAGCCAACGCATGCCGTGTACCCTCGCCCACAGCAATGACAGTTTTCGCTTGCAACTGCAAAGCCAGATCGCCCGCCAGTCTGGCGGCATAATCAACTGCATTACGACTTATAAAAATAATATGGCTGGCTGTACTGATCCGCTCAAGTAAGGCTTGTCGGCATAACTCCGGGGATTCTGTAATAATCAGGGTTGGCAAGCGTATGGCAATGCCACCGGATGACTCGATCAAACGACAAAGCGGTTCTGCCTGCTGTTCGGGTCGGGTGACAAGTACCCGGCAACCGTGCAGCGCCGTGCTCATGTCGAATCGCGGGATCGAAGCTGCTCCAGAATTCGACCCGCACCCTGATCCAGTAACAACTGACCCAGATGTTCACCCAGCTGCTCAGCCTGCGCACAGAAACCTTGTACACTGGCCCGGAGAATTTCCGAACCATCCGGAGCGCCGACCAGACCGGAAAGCGACAAAGCGTCACCCAATCTGGTCGCATAGGCGGCCACTGGCGCATGACAGCCTCCGTTCAATCGCTTGTTTACACTTCGTTCTGCCATTACACACAGTCGGGTGGTGTCATCATTCAATGGCGCAATCAATTCACGGGTACGGAGATCGTTTTTCCGTACTTCGATACCGAGTGCGCCCTGACCGATAGCCGGTAACATTATTCTGGCATCCAGTTGCTGACGGATACGACCAGCCAGTCCGAGACGGATTAAACCTGAACTGGCCAGCACCAGCGCATCGTATTTTCCGCTGTCGAGCTTCTGCAAACGGGTGCCGACATTGCCGCGTATATCGGCAATCACCAGATCCGGTCGTAGTGATTTGATCTGGCATTGGCGACGCAGGCTGGAAGTACCAACTACCGCCGCAATCGGCAAATCCTCAAGACTCGCATGGTTCACAGACACAAATGCATCACCGGGATTTTCCCGGGTCAGGATTGCAGCAATATCGAGTTGATCCGGCAGCTCAACGGTTACATCTTTCATTGAATGCACGGCAATATCGGCATGGTTTTCCAGCAGCGCGTGTTCCAGCTCTTTCACAAACGCACCCTTGCCACCCAGACTGGCCAGTGTGGAATCCAGAAACTTGTCTGCCTCTGTGGTAATACCGAGTATCCGGATTTCCAGTGCAGGATGAATTTTTTGCAGTTGGTCGCGGACATGGCAAGCCTGCCACATTGCCAGCGGGCTTTCACGGGTAATGATTCTCAGACTGGAAACTGGCATCGTTTGTCCCTGCAAAACATATCTTTTCCCAAAGCTTCTGGATACACTATTGATACGTACATTATCAATTAAATGAAATAAAAACTGGCATGAAACTCGGCGTCGTCATGGATCCCATAACCGGGATCAACATAAAAAAGGACAGTACTTTTGCCATGCTGCTCGCGGCCCAGAAAAAGGGCTGGGAACTGTACTACATGGAACAAAAGGACCTGTTTATAGAGGATCATCAGGCCCGGGCCAATGTGTGTATCCTCACGGTACAGGATAATAAATCAAATTGGTTTGGGTTTCATCAGAAGTACACGATTCCGCTGGCTGAGCTGGATGTGGTACTGATGCGCAAGGACCCGCCGTTTGATATCGAGTATATCTATACCACCTATATACTCGAACTCGCACAAAAAGCCGGCCTACTCGTGGTCAATGATCCCCGCAGCCTGCGTGATGTGAACGAAAAAATGTTCATTAACCATTTCCCACAATGCATTACACCGACACTGGTCAGTCGCAATCACCAGCAGCTGATCGATTTCGTCCGGCAACAAGGTGTGGCCGTGCTAAAACCGCTGGAAGGCATGGGTGGCAAATCCGTGTTCAAGGTTACCAGTGGTGATTCAAATACGAATGTCATCATCGAAACACTGACAGCAGGACATACGCGCTTTATTATGGCGCAAAAGTTCATACCCGAAATCTCGCTGGGTGATAAACGCATACTTCTAATCGACGGGACTCCGGTTGATTATGCTCTGGCTCGCATACCAATGGCGGGTGAAAACCGTGGCAATCTGGCTGCGGGAGGCACAGGCAAGGGCGTTATGCTCAGTGAACGTGACCGCTGGATCTGTGCACAGGTTGGACCCACGCTGCGTGAACGAGGGCTGTTGTTTGTTGGCCTGGATGTCATAGGCGACTACCTGACTGAAATCAATGTGACCAGTCCTACCTGTATCCGTGAACTGGAAACAATCTACAGCATTGATATTGCCGGCCAGTTGATGGAAACAATTGAAACCAGAGTAAAATCCCGCCAGGGGCGTGATCAGCCTCGCTGATTGTCGGTTATAATCAGGCGATGTTGGAAACAACGGATAACCTGACCGCGCCTGTCGGCCCACCTGTCATCAAACCAGCCGACCGGCTGGTGATGACCTTGTGTCTGGCTGTCATAATCCATGCTGTACTGGTGCTGGGCATCACCTTTACCAATGAGGACAAGTCCTTATCGGATTATTCGACCATGGAAATCATCCTGGTTCAACAATCCAGCACAGCCCCGAAAGATGCCAAAATGCTGGCTCAGGCCAACATGGAAGGTGGCGGCGACACTGACGAGAAAGTAACGCCTTCCACTCCCCTGCCTTCCCCATTCCCAGGTAGCCAGGCCGAACTGACCACACCGCCTCCGTCCAGCCAAAATGTTCCGCCCCCGAAATCCGACCCGGACAAGGCAACGATTGTTGTGCAGAAAAACAAGTCGGAGATGACGCCCGCAAAAGACAATACGGATCAGACCCAGACACAATCTGTCAACGAACAGCAGTTAAAGGTGCAAGAGTCATTGCCTAGCGCCAGCACACTGATCACCAACAGCTATAAAATCGCTGCACTCAGTGCGGCAATAGATAGCAAGCTTGAATCCAGGGCGCAGCGGCCCAGACAGAAATTCATTTCCGCCAGCACACGCGAATTCAAGTATGCCGCTTATATGGAATCCTGGCGCGCCAAGGTTGAACGGATTGGTAATCTGAATTATCCGGACTCGGCCAGACAGCAAAGGTTATCTGGCAGTTTGATCCTCGATGTCGGGGTCAAGCCCGATGGCTCGATAGATGAAATCATTATTCGCAAATCATCTGGACACAAGATACTGGATGATGCGGCTATACGTATAGTAGAACTGGCTGCGCCATACTCCGCCTTCCCTGACAATATCAAGGACGAAACCGATATCCTGCATATTACCCGTACCTGGCAATTTCTGGATTCCAGAGGTTTCAGGTAGTCCAATCAGACCTGAAACGGAATTGCTATCAAAATATTGACTAAAAGTGCACAAAAATATTTTTCAAACCGGGTGGTTTTCCGGGTCCGGCAAAGATAACATTTAACAAATGAAATCCATCAGTCTGGCCAATCAGTTTTTAATCGCCATGCCCGGCCTGGCCGATCCAAATTTTTCCCATACGGTTACCTATATTTTTTCACACGATGAGCAGGGTGCGATGGGGATAGTCATCAACCGTCCTTTAAATATGGATCTCGGTGAAATACTCGAACAGATGGATCTGTCCACCGGCGACACCCTGATCAACAGCATGCCGGTTTACAACGGCGGCCCGGTCAAAACGGACCGTGGCTTTGTCATCCACAAACCGGATTCAAGCTGGCAATCTTCGATACTTGTCAGTACGGATGTACAAGTCACCACCTCCAGAGACATCCTGGGCGCAATTGCCCGTGGTCGCGGCCCGGAGAAATGCTTTATTGCACTCGGTTATGCTGGCTGGGAAGCCGGACAACTGGAACAGGAATTGATGGAAAACTGCTGGCTGAATGCTCCTGCCGGTGCTGACATACTCTACGATGCTCCCTATGACCGGCGCTGGGAGTTTGCCACCGCCCAACTCGGCTTCAAGCCACACAACCTTTCGTCACAAATAGGTCACGCGTGACAAAATCGCTGACGCTGCTCTGCTTTGACTATGGCAGAAAACGTATCGGAGTAGCTGTCGGACAAACCCTGACCGCTACAGCCACACCGCTGGCCACACTGACGGCGGTTAAAAACATCCCGGACTGGGAAGCCATTTCAGGACTGCTCAAACAATGGAACCCCTGTGCGCTGGTTGTAGGCTATCCGCTGAACATGGATGGAACCAGCCAGAGCATGACTCATGCCGCAGTTCACTTCATGAACCAGTTACGCCATCGGTTTCGACTGCCGGTATATCAGGCCGATGAAAGACTTTCCAGCTATGAAGCCCAGTCACGAACCAGAAGCCTGAAAAACATTGATGCGGTTGCAGCGCAGGCCATACTTGAAACCTGGTTATCAGCAAATCTCGTTTCGATCGAGAATAATGCTACAATCCGGCAGCAATTGGCAGGTAAAAGAAAATTATGACACTTGATGCAAGACAGATAGACAGTCTGCTTGATGACATGACAGATCGTTTGCGCGAGCTGCTGACCAGTACGGGTAAAACGGATCCACTCATCATCGGAATTCATACCGGTGGCTACTGGATTGCGAAAAAAATTCAGCAACGTCTAGGTCTTTCGGTTTTGCTGGGTGAACTGAATATTGCCTTTTACAGGGATGATTTCAGCCGTATCGGCATGCATCCACATGTGGCCCCCTCACAGTTGCCATTCAACGTGGAAGACCGCCATATCATCCTGGTCGATGACGTGCTGCATTCGGGACGGACCATACGCGCGGCGATGAATGAAATCTTTGATTTTGGTCGACCGGCCAGCATCACACTGGTGGTATTGATTGAGCGAACCGGCCATGAATTACCTATCAAGGCAGACATAGTCGGAAAATCGCTGGGGCTAAAATCTGATGAGCATGCTAAACTGCTCGGCCCGGAACCACTGGCTCTGGAGATTAAGAAAGCCGAATGACAGGAAATAATCATATACAGCTGGATAGTAATGGCCGTCTGAAACATTTTCTGACTACTGAAGGCCTGAGCAGACAATTACTGGTCGAAATTCTCGACAATGCCGAATCATTTGCCGGGGTGGCACACCGGGCCGTAAAAAAAGTCCCTCTGTTACGAGGCAAGACTATCGTCAACCTGTTCTTTGAACCCAGCACCCGTACCAGTACCACATTTGATCTCGCAGCCAACCGATTGTCTGCCGATGTTGTGAATGTAAATCTGGCGACTTCTTCTACCAGCAAGGGGGAATCCTTGCTCGATACATTGCATACACTGGAAGCGATGCATACCGATATGTTTGTGGTACGCCACTCCAGCAGTGGCGCGGCACATTTTATCGCCGGACATGTCGCACCTCACGTCAGCGTAATCAATGCCGGTGACGGTCAACACGCCCATCCTACCCAGGCCATGCTGGACATGTTTACCATCCGCCGTCACAAACGTAGTTTTGAGACATTAACGGTCGCCATTGTTGGCGACATCATGCATTCACGCGTCGCCCGATCCGACATCCATGCGCTCAAAACGCTGGGTGTAAATGATGTACGCGTGGTCGGCCCGAAAACGCTGATGCCGGCAGACATTGAAAGTCTTGGGGTACGTGTATTTGATAATCTTGATAATGCATTACAGCAGGTAGACGTCATCATTATGTTACGTCTGCAAAAGGAACGTATGCTAAGTGCCAGCATTCCCAGTGAATCGGAATATTTCCGGCGTTATGGCCTGACCCAAACCCGTTTACGTCTGGCCAAACCGGATGCCATCGTCATGCATCCTGGTCCCATCAATCGTGGTATTGAAATCGAATCATCCGTGGCTGATAGCAATCAGTCCGTCATCTTGCAACAGGTCAGTCATGGTATTGCGATACGCATGGCGGTAATGGCGATGACACTCGGCTCACTTTCTGGCAGCCTGGCTAAAAACGATGAAAATCCAGATAACTAACGGGCGCATTATTGATCCGGCCAACGGTCTGGATCTGATCGGCAGTGTTTATATTGAAGACGGAGTCATCCTCTCTGTCGGCAAAGCTGTGGCCGGGTTTAAACCGCAACACCTGATTGATGCTACGGACCAATGGGTATGCCCCGGATTAATTGATTTGTCAGCACGTTTTGGTGATCACGCACAACAGGGACTGGCCAGTATTGCCAGTGAGTCAATCGCGGCAGCAAGTGCTGGTGTCACAACCGTTTGTTGTCCTCCGGATACCAGCCCGGTTATTGATACTCCGGCTGTGGTTGAATTGATTAACCAACGCGCCGCACGATCGGGCAAGACCCGGATTTTTACCATCGGTGCGCTCACGCATGGATTGGCCGGGGACAGACTGGCCGAAATGTATTCCTTGCAACAGGCGGGCTGTGTTGCAGTCAGTAATGCCAATCGTCCAGTTGCCAGCAATGAAATACTGCGCCGTGCATTTGAATATGCGGCCAGCACTAACCTGACAGTATTCATACAGGCAGAAGATCATACTCTGCGTAATCAAGGTGTAATTAATGAAGGCGCCTTTAGCACACGTCTTGGCCTGCCGCCTATACCCGAGACGGCAGAAACCGTTGCTGTCAGCACGGCGTTGTTGCTGGCAGAACAAACCGGAGTACGCGCGCATTTCTGCCGCCTGTCGACTGCCAGGGCGGTCAACATGATTGCCCGAGCCAAACAATCCGGACTACCAGTAACAGCGGATGTGGACATCTGCCATCTGTATCTGACTGAACAGGATGTGGATGGTTACAATGTAAACTGCCATCTGTCACCCCCGTTACGCCGTCTTGAGGATCAACAAGCCCTGATACAGGGTTTGATCGATGGAACCATAGATGCAGTCGTTTCCGATCATTATCCGTTGAGTGAAGATGCCAAAGTTGCACCGTTTAACCTGACACGACCGGGTGCTTCCACAATCGAGATGCTGTTACCCTTGATGCTGGATATGGTGACACGCAAGCAGTTATCAACTTTGCAGGCGCTGGAGAAAGTTACCAGTAACCCGGCACGCATTCTGGATCAGAACCTGGGATCATTGGGTGTGGGTTGTCTCGCCGATCTGATTGTGATTGATCCAAACCAGTCCTGGACAGTCAACCGCCAAAACCTGCGCAGTGCCGGCAAAAATACACCCTTTGACGGTTGGGAACTAATGGGCAAGATCACCCATACGCTACTTAAGGGACAAACTGTCTACCCTGCTCTGGAATAACCAATGGATCAGTCAAATCGAAATACGATTAATCTCGAACAGGCCAAAGTACTGTCTCAACAGTCCTTTGAGGGTGACCAGTATATTATTCGTCTGCAGTGCCCACAGACAGCACGTGACGCCAAACCCGGTAATTTTGTCCATCTTCGCTGTGATGAAAACCTGCTGATGCGCAGGCCCATGTCTATCATGCGTGCTGATCCGGTTCATGGCTGGATCGATATCCTGTATAAGGCACACGGTTTGGGTACCCACTTGCTGGCCAAACGCCAGATTGGAGATGAACTGAGTATGCTCGGCCCGATTGGCGTACCGTTCAGGATGCACGGTTATCGCAAATACCCGCTACTGATCGGTGGTGGAGTCGGAATCCCACCGATGGTTTATCTGGCTGAACACTTGAAAAAAAATGCACCGGACAGCAAACCCATCATGCTGGCCGGTTCAGAAGTACCATTTCCGTTTACTCCGGTACCATCTCGCACCCTGATTGAGGGAATGCCGGACGGGGTAATTGCCACCATGCCGTTAATGGAAGACTGGTCGATTGCCTGTCGCCTCGCCAGCCTGCAGGGTTATGCCGGCTGCTATCAGGGTTATGTCACTGATTTGGCACGCGCATGGCTAACCAATCGGGGCAGTGACATATTGGATCAGGTGGAGATATTCAGTTGTGGGCCTACACCGATGTTAAAAGCGGTGGCCAGACTGGCGGCTGACTTTGGTCTGCCCTGTCAGGTATCACTGGAAGAGCACATGGCCTGTGCAGTCGGTGGCTGCGCCGGATGCACGGTCGAGGTCCGGACTGATACCGGAATAGCCATGAAACGAGTTTGTGTGGACGGTCCGGTGTTTGAAGCCTCCACGGTATTTAACAGCTGATAAACGCCGCTGTACTAGAAAGTAATTCTCGCTGAAATTCCACCTGACACATTGCACAGCGGCGCCGGTTCGTAATAGCGTCCAGCCGTCGCGTTGATACGCACATTCGCATGGTACTCTTCATTGAACAGGTTATTTACCGTCATGAACGGAGAAATTGTCCAGTTATCCAAATCCTTTTTGTAGCCCAGTTTCAGGTTTGAAACAGTATACGGATCGATCCTGACCAGATTGGCATTGTCTGCAAAAAAGTTATCGACATATAACAGATCCCAGATACTGTACAAACCGGACGGATCTTCAAAGCGGAGTTCGGCATGCATATGCTGATCGGGTACTCCGGGTATTTTTTTATCATCCAGATTCTCGGTCGCCGTGCGGAAGCGGTCGAATCTGGCATCAATATAACTGTAAGCGAGGCTGGCGGTTAATACCGGGAACAGTTCTGCATTAATGCCCGCCTCAACACCTTCGCGGGTGGAGATGCCGGCGTTTCGGTAAAAGGTGCGTCCGGTAAAGCCATCCGCTTCAAAAGGAATGATTTCATCATCAATATTGATTCTGAACACGGACAATTCATAATCAAAAGGAATAGCAGACTTCAAATCACCCTTCATGCCGATCTCGTAACTGTCCGCTTTTTGCGTGGTCAGATCCGGGTTGAAGCCACCACCCAGAGGATTGGCAAACTCGGTTGTGGTCGGAGTCTCAAACGCGGTTGAATAATTCAGATAAAAATTCAGGTTTTCCAGCGGATCCCACAGCAGTCCGGCATGAGGGCTGAGTCTGTCAAAACCACTGGTACCGGAATCATCACCAGAGCGATTTTTCAGGAAGTGATCAATGACATCAAAATCGATTTTGTCATACCGGGCTCCCAGCGTCAGCTGTACATTGTCCATCACAGCAAATTCATTCTGTAGATAAACTCCCTTGCTGGCGACCTTTTCCCGCTGGTCCAGTGTCAATATGCCTTTTATGCCAGTAGCAAGATTGGTGTATCGACGACGATCATCCCTCTGGAAATCCGTTTCGAATCCGGCGATAAAACGAAAGCGGTAATTGAGCACATCCTCGGAGTAAGTATATTGCCCACCTGCGCCGATAAACTGGCGATCAAATTCCACCTGACCACCATTGCTTAACGGTATGCCACCGACGAATGTCAGCTTGTTTTCAAAATCGAGAAAGGTGTAATAATTTTTTAAAAGAAATTCGTGATGGCCCAACTGCTTGCGATATAGCAAGCCAAGCCTTTGCTGACTACGACCTTCGCTACCATCAAAGGTTAGGCTGCTCGGATTGGCCATGGAGGGATCACGATCCACCTCCGCCTGGGTCAATGCGCCCGGGTCACCCATATCCGGTACGTCCAGCAAATTGATACTGGCTGTCAGATCAGAGCTGTCATCAATATCAAATCGCAGTTTGGAATTCAGCACCTTGCGACGGATATAGGAATTGTCACGATAGCCGTCCAGATCCAGATCGGATGCACTGAATACATAATTCAATCTATCATACTGCCCAGCGGTCTTGAGTTGATACTGCCGATAGCCAAACTCACCCGTCGATGCACGACCCTGTATATACGGATGCTCAGGACCATCTTCAGTGAATACATTGATGATGCCGCCCGAGGCTGTTCCATACAGAGAAGACGAAGCTCCACGGATTACCTCGATACGGCTGGCAGAACCCAGATCGATTTCATCCACATTACCCTGTCCGTCCGGCAAGGTAGCAGGAATTCCATCAATAATCAGCCTGATGCCGCGGATGCCAAACGGTGATCTGGCACCAAATCCACGGATAGAGATACGTTGCGCCTGGGAATAATTGTTGCGGTTTTGCAGGAAAACCCCAGGAATTCTGACCAGCGATTCATCCAGAGTCAGTTGCTGCTGACCCAGCTGGATGGCATTTTCATCAACCACACTGATCGCGGCTGGGACAGCACCGAGTTTCTGCTCAGTACGGCTACCGGTCACCGTTATTTCATCCATTAGGGCAGCTGCCGAACAGTTACTGGTAACGACTAACCAACCACAGGCTGATATCGCAAACAAAGCGTGGGCAAACGATTTACTCATGGGAATGTCTCCAGTTAAAACCATCCTCTGATACCGACATCAGAATGTAATGCCAGATTGTCGTTACCCGAAAAAGATCGTGCTGTTTATGACTAGCCGAAATTGATCTTCGCTTCGAGATTGCCTCGGGAATCCGCATTACTAAGTGCCTCTTCCAGCGATATCTTGCCATCCTTGTACAGGCTGTTTCAAACACGCTTTTTTTGACTGTTATTAGCATGAATCCAGACTGTTACAGTTATACTTCAAAACAGGTATAAATCATGCCTTTTTATTATAATTGGATCGAATTAAAGGATACATGTTGTTAGGACTGTATAGTACCGATTTTTTCAACTGAGCCAAGCTACACTTCATGGAAAATATAGCCGAAAATCTGTTAAAAACCCGGGCACGAATCGTTGCTGCAGAGCAAAAATACGGCCGTCCTGCGGGTTCAGTTAGCTTGTTGGCTGTCAGCAAAACCCACGCCGCTGATACGATCCGGATAGCTGTCGCCGCCGGCCAGCACCATTTTGGGGAAAACTATCTGCAGGAGGCACTGGAGAAAATCGGAGTGCTGCCACAAGCTGACCTAATCTGGCACTTTATAGGACCCGTTCAGACTAACAAAACCCGACAACTGGCCGAAAACTTTCACTGGGTACACTGTGTGGACAGGTTCAAGGTGGCCAAAAGACTCAGCGAATCACGACCCGCCCATTTAGCCCCGCTTAATATATGCATTCAGGTAAATATCAGTGGAGAATCTACCAAATCCGGTGTTGCAACGGAGCAGGTAGCGGAACTTGCCCGGCAGATACTACCCTTACCTGGCCTGAGCTTACGCGGTCTGATGGTTATTCCAGCACCGCAAACCGATTTTGAACTGCAACGTGTGGCGTTTCGCCAGACCCGACTATTGATGCAGGAACTGAATGCAACCGGTATGCAACTGGACACGCTGTCGATGGGCATGAGCGATGATCTGGAAACAGCCATCGCTGAAGGTGCCACTATGGTCAGAATCGGCACAGCCATCTTTGGCAGCCGGCAGACATAAACCGGCAAGCAGGGTACACTTAAGACTGAAAGTATCTTTAATCGGAATGACTATGAAAACCACCCGAATTACATTTATTGGTTGCGGCAATATGGGCCAGAGTCTGATTGGCGGCCTGATTGCAAATGGGCATGATGTCGGTGCACTGCACGGTGCTGAACCAGACGCGAACAAAAGACAAGCCATCCGTGATCAATTTGCCATTGAAGTCTATGCAGATAATCATCAGGCCATAGCCGATGCAGACGTCATCGTACTAGCGGTCAAGCCACAAACACTTTCAGCTACCGTGTCAGAACTATCCGGTCATATCCGTCGCTCTCAGTTGATCATTTCTATCGCCGCCGGAATCCGACTGGCTACTCTTGGACGTATACTCGGGATTGAACAACCCGTCGTACGGGTAATGCCAAATACACCGGCATTGATTCGTACCGGCGCATCGGCGCTGTATGCTAATCCGTCGGTCACAAACGCCCAAAAAGATTTGGCTGAAAGCATCATGCGCTCGGTGGGTCTGGCGCTGTGGCTGGATTCCGAAGCTGACATGGATACTGTAACAGCGCTTTCGGGCAGCGGACCGGCGTACTTCTTTCTGGTAATGGAAGTACTGGAAAAGGCCGCCATTACCCTGGGACTGCCCGTGGATCAGGCCAGACTCTTGACGCTGGAAACGGCTTTTGGCGCGGCGAAGATGGCACTGGAAACCGATGTGCATGCGGCAACATTGCGAAGACAGGTCACATCACCAGGAGGGACTACCGAACAGGCCCTGAAAGTATTAATGGAAAAGGGCAATATCGAACAACTGTTTCTTGATGCACTCTCTGCGGCCAAACATCGCTCTGAAGAACTGGCCAGCACACTGGACGCCGGCCGATGAGCGGCGGTTACATCGCACAGGCTTTTATTTTTCTGGTCAGTACAGTCTGTGATCTGTATCTGCTCGCAGTCGTGCTGCGTTTCCTGCTACAAATCGTCGGCGCAGATTTTTACAACCCTGTATCCCAGTTTCTAGTTAAACTCACCAACCCTGCCTTGCGCTATCTCCGGCGATTCATACCCGGCTATCGTGGCATTGACTGGTCCTCGGTGGTGTTATTGCTTGCCGTAAAAGCCCTGGAGATTAGTCTTATCAGTATTGCGGCCTATGGTGTGATACCAGCGTTGCCTGGCCTGTTGATTACCAGCCTGGCACAGCTGCTACATTTACTGATCTATATATTTATCGTTGCCGTGTTTATTCAGGTGCTAGTCAGCTGGGTCAATCCGGGTATGTATAATCCTGCCACCGTCATTCTGTACCGACTGACTGAACCGATCTTGCAGAAGGCGAGGCAGCTATTACCCCCTTCAGGCGGTATGGATTTTTCACCGATTCTGGTTTTTGTTGTACTGCAACTGACAATCATCCTGCTCATCAACCCGTTGGCTGATCTGGGTCGTTCCCTGTCATAAGCGGCTGTTTTTGCACCGCTGAATCACGGATTACTACTTTTCGCCTGACAGTCTGCTATATTAGGATTATAGCGGGACCGATACACCATTTGCCGAGGGGGCAAGATGATGACCAGAGTAATCAAGCTGATTGTAAGTCTGTTGGTGTTGTTTACCGGAATGAACGTACATGCCGAACAGGCAAAAACGTTTGGTGACTACGCGATCCATTACAATACCTTCACAACCGATATGCTCACCCCGGAAGTGGCCAAGGGATACAACATTACCCGTAGCAAGAATCGCGCGCTGCTGAATATCTCGGTATTGAAAAAGGTGATGGAAACCACGGTGAAACCCGTACGGGCCAAGGTTGTGGCCAGCGCCACCAACCTGAGTTCACAACTGAAAAACATGGATATCCATGAAATCAGCGACCAGGGCGCCATCTACTATATTGCTGAAGTCCCGATTAGTGATCGTGAAACCCTGAATTTTAACATCTCGGTCACACCTGAAGGTGAGAGCAACACCTATACGTTCAGCTTCCAGCAGGAATTTTTTACCAACTAGCATTCAGGTTATATATCGTATTCAATTATCACCGGCGCATGATCTGAAAACCGCTGTTCACGGTAAATCCACGCGCGCCTGATCCGGTCTTTCAGACCTGGCGTGACAATCTGGTAATCAATTCGCCATCCAACATTCTTGGCCCATGCCTGCCCACGGTTTGACCACCAGGTATATTCATCCGACTGCTGATTCAGCACACGAAAAGCATCCACAAAACCGGCCTGCTCGAGCACGCTGTCCATCCACTGCCGCTCTTCAGGAAGGAACCCCGAGTTTTTCTGGTTGCCCCGCCAGTTTTTCAAGTCGATTTGTTTATGCGCAATATTCCAGTCACCGCAAACAATAAACTCACGACGCTTTTTACGCATTTGTTTCAACTTTGGCATAAACCGTTCCATGAAATCAAATTTCACTTGCTGACGTTCTTCTCCGGAAGAGCCCGAAGGAAGATACAAGGACACAACAGACAGCTTGCCAAAGTCAGCCTGCAAGTACCGGCCTTCTGTGTCGGCATGGTTCCAACCGAGACGGGTTTCTATACGATCTGGCTGCACACGGGAATAAATTGCAACCCCACTATAGCCTTTTTTTTCCGCACTGTTCAGACAGGAGAAATATCCTTGTGGTGATAGCACCTCCGCCGGTAACTGAGCCGCTTCCGCCTTGATTTCCTGCAAACAGACTACGTCAGCTTTCTGTTGCTGCAACCAGCTGAATAATCCTTTTTGATGGGATGAACGGATGCCGTTTACATTTACACTGATAATTTTCATTTTTTTAAGCTATTCGTTGTGTCTTGCAGGAAGCGCAGTCTGTTCACAGTATATCAAGGACGTTCTGGTTTTGCCGGCTTCAAATCTGTTTCTGTATTCTGCCGGATGACTGCGCTATTCTATGATCAAATTCCATTTTAATAACCCGATACCAGAACCTATTCCAGCTATGCAGAACTATCAAAAAGACTTTATACATTTTGCCATCGAGAAAAATGTTTTACGCTTTGGAGAATTCAAACTGAAGTCAGGCCGACTCAGCCCCTACTTTTTTAATAGTGGATTGTTTAACGATGGCGAAAGCCTGACCCGACTCGGTGAATTTTATGCGGCTGCGATCCAAGCCTCCAGCGTTCAGTACGACATGATCTATGGGCCGGCCTATAAAGGCATTCCTCTGGCTTGCGCACTGGCGATTGCACTACAAGAGAAACACGGTCGCTCCGTGCCTTATTGCTTCAATCGTAAAGAAGCAAAAGACCATGGTGAAGGCGGCATCATTCTGGGAGCATCACTGGCTGGCAAGGTACTGATCATTGATGATGTGATAACAGCTGGCACCTCTGTCAGGGAGTCGGTTGAAATAATTCGGCAGGCGGGCGCGACTCCAGCAGGTGTCATCATCGCACTGGATCGACAGGAAAAAGGCACGGGAGAGTTATCTGCTATTGAGGAAATTGAAAAGATCTGGCAGATTCCTGTGGTCAGCATCATCAACCTGGATGTGCTGATTGAATACCTTGGACAAACGGCAGAATTTGGCCAATACCTTCATAAAATACAGGAATATCGACGGAACTATGGCCTGCAAAAGTAATCCCACTGTTACGGCTGTTAACTATTCTTGATTGGGGTACTATAATCGGGTCACTGGCCCTTAAATATAATATGGATTTGTAAACCTATGAATGCTCTTACCAGAACATACCTGTTCGTTTTCCTGATATCGTTGACTTGCGGATTTTCTCTGTCGGCTGATGCTGCCATCAAATGCTGGACCAACAAGGAAGGCGTGAAAGAGTGCGGTGATACAGTTCCACCCGAATATGCACAACAAGGCCACCAGGAACTCAGTAAACAGGGCACGGTAAAGGAAGAACAAAAACGCGTCAAAACTACCGAGGAACTTGAAGCCGAAGCAAAACAGGCGGCGGCCAAGACTGAGGAAGAATTGGCAAAAAAATAACAGGCCAATAACGACAAGATTCTATTGCAGACTTTCAGTTCAGTTGATGATATTGAATTGATCCGGGATGAACGCCTCAAAGCGATAGACTCCAGTATCAAGCTCGCTGAAAAACGCACTGATACCATCAAGCAGGATTTGGACAAACGTATCAAGTCTGCCGCAGATGCCGAGCGGGCTGGAAACAAGCCGAATGATGCGTTGCTGAAGGATATTGAATCTTTGCGTCGCCAGGTTGAAAACAACAATGACTACATTGCTGGTAAGCGCAAGGAACAAGAACAAACCACTCAGGAATACGTGAGCAAGATTCAGCGCTTCAAGGAACTTAAAGGGATGTGAGGAGTGATGAGTGAGGAAAGCGTAAACTTCGTAATTTTCAGTCGTCATTCCCGCATCGGCGGGAATCCAGTAAAATAATTCATCCCGCTCTCGTCTTACCAAAATTCTGTAGTAGTTGCTAAATGCCAGACTGCGGGAATGTATTCGTACTCCTCACGCTTCACACACAACACCGCTCACAACTTGAACAAGCCCTGTCTCAACACCGGCCACTGCTCGTCAATATAAGCAGTCGGTTTCTTTTCAAAGTTGGTACGAACATACCGACTCATATGCCCCTCTATCAAGGTCATGAACTGGTTCGCCGTTGCATCAATTGACCCGCTTGCACGCGGGCCATTACCAAGATTAGCTTCGCGCAATATCTGTTTAAGCTGGGTCTCGATACGATCAAAAAACTTGACCACCCTGACGCGCAGTCGTTCGTTCTCCCCGACCAGAGCATCCCCCAACAGCACACGGGTGATACCGGGGTTGCGCCCGGCAAATCCGAGCAATAACCGGATAATCTGATCACAACGTACATCGGCATCCGGATGTTGTTCGAGAATTCGGGTGATCAGACCAAATATCGTGTCTTCGGCAAAATCGATCAGCGCCTCAAACATCTTGGCCTTGCTTGCAAAATGGCGATATAGCGCTGCTTCTGAAACGCCCACAGCGCGCGCCAGGGCGGCCGTGGTTATCCGGGAACCGGGATGGGACTCCAGTTGCTCGGCCAGAACCTGCAATATATTCTGTCGGCGGTCTGACCGGGTTCTGGATGTTAAGGGTGTGCGTACCAGAATCAGCCCCTATTAATCAGTGTACCGATGCCCTGGTCTGTGAATATTTCCAGCAGCACAGCATGCTCAAGCCTGCCATCAATAATATGAACATTATTAACCCCGGCATCTACCGCATCCAGTGCCGACTGGATTTTCGGCAACATACCGCCGTGTATCACGCCTTCCTGGATCAGCTTGAGCACCTGGCTGCGTGTCAAACCGGTCAGCACGTTGTCGTTAACATCCATCACGCCAGGCGTATTCGTCAACAGAATCAGTTTCTCGGCCTTCAGGTCAATGGCCAACTGGCACGCAACCAGATCTGCATTAATATTATAGGACTGTCCATCTTCCCCTACACCAATAGGTGCAATCACGGGAATAAAATCACCGTGAATCAACATGTCTATAACAGCCGTGTTGATTTTTTCGACTTCACCGACATGACCAATATCAATGATTTCAGGCTCGTTCAGTTCAGGGGCATTGCGTGACAGTGTGAGTTTGCGTGCCCGGATCAAATCGCCGTCCTTGCCACTGAGGCCAACGGCTTTGCCGCCATTACGGTTAATCAAGCTGACAATTTCCTTGTTAACCAGTCCACCCAGTACCATCTCGACCACATCCATGGTTTCGCTATCAGTTACGCGCATCCCCTGAATAAACTCGGATTCCTTACCCAGTTTTTTCAGCAACGTGCCTATCTGAGGTCCACCGCCGTGCACTACCACAGGATTCATGCCAACCAGCTTCATCAGGGTTACATCGCGGGCAAAACCGTTTTTCAACGGCTCATCAATCATCGCGTTGCCACCGTATTTGATCACGATAGTCTTGTTATTGAACCGCCGGATATAAGGCAAGGCCTCCGTCAGCACGGAAGCTATCTCTACCGCGCGGTTCGATTTCTGGATAGCTTGCGGTTGAATCAACATATTAACTGTACTGGCCCCGAATAGTTATAGCGTTAATGGTTTGACAAAGATTATCAGAACGGTATTTTCAAATCCGGATTTATTGACTTCAATACGTCCCTGAAAGCATTCTGTATCCGCTCGAGTGCAGGCTGATTGTCTGCCTCAAAGCGCACGACCAGACAGGGCGTCGTATTGGAAGGTCGTATCAGACCCCAGCCATCCTTGAACTCCACGCGGAATCCGTCCACGGTAATGACTTCTGTATCCTTGAATGTCAGCTTTGACTCCAGCTTCTGCATGAATGCAATATGCTCACTTTCGGGCATGTCAATTTTCAGTTCCGGTGTCGACACACTTTCCGGAATTTCTGCAAAAAATTCTTCGGGGCTCGATTTTGATTTCAACAGAATCTCCAGCATGCGAGCGCCAGAATACAGCGCATCATCAAAGCCATACCAACGTTCCTTGAAGAAAATATGTCCGCTCATCTCACCGGCCAGCGGCGCGTGCAACTCCTTCATCTTGCTCTTGATCAGCGAATGACCGGTCTTCCACATCACAGCCTTGCCGCCACTGGCTTCGATTACTTTGCGCAAATGACTGGTGCATTTAACATCATAAATAATGGAAGCACCCTGATTGCGCGACAACACATCACGCGCAAAAACCATTAGCTGTCTGTCTGGCCAGATGATATTTCCCTTTCCGTCTACCACACCCAGTCGATCCGCATCGCCATCAAACGCTAAACCCAGATCCGCTTTTTCTTCACGCACTCTGGCAATAAGCGCCTGCATATTTTCCGGCTGACCCGGATCGGGATGATGATTCGGGAATCTACCATCCAGTTCACAATACATTTCGATCACATCATGGCCCAGTGCCCGATACAGCTGTGGCGCCACAATTCCACCGACACCATTACCCGCATCAACTACCAGCTTGAACGACTTGCCAAATGCAACGGGTATTTCTTCAGTGATGCGGCGGATATAGTCCGGAATGATTTCTGCTGTGTCCAGTGAACCAGAACCGGTCACCAGATTATTATTCACAATCCGGTTATACAATTCCTGAATGCCTTCTTCTGACAATGTGTTGTTATTAATAACAATCTTCAGGCCATTATATTCCGGGCCATTGTGGCTACCGGTCAGCATCACACCGCTGTTCGAGCCCTTAATATGATTGGTGGCAAAATACAGAACCGGGGTTGGCACTACACCCACATCAATTACATTTCTACCGGCCGCACGCAGCCCGTTGATCAGGCTGTCCATTAATTCTGGACCTGACAGTCTGCCATCACGTCCAACAATTATATTTTTTTGACCAGCTTCATCTGCCATGCTGCCGATCGCCTGACCAATCTTGCTGACAATCTCAGGCGTCAGTGTTTTGCCAACGACACCGCGTATATCGTATTTGCGAAAAATGACAGCGGGTAAGCTTGCTGCGTCGATTTCCTTTTCCGCAGCAGGAGCTGGCTTGCTGACCGGCGGCGCGGCCGGTTTAGCAGCGGCAGGCGTCGGCTTGTTTGCTGCCTGGACCGGAGCCGCTTTCGCTGGCTCTTTGGGTGCAATTCGGGTGACATCTTCACCAGACAGACCTTCTGATATTTTTGGTTCCACCTTGGAAACTCCTGTACGTTTTGGGAAGTTCGAAATCAGCTTTTCCATGCCTGGATGGGCGCCTTCCATAATGGCAAGTATGGCGCCCTGATAACTGATTTCGTGGTTGGTACTTGGCAATGCGCCATTTCCTTGCTGCTTCTTCAGTTTCAGTACCACCACGGCTGCAACCAGTACCAAAAGCAGCACGATGGCGATTAAGGGCAACCCCATGCCGGAACTGGCTTCGCTGGTCTGTGGGCTGACATCGCCAACCTGACCCCAGTAAGCAAGCGTCCAGAGCGTACCGGCAATCGAGGTGGTGATCGGCTCACCGTCTTTCAGTGCTGGTTCACCGGACTGACCCAACACCAATGATTTCCCGGAGGAAGTTTGTCTGATTTCCATATAGCCGTTGGCAGCCTGCAAACTCGCCAATGCCTGATTCATCAAATCCACTTTCAGGCTCAGATGCACAAGACCAATCAATTGATCCGATGTGTTCTTCACCCGCTCGATCATGACAATATGCTGATTTTCCGCACCAAACAGGAAAGCATCTGCGGCGATAGGCCCTGTTGTTTTTTCAGCTTTGTTCAGCATGTCTATCGAACCATAGGACAACGGGGGATTGCTGGCTGAGTCGGGCTCATACTGACCAGGCAATAACAATCTTACTTTCAATGCCGAGGGAAATTGTGCACCAGCTGCCTCTGCTTCTGTCGATAACTGTGCCGTGTCAGCGCTCGCAAACAGGGTCTTGATACGGTCATCACCTGCATAGGCCGTCAGCGCAGTGCTGATTTTGTTAAAAAACTCCGATACCTGTCGGGCATGCGATTTAGCGTCCGTATCCAGTTGCTGATTGGTGGACTCCAGATTCGATTGTTTGCCGGAGTTGTACATATTCCAGCCGACCACACCAAGCACTAACACCAGCACTACTGCCACACCGATTATTGTGGCCTGCCGTACTACCCGTCGACTAAACCTTCTTTTGGATACTGGACCTTCAACCATTTTGTTTTTCCTGTTTCAGAGTGTTTACACCGGTATGCCCAAACCCTCCGGCACCTCGGCGACTTTCATCAAAACTGTCGACCAACTCAAATTCTGCACGCACGACCGGGACGATCACCAGCTGGGCAATCCGATCACCCGGATGAATCGTGACGTCTTCATTGCTTCTGTTCCAGCAGGAAATAAACAACTGCCCCTGATAATCCGAATCAATCAGCCCGACCAGATTTCCCAACACAATTCCTTTCTTATGTCCCAGTCCGGAACGCGGCAGAATCACCGCGGCCAGCCCCGGATCCTGAATATGCATCGCAAACCCGGCGGGTATCAACAGGGTTGCGCCGGCCGGTAAGGTGACTGTCTGCTCCAGACAGGCAGACAAATCCATACCCGCCGAGCCTTCTGTTGCATGGGAGGGCAAAGGAAACTCCTTGCCCAAACGGGGATCAATGAGCTTGATTTGAATTTTTTTCATGAAACCTGTCAGCCACAAGGTGAATTAATTTTCTGGCCAGCTTGTCCTTCGAGAGTCTGCCGAGAGAAGCACTGCCGCCCGGCCAGAGTACTTCGAGCGCATTGTCTTCTGTATTAAAACCCAACCCCTGCCCCACCTGATTGGCCGCAATCATATCCAGCCGTTTGTCTTTCAGCTTGATCAGTGCATTTTCATGCACCGCTTCCGTCTCTGCGGCAAATCCGACAGTGAATGGTTTTTTTCTGTATGCCGATACCATCGCCAGGATGTCCGGATTCTTCTCCAGTTCAAGGCTGATACTCTTGCCACTTTTCTTGATCTTGTTAGCCGCCACCTTTACGCAACGGTAATCTGCCACGGCAGCCGCCGAAATAAAAATATCGATGTGTTCGAGTTCGTTGAATACCTGTGCCTGCATCTGCTCGGCCGTTTCGACCGGTATATAGCGCACCCGATCCGGCGGCTCCAGATTGACCGGCCCCGATACCAGTATCACCTCGGCACCTGCTTCCATCGCTGCCGTGGCTACCGCAAATCCCATACGCCCGGAACTGTGATTACTGATAAAACGAACCGGATCAATCGCTTCGCGGGTTGGGCCGGCAGTGACTAGAATACGTGTCCCAGACAGCAAGGACGTGCGGAAACGGTTTTCGATCATCTGCACGATATCGGTCGGTTCAAGCATACGTCCCGGACCAGTTTCACCACAGGCCTGTTCGCCTTGGGCCGGTCCCAGAATTTCAACCCCACGGTTGACCAAGGTGGCAATATTGTCTGCTGTTGCAACTGCCCGCCACATTTGCTGGTTCATCGCCGGAGCCAGCAATAACGGAACATCGGCCGCCAGACACAGTGTAGATAGCAGATCATCGGCCATCCCGTGTGCGAGTCTGGCAATGACATTGGCAGTGGCCGGAGCGACCACGATCAGATCTGCCCAGCGTGCCAGCGCGATATGCCCCATGCCCGCTTCCGCATCGTGATCCAGCAACTCGGTAAAAACAGGCCGTCCCGAAAGCGCCTGGAAAGTGAGTGGCGTGACAAATCCGCCCCCCCCCCGGGTCATGACCACCTGCACTTCAGCGCCCCGATCGCGCAAACGTCGAACCAGATCGGCACTTTTATAGGCTGCGATGCCGCCGCTCACACCGAGCAGGATCCTTTTATATAACAGGGTTTTCATGGCAGCAAGTTTACCCTAAATTTACCTTAACGCATTATAAGAAAGGCAAAAAAGTTGTATATTTGGCCGGTAAACAAGGACAAGGAGGTCCAACCATGACGATCGCAAACTGGCCGGAATCTGAACGGCCACGAGAAAAGCTGCTGACCAGAGGACCGGCCAGCCTGTCGGACGCCGAATTACTGGCTATCTTCCTGCGCACCGGTATTCCGGGCAAATCAGCTGTGGATCTGGCCAGGGATCTGCTGCTGCAGTTCAGCAACCTGCGTACATTGATTGATTCCAGCCAGTCTGAGCTGTGTGCCATACGTGGCCTGGGCACCAGTAAATACGTGCAATTAAAAGCGTCGCTGGAACTGGGCCGCCGATATCTTGAACAAACCTTAAAACGCGACAATCCGTTAAATAGCCCGGAAATGACGCGACATTTTCTGATGTCGCGCCTGCGCGCCTACCCGTATGAGGTATTTGCCTGTCTGTTTCTGGATAATCGACATCGGGTGATCGCATTTGAAGAATTATTCACGGGTACCATCGACGGCGCCAGCGTGCATCCTCGTGAAGTGGTCAGACGATCACTGGCACACAATGCTGCCGCTGTAATATTTGCTCACAATCATCCATCCGGCATCGCTGAACCCAGCCAAGCGGACAAGCACATTACCCGACGTCTGACAGAGGCGCTGGGACTGATCGACATCCGCGTGCTGGATCATTTTGTTATCGGCGATGGGGATTCGGTGTCGTTTGCGGAGAGGGGATTGCTTTGATAGGCGGCATCAGTGATCTTGCCGCCTTTTATCAACACTGACCCAACTAAATTTATTATTCCGGTTTTAAATCTGACAGGATAACCTTGTCCAAAATTTGCAAGGGTATCTCCGGGCGCTTACTGTCGTTCTTATCGCCATAAACATCGCCAAGGATTTGATACATTTGTTCAGTTAATTGCCGGTCGTCATAATGCACCAGATTTACATGACCTAGCTTTCGTCCGGGACGGGGGTTCTTGTTATACAGATGCACCTGGGAATTAGACTGGCAGAGAACTGCGCTGGGCGCTGTACAGCCCAGCAGGTTTATCATTCCCGCATGTCCCCATGCTTCTGTTGCACCCAGCACCATGCCTGTAATAGCACGCAGATGATTCTGGAATTGACTGGTATTGGCACCCAGTTGTGTCCAGTGTCCGCTGTTGTGCACGCGCGGTGCCAATTCATTAACCAGCACACCAGAATCAGTCTCGAAACATTCTATCGCCAGTATGCCAACATAATTCCAGGCATGTATGAAACGTTTTATTATATCGTCTACCTGTGAATTGAGTCGGGTATCGAAGTCCTGTACAGGCGCCTTAGATGTCAGTAATACACCCTTACAGTGGCGGTTTTGCGTAAGCGGATACCTTAAATGGTTACCGTTGATATCACGCACAAGGATAATTGAGAACTCCCTTGTAAACGACACTTTACGTTCAAGAATGCACTGGAAAGATAAGTCCGTCGTATTAATAAACTTAATAACATCCGCACGTTTTTCAAAATGCCATTGATTCAGACCGTCATATCCAGCGACACAACTTTTCAGGATAGCGGGCAACCCTATCAGGTCAATCGCTGCAGACAATTCGTCAACATTTGATACCTTTTGATATACCGCACAAGGCACGCCGATCTTGTTGAGGAAATCCCTTTCCCGTCCGCGATGCTGACAGACGTGAATGATGGACGGATCCGGATATACAGGACAAAACTGTTGCAATGCCTTCAACAGGTCGATATCTACATCTTCCTTCTCCACCGTAATCACAACGGGAGAACCCAACTTCAGGTAGACCTCAGCGGCTGATGTACCGGCTTGGTAACGTATGACAGAACCTAGCCCGTCTACACAAACACTGCTTTCATCGTGCGTGGCAAGAAAGCTGAACTGAAACCCCATTGCCCAACCTTCGAGTGCCAACATGCGTGCCAACTGGCCTGCACCTACAACGGCTATTCGCATCATGACACCTCTTCGCCCACACTGTCTGTCTGTCTTTGTCGCCAGAGAATCAGCCTATCTCTGAGCGCTTCGTCATGCAGGGCCAGTATCTGTACCGCCATCAAGCCGGCATTATAGGCACCGGCTTCGCCAATAGCCTGGGTCGCCACTGCCACACCTCTAGGCATCTGCACCATGGATAACAAGCTATCCAACCCCTGCAGGTGCCGACTTTGCACTGGGACAGCAATAACCGGAAGATGCGTCAGTGCGGCGGCCATACCGGCCAGATGAGCTGAGCCACCCGCTCCTGCAATGATAACCTTGACTCCATGCAGATGGGCTTGTGTTGCAAACTCATACAAGCGGGCAGGAGTTCTATGGGCTGAAACGACTCGTGCAGTATAGGGTACATCCAGTGAAACCAGCGGTTCAGTGGCCGCCTTCATGGTTTCCCAGTCTGAACGTGATCCCATAATAATGCTGACCGGGCTTATCGCTTGTTTCATCATCTATTTTCTCTGGTTAGTTAAGCTGATTTGAAGACGGTAGTCAGCAACGACGTGTACAGCGGGATGCCAACCAAAACATTAAATGGGAATGTTATCGCCAGCGAGGCGGTCATAGAGATGCTCTGATTGGCCGCGGGAATGGCTACAGCCATTGCTGCCGGGACGGCAATGTAAGATGCACTTGATGCCAGAGTCGCTAGCATGATTATTCCACCAGTAGATAGACCCAGCAGATGACCTGTCAGCGCACCGACCATGGCACCTGTAAGTGGCATGACTACGGCAAAACTTGCAATAAACGAACCATACTGTTTGATAGACCCCAGCTTCTCTGCTGCCACCAAGCCCATATTTAACAGGAATAACGCCAGCACACCCTGAAACAGATCCCGAAACAATGGCATGATTTTAGCGGTGTTAGCTTCACCCGCCAGCCAACCTATAATCAGCCCACCTACCAGTAACAAAACACCCTGATTGAAAAAGACTTCATGCAGTACCTTTCGAAATTCAACTCGCTGGTTATGATTCCGGGCCAAACAGATCCCTACGGCAATAGCAGGGACCTCAAGCAATGCAACGAATAAAGGAAAGTAAGGTTCAAATGTAATACCCCTTGCATCCAGATAGGTAATCGCAACGGCGTAGGTGCCGACACTCACGGAGCCATAATGTGCGGCAATGGATGCCGCGTCATCTCGACCCAGACCACCTATTTTGTGTAGTACTGGAAATGCAATCAACGGCAATACAATACCGATGGTGATTACGGCCAGTGACTGCAACAAGAGTCCGTCGCTATTATGCGCACTGAGCGCAATCCCGCCTTTCAGGCCAATGCTTATAAGCAGGAAAATAATGATTGACTGATAAAGCGCTGGGGGGAAATCAAAGCGCGCCTTTACCAGACGGGCAAACAACCCCAACATGAAAAATGCAATTACCACGTCAATTTTCATTTTACGGTGCTACTGTATGGATTCAGCGATTCTTTGACCATTCGGGAATAACACCAGCTGCACCTGTTTTACTCGAAAGCCCAGGGTCAAACCAAACAGAATACCGCTGACAATTAGCAACCCGGGACCGGCATAAGCTTCGATGTACAACCAACTTCCGCAAGCCGCCAGCACGCCGGCATTTGTCAATTCAAACACAAACGAATACTGATTCATGAAATGTCTCCTGGTAACAATCTGGCTGGAGGTCATCATGCACGGAAATATACATAGATAAAAATAGATAATATTTATATAATGTATACATATTTATCTATGTGTTGAGAATTCATGGCTTCACGACTTCACGCTTACATTGGCACCTTTCGACAGCTGGAAATATTGCTGGCCGTCTATGAACATGGATCGATTACAGTCGCCTCTGAAAATTTGTATCTAACCCAACCTACGGTTTCCATGCAACTTAAGAAGCTATCAGACTCTATCGGTATACCACTTTACGATCAGGTCGGTCGCAAGCTTAAATTCACAGCGGCAGGGAATGCTGTAATAGCTGCGGCAAGGGAAATACTGGATAAACTTGATAACCTTGATATGCATCTTGCCGATCTAAAAGGGCTCAAGGCAGGCAAATTACGACTTGGCGTGGTCACTACATCTAAATATTTTATTCCTCACCTGATTGGTGATTTCTGTCGCCGTTATCCAGACATCGACATTGAATTGAAAGTCGCTAACCGTGAACAGATTATCGATCGACTTCTGGAAGGGAAGGATGATTTCAATGTATTCAGCCATCCCCCCAAGGATCAGCATATTGCCCTGCACGAATTTTTACCGAACCCTTTGGTTGCCATCGCTCCACAGAATCATCCTTTGAGCAGATCTCGACAAATAAGCCTGAAGGAATTTGCCAGGCACCCCTTTCTTATGCGTGAAAAAGGTTCCGGTACACGTCATGCCATTGAGGAATTTATGCGTAAGCAGGGAATTACGCTGAACATACGAATGACTATTGAAAGTAACGAGGCGATCAAGCAGGCCGTTATCTCCGGCCTGGGCACATCAATACTATCGAGTCATACGCTGGCATTTGGCGGACGAGAGGGGCTTGGTGAGCTCAAGGTCAGCAGGCTACCGATTCAGACCAACTGGCATCTGGCGCATCTTAAGGCCAAGCGCTTATCGGTTGTAGCAAATACATTTCTGGAATATGTGAATACTGTTGGTCAAAGCCGGTTACTCAAACTGTTACGAAAGTAACAAAAGAACTAGCGGATGATTTGATGAGAGTAGAACATGACAGAGCTCTGTAGATTGATGATATCATTCCATAGAGATCATATTGAATTGATCAAAATAGTACGATGGATAGTTGCCTATCCTGATGAAGAGATATGATATCCCGCATTCGTTGTTGGCACTGTAAAAGAACATTGACCGCTTAAACAATTAAACGATAATGGACTGACAATGAACAGACGACGTTTTCTTATTAGTACCACCGGATTATTGGCTGTCAGTCAGCCGCTGCTGGCGAGCTTCAGCACGACTACACTTGATCCTGCAACGCTGGCAGGCCCGGAGTTATTATCATTTCTCGGCGATCGTGAATATATAGTGGCACTGGGACAATGCTATCTGCAACAGTTCCCACACGAAGCCAGCATTACGACACTATCCTCCAAGATCAGACAACAAGCAGGTTCCAGCAACACACATAACGAGTCTAAACAGATTGCTCGAAAGGTGGCGCGCGATTTTGCTAATGATGAAACGATATTGCTGAACGGCTGGATGCTGTCGAGAACTGAAGCACGACAGGCGGCCCTGTTTTCCTTACTGCATTCCTGATTCTGACCATGCATATTGATGCGCGTGAATTAAGTGATAACAGTCTGATTGAAGGCGACATCTGTATTATCGGCGCCGGGGCTGCAGGCATCGCGATTGCGCTGGACTGGCAACAACACGCCGCAAAGGTAATCTTGCTGGAGGGTGGTGGCTTCAATCTGGAAGCCAGGATGCAGGATTTGTATCGTGGCGAGATCACCGGCAAACCCTACTATCCGCTTGAAGCGGCACGACTGCATTATTTTGGCGGCACCACCGGGCACTGGGCCGGATTCTGTGCGCCGCTGGATCCACTGGATTTCCAGAAACGTTCCTGGGTACCGCACAGTGGCTGGCCGATCACGCGCAAACAACTTGATCCGTATTATGAACGGGCACAACAGCTGGTCGAGCTAGGCCCTTATCAATATGACCCCTCTTACTGGGAACAACAGGATCCGGATATCACCCGGCTGCCATATTCACCGCACAATGTACAAACCAAGATGTGGCAATTCAGTCCGCCCACACGCTTTGGTAACAAATACCGCGACGCGATCGTGAACGCCAGCAATGTGCATTTGTACACGTATGCTAATGTCAGCGAAATTCGATCCAATGAATCCGTCAACTCGATAGAGGGTGTCAGCTTTCGCACGATCGAGGGCAAGCAACATCAAGTAAAAGCGCGTTACTATATTCTGGCCTGTGGTTCGATTCAGAATGCACGACTGTTACTCGCATCCAATAAGCGTGCCCCCGCCGGACTTGGCAATGATCACGATCTGGTCGGGCGTTATTTCATGGAACATGTGGAAATGCCGGTGGCGGAACTGGTGATGCAACGTCCCTGGCCGCTCAAAATGTACCTGTTGAATTACGGTCAGACCCGCTCACGCGGTGAGTTGATACTGTCCCGGACGATGCAAAGAGAGCACCAGTTACTGAACGGTTCAGTCAGCCTGAGTCCAGGCGGTGTAGGTGAAAGTCCGAGAGGCACGTTCCAGGAGTTTCCGGCTGAAGTGATCCTGCGCTATTCCGATGAACCCGCGGCCAACCCACCGCTACCAGACAAGTCAGAGATTAAACAGGCTGATAAACCAGTAACAACCAAGCCTGCGCCGGCACTGTCGACCGTGCAGACTTTCCGGCTGTCCTGCCGACACGAACAATCACCGAACCGGGAATCCCGTGTGAGTCTGGGTACAGACAAGGACGCACTGGGAGTGCCCCGGGCCAGACTGAACTGGCAGCTCTCGGAGATTGATAAATATTCGATCCGTAAATCGTGTGAAATTCTGGCACGCGAAACCGGTCGCAGCGGTATCGGCCGAATCAAACTGCTCGACTGGCTGATAGACACTTCCGACAAGGAATGGCCTGAGTTTCTCAGCGGCGGCTGGCATCATATGGGCACGACTCGTATGCATGATCACCCCAAACAGGGTGTGGTTGATTCCGACAGCAAAATCCACGGGATCGCCAATCTGTTTGTGGCCGGGGCGTCGGTTTTCACGACAGCCGGTTGCGCTAATCCTACCCTGACCCTGATCGCGACCAGCTTGAGGCTGTCCGAACACCTGAAACAACAGCTTAAATCCTAAGGCACTGTTTTTTATATACTATTTATAAATGTCGATCGCGTCTGGCTATAGCTGATACCAGTCTTTGGGTGAATAAACTGCATACCTACATGATCAGCTTGGCGTAATTGGACAATCCATGTAAAATCCGCCCTCTTTTAATAATGTCTGGGATTGCAACGATGTCGCGAATTTGTCAGGTAACCGGGAAAAAGCCGATGTACGGCAATAATGTTTCCCATGCGAACAATAAAACCAAACGCCGTTTTTTACCGAACCTGCATGATCGCCGGTTCTGGGTAGAAAGTGAAAGCCGCTGGGTCAACCTTACGGTCAGCAGCAATGGCTTAAGAACGATCGATAAGAACGGCATAGACACCGTGCTGGCAGATATCCGCGCCCGCGGCATCAAGGTATAAGGAAATTATATGGCCAAGAGTGCACGTGAAAAAATCAAACTGGTTTCTTCAGAAGGGACCGGACACTATTACACCACGACCAAAAACAAGCGCAACATGCCGGACAAGATGGAAATGAAGAAATACGATCCGGTTGTACGTAAACACGTCGTCTACAAGGAAGCAAAAATCAAATAGTTTTTACCGGCACAGGCCCAGCCTGTGCCGGTGTTGTACCTCACGCTTCCTGCAATCTATACGCCTTGATGGTTCTGCGTGGTGACACCAGTCCTGCAACGACTGTAACAGCGTTTCGTGGCTCGCCGTTTTCATATGCCAGATAGACTGCAAACGCTGGCTGAATTCATACACTACCTTCAACGCATCGCTCTCGGCCAGCACGGCGTCCAACCGGTGACGGGACGCTTCATCCAGTAACAGATGATGACGAACCAAAAATTTCCGGCCGCGACGCAATACCTGTCTGCCGACCTTGTCTGCACGAGCCTTTTCATCCCGGCATACGTGTCGTACCACATCACGGGCATAGCGTGACATCACATGCATGCGATAGCTCGCCAGCGCTTTTACTGTGTCTAAATCTATAGTCTGGTTTTTATAATCGAGCACCGGACGTGGGGCCACCTTTCTGACTCTGGCCAATCTGAATGCCTGCATCAGGCGTATATAGTACCAACCCACATCAATTTCATACCAGGCTGAGGAAAACCGCGCAGAACTGGCAAAAGCATGATGATTGTTATGCAGTTCTTCCCCGCCAATTAACACGCCTATCGGGAGTATATTGGTCGAAGCATCAGCCGGTTCAAAATTACGGTAACCCCACCAGTGACCGGCACCATTAATAATGCCAGCAGCAAAAACCGGTATCCAGATCATCTGCACAGCCCAGATGGTGATACCTATCGCGCCAAATAACAGCAGATCGATCATCAGCATTATGACTATTCCGAAGTAGGAATGACTGTCATACACATTTCTTTCCAGCCAGTCGTCCGGCGTATCATGGCCATATTGTTGCAGGGTCTGCAGGTTGGCGGCTTCGCGTTTGTACAGTTCGGCGCCTTCCAGTAATACCCTGGTAATGCCGACCTGTTGAGGACTATGCGGATCCTCGGCCGTTTCAACCTTGGCATGGTGCTTTCTGTGTATGGCGACCCATTGCCGGGTGACGGTTCCGGTGGTTAACCATAACCAGAATCTGAAAAAATGACTGCAAAGCGGATGTAAATCCAGCGCCCGATGTGCCTGATGACGATGCAGGTAAATGGTCACCGACGCAATGGTGATATGGGTCAGACCCAGAGTAATAACAACATATAGCCAGACTGGCAAAGCATGAAACATTCAGTTCCCCCAAATCAAATATTTGACTAGATTGAAGTTAAAAGATGGTCAGACTGCACCGGGTATATTGTAATAGTATTTGGTAAAGATACCCATTAAATTAGCCGTTCGGTTTGAGCACTCTCTGGTCGCGATAGAGTACAATTACGTTTATATTACCCCGGCTGTCAGGATTCAGACAGACAGCGTTGTAACGGCGGAGAAAATCCAAAAAATATTTATCCATGACGAATTCCCCCCTGATAACTGCCGCCAGTATTTCCCGCTATTATGGCCAGCGCCTGGCCCTAGACAATATCTGCTTTACCATTCATCGCGGTGAAATTGTGTGTTTTTTAGGGCCAAACGGTGCAGGCAAAAGTACACTGATGCAAATTATTTGCGGTGTCATGGCCGCTTCCTCCGGCGCAATTTCCATCGCCGGCTTTGACATCATCGAACAACCTTTGCAGGCCAAACAACATCTGGGTTACCTGCCAGAACAACCACCGGTTTATCCAGATTGCACCGTTGATGAATATCTGGCTTACAGTGGCAGATTACGCGGTATCCAATCAAACAGACTCGTGACCTGTATCGATACCAGCAAACAAAAGTGTGGTTTGACTGAGGTAGGCAAACGCCTGATAGGCAACCTGTCAAAAGGGTATCAGCAGCGTATCGGAATTGCCCAGGCACTGATACACGAACCGGCAGTGATCATTCTGGACGAGCCTAGCTCGGGAGTGGATCCGAACCAGATGATTGAAATTCGTGAATTGATCCGCGAGATGGGCAAGCATCACAGCATTATCCTGTCTACACACATGCTCGCCGAGGCAGAAACCACCTGTGACCGTGTACTCATCCTGCAAGCTGGCACAGTGGTACTGGACAGTGTTATGACGAAACTGACGCAACCGCTGGAGCAGACTTATCTGCAACTAACTGGCACAGCGCATTCCACCGCAAAGGCCCAAACGGCATGATACAGAATATCGCAAGCTTTGAATTGCGTCGCTTACTACTGTCCCCACTTGCCTGGACCGTGCTTGCCATCATCCAGTTCATACATGCATTATTATTCTACATTTTCCTCACCCGCTATCTACAACAACCTGACAACTACAATGGCCACGGTCTGACCGAAGTCGTGATCGCCGGATTTTATCAGAGCAGTGGATTGATCCTGTTACTGATTACTCCTTTTTTAACCATGCGTTTGTTCAGCGAAGAATTGCGTAGTGGCACAATCAAACTGTTGCTGTCTTCACCGATTACGATCACCAGTCTGGTGCTAGGCAAATTTGTCGGCCTGTATCTGTTTATGTGTGGCATTGTATTTATGGTCAGTCTGATGCCTGCGAGTCTGGCATTGGGCACAACATTGGACTTTGGCCAGTTGGCGTCGGCATTGCTGGGCCTGCTGTTACTGACAGGTACATTTACAGCAGCAGGCGTATTTGTATCAACCTTATTCAGACAACCGGTTATCGCGGCTGTTTGTACACTGATGCTACTACTAATGTTATGGACCAGTCATCTTGCTGGCAGTGATGACACAAACACGATTAGTTCAGTAGCCAGTTATCTGTCCCTGTTACAGCATTACAATAATTTCACTGCTGGACTGTTCAACTCTGTTGATCTCGCCAGTTTCCTAATCCTGACATCTTCATTTCTATTACTTGGTATCTGGCGTATCGATGCGCTCAGGACACATCCCTAGATTGGCCTGCCGATGAAACCAGCTTCCAAACGTCTGTCTGCCAACAGCTATCGTATGAACAGTCTGGTCATGCTGGTACTTTTAATCGCACTGGCAACACTACTGGCCTGGGCCAGCACCCGCTATCCACTGGTAATAGACTGGACTCGCAATGGGCGACACACACTGGCCGAGGCCAGCATTCAGGTACTGGAACGCACGGACGGTCCGATCACCGTTGTTTCATATGCACGCGAGCAGACAGATTTTCGCAAGGCAATCCGTTTATTCATTGAAAAATTCCAGCGCATCAAACCTGACCTGAGCTTTCGCTTCCAGAATCCGGATACTGTGCCAGATGAAATCCGTGAACAAGGTATCAGCATCAATGGTGAGCTGCTTATTCATTATCAGGGACGCACCGAGCATCTGCGGGAGGCCACTGAATCGGCCTTTATCAATGCATTGATCCGCTTGTCCCGTTCCGGAGAAACCTGGTTGGCCTTTATTGAAGGACACGGTGAACGTAATCCGCTTGGACAGGCCAACCATGATCTGGGTGAATGGGGCAAGACGCTGGAAACACGCGGCTATCAAATCCACCCTCTGAACCTGAGTGAAGTCAGTGCGATTCCGGACAATACCTCGTTCGTGGTGCTGGCCGGCCCCAGAGTACCGCTGTTACCAGGCGAGAACGATTTGCTGATCCAGTACCTGCAAAAGGGAGGCAAGTTACTTTGGCTGGTGGATCCGGACGAACCGGCTTTTACACAGCCTATCGCAGATTATCTGGGTATAAAGATTGCAACGGGTACAGTCATTGATGTGGCCGGTAAACTGGTCGGAATAACTGATCCCGGCATTACCATGATCACCGCCAGTCTTTATGGCCAGCACGACGCGGTGAAAGGTTTCGGTTTTACCACCTTGTTTCCTCGTGCAACAGCCCTATCCAGCATCAATAACTCAAACTGGACCAGTACACCGTTACTGACTACCGGCACACACACCTGGCTTGAAACCGGCCCACTGGATGCAAACAGCCAGTTTGATGCGGGCGCTGATCAGCAGGGACCATTAACCATCGGCATGGCACTGGAACGCCCGCTGGACAAGTCTGACCCAACTGGCAAACAGCAGCGCGTGATTGTGATTGGTGATGGTGATTTTGTTTCCAACCAGTTCCTTGGCAATGCTGGTAATCAGGATTTTGGTTTACGTCTTGTCCAATGGCTGGCAGAAGAAAATAATCTGATCGATATCCCCGTACGTATTGCCACCGACACACAACTGACACTCTCCTCTGTCACTATTGGGGTTATCGGTATCTTTTTCCTGATCGTATTGCCATTGCTACTGGTATTGACGGGTACTACACTCTGGTGGCGTCGCAAACGCAGTTAGAACCAAATGCCCTATAGAATTGTACTGAATCTGGTTTTACTCGCGCTGGTAGTTGGATTGTTCATATTCCTGATCCGGACTGAACCGTCGGCACCTGCAACCGAATTACCTGCGCTAGTTAGCACATTGAGTCCGGATACTATCAGCGAAATTCATCTGTCACGCCCGGGCAAACCGGATATATTGCTGCGTAAGTCAGAAGCGGGCTGGTTGATTACCGCACCGATCCAGATTGCCGCCAACCCATTTCGGATCAGCTCTCTGCTGGAGTTATTGCAAACTGTCAGCATCAGTACGGTCTCAGCTGAACCTGCCAAACTGGGTCTTGTGGACAATCCGGTAACACTGAGCTTCGATTCACAGATATTCCGTTTTGGCGGTACCAGTCCGTTGGACAACAGTCGTTATATAGAAAATCGACAAAACATCTATCTGATTGAAGACAGACTGTATCCACAACTGTTACAGGACGCTGAATTTTTTGCGGAGGTCCACATTGTTCCTGCTACTGTCAACCTGAAAAGTATACAGCTTCCAGATTTGCAACTGGAAATTACCAACACGCGCTGGACCGAGGTCGGAGGGACTCCTCGAGCACCTGCTACACTGGTTGAAGATATTGGCAAACAGTGGACTCAGTTGGTAACTGACAGGGTAAGTATCAGTGATGAAACCGATATAGAATCAACCATTACACTGGTAGCCGACAATGGCGAACCTGTGCAAATATCGGTGTTGGCACAGACTCCTGAACTATTGCTCCGGCGCAAAGGTACAAGTTTCGTCTATCATTTCCCGGCTCAGATGACCGAAGTACTCGGCCTGATGCAAATGGCCAACTAGATTCCATGCCTGAATTACCTGAAATCGAAACAGCCTGTCGCGGCATCCGTCCCCATATCCTGCAAAATACAGTATTGAAAGTAACTATCAGGGATGGCAGGTTGCGCTGGCCTGTCCCGGCCAAACTGAACAGCATCCTGCGTGACCACACTGTCCAGCATGTGACCCGACGTGGTAAATATATTCTGGTCGAATTTGAGCATGGCCATTTGCTTCTGCATCTGGGCATGTCTGGCAGTTTACGCATTGTTGAGAAAGATACGCCCTACAGAAAACATGATCATTTTGAACTACTGTTTGATACAGGCCAGTGCATGCGACTACACGACCCGCGACGATTTGGATGCGTACTGTGGACAACGGATGATCCGAATCAACACAAACTGCTGATCAATCTCGGGCCAGAACCCCTGCAGCGGAATTTTACCGGCACCTATCTGTACAAGCTGTCACGCAACCGTACACAGGCAGTCAAGCTATTCATTATGGACAGTCATACGGTGGTCGGTGTCGGTAACATCTATGCGAATGAAGCCTTGTTTCTTGCCGGCATCCGACCGGACGTTCCGGCTGGCAAGCTCTCTCTGCCGCGTTATACCAAACTGGCTGCCTGTATAAAACAAATACTGAAACGAGCCATCCGTCAGGGAGGTACCACACTGCGCGACTTCGTCAACAGTGATGGCAGTCCAGGCTACTTTCAACAGACATTAAATGTGTATGGCAGGAAAAGACAACCGTGTCATGTTTGTGGCAACTTAATCAAACATCGCAACATAAACCAGCGTGCGACGTATTATTGTACTCATTGTCAGTGCTAGGGTTTGCTTTCCGGTTTTAATATTCTGGCGGCGCCTTCGCCACGCTTGTCAGATTCAGCGTAGACATACCCGGTACGCTTATCCCACATCACAGCATGCATATCACCATAGAGCCGGTTTGATTCACGCAACTCATAACCCATTGCTTTCAATTGTTGCTGTTCCTGTTGATTGAATGCAGCGGGCTCATACAGGACGACATCCGGTTTGTATTGGTGATGATAGCGGGGCAAATCCACCCAGGACTCGGGTAACTGACCATCGGCAAAATCAAGGATACCCAGCAATACCATCGAGATAATGCGGCTGCCTCCGGGCGTGCCGAGCAAACCGATTCTGTCAGATGATTCCACGAAGGTAGGAGACATACTGGACAAGGGCCGTTTTCCAGGCGCTATCGCATTGGCTTCAAAACCTACCAGCCCGTAGGAGTTGGGTATGCCTGATTTGATGGAAAAATCATCCATTTCATTATTTACTAGTACACCGGTACCTGGAATAACAAATCCGGAGCCCATCGTCAGATTCACGCTTAGCGTGGCAGCAACCCGATTACCCTCGGTATCGAGAATGGAAAAATGTGTTGTCGATTCACCCGATTGTTTCGGACCCGGATTTTCACCCAGTTCATCACTGGGCGTGGCCTTGTCCGCACTGATGGTCATTGCCATCGCCTCGATATAATCCGGATCCAGCAAACGATCCACTGGTACCTTGATAAAATCCGGGTCACCCAGATACACAGACCGATCACGATAGGCACGACGCAGTGCCTCAACAACATAATGTACCCGGGTGATACGATCCATCGCACGCAAATCGAAATGCTCAAGGATTTTCAATGTCTCTGCCATGACGATACCACCGGAAGATGGCGGCGAAGCTGAGACTACCGATATATCACGGTAGGTAAATTTTTGTGGCAACCGTTCCAGCACACTATACTGCTCCAGATCCTGCAGGCTCCAGATACCACCAAACTGTTGCATACCCTGTATCAGTTTGGCGGCCATATCACCGTAATAAAAACCGGCGAGTCCCTTGTCAGCAATCGATTGCAAGGTATTGGCTAGATCAGTTTGTACCAGCACCTGCCCGGCTTCCGGCACCTTGCCGTCAGGCAGGAAAATAGCGGCAGACGGAGGGTATTGCGACATCACATCCGACCGACCCTTTATCGCCTTTTGTAATCCCTCGGTAATAGCAAATCCATCCCGAGCATAACGGATAGCCGGCGCCAGACTGGTTGCGAGTGGCAGGCGACCATAATTCATGGCGATATAGACTATTGCAGCCGGCACACCCGGAATGCCACCGGCGAGTGGGCCGTCCAGCGAGGCTCTTGGTTTTACTTCATCCTTTTCATCCAGATACATGCGGGCATTAGCATATCCGGGTGCTTTCTCCCGACCATCGATCATGACTTCCTTGTTATCACTTTGTCGGTGCAGTAGCCAGAAACCTCCACCACCCAAACCGGAACCGGAAGGCTCCACCACGGCCAGAGCCGCACTGATGGCCACTGCCGCATCAAAGGCATTGCCTCCCTGACGCAGGATTTCCAGACCGGCCTCAGTAGCTAGCGGATGGGCACTGGCCACGGCAGCATACTGAGGTTGATCCGCTCGACCAACGGTTGCAATAACCAGCAAGCCTAGCAGTAGATACCGGCTCATCGTTGTCATGGTCTGCGCTCCTGATGCATAAAGTCCTGCCTGTTCATTTTTTTTCAGAGCTGCTTTCCAGCCAGCCGCAAATATTTTTGATTCAACTGATCCCTGCTCTCATACAGATCCTCGTCACGCGGTATGCAATCAACCGGACAGATTTGAACACACTGTGGCACATCAAAATGGCCCACACACTCGGTACACAAATCCGGATTTATCTGGTAATAGTCTGTGCCTGCAGAAATGGCCTGGTTGGGACAGGCAGGTTCACACACATCACAGTTGATACATTCATCCGTTATTTTTAATGCCATCGATTACTGCACTACCAGCCGATTGCGCAGGGCCAGCATGACATCCTTGTGCACAAACTTGCTGACATCACCGCCAAGTGCAGCAATCTCGCGGACCAGGCTGGAAGAAATATAACTCAGGTGCTCCGACGGCATCAGAAATACCGTTTCAGTCTTCTCATGCAACTGCCGGTTCATACCCGCCATCTGGAATTCATATTCAAAGTCTGACACCGCTCGCAGACCACGGATAATCACTTTCACATCACGTTGTTTGGCAAAGCTGGTGACCAGACCGCGAAAACTGCACACTTCAACATTTTCTATATCCGCCAGTACGGCACGGGCCATGCTGACCCGTTCATCAATTGAAAAAACAGTTTTCTTGCTGGTATTCTCAGCCACGGCAATGATGACACGGTCAAACAATCGGGTAGCGCGAGAAACCAGATCAGTATGACCATTGGTAATCGGATCAAAGGTACCTGGATATATCGCTACATTATTCATACGGTCTGTCTCCCTGCATACTCAAACAATCTATAGTGGACTAGTCCGGCCTTGCCAGACTTTAGCAAATGCAATCGCTCATCATCAAAAGTGAAGTCCTGATCCGCTTCCGCATAAATCAACGTTCCCGGGTGCAGGCAGGTACAGTTTAACAACTGACCGATAATATGTCCCGACTGGTTTTTAGCGTAAGGAGGATCCAGAAAGATGATATCGTACTGGTGCTGACAGCCTTGTAACCAGCGCATGGCATCAGCACAGATGATTTCCACTGAACTGGCATCCAGTTTTTGGGCCTGCAACGTCAGGTTTTTCACCACGGACGGGTTATTATCAATCAGGGTGGCCGCTGCCGCGCCACGTGACATGGCTTCAAAGCCGAGTATGCCGGAACCGGCATACAAATCCAGACAGGTAGCACCCTGTATATAGGGTTGTAACCAGTTAAACAGGGTTTCCCTGACACGATCCGGCGTAGGTCGAAGATCCGCTGCCTCTATAACATCGAGTTTTCTGCTGCGCCAGTTGCCGCCGATTATCCTGATCTTGCCCGGCATGGCACAGGCGGATCAGTTGCCGGAGCCGGTCTGCGCTACCGGACCTACCTGCACCGTTACAAACTTATTGCTGTCAATACGTCGAGTAAACGCATCCTTGATTTGTTCTACCGTAATCGACTCGATACGATCATTGAACCTGTCCAGATAATCAAGTGGCAAACCATAGAACCCGATTACTGACAGATAACCGGAAATTTTCTTGTTACTGTCGATACGCAAGGGGAAGCCACCTGTAATATTTTTCTTCACCGCATCCAGTTCCTCGGCCGTCGGACCCTGTGCAATAAAATCGGAGATGGTTTTTTTCAGGACAGCCAGTCCCTCAGCCGCCTGATCACCTCGCACCTGGATACTGGCAAGGAATGGTCCCATATCACGACGCGGAGCAAAATAACTGCCTGCACTGTAGGACAATCCACGCTTCTCGCGTACTTCATCTGAAATCCGCGATACCAGTCCGTTGCCACCGAGGATATGGTTACCCACATACAACGGAAAATAATCGGGATCACCATACCGCATACCCGGTTGTCCAATCAGGATATGCACCTGTGAAGACGGATGAGCAATACTGATCGACTCGGCCGCCGCCAAGGGTCTGACCGAATCCATCGGTGCTGGCTTCACACCTTCTGGCAAATCGCCGGTCAGTTGTACTGCAATTGCTTCGGCCCCTGCCCTGTCGGTATTGCCTACTATCGTCACCATTGCATTACTGGCGGTATAGAGGCTGGCATGAAATGTCACCAGATCATCATGTGTGATTTTCGCCAGAGACTCAACTGTGCCTTCATTCAGGTACGCATACGGATGATCCTTATAAATGGCCGCCAGAAATTTTTCTTCAGCGATATCAGATGGTGATTGCTGGTTGCGTTGCAAGCCGACCAGTACCTGATTGCGTTGACGTTCCAGATCCGCCTCGCGGAAATCCGGTCGGGTAAGCACGGTATGCAGATTAGCCAGGGCCGGTTGCAAACGGTCGCTATCGGACAGACTACGTATTGATACGGAGGCAGAGTCATATCCGGATTGTGCTGAATATTCCGCACCGTAGCCCTCGAATCCGGCGCTGATTTGATCCGCGTCCTGCCCACCAGCCGCCTGATCCAGCAAACTGTTGACCAGTAAGGACAGACCCCGTTTATCTACCGGGTCGCGCACGCTACCCGCATCAAAGACCACTTGTATGTCCAGTATCGGCAATTGTTCTGTTCGGACAAAATAGACCTTGATTCCACGATTGGTCTGCCAGGTCTGGATTTCAGGCGCGGCTATCGCATTGAACGAGACCAGCGCGAGTAACAGTAAAAACTTAGCGTACATTTTGATCTCCCATAGCAGCCGGCACCGGTGCCGCCGCAGCATCCATGGGTAGAGGATCCAGCACAGTAACTGTCAACTGGTCATCTACCAGATATTTTTTGGCCACGGCCTGCACTTGCGCTGCCGTTATTTGCTGAACCTGGTTTACATACTCATCGGCCTGCTTCCAACCCAGGCCCACTGTTTCAAATGTACCGAGCACCATTGCCTGATAGAACGCCGAATCCCGTTGATATACATCACTGGAAACTACCTGCGCCTTGATTCTCAGCAACTCCTCGGCAGAAACTTCATGTTCGCTCAACTGCTGAATCTGTTCGGTAATTGCTGCCTCCAGCTCGGCAATCGTCCTGTTCTGGGCCGGCGTTGCACTGACACTGAACAATCCGTCAAAACGACCCGTAAGTTGATAATCGCTACCAACACCTGCAGCAACCTGCTGTCCACGTACCAGTCTGGATTCGAACCTGGCACTATTACCACCACTGAGTATGCCGGACAATACTTCCAGCGCGTAGGGTTCCCAGATTTCTACTGAAGGTTTTGGTCCCGCCGCTGAAATCAATCCCGGAGTTTTCCACGCCATATTCAACTGGGGCACTTCTGCCTGACGTTTTACAATCACGCGCTTCATCCCGGACTGGTGTACTTCCGGTCTGGGCGAGGGCGGAATGATGTTCTCCTTTTTCAGTGACGCAAAATATTTCTTTGCGAGCGCATAGACTTCCTCAGACTCGACATCACCGACCACGACTACCGTGGCATTATTAGGGGCATACCAGAGCTTGTACCAGTCGCGCAGATGCTGGATCTTCATTGATTTCAGATCGGCCATCCAGCCTATCACGGGCTGACGATAAGGGCTGGACTGAAAGGCAGTGGCATTGGCCACTTCCCGCATATACGCATTCGGATTGTCTTCCGTTCGCATGCGCCTCTCTTCCATGACCACCTCAATTTCCTTGAGAAACTCATCTTCCGGCAAGGTAAGGTTACGCATGCGGTCAGCTTCCAGTTCAAAACTGATCGCCAGCCGTGATTTTTCCATGGTCTGGAAATAACAGGTGTAATCATCACCCGTAAACGCGTTTTCACTACCCCCATTCTCAGCAATGATGCGCGAGAACTCTCCTTCTCCGTGCTTTTTGGTCCCCTTGAACATCATATGTTCAAGGGCATGAGAAACTCCGGTCAGCCCGTCATATTCATAACTGGAACCGACCTTGTACCAGACCTGTGACACCACCACCGGAGCACGGTGGTCTTCCTTTACCAGCAATTTGAGTCCGTTTTTCAGAACGTACTCGTTAACCTGCGCCGTAGCCAGGGTGCTGCACAGACAGAGAATAATCGCCAGAATCGACTTGAGCACGTGTTGATCTCCCGAGATAGTAACCAATAGAACTGACAAATTTCGGTAACATTAATTCATTTCCGTTATTTTAGCAGTAAATCTGCCAGTAATGATATGTACTGACCGGGTCACCGGATCAAACAGCACAGTATGCAGCTGTGTTGGCATGAGTTAGAATTCGCGCCGGAATAAAAACACCCGTTTCTTACAATATGGACTACCGATGAATCCTCCTAAAAAACAGAAAATCGTTAAACCCGCGCCCGGAACTCTGGCTGCCCGTGCAGATATACACCAGCTTTATGAGAATGCCGTTCAGTGTGTCGAATCGGAAATTGATTTTGTCGACCAAACCTATAAAAAACTGCGTGGTCGTAACGCTCAAACACTGCGCGAGGATTTTTGCGGCACCATGAACACCTCCTGTGAATGGGTACGCCGGCGTAAGAACAATCTGGCCTATTGCGTGGATCTGGACCGTGACGTACTGGCCTGGGGCAAGGCGAACAAGCTATCCAAACTGGATTCACAGCAACAGCAACGGATTACCATTTATCGCAATGATGTCAGGACGGTTAAAACCCCTCCGGCGGACATCGTACTCGCCATGAATTTCAGCTACTGGATTTTCAAGACCAGAAAGGAAATGGTTGCCTATTTTCGTCATATCTATGCCAGCCTGAACCGTGATGGTGTTTTCTTTATGGACAGTTTTGGTGGACAGGAAGCCTACAAGGAAATGCTGGAAAGCACCCGTTACAAGGGCTTTACCTATGTGTGGGACCAGCACCGCTACAATCCAATTACCGGTGACGGATTGTTTCATATACATTTCAGATTCAGTGATGGCTCGGAAATCAACAAGGCCTTTACTTATGACTGGAGAATCTGGACCCTGCCTGAAATTACGGAAATGCTCAAGGAAGCCGGTTTTCGTGCATCTGTTTACTGGGAAGGTACGAGCAAGGATGGCAAAGGCAATGGTATCTTCACCAAATCTGTAAAAGGCGAAGCCGATGCCAGCTGGATTGCCTACATCATCGGCGAAAAATAGCCGCCGATTTACCCCAGATCCCGAGGTCGCAACAGCTGGGTCAGTTGTGCCGATTTGGCTCCGGTTTCTATTGGCTGGTTTCCATAATCCAGAATACCGAGCGCAGAAGTGGTCATCAACTTTCCAGCCCCTGTCCTGGGTGGCACTGTACGCGACAAACGCGTTAACAAACTGTCGAGCCCGGGATTGTGACCGATTAACAACAAACAGTGACTCTGTACAAACTGTTTGTTCAGCACCTTCAACAATGCGTCTAGTGAGGCGTTATAGATGGCACTATCCCATATGATACTGTCGGCATTCAGTTGCAGTTCGCCTGCGACCAGCAATGCTGTCTCACGGGTCCGTTGGGCAGGGGAGCTGACAATTTTGTCTGGAATCCACTGCTGCAATAACATCCAGCGGGAAATGTTGCCGACATCCCGCCTGCCCCGGCTGGTTAGTTGACGATCAAAATCCCGCTTTACCCCGCTATCACGGTCTGCTTTGCCATGACGCATCAATAGCAGGTGGTAATTTTCATGATTTGTCATAATAATCTCCTTACCTATCGTAAACAGGAAGCAGCAGGATCAGCATGAGCAAAAAACTGACAGAAACCTACGCCGCAGTTGATCTTGGATCCAACAGTTTTCATATGATAGTTGCCAGTTATGCTGATGAACGTATCAAGATTATAGATCGCATCAAAAGAATGACCCAGCTAGCCTCGGGACTGGATGCGAATGATATGCTGACAGAAGAATCGATGCTACGTGCATTGATATGCCTGGAAGAATTCGGGCAGCGTATACGTGAGATCCGTCGGGTCAATGTCAGGGTCGTCGGCACCAACACGCTACGTCAGGCCAAAAACGGCAAGCGTTTTATTGCCCGCGCCCACAAGGCATTGGGGCATCCTATCGAAATCATTTCCGGGCTTGAGGAAGCACGACTCATCTATCTTGGTGTAGCACACTCTGTGTATGACAATACCAGCAAGCGTCTGGTCATCGACATTGGTGGTGGCAGCACAGAACTCATCATCGGCAAGGGTTTTGAAACCTATAAAATGGAAAGCCATTACATGGGTTGTGTCAATATGAGCCGGCGTTTCTTCGCCTCGGGCAACATCACTGGCAATAGTATGCAGAATGCAATTCTTGCCGTACGCCAGGAACTTGAAACCGTAGAAAATACCTACAAGAAAACCGGCTGGCAAAAAGCCATTGGTTCTTCCGGCACCATACTCACCATCAACAGTATTGTTAACAACAAGGGTTGGAGTAAAAATGGCATCAGCCGCAATGCTCTGGACAAGCTGAAAGATGAATTGATTCGTACCCGCAGCATCAACAAGCTGGAATTACCTGGACTTGCAGACAATCGTAAACCTGTATTTGGCGGAGGCGTTGCGATCCTGTGCGGCATATTTGAGGCATTTGATATTGAACGGCTGGATGTATCAGACGGTGCGTTACGTGAAGGCCTGCTCTATGATTCGATAGGTCGTCTGCATGACCGCGATATACGCGACAGAACCATTGACGAGCTCGCCAAGCGCTACAATATCGACATAAACCAGGCAAACCGCGTCAAAAAAACCGTCGTGCAGTTATTCAGACAGGTTGCAGACAGCTGGAAACTGGACCGCAAGACTGACCTGAAATATCTGGAATGGGCAGCAAGCCTGCATGAGATAGGGATGGCCATCGCCCATGCACAGCACCATCGGCATGGCGCTTATCTGGTTGCCAACTCCGACATGGCCGGATTTTCAAGACAGGATCAATTCAGGTTGGCTTTGTTAATTCGTAGCCACAGACGCAAACTACCGCAGGATGAAATCAACCTGCTACCCACGGATGAACGGCCCTTGGTTATCAAATTAACACTGCTGTTACGTCTGGCGGTATTGTTGAACCGAAGCCATTTGAATGCAAACCCGCCCAGATTGTCGGTAAAAGTAACCAATAAAACCTTAAGAATACTGTTCCCCGGGCGCTGGCTGCAAAAAAATCCGTTAACACGAGCGGATCTGGATTCGGAAGAAGATTATATCAAGTCGATACAATACAGACTGAGTTACAGTTCAGATTGATCTGAAGCCGGACTACCCTGACGTTTATTCGCAAAAATATTCCAGTGCAATTTGCTGAGCAGATTTCGGTTTACTGTTACCGGGTTTCTGTCGCTTATAGGTGCCATCACCCTGCATAATCCATGCCTGACAATTATCCGCCAGATAATTATTCAGGCCATAAGTCATTACCTGATCCCTTGGGCGTTTTTCATCTATCGGGAAGCAGGTCTCAACGCGGTTATGCATGTTTCTTGGCATCCAGTCGGCACTGGAACAAAACAGCAATTCATCGCCACCATGGTAAAAATAAAATACTCGTGAATGTTCAAGAAACCGACCCACAATCGATCGTACGTGGATATTTTCTGACACACCCTTGATACCCGGACGCAAACAACAAATGCCACGGATAATCAAATCGATTTTTACTCCAGCCTGTGAAGCGGCATACAGTGCACGTATCAGGTCCGGATCAACCAGCGCATTCATCTTCAGAATAATTCTGGCTGGCTTCTTGTCCAGTGCATACCGTGCCTCGCGATCAATCAAGTCAAGCATACGCTTGAGCAAGGTAAAGGGAGACTGCAACAGTTTCTTTAACTTGCCAGCCTTACCCAGGCCTGTTAACTGCAGGAATAACCGGTTTACATCCAGACCAATATCCTTGTCACAGGTAAACAGTCCATAGTCCGTATAAATACGGGCAGTACGGGAATGATAGTTGCCGGTACCCAGATGCACATAGCGTCGTAATGTCCTGCCTTCCCGACGTACTACCATACACATTTTGGCATGGGTCTTGAAACCAACAATACCATAGACGACATGCGCCCCGACTTCCTGCAGATCGTTCGCCATTTCAATATTGGTTTCTTCATCAAAGCGCGCAAGCAGTTCAATGACGACCGTTACTTCCTTGCCGATACGCGCGGCATCTTTCAATGCCTCCACAATGGCAGAATCAACTCCGGTTCGGTAAAGGGTTTGCTTGATTGATAATACATTTGGATCATTTGCCGCCTGTTTCAGGAAATCGACCACTGGCGCAAATGACTGGAACGGGTGATAGAGCAGAATATCGCCGTTGCGCATCGTATCAAAAATATTCTCACTTTTTTGCAGTCTGGGAGGAATATCGGGTGTGAATCCCGGATACACCAGCTCCGGTCGATTAACCAGATCCAGGATGGCATCCAGCCTGTGCAAATTGACCGGGCCGTTTACCTTGTACAGATCGGATTCATGCAAATCAAATTTTTGTAATAAAAAGGCACTCAATGCTTCAGGACAATTATCATCAACTTCCAGTCTCACGGCATCACTGAATCGTCGTGACGGCAGTTCACCTTCCAGAGCACGCAATAAATCGTCAACTTCCTCACTGTCTACAAACAAGTCACCATCCCGGGTTACCTTAAACTGGTAACAGCCAGTAACTTTCATTCCTGGAAACAAATCATTGACGTGTGCATCTATTATTGATGACAACAGTATAAAATCGTTTGGCCCACCGGTATGTTCGGAGGTGACCGGGACAACGCGCGGCAGGGATCGAGGCGCCTGTACGATGGCCAGATCGGTTTCCCGGCCGAAAGCATCCTTGCCCTCCAGCGAAATGATGAAATACAGGTTCTTGTTCAGTACGCGAGGAAACGGATGCGACGGATCCAGCCCGATTGGACTGAGTACCGGTAAAACGTTGCTGTTAAAATAACGTTTCACCCATCTATCGATACTGGGTATCCAGTCGTCGCGCCGCAGCACCCGTATTTTCTGCTTTGCCAAAGCCGGGGTAATCAGATCATTCAGGACCCGGTATTGTTCCTGAACCAGCTCATGTGCGACCTGATTGACTCGATTGAATACCTCTGTCGCCGAAAGATTATCAGGACCTGACTGTACCGAACCATATTTGATTTGTTGTTTGATCCCGGAAACCCGAATTTCAAAAAATTCGTCCAGATTGGTACTGGCGATGCACAGAAACCTCAACCGTTCCAGCAATGGAACAGTTTCGTCACTGGCCTGGGCGATTACCCTGCGGTTAAATTCGAGAAGGCTGAGCTCACGATTAATATAGAGCTCTGGCCTGTTTAGATTGGTGCTACCCATACAGAATCTTCTGGTCTGTCAGCTGCTGTCTGAATGTCCTGAAATTCCACTCACTAATGAAGAAAGATTTCACGTTACGAATTTACTTCCTTCTCCATTTCCTCAATGCTGATATGGCGCACATCCTTACCCTCAACAAAATAGATTACATACTCGCAAATATTTCTGGCATGGTCACCGATACGCTCCATCGCACGCGCACTCCAGATTACATCCATTGAGCTGGTGATGTTACGCGGATCTTCCATCATATAAGTGATCAGTTGCCTGAGTATAGCCACATACTGATCATCCGAGGTAGGCTCCTTGCTGGCGACACTGAGCGCTGCTCTCGAATCCATTCGTGCAAACGCGTCCAGCGCATCATGCACCATGTGATTAACCAGATTACCCATCGCTTTCAGACCTATGTAATAGGCTTTGGGCGCATTCTTTTCCGAAAGCCTGACTGCCATTCTCGCAATTTTTTCAGCCTCGTCCCCAATTCGTTCCAGGTCGGTAATCGTCTTGATAACGGCCATGATCAGTCGCAAATCGACTGCTGCCGGCTGTCGTTTAGCCAGTATTCGGGTACATTCCTCATCAATAGACACCTCAAACCGGTTCACGTTGAATTCAGACTTGATTACATTCTCGGCAATTTCCAGATCGGACTCAATCAATGCCGTGATAGAGCCGGTCAATTGTTGTTCGACCAGTCCACCCATGGCCAGAACCTGGCTACGGATATTTTCAAGGTCATTATCAAACTGTTTGGATATGTGTTGACTGATACTGGTCATAAGAATTCTCCGTCGCGTCGACTAACCATGTCTTCCGGTAATATAGTCCTCGGTCATTTTTTGCCAGGGCTTGGTAAACAGCGTGCTGGTATCATTAAACTCGATTAATTCACCCAGATACATATAGGCAGTATAGTCTGAAACGCGCGCGGCCTGCTGCATATTATGCGTCACAATGACGATAGTATATTTTGATTTGAGCTCGTAAATCAGCTCCTCAATTTTCAGTGTGGAGATAGGATCCAGCGCGGAAGCTGGCTCGTCGAGCAATAATACTTCCGGCTCGATTGCGATAGCCCTGGCGATAACCAGACGCTGTTGCTGCCCACCCGACAAGCCCATTGCATTCGCATCAAGACGGTCTTTTACTTCTTCCCACAACGCCGCACTGCGTAAGGACTTTTCCACGGCCTCATCCAGCACCCGACGGTTCTTGATACCCTGTATACGCAGACCATAGGCCACATTCTCATAAATAGACTTTGGGAATGGATTTGGTTTCTGGAACACCATTCCGACCCGCCGGCGTAATTCCGACACATTGACTGACTTGTCGAATATATTCTGGGCATGCAAGGTAACTTCGCCTTCAACACGCACATGATCAATCAGATCATTCATCCGATTGAAGCAACGCAATAGCGTTGATTTGCCGCAACCACTCGGACCAATAAATGCAGTTACACGCTTTTCAGGAATTTTCAGATTGACAGACTTCAACGCCTGATTGTGACCATAATAAAAACTGAAATTATTGACTTCAATGCAGATTTTTTCATTATCCAGCATTGCCCGGTTTGAGGGCTTATTGATAATATCCGGATCAATAGCATGTGTTCTTACATTGCGCTGTTGTTCTTCCTGTTGGTTCATATCATTCCTGCTCATCTGGCTAATGCTGCTCTGAAGCACGGTACTTCTCCCTTAGCTTATTTCTAATATGGATAGCTGCCAAGTTTAAAAAAATAATTATTAACACCAGTAGCATTGCGGTAGCAAATACCAACGGCCTGGCTGCCTCGACATTCGGGCTCTGGAAGCCGACATCATAGATATGAAATCCCAAATGCATGAATTTCCGTTCCAGATGCAGGAAGGGCATATGACCATCCAGTGGTAATGATGGCGCAAGTTTGACCACGCCGACCATCATTAATGGCGCTACTTCACCCGCAGCGCGGGCAATAGCCAGAATCAAGCCGGTCATCATGGCCGATGCCGTCATAGGCAATACAGTTCGCATCAATGTTTCCGCCTTGGTCGCCCCGAGAGCGAGACTGCCTTCACGTATGGAACGGGGCACCCGTGACAGCCCTTCCTCGGTCGATACGATAACAACTGGAACTGTCAAAATTGCCAATGTCAGTGAGGCCCATAATAATCCGGGGGTACCGAATGTAGGTGAAGGCAAGGTGTCGGAAAAAAACAGTTCGTCAATATTGCCACCGATAAAGTAGACAAAGAACCCGAGACCAAACACCCCATAAACGACAGAAGGCACACCTGCTAGGTTATTTACTGCAATTCGTATAATACGGACCAACATCCCTTGCTTTGCATACTCACGCAAGTAAACAGCGGCAATCACACCAAACGGGGTGACCAAAATTGACATGATTAATACCATCATCACGGTACCGAAAATTGCCGGAAAGATACCACCCTCGGTATTGGCCTCACGCGGCTCATCTGAAACAAACTCCCAGAGTTTTTCGATGTAGAAATGTATCTTGCCAAAGATCGACATGGCGTTGGGTTGATAAGCACGCACCACCTGACCTAACGATAACTCCACCTCGGTACCGTCCGAGATTCTCACTGTAATGCTATACTGTGCCAGCTGAGCGTATAGACCGGACAGTTCTTCCGTATAACTGTCAAATTGCTGTTGCAGTGTTTGCTGTTCCTGTTTTATCTGCTCCAGTGCCAGTTGGTTGTTCGTTCCAGACATTGCCAGCCGGTTTTGTCTTAATCTCAGACGTTCAATTCTGTAATTGATGTCCCCGATCAGGTCTTTCTCGATATATTCAATCTGATCATGTAACAACTGGGTAGATGCTATGGCTTGCTGGAATCTTTCCCAGACTGGCGAACCAGCGCTGGCATCTTCTTTTCCATCTATTTTAAGTGCGAGTAAAGAACCATACATATTGCCCCATTCACGTCGCTCAATGGCGACCAGATCCTCTGGATAAGCCAGGTCGGACATTCCGGTAGCCACCACCCAACGAAAATCCATTCCTAAATGATCACGATTACCCGTCTTAATCAGGTAACGGTCGATATACTCTGCATTATCGGGAATGCGTGCGTCGATTTCCGCTAGCCTCGCCCTTGGTACATTTTCCTGTTCAACAATTTCTCCAACGATACGCGTGATGCTAGCGGCCGCATCGGTGTACTCAAATTCGGCAATGGCCTTGGGCCAGAAATGCCCCAGACCTCGTACTGCAATCAGGGTTAACAGACCTACAACAAGTAGTACCGATACACTGACCGCACCAGCATTCAGCCAGATATATGGTGTTCCGGAATCGAGCCAATTTTTTAATCTTACAGAAATCATAATGTGCTGTATTTCGTACGTAGTCGTTGCCTGACCACTTCAGCAACGGTGTTAAACATAAAGGTGGCCATAAACAATACCAATCCGGCCAGAAACAATACACGATAATGCGTGCTACCCAGCTCTGATTCAGGCATCTCGACCGCAATATTTGCCGAAAGGGCGCGAAATCCCTGGAACATATTAAAATCCATAATGGCGGTATTCCCGGTTGCCATTACCACGATCATCGTCTCGCCAATGGCACGTCCCAGTCCTATCATGATGGCTGAAAAAATGCCGGGGCTGGCGGTGAGCAAAATCACTCTGGCCATCGTCTGCCACGGTGTGGCACCCAGGGCAAGAGAGCCTGTAGTCAGGTGTCTGGGTACACCAAAGATGGCATCTTCACTGATGGAGAATATGGTGGGGATGACGGCAAAACCAATCGCTATACCCACGATAAAGGAGTTGCGCTGATCATAGGTAATACCCAGATGTTCACCCATCCACAACGGCAGATTACCGCCAAACAACCATAATTCGATTGGTTTGCTCGCCGCAAATACGACTGCTGTCACCAGCATGATCACCGGAATCAAAATCATCGCTTCTGAGCCGGCAGGCACTTTCAGACGGATAAACTGCGGCAACTTGTACCATGCCCAGGCGGTGAACAGTATTGAAAGTGGCACAGCAATAAAAATCAGAAACATCGCCGGCAGATACGCCTCTACTATCGGCGCAAACCATAATCCTGCCAGAAATCCCAATATCACTGTGGGTAGTGCAGCCATAATTTCAATCGTTGGTTTTACCAGATTACGCATACCCGCTGACATGAAATAGGCAGTATAGATTGCACCCATAATTGCTAACGGAACCGCAAATAACATTGCATAAAATGAGGCTTTTAATGTACCAAAGGCCAGCGGCGTCAAACTGAACTTTGGCTCAAAGTCACTACTGGCAGAAGACGACTGCCAGATATATTCGGGACGATCACGGCTTTCATACCAGACCTTGCCCCAGAGCGAGCTCCAGGATACTTCTGGATGATTGTTTTCCAGCTTCCAGAACTGCAAGGTTTTATCCTTGCCCTCTACCAGCACAGCATTGGCCCTGGGAGCGATAGCCAACAGGCTATCCGGGCCGGCATTGACCTGCACCAGCTTGACGGTACGGTGTGCTGTTGCATGATAGACGCCGAGATTGCCATCTTTATCCAGCGCGAGCATACCCTTGCGAAAATATTCTGGTGCTATGGCCAGAATGGCAGAACTCTGCGAATCAAAACTACGCACATTTTGCAGGGTATAACTGTTACTACCATCGCGGACCGGGAACCATTGTGTAATCGTTCCATCACTGTTACCAACCAGTACAGAGATACCTCCACTCAGAAACTGCAATGCAGTAATTGCGGCGTTGTTATGACTTGTCCTGACTCGTTCAACCAGCTGAGGAGCTGACTTGTCACTGATATCGTAGAAATACAACCAGCCTTTATCATCAGCAAAATACAGATCGCGCTGCTCCACATCCAGAACCAGATGGGTGATTTTTGCACTACTGTTAATTTGAATAGACTGTTCGGTTCTTTCTACTGTCGAACTGTCACCGAGAAACCCGGTTTGCACCGCCAGATTCACCAGCAATAGACGGTTATCGTTGGTTACCGCCGCAACAGTAGTCTGAGTCTCATCCGATTGCGCCGAGACCAGCACCAGAGGTTTGTGTCTGGAGTCGATTACTACGGCCTTACCATCGAACAAATTGAATACAGAGGGAGTTATCAGTCTTTGATTGTCCGGATAAGTCACAGAGTACTGATGCCCACGCAATAAAACCGTACCATTATCCAGACCAAACACCATTACTCTTTGGGTAGGGTCACCAACTGCAAAGGCTGTCACAGATCGTCGCTTGTCTCGCAGCACAGACTCCTTGCCAATTAACGCACCAGTTTGCGTATTGAAAAAGACTATGTTGCCGCCATCCATCACACGCATACCAATTTCATGCTGTTCTTCCATGGCGTAATAGATGGTTGACTTGTCACTACCCCCAGGTATCGCATACGAAGCCAACTGATCCAGTCGTGCGGGCATGAACAGTGGGATCACTACCCAGACCAGATACAGTGCAATCATTACAATTGCAGCGATTACACCAATACCGCCAATCGCCATCAAATAACGGATAAAAACGTCCTTTATCTTGCGATAATGACGATATCGTTGCGCTGCCGCATTGTTAAAATCGGGCAAGTAGCTTTCTGTATTGTTCACTGACATTGTGCAAGTCTAGGTGTATTTAATGACATAAATGTTACGTAACCTGAACATTGAATAATTTGCTTCTGAATTTGTCATTGCCATCCGGATTACAAATAAGGTCTATCTGTTAACTGATGATGTATCTACATGACCTGTTCATCAGTGAAGCTTTCCGTCAAACCAGTACCCCAACTGACGCGTGACATTATATAGTTGCAGAGGCTATAGTTACCGCTAGATTGTAATAAAAATATAACAATACAATTCAGAGAAAGTAATATAATAGTCACAATTGTAATAAAACTGTAACAAATGTGTTCTGTTACCTGGACTTTACAAGGTCTCTTTTACTGTCAATATTCTGGAGGTATTTGAACCATGAACAAATTAATCAATACAGTGTTGGTACTCATTTCTTTGGCCGGCTTTGCTGTTGCTGGCTATGCTGAAGACAATACTTCCTATCAAGCTGAAGCAATTGCCAAAGGGAAGTTTGCTGATGCTGAGCAGGGGCTTTTGGCCATACTCGCTGAAAACCCGAATGACCCATATGCGCTGCTAAATCTGGCCTTTGTCTATAACAAGACCGGTGATAACGTTAAGGCGCAGGATACCTATAACAAGATCCTGACACTAAAAGCCAATCCTTATGCCGATCTGGCATCCGGAAAATCCGAGTCAGTAAAAACCGTCGCCCGCCGTGGTATCGCCAAACTGGCAGCCGAATAACAAGATTGCAATCGCTAGATTTAATCTAAACCTGCAGTACATGTGGTCAGAGCGCTCACTGTAGCGCTCGACCACATCAGTTCTCCTGACCCATCCGGATTCAGCATAAACAGAAAATGTTCCATGCCGGAACCATTGTTAAACACCAGATGCACAGGGTTTTCACCTGACGGCAGCTTGTCCAGACTACCCTTCGCTTTTACAGAATCTCCACCGACCAATACGTCGTAATTATTATCTGACTGCCTTACCAGCGTAAGTTGTATCGATTCGGGCTGAGCCAGTTCCCGGGTCACTTCGAGCGCGACATACTGATGCCTGTCACTGAACTCGACAGGAACCTCACAGTGGGTTATTACTTGAGTGCTGATGACATCTGCTGAACGGAGACTATCTGGCCTGCCAGCAAACACAGCCTGTACAGCAGTCAACAATATGGTAAAAATCAGGATTCTTGTACGCATTATTACTCTGTCATAATTGAATATATAAATGACTTTATACGTTTTCATTATTACAGTGATATGACAATGACTGATACAGACGGAAATTACCTGAGATGATGCCTGGCCGTTCCACACCAGAATATTATTTGTATTACTCTGTGATGATCTGCATATCCCCGGGAGTTGTTGCTAACCCGGTCCAGTCAGATCAGAATCGTCCACAATATTATTCCGTCATTGCCGAAAACGACATTTATGCCCCTGACGGACAGGATCGACACTATACGAATGGAATCAGGATAGCCCACAGTCTGCAACAAAAAAATGTAGACGGCTGGTTTATATGGCCCGATTATTTCTCTTTATTCGATTCAAATCCGCAGTCACGCCAATTTGAAATCGCCTTCGGTCAAAACATCTATACGCCGGAATATTTCCTGACCAGCAATCCTGTGCCGGAAGATCGACCCTATGCCGGATGGATATATGGCGAGTTGTCGGTAAGTTCACACCAACCCGGAATGATCGAAGATATCGCCGTTAATCTCGGCATAGTCGGTCCGGTTGCTCTGGCTGAACAGGGACAAAAGCTCATACATAAACTTGTCGACGATCCGAAACCTGGCGGATGGGACAATCAGTTACATAATGAGCCGACTCTACTGATTCGTTACTCTCGCAGCTGGTTTCTGACCCTGTTCGAACTGGACTCACTAAAATCAGATTTAATACCTCGAACTGGATTTAACTTGGGCAATGCTTTTACGGATGCTGGAATCGGCACAGTATTCCGCATTGGTAATTATCTGCCTGAACAGGATGTCCCACTGAGGATCCAGCCTGGACTGTCAGGTAGTAACAGCTATATACCGATCCGTAAACAGGAATTTGACTGGATGTGGTTTGCCGAAATTCAGGGTCGCGCTGTTGCACAGAATATTTTTCTGGACGGTAATACATTTGTAGACAGTATGTCTGTGAAAAAACGGCCCTTCGTTCATGATCTGGCAACGGGTGTCGTACTTGGATTCGGTCAGTCAAGTCTGCCTGTATATTTTTCTTTCAATGTAGTCTGGCGGGGTCGTGAATTTGAACTCCAGCAAGACAAGGACAGTTTTGGATCCATAATGATCGGCATTCAATACTAAGATGCTGACCTGACTCGACAACAATTGTGCCTTGTAAAAAAGAAAGGGGTGACAAACTGTGTCACCCCTTAAAGAGGGAAATTATTAGCTGGACCCTTTTGAATTCAGATCCAGTAAATTACAAGCTTTTAGAAATCGAAGCTGGCCGTAGCACCAAAGGTACGCGGCGCATTGAAATTTCCGTAGGCGCCCAGTGTGGCATTGTTCGCATTAGACCGGCGGTAGATATGATCTTCGTCAAGCAGGTTGCGACTCCACAGTGAGAGGGTCATCGTCTGATTCGCACTGACCGGAATATCAGCCAGTGTAATATTTCCATTGACGATGAGACTCGATTCGGTCAACACGCTCTCATCCTGGAAGCTGTATTGCTCGCCAGCATAGTTTGTATCTAGATGGATGCGGAAATTGGCTCCATCACCGGCGAACCCGGCTGCTACCTCATAGTCGGCGAAGACTGAATAGGCATTCTTCGGTGTAAACACCACGAATACAGGTGTTATGAAGCCAAACCTGTCGCAGGTACCAGCATTCGCGGTAAGAGTGGCACCGGAAAATGAAGTACACAGTGGGGTGGTGCCAACGGTAATTGGACCGTTGTTAGTGAAGTGCAGCGGATTCGGTGCATCAGGAATATGGTCCTTGGTGTACGCGTAGGAAGCACCCAGTGTCAGATAGTCGGTAGCCTGAACCGTCAGCTCCGCCTCGACACCCTTCAGCTTTGATGTATCCGCTATATTCAGCGTTTCCTGTGTGTGCAATCCTGCACGGGCAGAATTGTCCACATAATCAAAGTCAACCTGGGTATTGGTGCGGTCCATGATGTAACCGGCAAGGTTCAGACGTACCCTATCGTCGAAAAAGTCCGTCTTTGCACCGATCTCGTAGGCCTTGACCTTCTCCGGACCGAAGGACAGCGTACCTGACGAACGTGAATTCACACCGCCAGCACGGTAACCGGTCGAAAACTTGCCGTACAGATTGACTTCATCGGTTGCATCCCAGGCCAGCGTCACTGACGGGTCGATAGTCCCCTTGTTAAACTTGATGTTGCGTTCCGGAACATATACGCCGTTGACCACGTTTGCGAAGAAGTCTCGCTTGTCCTTGGTGTAGCGCGCGCCAACCGTCAGGTGCAGAACATCTGTTGCATGCCAGGTTGCATTTGCAAAGCCAGCATAGGACTTTGTTGTTGCCCAGCTACGGCGCCCGAGCAACCAGTCTTCTTCCGCCCAGCCTTGATTGTAGGCAGAGTTGACAGGGATGATTTGGTTCGGTGGCGAAGCAGAGTATGGGCCAAGAGCACCATCCCCGGCGTACGCGCTGAGTATGGTGTAACCGGTACCGTTCGCATTCCAACGGTTCGTACTCGGCGTGGCTGCCTTTTCAAACGCATCTTCCTTGAAGTAGTACACACCGAGTACATAGTCGAACATGGGAACACTGCCGACTATCTGGAATTCCTGACTGAACTGATCCTGGGTCAGTTTCGAAAGGCTGTAGCGGCTAAACAATCCATTGGGAACACCAGCGGTTGAAGTGCCGATGCCAGGAACAAACGCAGGAGTGCGCTCCGGGCCACCCGAGTTGTCCCACTGCATTGTGTCTACTCCACGCCATGCGGTGATAGAGCGAAGCTCGACATCATCGGCAAACTGGTATTTCAGCGTTCCCGAAAAACCGTAGGTCTTGTCGACACTGGCATCCTGCGGCACACCGACGGTGGCGGAGTCCATCCGCTTATTGCCGCTGACAAAGACCAGCGGTGAAAGCGGCGCGATACAGGGACAAGCCGAACCCGTCGGCGCTACCAGACTCGGTACGTTGGACGAGCTGACTGTTCCGTTGTAGACGCCGACTGGCAGGCTATTCGGATTATAATTAATCAGCTGGCTGTAGAACGGCGTGTTCTTGTCAGTTGCTTTATCAAACGCCAACAACGCTGAGAAATTATCGGTCGGCTCCCACAGTGCGCTCATACGACCACCGATACGGTCGAAATAGTTCCAGCCATATTCCCCTTCCATCGGATTCTTTGTCGTTGCGTCCTGTTTCTGGGTAACGCCATCCAACTTGATCGAAAGATTGCTGTATGACGGGAGATTGACATGCGCCTGGCCTTCATAGCTGCCGTAATTGCCGAAACCAGCATTCACCTTGCCATCGAATTCACCGGTAGGTTCCTTGGTGACGATACTGACTGCACCACCTTCAGTGTTGCGGCCAAACAATGAACCCTGCGGTCCGCGCAGCACCTCTATGCGCTCAACGTCAAACAATGCCGCATTCAGACCCTGCGAACGGCCGAGATAGACACCATCGATATAAACGCCAACACCTGCATCGCGTGCGGTCTGGTTCTGATCAAACGGAACAATACCACGGATACCGACGGTCAGTGCAGACTGGCGCGCTTCGAAAGTCGCGACGCGCAGCGAGGGAATCGCACCATCGCCAAGGTTGAGCAGGCTCTGGATGTGACGGTCAGCGACGAACTTTGAGTCCATGACTGATATTGCGACTGGCGTTTCCTGAAGATTGGTCTGACGCTTGGTAGCGGTGACGACAATTTCTTCCAACCCCAGATCTGCTTTCTGTGCAAACACCGGTGAGGCGATCATGCTCAAAGCAAGACCTCCCAACATAAGCGTGGCATGTAGACGCGACCGATTTAGCATGAAAATTTCTCCTTAAATGTAATGATTGTGAAATATAAATCTTTGGTATTGACTGGTTTAATGCCCATCAAGAGCTGGCATGCGGCATCCTGTTCCGGATGTATCCAACAGAAGTAATCTGCAAGTTTTTTAATGCTCAAAATTCCGTGTCCGGATTAGTTATGGTTTGTCCGGAAAAGGTAATGTGAATTACCCATGCCCGACTTTACGCGCACATCCTATTGGTGACGTGTGACAGATTGATTAATGAAAAATGACAATACGATTACGTGAGTCGTACTTTGTAGTGAAAAATCAGCTGAAAATACTGGTTTGAATTATGTTTGATGATGTAACACTTATACCTGTTTAGCTCAGAGTCTGGTGTGCCATACAATATTTGCCTGATCACTCTCCATATTACCCAGCAAGGGTAATAAACTTCTTACAGCATCTGTAGCACTCCCTGTCGCACCAGCCCTGCCTTCGAAATGGATGTCATGTAAATTAAGGTCTAGTGCCAACTGTCCCTGAACAGATAACTGCGCCTCTGCAGGTTTGGTATTCAGTGTGCCGTGAATACCTTTATCCTCTGTTCCTTGCAAGACAAGCATGTAGCTACCCACAGGCTTTTCACTGTTCAACATGCCAAGTTGCAAGGATTCGATCATCAGATCAAGCTGGCCTGTGACTGACCTGCCCTGTAAATCTCCTGCAATACGACTACCCTTGAATATCGCTCGCCCACCCACACCGGCAATTACCATTTCAGGGGCGATATTAGTCAAGCTCACCAGAGCTATATCACCTTCCAGTTTTGGAATTTGCCAGCTGGACTTATTAAATATAGCTGTTCCATGGATTTGCCCATCACCCACTTCGACATCAAACTGAAACTTAATCTGACCGGCAAACAATGGCATTTTAAAAAGATGTAGATGTATCCTGTCCAGCTGCAAGCGGCGTCCATCGGTAATCAGCAGAGTCGTGTTGTGAAACGTCGGCGCGAACAGCGTGCCATCCAGCTTCTGCCAGATTACTGTTTCAGGAATGTAAGCGCTCAGGAAATGGGACGCGCGGTCTGCAGGAAAATAAACAACCAGAGTGAGCAGAAAGATCACCAGGCCGGTGACACATAAACGCATGCTGTATGCTGTCATTGATTCTCATCAGATCCCAGTGACAGGCTCGCTTCGACCATGCCCGCCTGATCCTGCAAACGACTGATACTGGCCAGCGTGACTCGTGCCTTTGCCTTGTTCTTCAGTCGCCACAGGAAATCCATCAGTTGCGGATAGGCTACCTTGCTGAATTTAACCATTACACCCTGGCCAGAGGTTGGTCGTAATTCACTGACTTGTTCATGCACTCCGGCATCCCGCATAATTTCTTCGACCAGTGCAATCGAAAGTGCTGTCTTGCCCGTTGTTGCTGCATTATTACCTCCACGGAGACGGTTGACCTGATCGACGTTATCCTGCATCCAGGCCAGATCCTGTTCCAGCTTCGGCAGTTCTGCGATCATCCGTTGTCTTTGAAGAATTAACGGCTCCATGATTAACCAGATGCACACACATAAGACCAACACGGCACCACAGATCAGTACTGTCTTTTCACGGCGGGCTCGTTGATCCCACCAGGCCTGATATTTTCCAATCTGTATCATCCTTGTCCACCCAGTCGAATTCGCCCTGTAACGCGGCCATTTTTCAGTTCCGCATTTTCAACACGTACCGGTCCTGTGCTTGCCAACCGCGCCTGCAAGCGTTCCAATACTTCATAATTTGCCACACTGACTATCAGTAAAATAGTGTTGCCATCAAAATCTATCTTTTGTACCTGATTGTCCGGGTCTGCAGCGATCTGACCGGCCAGCTGGTTCAGTCGCGACAAAAAATCTGCTGCGCCACCTTGTTGTTGACGTTCCCTCAGGCTTTTGATCTGTTGCTCCATCTGGAAACGCGGATCAACCAGATTTCTCGTGCCGGGAAATAACTGCAAGTAAGTTGTAGTTATCGATTGTTGTAACTGTGTATATTTTGTATTTAATCGCGAACCTTGTACCAACCAGTGGGCCCCGCTGATAACAATCAATGCAGTCAACAGGATCATAGTCATCCGGTATTTTTCGGTACTTAGTCCCATATGATTGTTACTGGAATAAGTCCCTGTTAACAGGTTCGCTGCCGCAGCTGGCTGGGGCAGCCCGGCCATCCATTCAGTTCTGCTCCGCTCTTCCAGATGTATATCCAGTTGTATGTCGCGCGCAGCCAAAGGCTCGGACCAGCTGCTGATAATCTGGTATTGCTGGCGATCACACACACGTACCCTCAGCTTTTGGGGGAGGGTTTCAGCTTGCTCCAGCACCAGAGATAATGTGCCAATCGAGTCTTGCATCAGCACACCCGTCAATACGGCTCCTTGCAAACCCGGAGTCCGTAATAACAAGGGGGTGCTACTTGCATCAAGAAACCAGGTGTCCGGCTCGGGTTCTGGCAAGGCCAGATAATCGGGTACCAGCATGGCTACTTGCCAACCGGAATGCAGACAAGTTTCCACAATAGCAGACAACCAGACATGCTCCATCACTACCACGGGTACCTGCTGCGAGCTACGATCAGCGGGCAGCGGTACGAGATGGTAAGAATTCGGTTCATGCAATAACTGATCTTCCAGAGCAAATGGCAGTGCGGCCAATAAACGTTTACGATTTTTCAGAGGTAATCTGACCTTATGTATACGCGCCCTGTCTCCCGGCACACAAATTAACAGCGTAGACCCGGCCGGTGCAGGCAAATCAGAAAGTTGTATACAGCTGCCTTGTTGCACGGGCAAACCTTCTCCGGCAACACAGTGCACCCAGTCCAGACGGCTGGCCTGCAAATACACCCACCAATATTCACCACGTATGCTCATAAGATTCCGAGTTGGCCTTTTTGTTGTCTGCGATGTCAGCGCAATTCCCGGTTTTGTCTCAGCACAGTAACCCTGCCCTGATCACGCTGATATAACGTCGACATCCGGTAATTTACATTATCAAAATTCAGTTCTGTGTGTGCGGTAAAATAACTGGAAGCCGAACCCAGTCCTGGCGGAACAGGCTTGTCTGCTCCACCCAGCAATTCACCCACAAAATAATTCATATCTTCTGCCGGTTTTTTTTCTGCCTGTTCCACCCACCGCTGTACCCGTTCCATCGATCCGGCTGATAGCTCCCAGTCTGTCAGTGCGGACAGTAACACTACACTACTGGCAGTATTCACATTAATCGAAGTTTGTACGGGCAAGGCTGCCACATACGGCTCCAGTTTTTGCCAGGCCTGATTATCTATTCCGCGTACCAGTCGCAGTTCAGCCGCGTCCTCAAAAGGTCGGTTTGCTGTAAAATAAGGTATTTCCTGACCTATATAAAAGGTGTCTTCTGCACCACCAAGACCAGAAACACTGGTGTCCGGATCAATCCAGTCTATCACCGCCTGGGCCAGACCAGGTTCCAGTTCAAGTAGTCGCAATATTCTTTCAAATTGCTGCATCGCTACGCTATCAACCTTACCTTCTGTATTGACTAGATTATTTAAATTAAATCTGGATTGCATGTCTTCCACCCGGCCCATCAATATACCCCAGCTGGCTGGTATAGGTGGTAATGGTCTAGCCCAAACTTCCGTCCGCGCATCAAAATTGTTCTTGTCCTGCTCCAGAATATCGGCCACCCAGTACCGGGCAGCCCGGGTTGCCTGATCCGCCTGCGCCAAAGCGTTACCATTGCTGACCTGCCTGACCCAGATCTGGTTGGACAGACTGACTCGACTCACAATTGCCGTCAGTATTGCAACGATCAACAAGATCGTAATCAACGCCACACCACGTTGCCGGCGAAATCTTTCAGTTGGTGATGCCAACATGAAACACTCGCTTGTAACTTTGGTCATTCTCCAGCGTCAGGGTCAACTCAACCAATACCGGCAAACCTTGTGGCTGCGCTGAGCCAGTGCTTATCGGCCAGTACTCAAACCATTGATGATCCGCATTCATGAATTTAAGACTAATAGCAGAGACCTGACCCAATAACTCTGCTTCATCGACTTGTGACACTTCGGGCATATTCAATCTCGGCCAGCTTGCGCGGTACAGGGCACCATCCCTGTAACGATAGGCAATTTTCTGGTATGGACTGACCGCCCCAGTCGCGAAAGCAGCATGTCCTCCACGGGTAAACAACAGGATTTCGCCCTGTGCGGAGGGATCCGGACTGGTACTGCCAACAAAGGCCCTTGTCGCTGACAAGGGCATGCGCTGAGACAGGTTGCGTGCCTGATCGAAATCCTGCTGGAACAATGTCATAACCGAATCCAGTCGGCGCCAGTATATTCGCTGCTGTTGCAAACTCTCTTCAATATTCAGCCCTTGTTGCAATCCGCTATAACCAGCACCAGCGAGCAAAATAAAGATCGTCAACGCGACCAGTATTTCGAGCAACGTCATGCCACATTCGCGGCCCCTCAACCTTGCGGCTCCCGGTTTGTCTGCCTGCCTTCAATCACCGACAAGGTTTGCGTATTATGCAGAAACCCTTGCAGACTGATCAGCATCGTTTTTTCACCGGGCCCTACACTGACTTCGATGCTGCGCATTTGAGCCTGTCCGGTATTTACCACTTTTTCCTGCCAGTACCACGTCTGACCACCCATCTGCTCTGTCCCGGTATAGGTACGCGGATCGGGCCATTCTCCCATGGCCTGACGCAAGGTGATCCGGTTCTGTGCAACCCAGCGTGCCACCACTCGATCCGGCAAACCCTGACTGACAGCAATTCCCTGTGACAGTCCTTTCCATAAGGCGGTCATCGCAATCACCATTACAGCCAGTGCTACCAGGATTTCCAGCAAGGTGAAACCATGTTGTTGGCGATACGTAATCATTACAGTTTTTCCACACCCGCCTCGCCGACCGGCCCCATCACAACCACAAACTGCTGTTGCTCGCCCTGAACGATCAGTCTGAATGCATCCTGCTCGCCGGTAGGGAAAAGATACACCTCACCGGTATCAGCACGGACTTCACCATTTATTTCCAGCTGATTCAGGCTGACATTTTCCAACTGTTGCTCACCTGCGAAGGGCCTCGCGCTGACATCTATAAATTCATTACCAACATATTGGAGGAAACGATAACTCTGTTCGTCCGGCTCGAAAACTACTTGCCAGACTCGCGACGACATCACCGCCTCTTCTCTGGCCTGATTGATTAAAAGCACCATTCGTTCTGCGCTAGCATTGGCTTCTCGATCCAGATTTGGATGCAATCGCGGAACGACCAGGCTGGCAAGTATTACTACAATGACCATGACCGCCAACAACTCCAGCAAGGTAAAACCGCGTTGCCTGGAAGCGGGTGTAAAAGTGAGAAAGAACACTTTTTTGTAACCGGAGCTTATAAATCCCAGGAACCGATATCGTCTTCATCACCACTGCGGCCATTCGGCCCGGCGCTGAACACATCTACATCAGCCTGTTTGCCTGGTTGCAGATACAGAAAGGGCTTGCCCCAGGGATCTACAGGAACCTTTTCCATATATCTGTTCCAGTTACTCGGCAAAGGTTCAGTACCTGGACGCTCTGCCAGCGCCTGTAAACCCTGATCAGTCGTCGGATACGCGTGGTTATCAAGCTTATACATATCCAGCGCAGATCGAATTGCACGTATATTACTTTGTGCAGCGCTGACCCGCGCTTGCTCCGGACGATCCATCACCCTTGGCACAACCACCGCTGCCAGAATTCCCAGAATCACGACAACCACCATCAGTTCAATCAGGGTAAATCCTTGCTGCCATTTTCCAGTGGCAGGATACTTCATTCGCTTTTTCACATTCATTCTCCTAGTTTGTCTGACCGGACTACTTCCGGCGCACACTATTGACCCTTTATTCCAGAACTAGAGTCCGACCAGCTGGTTCATATCAAAGATAGGCAGCAAGATGGCCAGAACGATCACCAGCACAATGCCACCCATAACCAGGATCAGCATCGGCTCAATCAAGGCTGTTGCTGCCGCCACCATAGTACTGAGCTCACGTTCATGATGTGTTGCAGCACGCTCCAGCATTTTTTCCAGTTCACCACTTTCTTCCCCAGCCGCCAGCATGTGTATGAGCAAGGGCGGAAAGTATCCTGTGCGCTTGAGTGTATCGTGCAAACGACCGCCTTCACGCACAGATATGGCGGCATCCGTTACCGCCTGATGCACAGGTAAATTACTGATTACCTGTGCACCAATGCGTAAGGCTTCAAGCAGGGGCACGCCACTACCGATCAAAATCGCCAGTACCCTCGCCAGACGGGAAGCATGCACAACCTGATAAAGATGACCGACTAGCGGCAGTCGTATCAGTATCATGTCACGCTGAAATCTTACAGCCGGCAGTGTTAACAGATAGAGCCACAACATGCCCAGCCCGGCTACTCCGGTCAACAGATATACACCGTTATTTCTGACAAAACTGCTGCTGGTAATCAACAGGCGGGTAAGCACTGGCAGCTGTTGTCCTGTCTGTTCGAACACCCTGACAACTTCAGGCACGACATAGGTCAACAAGGCGGTAACAATCACCAGAGCCACCGTAGTCAGAATGACCGGATAAATCAGCGCTACGCTGAGCTTCTGACGTAGATATTGTTGCTCTTCAGTATAATCAGCAAGCCTGTCGAGAATTTCATCCAGGCGACCGCTGGCTTCACCGGCCTCTACCATGGCACGGTACACAGCCGGAAACGTCGCCGGAAATCTGGCCAGTGCTTCACCCAGTGACAAGCCTTCGGATATATGTGCACGCACACCGGTAATAACTGACTGCAATGGTGAATGACTGGTCTGTTCTCCCAGAGCACGTAATGCCTGCTCCAGCGGCATACCCGCCCTGACCAGGGTGGCCAGTTGACGCGTCATCAGCGAGAGCTCTGCGCTTGATACAGAACGTTTGAATAGATTCAGGCCACGACTACGGCTGGTCTCGGATACTGGTTCCACATTGATCGGGAATAATCCCTGATCTCGTAACCATGCACGGATTTGTCTCGGGGAATCTCCGGTCAGAACACCTTTGCTGGTCCGCCCGTTGGCATCAAGCGCAAGGTATTCAAATGCTGCCATATCAAACCTGCGTTACCCTGAGCACTTCAGCCAGACTGGTATCACCATCGTGCACTCTGGCTATTCCATCCTCACGTAAACTGCGCATCCCTTCGTCCCGCGCCAGTTTACGCAAGGATTGTTCACTCTGGTTATCGTGTATCAGCTGCCGAACCTTTTCATCCACAATCATCAACTCATAGATACCGGTACGACCGCGGTAACCGGTATAACCGCATTGCTCACAGGTTCCTGGATAGTAAATTGTTACACTTTCTTTGCCTGTAACACCCAGCAAATGACGTTCGCCTTCATCTGCCAGATGCGGCTGACGACAGACTGTGCAGAGTTTGCGCACCAGTCGCTGCGCCATCACGCCCAACAAACTCGATGCTACCAGATAGGGTTCCACACCCATATCCACCATACGGGTAATACTGCCGGCAGCATCGTTCGTGTGTAGTGTGGAAAATACCAGATGACCGGTCAGGCTGGCCTGTACGGAGACTTCTGCTGTTTCCAGATCGCGGATTTCACCTACCATGATCACATCGGGGTCCTGCCGCAAGATTGCCCGCAAGCCACGTGCGAAACTCATGCCTGTCTTGGTATTCACCGGTATCTGTCCTACACCGGGTAATTCGTATTCAATTGGATCCTCAATAGTAATGATATTGACTTCCGGGCTACGCACCTGTTGCAAGGCGGCGTATAAGGTCGTGGTTTTACCTGACCCGGTTGGCCCGGTTACCAGAAAGATACCATGAGGCGCACGTATCAATTCGCTGAAACGGGTACTGGTATCAGTGGGCATACCAATTTGCTGCAGGCTTAACGGGCCCTGTTCCTTTTCCAGAATACGCATGACTACCCGTTCGCCATAATAAGTAGGTAAGGTAGAAACTCGCACATCCACCATTCTGCCAGCGAGTCGTAAACTGATACGTCCATCCTGTGGTACGCGGCGTTCTGCAATATCCAGTCGTGCCATAACCTTGATTCTCGCCGCAATGCGACCACTTAAGGCACGCGGCGGCTCCACGACATCACGCAGGATTCCATCAACCCGATAACGGATCACCATGCGCGATTCAAAGGGTTCTACATGGATATCTGACGCGCCCTCTTCTATCGCCTGTGTCATTACGGCATTCAGCAAGCGGATAATCGGGGCATCATCCTGATTATCCAGCAAGTCCTCAGGCAATGCCGCCGAGGCTGTTTCAAGATCAACCGACTCACCCATGTCCTCGACCACGTTTGCAGCAGCGCCGGTACGCTCGAATGCACGTTGCAAGGCCTTGTTAAAAGCAGCATCCGTAATCAGGACAGGTCGCAAACTTGCACCAAATTCGGCTTGCACTTCCAGCCAGGTATTCCAGGAAACATTTGAGCGTATCCAGATGATACTAGTATCACCTGTACGGTAGGCAGGCAGTATGCCCAGTCTGCGCGACTGACTGAATCCAAACAGGGAAGCAAAGGCCGGATCCAGTCGACCAATATCCGGATTTGTGTCGCATTCCCAGCCAAGCTGGCTGGCACGATCAGTCATTGCGTCGATGGTGATATCAGACTGATTGATTTCCGGCTCAACTTGCACAGTCTTTCCTGCGCTTCTGCCAGACACAGCCAGCACTGTGCCAGCTTGTTTGTTCATTTTTGAGGCGCCTCTGCTCCGGTGGCAGGATCCGTTTTCAGTTGTACCGATGGGCCGATATATTCCCATTCCTGTAAGGGCGGAGATTGTTCAGTCGGTTTTTTGCCGGTCAGTTTTTCCGACAACTGCAGGTTCAGATATTCATACTTGTGTAGCGTGGGCTCGTCCATATCTGCCGATCCTCGAACGATACGTGGACGCAGGAATATCAGCAGGTTGGTTTTGGTACGCTTGTTACTACGATAGCGAAACAGGTTACCGAGTATCGGTATATCGCCCAGTAACGGCACTTTCTGTCGATTCTGTGATATATCATCCTGAATTAAACCACCCAATACCAACATCCGGTTATTCTCAGCAATGATCGTCGTTTTTAATGAACGGGTGTTGGTAACGATGTCCTGCGCCTCACCCCGCTGGGCAACATTGGAAACTTCCTGATAGATATCCATCTTGATTGCACTGCCTTCGGTGATTTGCGGTTTGATACGCAAGGTCAAACCGACATCACGACGCTCAATGGTCTGAAAAGGATTATTCAGCGCACCGCCACTGTCTCCCGTTTTGCTGTAGGCGCCGGTTACAAATGGCACGTTCTGGCCCACTACTATCTGGGCTTCCTGATTATCCATGGTCAGGATATTTGGTGTAGAAAGAATATTCGCATCACTCTGGCTTTCAAGTGCGCGGGCAAGCCCTACCAGATTGATAACTTCAGTGCCATCTGGCAATAGCACAGTCCCATCAATGAAACCCAGCGTTAAGCCGGCACCGGTTGCCAATGGATTGGCCGTAACATCCTGAATGCTTGTACCCACATCAAAGCCGGTACTGCCGATCACACCTTTACTATCATTTCTCAAACCATCGGCTGTTTGCAACTGCACACCGAACTCACGGGCTACATCAGCTGAGACTTCGGCAATCAGTGCTTCCACATAGACTTGCAGGCGGCGCACATCCAGGCTCGCCACCACCTTGCGGATTTCATCGAATTCGGATTTGGATGCTCGCACAATCAGCGCGTTGGTTTCGGTATCGGCCTTGATGCTTATTTTGGACGGCGCATTGGCTGCCGCCGGCGCCTGCTCACCACTGGTGCTTACCGTTTCCTGTAATACCTTGACCAGATTTTCTGCATCGGCGTTATTGAGAAATATTACCTGGGTATCGCCGTTGTTTGCAGAGGGCATATCCAGATTACCCAACAACTCGCGGATTTCCTTACGGGTAGCAACGTCAGCTTTGATGACCAGACTGTTGGTACGCAAATCCTCAATGACCATCACTCCAGTACCAAGCGCTGCCTGTTCTGGAACGGAGGGATACAGCCTCCCGATTAATGAGGCCATTTCCGCCGCAGAAGCGTGGGCCAGCGTAATCACTTCCAGTTCGCCATTTTGTGTAGGACGGTCCAGTTTTTTTACAATACTGACGATACGTTCGACATTGGCTGCACGATCAGTAATGATTAACGAGGATGATTCAATATCAGCTGCCAGATGTCCATAAGCCGGCACCAGCGGCCTTAACACCGGAACCAGTCGTTCCGGATTGACATACTCGAGCTGCAGAATACGTGTCTGCATATCATCACTTCCAGCCGGAGCGCCTTCATTATAAACACCGGTATCCCGGACCTTGCCCTCTTCAGCCGGTACAATCTTAACTGCTCCGTCTGCTTCAACTGTGACAAAGCCATTCACTTCGAGTACTGCCTGAAATACCTTGTAAGCCTGCTCTTGTGTCAACGGCGTCGGCGCAACTACGGTAACCTTGCCCTGTACCCGTGGGTCAATTAAAAAGTTTTTGCCGGTAAACTCGGCCACTGCCTGGATAACGGCGCGCAAGTCAGCATCTTCAAAATCGAAATTCACCTGCTGGGCCGTAAGCGTGAGTGGCGATAGCAATAACAGACTTAAAACCATCGACAGATATTTTGATACTTTGATGTGTTTTTGACTCATGCGTTTTTATCAGCTTTTATTGAACAGAAATATTGAGGTTAACGTCCTGACCACTCCGGCGCAGTGCCAGTCGAAAATCACTGGCTGATGTCAGGGTACGGTAGGCGCTCATCGCTTCTTCGACCGTGCGGACTGGAAACCCGTTGATCGATTGTATAACATCATCATTACGGATTCCGAGTTGATCGAATACACTACCCTGCACCAGATTGCTGATGCGAAATCCCATTTGTTGTCCGTTTTCGCTATAGGGTAAAGCCTGCGCCTGTTGCATCAACGTAGGTAAATTATTCAACTGTTGTAACAGTGTTGTCCTTGGAATTACTCGTTCATTATCACTTAAAGTACGTATTCCATTGCCAAAACTGACACGACCCGGCATGGTTGTAACAGGGTTTGAACCGGACAGCTTCCTGACTTCCAGATCCAGCGCCTCATTGACTCCATTTCGTCGCAGGATTACCCGACGTGATTCAATCCGGATAATCTCGGCGCCTTCAATCGTATCGCCTATCTTGTAGTGTTGTTCCTTGCCACCATTGACTGCGATTAGCGCCAGGCTGTTTGATGCCCCCTGATTGGCAATGATACCTTTCAACGTCAGGTTCAACCGTGTCTGTTGCACTGGTTCCTCAATGGCTTCACGTTTGGCACCGGAATCTGCGGTTGTACCGAACAACTGTTTCAACTCGGGCGTAATACGATTCTGTTCAACCTGGCTTGCAATTGAATTTTGCAAGTTACTGTCAGGCTGTAGCGCAGAGTTGACAGTAACGAAACTAACCACTTTTGAAGATTCAGGGATCAGATCTATCACTAGTCTGCCCAAAGCGACAGCCAGCATTATCACCAGTAAAATCTCAATCAACCGGACAATACGGTCTATTGTCATCTGGTTAAACAGGGTTGTCACTATCGGATTTATAGCGCGGATCATGGCAATTTCAGTTTAAACACGCTCTACTGCATAATCAATCAGTGATTCCTGATAATACAGTGTGGCAGCCCTGTATTTATCATGATTGGTCGAATCCCTGCACTTTCGCGCAATTAACTGGCATTCGTTCTAACCGCCATAGGGCCCGTAAACAACGACGCAAAAAACTGTGCCCCTGTTCGGGGCACATTAACACTCTTCTTTTCTGGCCAGCCCCTGATTCGGACCGGACCAGTAGGGTTACTTAATCAAGCCCAGCTGTTTTTCTGCCACTTTTGCCGGCAAGGGTACATAACCATCCTTGATAACCACCATTTGCCCGGCCTTGGACATCACCATTTTCAGGAATTCGGCTTCCAGTGGCGGCAAGGGGCTGTTTGGCTGCTTGTTCACATAGATATAGAGAAAGCGTGATAACGGATATTTGCCTGAAATTGCGTTTTCGGCTGTGGCTTCAATAAACGGTTCGCCAGACTTGCTTGCCAATGGCACAGCAAGCACCCCCGAAGTTTTATATCCAATGCCAGAATAACCCATACCATTGATCGATTTGGCTATTCCCTGCACTACAGAAGCAGAACCCGGCTGTTCATTTACGGTATTCTTGAAATCACCCTTGCACAGTGCATGTTCCTTGAAATAACCATAGGTACCTGATACCGAATTCCTGCCATATAACTGGACAGGACGACTGGCCCAGCTAGCATCCAGACCCAGCTGGCCCCAGTTCTGGATGTCTTCATTATGTCCGCATTTGCGTGTCGCTGAAAATACAGCATCCACTTCAGCAATGGTCATGCCCTTGATTGGATTATCCTTATGAACAAAAACTGCCAGCGCATCGATGGCTACACCCACAGCAGTAGGTTTATAGCCATGCTTGGTTTCGAACGCCGCAATTTCACCCTGAGTCATCATCCGGCTCATCGGTCCGATGTTGGACGTACCTTCTATCAACGCCGGCGGTGCGGTGGAAGAACCTGCTGCCTGGATTTGGATATTTACATTTGGATACTGGCGTTTGAATTCTTCTGCCCAGAGGGTCATCAAATTGGCCAGCGTGTCTGAACCTACGCTGATTAAATTTCCTGAAATACCACTTTGCTTAGCATAATCGGGTAGCGACGCATCGGGCCCGGTTTGTGCCACTACGGAATTCTGGATGCCTATACCCAGTACCAGTCCTGCAATAGATTTCAGATATGTATTCATTTGAATAGTATTCTCCGGTTAATTCGTCTGTAGACAACAGCCGCATCCTGCGGTGCGCTCATGACGATAATATGACAACAGTGTTAATTATATATATTTACCTCGTATTTTATACGGCCTTAATCTCACCTTATGACAAACTTCGTGCTTCAATCAACCCCTTGTGTAGAATGAGTGCGTTTGGAAAACAAAACCTGAAAGTACTGCCTACTCCTGGCGTACTTTCTATCTCCAGGCGGGCCTGATGCCTGGATAAAATATGTTTGACGATGGCAAGTCCCAGCCCCGTACCGCCCTTTTCCCGGGATCGCCCCCGATCGACTCGATAGAAACGCTCAGTCAATCTGGGTATGTGTTCAGCGCTGATTCCCTCACCGGTATCGATCACTTCCAGAGTGGCGCCATTACTATCATTAAACCAGCGTAGCGTGATACATCCATGTTCTGCGGTATGCTGAACAGCGTTAAAAATTACATTGGAAATGGCGCTGTAGATCTGGTTACGATCACCTTCAATCCAGAGTCCTTCGTCTAACTCAAGCTGGAAATCATGTTTTAAAATACCGCTGATTGCCCGAGCTTCCACTACAATGCTTCGCAACAAATCCGGTATCCGTACCGGCTCTCGCACACTCTGTGACTCAGTGGTTTCGAGCGTGGATAACTTCAACAGATCCTCTATCAGGCGGCGCATCCGCTCTGCCTGCACACGCATCTGCCGGATCTTGGATCGCATCTGCTTATCTTTTTCTTCAGTAAAATCATCTTCAAACGATTCCAGATAACCTGAAATTACTGTTAAAGGCGTGCGCAATTCATGCGAAGCATTGGCGATAAAGTCCGTACGCATCCGGCTGATCCGGAAAATCGTGGTGACATTGCGTGCTACCAGCAGCTTGCCTGAATCACCATAGGATATGAGCCGCAGTTCCAGATGCATGTCCTGGTTGTTCGGCGATACCAACTCCAGACTTTTTTCGATACCCGGATTTTTGCCGCGAGCCTCTTTCATGAAACTTACCAGCGCGGGATGCCGAAACAGATTAATCAGTCTTTGACCCCTGTCCTGGGGATAGCGTATACCCAGATAATCACCGGATTTGCTGTTAGCCCATTCGATTTCATCGTTTAGCCCCAGCACAACAATAGCATCCGGTAAGGCTTGTGTAGCTTCCTTGAAGCGTTTTAGATAACTGGCCAGGCGACGCTTCTGTTTCCTGTGATGATCTCGTAAATCCTCATACTGCATTGCAATAGCACCCACCAGACCCTCAGCTTCAGGCGCATTCGCGATGCGCTTGCGACGCATCCACTTTAACAAGCGGGAAAGTAATACTGACTCCCAATAGGCATAGGCCAGATACCCTGCAAATAGAGTTAATGCCATATGATCGGACAGATACCCAACGAGCAGGGCAACCGAGAGTACAATTGAAATGCGGAAAATATCCTGATTCATGAATCAGAGTGGGCAAACAGCTTATTTGATAGAGAAACGGTAACCAAAACTCCTGACAGTCTGGATAAATTTATCGAACCCGAATGGCTCGAGTGTTTTACGCAATCGACGAATATGAACATCGACAGTCCGTTCTTCCACATAAACATTCTGGCCCCAGACCTGATCGAGAAGTTGAGCCCTATTATAGACCTTTTCAGGATGTTTGATAAAAAAATGGAGCAGTCTGAATTCTGTCGGACTGATATCGACGATGGTATCGCCGGCATGCACCCGGCAGGTTTCGGGATCAAGTCGCAACCCCTGTATTTCAATGACATCGAGAGTGTCTTTTGGAGAGGTGCGACGAATAACGGCCCTGATCCTGGCCAGCAGCTCCTTGGTAGAAAACGGTTTGGTGATGTAATCATCGGAACCGGTGTCCAGCGCACGCACCTTGTCGGCTTCTTCACCCTTGGCTGTTAACATGATGACCGGGATATCCTTGGTCTCCATATTCGAACGCAATCGTCTGGCAAAATCGACTCCACTTAATCCGGGTAACATCCAGTCCATCAGGATCAAATCCGGCTTACGACGCTCTATAACCAGTCTGGCTTCCTCGGTATCGGAAGCCTCTTCGAAGATATAGCCTTCCTTCATTAGCGCATAGCCGAGCATTTCACGGATAGCAGCTTCATCCTCTATGACGAGTATCCGTTCCTTCATCGTTGTTCTGAAATCTTCCACGTTTGAATTAGACCCTATAAATATTACTGTTTGATTAAACTAATATTTAAGGACTGTTAATCATTGGTAATTAACCTGTTCTCGTAATATGAAAACGAGTCGATTGTATCAGTACAGTAATGTACAAGTCATACGCTATACACGCATTTTCAATATTACTTTAATAAAAATAAGTGAGGTGCAAGCAGGTTATAAGACAAATGCCAAAGATTTATAGTATTTATATGCTCTTTTCTCTCCGCTAACAGTAACTGCAGTGGCTCCAGATTCAGACGACACTCGAATTTGTGGTCGTTAAGAATGTCATGCTTGAAATTGATTATTACACCATGAGCAGAAGCGCCATCCGCACCGATCAGGATCTGTTGCGTATGGATTTGAATGTAAAATTCTAGTTCGCCTGTTACACACCAGCCCCGCATACAACGGGGCTGGTGTTTGTTGTTTCCGCTGACATCTTTTTTCTCTTCAGACCTGCAGACAAAATATTCGCTAAATCAGCACCTCCAGCATCCTCCAATTGAGGTATGTTCCAATTTGTTCCAGTTGTGATTATTATTTTCCTGCAGTTCAAGGAAGTAATGGATTAAACAACTTAAATAAGGAGATACCAAATGGAAACCATCACCAAACTGTTATTCATCACACTACTCACACTGGGCCTGAGTTTGCAGGCTGCAGAACCGATCAACATCAATTCAGCCAACAAACAGACACTGATGCAGATCAAGGGCATTGGTGAAAAACGTGCTGACGCCATTATTGCCTGGCGGGAAAAAAACGGTCCGTTCAAATCGGTAGAAGGTCTGACTGAAATTGATGGCATCGGCCCGTCCCTGATTGAGACAAACAAGGACATGCTGACCGTCGGCAGTGCTACAGTCCAGTAAAAGCTGAGTTATACCGGCTGTTCGAGGTGTCACTAAACAGCCGTCCTCCGAAACGGGCCTGGACAGCAATGTCCAAGCCCTTTTTTTACCTTAATCCTGCTGCTTGATTGTTCGCTACAACGCCTACAGGGATGGAATAGGTAGCGTTGAGTCGGGATGCCTGCATGAATGCAGGCGTTACAAAATGACCGGAACAAGTTTTCGATGGCCCACTCCTGCTGTATCCTTGCACGCTGGAATTTATATACTGCACAGGAACAAGCTGAATTGATGGAAACCCGATACAACCCTCGTCAGATCGAAACAGAAGTTCAATCACTCTGGCAACAGACCAACGCACTCAAGGTCACTGAAGATCCGGACAAGGAAAAATTCTATTGCCTGTGCATGTTTCCTTATCCGAGCGGCAAATTGCACATGGGCCATGTCAGAAACTACACGATTGGTGATGTGATCTCACGTTATCAGCGTATGCATGGCAAAAATGTATTACAGCCGATGGGCTGGGACGCTTTTGGGCTGCCAGCCGAAAACGCCGCCATGTCCAACAATGTTCCACCGTCTCGTTGGACCCTCGACAATATCGCTTACATGAAGAAGCAGCTGCTCGCCCTCGGGTTTGCCATCGACTGGGATCGCGAGTTGGCCACCTGTCTGCCGGATTACTACAAGTGGAACCAGTGGCTATTCCTGCGCATGCTGGAAAAAGGACTGGCATACCAGACCACCGGCACCGTCAACTGGGATCCGATTGACCAGACCGTTCTGGCAAATGAACAGGTAATCGATGGTCGAGGCTGGCGTACCGGCGCAGTCGTTGAAAAACGCGAAATCCCGATGTACTACCTGCGTATAACCGCCTATGCCGACGAATTACTGGACTGTCTGGACAAATTACCGGGTTGGCCGGAGCGGGTCAGAACAATGCAGGCTAACTGGATTGGACGCAGTACCGGTGTGGAAATTGGCTTTCCGGTTGTCGGCAGAGACACTATATTAAAGGTATTCACGACCCGAGCGGATACCCTGATGGGTGCGACTTATGTCGCTGTCGCCGCAGAACATCCATTGGCTAAACAGGCGGCAGAAAGACAACCCGCACTTGCTGCATTTATAGAGGAATGCCGACAGGGCGCTGTTATGGAAGCGGATCTGGCTACCCAGGAAAAAAAGGGTATGGATACCGGGCTGTTTGTACACCATCCACTGACAGGTGAAAAGCTGCCAGTCTGGGTCGCCAATTATGTCCTGATGGCCTATGGTGAAGGTGCGGTCATGGCCGTACCTGCCCATGATCAACGTGATTTTGAATTTGCCCTGCGCTACAAACTACCCATCAAAACTGTGATTCGCCCCGTAACGGGTGAGCTGTTGGAACCATTGACCGAAGCCTGGACTGAATACGGTATTACTATCCATTCCGGCGAGTTTAATGGTCTTGATTTTGCCGGGGCAGTCGAAGCAATTGCCACCGCATTGGCGCAGAAACAGTTAGGTAAAAAACGCACGCAGTACCGTTTACGTGACTGGGGCATCTCTCGCCAACGTTACTGGGGCTGTCCGATTCCGCTAATACATTGCGAACACTGCGGTGTGGTGCCGGTACCTGACACACAGCTGCCGGTAAAATTGCCGGAAGATCTGGTTCCGGACGGCAGCGGTAATCCACTGGCAAAAAATCCGGCGTTCTATCAATGCACCTGTCCAAAATGTGGAAAGCCCGCCCGTCGCGAAACAGACACGATGGATACGTTCGTCGACTCATCCTGGTATTACCTGAGATTTTGCAACAAGGATCAGGATGCCGGTATGGTGGATGCACGCAGCAAATACTGGATGCCGGTGGATCAGTATATTGGGGGCATTGAGCATGCCATCTTGCATCTGTTGTATTCACGTTTCTGGACCAAGGTTATGCGTGACATTGGCCTGATTAACATTGATGAACCCTTTTCCAACCTGTTGACACAGGGCATGGTGTTGAACGAAATATTTTTCCGTAAGGCAGACACAGGGCGGATCCAGTATTTCAACCCGGCAGAGGTGGAAATCAAACGTGACGAGGCGGGACAACGCATCGGGGCAGTATTGAAAGCCGACGGCACGGCAATCGAATCCGGCGGCATTGGAACCATGTCCAAATCAAAAAACAATGGCGTTGATCCACAATCACTGATTGATAGTTACGGAGCGGATACTGCACGCCTGTTCATGATGTTCACCTCGCCACCAGAACAGACGCTGGAATGGTCAGATTCCGGCGTGGAAGGTGCTTACCGGTTTTTGAAACGACTGTGGAAATTTGCCACGGATACCATCGACATGGGTAAGGCGCCAGCACTCGACAAGACCACACTGACTGAAGAACAGCGTGCCGCACGTCGCAAAATCCATGAAACCATCGCCAAGGTGGACGATGATCTGGGACGTCGCTTTACCTTTAATACAGCCATCGCTGCTGTAATGGAATTGATCAATACGCTGACACGACTTGATGGAACATCAACAAATAACCACGCCATCCTCCACGAAGGCCTGGAAATTACCCTGCTGCTGTTATGTCCTATCGTGCCGCATATCACGCAGAACTTGTGGCAGGCCATTGGCCATGAAGGACTCATTATGGATGCGCATTGGCCCACCTCTGATGAGGAGGCACTAAAACGTAACGAGATAGAGTTAATCATCCAGGTGAATGGCAAGCTCAGGGGCAAGATAAATGTTGCAGTAGATGCAGATGAAGCCACGATCAAGTCACTGGCCATGGCAAATGACAATGTTGTTCGTTATCTGGAAAACAACACTGTTAAAAAGGTGATTGTCGTTCCTGGTCGTCTGGTCAATATCGTAATCTGATGAACGTTATAATCTCCTTGTATGTTCAGCCCCATGATTTTATTCTGTCCGGACATACTGATTACTGTGATAACCAAACATGAAACCACACTACGTCCTGCTGATATTGATAATGCTGACTGCATCCTGCGGGTTTCATCTGCGCGGATCACAAACAGCTACTGTCACAGGGATTTCCAGTATCGCCATCACCAATACTTCGGCATCTGAAACCGCCAGCGCAGTGACCGCACAGCTACAGGCTTCGGGCAGCACCATTGTTACCGGGGCTGACAAGCCAGAATACAGTTTGCAGTTGAGCGATCAGATCATTAACAAGTCGGTGCTTAGTGTATCGCCTATAACCGGCAAGGTTACCGAATATCAGCTGACGCTGACCGTTAATATGTCTGTTACCGATGCCAATCAGACCGGATTATTGACCGGTCAATCGATACGCGTTACCCGTGACTATACCTTTGATGACTCAGCCGTGCTCGGATCGGTTGCTGACCAGCACAAGATTGAACAGGAAATGATTCAACAGGCTGCCTCTCAAATCGTCCGGCGTCTGGGTGCGCTCGTCCAGAAATAACGGAGCTGCCTGATGCGTCTAGGTATCGACCAATTATCATCCCATCTGCAACGCAAGGAACTTGCGCCAATCTATCTGCTAAGTGGTGACGAGCCATTACAGATGATGGAAGCGGCTGATCTGATCCGCAAGCAGGCGAAACAGGTCGGGGCAGAACGCACCGTGCTGTCAGTCGACAAGGGTTTTGAATGGAACCAGTTGTTACAGGAAAGCGCCTCCATGTCGCTGTTTGCCAGTAAACGATTACTGGAACTACGCATGAACGACCAGTCTGCCGGCAAGGAAGGCAGTGACGTGCTGACACGATATGCAGAAAATCCTGTGGTCGACACCACCTTGCTGATTACGATGGAGAAGATAGACAAGCGTAGCCAACAGAGCCGATGGTTCAAGGCCATTGATCAAGTGGGCGCCATCCTGCAAATCTGGCCAGTTGAACCTTCTCGCCTGCCAGAATGGATAATTCAACGTCTCAAGTTGCAGGGTAAACGCATAGACCGGCTTGCCGCTACACTGATTGCACAACGTACCGAGGGCAACTTACTGGCAGCAAAACAGGAGCTGGATAAACTGGTATTGTTGACCGATGGCGAAGAAATAACCTTGCAACAGGTTCAGGACAGCGTCACGGACAGCACCCGCTATGGCGTATTTATGCTGATAGAGCATGCACTGATGGGTGAAGTGACGCGCATTGCTGGCATGATACGGGGCTTACGGCAGGAAGGCATCGAGCCTATGGGGCTGTTTGGAGCGATCATGTGGGAATTACGTCGTTTATGTGCCATTTCTGCCCAAATTAACAATGGCGCCAGCAAGGATCGGGTGTTTTCCGACTATAAAATCTGGAATCAGCGACAAACTGCTATAAACAAGGTACTGGCACGATTTACCAGTCGTGAGCTCGATAAATTACTGGCCGATGCGGTTCTGATAGACAAATCACTTAAAGGTGCGGTAAAACGCAACCCCTGGGAATTAATGGAAAGCCTGCTGTTTGGGCTGGCAGGTGTTAACCTGCATCCAAACTCACGATAAGCGCAGGGTGCTCGGGCAAGAACCCGACCCGGATAATGACATCGATACAAATATTATGAATGTAAAGCAATACATAACTGAAACCGGATTACGTGCACGGTCTGCTGCACGTCTGATGGCAAAGGCACAGACGGCGACGAAGAACGATGCGTTAACCGGAATTGCTTCCATCCTGCGTGCTGAATCTGCCAGCCTGATGCAGGCTAATGCGCTGGACATGGACGCTGCCAGAAAAAACCGGATTGAACCGGCGATGCTGGATCGGCTTGTGTTAAATCCTTCCCGGATCAATGCGATGGCCGAGGGCCTTGAACAGATTGCCGCACTGGCTGATCCAGTCGGCGAAGTCAGTAATATGCACTACCGACCGACCGGTATCCAGGTCGGCAAGATGCGTGTACCACTGGGAGTAGTAGGTATCATCTATGAATCCAGACCGAATGTGACCGCCGATGCCGCCGGTCTATGCCTGAAATCCGGCAATGCCACTATCCTGCGTGGCGGCTCGGAAGCCATACATTCAAATCAGGCAATTGCGGCCTGTATCCGGCAAGGACTGAAACAGGCTGGCCTGCCTGCGGATGCCGTGCAAGTGATTGAAACTACCGATCGTGAGGCAGTTGGCTACCTGTTACAGATGCCCGAATATGTGGACGTGATCATCCCCCGCGGTGGCAAGGGCCTGATCCAGCGCGTGAGTGAACAGGCAAAGATGCCTGTCATCAAGCATCTGGACGGCATCTGCCATGTGTACATTGATGACAGTGCGGATCTGACCAAGGCGGTTGATATTGCCATGAATTCAAAAACACATCGTTATGGTGTCTGCAACGCGATGGAATGTCTGTTGGTCGCTGAATCGATTGCCCCTGTGGTGCTGGCAAAGCTGGCACCGCTGTATGCGAAGGCTGGCGTGGAAATCCGTGGCTGCGATAAATCGAGAAAAATTCTGCCAGACATCAAGGCAGCCACCGACCAGGATTATGCAACCGAGTATCTGGCTCCCATCATGTCATTGCGTATTGTCAGCGGACTGGATCAGGCTCTGGAACATATTGACCAATATGGTTCAAAACATACCGATGCTATTGTCACGGAGAACTTCGTCAACGCTCAACGCTTTCTCGCCGAGGTCGACTCCAGCTCGGTCATGGTGAATGCCTCGACCCGGTTTGCAGATGGATTTGAATACGGACTTGGCGCCGAAATTGGTATCAGTACGGACAAGTTTCATGCACGCGGACCGGTTGGGCTAGAAGGCCTCACCTCACAGAAATATATTGTGATCGGTAATGGACACGTCAGGAAATGAGCAGGCACCTACGTCCGCTCTTAACTTGACCGACACATGCCTATGAATGGTCCCATCGGAATCCTGGGTGGAACATTTGATCCGGTCCATATTGGTCATCTCAGACTGGCCATCGAATGCCTTCAGACAGCCAGACTGACCGCGGTCAGGCTGATTCCCTTGCATACTCCATCGCATCGAGGCCCGATACTGGCCAGCCCGGAACATCGACTGCAGATGTTACGCCTGGCGATTGATAATGTGCAGCAACTGCAGGTTGATGACATCGAGATAAAACGTGGCGGAATTTCCTGGACCATCGATACGGTGCGCGAATATCGCCATCGGTATAGTAATATCCCCCTGTGCCTGATTATGGGCATGGATGCCTTCCAGGGTTTGCATCAATGGAAACAATGGGAATTGATTCCGGAACAGGTTCATATTATCGTGGCAACCAGACCAGATACAGATTCTGGCTTTGAACATAAACAGATTGCAGAGTTGTACCAGACCAGACAGACCGAAAACCCGGCTGACTTACACACCACCCCGGCAGGAAGAATACTAAAGATTACTATCCCGTCACTTGCTATATCATCTACCAGGATTCGAAACCTGATCGATGCGCAGGCAAGTACGGAATTCCTGCTGCCGGAACAGGTGCTTTCCTACATCCATAAACAGAAACTATATCTAAAATAACCATGACACCAAAAAAAGCAGGCGAAAAACTGATTGCAGCACTCGAGGACATGAAGGCTGTCAATATCAAGACCATTGATGTACGTAAACAGACATCCATCACAGACATGATGATAATTGCCAGCGGACGATCCAATCGTCAGATCAGGGCAATTGCCGAAAAGGTACTGGAAACCGCGAAACAAATCGGATTACCCGTGATAAGCACCGAAGGCCAGAATGATGGCGAATGGGTACTGGTGGATCTGGGTGATTTTGTCGTCCATATCATGCAACCGGAAGTCCGTGAATATTATCAGCTGGAAAAGTTGTGGATACCGGAGCCCAAAAAAACCCGTGCCCGTAAAAAGCCGGATGCGGATGCGTGATACGCATCACCATCGTTGCCGTCGGCAAACGCATGCCGGAATGGATTCAGACAGGTTTTAACGAATACAAAAAACGCCTTTCACATGAAGTATGTCTGGAGCTGGTGGAGATCACACCAGCCAGACGCAGCAAGAGCTCAACGGTAGAGCGTCATCGTCAGGAAGAAGCGCAAGCTATCCTGTCAGCATTACCTGAACACGATCGGATTATCGCACTGGATGAAACCGGCAAAAGCCAGACGACGATGAAACTGTCCGCTCGCCTGCAAGACTGGATAGAACAGGGAGAAAATACCAGCCTGATCATTGGCGGTGCAGACGGTTTGCATGAGTCCGTCATTGCCGCTTCGAGCGAACGCTGGTCATTATCGGATTTTACCCTGCCACATGCGCTGGTACGGGTAATACTGGCTGAACAGCTTTACCGCGCCTGGAGCATACTGAAAAATCATCCGTATCACAGGGAGTGAGGAAACTTCGTTTTGGGCGCGTCAAGTACTTCGTAATTTTCAACCGTCATTCCCGCGATCTGTTTTTTTACCCACACACCTGATTTCTTCAGTCATAATCCATGTTCTAATATTATATCGTTCATATTAATTGCAACTGATTCCTCCATGACAACACTGTATCTGGCCTCCCGTTCCCCACGCAGAAATTTTCTGCTTCAGCAGCTTGGCATCGACTTTGAAGTGGTCGATGTGGATATTAATGAAATGCCTGGTGCATCAGAATCCGCGCTCGACTATGTCAGAAGAATTGCACTGGAAAAAGCGGTGGCCTGCAGACAGTCCATGCCAAAGAATCTTCCCGTGCTCGCTGCTGACACTGAAGTCGTACTGGATAATCACATATTGGGAAAACCGGTAACCCGGGATGACGCGATTCGCATGCTGCAATCACTTTCCGGACGTGGTCATCAGGTACATACTGCTGTGGTACTTTTAAGAGATGTTCCCGTCACACTCGTCAATAGCAGTCGCGTCTGGTTCCGATCACTCACGCTACAGGAATGTCAGGACTACTGTGATACCTGTCATCCGCTCGACAAGGCTGGTGCCTATGGAATACAGGATAAGGCAGCTGGTTTTATTCAGCGGTTTGAAGGCAGTTATTCGGGCGTGATGGGGCTGCCGCTGATGGAAACGGCTGAATTGTTAGGAGTGAGGAGTAATGGGTGAGGGGTTCAGCAAATCTCAAAGTTCACATCTTCATGCAGCAATTATTTTCAGATACTGTCATTTGCCGCCCTGTTTGCCAGAACACTTTTACTTATTCTCCTCACCCCTCACCCATTACTCCTCACCCCTCACACCTAACCACTTACTCATCACCCCAAACTGTGTTGTAATCCACCTATGATTAAAACTGCACCAGGCTCCACCAGACTGAAAGCACCACTGGCATCCAATATTCTGGGATGGCGCGAATGGGTGGCCTTACCGGAACTCGGCATACCTGCGATTAAGGCGAAGATCGACACAGGCGCCAGAACCTCTGCCCTGCACGCATTTCGTATAGAGCCGTTCGTCAGGGACAATTTGGATCATGTCAGATTCTGGTTACATCCTTTACGCAACAAACGTCAGATTGAATTGATCTGCGAGGCGCCCGTTATACAGAAAAGACAGGTCAAGGATTCCGGCGGCCATAGTGAAGAACGGTTTGTGATTGAATCAACCGTGTGTATTGGTATTAACACATGGAACATCGAATTGACCTTGACCAGCCGGGAAGACATGATGTTCAGGATGTTGCTTGGGCGCTCAGCCATTACCAATGGTAAGCTAAAAGTTGATCCATCAGCCTCGTATGTACATGGGCGTGGTAAGGGTCGGGTCTATAATAAGCCAAACCGGACCAACCGGAAGTAAATATGAAAATAGCCTTGCTATCAAGAAATACGAAACTGTATTCAACAAAACGACTGGTTGATACGGCCAGATCACGCGGACATGAAGTACACGTGCTGGATGTATTGCGCTGTTATATGGGAATTACCTCGCACAATCCTGAAATTCATTACAAGGGCAAAATCATGTCTGGCTTTGATGCTGTGATTCCGCGCATTGGAGCTTCGGTAACCTTTTATGGGACAGCTGTGCTGCGTCAGTTTGAAATGATGGGCGTGTATCCATTGAATGAATCTGTGGCGATCAGTCGTGCCAGAGACAAGTTACGCGCCTGCCAGCTTTTGGCTCGCAAGGGCATCGGATTACCCATCACCGGCTTTGCCAATAAACCGGATGACATCGAGGATCTGATCAAAATGGTGGGCGGGGCTCCGCTGGTAATCAAGATCCTTTCGGGAACCCAGGGCGTCGGTGTCGTACTTGCCGAAACCCAGCAGGCCGCAGAAAGCGTTATCGAATCGTTTCTTGATTTAAAAGTAAGTGTGCTGGTACAAGAATATATCAGAGAAGCCAAAGGGGCAGACATACGCTGCTTTGTCGTTGGCGAAAAAGTCGTGGCGGCCATGAAACGACAGGGCAAGGAAGGGGAGTTTCGATCCAATCTGCATCAGGGTGGAACCGCAACTCTGGTAACGGCCACCCGCGAAGAGCGGGCTGCCGCTGTGCGTGCCGCAAATACTATGGGACTAAATGTATGTGGAGTGGATATCCTGCGCTCCAACCGTGGCCCTCTGGTGATAGAGGTAAACTCCTCTCCCGGACTGGAAGGAATCGAAACGGCAACCGGTAAGGACGTTGCCGGCACTATTATTGAGTTTCTTGAAAAAAATGCCCGGGTTGGCAACACCCGGACCAAGGGCGGTCGTTGAGCATGCGTAAAGCCATTGTGATTGGCGGGGTTTCGGTAAAAGCCGGGCAACGTTGTACTGTTGATTTGGATGTACCGGATTTGTACACACATACCGGAATCACACTGCCGGTACAGGTCATACATGGAAAAGTGTCCGGTCCAGCATTATTTCTGTCCGGTGCCCTGCACGGTGATGAAATCAACGGGGTTGAAATCATTCGTCGTATTCTGAAAAACAAGCTTATGAACTCACTCAAGGGCACCCTGCTGGCTGTGCCAGTAGTTAATATTTATGGCTTTATCAACAAGACTCGCTATCTGCCTGACCGGCGAGATTTGAACCGTTCCTTTCCAGGCTCGGAAACCGGTTCACTCGCAGCAAGAATGGCCAATGTATTCTTGCGGGAAATCGTTGCCAAATGTACGCATGGCATTGATCTGCACACTGCGGCTATTCATCGCGACAACATGCCACATATACGCGCACTGATGGACGACCCGGAAACCAAACGTGTCGCCCGTGCATTTGCTTTACCGGTGATACTGAACACCAGTATCGTTGCAGGGTCATTGCGCGAATCAGCAGAAAAATCCGGGGTAACGGTAATTGTGTATGAAGCCGGTGAAGCATTGCGCTTTGATGAAGATTCGATACAACGTGGGACCGACGGCATACTATCGGTCATGCGTGAGATTGGCATGCTGCCACGCCTGAAAAAAGCACGTACAAAAAAACTAGAACCTCTGGTTGCGCAATCAAGCACCTGGGTCAGGGCGCCGGAAAGTGGAATCTTGCGCGCGATGAAAACGCTGGGTGAGCCAGTGCACAAGAATGAACTAATGGGGGTTATTTCTGATCCGTTTGGCAAAAAGGAAGAAGAGGTCCGGGCAACGGCTAACGGGATTATTATCGGGCGCACCAACATCCCGCTGGTAAATGAAGGCGAGGCCTTGTTTCACATTGCTCGCTTTAAGACTACTTACGAACTTGAAGATCAGCTGGAAGAAATACAGAACTATATGAATCCGAGTGAGGAGTGAGGAGCGAGGTGATTGCGATCCTCACTTAAACGTGTCAAGAACTTTAGTCTGTATTACCAAATTCTAGAAAACTGCTCTAACACAAATCAGCGCCGTAACTCCTAACGCCTCACTCCTCACCTATTTAGATCAATGGTACGATCAACAACGCTACAATATTGATAATCTTGATCAACGGATTCACAGCAGGACCCGCTGTGTCCTTGTACGGATCACCCACTGTATCTCCAGTAACAGCGGCCTTATGGGCTTCGCTACCTTTACCACCGAAATGTCCATCTTCGATATATTTCTTTGCATTGTCCCAGGCACCACCACCGACAGTCATCGAGATAGCAACAAAGATACCGGTAATGATCGTTCCGACCAGCAGACCACCGAGTGCACGCACACCGGCACCTTCTCCCATCAATGCAGTCATGCCAAACGCCACCAGAATCGGGGCAAGTACCGGCAACAGGGACGGTACTATCATTTCCTTGATCGCGGCTTTGGTCAGCATATCGACAGCACGGGAATAGTCCGGCTTGGTTGTACCTTCCATAATGCCCTTGATTTCCTTGAACTGGCGGCGCACTTCAACCACAACCGAACCAGCTGCACGACCAACGGCTTCCATCGCCATTGCACCGAACAGATACGGAATCAAACCACCAATGAACAATCCGATAATAACCGCCGGATCATCCAGTCTGAACTCAACCAGCTTGTTGGCCGCTTCCAGACTGTGGGTAAAATCAGCAAACAACACCAGCGCGGCCAGACCGGCAGAACCGATCGCATAACCCTTGGTTACGGCCTTAGTTGTGTTGCCCACTGCATCGAGCGGGTCGGTGATATTGCGGATCTTTTCATCCAGACCGGCCATTTCTGCGATACCACCGGCGTTGTCTGTAATCGGACCGTAAGCATCCAGTGCCACAATAATGCCAGCCATCGACAACATTGATGTCGCGGCAATCGCCAGTCCATAAATACCGGCCAGATCATAGGCACCATAAATACTGGAGCAGACAGCGAGTACTGGCCAGGCAGTCGAGCGCATCGATACACCCAGACCGGCAATGATGTTAGTGCCGTGGCCGGTGGTTGAAGCCTGTGCAATATGACGCACGGGTGGATACTGTGTGCCGGTATAGTATTCCGTAATCCATACCATCGCGGCAGTCAGCGCCAGCCCTATCAATGTACAACCGTACATCGCACCAGCATTTGCACCCATCATGCTGTTGGTCACAAAATAGAAACCTATGGCCGAGAGTACGCCCGCAACAATCAGACCCTTATACAAGGCGCCCATAATCGAACCACCTTCACTGGTCTTGACGAAGAAAGTACCGATTACCGAAGCAATCACTGACACACCGCCGAGAACCAGTGGATAGAGGACAGCGCTTTCTCCGGCATCCTTCATCATCAAACCGCCGAGTAACATAGTGGCGACCACTGTCACCGCATAAGTCTCGAACAAATCTGCAGCCATACCAGCGCAATCGCCTACGTTGTCACCTACGTTATCCGCAATTACCGCCGGGTTACGCGGGTCATCTTCAGGGATGCCTGCTTCAACCTTACCCACCAGATCAGCACCGACGTCAGCACCTTTGGTAAAAATACCACCACCCAATCGGGCAAATATCGAGATTAATGAGCTTCCGAACGCAAGACCCACCATTGCATGCAAGGCCGTTTCCGAGTCCAGACCCATTTGCAAAAGAATAGCGTAATATCCTGCCACACCTATCAGACCGAGACCAACCACCAGCATGCCGGTAATGGCACCACCGCGGAAAGCCACCTGCAAGGCCGCATTCAGGCCCTTATTGGCCGCTTCGGCTGTACGTAGATTCGCACGCACGGATATATTCATACCGATGTAACCGGCCGCACCAGAAAACACAGCGCCTACCAGAAAACCAAACGCGGTATACCAGCCCAACGCGAATCCCAATGCAATAAACAGGATGGCACCAACAATGCTGATCGTTGTGTACTGGCGGTTAAGGTAGGCCGAGGCACCTTGCTGAATGGCCAGGGCAATCTCGCGCATACGCGGATTTCCTTCCGGCTGCTTGAGAATCCACAGCACTGACCAAATGCCATAAGCAATCGCGAATACGCCGCATAACAGGGCAAAAACTAATGGTGACATGTAAAAATTCCCCTTAGGAGTGTGTAGTTAACAAAAGAGGGGCAGCTTGCCCCCCAGGTCACAAAAACGCGGCTAGTGTACTTATCAAACTGCTGAAAAACCAGTCTTTATACCCATAAAAAGCGTATCCGGTTCAAATTTTGAAGCCAGTTTTCAATTTTTTCGGCACAGCCGTATTTTTCAGCCTGACGTATCGGGGCGTACCGTCCAGATACGGCGGATAATCTTCACCCTGTATTAACGGCAATAAATAGCGTCGACAGACATCTGTAATACCGAATCCGTCCTTACTGATGAATTCGGGCGGCATAAATTTCTCGACATTAGCCACTTTAGACAACTCAACCGAACCGACTTCCCAGCGGTAGGGCGTATCAGACTTACGCACAATGGTCGGCATGACCGCATTGGCACCCTGCAACGCCAGTTCTACCGCCGCCTTGCCCAGCGCATACGCCTGTTCGACATCGGTCTTTGAGGCGATATGACGAGCCGCTCTTTGCAGGTAATCTGCAACCGCCCAGTGATATTTATAGCCCAGAGCCTGTTTGACCATATTCGCGACTATCGGCGCTGCGCCACCGAGTTGCGCATGTCCGAAAGCATCGCGGGTACCTTGTTCGGATAGGAACCGGCCATCTGGCCATTTGGCCCCTTCGGACACGACAACGGAACAATACCCGTATTTTTCGACGTTTGCTTTGACCAGATCGAGAAACCGCTGCTGGTCAAACCGGACCTCCGGAAACAGAATGACGACCGGGATATCATTTTCGCTGTCTGCGGCCAATGCCCCTGCTGCAGCAATCCAGCCTGCATGACGACCCATCACCTCGATTACGAACACCTTGGTGGAGGTCAGGGCCATCGATTGTACGTCGTAAGAGGCTTCGCGTGTAGAGACGGCGATATATTTAGCCACTGAACCAAATCCCGGGCAGTTATCAGTTACCGGCAAATCATTATCTACGGTCTTGGGCACATGTATCGCCTGCACCGGATATCCGAGCGTGTCGGACAGCTGTGAAACCTTATGGCAGGTATCGGCAGAGTCTCCACCGCCATTGTAAAAAAAGTACCCGATATTATGCGCCTTGAAGACTTCTATCAGTCGCTCATACTGCGCCTTGCTTTCGACCAGACCTTTCAGTTTGTAACGACAGGAACCAAAGGCACCCGAAGGGGTATACCGGAGCGCCGCTATCGACGCATCGTCCTCAAGACCGGTATCGATCAGATCTTCTGTCAATGCACCGATAATTCCGTTTCGGCCGGCATAGACATTCGCAATCTTGTCACGGTGTTGTCTTGCCGTCTGTATCACACCGCAGGCGCTGGCATTTATGACTGCCGTTACCCCGCCGGATTGTGCATAAAACGCATTTTTGGCTTCACCCATCCTGTTTTCTCTCCAGATAATCGTATTTTCGATCCGTTTTACCCTGTTAGAGGTATGCTAAACTGTCAGTCTGGACGTTATCTGATTTATATATCCAGGCAGAAAACCTGAAAAACATTGAACCACGGTCCACGCACAGACTCAAAAGCGCTATGGTACATAATAAATTAATGCAACGACTACCCGGACAACTTATTTTTTGTCTGTTGCTTATCAGTGCAACCGTCTCGGCTGTCACTACGTTGGATTTGCCGGATATCGGTGAATCTACCGGCAGCATCCTTAGTCCCGAATATGAACGACGTCTGGGACAGGCATTCCTCAATCAAATACGTCGTCAGACCGATATCATCGGCGATCCGGAAGTTGAAACCTATATTCAGTCGATAGGCTACCGTCTGGTTGCCCAAAGTGACAACAGCAGCCAGCTGTTTACCTTTTTTGTGGTTAATGACAACGCTATCAATGCCTTTGCTGCGCCGGGCGGCATTGTCGGGATCAATACCGGCACGATAACCAGCTCCGAATCCGAGAGCGAACTTGCTGGCGTCATCGCACATGAAATTGCTCACGTTACCCAGCACCATATGGCGCGTTCTGCGGAAATGACCCAGAAAATGAGCATTCCGATCATGGCAGCGATGCTCGGCGCTATCCTTATTGCATCACAGAACCCGGATGCCGGTGCAGCGGCGATGATGGCTGTGCAAGGTGGTGCAGCCCAGGCTCAAATCAATTTTACCCGTGGCAATGAAGAAGAAGCAGACCGAATCGGCATGCAGTTATTGCAACGTTCGGATTTTGATCCGAACGGAATGCCAGCTTTTTTTACCAAGCTGCAACGCAACTCTACCTATGCTTCACAAGCACCGGAATTCCTGAGAACGCATCCGTTAACAGTAAACCGTATTTCAGATTCTCAGGCACGTGTAAATGATTTGCCAAAGAATCTTACCTATAACGAGAGTCAGACCTATCAATTCATCCGTACTAAATTGCTGGTGCGTTCCTATAAGTCGCCATTGGATGCCATCAAGTATTATCAAGGCATACTGGATCAAGGTGAATTCCGTGACGACGTGGTAACACTTAAATATGGTCTGGCGCTCGCTCAGATGGAAAACAAGGACTATGCAAAAGCCGCGAGCATACTTGATGAGTTATTGGTCAAAAACGGCGAAAATCTGTCGCTGCTACTGGCGCGCGCGGATGTAGAGGTGCGCCAGGCCAACTATGATGCGGCGGTTAAAATCTACAAGGACATGATCAACATCTATCCTGATTATCGGCCCCTGATTCTGTCCTATGCGAATACGCTGCTGACAGCGAAGCGTCCTGCCGAGGCAAAGGTCGTGCTGGAAAATTATGGTAAATACAATACACCGGACATAACCTATTATAACTACCTTACCCGTGCTGAAGCCGAGGCTGGCAATTCGGTAGAGGCTGGCATGGCCAATGCAGAATATTATTTCCTTACCGGTGAAACACGGGTCGCCATCGAACAGCTGAAAAGTTTGCTGATGTCGCAACCACGTCCTGATTATTATCAGGAAGAGCGAATCTTGTCACGTATCAACCAGCTTGAGCTTGAGCTGAAAATGGAAAGAGATTTGAATCTCGGTTAAGGAGATTCCTGTCCGGAACCAACATCTGATCAGGCCCTCACTGTGCGTTCGTTGCTTATATTTCTGCTAGTCTTTATCGCCGCACTGTTTCTGGGAGCCTTGCTGACCTATCCATTGCACCTGTTACTCAGTCCTTTTTTTACCTACGAATATAACGATTTGACGATACGTACCACGCAGCTAACCGGCTTGGTCTTCAGCCTGTGTTACCTGCACTATTCCGATCGACTGGCACTGGACACGCTTGGACTGAAAACACAGCCCGGTAAAACACTGACGGACTTTGGCTATGGCTTGCTAAGTGGCCTGCTCATACTGGCCGTGCTCGCGATCGCCCTGTATGGGCTTGGCATTTATGGCACCAATCAATTTCATGAATTTACAACCGGGCCGGTAGTAACCACCCTACTGACAGGACTGTTGTCCGGCATCGCTGTCGGTCTGTTTGAAGAAACCCTGTTCCGCGGGGCGCTGTTGCAGGGATTGCGCAAACAGGCGGGAATGAATAACGCTGTATTGATAATAAGCTTGTTGTATGCAGCAGTGCATTTTATCGACTATCCGAAAACTGACACGGCAACGACAATCAACTGGCTAACAGCCCCCGGTCAGTTTTTGGCCGCGTACGCGAATGTGTTCAGTACGACTACACTGGATGCATTCTTGTCGTTATTCATGCTAGGCCTGCTACTCGCCTTTGTGCGCATCCATAAAGGCAACATCATCCAGTGTATTGGACTGCACGCTGGGTTGGTTACAGGCATTAAACTGTTCCGGTTTTTTGCAGAATATAAACCGGATAATTCCTGGGCTTTTCTGGTCAGTCGTTATGACTATCGATTGGGTTGGCTGGCACTGTTGTGGCTAACACTGGTTACAGCGGCCTACTTTATTTACCTGCATCGCCGGCCGGCAAAATAAAAAGGCCGGGGTAGTACACTACCCCGGCCCACAACTGTGACTGAAAAATTATTTCTTTTTCAGACTGTCTTTTAATGCCTTAATCCCTTCCTTGGTAATCGGCTCAAACCGGCCCAGCCCACAGGACGGACCGCCGGTATAACCAGGACCTACCTTGTCCAGTACGGTAATCACATCAACATTACAGATTTCATTCAGCGATGTGCGATACAGAAACCCATCGTTTAATCTGAGTCCGTTACACGCATATGGCAGTCTGTTAATGTAATAGGTGTTGTTACCTGTCTGGAACACGATTGTTTTATTATCAATCACATCCACATCCTGGATTCGATCCAGTTTAACACAGGGAATGGATGACTCTTGCTTGGACGCTTCCTGCGCATGCAGTACCGGCAAACCAGCGAGCATAATTACTGCTGCAAAAACTGTCCGGGTAAAAAATTGTGTCGTCTTGAACATGATTGCTGTCCTCCTGATGATTAGTAACGCCCTCTGCCAAAATTGGTTGACCGGGCAAAGCGGTAATTGCCTTACTGTTAACTGTAACCGTCCCGATGTTCCTGTTTAGAGTATATGCCTGGTTTGTGGTTCCTACACTCCGAATATAAAAGCTGTTGCCTGGACGGATTGGTTTAGTTCAACAGGCAGCGGAAATACTATCTGATCAATGGCGCTGCCTGTGCCGTTTTCACAGACCTAATCCGCACAAGTAACAACAGAGTAAATAACCCTGCTAGCGCCAAAACAGGCCAAGGATACACCACTATAAACACAATGGGTGTCAAGGCGCCGCGGGTAAGCAGACGCAATAGTTCATGTCGAGCAATGATATTTGCCACCGGTGGCGAGTATCGATAATAAAGTGAGACGAATTGACGCCCAATAGAGCTACGCATTAACACATGATCACTGAATTGCCTCAAATTAACCACGTACGGATGCAGGTAGGAGCCGTAAGCCGCTGTAGCGATGAAACATCCCCCGCCGCCTCCACCTCCGGAAGTAGCGGATGATGCCGTGCACACACAGGCGCCAGTGTTAGGCACGTCCACATTGCCAGAAACGCTCACAACGCTTTCAGTAGACGTACGGGTCGTGCTGGTAACGGCCAGATTGTAACTGGCGGTTGCCGGGTCCTGACCACAAGGCAAGGACCAGCTGAGTACACCCGTGGAGGTCGCGCCTGAGGCTATCTGACCTATCTGGAAACTGCGTGAGCCAATGTAAGGCTCAGTCTGGTTTCGATAACTGCCGGTCAGCGTCACATTAACATTTTGTGCCGTATTGGGTCCCTGGTTGCTTATCCGGTAATTGAAGTCCAGTCGATTATTGCTGGTAATACTGCCGGAGCAGACAGATTGTGCGGTGAACTGCGGCGTAACAGTCAGCTTCAGGTGGGCACAACTGGTGACTCCACCAACAAAAACACCTGCGGTTGCACTATTGTTCGAGGTAATGGAATCCACCCCGGTCAGGCTGGTCAGGCTGGCCTCGTTCACAAAACATTCTGGCTGCACAAATTGCACGGGAATGGCAGGCACCGTCAGCGTAGCCACTCCTCCCGAGCGCAACAACCCCACCTACCAAACGCCTGTGGTCAACGAATAACTCCCCTGACTGAAGAAGGGCGAGAGCCCGGCGGGTTGTCTCATTCCGCTCGGCAACAGATCTTTAACCACAATATCCGACGCACCGTTTGGACCTTCATTCGTCACTGCCACCTTGAATTCGACCGCATTATTTAATACCGGCGATTGTATGTTTACCGATTTGGTTACCCTCAGATCGCTGCCGTCGTTCGGCAAGGCATCGTCTTCGCAGGCATCACCAATGCCATCATGATCTGCATCCGTCTGCACTGCATTGGAGATGTACCGACAATTATCCAGGCTATCAAACACACCATCCACATCGCTGTCCGTATCATTCGTATCCAGAAACCCGTCACTATTTAAATCAGTTCCGTTTTTTGTGGTGCCAATAAGCACGGCAGCATTTGTATTTCCAGACTGGACAATCCACGTGTTGGCGCCTGTCGAGGTACCAAATACAATTTTCATTGCACTCAGTTTCAAAGCGATGTTCGGGTACAGGACTGTTAAATTCGGAAGGGTGTATTCAACACGCCCATTAAACGTGCCATTTTGTATGGAAGTAAAATCCACCACGGTCGGATTAAAAAAGTTATACAAGGAGCTGGATGAAGCGATCGCACTGGTGTTGCTTTTGAACGCGGCGCTAAAGCCACCAATAGCGGAATGGGTTCCCAATAGGGTGTTGCCACTATACAAGCGTACGGTTGAATTTAAGAAAAAGGGAATGTCATCATTAATCTTGATAACCAACAAATCGACCGGGCTGCCGTCAATGCCGTTTTGAGGCATGCCGGTTAAACTGAACTCTACGACGACAACGTTATTTGGCTTGACGACATCATGGGTAGTATGAGGGTAAAGCAGTCGCACAGCCTGGATATCATCCGGCATTGGCAATGTTAGACTATTAACAAATGTTGCCATGATCGAACTGACATCATCCTCATGAGCCAGACCCAGCGCATGTCCCAGTTCATGTACGGCGACACGGGTAAAATCGACCGGGGTCGTAATGAAGGTTTCATAACTTGCCCAGGACTTGTTTGAATTAAATATAATTCCCGCTTGCACTGTGCGGGTATTGTCATCAGTTGTCCAGGATCGTTCTATCGCCAGCGTAGCGGAACCAAACGCCACACCACAAACATCGGCTGCAAATTTGACACCGTTTACCGGAGGGGAAGTCGTCGGGTTATTACACGGGTCACCAAACTTGCGTACACTGTTCAGGCTGAATGCAGATTTTACATTCCAGCGTTGCATCGCCTCTTCAAATTTGTCGTTCCAGATGACCGGGTTACCGGGAATCAACGGAATATCGACCTGAAACGTTGCATCGTACTGGGGCCACTTGTCTCCCGCGAATTCATAAGCGTACAGACTGAACGAGGAAAGCAGTGATGCCAGACTAAGCATCAGCAGCATGGCGACAGCGGCTAAACCATTCCTTCGACCCTGCCCAAATGATCTACCCAGTATCAGCATGCTGTATCGTTCCGATGAATCATCAAGCTGCATTCGGAATGGCTTACTGTAGTTGTTGCTGTATCAACGCCTTGAAGTCTGGAACCGTTAAGGCTTCCGTAAGCGGCGGTTGATCTGCGGCGGTTGTATTGTCTGTGACTGATTCGGCAGAAAACAGTCGGACGGACTGCGAGGTATTGGTTTCTATCTCACTGACTGGCACCTGATCCTCTGTTGTAATCCTGGCAGTTCCAGTGTTATCGGTTTCAATCAGATAATGTCCCTGTGACCAGCCGAGCAATGGATTGACCAGGTTCTCACGCAGACTTTCAACAAAATAGATGCCGTGCTCATTTAAAGCAGGTACATGCATATCCGAGATTTTTAATGTCAAATCACCGACCGTGCCACCGAGAAAACGCAGCGTCAACGTATCCTCCACCTCTGGCCCCTTGATTTTCTCTATCACGCGGAAACCCACTTCTGTCCAGATATTACCGGTTGCCGGATCCTGACTGACAGAATGATTGATAACCTGCCCTTCAAAAATCAGTTCGGCATCTGCACATAAATCCGGGAAGCTAACTTCCAGAATGGTGGAAGCATAACCTGGTGTAAGCGCAAACAGAGTGCATACGAGCACAATCCGCGAGAGGGAACTAAAGAGATGATTTTTGAAACTCGAAGCAATGCGAGGTTCACTGTGATTATTTTGTAAAGCAACCATGTTGTATATCCTGTGCTTGTTGCCAACTAATAACGAACTTCCTTGCCTGAAGTTTACGGTACTCTGCAGAATTATCTCAAGCAATTACGAGAATTGTTGTGTTGTAGTAGTTGTTTTAACCTGAATCACGCTCTATTAAAGGCAGTGCAGGCATGCCAATACAGGGCGCTCAGGCATACAAATTGCCCTGCGCCCTGTCTGTTTCAGATTAAGCGCGGGTTAGTTGCAGTCCTTATACTTTGATTCAAGGCAACGAGCGGCTATCTGCTCGGCCTTTACTAGCTGTTCTGGTGAGAGTGTTGCCTTGATCTTGTCCCTGCTTTCTGCCGCGCCATTGTGCGCAATGGCCAGTGAATACCACACAAAAGCCATAATTGAATCCTGAGGAACGCCCGCTCCATTTTCATACATGATGGCAAGATTGAACTGCGAGTGGGCATGACCTTGTACTACCGCCAGTCTGTATAACCTGACCGCTTCAGCATCATTTTTAGCGACCCCCTCTCCGGTGTAGTAATACCAACCCAGATGGTTCAGGGACCCCGCATGATTTTGATCTGCCGCCAGCTTGTACCACTTGGCCGCTTCAGCATGATCTTTAGCAACGCCCTCTCCTTCGCGGTACATATTACCCAGATCATTTTGACCCTGGGCATAACCTTTTTCTGCCGCCAGCTTGTACCACTTGGCCGCTTCGGCATTATTTTTAGGAACGCCGTAATCCTTCTCTCCGGAGTTGTACATCGTGCCGAGTTGAACCTGGGCAGCCGGATCCCCTTTTTCAGCCGCTTGTTTGGTCGCTTCAAAATCCTGACCGTAGGCTGTCGTTAGCATGAACCCCAGTAATAACGTAACTATCAATACAGGTTTAATCATAAAGTTAACCTCTGGTTAATTGAATGGATACGATAAATCAATCGAATGCTGTTAGATTAAGGCTGACCTGACCAAAATTAATACCATGCAGATCAGGTTTGAGTATAGCTGATCATTTGCAATTGATTTAATACGGATGCTAATTGAACAGGGGCACGGCATGCCGTGCCCCTGTTCAAGCTACAGTACGATGGCTTTTGCGTGTCGCGAAGTAAACCACCTGAATCAATACTACCACCACGCCCGCGATCTGCAGTGGCCGTAAATCTCCCGACGCGCGCGAGACCAGCATCACCGCACAAATGAGCGCAGCGACAATGGGCACGGCGGTGGGCAGCCGGATCGCCGCAGGAGGCTCGCCCGGACGACGCGCGAGGACTACCTGCGCGGCATTCATTAGAATGAACACGCCCAGCAACAGGATCACCGTTGCCGAAGCAAGCTGGCTCACATCGCCCGCGAGTATCAGCGCGGTGGCGGCGAAGAAAATCGCGACCGTGGCATAGTGGGGCGTGTTGCGCGTCGGGTGAATGCTGGCGAGCAGTTTCGGCAGAAGACCCGATCTCGCCATACCAAACACGAGGCGTGAACCCATCACATAGTTAATTAGCGCTGTGTTGGCGACAGCAAAAATGGTGATCACCGTGTAAACCACCGGTGGCAGCCAGGGGGCCGCACGCTCCATCACCATGCCCAGCGGCGCGGATGACGTGGATAGCTCCTGCCAGGGAACCACAGAAACCGCCGTGATGGCGACGCCAAGATAGAGCGCGGTCGCGCCCAGCATCGCCGCAATCAGACCGATTGGTACATTGCGCCGGGGATCCCTCACTTCTTCCGACACATTCAGGATGTCCTCGAATCCGATAAAGGCAAAAAATGTCAGCACCGAACTCTGCAGGATGAGCGCACCCGTCTCATACCAGGCCTGCGCGGTCGGGAATTCCAGCAGATTGGCTGAGCCCCAGAAACGCGCGCCCATGACGATCACGAACACCAACCCGGATACCTCAATGAAGGTGCAAAGCACATTGAACCAGAGTGACTCCTTCAATCCCCGCCAGACCAACATACAGAGGAGTGCAAGATAGATCACCGCAACGAGTGCGAGCATTGAATCGCTCGGGGCCGGCAGACCAATGAGCGCAAGTACATTTGCCGCGACGATGCGCGAACCCGTGGCCATCGAGGTGAGACCCGATGCCACCACACAAAACCCGGCTGTATAGGAGAGCAGCCGCATCCGGAACGCACGCTCGATCACATAGGCCGTCCCGCCCGCATGTGGATAACGCGCACCGAGCGCCGCATAGCTGAGTCCGGTCAGCAGGGCCGCCGCCATGGCGACGACAAAGGAGGTCCACACCGCTCCGCCCAGAAGTCCCGCGGCGCGGCCGACGAGGCCATAAATCCCCGCCCCCACCATTGAGCCGAGACCATACAAGGCGAGCATCGGCGCACCCATCTTCGGTAACAGACGTTGTTCTGCAGCGGCTTCCATCTATTTTGTTATGCCCTGACTGTTGATTTGCATTTAAGACTGATTCCGGCTTTGATTGGTCAGATTATCATGAATTCGACAGGGACAGACCACGGTTTTCACGCACCCGGTAAAGCACCACGAAAGGCGCGAGTCAGCGCGCGACCACTGATCGTACGGGCACGGCATGCCGTGCCCCTACAGATGTTCTGGAAGAATTGGAAAAATGGTGGGCCGTGCGTGGTTCGACGGATGTGACCGGATCACATCCGGACGCACAACGTGCGCCCGCAGGGCGAGCGCCAGAGCCTGCCCCGGCATGCTGTAGGCCGGGGGATGGCGCGAGTCAGCACGCGGCCACCTGATCGTAGGGGCACGGCATGCCGTGCCCCTACAGCTATTCTGGAGATATTGGAAAAATGGTGGGCCGTGCGTGGTTCGAACACGCGACCACCTGATTAAAAGTCAGATGCTCTACCGGCTGAGCTAACGGCCCATGTCAGGATAGTGTAACCCTGTTTGCGGAGCCGCGATAATACCGAAGTTTCCCCGCGGGTTAAACCTGTTCATGGTGGCAAGCGACAAATATATCGCTTCAAGTCAGATATAAATCTTGATTTTATCTCGCTACGCCCCTATTTTCTGCGCCTCTGGATTTATTCGAGGAATGTTTACTGTGCCGATATACGAATATCAATGTGATGGATGTAGCCACAAGTTTGAGGTGATACAAAAGGTATCGGATGCACTTTTAACCGAATGTCCGGCATGCAAACAGAACAAATTGCGTAAAATGGTCACTGCGGCGGCATTTCGGCTAAAAGGTGGCGGCTGGTATGAGACTGATTTTAAGGACAAAAAATTACAAAAGAACATTATAGGCGGTGAAACCTCCGGTTCCGCAGACAAGAAAAATGAAAAATCGTCCTCTGGCGACAGTAATTCGTCCAGCTCTGAGACCAAAACGACTACCGCAGATAAGGGTAGCAGTGAGACCAAATCGAGCACCACTCCGGCTGCCAGCACACCAAAACCGTCGGCAGACAGCTAATCGTTGTAAATTTACTGTATTTTGCCGGATTACCCGCCGCGCGCCTGTTGCGCAATGTGCGGCTGCCTCGTAATATGCAGCCTTTTTGCAGACCTGACTTATGATGCGTAGCAACTATTGTGGATTACTGGATACCCGCCTGGTCGACCAGGACGTGGAACTGTGTGGCTGGGTCCACCGTCGGCGCGACCACGGAGGCGTCATCTTTGTTGATTTACGCGACCGTGAAGGCATCGCCCAGATTGTGTTTGATCCAGATCGTCCCGAACCGTTTGCCATTGCCGATGCCGTACGTAATGAGTACGTGATCCAGGTCAAGGGCAAGGTTCGACACCGTCCAGCGGGTACTATCAACGCTGACATGCCTACCGGTCAGATTGAAGTGCATGCTCATGAGATTACCATCCTGAACAAGGCGTTGACGCCACCGTTCCAGATGGATGAAGAACATCTGAACGACGATATCCGTCTGCGTTTCCGTTATATCGATTTGCGTCGTCAGGAAATGCAGAAAAACATGAAACTGCGCAGCCGGGTCACCCGCCTGCTGCGTAATTATCTGGATGACCACGGTTTTCTGGATATCGAAACACCGATGCTGACCAAGGCCACTCCGGAAGGCGCGCGCGATTATCTGGTGCCCAGCCGTACCCATCCCGGTGAGTTTTTTGCGCTGCCCCAGTCGCCGCAATTGTTCAAACAGCTGTTAATGATGTCGGGCATGGATCGTTACTACCAGATCGTGCGTTGCTTCCGTGACGAGGATCTGCGCGCTGATCGCCAGCCTGAATTTACCCAGATCGATATTGAAACCTCGTTCATGGACGAGATGGACATCACCACGATGATGGAAGACATGATGCGTGGTTTGTTCAGCGAAGTGCTGGATGTGCATCTACCTAACCCGCTGCCTCGCATGAAATATTCCGAAGCCATCAGCCGCTTCGGCATAGATCGCCCGGATCTACGCAACCCGCTGGAACTGACTGAACTAAGTGATTTGATGAAGGAGGTCGAGTTCAAGGTCTTTTCTGAACCGGCACGTACAGACAAGGGCCGCGTCGCTGCACTGCGTTTACCGAACGGTGGCAACCTGCTGACCCGTAAACAGATTGATGACTATACTTTGTTTGTTGCACAGTATGGCGCAAAAGGACTCGCCTATATTAAGGTGAACGACTTGAGCAAGGGCAAGGAAGGTCTGCAATCACCCATTCTGAAATTCCTGCCAGATCACGTTATCACGGCCATACTTGAAAGAACCGGATCTGTCAGCGGTGATTTGATTTTCTTTGGTGCAGACACGAAAAAATCCGTCGTCAACGATTCGCTCGGCGCATTACGCAACAAGCTGGCCGAAGATCTGAATTTAAACACGAGTCAGTGGCAGGCGCTGTGGGTCACAGACTTTCCCATGTTCGAATATAACGAAGGCGAGAAACGCTGGGATTCACTGCACCATCCGTTCACCGCTCCACAGGTAGACAGTATTGAAGCGCTCGAAGCCGATCCAGGCCATTGCCTGTCACGCGCCTATGATCTGGTGCTGAACGGCACCGAACTTGGCGGCGGCTCCATTCGTATCCATCGTCCGGACATGCAGATGGCGGTATTACGTTTGCTCGGCATAGGCAAGGAAGAAGCACATGAAAAATTCGGCTTCCTGATTAATGCTCTGGATTACGGTTGTCCTCCGCACGGCGGTCTGGCTTTTGGTCTGGATCGTATCGTCATGCTAATGGCAGGCGCCAAATCGATCCGCGATGTAATCGCATTTCCAAAAACCCAGTCCGCCAGCTGTTTGCTTACCTCCGCGCCATCACCCGCGCCGGAAAAACAATTGCGCGAACTCGGAATCAGGGTAAAAAGCCAGGACAAACCACAGTAACGTCGCGTACGACGCGTGTATACTGGCTGAACTTCCCTAGCGCGGTTGAATTCATCCAGCGGGCTCAAATCCATGAATACAATCATACCTCTACTCAAGGATTACCGGCTGGGCCCGGAACGCGTACCCGAAACGGTAGTAACACATCTGGACCCACCTCAGCGAGACGTGCTGATTGATCAGATACGTCACCTACTAAAACAGCAAAACGCTGTGGTCGTCGCACATTATTACACTGATCCGGATTTACAATACCTTGCCGACCAGACCGGTGGTCACGTATCCGATTCGCTGGATATGGCCAGATTCGGCAATGAGTCCTCCGCGCAAACGCTGGTTGTCTGCGGTGTACGCTTTATGGGCGAAACCGCCAAGATCCTCAACCCGGAAAAAACCATCCTGATGCCGGATCTGGAAGCCACCTGTTCGCTTGATATCGGATGTCCTCCGGACCAGTTTGCCCAATTCTGTGACCAGCATCCGGATCGGACTGTGGTGGTCTATGCAAACACCAGTGCAGCCGTCAAAGCGCGCGCAGACTGGATGGTCACCTCGGGCAGTGCTGTTGATGTAGTGAATCATCTGAAAAACGAGGGTAAAAAAATCCTGTGGGCACCGGATATGTATCTGGGGCAGTACGTCCAGAACCAGACCGGTGCAGATATGGTGCTGTGGCAAGGCAGCTGCATCGTGCATGAGGAGTTCAAGGCAAAAGAACTGCTGGAATTAAAGCGGCAACATCCCGATGCGATTGTGCTCGTTCATCCCGAATCGCCGGCTGCGGTGGCCGGCCTTGCCGATGTAGTGGGTTCCACGACCACGATCATCAAGGCGGCCAGGGAAATGAACGCGAAAAAATTCATTGTGGCCACGGACAGCGGTATTTTCTACAAGATGCAGCAGGCCGCTCCGGACAAACTATTTATTGAAGCGCCCACCGCCGGCAAAAGTGCTACCTGTAAAAGCTGTGCCCACTGTCCCTGGATGGCGATGAATAATCTGGATAAACTGGCGAGGGTGCTTCAGAACCGCCAGAATGAAATCCATGTAGATCCGAACATCATCCAGCGCGCGCAGGTTCCGATACAGCGATTGCTCGATTTTGCCAAAGGCCAGAAGCTGCCCTTTTATGGCAATAATGACGCATAGTAAATGGCCCGTAGTATGTAGGAATGGCGACCCCTCAGCGAACCATTCGGACCGGAGATGCTCCTCAACCTGTAGGGTCACAGCATGCTGTGCCCCTACGTAAATCCGGCCCGAGGTCGGGACTCCTACAGATAAACGAGTACCGAGCAACCAACAACCAAAAATATAGTGCGAAAAATATCATCTAATATCCAGTCTGTTTCAAATGAATGACGAAACTATCGTTCTAGTGCACGGCCTGTGGATGAATGGCATCGACATGTCGCTGCTGGCAAATCGTCTGCAACAGTCGGGTTATCATACGGTACGCTTCAGCTATCCCAGCCTGTCTGGCACACCGAGGGAAAACGCGGCCCGCCTGCATCAATTCACATCCAGCCTTAACGCACCGGTCATCCATTTTATCGGACACAGTCTGGGTGGCATCGTGCTTCGACACCTGTTCTTTGATTACCCTGTTCGAAAACCCGGTCGAGTCGTAACGCTGGGCACGCCCCACCGCCCCAGCTATTCAGCCTATAGATTGTCCGCGTTTGCTGTGGGAAAGTTGATGCTGGGACAAAGCATCATAGACGGTTTGTTGGGTAATATACCGCCCTGGAGCGGCGCACATGATCTTGGCAGTATTGGCGGCACCTTGAGCATGGGTCTGGGCAAGATTTTTACCGGGCTGCCCAGCCCGAACGACGGTACTGTGGCTGTCGAAGAAACGCGGTTGACCAATATGAAAGCACACACCACTGTACATGCCACACATATCGGACTACTGCTCTCACCCAAAACCGCCAGCCTGTGTCATACTTTCCTGCATACCGGTTCATTCAACAATGTTTGATGAACCGGGGGTAAATGTTAAACTCGCAAACAACTTAACACGGGTATTGCAGAAATGGCTGGTCATAGTAAATGGGCTAACATACAACACCGGAAAAACAAACAGGACGCCAAACGCGCAAAACTGTTTACCAAGTTAATTCGGGAAATCACGGTCTCAGCAAAAATGGGCGGCGGTGATGCCGGTGCCAATCCCAGGCTGCGCTCGGCAATCGATGCGGCCTTGTCGAACAATATGACCCGCGACACTATTGAACGTGCCACCAAAAGAGGTGCGGGCGGAAGCGAAGGCGAGAATGTCGAGGATATCCGCTATGAAGGCTATGGTCCTGGCGGCACCGCCATAATCGTTGATTGCATGTCGGACAACCGCAACCGCACTGTGGCCGAGGTCAGGCATGCATTCAATAAATACGGCGGCAATCTGGGTACCGATGGTTCAGTAGCTTATCTGTTCCAGAAATCCGGTGTGATCTGCTGCCCCGCTGGCAGCAACGAGGATCAGTTGATGTCCGTTGCGCTGGAAGCGGGTGCGGAAGATATCGTCAACAACGATGACGGCTCCATCGACATCATTACCTCACCAGAAGAGTTCATCAAGACCAAAACAGCGTTGCAACAGGCCGCAATTTCGATCGATTCCGCCGAGATCACCATGCGCGCCGCCACTTCTAACAAGCTGGATCTCGAAACCGCCCAGGCGATGATCACGCTGATGGATGTGCTGGATGATCTGGATGATGTACAACGCGTGTATTCGAATGCCGATATTCCGGAAGAAATCCTGTCACAATTAAACTGACACGTCTTATGCCCGCTTACTGCTTATGCGATCTTCAAGCGGCCGTCTGCTCCAGGTTGGCGACAAAATGACCCGGGTTCTGGGTATCGATCCCGGTTCGCGTTTTACCGGTTACGGCATCATCGATATGCAGGGCAACCATGCTACTCATATTACTCATGGCGTTATCCGGATTCAGGGTGAGGAGATTGCAGAAAAGTTGCGCTACCTGTACCGTCAGTTGACGACCATTATCAGTGAATTTCATCCTGATGAAGTGTCGATTGAGAAAGTATTCATGCACAAGAATGCCGATTCAGCATTGAAACTGGGACAAGCCAGAGGCTGTGCAATTACCGCCTGTGCAGAACGGGATCTGCCGGTATTTGAATATACGGCCAATCAAGTCAAACAGGCGACGGTAGGCAAAGGCCATGCGGCCAAGGAACAGGTACAACATATGATCAAAATCCTGCTGTGTTTACGCGCCATACCGGAGGCCGATGCCGCCGATGCGCTGGCAATTGCCTTGTGTCACGGTAATTCCAGGGAAGGGCTGTTACGCATGGCAGGAGTCAAGGGTGTGCGCCGAGGCAGACTGCAATGATCGGTACATTACGAGGCAAGCTGATCCTGAAACAAGCGCCTAACTTGCTCGTTGATGTCGCTGGCGTCGGTTATGAACTTGAAGCACCGATGACCACCTTTTATAACCTGCCGCAACCTGGCGAGGACGTGCATTTATACACACATCTGGTGGTACGAGAGGATGCACATTTATTATTCGGTTTTGCCACCGAACAGGAGCGGCGTCTGTTCCGTACGCTGATAAAGGTAAACGGTGTTGGTGCCAAACTGGCACTGACCATATTATCCGGAATTGAAACAGAAGAATTCATTCACTGCATACAAACCGGCAATACGGATCGTCTGGTTCGTCTTCCAGGTATCGGCAAGAAGACGGCTGAGCGTCTGGTGATTGAAATGCGTGATCGCCTGAAAGACTGGAATACGGATATCGGTCATAAACCGTTCGCGGGAAGCCTGGGCAAGACACCTACGAATGCGGTAGATGATGCTGTCAGCGCATTGGTCTCACTCGGCTACAAACCGCAGGAAGCCAGTCGATTCGTGCATGCAATTGCGACTGAGGATATGGACAGTGAAACACTTATACGTGAGGCTCTAAAAGCCTCGGTACGCTGAAGCAATGGTTTGTGCATCACAGTTTTCATCAAAATTACCAATCTCAAGCATATGAATGGTCTCATTCAGGCCATATAATATAGTCTTGTAGTAAAAACGCAGAGCCAACTGCATCACTGAGACCTTTGTCGCGAACAGAATGTCAGGACCGGATCCGATAATTTCACCCACCAGTACGGCAGATGATGCGGTAGTCGACAAGGCTTTGCGCCCGAAATCGCTGGCAGAATACCAGGGCCAGCCAGCTGTACAGGAACAGATGGAGATTTTTATCAATGCCGCCCGCAAGCGCGGCGAGCCACTGGATCACGTACTGATATTTGGCCCGCCGGGCCTGGGCAAGACCACGCTGGCGCATGTGATTGCCAACGAATTGAATGTGAATATGCGGCAAACCTCCGGTCCGGTGCTGGAGCGTGCCGGTGATCTTGCCGCCCTGCTGACCAATCTGGAACCGCGCGACGTATTGTTTATTGATGAAATACACCGGCTGAGTCCGGTCGTTGAGGAAATCCTGTATCCGGCGATGGAAGATTACCAGATCGATATCATGATTGGTGAAGGTCCGGCCGCACGCGCACTCAAACTGGATATTCCACCATTTACTCTGGTGGGTGCAACAACACGAGCTGGCCTGTTAACGTCTCCATTACGCGACCGCTTTGGTATTGTACAGCGACTGGAGTTTTACAACAGCGCCGATCTGTCGAGCATCCTGATGCGATCAGCCAAAATCCTTAAAGTATCAATGGATGCCAGAGGTGCCAATGAAATTGCCTCGCGATCCAGAGGTACACCGCGTATTGCCAATCGCCTGCTCAGGCGTGTTCGTGATTTTGCTGAAGTTCGCGCCAATGGGGTGGTCTCCTATGAGATTGCCAATCAGGCGCTCGACATGTTGAATGTCGATGAGCACGGTTTCGATATGATGGATCGCAAGCTGTTGCTGGCGATCATTCAGAAATTTGAAGGCGGTCCGGTTGGCCTCGACAGCATTGCGGCCGCAATTGGTGAAGAGCGTGACACGATTGAGGATGTAATAGAACCCTATTTGATCCAGCAGGGGTTTATGATGCGCACTCCCAGAGGCCGGGTAGTAACCCGTCAGGCCTGGTTACATTTCGGGCTGGACATGCCGGGCAATCTGAATCAGGGCCCGGAACTGTTTAAGCATGACGGATAGGCCAGTGCCGAACAGTCTGCAGGAATTTATCTGGCCTACGCGTGTCTATTATGAAGATACGGATGCGGCAGGCGTAGTGTATCATTCGAATTATCTGAAATTCATGGAAAGGGCACGTACTGAATGGTTGCGTGTTGCCGGATTTTCGCAGCAAACCCTGGCTGAAACGGAGGGTATTGTTTTTGTTGTGGCCAAAATGAATATAGAATTCAACAGTCCCGCACGGTTTGATGAGTTGTTGAACATCTGTTCAAGGGTAACTGACCACTCCGGAGCAGGATTAATGTTTGAACAGACCATCATCAACGAAACGGGAACCGTAAAGTGCCGTGCAGATGTACAAATTGTGTGTGTGGACACGGAAACATTTAAACCCAAACGTATACCTACTTCAATCAAGGCAAAACTTAACCTATGACAGCTGACTTATCCATACTTGAACTGGTGCTGAACGCCAGCGTAATTGTAAAACTGGTCATGTCGACCCTGTTACTGGCTTCTTTTACCTCCTGGACGATGATCTTCAGCAAACGCTCCATCCTGAACAAGGCGCGCCGGGATGCAGATAAGTTCGAAGAATTATTCTGGTCTGCCGAGGATCTCACGCCGCTGTATAACAAGGTCAGCAGCAAACGTGACTCAACCAATGGCATGGAGAAAATCTTTGAATCCGGCTTCCGCGAGTTTGCCCGTTTACGTAAGCAAAAGACCGTGGACGCCGATGCGGTGCTTGAAGGATCACAGCGCGCCATGCGCGTGGCCATGAACAAGGAAATCGAAATGATAGAAACCAATCTGCCGTTTCTGGCCACGGTTGGATCTACCAGTCCGTATATCGGCCTGTTCGGTACCGTATGGGGAATCATGAACAGTTTCCGGGCACTGGGAGAAGTCCAGCAAGCCACAATCTCGATGGTGGCACCGGGCATTTCCGAAGCACTGATTGCTACAGCGATGGGACTATTTGCCGCCATTCCGGCCGTAATAGCCTATAACCGGTTTTCCAATGATGTTGAACGTCTGATCAGCCGTTACGACATCTTCATGGAAGAATTCGCTTCGATACTGCATCGTTACGCCCATTCCTGAGTATTGAGCTGATGCGTCAGAGAATAAAGAAACGCCCGATGTCCGATATCAACGTCGTTCCTTATATCGACGTAATGCTGGTACTGTTGATCATATTCATGATCACCGCTCCGCTGTTGAGCCAGGGTGTCAACGTGGAATTGCCCAAGTTGAATTCAAAGCCCATGCCAGCGGAACCAGACAACCCTCCGGTAGTCATCAGCGTCGACAAGGGGGGTAATTATTACATTTCGTTTGGTGGCGCAACGGCTGAAGAACAGGATAAGCCGGTTGAAGTACAGACGCTGGTCAATCGTGTTGCCGCTTTGTTAAAATATGCACAGGAACAGAAGCGACCCAAAACGCGGGTGTTTGTAAAGGGCGACACTAATGTACCCTATGGACGAGTGGTTGAGTTGATGTCATTGCTGCAAAATGCTGGTGTTGAGGGGGTTGGTTTGATTACTGATCCGCCTAAGGGCTAGTATTATCATGAATTTTCTTGTTACGCGTTCGGCTGTATTCTCCATCCTTATCCATGGCCTTGCCGTCGCCCTGCTCATTTTCAGTCTGGATTTTTCCACCAAGACAGTACAAACGCTGCCACCTCCTGGACAGATTATTGAGGCTACGGCAATCGACAGCAAGGAAGTCGAACAGGAAGTAACCAAACTGAAAGAGCTCGAACAGAAAAAGGATATCCAGCAAAAAGAGCAGGAAAAAAAGCTGAAAGAGCTTGAAAACAAGACGCACACGGCTGAACAAAAACGCAAGGAAGAAGAACTGAAACTGGCCGATCTGAAGCAAAAGCAGGTTGAAGAAGAAAAGAGGCGTAAGGAAGAAGAACAAAAGCTGGCTGAAACAAAGAAAAAGCAGGAAGCCCTGCAAAAGGAAGAGGAGCGCAAGAAGAAAGAAGCGCTCGCCAAACAGGAAGCAGATAAAAAGAAGAAAGAAGCGGAAGCTTCGCTGAAAAAACAGCTCGCAGCGGAAACAGCCGCCCAGGATCGTCAGGACTTGACTGTCATCCAGCAATATACGCAAAAAATTATTGCTTCCATCCAGGCAGAATATAATCTACTTGGGCTGGTTGAACCGGGTCTTTCCTGTGTGCTTTTTATCCGCATGAGCCCTACCGGCGATGTAATAGACACACGCATATCCAAGTCCAGCGGCAATACCATATTTGACAGTCGTGCCGTTGCGGCGGTGCAGAAAGCCTCACCCTTACCGGTACCGGACGATGCCAGGGTGTTTGCTAAAATGCGTGAAATCAATATGACCTTTAAACCCAACTGATCAATCTAGTGAACACAGGATTTGTTACTCATGAATAAAAATATACTGGTCTTGTTGTTCGGGCTGTTGCTCAGCCTGAATGCTCATGCTGCTCTCGACATTACCATTACTGAAGGCGTCGAACAGGCGCTACCCATAGCCATCGTCCCGTTTGAATGGCAAGGACTACCGGATGATCTGCCTGTAGACATGCATGTCACCATAGCCAATGATTTGTCGCGCAGCGGTCGCTTCCAGACTATGGATCCGGCTGATATGCCACAACGCCCGGTCCAGTTCAGCCAGGTTTCGTTTAACGACTGGAAACTGCTTGGCATGGAGAATATCGTTATTGGTAATGTGCGTCCGCTGGCGGCCGGCAATTATGAAATTGAATTCAGACTGATCAATACCATCTCCGGTGCACAAGTTGCCGGCTTTCGCATACCTGCCAGTCGGGATCAAATGCGCCGCACAGCACACCGTATCAGCGATATTGTGTTTGAGAAACTGACCGGAATTCGAGGCGCATTTGATACACGCATTGCCTACGTTACTGTGAAAAAACAGGCAGACGGTAAAAAGATGTATTCGATGCAGGTTTCTGATGCGGATGGCTTTAATCCGCAGGTTCTGCTCGAATCAAAGGAACCGCTCATGTCCCCTTCGTGGTCACCAGATGGCAAGAATCTGGCGTATGTATCTTTTGAAGGTAGAAGCTCAGCCATTTACATACAGAATATTTTCAACGGTACCCGCGAACGGGCAGCCTCGAACCCGGGAATCAACAGTGCGCCTGCCTGGTCACCGGATGGATCACGCCTGGCAATGACTCTGTCCAAGGAAGGAGATCCCGAGATTTTTGTCATGCATTTGATCAGCAAGACCATCCAGCGTCTGACCACAAACCGTTCGATCGACACTGAACCTTCCTGGTCACCCGATGGCCGATCCCTGGTCTTTACTTCGGATCGTGGCGGTTCACCGCAGATATACCAGATGAGTGCTGCAGGCGGTGAAGCGGTGCGTCTCACCTTTACCGGTAATTATAATGCACGTGCCCGCTATTCACCGGACGGAAAATCATTGGCGCTGGTACACGGTGCGGATGGAATGTACCGAATTGCGATGATGGATTTGACACAGAAATACATGAACTTGCTGACCACGGCAAGGTATGACGAATCACCCAGCTTTTCCCCGAATGGCAGCATGATAATATATGCAACCACAACTGGCCGAGGATCAGAACTGGCTGCAGTCTCGGCAGATGGCCGTGTGCACCAGAGACTGGCATTTCAGGATGGAGAAGTACGTGAACCGGCCTGGGGGCCATTTCCCCAGCCATAAATCAGTTTCAACTTGAGTGGCAATGAATGATATGCTTTCACTATTAACAATTTATACTAGTCCAGAAGGAGTTAACCCATGACAAACAGACTGATACTAATACTGGCCCTGGCCGGCTTACTGACCGCGTGCGGTTCATCGCAGGAAAAATCCGGAGCGGCCGAAGTCGTTGACGGCACAGGCAGCGAAAACGGCGCCAAGACCTTTGGCGCTGGCGAGAATTCTATAGGTGAGGCTGATCCGCTGACTGCCGATGCATCTAGTCCATTGTCAGTCAAAGTACTTTATTTTGAGTATGACAGTAGCGAAGTGTTGCCAGCCTACAAGGAAGTGCTTGAAGCCCATGCGAACTTTCTAGCCCAACACCCGGAACGGGTCGTATCACTGGAAGGCCATGCTGATGAACGCGGTAGTCGTGAATACAATCTGGCGCTGGCCGAAAGACGCTCCCAGAGTGTGAAAAGCCAGATGATGGTATTTGGACCTTCTGCTTCTCAGTTACGTACGACCAGCTACGGTGAAGAACGTCCTGTAAACGAAGGTCACGACGAGCAGTCCTGGAGCCAGAACCGTCGCGTGGAAATTATTTACTGATCTGATTCTGCATGAACGTTAAATTCCGCAATTCTGGTCTGGTATTTAGTCTGCTGGCAATACCTGTCGGTGCGCTGTACGCACAGGCGCCGGTAGGAACAGCCAGTCAACCAGCCACGACAGAACAGCGCATTGAACGTCTGGAAAGAATGATGCAAAGTCAGGGCATGCTGGAAATACTGCAGCAGGTTCAACAACTACAACAGGACATCAGCAAGCTGCGTGGTGACATTGAAACCCAGAACTACCAGCTGGAACAACTGACACAACGTCAGCGTGATCTGTATGCAGACATGGATCAACGGTTACAACAACTCGAAGGCGGCAGCACCGCTCCTGCTACAGCAGAGGGGGCAGCACCGGTTAATCCAGTAGCAACGGATACGCCTCCGCTGGAAACGCTTTCAGCGATACAGGATGCTAATGCTCCGGCGTCATCCATGCCCACAGAAAGCCCGTTACAGGTTGAAATCGTCGGATCCATGCCGCGACAACAGGCTCCGGCGGGTATAAATCCGGCAAACACTACAATAATCACTACGGCCACTAACCCGCCGGTTAATCCGGGTACTGTTGCCAATACCAATGCTGCCCCCTCCAGCGTGGATCCTGTCCAGCTGCAGGCAGAATATCAACAGGCATTCAACCTGCTGCGACAATCGCTTTATGACCAGGCCATCAAAGCTTTTCAACAGTTCCTGACCGCTCATCCGAATGACCGCTATTCAGATGCGGCTCAATACTGGCTGGCTGAAGCTTTTTTTGTTAACCGTGATTTCCCGCAAGCACTGGACGAATACAACAAGGTAGTCACCAACTTTCCGGAGAGCCCGAAAGCCAGTGAAGCCATGCTGAAAATCGGGTTTACCATGATTGAACTGGGGCAGATTGATAATGCCCGTCAACATCTGCAAGGACTCATCCGCCAACAACCGGATTCGACTGTAGCACGGCTTGCAGATGAACGGCTGAAACAGCTGGGTTCGGCCACACAACAACCCTTGCCGGAACAGGCTAACTAGTCTGACTTCATGTTACACACCCCGGTAACTGAGCAGACCGGGTCGGATGACCAGACCTTAACCCTGCGTATAAATGAAATCTTCTTTTCATTGCAGGGTGAAACTTCCAAAACCGGATTACCTACTGCATTTATCCGTCTTACCGGCTGTCCACTACGTTGTCATTATTGTGATACCGCCTATGCCTTCCATCAGGGGGAAAAGCGGACGATAAACCAGATAATGCAGACACTTACTTCTTACCGCACCCGTCATGTCACTGTTACCGGCGGCGAGCCTCTGGCCCAGAAACACTGCCAGAATCTGCTGACAATACTCTGTAATGAAGGTTATGACGTTTCGCTTGAAACCAGTGGTGCAATGGATATATCTGCTGTCGATCAACGGGTCGTCAAAATAGTGGATATTAAAACACCTGGCTCTGGCGAAGTAGAAAAAAATCACCTTGAAAACCTGTCCTTTCTGCAGAACACAGACCAGATTAAACTGGTGATCTGCAATCGGGATGATTATCTCTGGGCAAAAAAACTACTACAGGATCGTCGCCTGCATGAAACCTGTGAAGTACTTTTTTCTCCTAGCCATGATCAGCTAGAGGCGCGTCTGTTGGCTGACTGGATACTGGAAGACGCCTTACCAGTGCGGTTTCAAATTCAGTTACATAAATACCTGTGGGGCAATGTTCCAGGCAAATAAGCCCCCGTGCTGGCAAGGCCTAAAACGCTAATTTATACTCACGTCCATCTTTCCGGGTAATTTCAGTCACATGCACAGAAAAGCCGTGGTTCTCTTGTCAGGCGGTCTGGATTCGGCCACGGTATTGGCTATTGCCAAAGATCAGGGTTATGAATGTTATGCGCTCAGCTTTGATTATGGACAACGGCATAAACTCGAACTGGCAGCGGCGGTACAGGTAGCAAAATCCTTACACGCCCTTTCGCATCGCACCCTGCAAGTTGACCTTAGGCAGATTGGTGGTTCGGCGCTGACAGACAGTCAGATCGAAGTACCTCAAACGACTGGAAGTGGAATACCCGTCACCTATGTGCCAGCTCGCAATATTATATTCATGTCGCTTGCGCTTGCTTATGCCGAAACCATAGAAGCGTTTGATCTGTTTATTGGCGTCAATGCAATTGATTACTCCGGCTATCCAGATTGCCGACCTGAGTTTATTCAAGCGTTCGCACAAATGGCCAATCTTGGTACCAAAGCCGGCGTCGAAGGCAGAACCTTTGCCATTCATACACCACTGATATCGATGAGCAAGGCTGACATCATCAAGCGTGGGAAACAACTCGGTGTAGATTTTGCGGTTACGCTGTCCTGTTATCAACCAGATAGCACAGGCAACAGTTGTGGTGTATGCGATTCGTGTCGCTTACGACAACAGGGATTCAGTGAAGCCGGACTGAAAGATCCGACCCGGTATCGGTAATTGTCTGAGCAAAGATAGGTTGAAGAATAGCTAGCCACTACCTTTCATTTCAGCGGCATGATTCAACTCTTCTGTCAGACGTTCTGTTTCAGCCGATCGCGCCGAAGAAAAGCGTGACAGCAACAAATAAAGTACCGGCGTCAGATACAGAGTAAATACTGCGGCCAGTCCAAGCCCCCCAAAGACTACCCAACCTATGGCCGAACGGGCTTCTGCTCCAGCACCCGAACCCAGTATCAATGGCAATCCACCAAGTACAGTACACATTAAAGTCATGGACACCGGTCGCAAGCGGATAACCGCACCTTTTTCGATAGCATTGCGAACATCATAACCTTTGTCACGCAATTGGTCGGCAAACTCAACCACCAGTACACCATTTTTAGCCATCAAACCAATCAACATGACCAGACCGATTTGCGAATAAATATTCAAGGACGTACCTGTTAAGAACAATGCAAATATTGCTGCAGCAATACCAAATGGCACCAGCAACATGATGACAATAGCACTGGTAAACCCTTCAAACTGGGCACATAAGACCAGAAACACTACCAGTAAGGCGATTATGTAAATCATTGCAACCTCTCTGGATGTTTGTTCCAGCGTGGAAGCATCACCAAGCAGAATCATGGAAACATCTTCTGGCAGTGCTTCTGCGGCATAGGCCCTGAGTTCGTTCACAGCAGATTGCAAGGGGTAACCCGGCGTGACATCCAGATCTACTTCTATCGCCCTGCGCTGTGCCTCACGCGGCAACTCTGATGCAATTCCTTCTTCCTTCAGGGTAACCACACTGGAAAGTGGCAACAGGCGTCCGGACTCCGTGTCTACATACAGATTGACCAGATCGGTAGGATCATTTATTTCTTCAGATGATGCTTCCAGCCGTATTGGCACGGCCTCATCCTGCACATTCAAATCAATTATGTCATCGCCATCGATCATCACTCTTAACGTGTCAGCAAGATTATCCAGATTTATACCGAGATCGGCTGCACGGCGGCGATCAATTTGCAGACGCAGCTGTGGCTGCGTTGGTTCATAGGATATTTCCGGACCGGAAAGATTTTTAGATTTTTGTTCGATTACCCGGGTAAATATTTTTGCCACATCATAAATATGTGCATATTCATTACCAATCAGTGCGACAGTTAACCGGTTTCCCCCACCCCTGCCCATGCCCAAACTATTTGAACCGGAAACAGAGACCTGGATACCGGGAATGTCCGACACCATCTTGTTCAAGGATCGCATGATTTCCTGTTGGCTGCGCTTACGCAAGCTCCAGTCAACCAAAGGCACCACAATTGAACTGCGATTAGGGTCGCCAAAGCCGACGACAGTAAACAATGATTGCACCTCTCCACCATCAACCAGAGGAGCGAGTATCTGTTCAACCTTGCGCGTTTGCTGGTCCATATAACCCACACCCACACCATCGGGAGCAGACATATTTACCCTGAACATTCCCCGATCTTCCGTTGGCAATAATTCCTGATCCAGTGTGGTATAAACAGAAAAGGCAGCGGCACCCATACAGGTGGCAACCAGCAAGGCCAGCAAGGGATGATTCAGGGTGGCGCCCAGACTACGCGTATAGAATCCAGTTAACCAGGCTCCCATTCTGTTTCTTAAACCTGTGCCCTGTCGATCCTGTTGTGGCAAGCGTGATGCCATTGCCGGAACCAGCGACAAGGAAACAAAGCTGGAGATGACAACGGACAAGGCCAGTACAAAACCAAACTCACGGAACAAACGACCAGCGGTTCCCGGCAAAAAGGCTATGGGCACAAAGACCGAAACCAGAACGGCGGTAGTGGTTACTACTGCAAAAAAAACCTGCCGCGTACCAAGTACGGCTGCTGCCCGGCCACCTACATGTTGTTTGCGCCGTCGCAGGATATTTTCCAGTACCACGATAGCATCATCCACCACCAGACCTGTCGCCAGCACCAGCGCAAACAGTGTCAGGATATTGATGGAAAATCCAAATAGCCAGATTCCGGCTACTGTGCCTATCAGTGAAATTGGTATAGCAATACTCGGTATCAGTGTCGCCCGTAGCGAACCCATAAACAGCCATATCGTGGCGATTACGATCAGTATTGTTGCCAGCAGAGAGATCAACACTTCGTGCACCGAGCTGCGGATGAAGCCCGCATCATCATTGGTTATGCTCACCTCAAGATTGTCGAAGCGCTCGTTAATTTTACCAATTGCCTCATGCACCTTGTTAGAAATGTCGATGGTATTGGATCGGGCTTTCCTAATCACACCCATTGCAATCACACTACGTCCGTTCATTCTGGTATAGCGTGCAGCATCTTCCGGACCGAAATAAACCCTGGCCACATCTCCTATTCGCGTGTTATCACGAATAATGATATTGGCTACCTGATCAGTGGTAGTCACCGAGGCGTCTGCCCGTACTGACAACTCCTGATTTTCGGAACGAAAACTTCCTGCCGGTACATCAAACGGCGCACGCCGGAGCGTGTCGGCCACATCTGACACGGACAAGCCCAGACTGGTCAGGCGCAGCGGATCCACCACCACTCTTAATACACGTTTACGATCTCCAAACAGGGAGATGTCCGCAACGCCATCAATTGATATAAGTTCGGGTATGATGTCCTTTTCAAGGATGCGGGTTATATCCTCTTCCAGCAGGGTTTCACTGTACACAGACAGATTCATAATCGGCTGCGAGTCAGAGTCTGCCTTGATAATTGACACATCCTCAACCCTGTCGGGCAGACGTCTTTCGACCCGACTGACAGCTTCACGCACATCGGAAGCGGCATAATCCAGATCGACGCCAGGTTGAAATTCAATACGAATACGTGAACTGTTTTCTTCAGAGGAGGAGGTAATATTCTTGACCCCGGACACCCGTGCTACAGCTCCTTCGACAATACTGGTTACTTCAGTATCTATGGTTTCAGGCGAAGCTCCCGGATAATTCACAAATACACTCACAACAGGAAAATCAACATCGGGAAGTTCACGAATTTCAACAGACATGATTGCAGCTATCCCGGCCAGCGCAATTAGCAGATTGGCTACCAGAATCAGTACCGGCCTGCGGATACTCAGTCCGGGCAAATCATTGATATCAACAGACATGACTAACTCTCAATTTTTACAGTCCTGTCCATCTTTTGTTCCTGACTGTCCTCTCGCCGGGTATGTTTTACCTTGACGCCTTCATACATACGCTGCACACCTTCAACCACCACCAGATCGCCTTCAACGAGGGCAGCATTGACCAAAACCTTGCCCTGCTGTCGCTGAATGATGCTGGCAGAAACACGATGGGCCTGTCCGGAACTTACTACCCAGATATAGGAACCATCCGCGCCCCATTGCACCGCAATTTCCGGCAACACCGGGTAGTTCTTGCCTTTTATGTCGAGACTGACGCGGAAACTCATGCCCGGTCTGAGCATATCGGATTTATTATCAACTTCGGCGCGAGTTGTAAATGTCCGTGTCAATGGATCGATACGGCTGCCGATATCCACCACATCACCTTGTGCAGCGGTATCCTGGCTATTCCAGGGACTGATTGCGACACGGTCTCCGACGCTGAGTGTACCCACCATGATTTCAGGCACCTCAAAGCTGATCAGCAGGCCATCACGATTATCTATCGTGGTAATGATTGTGCCCGGATCAACACGGTCACCCGGATGAATTTCAGCGATACCGACATACCCGGTAAATGGTGCGCGAATTATCCTGTCATCCAGCGCGATTCGTGCCTGCTTATATTCTACTTCGGCAGTTTGATAGGCTGTTTTTGCTGCATCCAGAACTGTAGGCAGTATCGCGCCCGAACCGGCAGTCTTCTGATATCGATCGTAAAGTTTTTTGGCATCTTCAACACGAATACGTGCCAGCTCCAGTGCGAGCTGTTCATTTCGCTCATCCAGCTGCGCCAGTATTGCGCCTGATTCTATTTTTTGTCCTGGTTCAAAATTCACAGCGACAACTTCACCTGAAGTCACAGGGTTCAAGGTTACTGATTGCATTGCGCGCGAAGTACCTACGGCTTCAATCCGGGTCTGTTCATTACTGAATCGAACAGCTTCAACCAATACTGTAACTGTTTTTTCACCTGCCGCCTGTCTGTTATCAGTTTTCTCTGCACAAGCTCCCAGTAAAATCAGACAGACCAGGGTAATTCCTGTAATTTTCAACATGATTGGTTTTCTGCTCGTGATAACAATTTAGGACAACCTAATATAGACGGGAGGTGCATCTTACCTACAGTTTTCATTCGGGAAAAACTATTCACCCGTTAATTAATCAACATTCACAATATATTCATTTTTCCCAATAACATATGAAAAATTGTGTGCTTTTCTGACTGACTTTGCATAACGAAACCTGTTGTTCAACACGTCACACAGGGTAATGTTCGCTCTCATACGCCATATAGACGCAAAAGGACTGCGGAACCCTACTGGCTGAGTGGACGAGCCAGACTTGCCAGATCAGTAAATGTGCTGCAAAGATACTCAATCTGCTCGGGAGTATGTGCAGCGCTCAGGCTGCAACGAACCAGCGGTTTGTCGTGAGGGGCAGCGGGAGGGAAAATCAGGTTTACATAGATGCCACGTTCAATCAGCGCAGTCCATAAAGCCAGCGCCTGTTCGGTAGTTTCAAGCTGTGCAGATATCACAGGGCCTACCTGTGGACCAAGACGATAACCCTGTTCCTGCATACAAGAATATAAACGGTTGGCGTTTTCCCATAAACGTTTACGTAAATGCTCTCCATCCTTCAGCAGTCGCAATGCTGCTCGAGCCGAAGCGATATTTGAAGGTGAGGGAGAGGCAGTAAATATATAGGGTCGACTCAAGTAGCGCATGATATCGAGCTCCCTGTGATTACTCACACAGTATCCACCGATACTACCCAGACTCTTACTGAATGTGCCAGTAATAAAATCGACATTGTTCGTCACGCCAGCCGCCTCAACCAAACCTTGTCCGGTTTTACCCAGCACACCCAGTGAATGCGCTTCATCGATCAGCATATACGCACCATATGATTTTTTTACTTCAACCATGGCTGACAGTGGCGCCTGATCACCTAACATACTGTAAATACCTTCTACAATTACCAGGGTCGATCCTGTCCTGTCGCCGAGACGTCGTAATCGTTTTTCAAGATCTGTCGTATCGTTGTGACGGAAACGAATAATCTCTGCGCCACTAAGACGACAGCCATCATAAATACTTGCATGACAGTGTGCGTCTATCAATAACACATCTGCTGCACCGGCCAGTCCGGAGATAGTGCCAAGGTTGGCCTGATAGCCCGTGGAAAATACCACAGCATGCTTGCATCCATAAAACTCGGCAAACTCGCGTTCCAGTTCACGATGACCGGTATAATTGCCATTCGCCATGCGTGATCCTGTTGTACCGGTTCCTTCCTCATCTATTGCCTGATGAGCAGCGGCCAGGCACTCGGGAGCAAAGGTCAGTCCCAGATAATTATTGGTACCTGCGAGCAGGATACGCCTACCACCGATACTGGCCTCTGTCGGTGAATACATTTTTTCTATCGGTGTGCCGAATATTTCAGGTTTAATCGCGAGTAATGGTTCCTTGTCCGCGATAAATGTTGTGAACTTGTCGAACAGATTCATTATTTTTCTGACTCTATACGTTCTATCATTCTGGCGAGATCGCTTACGAGCTGAACATCTGCCATCAGATTTAGTGGAATGGATATATCAAATTCGTCTTCTATTTCCATAATCAGGTCGAGTATTTTGACTGAATCCAGCGCAAATTCATCCACCAGATTTGTGTCTGCCCGTATGATCGCGCCTGGATCTGCAATTCGCTCCAGATGTTTGCAAATCCTCTGCAGTGTGTTTTCGTAGTTATCAGTCATATGGTAGCTTCCGTTCCTGTCAGATTACTGCTTTTTTAATATTACTGTCTGCTTCAGGGTGTCCTGTAAGCGCTGGCTTGGTTTCCACCCAAGTATTGCTGTCAACCGGCTGATGTCACATACCCAGTCTGGATGTCGTAATTCCCTGACTTTTCCCGGCGTCAACATAGGTGAATAATCGAGTAACCTGGCCAGACAAAGATTGATTGTTGCGATCAGTTGTATCATGGCGACTGGCACAGGCAGACTGTAAACTGGATGCTTCCAGACCTGGCTTGCAATTACTTTCACCCGTTCGTGATCATATCCCCCGGGCGTTCCATCATCAAGCTCATACACACCCTGAATAACCTTTTCCGAATCAAGCCAGGCCGTGATGGCTGCAACCAGATCTGTCACATAGATTAAACCAAACCTGGAAGACCGGGATCCTGTTACCGGTAATATTCCGAGGCGGGTGGCTTTTAACAAGGGCGCAAGTTCCTTATCGCCCGGACCGTATACAGCTGTAGGTCTGTAGATTGTCCAGCGCATACTGCCAGCGTTAGCAATCATTGACTGTTCTGCCTGACGCTTGCTTTCGGCATACCAGGACAAGTCGGGTTCACGCGCAGCGAGAGAGGAGATCAGTAGAAACCGTGGCAGGGGATCCTGTAACAGCGCGGCACGTTCTATGTTTGCTGTTCCACCCAGATTCGTATCCAGAAAATCCTGTAAAGAGCGGCCTCTAACTCGGCCAGCGCAATGTATAACAGCGCCAGCGCCTGATACCAGTCGATTTAACGCATCGGTATCGTCAAGTGTGCCGGTAATCCAACGGACATTTTCTGTATCAGAGCGAGAGTGACGAGTAAGTGCGCGGACTTGCCGGCCATCCTTAACCAGCTTTTCAATCAGATTCCGGCCGATAAAACCGGTGGCGCCGGTTACCGCCACAGTTTCTGACATGCGTCAGTGACGAACTTCCGGCTTGGCAGATTGCAAACTTGAAAATCCGGTCCTTTGCATGAAACCCTTACACGCCGCGGCACGCGATAGTTTTCCTGAAGAGGTCCGAGGTAAGGTATGGGGAGGGACCAGTTCAACCAGACAGTGCACACCAAATGCGGCGTATACCAGTCTCTGCAAGCGACTCATAAGCGATTGTCGTTCCTGCACAGATGACAGTCGGCACTCAATCACCAACACAACGGTGGAAACGCCATTCGAATCGACAACTGCAAATGCTGACGTTTCACGTGTTCTGACTTCTGGTTGTTGTTCTGCAATTTCTTCTATGTCCTGCGCACGGATATTGCGACCGTTGATTATAATAATGTCCTTATGTCTGCCAGTCAGGTACAGATTGCCCTCGGAGACATAACCAAGATCACCACTATCCATCCAGCTGTCAGACCGCATTACACGCTGTGTAGTTTCCGGGTCGTTGATATAACCGGACATTATGCTGGGTCCTTTCAACAATACTCTGCCTACACGCATGTCCGGTAATGGCTTTCCATTATCATCAACTACTGAGACAAAGTGGCCAGGCAACGGTTTGCCACAATTTACGAATTCAGTGTGTTTTCTACCATCAGCCTGAACACGGACTGCAACACTACGGTCAGCAAGTGTCTCGGTATCGACTTTCATAATATCAAGACCAGTCCCCACTTTGGAAAAAGTAACCGCAAGCGAGGCTTCAGCCAGTCCATAACAAGGCAGGAACGCAGCAGGATTAAATCCAACTGCCGCAAACTTACTGGCGAAGTTCTTCAGTGTATCCGGCCGTATCATTTCAGCGCCAATACCTGCAGCTCGCCAGCTGCTCAAATCCAAATCTTCCAGATCAGCACTACGCACCCTAAGGGCACATAGTTCGAGACCAAATGGTGGACAAAATGCGATTGTGCAATGGTTACGACTAATGATTCTCAGCCATTGGATAGGGCGTACAGCAAAATCACGGGTACGCAGAAAGTCGACAGACAGCTGTGAGACCAGCGGTGACAATACCAGACCGATTAATCCCATATCATGGTAAAAGGGCAGCCAGGAGGCACAACGATCATTCGGATATATTTCCAGACCATGTCTGACGATGCCCTGCAGGTTACTCATCACAGCTTTTTCAGTGATGATAACACCCTGTGGAGCACGAGTACTGCCGGAAGTGAACTGCAGATAAGCTACTGCATCCGGCTGGTTTTTCTGTAGCTCCTGTTCCGATTCAGGCAACTGTGCAAGTTGTCCTGGCGTACCAGTCCAGCGCACACACTCAAGATCACGTGTAGCTTCTTCCAGAAAAGAAATAAAATCCTTGTTAGCAATTGCCATACTGGCATTGCTGATGCTGAGCATGCCACGTAACTGACGTACATAGATATCGTGACTACCCAGATTGACTGGAATAGGCATGGCAAACGGAACCAATCCCGCATAACGGCAAGCAAAGAACAGGATAATAAATTCAGGGGTAGTATCAGCAATTATGGCAACGTGTTCACCACGTGTCAGCCCAAGACCAAGCAAACGTCTTGCTGTGGTAAGCGCACTCTGTCTTAAATCAGAATACGTCAGCACATGTTTGAGTGCTCCACGTGCGTCATAGAAGTTATAACCGGTAGTGCCGGATGCGGCATAGTCCAGCGCATCTGTCAGCGTCTCAAAATCTGCCAGACGCTGAGTCAATGTATTCAGCGTGTTCGTCGGTTGCAGGACGAGCGAAGGCTCGCCTGAAAACGAACCGTTTTCAGGCCGGACAGTTGGCGTATCCAAATTACTAATTTCGGAGATCAGAGTTAATACCTCTCATGCAAATGTGTTCTATCCCGCTGATAATATAAAAGATTTGTGTACGGTATACCAGTATTAATTCTCTGGAAATTGCCCGTTATCAGCCCCGGTTTATACCCCGGGATTTGAGCCAAATTTACTAAAAACGCGGAGTTTAAAGTATTCTGCATGCCTGATGCCAGCATTATTTAGCTTAATTTTACTGCTGATTTGTTTGAAGCTGACTCATTAACTTGCCAGGCATCCTTGTCTCTTCTTTGTTTGACCCCGAAATCCTGCGAAAATTCAGCCTGATCCAGCAAATTACAAAGTGGTTTTAAAAGGCCCTTTTTTATATTTATGCTATCCTTGCCCGCATTTTTCCAGTTCCAGGACAACAGCATGAATAATGCCGAAAAAGACTCATTTGCGTCCAGTCATCCTGTAGAAGTCAGACCGGTGCATTCCCGTGCAGACATGTTGGCATTTATCAACCTACCCTGGACCATTTACGCAAACGACCCACATTGGGTACCACCACTTAAACTGGAGCGTCGTCTGCATTTCTCCAGGCTAAACCCCTACTTCAAAAATGCCACATGGCAGGCCTGGTTGGCATATCGCAACGGAATACCGGTAGGCAGAATCTGTGCACAGATTGATCAGATCCATCGTCAGTTCCATGGCGGTCATGCGGGTCATTTTGGCTTACTTGAGTTTATCAATGACCCTGTCGTTATCGCAGCGCTAACAAGCGCTGGTGAAACCTGGTTATCTGACAGAGGCACAACCCATATCTCCGGACCATTCAGTTTTTCAATCAATCAGGAGTGCGGGGTTCTGGTCGATGGGTTTGATACGCCGCCGGTCATACTCATGCCACATTCAAAACCCTGGTACGGTACCTTACTTGAACAGCAGGGTTACTCGCCGGCAATGGATTTACTGGCCTACTGGATTGAAACCGATTTTGTACCGTCACGAATAATGAAGACACTGGTTGCAAAATTTGACAAACGTATACAGTTACGACCATTGCGCCGTAAACACTTTGGCGAGGAAATGGAAATATTGAGGAATATTTTCAATGACGCATGGTCAGACAATTGGGGATTCATACCGTTTAGCAAGGAAGAGTTTGCAGAGCTAGGCACCAGTCTGCGACTGTTTATTTCTGATGACTTCGTCCAGATTGCAGAGCTGGACGGTATACCTGTAGCGTTTGTTGTAGCACTGCCGAATCTGAATGAAGTGCTGTCACAACTGAACGGAAAGTTGTTTCCGCTGGGCTGGTTACGTTTGTATCAGGGGGTTACCCAAAAAAGTATACGTACAGGGCGAGTACCCCTGATGGGTGTACGCAAACAGTACCAGAATAGTACACTGGGTCTGACCCTGGCGTTAATGGTGTGCAATGCTGCCTGTGATGCCGCCAGGGAGTCCGGTATTAAAGCTGTTGAAATGTCCTGGATACTTGAGAACAACAAGGGCATGCGTAGCATTCTCGACAATATCGGTAGTAAAGAGTACAAGCGTTATCGTATTTATGAAAAAAATCTATGAGCATCGCGCTTTGGTGGGAATTCTCATTAAACGTTATTGATGCGCGCTATCTGCAAGACACATACCCATCACTTGGATCACAGGTCGTAAGTTTTTGAAAAAACTGGATCAATATATTCACAGCGAAATACTGCACCCTCTGCTGGTAATAAGCCTGTTACTGGCTGGATTATTTTCTAGTTTTAATGCAGCGCGTTATCTGGAAGATGCCGTTTCCCAGACTCTGGGGCTGGTACTCATTCTGGAACTGATCCTGCTTAAAACAATCATCGCCATGGAAGTACTGCTGCCTATCGCTTTTTATGCCGCCATTATTGTGGCACTTGGACGCATGCACAGGGACCAGGAAATTATTGTACTGCAGTCTGCCGGAATCAACGAGACACGTATTGTCAAGATAGTGCTGACGCTGGCTATACCTGTTGGACTACTTGTCGGTTTGCTATCAATATATGGACGACCCTGGGCATACGACACAATTTACCGCATTGACAATAGCGCCAGCACCGAGCTTGATGTGGATCGGTATCAGGCCGGACGATTCTATGGCAACGAATCCAGTGGCAGAATCGTCTATATCAGGAACAAGCGTAATAAAGACAAAACACTCGAGGGGGTTTTCCACTACATCAGAAAAAATGAGCAGAGCGATATCATTCTTGCACATCAGGGATATCAGGTTCGTTCCGGCGACTTTCAGCCGCCCCAGCTGCATTTAATTGATGGATCAATGTACCGGATCGGCCGTCCGAATGCCCGTGAATCCATCGTCCATTTTTCCCGTTTTGTATTCATGCCCGATATCAAAAAAGCGATGGATTACCAACGTAAGGCCGCATCCACTCTGCAACTGGGCAAGTCAACGGACTCGCGTGATATTGCAGAGTTTCAATGGCGCGTCTCACGTGCCGTGGCAACCATTCTGCTGGCGCTGGTTGCGATCCCATTGAGTCGCGCCGCTCCCCGCCAGGGCAAGGGTGAAAAAATAATTGCTGCGGCCGTAATGTTTGCAATCTATTACAACCTGAGTGGTCTTGCTCAGACCTGGGTGGAACAAGGGATAGTAGGTCGTGTTCCCGGTGTCTGGTGGCTGCATATCCTGATGTTGATTCTGGTAACGTGGATATTGACTCCCAGTTTCAGAAAAAAACCGGTCGGTGCAAATGTACATACTTGATCGGTATCTGATGAAACAGATAGCAGGAGGGATACTCATCTCTACCCTGGTATTAATTCCCTTATTCAGTTTTCTGGATCTGGTAGACCAACTGGATGATGTCGGCACCGGTTTCTATAAAACCAGCGATGCATTTCTCTACGTACTGATGACCACTCCCAGACGATTTATACAAATCTCACCGTTTATTGCTCTGCTGGGGAATGTCACGGCACTGGGTCGACTAGCCATGAATCATGAACTGATTTCCTTACGTTCAGCCGGATATTCGCCCGTACAAATCAGCGCGGCGTCGATGAAAGTTGGTCTGATTCTTATGCTGATTATCGGGATGCTGGAAGTATTTGTCGCACCATCACTGCAACAGGATGCGATTTCACATCGATCGGCTGCAATGGAACAAAGTGCAGAGCTGGGTAACAATCTTGGCATATGGACCCGTGATGACAAACAAATACTGCGCATTGGCAATATGACACACGAAACCAATCAAGCCAATGTGGAAATTCTGAGCCTGGACAACAATGGTAATCTTTCCGATTACATACGCGCCGAAGGGTTCGAGATTGTTAATAATAATGAATGGATCTTGCATAATGTCGTGCATAAAACCTTCAACGATGAAACTGTCACGTCGTCTACACTCGAAATCTTGCCTTGGAATTCCTTTCTGAGTGATGCGCAGATATCGACGCTTACTAAACCCCAGGAAAGCCTGTCACCTCTCGAGTTATTTCGTTACGTACAACACCTAAAAGCAACCGGGCAGGAATCGGACATCTATTTGTTATCCTTATGGAAGAAACTGGGTGGGCCAATCATGATGCTGGGTATGTTGTTAATTTCGGTCCCCTTTGTATTTGGATCTGTGCGCACCGGATTTTCTACCAGACTGGTACTGGCCGGCGTTACCGGAATAATGGTTTATATACTGGACCAGATTTTTTCTAATGCCGGACTTCTGTTGAAACTGGATTCTTCATTCATTGCGCTGGTTCCGGGCATATTGCTTATCTGGTTCGCCCGTGTCTGGCTACATCGCGTACCCTGATTCAATAACACTCTACACATGTTAATTACGGCTACTGACAACCTGTACCCGCATAAGACGGCGGTAATACTCAATCCCTATAGCGGGCAAGTGCGTCGTCGTGTGGACAAAATCAGACAGCTGTGCACCGGCATCCCTGGCGTTATTATCCATGAAGCCAGTTCATTGACCGACCTGGACCAAATCGTCTCTGAAGTAAAACTACAAGAGCGGGATCATCTGGTTGTTATTGGTGGTGATGGTACCGTACAGGCTGTGCTTAACAGACTACTCTCTGGGCCAGAATGGCGCAGCTTCCCGCTACTCAGTATTGTTCCGGGCGGAACGACAAATATGACAGCAACGGATATCGGCTCGTGCGGCCGCGCTGAAAAAAACCTGCAACGACTGGTCTCCAGTTTACAGAGTGCTTCAGGGGTCAATCTGATTACCCGCCCGGTACTGCACATTCAGCAGGACAATCAAACGGATGTATATGGCATGTTTTTTGGTGCGGGTATCATTGCCCGTGGCGCCAGATTTTTCCATAAGCATATTAAAAAATCAGGGCTGCTTGGAGAGTCTGCTTCAGCACTCGTCATGCTACATCTGCTAACGGGATTGTTGTCTGGTCGAAACTCGGAAGAATTCCAGGCATCACACATCAGGCTGCAAGATGACAATCGTCTGGTATGGGAACAACGCAGCTTGTTGATGTTTGCCAGCACGCTGGACCGATTATTACTCGGGATGCGGCCGTACTGGGGTGCTGGCCAGGGTCAGATACATACCACGATATTACGGGACAAGGCGGTACATTTCTGGCGTGCGCTGCCGAAAATACTTTGCCGCAAAGGTGGATTATTAACTGTCGAAAACGGTTACTACAGCAGAAACAACACTACACTGGAATTATTAATGGATGAGGACTATATCGTAGATGGCGAGTTTTTCCACTGCGATAGCCAAAACGGTCCGCTGCGTATCTCTGCCACACGCCCGATTAAATTTCTGGTAGCTCACGCGCCGTAATGACCGGTTTGCAGAATCCTATGCTCACGCCAGTAATCATTCCACCTCCGCTCCTGATAAGGGAAATCGCCCGGCTAAGTGAGCTGGATACTGTACCGGAAGCAGGATTGCTTGCCGAACAACTTAAGACTCGCTTTGGTGATTCCTTGGTAGCAATCATTCTGTATGGTTCCTGTTTACGCATGAACCAATATGATGAAGGCGTAATCGATTTATATGTGATTGTAGACAATTATGCCGATGCTTACGCGAATAAAACTTCCCGCTTGATTAATAGATTATTACCCCCGAATGTTTTCTATCTGGAAACTGACAGGGAGGGCACAACGGTACGCGCAAAATATGCGGTCATTTCCGTCGCGGATTTTCGACGAGGTTGTTCGAGCTGGTTCCATTCATACATTTGGTCGAGGTTTGCCCAGCCATCCAGACTGGTCTATGTACGTGATAATACTTCCAGATCTACAATTTATGAAATGCTGGCGCAAGCGCTACTGACTTTTTTGAGGACCACATTGCCGGCTGTTACTGAAACAACTGTTAAAACGCAATTAATCTGGACTAACGGACTGGGACTGACTTACGCGGCCGAGCTCAGGCCGGAACGTCTTACCCGGGCCCGGGAAATTACCAGCCAGAACCTGACTGATTTCACAACGCTGACTCATCTGGCGGCACCCGCATTACCTTCTCTACTACAACTGTCTGCATCCGGGGAGTTACGACATCTTACAGACGGCAACTCACACCGACATGTTTTATGGCTGTGGCGCCTCAGACGTTGGCAAGGTTTGATTTTGTCCATAATACGTCTGACCAAGGCAGCGTACACTTTCCGCGACTGTGTAAGCTATGCCGCCTGGAAAATTGAACGACATACCGGCATAGCCATCAAGGTGACACCCGAACTTCAACGTCATCCTGTCCTGTTTGGCTTTAGTGTATTATGGCAACTGATTAAGCGGGATGGCTTACATTGATCGCAAACAAGATCTGACACTATGTATTGAGACCTGACCATGAACGAACACAAAGACTCGGCACAGAACCCTGCGGCCACAAAAAAAAGACGACGGCATCGTCCCAGCGTCGCTATTGGCAAATGGGTGTTACAACACATAGAAAGGATACTTATAAGATATTCGGCTGTTAGTGACATTCCCATCTTCGATGCCCATGATTTCGCCTGGACGGCCCCACTGGAGACGAACTGGAAAATAATTCGTCAGGAACTGGATCGGATTCTGGAAAAGCAGGATCAGCTACCAAATTTCCAGGATATCTCCAGAGACCAGATTAATATTACCCAGGATGACCGCTGGAAAACTTTTTTCCTGTACGGCTATGGGTTCAAAATGCAGAGTAATTGCGACCTTTGTCCGGAAACAACGCGCATTATTGAATCGATACCGGGAATGCTGACAGGTTTCTTTTCAGTACTCGCGCCCGGTAAACATATTCCTCCTCATCGAGGTCCTTATAAAGGTATATTACGATGTCACCTCGCGCTGAAAGTTCCTGAGCCAACCGATCGCTGCTGGATAGAAGTGGGGGATCAAAAGGCGAACTGGCAGGAGGGTGTATGTCTGGTGTTTGATGATACCTACAAGCATCGGGTAGAAAATAATACAGACGGCACCCGTGTCGTGTTGTTTCTGGACATTATCCGGCCGATGCGGTTCCCAGGCTCATGGCTTAATCGGTTCGTCATACGGCTCATACGAATGTCACCCTTTATTCAGGACGCCATCAAAAACCAGAAGGCATGGGAATATCGTATTGGCACCTGAGAGATCAGACTTAGTGACACAAATCAGATTTTATCTTCAGCCAGTGTCGTTTGCGCAGCAGCCTTGATTGAGCGGGTTAACCGCAGGTAGTTATTATACAGGGTCTGTATTTCACGTACGTAGGCAACGGTCTGCCCGCAGCGGCAGTCGCGAACGGATTCACCGTCCTTTTTGTATGGGCGTCCAAGTTTCTGCATTGCCAATTCAACGTTATTAAACCAACGGTTCTTGTCCAGATTCATTTTTTCAGCCAGCATTCTCGCCCGCTGCACCCGCTGATAACCGGAATTGTATGCCGCAAGGGCAAACCATAACCGGTCTGCCAATGTCAGATCATTTTCAAACTGGCTTCGCAGCTGGTCGAGATAACGAACCCCGGCATAAATACTGTTATCGGGATCGTTCAGATTTATAATTCCGATTGTTTGCGCCGTTACTGGCAAAACCTGCATCAGACCTTTAGCACCAGACGCCGAAATGGCCCGTGGATTGAACCGGCTTTCCTGATACATCAAGGCAACAATCAGTCGCCAGTCAAAACTGTAATGGTCAGCATACTTGTGCACAATACTGTCATATGGCGAAATCTGATCAATTTGTGCAAACAGGTTTGTATCCAGGCTTTTTATATTCGGATTCTGGATATATCTCGCATAAATCGTATTATAAAAGCCTTTTTTATATTCGGTATCAATAAAGCTGTTCAGCTCACTTAACAGCTCTGGCGCAGACTTTCTCACCTGCCAGACCAAACCCTGTGGCTTACGCACACTGAAGTGTGCCTGCAAATTCAGCTGTCGGGAGAATTCAGCTTTAAGTTCGTGACTGCTGATGACGCTCAGGTCATACACTCCCTGGGAAATTCGGAACAGGATTGTTTCTGTACTGATACCAGGTTCCTCAACGACGATATTCAAATCGATTCCCTGCTTGCGTATTTCCTGCATATCGGCCAGATAGGGACTGGTCGCAGTCAGGTATACCGTGCGTCCGTTCAGATCCTGAATATCTTTGATTGTTTCGCCTTCACGACCAGCCAGAGTTGGGGTTGAATAATTATACGGCCGGGAAAACCCGGTTTCGGATAGTTGCATTGCCATACTCTCCGGCATGGAAGCGGCAATAACGTCACCCTCGCCTTCCTCTAACAACTGTTGCATCTGCTGGTGCGATTCTGCGATCACCACATCCAGACGCAATTTATGTTGATCAGCAAACCTCTTCATCAACTCGTACTCAAAACCCTTGAGTCTGCCACGATCATGAAAATAATTTACCGGGCTACGATAAGTTATCAGTCGCAGTAACTTTCTCTGCTTTATGGCCGCAAAATCATCGCGATAGTTTCTGGCCGCATCCAATTCAAGGTGTTTTTTATTAAGGAACTGGTTGAGCGACTTGTGCAAGACCTGATCCGTCCCGGGAGTAGCCCAATTCATATAAGTATCGGATGACAAACTCATCAAGACCTCAAGATCATAACCAAACTCCAGGTCGGACGGGACCATCAAACTTTCTACTACAGCCAGATCATATTGTCCTGACTTCACCCGCTCCAGAACGGTGGCGTTATCGACATTATCTGCGATAGTAAGTAACTCTAACCCTAGGCTGGGGTTTGCCTGATTAGACAGCAAGGTCCAGGCAGGAGAGGATTTACGTATGGCAATCTGCCTGCCCATCAAATCAGTTAGCTGATGAACCGTGTTATTGCCTGACCGTCCTATAATCTGTGGTTTAGTAGTGGCCCAGGGTAGCGTGTACAGCAATATGCCTTCATCGATCCCATCAAGTTTATTTCGCAGTGTTGCAACCATATCCGCCTCACCCACAGCCAGCTTTTGCGCCAGTAATGTCGGATCTTTTACTGGTAACCATATTTGTGATCTGTTTTCAGAAGCCGCATATTGTGATAGCAGCTCCTTTTCGTGCGGGCTCATTTCCGGGGCGCCCTGCCAGGTGGGAACCAGAATTCTCAGTGGCGCAGGGCGCAACTCTGTGACGATATGAGTGGGTGTTACTTGCGGAACGACTATCGATTCTATTGGCTGACTGGTAGATAACTTTTGAACTACTGTCGGAACCGGGGAATAACTGGAAAGCAGTAGCGCCAGTAGTGCCAGAGGAACAAAGTACCTGAAAAATACGGGTATGGCCTGATGGGTCAAGCGGCACCCCCCTCTTGTGAAGTCGGCGAACTATACGATGGTTTGCAGAGAAATTCTATATATTGCGGTTTTCCGTCTCAGGCTATACATAATATTGTGTCCATCGTACTACACTTGTTCGGGGCATATGCTGCGTCGCAATATCAAGATTTTATTTGCTGATTGAAACTGAATCTCCTGTAATTACTAGAGATATTCCGTAAGTGGACGCTAACTTTTAGTTTTCTATTAACCGCTGATTTAACGCTTCCAGCCTATCTGGCGTGCCGATATCAAACCAGTTACCCGAATAGTGCTGACCACTTACTTGACCCAGCCCTATCGCCTGCTTAAGTAAGGGTACCAGCGAGAACAGGGGCTCTCTCACAGACATAAATAGTCCGGGTTGGTAAAGGCCTATTCCGCTGTAGGTCAGTCTGGGTTGACCCACAAGCATGACCCGGCTCCCGGACAATATAAAATCCCCGTCAGGATTGTGTTGCGGATTATCAACCAGGATCAGATGGGCTTGGTCTACGATATTCACCGGGATTTTTGAATAATCAAAGTCCGTCCAGACATCCCCATTAACCAGCCAGAACGGGTCAGCTCCCAGCAGGGGTAAAGCCCGGAAAATCCCGCCTCCGGTACCAAGAGGTTCTGCCCCCTCATGCGAATAAAGCAGCTCTACTCCATAGCGACCATCATTTCCAAACCATGCTTCTATTTGCTCGCCCAACCGGCCGGTATTAATCACAATACGACTTACATTGGCCGCCACCAGCGCTTCAATGTGATACTGGATTAATGGTTTGCCACCAGCCTGCAATAATGGCTTGGGAGTTGTTAGAGTAAGCGGCAGCATTCGCTCTCCCTTACCGGCAGCAAGTATCATCGCGTTCATTAAATACTCCTCCGAATTACGATCAGTCTTGCGCCTGCACAATACCTGGCCTGAACGCCTGCTGGATAAACTGACGGTCAGGCGTAGATTTATGGCATTATTCCCAAAACAATATCCGGAAGTTGGCACAAGCTAATTGTGATATTCCCAAATATAAAGGCTAACCTGACAGGACGACAGTATATATGGAAAAAAGAGAGAAATTACGGCAATTGGGGCGAGCTGTAATTGAAATCGAGGCTGGTGCGGTTACTGACCTGCTTGAACGTATCGATGACAACTTTATTGCTACTTGCGAGATTATCCTGAAATGTAAGGGCAGAACCGTGGTCATCGGCATGGGCAAATCCGGCCACATTGCCAACAAGATTGCAGCCACATTGGCCAGCACCGGCACTCCGGCGTTTTTTGTCCATCCCGGAGAGGCCAGTCATGGAGATCTAGGCATGATTACGTCCGAAGATGTAGTCGTGATCCTGTCAAACTCAGGGGAAACCGATGAAATTATTACGCTACTACCGGTTATCAAACGGCTAGGCATTCCTTTAATCGCCCTGACCGGCAAACCGGATTCTACGTTGGCAAAAATGGCCACGGTACATATTGATGTCAGCGTTAACAAGGAGGCCTGCCCGCTTGGACTGGCCCCAACCGCCAGCACAACCGCCACTCTGGCCATGGGTGATGCGATTGCAGTGGCTTTACTGGAAGCCAAAGGATTCAGCAAGGAAGATTTTGCGTTATCTCATCCTGGTGGAGTATTGGGTCGTAAGTTGTTATTGCGGGTCAGTGACATTATGCACCTGGATTCCAGAATCCCGCGGGTGTCAGGTGACACCCTGTTAAAAGACGCACTGGTAGAAATGACCAACAAAGGCTTCGGGGCTACAGCCATAGTTGATAAATACAACCACGTGGTCGGCATCTTTACTGATGGTGACGTACGAAGAATGCTGGATACTGGAACCAACATACACAACACTAGCATCAGCAAGGTAATGAACAGTGGTTGCAAAACCATCAGCGCTACAGCACTGGCTGTTGAAGCCGTAAAAAAAATGGAAGACCACAAAATCAATGTGCTACTGGTAGTGAATGAAGATAATATCCTTGCTGGCATCCTGAATATGCACGACCTGTTGAGGGCTCGCGTTGTCTGACATAAATGAAATAATGAAAAAGGCTTCCGCGATTAAACTGGTAGTATTTGATGTTGATGGTGTGTTGACCAATGGTGAAATTGTATACGCTGGCAACAATCTGGAAATCAAGGTGTTTCATGCGCATGATGGTCAGGGCATGAAACTGCTGAAGCAGGGCGGCTGCGAAGTGGCAATCCTGTCCTCCCGTTCCTCATCTGTTGTGGCTATCCGTATGCAAGAGCTGGGTATAGAGCATGTGTTTCAGGGCCAAACTGACAAACGAACCTGCCTGCTGGAGTTACAAAAGAAGTTGAAAGTTGAACAGGCAAATACGGCCTATGTGGGTGACGATCTGGTAGATTTGCCTGCGATGAGGGTGTCGGGACTGGCTGTTGCCGTTGCCAACGCACATCAAACAGTATGCCAACACGCGGACTGGGTAACTACCAGGCCAGGTGGTAATGGCGCAGTTCGTGAAGTGTGTGATTTGATACTGACCGCTCAAGGCAAACTGGATGCGTTGCAAAATGCATACCTGCAGTAATCTGGATCCGGATATCTGGATTGAGTGGCAGCTGTATCAAACCGATTCGGGCTGAAGGAGAGCTGACATGTCAAAACGCATCATCCTGTTTTCGATTCTGGCCGCCGCCGCCATCGGCAGCGGCTGGCTTATGAACAGGATCGTCGAGACAGGAACCGCCACTGCTCCATCCGAAAATCTTGATCCTGACTATTACATGGATGATTTCACGACCATCACCATGGATGAGAAGGGATTGCCGGCCAGCAAGCTGTATGCTGTCTACATGGAACATAATCCGGTCGATGACACACTCGAATTGTACGAGCCCGTGCTTGAACTTTACCGGCCGGATTCCGACCCGCTGCATATAACAGCGGACAAGGGCTGGGTGACCAACAATAATGAAGTAATATTGTTACGCGGCAAGGTGCGGATGTGGATAGAAAACGGGGCTGGCAAGGTCAGACTGAACGTAGACACCACCGAGGTCAAGGTACTGCTGCTTGAAGAATATGCGGAGACAGACCAGAATGCCACCATCGTTGCCAATCGGGCAACAGTGACAGGAAAAGGCGTCCGGGCACATTTTGATGAGAATCGACTGGAAATACTGAATCATGAACGAACGACTATTAAACCAGCTGACAAGATCTAGCCTGTTATTGCTGGCGCTTCTCTGCTCAACACCATCCTTTGGGTTGTCGACAGACAAGGATCAGGATCTGGAGATCGAATCGGATTCGGCCCAGCTTGATGACACAAAAAATATCAGTATTTACACCGGGAATGTGGTGGTGGTTCAGGGCAGCATGCGCATCACTGGCAACAAGTTGACCATTTATTACACCGATGACAACAAGCTGGAAAAAATCATCATGGAGGGTCAGCCATCAACATTCAGACAAATGCCTGACAACAGCACTATCTATGATGAGGCCGAGGCGGTGGTAATGGAATATTACGAACTCAATAACCTGATCGTGCTTAAACAAAATGCCAAGGTAAAGCAGGGTGACAGACGTTTGATTGCCGACCATGTTGAATATGACACGACACTGAGCCAGGTTCGCGCCAATAGCTCCACTAGTGATGCTGGCAAACCGACCAATGAAGATACACGCGTCAAATTAATCATCCCCGGGAAAAAAACCACAACGGATCCGACAAACTGAAACCTTAACGAACAGGCTTTATTCGCAAACACATGTCAGAAGATACCGGAATGCTTTCCGCACAGCACCTGTCAAAAAAATACCGACGGCGCGAGGTCGTGCGTGATGTCAGCATTACCGTTAGCCAGGGCGAGATCGTCGGCTTGCTTGGTCCCAATGGCGCCGGCAAGACTACTAGCTTTCATATGGTAGTTGGCCTGATACCCTGTGATAATGGCAAGATCTTCCTGAACGATCAGGATATCAGCCACTTACCAATGGATAAACGTGCACGTCTGGGTCTCGGATATTTACCCCAGGAATCGTCCATATTCCGCAAGCTGTCTGTTGAAGACAATATCATGGCCATACTGGAAACCCGATCTGACATCTCCAGAGACGAAGCCAAGACCCTGATGGAAGAGTTATTACAGGAGTTTCACATTGCACATATACGCAACAGCCTGGGCATGAGTCTGTCTGGCGGTGAGCGTAGACGTGTCGAGATAGCCCGCGCCTTGGCTGTCAACCCTAAATTTCTACTTCTGGACGAGCCGTTTGCCGGCATTGATCCAATATCCATAGCGGATATCCAGAAAATCATTCGCTACCTGAGCCAGCGCGGCCTTGGCATTTTGATAACAGATCACAATGTCAGGGAAACTCTGGGATCGTGTGATCGTGCCTATATAGTGAATGATGGTCGTATTATTGCAGAAGGGTCACCCGAACAAATACTCGCCAATGAACATGTCCGAGACATTTATCTCGGCAATCAATTTCGAATGTAGACAAAATTTACAGTCTTGCCAAATCTGGCGCGATTTTTGCGTTAAACTAGAAGTATGAAGCCAACACTCCAACTTAGAATCAGCCAAAGTCTGACAATGACGCCGCAACTACAACAGGCCATTCGCCTGCTGCAATTGTCGACGCTGGAGCTGCAAACAGAAATACAGGATGCGCTCGACTCCAACATGATGCTTGAGATCGATGATGGCGACGATGACGCTCCGGATTTTCTGCCCGAACCAGTATCAACACCAACGACAGAAGTGGCCGAACTTGAGCTGAAAGACGATATCAGCAGCGCGGAAATCCCCGGCGAGCTCTCCGGAGAATTGCCGGTTGATACAGCCTGGGACGAGGTGTTTGATGAAAACACTACATACAATTCTACGGCTACCGGAAACAGCGGAGAGTTTTTTGAAAACCAGAAACCCAGGGAATACACGCTCGCCGAACATTTGCTCTGGCAATTGAACCTGGTGCCGATCAGCGAGGCTGACAAGGCAATCGCCATTACCATCATTGATATCCTGGATCAGGACGGTTATCTGACTACTCCGCTGGAAGAAATTGTCCCACTGCTGGACGATGAAATCGAGGCAGAAGTGGAAGAGGTTGCCGCCGTTCTGCGCCTTATACAAATGATGGAACCAACAGGGGTGGGCGCCAGAGATCTGAAAGAATGTCTGTCCCTGCAACTCGCCCAGCTTGATCGTTACACGCCACGGCTGGACAAGGCCAGGACCACCGTAACCCATTACATGGATCTGCTAGCAGCGCATGATTATAACAAGCTGATGAAAAAATTGTCACTGGACCGAACACAGTTATCTGAGGTTATTGCACTGATTCAGTCACTCAACCCCCGACCCGGCAGACAGGTCCAGAATGAAGCTATCGAATATATTGTTCCCGATATCTATGTCAGGAAGCTGAATGGTCGTTGGACCATTGAATTAAATGCCGAGGCCACGCCCCGACTGAGAATCAATGCCGGCTACGCATACATGATCAAACGCGCGGACAGCAGCACTGACAACACCTCCCTCAAAGAACATTTGCAGGAGGCCAGATGGCTCATCAAAAGCCTGCAGAGCCGTAGCGAAACCTTGCTGAAAGTGGCAACCTGTATCGTTGAACGACAACAGCCCTTCCTTGAGCACGGCGAACAAGCGATGCGGCCGCTGGTTCTGCACGATATAGCGGAACAGCTGGACATGCATGAATCCACCATTTCAAGGGTGACCACCAGAAAATACATGCACACTCCCAGAGGTATTTTTGAGCTGAAGTATTTCTTTTCTAGCCATGTCAGTACCGAAGACGGCGGTGCGGCCTCCTCAACGGCTATACGAGCGTTCATCAAGAAACTGGTGTCGGAGGAAAATTCGCAAAAACCGCTTAGCGACAGTAAGATTGCCAGCATACTGGCTGAACAGGGAATTCAGGTTGCAAGACGGACTGTGGCCAAATATCGTGAGGCCATGTCCATCCCCCCATCCAGCGAAAGAAAACAATTGATTTAATTACAACCCGAAACGGAGACGACCATGCAGATAAACATCACCGGACATCATCTGGATATCACACCGGCACTACGATCCTATGTTCACGAAAAATTCGAACGCCTGCAACGTCACTTTGACCATATCACCAATTGCCATGTCATTCTGACAGTAGAGAAAGGCCGCCAGAAAGCGGAGGCCACGGTACACGTTAACAAGGGAAACCTGTTTGCAGAAGTTGAACATGAAGACATGTACGCCGCCATAGACGGCCTGATAGACAAACTGGATCGCCAGCTGAAAAAGCACAAGGAGAAACTTACTAACCACAAGGGTAATGGTGCTGCAAAGAGTCAGACTGAAGACTGATCAACAGCATAAACCGGTCATTCCAGCAAAATGGATAATACTGCCAAACGCAGACTGATTTTCGTCAGCGGCCTATCCGGCGCCGGAAAGTCCGTTGTATTAAATACGCTCGAAGATCTGGACTTTTACTGTATCGACAACTTCCCCATCGGACTACTTGAAACTCTCGCCGAACAAATCGAACAGTATCCTCGCCTAATCGCGATCGGTATTAATGCCCGTAGTCAGGAAAGCAGAATCCCGGAGCTTACATCATCATTAGAACATTTTAGACACCGCCATATTGATACCGAACTGATCTTTCTTGAAGCTGACAACGATGTGTTGACCAAGCGCTATAGTGAAACCAGAAGAAAGCACCCTTTTTCATCTTCCATTATTTCACTGCATGATGCCATTGAAAATGAACACCGATTGCTCAATCCTCTTGTTGCGATAGCTGACCTGAAAATTGATACCAGCCACACTACTGTGCACGACTTGCGCAACATTATTCATGAACGGGTATCGGGCAGGAAATCAGCATCACTCTCCATTCAACTGATATCCTTTGGCTATAAACACGGCACTCCACGAGATGCAGACTTCATATTTGATGTGCGCTGCCTACCCAATCCCTACTGGATAAAGGACCTGCGTGCCCTGTCGGGAAAGGAGACTCCTGTCATCGAGTACTTACAACAACAGTCTCTGGTAAGAAAAATGTCAGATCAATTAATCAGCTTCCTGACAGACTGGATACCCGTTTTTGAAACAGAAAATCGCAGCTACCTTACAATTGCAGTAGGTTGCACTGGCGGCAGACACCGTTCGGTTTATCTGATCGAACAGCTGGCTAAAACGATTCAGGATTCCGGAAAGCAGGTGTTGGTAAGGCATCGGGATTTGTGATCGGAGACTATCATGCAGCATAGACAGATTACACTTATCAACAAGCTGGGCTTGCATGCGCGTGCTGCTGCAAAGTTTGTCCAGACAGCTTCAGCTTACACCTGTGAGGTATCTGTCCAGTTTAACAATAAAAAAATCAGCGGTAAAAGTATCATGGGCCTGATGATGCTCGCGGCCTCCTGCGGTACTCAGCTTGAAATTACTACCGAAGGCGATAACGAGCTGGATGCAATTACTGCACTCGAATTACTGATCCAGAACCGATTTGGTGAAAGTGAATAGTTGCCGCTCATCCCTTACCACTTAAACAGCACCCACTGCGGCACAACCATATCTTCTCCCAGCTTATTGCTGCGAAATTCCATCATGCCATCACCGTCCCTGTCCATTAGATAATAGGGGGGGCCAGCTGTTGGCGTGACCTTGACCATATACAAGCGGCCATTCAATCGATACTCTTCAACCGTTGAGGTCTCTTTCTGGATAATGGTAACTTCAGGCTCAATTGGTTCTCCGCTTTGCAAACGTTCCGGAATGTCCGGGGGTGGCGGTACCGCCTCAAGCGGCGGTTCTTCTTTTTCCTGTGACCAGGCGAAGTGGGGTAGCCCGACAAGCAAAACTGAAAGCATCGCGATCTTTTTCATGGTATTTACCTGTACGCTCCTGATAGTTGATCAGACTGTTATACAGCATAGGGCCCTGATCATCATAGCCTAAACATGCGCTGTTGACTTGCCTGCTTTCATCTTACAGCTTGCGGGTTATTGCGCGGGCTTGGATAATGGCCGCCCTATCCTGTAAATATGGCTCCGAAAGTCTGATGACAAAACAAACTCTGGTACTGGTTGATGGCTCCTTTTATTTGTTCCGGGCCTATCATGCTATGCCTGCGTTTACCAATTCTGCCGGAATGCCTACCGGCGCTATCTATGGCGTGCTCAATATGCTCCATAAATTGCGTAATGACTATAATCCCGAATTTTTTGCCGTTGTGTTTGATGCCAAGGGCAAAAATTTTCGTAATGATATGTTTCCAGAGTACAAGGCTCACCGCCCACCTGCCCCTGAAGAACTAGTCAGCCAGATTGCGCCATTACATGAAATTATCCAGGCTGAAGGCTATCCGCTGATGATGATCGATAATGTTGAAGCAGATGATGTAATTGCCACGCTCGCACAACAGGCCGAAGCACAGGGAATGAAAACGATTATTTCCACCGGAGACAAGGATCTCGCCCAAATCGTCAATGACAGTATCCACCTGATAAACACCATGACCAACAAGCTGCTGGATCCGACGGGCGTCATTGAAAAATTTGGTGTAGGACCGGAACGAATTATCGACTATCTGACGCTGGTCGGTGACGCCGCCGACAATGTGCCCGGCGTCCCGAGCGTCGGCCCGAAAACAGCAGCAAAATGGCTGCAACAGTACGGCAGCCTCGATACCATTATTCAACATGCAAGCGAGATTGGCGGCAAGGTCGGAGAAAACCTGCGTAACAGTCTGGATAAACTGGGTCTCAGTCGACAGCTGGTAACGCTGAAAACGGATTTGGAACTGGGAGTCAGGATTGAAAACCTGAAGATGGCTCAACCAGACTATCCGACACTGGTCGCCTGTTATAAACGTTGCGAATTTAAAACATGGCTTTCTCAATTACCCGTCGACCCCTCCACCAGCACACAACCCGCTCTTGTTGCGCAATCAGCAAAAACAGTCTCAAAATCCGATTATGAGACCATTCTGGACATGACCACGCTGGATCAATGGCTGCAACGTCTGCGCGACGCTGCGCTCTTTGCGTTCGATACCGAGACAACCAGCCTGGAGTACATGAGTGCTGAGATAGTGGGCGTGTCATTTGCGGTAGAGCCAGGTCGCGCCGCCTATGTTCCGCTGGCGCATACTTACCCCGGCGCACCGATCCAGCTGATACGCAAGGAAGTGCTGGAAAAACTGCGGCCATTACTGGAATCAGCTGAAATTTTTAAACTGGGACATAATCTCAAGTACGACCGAAATATTCTTGGTAACTATGGCATAACCCTGAATGGCGTTTTACATGACTCCATGCTGGAATCATACATACTTGATAGCACGGCCAGTCGCCATGATATGGATTCACTGGCATTAAAATATCTCGACTACCACACCATTCATTATGAAGACGTTGCTGGCAAAGGGGCAAAACAGGTTTGCTTCGATCAGGTAGCTGTAGAAGCCGCCTCTCCTTATGCCGCTGAAGATGCAGATATCACTCTGCAGTTACACAATAAACTCTGGCCCAAGCTGTCCGCAGACAATGGGATGAAAACACTGTATGAACATTTGGAGATACCGCTACTTACTGTGCTTTCACGCATGGAACGTACTGGTGTTTTGATTGATGCCGACATGTTGAAAAAGCAGGGAGTTGAGCTGGCAGAACGAATGGCAGCAATCGAGGTTGAGGCACAACAGCTGGCTGGCGAGCCTTTTAACATCAGTTCCCCCAAACAAATCCAGACCATTCTGTATGAAAAAATGGGCCTGCCGATTCTGGAAAAAACCCCGACAGGACAGGCTTCGACAGCCGAGTCTGTGTTACAGGAATTGGCGTCGGAACATAAATTACCCGGGCTTATCCTTGAGTACCGGGGAATGAGTAAGCTGAAATCAACCTACGCTGACAAGCTGCCTGAACAGATTAACAGCCGGACCGGGCGGGTACACACATCGTACCATCAGGCTGTTGCCTCAACCGGGCGCCTGTCCTCTTCTGACCCTAACCTGCAGAACATTCCCGTACGTACGGCCGAAGGCAGGAAAATCCGTCAAGCCTTTATCGCCCCATCTGGATGGAGCCTGGTAGCGGCCGATTACTCCCAGATCGAGTTACGCATCATGGCGCATCTGTCTGAAGACCCGGCGCTGGTAAATGCCTTTTCTGCCAACGAGGACATCCATAAGGCTACCGCAGCGGAAATTTTTAGCGTACCCGTACAAGATGTCTCCTCTGAACAACGCAGGGCGGCCAAGGCTATTAATTTCGGACTTATTTATGGTATGTCAGCGTTTGGCCTAGGCAGACAGCTTGGAATTGGGCGTGATGAAGCGAAAGCCTACGTCGACCGCTATTTCGAAAGGTACCCTGCCGTTAAAATATACATGGACAAAACGCGGGCGCAGGCCAAACAGGAAGGTTTTGTGGAAACAGTCTATAAACGCCGTTTATACCTGCCAGAAATCAATTCCCGCAATGCAGCACGAAGACAATACGCCGAAAGAACAGCTATAAATGCGCCCATGCAAGGAACGGCGGCGGACATAATCAAGCGTGCTATGATTGATATAGACCGGGAAATACTGACCCATTCGGACAGCATCAAGATGATCATGCAGGTGCATGACGAACTGGTGTTTGAAATAGAACAGGATTCAATTACCACCTTGATCCCGCAAATCCGTAAAATCATGTCAAATGTACCGGAATTGACAGTACCAGTCACGGTCGACATAGGAACAGGTCCCAACTGGGACCAAGCACACTAATTTTGATATTTGGGCAAAATATTTTATGGTTCTACGGTTACTGTGCTAACATTTATAAAACATACACACTGATTTGGAACACCTCTTTCTTTAACATAATCTGAAAACTGTTCAAGGCCATTAGGAACTGCCCGTGTTGTTAATTCCCGCTATCGATATCAAAGACGGAAAGTGTGTCCGTCTGCGTCAAGGACGCATGGATGACGAAACCATTTACAGCAATAATCCGCTGGACGTTGCCTCGCGCTGGATTAAGGAAGGCGCCAAACGACTGCATATAGTCGATCTGAATGGGGCAGTAAACGGCAAACCCGGTAATGCTGACATCATCCATAGTATTGCTGAAACCTATCCTGACATTATTCTGCAGGTCGGCGGTGGAATACGCGACGAGGATACCATCCAGACCTATCTGGATGCCGGCGTTAACTACGTAATAATCGGAACGCGCGCGGTAACCACTCCGCATTTTGTTTCCGATGTCTGTCTTGAATTTCCCGGTCATATTATCGTGGGCCTGGATGCTCGCGATGGCAAGCTGGCAACTGAAGGCTGGTCTAAACTGTCAAATCACGATGTGGTCGATATGGCTCAACGATTTGAAGATGAGGGTGTGGTTTCCATTATTTTTACTGACATCGGTCGGGACGGCATGATGAATAATGTCAATATCGAAGCCACCCTTAATCTGTGTCGTCAAATTACTATCCCGGTTATCGCCTCTGGCGGTGTCAGTAATATGGACGATATAAAGGCATTGTGTGAAATCGCCGGGGAAGGTGTCGAGGGCGCCATTACTGGCCGGGCGATCTATGAAGGCACGCTGGATTTTGCCACCGCACAAAAATACCTTAATGCACATATCAAAAAAACCTGATTTGCTGGCATGAGTCTGGCAAAACGGGTGATCCCTTGTCTGGATGTAGATGCCGGAAGGGTAGTTAAAGGCGTCAATTTTATCAACATCCGGGATGCCGGAGACCCTGTTGAAGTTGCAAGACGTTACGATGAACAGGGCGCCGACGAAATCACTTTTCTCGATATTACTGCCAGCAGTGATAATCGTGCAACCATGGTACAACTGGTCGAGGCGGTCGCCAGTCAGGTATTTATACCGCTCACCGTGGGCGGCGGAATACGCACACTGGAAGATATCCGCAGAATGCTTATCGCGGGCGCAGACAAGGTTAGTATCAATTCAGCAGCATTACAGGACCCTGAATTTGTGCGTGCCGCCTCCAGACAATTTGGATCACAGTGTATAGTTATTGCCATTGATGCCAAGCAGACCGGTACTGACCCGGATAACCCGCGCTGGGAAGTTTTCACACATGGTGGTCGACGCAATTCCGGAATTGATGCGGTAACCTGGGCCAGGCATGCTGACGAACTGGGCGCAGGTGAATTGTTGCTTACCAGCATGGATCGTGATGGCACACGCAATGGATTTGATTTGGCGTTAACCAGAACTATCAGTGACGCTGTGTCGATCCCGGTCATTGCTTCTGGAGGTGTCGGCTGTCTGCAGCATCTGGTAGATGGCATTATCAAGGGTAAAGCCGATGCTGTACTCGCTGCCAGCATTTTTCATTTTGGCGAATTCACCGTAAACGAGGCCAAAATGTTAATGTCACAAAATAATATCGCGGTAAGAATCTAGGCCCGACATGATGAAAACCTCATCTGCATGGATTGATCAAGTCAAATGGAACCATGACGGACTTGTGCCCGTGATAACCCAGGATGTAATTACCGGCAAAATACTTACCCAAGCATGGATGAACCGGGATGCACTTTTGCAAACTGTCAAATCAGGCCAGGCAGTTTACTGGTCCCGTTCCAGGTTAAAACTCTGGCACAAGGGCGAGGAGTCTGGTCACGTACAGGAAGTAAGCGAAGTCAGAATGGACTGTGATAATGACAGCTTACTATTACTGGTTCGTCAGGTTGGCGACATTGCCTGCCATACCGGACGGTTCAGCTGTTTTTACCAGAAGCTGAACGAAGGACGCTGGGAACAAGTCGAACCTGTTATCAAGGATCCTGACTTGATCTACAATAAATAATAATGAACCGTTCTGAATCTTGAATATATGACTGATACCCTGGAAAAAATTGCCGAGATACTGGAACAGCGTAAAAACGCCGATCCGGAAATATCCTATGTGGCGAGCCTGTACCAGCGGGGGCTGGATGTTATCCTCAAAAAACTGGGTGAAGAGTCTGCCGAGCTGATCATTGCAGCAAAAAATCCGGATAAACAGGCAGTTATACATGAAACCGCAGATCTGTGGTTCCACACACTGGTACTGCTAGCATCGCTGGACGTGAAGGCGGTCGACGTTCTGGCAGAACTGGAAAGACGGTTTGGTCAGTCTGGACTGAAAGAAAAGCAGAATCGCCATAATAAACAGGTATAATCACCTGACAAAGATGGACTGAGTTGGAGGAGTTCTTATGGTATTCAGTATCCCGCAATTATTGATCGTGTTGATGATTACCGCCCTGCTTTTCGGCACGAATAAACTTCGCAATATTGGCAGCGATCTGGGAGCGGCCCTGAAAGGGTTCAAAAAAGCCATGCGCGATGATGACCCGGAAACGGCTGAAGCCAAGAAGCTGCAGGACACAGCGGCCGAGGAGTCGTCTGCCCAAAACAGTTCTCAGGCTCAAAAAAACGGCGATCAGACCTGAAACTGTCACCGAACTGTCGACTCGTCTCGCTGTTTACTTGATCTGTTTTTGCTTACCAACGATTTACCGGAACACTCACGATGTTTGATATCAGCTTCTGGGAGCTTGCCGTAGTCGGTGTCGTTGCACTGCTGGTCGTAGGTCCGGAAAAGTTGCCGACCCTGGTTCGGGATGTCAGCCGCTGGGCAAAAAAAATCCGGCGAATTGTTACTGAAACCCGCTATGAGCTAGAACGAGAATTTGATTTCGAGGAAGAGCGTCGCAAATTAGGTGGCGAAACCAAAAAACTGCAATCGGCCATAGATGAACTGGATGATCTGATGGAAATTGCGCCCGACAGAGACCCTGACAACAACAAACAAAACCCGACTGGATAACCCCGGCATTATTATGACCAGCATCCAACCAGCCAAACCGCCGGAAGTGGAACACGAGCAACCGTTAATTGCTCATCTGACCGAGTTACGTACCAGAATTATCCATAGCATGATCAGCGTGGTTGTGGTCATTTTGTTGCTGGCACCTTTTTCCACTGAAATATACAACCTCGTCTCGACACCTTTGCTAAGCAAGTTGCCTGCAGGCACAACCATGATCGCGACGGAAGTTGCCTCTCCATTTCTGGTGCCGTTCAAGCTAACGATGTATGCGGCACTATTTATTACCATGCCGTATCTGATATATCAGGTATGGGCTTTTGTTGCGCCTGGACTGTATCTGAATGAAAAACGCTTCGCCATGCCACTGCTTATCTCCAGTATCGTTCTGTTTTATACAGGCACAGCATTCGCCTTCTTTGTAGTATTTCCGCTGGTTTTTGCTTTTTTCACCTCTGTAACTCCCGAGGGCGTGTCCATGATGACCGATATAGGACACTATCTGGATTTCATCATGAAAATGTTTCTGGCGTTTGGTCTGGCGTTTGAAGTGCCCATCGCCACTATTTTGCTTATAGCCACCGGAATAGTTTCCATCGAAGGGATAAAGGAAAAACGCCCCTATATCATCATCGGTGCTTTCGTGGTCGGAATGATCCTGACGCCGCCGGATGTGCTGTCACAATTCCTGTTGGCAACTCCCATGCTGATATTGTTCGAGATTGGTCTGTATTTCAGTCGATACTTCGTTCCGGTCGTGCCGGAACAGCCGGTATCTGATCAAAACTGATTTTCAGCCTTGCTTCCACGGCAGGCGATGGTAGCGCCAGCCACTGATTGTGCCACGATGACCCTCATCGTCCAGACGACCTTCAAAACCTTCAGCAATATTCACTAACCTGTTAAACCCACATTCTGCCAGACGCGCGGCCGCCGCCATTGAGCGTTGGCCACTACGACAGAGCAACAATACGTTCATCGCCTCTGGCGCTACGGTCCGGCCTGGTAATGCCTGTAATTGCTGTCTTACTTTTTCTGCAAAATCCGGGACCTGTTTCCAGTCTGGCAGTTCTTTCCACGGAATATTAATCGCGGTTTCTGGATGCCCGACATATTCATATTCAAATCTCGATCGTACATCCACCAGCACGGACGAACTGTCAGTCTGCAAGATTTCCCAGGCCTGGAGCGGGTTAACTTCCCTGATTTCGATGCTGTTCATGATAGATGCTTGATCCTCATAAGAGTGGTGATTGATGTGACGCTATTATGCCCAATCACCGTTCCATTTAAAAACCCGCCCGGATTACAAAAAAGGCTGATTAAACACAATGGCAGAATTTGGCCAAATGTGGTGCAATACACGTTTATTACCCCAGACTGACTAACAGGAGACTTGACGATGTCGATGGATGACCGTGACGGCGTCATCTGGCTGGATGGCAAATTACTGCCCTGGCGAGAAGCAAAGGTACATGTGCTGACCCATACCCTGCATTATGGCATGGGTGTGTTTGAAGGAATACGCGCTTACAAAACAGCACAAGGTACAGCTATATTCAAGCTTGCCGAACACATGAACCGCTTATTTAACTCGGCTCATATCATGCGTATGCCGATGCCCCATAGCAAGGCTGAAGTTACCAAAGCCTGCCTTGATGTACTACGAGACAACAAGCTCGCCTCTGCATACATCCGGCCAGTCTGCTTTTATGGTTCTGAAGGCATGGGGCTGCGCGCCGATAACCTGCAGACGCATATTGCAGTTGCGGCCTGGGAATGGGGCGCCTATCTGGGTGCCGAGGCTCTGGAAAAGGGTATACGGATTAAAACCTCTTCCTATACACGCCATCATGTCAATATTTCCATGTGCAAGGCCAAGGCGAACGGACATTACATCAATTCAATGCTGGCGTTCAGGGAAGCGCATGAAGACGGCTACGATGAAGCTATGTTACTTGACACGGAAGGATACGTGGCTGAAGGTAGCGCGGAAAATATCTTTATCGTCCGCAATGGTGTTATCTACACTCCAGATCTGACCTCCGCGCTGGAAGGCTTGACACGCGAAACGATAATCGAACTGGCAACGGAATGTGGTTATACCGTGAAGGAAAAACGGATCACCCGCGATGAAGTGTATATTGCGGATGAAGCCTTCTTTACCGGCACCGCAGCTGAAGTCACACCCATTCGGGAAGTGGACAATCGCAAGATAGGATCAGGGGCCAGAGGCCCGATCACCACCAGATTGCAGTCCATGTATCTGGATTGCGTCAATGGCCGAACCAAGAATCATATGAATTGGCTATCTTATATCTAACACGACGGGACGATGATGGCGACAACATTCAAAGGCACAAACACACCGAACGACAGGCAAACCATCCAGATTGCGAGGCAGGATCTGCCTCTGCATTGTCCGTTGCCGGAAATGAGCCTGTGGAATTCTCACCCGCGAGTTTACTTGCCGATAGAAACCACTGGTAAGGCCAAGTGTCCTTATTGTGGTACCGACTTTATCCTGGAGGAATAGGCCATTTTAGGCCCGGGCGATCAAATCAAGCCGATAAGTATCTGGCGGATTTCGGATGGCAAGGCAGGCCATGATGCACAAAGCCTTGGTCTGGCGGGCGCGCTGTCTACCCTGACACCCTGCCAGATACACACTATTGAGGCACCGTCTCGACTGGGATTGTTATCCGGCTTGCCTGTAAATCGATTTGCTGCAGGGGAAGCCCTGCCCTCTCCCGACCTGATTCTCGGCGCAGGACACCGTACACATCTTTCCCTGTTACTGGCTAAAGCCGCCAGAGGCGGTCGAACCATAGTGCTAATGAAACCTTCATTACCCACGAGCTGGTTTGATCTGTGTTTGATACCTGACCATGATCACCCGGCCAACCATGAAAATATTATCGTTACTCGTGGTGCGCTAAATACGATTATTCCTGCTATAAATCAGGATGCTGCCAGAGGGCTGATCCTGATTGGCGGGCCTTCACGACACTATCAATGGAATGTGAACGCACTGCTAGACCAACTCCAATGCATACTCAAAGACAGTTCTGAGCAGTGGACGTTAAGCGACTCTCCCAGAACACCAGAACAAACCTGCGCACAATTGAAGGCGCTTAAACACCCTAACCTCCACTATTATTCCTGCAAGTCAACACCAACCAACTGGCTGTCAGAACAACTTAAAGTATCAGCAAAAGTCTGGGTGACACAAGACAGTGTTTCGATGATATACGAGGCACTAACATCTGGTGCCGCTGTTGGATTGCTTAAAGTGCCCGCAAAAAAAACGGGGAAACTAACCGCGGCGATACAGCGTCTAGCAGAGCAAAAACTGCTTACAATATTCGACGCCTGGACGGAAGGTCAGAAGCTAACGGCAACCCATGGCCTGTTCAACGAATCCGGGCGTTGCGCAAAACTGGTTATGGATCTCTTTTCCATACCTTACGACAGGCGTTCCAGTTCATGAGCCGATTAACAGTAGTCCAGGCCTTGCCAGCATTGAACACAGGAGGCGTTGAACGCGGTACGCTGGAAGTAGCGGCAGAACTGGTTAAACGAGGCCACCGTTCCATTGTTGTTTCTGCCGGCGGGGAACTACTCGAAGAATTGATTCAGACCGGCAGCGAACATATCCTGTTACCTGTAGGAAAAAAATCGCCACTTACACTCAAATATATATTCCCTCTCAGGACGGCCTTGTTACAAAACAACACAAGCATCCTGCATGCCCGATCCCGATTGCCGGCCTGGATTAGCTATCTGGCCTGGAGGGGTATGGCCAATAGCAAACGCCCGCGTTTCGTTACCAGCGTACACGGCCCCTATAGCGTTAACGCCTACAGCAAAATCATGATGTCTGGTGAACGTGTCATCGCCGTCTCGGATTTTATCCATAACTATATTGTTGAAAACTACCCTGAGATTGTCACTGAAAAAATTGTCACAATTGAACGCGGTGTAAGTAGTCAAAAATACCCGTATGCTTATCAACCTGATCCAGCCTGGTTAGAACGTTGGTACAGGCAATACCCGCAACTTGTTAACAAGCGCCTGATTACGCTCCCGGCCAGACTTACCCGATGGAAGGGCCAGGAAGATTTTCTGCGCATACTGGCAAAACTGTCTGATCGTAAACTGCCCATACACGGATTGATTGTCGGTGGATCACATCCACGCAAACAACAGTATGCGGAAGAGTTACTCACGTTAAGCAAAAAACTCGGGCTTTCGGATCTCGTGACTTTTACTGGCCACCGTTCTGACCTGAAGGAAATTATGAGCGTTTCTGCTATAGTGCTTTCGCTTTCAGGGGAGCCGGAAGCATTCGGCAGGACAGTACTGGAATCTCTTTGCCTGGGCACTCCTGTTATTGCATATGCTCATGGCGGTGCTGCTGAAATAATGAACCGTATGTTTCCTGTCGGGCTGGTCAATAAACACGATCTGGATGCTGTTACCAGACTAATTATCGATTTTCTGGAAAACAAACAAACTGTACTCGCCAACAACCCATTTTCCCTGCAACGCATGCTCGACCATACAATCAACCTGTACGAACAATTAAATGCAGCGCCTCGCGGAAATTGGCCAACATGAGTTCTAGCGCGATTAACGTTCGTGCCATGATGACCAACTTCGTATCATGGTCGAAAGAAAATCTGGCATTTATACTCATGCTGTTAACATTGATACTGTTTGTCAGCAAGTCGCTTTATAACTTGCCAGTTTCAATCATGGCACTTATCGGTTTGCGCCGTTGTTTACCGTGGCCATCGCGGCTTTTTTTGGATAACGCTGTTAAGGTCTACGTATTCATGTTTCTTGCACTTTGGTTGCCCCTGTTATTTTCCCTGACCGATGCGGTTAATTTTGCCCACTCTGCGCGTACAACCTTCCCTTATCTACGCTTCCTGTTCATGGGCATATACATTCTGGATGAAAGAAGAAACCTGTTATTATTTTGCAAGCTTCGCGTCGCAACTTTCTGGGTCATCACTTTCTGGTCTATAGATGCGACAATGCAATATCTCGTCGGAGTGAATCTGTTTGGTTATCCCTACAGGGAAGGTGATATAACCGGCATGTTTTACCCGGATAACACCATTACACATATGCTGGCCGCACTCTCACCGCTGTATTTTGACAGCTTACGCGAATACAGCAAAAAGCATGCAGCGGTCTGGTTATTGGTTCTGCCTTTGTTTGCAGTGGTCCTGCTAGGTGGACGACGGGCTGCATGGATTATGATCGCAATCAGTGTCAGCGGATATTTGCTGTTTCTGCTCCGTCATACCGACACGCTGAACATTTCGCGCAAAGCGTTATTGGCTTCCGGACTGGCCTGTATCACCATGCTGGTGCTACTGGTATATACCAATAAACCCTTGCAGGATCGGTTACAGGCAACGGCCGGTCTTTTTAGCATGGATTATGAACTCGCCGATCAGGCAACTTCCCGGCGTTTACCGATTTGGGAAACTTCCGTAAAGATAATCCGTAACAACTGGATTAACGGCATCGGTCCTCGCGGATTCCGCCATGTTTATCAACAATTCAGTACCGCCGATAATTTCTTCTACGACACCGGCACAACACATCCGCATCAATTATTACTCGAGGTACTGACAGAAACCGGTATCATTGGCTTGTTTGGTCTGATTATCTTCATTCGGGTTTTTTATATCTTTTTTCTGGGCAAGGATCGACTGTCTCCAACCTACCCTGTGTTGTTATCTGTGTTAATCGTGATGTTTCCGTTCAGCACGAATCTGGCATTTTACGGCTCATACTGGTCATCAATAACGTGGTGGTTCTTGCTGTATTGTTTTATGGCCAAACAGTATTGTCTGGCCCGGCCTTTAAACTCAGCAGATCTGCCACGTGCGGAGTAACCCTTGAAGGTCCTGATTATCAAAATGGGGGCGCTAGGCGATGTAATCATGTCGACGCCACTCATTCGACGAATAATGGAACATCATGTCGACGCCAGCATCTGGCTATTAACTTCCCCCGGATTTGTTCCTCTATTTCAGGGTTGGCCAAGACTTTCTATACAATCATTTCCACGTAAGGGTGCCTTGGCGATGCTACAAACCCTGCTCTGGCTTCGCAGCAACCGCTTTGATCGAATGTATGATTTACAGTCCAGCGAAAGAACAGCTATGCTTTGTGCCTTGTCGGGTATACCTGAACGGGCGGGCAACCACCCCGGCCTTGCATATACCATGCACCCGCATGACCGTTATACCGGTCAATACCACGCACAGGAACGCCTGAACCAGATTCTGGTAAGTGCTGGTGTAGCGCCTTGTTATGATCCACCGTATTTACCTATCAGTGACGACGCTAAAGCACGTGTTCGCCAATGGCTAAAAAATAATGGCTTGGAAGATCGCCGTTTTGTACTAATGCATGCGGGAGCAAGCTCAAAACATCCACAGAAGCGATGGCCATATTTTCTCGAGTTGGCGCAGGAGTTAAAAACGTACGGGCTGGATACACTCTGGTTGGGTGGGAAAGAAGACCAGACCATAAATACCAGCCTCTCTGCCCATGCCGGCATAAACACCTCAGGTATTTTTAATGTTCAGGAAGAAGCCGAACTGGGACGACATGCGAGTTTTGCAGTAACCAACGATTCTGCGCCCATGCATATACTCTCCTGTTCTGGCATTCCGGTGTTTGGTTTGTTTGGGCCTACTAACTGGCGACGCACACACGCCATTGGTCAACAGGCAAACATCATTGTTACGGATGCTGACACAAACGCGAACCAGCTACCTGCCATCAAACCGGACTTGCGTCAAATACCCGTTTCTCAGGTAATGGAAAAATTGAATACCACTGGCTTACTGAAGCATACATGATACTGATCTCTACACAATGTTTTCCGCCCGCCTCAGGCGGTATAGAAACTCTGATGTACTCGTTGTCTAATGCTCTGGCAATATCTGGTGAGTGCGTACAGGTTTTTGCGGACAAATATTCTTCTGCTGACTCGCAACATGATAGTCAACAAGTCTACCCGGTTTACCGCTACGGCGGACTGAAGGCCTGGAGAAGAAGGAAAAAAGCTCGCCAACTATTTTTATATAGTCAAGAACACCGCGAGTCACAACTGTTTTTAATAACAGATTCCTGGAAAAGCCTGGAACATGTAGACACCCGCTATTTCAACAAGGTGCTTTGTCTGGCACATGGCACTGAGTTTCCTGAACAGCCTACGGCATCCAAGTCGGCACGAATAAAGCGCTCTTTGGAGAAGGCCAACTATATAATTGCCAATTCTGACTATACAGCAAAACGATTGTCGCACCATGTTGCTGACCAACAAAAAATTCGAGTTATCTATCCTGGAATAACAATTGGCGAAGAAGAACCAGCAACCGATCTGAAAATAAGTGAACAATGTGCCTTGCACGCACCGGTTTTGATCACGCTGGCACGATTGGAACGGCGTAAGGGACAGCTTTCGATCATATGCATCCTGTCCAGACTGATCGAAAAATATCCGGATATATTATATGTAATTGTCGGCGAAGGATCCTTAAGGGGCGAACTGGAAACAGCTGTTCAACAACTGGGATTAAACAAGCATGTTATTTTTACAGGCAAGCTTGATGGCGCGTACAAATCTGCGTGGTTACGACATTCAACACTGTTTGTTATGCCTGGCAGCAAAGTTGGACAGGATGTGGAAGGGTTTGGCATGGCTTATATTGATGCGGCTTGTTTTGGGATTCCTTCCATTGCCTGTAATGTTGGTGGCGCACCCGAAGCGGTTTTGCATCGTCAAACTGGCCTGGTCATTGAACCAGAAAATGCTGACACGCTGACACAAGCGATATTTGAGCTTCTGGACAATAGATTGTACTGTAAACAGCTCGGTGAAAATGCCCGGGAAAGAGCGAAAGAATTTTTGTGGCAAAATAAATGTATCGAGTATCTGAGCTTGCTCAGGCAATAGTTGCTTAGTCCAGAAACAGCCCTCTGATTTTTTTCTCTGCCTCTTCCACCGAAATACTACTAACATTGCCGTCCGCGGCTCTTAACCAAACAGCCCGATTCCCCCAGGGCAATACACGCTCCGGCTTATCATTACTGAAAAATGTCAGCGTTGGTGTAGCCACAGCACTGGCAACATGACCCAGGCCTGAGTCGCTACCCACAAACAGACTGGCGTGGCGCAACACAGCAGCGGCCTGCAACAGATTGGTCCTTCCCGCCAGATCAACATAGGGCAGCCTTAACTCTCGCGCAACGGATAGCGTCACACTCGCTTCTGATGGGCTACCATCCAGAATTACGGCAGAAAAAATGTCTCTTACATTATGTGCCAGACGTATATAGTTTTCGATCGGCCATGACTTGCTAGCGAGAGTAACTGCAGGCGCTAGATATAACCAACGACCTGGCGGCAAGTCCATTACGGCGTTATCTGCAAATCTTTTTTCTTCTTCACTTATCCAGACGGTAGTCGGAGGTATGCGTTCCTGACCGTGCAGACGGTGAATTACACCCATTAGCTGCTCTACAGCATGCGGCCCATAAGGTTTGCGTTGCCATTTTGTATAACGCGTCCTTCCACGACAAAGATATGCCAACCCGTCTGTACGCACATCAACAATTACATCATACGATTTTTTCAATATTTCACGCAGTAACGACACGGAACCGCGTAATAATTTTTTCTTGTCCTTAATCAGGATTCTGGCGCGGTACGGACAATGCTGATACAGGAGAGCAGACCGCTTATCCGCAACAATGTCTATCTTTGCTTCAGGAAAGTGTTGATGCAGGGCCTCCAGCAATGGGGTTGTCATGATGGCGTCACCGACACAACTTAGGGAGATAAATAAAACAGATCGGGTCGTTTGTGCCATCTGATTTGTCCTAATAATCCTTGTAGGACTTTTCCTCGACGATTCCCGAACCCAGTTTGGTATTAATCGATTTCTTAATCTTTGCCCTGCGGTCATTCGTCACATAAACCGCCCTGGCCAGCTCTATAAACTCGCTATCGAATTCTCCTCGAGCTTCCTTTTCGCGAATATCATCTTCTATGTCCCACAACAGCTCATTTACGAGACGCAATTCCTCCCGCTCGGCGCTTAAATCTGTATTAACGTACTCGGAGCGTCGCCACAGATCATGCAACACTTCAAGCTCCTTGTTTATATTAATTAATTTGGCGTCATCGCTGATACGTGCCCGCTTGATTTGCACGATACTGAGCTTGTCTAGAAATTCCCCGACAGATATGTCTGTTTTTATGCTCATGCCCTGTTCCTGTTATTTTCCGATACAGAAGGTAGAAAAAATTTCACCCAATAAGTCCTCATTATGGAACGCACCTGTTATTTCACCGAGCTGTGATTGAGCATTGCGCAACGCCTCTGCCAGCAGCTCAGCAGAGCCGCTCGATAAATAACCCTCCATGCCAGTATGTATCGCGTCTCTTGCTACGCGGATTGCATCGACATGTCTTTTTCTGGCCAGCAACAGATCTTCTTCTGCCTCGCTGTTGCCTGCAAGGTCCTTGAGCGCGCCCTCCAACAAATCGATCCCGGCACCGCTGTACGCAGATACGCCCAGATACATAGCCTCAGCTGTTATTCGCTGATATGGCAAGATCTCGTTGATATCGATCTTGTTTCTGATAAGAAGAAGCTTCTGGTCCGGCTTTAATCCAAGCTCCTGCTTTAAATCTGCAACGGGGTTGTTTGGCTCAACATCAGATACCAGCAGTATCGCATCCGCCCTGTCTATTTCCACGCGCGTGCGCCGGATTCCTTCCTGTTCAACCGGATCCGAGGCTGACCTCAAGCCCGCAGTATCGACAATATTGATTTGTACGCCATCCAGTAATACGGTTTCATCTATGGTGTCGCGGGTAGTGCCTGCCATGTCGGTAACAATTGCTCGATTAGACCCTAATAATCGATTCAACAAACTGGATTTTCCTACATTAGGACTGCCAATAATGGCCACACGCAGACCGGACTTCAGTTTGTTTCCTGCCTCTGCCCGTTTCAACAAGACTGTCAGCGCTTCATACAAACCCTGCAACCTTAACATCAGATCTGATTTCGCGAGAAAATCTATTTCTTCTTCCGGAAAATCCAGCGCGCCCTCAACAAACACTCTTAGTGAAATCAGCGTCTCGATAGATCGATTTATATACTCTGAAAATACTCCATCCAGTGAGCGTGCAGCACTGCGTGCCGCCCGGCTGGAGGAACTGTTAATCAAGTCCGCGATCGCTTCTGCCTGAATCAGATCAATACGATCATTCAGATACGCCCTTTCTGTGAACTCGCCTGGTCTAGCTAGCCTAGCTCCCTGAAAGAGCGTTTCTTGTAATAACAGACCCATTACCACCTGACCGCCATGGCCATGAAACTCGACCACATCTTCCCCGGTAAACGATTCGGGACCTTTGAAATATAGCAAGATGCCTTTGTCGATTATGTGTTCGTCATGATCACGAAAAGTACAGAAATGAGCATGGCGTGGTTGTGGGCTAATCCTGGTAAGTGAATGGGCAATCTGTAAACAGGCCGGCCCGGACAGCCTGACAATGCCAATACCACCATTACCTGCCGGGGTAGCAATTGCTGCAATGTTGTCCTTGCGGTCCGCCATAGCCCTGGAGAGTGTTATCTGGGCCTGCTGCTCAGACCTGCTTTCTCCAGGTTCTGTGTAATGATCCATTGCTGAACAATCGACAGAGTATTATTTACCACCCAGTACAACACCAGCCCCGAAGGGAAAAACGAAAAAAAGATAGTGAAGGCAAAAGGCATAATCATCATTACCTTGGCCTGGATTGGATCGATTGGCGCGGGGTTAAGCTTTTGCTGAATGAACATGGTAATACCCATCAATACCGGCAACACCCTGAATTGATCGGGCGCGGAAAGATCGTGCAACCAGAAAATAAAATCTGCCTGCCTTAGTTCGATGCTTTCCAGCAGCACCCAATATAGGGCCATAAATACCGGGATCTGGATCATGATAGGAAAGCAACCGCCCAGTGGATTGATCTTTTCCTCCTTGTAAATCTGCATCATCGCCTGATTCATTTTAACCTTGTCATCCTTGTAACGATCACGCAATGCTACCAGCCGGGGCTGCACCCTACGCATATTCGCCATCGACTTGTAGCCGGCCGCAGACAGTTTGTAGAAAAGAATTTTGAGAAAAACGGTGATGAGGATAATGGACCAACCCCAGTTATTCGTTACCTCGTGCACAGAACTCAGCCCCCAGAATAACGGCTTGGCAAGAAACCAGAGCTTTCCATAATCAACCGTCAGATCAAGACCGCTCGCGATTTTTTCAAGTTTTTTCTGATCTTTCGGCCCTACATAAAGTTGCTCAATAACCTCGTGGATTTCTCCCGGCAATATTTCAACCTGTGGTGTCAGGGCGCCGGCGGCAAACAAATTATTACCAAGGTCTCGCGTGTAATAATGATAGGTTCCAGTCTTGTCTGCTGGTATCAGCGCAACCAGAAAATAATGCTGTATCATTGCTATCCAAGCATCTGCAGCATCACGGGCGAGCGGTTGACTGGTGATCTCCTTGAAACTTATTTTCTCATAACGATTATCGGGCCCGGACAACACGGCGCCTGTATAGGTGTTCATAACTCTCATGCCCTTGGTGCTGGGAGCATTCCGTTTCAGCTGCGTGTAGGCGCGCCCAACCCAGTTCATCTTGGTGTTGTTGCTTATGCGGTAACTTATTTTTACCAGGTGGCTACCCCGCTCAAACTCAAAGGTTTTGGTTACGCTGATGCCGTCCTGTGTCCAGGTGAAGGGAACTAAAAGCGTATCTTCTTCCTGTTTTAGTGTGTAGCTTTGTTCGGATGTTTGATAAATCGATTCATGTGTTGGTGCCGGCTGCTTGCTTAACAGGCCGCCTTGCGCGAGTTGTACCAGCTCCGGCGAGTTATCCATCAGCACATAAGGATCTGCTGGTTTGTCTATGGACGTAGGAAAGTCATTTAAAGCCGCTCGACTTATTACGCCACCACGGCGGTCTATTTTCAGCTGAAAAACATCGGTCACTATGCTGACGGGATCTGAGTTCTGCTGGTTTTCGATAGCCTGATTTTTCGTTGGCGCCACTTCTGAACGTGGGCCTGTATCGATTTCTGGTACTTCGGTTGGTCCACTATTTTTTATGGTGCTTTCGGACGTTTGCTGAATCTGCACAGGCTCCTTGTTGGTATAGCTGTCTTCCCAACTGGTCCAGAGTTTCATTGAGACCATGGCAAAACATACTATTAATACAAACCTGATTGATTCCATATCATTCCTTATGTATTACGGCACCGGGTCATAACCGCCCGGAGAAAACGGCTGGCAACGGCAAAGCCGTGCCGCGCCCAAACACAAACCTTTTAGCGCCCCATGTCGTTCGATAGCTTCCTGTGTATAGGATGAACAACTTGGGACAAAACGACAACGCGGCCCCAGAACCGGACTGATACAGTAGTAATAAAACCTAATCAGGATTATTAGCAGTTTTTGCACCAGAAATTGTTCTCCAATGTAAGCCCAGAGAGACTCTCAGCGTCTGCCTGTCTGAAATATTGATTTTTTTCTGTGGCAAAACCACCAGATCCAGTCCTGTCAAATTTTCGGTGTTCGTGCGAAAGCTCTCTCGAATCAGCCGCTTGATGTTGTTTCTGGACACCGCTTTTCGGAGCTTGTCCTTGGATACTGCCAAACCAAGCCGTGAAAAGGGTAATCCATTCTCACTGGCCAGAACCAGAAACTGGGAGTCTGATGAGCGTAGTCTGGTTTTAAAAACTTTGCGGAAATCGGAGGGTGTAATCAACCGCTGATGCTTCTCAAAGCGCCCCTTGTTTGCAACCACATCTTCAGGCAGCCAGACGCTTGCGGCCTTTTGCTCTCCTGGCTTTAATGACAAGTCGCCCTGCCTTGGTACGCATGCGCAAACGGAACCCGTGGCGTCTTTTTCGAATTAGTTTGCTTGGTTGATATGTACGCTTCATTACTGAACCTGACTTTATGTTATAGGCGGTGTTTAAAGAACCGACATCTTACTTTCCCTTTCTTTGAAAAGTCAATTTTATATCGGTATTTTCTTCGTGCAGCGATTGTGGAGATTGTGGATAAGCTACCCAAACAAGTATACACTTTTACCTCTCTTCTTTCTTTAAATTACTTTTTTCTCTGTTTAGGAGCTCACAAGTTTGGCAATGTCTGTCTGGGAATCCTGTCTGGAAAGGCTTGAAGGCGAGCTCACACCGCAGCAGTTCAATACCTGGATACGGCCCTTGCAGGCGGTCGAGGAAGACAACAACATCCGTTTGCTGGCGCCCAACCGGTTTGTGCTTGACTGGATCAACGAAAAATATCTTGATCGTATTAATGTTCTTCTTGAAAAAATTCTGGGCGTAAACGCCTGTAATATTGTTGTTGAGGTTGGCAGCAACAGCACAATCGAACCCGCTGCTAAAAGCAGGGCGGGCCGCACAGATCCTGCACCAAGTTCGAAACGTTATTCAAACTACCTGAATTCTAACTTTACCTTTGCCTCTTTTGTTGAAGGGAAGTCCAACCAGTTGGCGCGTGCCGCCTCAATCCAGACAGCGGAAAACCCGGGTGTTTCTTATAATCCCCTGTTTATTTACGGTGGTGTGGGTTTGGGCAAAACCCATCTTATGCATGCGATTGGTCATGCAATCCTGGAACACAAGCCCACTGCAAATATTGCTTACCTGCATTCAGAGCGTTTTGTGGCCGACATGGTTCGGGCCTTACAACACAACGCGATAAATGAATTTAAGCGATATTACCGTTCTCTGGATGCCTTGCTGATCGATGATATTCAGTTCTTTGCTGGAAAAGAGCGTAGTCAGGAAGAGTTTTTTCATACATTCAATGCGCTGCTAGAAGGACAACACCAGATTGTTTTGACCTGTGACCGTTATCCAAAGGAGGTCAAGGGCCTGGAAGAACGTTTGAAATCACGTTTTGGTTGGGGCCTAACGGTTGCAATAGAGCCACCAGAGCTTGAAACGCGTGTGGCAATTATTAATAAAAAGGCAGAACAAACAAATAGTTACATACCAAGTGACGTGTCTTTCTTTATCGCAAAACGTTTTCGCTCAAACGTCCGTGAGTTAGAGGGGGCGCTTAATCGTGTTGTTGCCAACTCTAATCTGACTGGACAGCCTATTTCTCTGGAGTTTACCCAGAACGCGCTGAAGGATTTGTTATTGCTTCAGGACAAACAAATAACACTAGAAAACATTAAAAAAACAATAGCAGAATATTATAAAATACGCGTTTCTGATCTGCTTTCGAAAAGACGTTCGCGTTCTGTTACGCGGCCAAGACAGATAGCAATGTCTTTGGCAAAGGAATTAACGAGCCATAGCTTGCCAGAGATAGGTGATGCTTTTGGGGGTAGAGATCATACAACTGTTTTGCACGCTTGCAGAAAAGTGGCTGAACTAAGAAAAGAAGAAAAACGTATCGAAGAAGATTATAAGAATCTTGCGAATTTACTTAATAATTAAGCTGTGGATAAAAATGTTTAAATAACGCAAAATTTGTTGTTCCTTTTTTATGCACAATGAAACAATTTTTTATTAACAGGTCTCTTTTTGTTTATTGCCTGTTATGTGGTTGATTTTTTTAAACAAATTTAATATACACAAAATTATTACCCTAATAATAATTACAATGTGAGTATTTATATGGATCTAATTATAGAACGTCGTCAGTTGCTTCCAATCCTCCAGGTTGTTATTGGGGTTGTCGAAAGAAGGCAAGCCCTTCCTGTTTTGGCAAACCTTCTCCTTACAACAAACGGGGAAACACTACAGATCACGGCATCCGATATGGAAGTTGAGCTGGTTGCGTCTCTAAAGATTAAGGATCAGGGGAAGCATGAAATAACGCTTCCTGCCAGAAAACTACTCGACATCTGCCGTGCCTTGCCGGAAGACAGCACAATTAGAATAAAAGCGGCCGGTCACCGTGTGCAGCTCCTGTCAGGCAAGAGTCGTTTTACTTTGACGACATTACCCGCACACGAATACCCGATTATCGATATGCATGTTCCAACAGCAGAGTTTTCAATAACACAGGAAGCATTTAAGGAATTACTGGAAAAGACAGCCTTTTCGATGGCGCAGCAGGATGTGCGTTACTACCTGAATGGGTTACTACTGGAATTGAACGAAAATGGTGTGCGCGCGGTTGCGACTGATGGCCACAGGCTTGCATTAAGGGATCTTGAAATCCCAATGAAAATAAAGGAAAAAACACAAATAATCCTTCCCAGGAAAGGGGTGATCGAACTGATAAAACATCTCGAAAACAAGGAAGAAGAAGTCAGTGTAAAAATTAGTAACAACCATATAAGGGTAAAATTTAACGAGATTATTTTTACCAGTAAATTAATTGATGGAAAGTTCCCTGATTATGATCGGGTTGTGCCGGAAATAGGCAAATCTGTAGTTCTGGCGGAAAGGGAATTACTCAGACAAAGCCTAACACGCGCATCAATATTATCGAATGAAAAATACCGCGGCGTAAGGATATTGCTGGAGAAAGGAAAACTGCGTGCATTAGCCCATAACCCGGAACAGGAAGAGGCAGAAGAAGAGGTGGAGGTTGATTACGACGGGCAGGAAATGGAAATTGGATTTAATGTGTCCTATCTACTTGATGCTTTATCGATAATCAAAACCAGAATGGTCAGGATTACAATTAAAGATCCAAATAGTAGCTGCCTGCTTTTGCCCGAAGAAGACAATAAGAGTAAATATGTAGTGATGCCGATGAGGCTGTAAAACACTCCATGCAAATGGATTGGTTACAGATAAAACAGTTCAGAAACCTGGCGTCAATAGAATTTTCCCCCGGGCCCAGGCTCAATTTTTTCATTGGTAGAAACGCGAGCGGAAAAACCGCCATACTCGAAGCAATCTATCTGCTTTCGAGGGGTAAATCGTTCAGAACTCCCAGAATTCATGATGTTATTCAGCACGACCAGAAAGGGTTGTTGGTCTTTTCCAGAATCAAACACGAACGGGATGGAGAGATAAGCACAGGTATTGAGAAAAGTTACGGACAAACAACCATTAAATATAATGGGAATAAAATAAAGACGGTTTCTGAACAGTCACGAGGCGTCCCCGTCATCCTGATTAACCAAGACAGCCAGTTATTATTGACCGGCGGTCCCAGAGAGAGAAGACACTGGCTCGACTGGGCAATGTTTCACGTGGAACCAGAATATCTGGATGTCTGGAAGGCGTATATGAAAGCGTTGAGGCAGCGAAATATGCTGTTGAAAAGGGGGGTAAATAAGAGAGAATTATATCGAGCCTGGGAGCAAGCAATGATAGAATCAGGCCGCTATCTGGTTGAAAAAAGAAGTATGTTTTTAGCCCTGCTAGTAGAGGCGCTTAACCCAACCGCACAGCAGGTATTTTTGAATCAGGTTTCAGTAATATTATCGTCTGATTGGCCAGAAAACGTACAGGAGAGCGACAAATATTCACAGTCATGGGGGGCGGACCTCAAAAATGGATACACGCGCCAAGGCGCACACAATATAGACGTCCGTTTTTTAATTAATGAAAAAAGTCTGGCGGGATTTTTCTCTAGGGGGCAAACCAAGCTGTTTATTTGCCTATTAATGATAGCGCAGGCGAAAGTGCTTACAGAAAAAACAGGCGTTAAACCCCTTTTGTTGTTGGATGACTATAAGGCGGAGCTGGATGAACCAGCCTGTGTTTTTCTGCTGGAGACACTCAGTGCTGGCGAGACACAAGCGCTGTTAACGAACACCGAAGAACAAAACACCATACTAAACAAAGAGTTGCAAAAAACGTTCCACGTGGAACAGGGTCGGATCAGGGCAAAAGAATAGTTTTTTGCTCGTGTGGCATAACCAGATTATCAGGATAAAGAGTATATGGATGAGAAAGGTCAAGTATACGACTCGAAGAATATAAAAGTTCTTAAGGGGTTAGACGCGGTAAGAAAAAGACCGGGTATGTATATAGGTGATACAGACGACGGAACGGGGTTGCACCACATGGTTTTTGAGGTGGTGGATAATAGTATCGACGAGTCGCTTGCGGGACACTGCACAGAAATCGCTGTCATCTTGCATGCCGATAACTCGGTAACGGTGACGGACAACGGCCGCGGCATTCCTGTCGATATGCATGAAGAAGAAGGAAAGTCGGCCGCTGAAGTAATAATGACAGTGTTACATGCGGGCGGAAAGTTTGACGATAACTCATACAAGGTGTCGGGCGGCCTGCACGGCGTTGGTGTTTCTGTGGTCAATGCGCTGTCGAAGACACTGTTTCTTACAATCTATCGGGATGGTTATTGCCATAAGCAGGAATACCGAGAGGGCGTGCCGGTTGATAGCCTGCAAAGAGTCGGGCCCTCTGACAAAAGGGGGACGGAGATACGGTTTTTACCCAATGATATGGTTTTTGCCGATACCGAACTTCATTACGATATTCTTACAAAACGATTGCGAGAGCTGTCGTTTCTGAACTCCGGCGTTCGTATCAAACTGTCGGACGAAAGAGATGGCAAGAACGACGTATTTGAATACAAGGGTGGAATCAGCGCATTTGTACAGCACCTGAACAGAAACAAAACGCCCTCGCACGCTACTGTAATTGATCTCAATTCGGAGAAAGAGGGGATTGTTGTACAGTTAGCCATGCAGTGGAACGATTCGTATCAGGAAAATATTTTTTGTTATACGAATAATATTCCACAGAAAGACGGCGGCGCCCATCTGGCAGGCTTCAGAAGTGGCCTTACCAGAACGTTGAATAACTATATTGAGGCAGAAGGCTTTGCGGCAAAAGCCAAGGTGCAGGTAACGGGTGATGATGTAAGAGAGGGATTAACGGCGGTGCTGTCAATCAAGGTTCCAGACCCCAAGTTTTCCTCACAGACCAAGGAAAAACTGGTGTCTAGCGAGGTGCGTCCGGTAGTTGAGTCATCCGTGGCAGAGAAGCTGCAAACATTTCTTGCAGAGCATCCTGCGGAAGCCAGAATAATATGTGAAAAAATTATTGATGCGGCCAGAGCGCGGGAAGCTGCAAGAAAAGCGCGTGAGTTGACGCGCAGGAAAACAGCGCTCGATATCGCCGGCCTGCCAGGCAAGCTGGCTGACTGTCAGGAAAAAGATCCGGCAAAATCCGAGTTATTTCTAGTCGAAGGTGACTCGGCCGGAGGTTCCGCAAAACAAGGGCGGGATCGTAAAAACCAGGCGATTTTGCCATTAAAAGGAAAAATTTTAAATGTGGAGAAGGCGCGGTTTGACAAAATGCTTTCGTCCGCAGAAGTAGGAACGCTGATCATAGCGTTAGGCTGCGGTATAGGTCGGGACGAGTTTGACATTGCCAAACTAAGATACCATCGGATCATCATCATGACGGATGCTGACGTAGATGGTTCACATATACGCACATTGTTGTTGACTTTTTTTTATCGACAAATGCCAACTCTGATATCGGGCGGCCATATCTATATAGCGCAACCGCCCCTGTACAAGCTGAAGCGCGGGAAGCAGGAAAGATACTTGAAGGACGATTCTGAGCGCGAAGCCTACCTGATAGAAATGGCGCTAAACAACGTCGTGCTGCGGACTGCACCCACAGCGGTCCCTTTGACAGAAGGCGAGCTGAAACAAGTGGCCGATCAGTATTTAACCATGAACCGTGAGCGTTCCAGACTAGAAAAAAGATACAACCCGCAAATTCTTAACGCCATACGAACCTCGCCACTGTTGGCCGACCCGGATTTTTCCGACAAAAACAAAATGGAACGCTGGACAGAACAACTTAAAACACAGCTGGTAGCCTCAGTTGCCGATGGCGCAAAATACCAAACAGAGTTGTTTGAGACAGGCAGCAAAGAGTTCAGCATGAAAGTGACCATTAACTTGCACGGTTCAGAATCCACCAATATATTTAACCCGGACTTTTTCCGTTCACGTGAATATATGCGTTTTACAGCGCTAGAGAACAGTCACAAAATCACTGACAAGGTGATGGTGCTGCGCGGCGAAAAATCGATGGAAATACATTCGATGAAAGAAGCGTTTGACTGGTTGCTTGCAGAAGTTGCTCAAGGACTGCATTTACAGCGATATAAGGGACTGGGCGAGATGAACCCGGACCAGCTATGGGAAACCACCATGGACAGCAAGACCAGACGCATGTCGCAGGTGCGCATCGAAGATGCTGTAGCGGCAGATGAAATATTTACTACGCTAATGGGAGATCAGGTTGAACCGCGCAGGGAGTTTATTGAAAAGAATGCGCGCATGGTCGAGAACCTGGACACCTGATAAATTAGCCGGAACGGGCCAGGGCCCAGAATTAGATTCTGCTGGCGCCGGCCTGTTTTAGCAAGAGTGCCAACTCATTTGCTGTCGCGCCTGAAGTGATCACGTCGTCCACAATGGCAACTGAGCGATAACCCAGGGGCCTGGTCAAACGGAATGCATCCCGAATATTACGGGATCTTTGTTTTGCGCCAAGCTCAAACATGGGCTTCGTATTTCGGGTTCGAACTATAAGATCCGTAATCACCTTGATCCCCAGACAGTCGTTTAATATTTTGCAAATTTCGACGGATTGATTAAAGCCACGACTGTATAGCCTATAGGGATGCAGCGGCACAGGAATCAAGGCCTCTGGAAGGGTGTTTTGGGTGAGGCAAGACACGAGTTTTTTGGTTAATGGCGATACCAGCCTGAGGCAATCCTGATATTTAATTTTCTGGATTAAACGATCCAGAGGGTAGTGATACTGAAATGGACAAATAGTCAGATCTGCATACCAGATGGTAGTTATACAATTTCCGCAAGTGTCCGCGTATTGCGGCAGAACCATGCCACAGCGCGAACAATGATCTTTTAATCGGGGAAGATCGGACAGACAAGGATCGCAGACACAGCTCGAAAAATATCCGACATCACCACAAAGCTCACAACGAGTTGATAATAACGACGGCCGAAGGAAATAGAATTCTGGCACTGGTTAACTTCCGTGTGTTAGTTTAAGTTGACAGTTATCAGCCCAGACTTATTATTAGACAATTCCGTTTGCTAACAGGCTAAAAATACTATGTTAAGTTCACAGTTACAACACTCCCCCCAGGATAAAAAACACGCACAACTCAGGAATAACTGGCTTGAGGAAGAAATCACAGCTTTGTTTGGGCTACCTTTCAATGATTTGATTCATCAGGCACATACAACACACCGCCGTTATTTTGATGCCAACGAAATCCAGTTAAGTACATTGTTAAATATTAAATCGGGTGGTTGCCCCGAAGACTGTGCCTATTGCCCCCAAAGCCTTCGCTATAGCACAGATATTGAAGAGTCGCCTTTAATGGAAGTTGAGCAGGTGATTAATTCTGCAAAAGCAGCCAGACAAAATGGAGCGACCAGATTCTGTATGGGTGCAGCATGGAGAAGCCCGAAAGAAAAGGATTTTAAGAAGGTTCTGGAAATGGTAGAAGCAGTCAAATCGCTGGGTCTGGAGTCCTGTGCCACGCTAGGTATGTTAACCCAGGAGCAGGCGGATCGTCTCAAAGCTTCCGGCCTGGATTATTACAACCATAATCTTGATACCTCGCCTGAATATTACAAACACATCATTAGTACCCGGGAATACGAGGACAGATTAAATACTCTGTCCCACGTGAGAAAGTCCGGTTTAAATGTTTGTTGTGGCGGAATTATTGGTATGGGAGAAAATGTTGCGGATCGGGCCAAACTTTTGCAGACGCTGGCAAATCTGGAAAAACATCCAGAAAGTGTACCAATCAATATGCTGGTGCGTGTTGAGGGGACGCCGCTGGGACAAACAGACGCAATTGCCCCGTTGGAAGTTGTAAAGACGATAGCTGTTGCCAGAATCATGATGCCCTCCTCTTATTTGCGCTTGTCAGCCGGCCGAAATGAAATGACTGAAGAATTACAGGCGTTGTGCTTTTATGCAGGAGCAAACTCCGTTTTTTTTGGAGAGAGGCTGTTGACTACTGATAATCCCCAACAGGAAAAGGATCTGGAGTTATTTGGTCGGCTGGGTATAAAGCTGAAAACATGAATTACACCCCGGAAGGTCTGAATCTGGAACAACTGCAGCAACAAGGATTATTCAGGAAAGAGCGGATTGTAGAGTCCAAAGACGGGACGATAATAAACATAGGCGGAAAAAAGCTAATAAATTTTTGTAGCAACGATTATCTGGGACTTTCTTCCCATCCTGATGTTGTACGTGCCATGCAGGACGCAACAATAGAATTCGGCGCAGGCAGCACAGCCTCCCCTCTAGTGTGTGGGAAAACAGCGTTACATTTGTCGCTTGAGCAGAAGCTGGCGAAAGTGACCGGTCGTGAAAGGGCTTTGATACTGTCCTGTGGTTACATGGCAAATATGGCAATAGTCTCATCTCTGGCCAGAAACAAGTCACAATGGATATTTCAGGACAAGCTGTGTCATGCCTCGATGGTAGATGGCTCAATGAGTTCTCGTGCAACCTTGAAGCGTTACGCACACGCCGACCCATCCGCGCTTGAAAAACTATTATCCCAAATAAATGAAGAGGAGCGTGCTCTCGTATTTACAGAGTCTGTATTTAGTATGGATGGTGACATTGCTCCCTTGTCGAACTTGTCGAGCGTGTGTCAGCAATATGGCGCTTGTCTTGTGGTTGACGATGCGCATGGTTTTGGAGTGATCGGCAAAAACGGGTTGGGCGGAACAGATTATTTTTCCCTGGGACAAAACGAGGTTCCTCTGTTAATGGCTACATTTGGCAAGGCGCTAGGTGTGTATGGCGCCTTTATTGCCGGCCCTGAAATTCTCATAGAAGCTTTTGTTCAGCGTGCCAGACCGTATATATACTCTACGGCTCTACCAGCGCCAATTATTGCGGCCGTGTCGGCTGCAGTTGATGTCATGCAAAGAGAGCCAGAACACAGAACCAAGCTGGCGTCGTTGATTAACTATTTTCAATCTGGTGCGAACAGTCTAGGCATCAAGATTAGTAACACTAATACACCCATTCAGCCAGTAATCCTGGCAGACGCGAGCAGGGCTGTCCGGCTTGAGCATATACTAGAGGAGAACGGACTTTTAGTTAGAGCAATCAGGCCCCCCACCGTGCCACGAAATAGTTCCAGACTCAGAATCACCCTGTCCGCAAGTCACACCACGCAACAAATCGATATGCTGCTTGATGTGTTGAGCTTGGCCATGCCAGCGCTCGACATTTCAGCCTGATTGTCGCAGCGTATGAGTAATTTCAAAAGCGAAATCCTGGACAGACAAAAACTGATAAGCAGTTTTAATAAAGCTTCCGAAACCTATGGCGCAGTTTCTCGATTGCAGAAATATGTGGGAGAGCAGCTGTTCGAGCGTCTGGACTATTTGAACGTACCGAGTGGAATGATTCTGGATTTGGGTGCAGGCCCCGGAACATTCTCGCGTTTACTGGAAAGTCGGTTTTCCTCCTCCGGTGTCGTTCAGCTTGATATAGCACAGAAAATGTTGCATGCAGGACGAGCCGCTGGCCGTCAATTTTTTTCCAGGCAGCACTATGTATGTGCAGACGCAGATGAGCTTCCGTTTAAGGATGCCAGCATGGATTTTATTTTCTCGAACCTGATGTTGCAGTGGAGTCAGGACACAGACAGGCTTTTTCATGAATTGGTCAGAGTGATCAGGCCGGGCGGCTTGCTAGCCTTTTCTACGCTGGGTCCGGATACCTTGATTGAGCTGCGAGAAAGCTGGCAAGCAGCTGATGAAGAAGTCCATGTAAATACATTTATTGATATGCACGATATTGGCAGCGCACTTATAAGAGCCGGGTTTTCCGATCCTGTGCTCGAAGTAGAAATGGTGGAGCTTTCCTATCCGGGCCTGTCCGGCTTGTTGCGAGATTTAAAGGGACTGGGCGCACGTAATTTTAACAATAACCGCCGCAAAACCCTGACAGGAAAAAAACGTTTTCAGGGTATGCAAACAGCATACGAATCAAAAAGGAAAGGCGACCGGTTGCCCGCAAGTTATGAAGTAATTTTTGGTCATGCCTGGATACCGGACAATCCGAGTCGCCGACCCGACAGCGCGGGGGAGAATCTGTTCTCTATTTCGCTGGAACAAATCAAACAAACGCTCAGGAATCGGTTTGGCCGATGAAATGTACAGAAACCAAATCATTTTTTGTGACGGGCACAGATACAGCGTCAGGCAAAACTCTGGCCAGCACGATGCTGTTAAGAGCTTTCAATCAGGCCGGTTATCCTGTCTACGGTATGAAACCAGTGGCCAGCGGTTGTTTACGCACCGCTGATGGGCTGGTATCAGAAGACGCCTTAAAACTAATGAACAACAGCACGATTAAACTACCGTATAAAATTATCAATCCAATTGCGCTGGAAACACCCTGCTCTCCCAACATTGCTGCAGAACTTGAAGGTTGTAATCTGACGCCGCAAATAATCCTGGATGCGTTCCGGGTATTGCAACGGAACAAAGGCATTATAATCATGGAAGGTGTAGGTGGCTGGTGTACACCAGTATTTGGTTTGCAGGGAATGGGCGACATTGTCAAGCAGCTGAGTTTGCCGGTATTGATGGTTGTAGGCTTGCGTTTGGGTTGTATCAATCATGCGGCTATGACCCTCTCCGCGATAGAAAAAGACGGCGTTGAGCTGGTAGGGTGGATCGCCAATCATGTCGATCCAGATTACACGCAGAGTGAACAGACTGTTTCCTGTCTGCAGGATTTACTGGGATGTAACTTGTTAGGGCATATCCCGTTTCTCCGCGACCCGACAATAATTGCCAATTTGGATATCCAGTCTTTGCTGGAGTAATTGGCCGCTGAGATTTCTGACGCCGTACTTGCATCTGGTTAACAAAATGGGCATATTGGCGGCGCCGAGTTTGATTGAAATACTTTTGCATACAAGCAGTTTTTTGATCGTGCCGGGCGATAATTGGACGCATGCTTTAACGAGACGGGCCAGTATGAGCGCGGGTTCAATATATGGTCTAGACTGTTTATAGTCCTGAAACCACAGTTGAATAGATGTTTATATGAAGTTATTCAGCGCCGGATTGTAAATTACATTCTTATTTGCATTGGCGTATCGAGTGGTTGTCACAAGTTGTTGCAGGCTCGCCGAACCGTCAAGGTTGAAGATTTATAGTTAAGGTTGAGGAAATCTGCATGTCAGTAACCAGGTTAAATAAAACAGTCCCTGCCATTCTGGCTTTTTTGTTCTCTTGTGCTCCGGAGTTGGTACTGGCCGATTACAGGCTGAACATGACTCAGGGCGCTACCACCATCAGCAAGCAGGTGTACGATCTGCACATGCTGACATTCTGGATGGTAAGCAGCATTGGGCTAATCGTGTTCGGCTTGATGATTTGGTCCATCATACACCATCGAAAATCCCGCGGCGTCAAGGCCGCACAGTTTCATCATAGCTCCAGATGGGAGGCTGTGTGGACAATCATTCCAATCCTGATACTACTAACCTTTGCAGCGCCGGCCACCAAAACCCTGATCATGATGGATGATACAGAAGATACGGATATGACCATCAAGGTCACAGGATATCAGTGGAAATGGCATTATGATTATCTCGACGAAGGTCTTTCATTTTTTAGCACGCTGGCTCCAGAACATAACAAGGCCAGGCAGACTGGTTCAAATATAGATGTCACCAAAATAGAGAACTATCTGCTCGAAGTGGATAATCCGCTCGTTGTGCCTGTAAACAAGAAAATCAGGATTCTGATTACAGCGAACGATGTTATACATGCTTGGTGGGTTCCGGATCTTGGCTGGAAGCGAGATGCGATACCGGGATTTGTAAACGTTAACTGGACAGAGTTAACCGAGCCAGGAATTTACCGTGGTCAGTGTGCTGAACTTTGTGGCAAGGACCATGGGTTTATGCCTATCGTGGTAAAGGCTGTAACGGAGACTGAGTATAAACAGTGGATCGAACAGACCAAGGCAACGCAGGAAGCTGCCGTGGCTGGCGCAGACAGAGAGTGGGCTCTTGCAGAATTAATAGAACGCGGACAGGCCGTTTATTCCACTAACTGTGCCGGTTGTCATCAGACAAATGGTCAAGGATTGCCGCCCACTTTCCCCGCGCTTACAGGCAGTCCGGTTGCGACGGGTCCGATAGAAAATCATATTGAAGTAGTAGTAAATGGGCGTACAGGCACCCCGATGCAGGCTTTTGGTAAACAGTTAAATACAGTAGATATCGCCGCTGTTGTAACTTTTGAAAGAAATGCATTGGGTAATAGTGTTGGCGACATGGTGCAACCTGCACAGATTCCTGCCGCAAGATAATAGGTTGATCAGGTAGAAAGCGGATACTAGAGGATAATTTAATGAGTGAAGCTGTAATGCATGATATTCATCACGACCACCATCCGGAAGGCTTGCGGCGTTGGTTGTTTACAACCAATCACAAGGATATCGGGACATTGTATCTTTGTTTCTCCTTGTTTATGTTTTTTGTCGGCGGAGCCATGGCCATGGTTATTCGTGCTGAATTAATGGCGCCCGGCTTGCAGTATGTGGAACCACAGTTTTTTAATTCGATGACCACAATGCACGCCTTGATTATGGTCTTCGGCGTGGTAATGCCCGGGACAGTAGGGTTTGCAAACTGGCTGTTACCCATGATGATAGGCGCGCCAGATATGGCCCTGCCGCGCATGAATAACTGGAGTTTCTGGATACTCCCGTTTGCTTTCACACTGTTGTTGCTTACCTTGTTTCTGCCGTCCGGCGGACCGGCAGGTGGCTGGACGATGTATCCGCCGCTGATGTTACAAACAGAAACCGCATTCCCCTTTGTGATATTCGCGGTTCATTTTATGGGTGTCTCATCAATAATGGGTGCAATCAATATTATTGCAACAATATTGAATATGCGGGCGCCGGGCATGAAGCTGATGAAAATGCCGCTGTTCGTCTGGACCTGGCTAATAACCGCATTTTTGCTGGTTGCCTCCATTCCCGTGCTTGCCGGCGCAGTTACCATGTTATTAACCGACAAATTTTTCGGTACCAGTTTTTTTGATGCGGCTGGTGGCGGCGACCCCGTGCTTTTCCAGCATGTTTTCTGGTTCTTTGGCCATCCCGAGGTATACATCCTGATACTGCCAGCATTTGGGATTATCTCCCAGGTTATCCCGACCTTTGCCAGGAAACCACTGTTTGGATATGCCTCCATGGTTTATGCCACTTGTTCAATTGCATTTCTGTCCTTTTTGGTATGGGCACATCATATGTTCACTGTGGGTATGCCGCTTGCGGCAGAATTATTTTTTATGTATGCGACCATGTCTATTGCTGTTCCAACAGGCGTAAAAATATTTAACTGGCTAGCCACGATGTGGCGCGGTGAAATGACTTTCGAGACGCCGATGCTATTTGCAGTAGCATTTGTCATGTTATTTACCGTTGGCGGGTTTTCCGGTTTGATGCTGGGTATTGCTCCGGTAGACTTCCAGTATCACGATACCTATTTCGTGGTCGCCCATTTCCATTATGTGCTGGTGACAGGTGCGGTTTTCGCCATGATGTCTGGAGTTTATTACTGGCTGCCAAAATGGACAGGGCATATGTATGATGAGACTCTGGGCAAGCTACATTTCTGGCTTTCCGTCGTTTCAGTAAACGTTTTGTTCTTCCCGCAACATTTTCTTGGGCTAGCGGGCATGCCAAGGCGTATACCCGATTATTCAACCCAGTTTGCCGAGTGGAATGCCATTTCCAGCATGGGCGGTTTTGTGTTTGGCGCCAGCCAGCTGATTTTGTTATGGGTAATAATTAAATGTGTGCGCGGAGGAGAGAAAGCAACCAATCAGGTTTGGGAAGGCGCCAGCGGGCTGGAGTGGACATTGTCTTCGCCGCCGCCCTACCACAGTTTTGTTACACCACCTACAATCGAAGATGTTACCTCACATTCATGAAGCCAATAGTGAATAACGTGCGCCCGGGCTCCGAACAGTTGTCGAGGAAAAATCACAGATTGGCGATAGTGCTTGGACTGGTTGCCGCCTCGATCTATGCGGGGTTTATTCTGGCGTATTATTACTAGCGATCATGTTAGATAAAAACACCGTAATTGCTACCAGGTTATTTGTCGTATCAATAGCCATGTTTGGTTTCGGCTATGCACTGGTACCACTATATGATGTTCTGTGTGATGTTACGGGTATCAATGGTAAGTCCGGAGATATAAGTCTTGCTGAGGCAGTCAAGCTGGATGTCAACAACAACAGAACGGTCACAGTTGAATTTGATACCAATGTTAATAACAACATGCCGTGGAGTTTTCGGGTAGAAAATAGCAAGTTGCAGGTGCATCCTGGCGAGATAAATGAGGCTGTTTTTATTGCCAGTAACCAGACGAATCAAACCATGACCGGTCAGGCTATCCCGAGTGTTGCTCCCGGAGTGGCTTCATTGTATTTTAAAAAAATTGAATGTTTCTGTTTTACGCAACAAACGCTTGGGCCTGGCGAGAGTAAAAGAATGCCAGTTAAATTTGTGGTCAAGCCTGAAATGCCAGAAAACATACGCATGCTTACCTTGTCATACACTTTTTTCCCGGTGAGCTCGCCGGCCAAGCCAGAGCCGTCCCATATAGTCCCGAGTTCCTGAAATACTTAAGGGTTAACAATATGTCAGATATTCAGAAATCATACTATTTACCAGAACCCAGTCACTGGCCTATTACCGGGTCTATAGGCTTGTTCACCATTTTTATTGGCGCCGCCACCTGGTTAAACGGCGCTGCTGCAGGCCCCTTCGTTTTGTTCGGTGGTTTTTCCATTTTAGTTTTCATGCTATTTGGATGGTTCGGGACCGTCATTCGGGAAAGTGAGTCAGGTAAATACAATGATCAGGTCGATGACAGTTTTCGAATGGCCATGATTTGGTTTATATTTTCAGAAGTTATGTTTTTTGCATGTTTTTTTGGAGCATTGTTCTACGCCAGAATGTTATCAGTTCCCTGGTTGTCGGGCGAAGGAGCTGGAGTTATTACCAACCTGATTTTATGGCCGGACTTTACGGCAGACTGGCCAAAAAACGTTATGCCGGACTCGGACGATTTTCACGTGTACAAGGAAGTTATTCCCGCATGGGGCGTTCCAGCAATTAATACCATGATTCTGCTTACGAGCGGCGTAACTATTACGTTGGCGCACTGGGCAATCAAGGAAAACAAGCGTAAGGCCTTGTCGGGCTGGTTGTTGGCAACAGCTGTGCTCGGTTTTATTTTCGTTGGCATGCAGGCCAGCGAATACCATCATGCCTACCATGAACTAAACCTGACGCTCGAATCGGGAATTTACGGCACCACTTTTTATATGTTAACCGGATTCCACGGACTGCATGTAACATTAGGGGCAATAATGTTAACGGTGATTTGGGCAAGAACGTTGAAAGGACATTTTACTGAAGATCGGCACTTTGCTTTTGAGGCTGTTGCCTGGTACTGGCATTTCGTTGATGTGGTCTGGTTACTGCTTTTTGTAACTGTATACTGGGTTTAGAGCAGAGTATCTAAGGCCCCCTGCAGATTGCAGAGGGCCTTTTTTATCAGGGGGTCTCGGATTTTTCTACATGTCCTGCCGACGCTGCAGGTGGGTCAAAAAAAGTGCTACGGATGGAGTTTACGTATTTGCCCTCGACCGACATCAGGCCGATTAATACGAGCAATAATAAAGGTGGTAGCAGGATGGCATAAATCAGCGCGAGCCGTTCCCACATCATATGCATGAATACAGCGATAATAAATCCCGCCTTCAAAAACATGAAGATCAGTATCAGCGTCCAGCGCACCATGCCATGAAACTCGAAATAATCAACCAGATACGAGAATGTGCTGAGCACAAACAATAGTCCCCATATCCAGAAATAAATAGCTATTGGATGTTGCTGCTGGCCTTCAGCGTGTTCTGACATAACTCCCCCTACCAAAGATAGAAAAATGCAAAGATAAATACCCAGACCAGGTCAACAAAGTGCCAGTACAGGCCGGTAATTTCAACGATTTCATAACCACGACTCACGTAATCTCCGCGCCACACCTTGAAGGCAACGACCAGTAGGTAAATCACGCCTATTGACACGTGCATCCCATGAAAACCAGTGATCATGAAAAAGCTGGAACCAAACTGTGGTGCGCCCAGGGGGTTGCCCCAGGGTCGAATGCCTTCCTCTACAATCAATTTAGTCCATTCGAAAGCCTGCATGCCTACAAATGATGCGCCAAACAGCGCTGTGATCACCATCAACAAAGCAGTTTTTTTCCGCTCGCCACGGTAACCGCAATTAACAGCCATCGCCATGCTTCCGCTGCTGGATATCAGTATAAAGGTCATAATTGCGATCAGGATAAGCGGAATATGATGACCTGCGATAGTCAGCGCAAAAACTTCGCTGGGTACGGGCCAGGGAGTCGTTGTCGTAGTTCTAACCGACATATAGCCGGTAAGAAAGCAGCTGAAGATAAAGGTGTCGCTTAACAAAAAGATCCACATCATCGCCTTGCCCCAGGGCATAGTGAATGTTTGTTTGTCAGCGGCCCAGTCTGCGACCAGCCCCGCATGGCCATGCTGTTCGATGGTTGATCCGGTAGATGTTGCTTCTTGCATAAATGCAATTCCTCGTTAAGTAGTCAGCAGTAAACCAAATAGCACGAGCCAGATTACCAGCAGGTAATGCCAGTATACTGTACATAATTCGACGCTAAGATTGATTGAAGGTGTGGTAATTCCCATAAAGACTCTAATTGTCGCCCTGGCCCAGACATAAAGCCCGCCAAGAATGTGGAGGCCATGTACGCCAGTCAGTAAATAAAAAAACCCTAGCGCCGGGTTGCTGATCTGCAAATTCCCGATGTTATATAATTGTTGCCACGCTAACAGTTGACCGACCAGAAAGGAGATAGCAAAAACGCCAGCGATGATTAGCGCGGGCAAAGGTGATTTTCCGGATTGGTGGTTAACCAGATTTTTTGCCCATTGCATGGACATACTGCTAGCCAGTAATAGAACAGTGTTTAGCCACAAAATGTCAGGCTTTGGAATAGATAGCCAGTCGTCACCATGGGCCGGATTCATACGCATCATATAGGCGGTAAAAAAAAGAGCGAACAGACTGCTAATTACAGCCAGAAGAAAAAAAAGTGCTACCTTTTTAGCAGGCGAGGCAAAGGCTTCGATATCGGGTGTATAACCAACCTCACCATCAGCCAGCCACGGCTGCGCCATCAGTTGTCTTGCCAACAGATACCAGACAACCAGTGCCGATACCAGCGCAACGACCAGTGTCCACATGCTCATGATCAGTGTTTCCCGTGATCACCTTCTTCAATATCGCCACCTTTTTGCGGGTCTGTTTGCGTAATATAGTCCAGCGCCGCGCCCGGTACGCTGTATGCATAGGCCCAGCGGTACACGACAGGCAAGTTGTGACCCCAATTACCATGTTTCGGCGGGGTGTCCGGCGTAAGCCATTCCAGTGTTGTTGCTTCCCAGGGATTACTGCCTGCCGGCTTTCCTTTAGTCAAGGTCCATATAATATTGATGATAAATAAAAGCTGCGAGACGCCTACAAAAAGGGCAGCAATGGTAATACCAACATTCATCGACTGGGCGGACGCCGGAATGAAATCGCTCAGGCCATAGGCATAGTAACGACGTGGAACACCTAGGATGCCCAGATAATGCATTGGCAGATAGATGGCATAGGTTCCGAGGAAGGTACACCAGAAGTGTATCTTGCCAAGCGTTTCGTTAAACATCTTGCCTGTGATTTTCGGCAACCAGTGGTAGATCGCGCCAAAAAGCACCATGATGGGTGAAACGCCCATTACCATATGGAAGTGGCCAATCACAAAATAGGTGTCGGAAAGCGGGAGGTCTACGGTTACATTGCCGAGGAACAATCCTGTCAGGCCGCCATGCACAAAGGTAAAAATAAAGCCTATGGAAAACAGCATGGGAACATTAAGACGGATGTTGCCTTGCCATAATGTTAATACCCAGTTATAAACCTTGATAGCGGTCGGAATCGCGATGATTAGTGTTGTGGTGGCGAAGAAAAATCCGAAATAAGGATTCATGCCGCTGACATACATATGATGTGCCCAAACCACAAAGCTGAGCGCGCCGATACCGACAATCGCCCATACCATCATGCGGTAACCAAAAATATTTTTTCTGGCATGTACGCTCAGCAGATCTGAAACGATACCAAAAGCGGGCAAGGCAACAATGTAAACTTCGGGATGACCAAAGAACCAGAATAAATGCTGGAACAGGATCGGACTACCGCCTTGATGGTCTAGCGCCTGTCCCATCGACAATACTGCAGGCATGAAAAAGCTGGTTCCTAAAGTTTTGTCAAAAATCATCATGATTGCACTGACAAGTAAAGCCGGGAATGCCAGCAGGCCAAGTACCGTGGCTGTTAGAATGCCCCAGATGGACAAAGGCATGCGCATCAGCGTCATGCCCTGACAACGCGCCTGAAAAACGGTTGTCACGTAGTTCAGCCCGCCCATTGTGAATGCCACAATAAATACAGCAAGTGATAGCAGCATCAGCAGGATGCCCATATCTGAGCCGGGTGTGCCAGGTAATATCGTGCCGGGAGGATACAAGGTCCAGCCTGCGCCGGTGGGGCCGCCGGGGACAAAGAAGCTGGACATCAAAATAATGACGGACACTAGATATGCCCAGAAACTGAGCATATTCATATACGGAAATACCATGTCGCGTGCGCCGCACATTAAAGGGATCAGGTAGTTACCGAAACCGCCTAGAAACAACGCGGTGAGCAGGTAGATAACCATAATCATGCCGTGCATGGTGACAAACTGGTAATACTCGTTTGGTCTGATGAACGAGAAGTAGTCCGGGAACGCCAGCTGTAATCGCATCATGCCGGAAAGTACAAGTGCCACCAGTCCAACCAGCACCGCCGTGCCACCGTACTGTATGGCTATAACCTTGTGATCCTGACTCCAGATATATTTGCTAACAAAAGTGTGCGGGTCATGATGTTCTTGTTCATGATCACGATCTGCAATAGCAACAAATGCCATTAGAGCTGCCCTCGATTTTGATTACAGTTATTTTAAGGTTTTGATATAAGCGACCACGTCGTTAATCGATTGATCGCTCTTGAGAATTTGTGCCAGTCTGGCCATCTGAATGCCGGCCGCATCCGAATTATGGGTGCCACGCAATCCATTCTTGAAGTTGTGCAATTGACGCACCAGATACCAGTCATCAAGACCATTCAGACGTGGTGCCTTGATGGACCATACGCCGTTGCCTTCCTTGCCGTGGCAGGACGCGCAGGTCATATAGAGGCTGCGACCGTTGTCTACATCACCGCTGACCGTTTTCTCCGAGGGACTAATGGCAAGTGTACTGATATGGGCGGCCACATCTCGTATTGCCGCGTCATTGACCAGTGTCGCCGCCATTTGTGCCATTTGCTTGCCGTAGGCGTCGTCCTGATGTGTGCCGCGTAGGCCGGTCTTGAAGTTTTTAAGCTGGGCCGAAACGTACCAGGAATCCAGGCCCGCAATAGCAGGCGCATTCATTGCAGCGTTGCCCTTGCCTTCCGGACCATGGCATCCAGCACAAACAGCATAAAGTGCCCCACCTTGTTCCGCATTACCTGTGCCGTCTGTAACCGTTTGTGCAAACGTTGGTTGGGTAGCTAGCCAACTTTTGAATTCATCTGGTTCTGTTACGATAACCCTGCTGCGCATAGCATAATGTGCCACGCCGCATAATTCTTCGCACAGTATTTCGTATTCGCCAGTCAGAGTCGGGGTCAGCCAAAGATATGTGACCATGCCTGGAACCAGATCCATTTTTACGCGGAACTGTGGCACTGTGAAGTCATGCAATACGTCGGTTGAACGCAGCAGGATTTTAACCGACTGATTTACAGGTAGACGCATTTCGCTGCTGTAGACGAGCACGTCGTCTTGGCCAGCCTGATCTTCGGGATTTAGCCCAAAAGGATTGGCAGGAGACATATGTTTAACATCAGTATCTCCAAACTGTTTGTCAATGCCTGGGTAACGGAAATACCAACCCCATTGACGCCCCAAAACTTCAACAACTGAAGCATCCGCCGGTACATCGACGAACTTTGCCCAGACAAACAGGCCGGGTGCCAGCATCGATGCGACACCGATGGTGGTGATACCGATTAACCAGAGCTCCAGCTTTTTATTTTCAGGTTCATAATGAGCCCGACGTTCTTTGGTGTGTCGGAAACGAATCACACAATAAGCCAGGAATAAGTTTATCAACACAAACACAACTCCGGTAACCCAGAAAGTTATGTTGACGGTGGAGTCGATGTTACTCCAGTTAGAGGCTACGGGGGTGAACCACCATGGACTTAGAAAATGAAACAGCAAAGATCCTATTACAAGCAGGATAATTACGACAGCCAACGCCATTCTCTGTTTCCCCCCACAATAAAAAAAGGATTATATATATTGCCGTATGTGACGCTTGCTGAAATCGGCAGTATTGGTTCAAAAATAAGTGTGAGAAGTTAACCTCAGATTGTTTTTAAGTCAATGGTTTCCTCTAGGTAATGATTGTAAAATCTCATGAGATTAACGTCACATTAAGTCGTAACCGCATTTTGTTGCCGCAAGCGCGTAGAAATATATCTCGTTTTAGAGAATCAACGCTCTTTTTGTGCTGGTGAAACAGCTGAATGCGGGGCAGGTAAAACGCTATGTGGTTGTAGTAAACCCGTCATATATCCGATTAAAAGCAAAAGAAACAGACAGACAGACAGGGTAATCCTAACGGTCAAAGAATAAATAGTGCGCCTGGTCTGTCCCTTGTCTTGCGCGAGAAAAAAAAGTCCGCCAGCCAAGGAAATGAAAATAGCCGCCATCAGCAAAAGTATAAGAGTTTTAAGTAGTAAACTGGCAAACATGCAGGTTTAGCCTCCTTGTAGCCGTGGTTATTCGGGAATGAAAAAACGCACGTTGACACGGTGCGGTATAATTTACCCATATGCAAATATTGAAATGGTCATTTAATCCCGCGCTGATCCCATCTCTGGCCAGCCTGCTGTTATTTCTGTTCCTGCTGGCCCTGGGATTCTGGCAGCTGGATCGTGCGGATCAAAAACAGGCAATTTCGGATGATTATAACTTTAAAATAGCACTAGAACCGATTAATCTGAATATTGCGTCGGGCGCGGCATTAACATTAAATACGTTATTTTGGCGACGCTGTACCATCAATGGTCGCTATGATGGCAGTCAGGTTTTCCTGTTGGATAACCAGATTATAAACGGAGTTGCTGGCTATTATGTTTATTCTCGCTTCATCGTCAGCGATACGAATATGAATCTGCTCATAAATCGTGGTTGGGTTGCCATGGGGGATTACCGAAACCATGTCCCCCGGTTTGAACCGGTTGATTCAGGTCCGGTGACGATAACGGGACAAATCGCAGCGTATCCGCCGTTACCGGGAATAATAAGGGATAAGATACTGTCCGGTCAGGAAGTTCTGGCCCCCGGTATATTTCGAATCCAGCAAATCACGGAGGACGGGATGGAGCAGATACTTGGAACAGATCTGTTGTCTGTTATCGTCAGGCTGGATGCAGGGGAAACACACGGATTTTGGCGTGAATGGACTCCCCCGGTTTCCGGAAGAGAACTCCACCTTGGGTACGCCTACCAGTGGTTTGCGATGGCGGCAGTATTTGTCCTTGTTTTTCTCTCCATTTATTTGCAACCACCGGAACTTCCATGACCACAGAAAAAAACTCAAATAAAACGCGAACCAGGTTGATTTTAGGTTTATTAATGTTGATTTTCGCCGCACCGTTTGGCGCCGCCTGGTTTATTTACAATTTTACCGATTTGGGCAAGGGCGATCAGGGTAACAACTTTGGCGAGCTGGTTAAGCCTTCTGTCAACATTCCGGATTTGATCCTGACCGATTTAGTGTCAGGGGAGCACACATTCAGGCTGCATGGCAAATGGAGCGTTGTCTATAACGTAGGCAAGGACTGTGGGCTGGATTGCAAACGTAGTCTTGATATGATACTCGGCCTGAAGTCCGCGTTTGAGAAGGACGCCGGAAGAATTCAAAGCATGGTCGCTGTTTCAGACACAACATTATTGATTGAACTGAAGCAATATCTGGCCCAACAAAAAGGGCAGCATCTGTTGCTCTTTCCTGGCTCAAGCCAGGTGGGCAGCGATAACACGGACGCGACTCCAATGAGCGCAGATGTACTGGGAGCGAATAAAATTTATATAATCGATCCTTTGGGAAACTTGATGATGAGTTATGATGCCGGGAGCAAGCCGGAAGGCATAATCAGTGACCTCAAAAGGCTGTTACGGTATTCAAGGATTGGGTAAGTATGCAAACTGACAAACTATTATTAACGCTGACTCGCATCACCATGGTATTTGCGTTGGTGGTCATCGTACTGGGCGCCTATACAAGACTTTCGAATGCAGGGCTGGGATGCCCGGACTGGCCAGGATGTTATGGACAACTGGTAGTGCCAGAGCAGGAGAGGCATGTTGAACAGGCCAATCAGCTATATCCTGACAGGCCGCTGGAACAAGGCAAGGCCTGGAAAGAGATGGTGCACCGCTATGCCGCTGGCGGGCTCGGGCTCCTGATTCTGGTTATGTCGATAGTTTCTCTGAATCAACGACGGCTAACCGGACAGCTTCGCTGGACGCCTTTCTTTTTGCTTGGACTGGTGGTGTTCCAGGCCCTGTTGGGAATGTGGACTGTCACGTTGTTGTTAAAACCAATTGTGGTAATGGGGCACCTGCTGGGAGGCATGACGATACTGCTGATACTGGTCTGGCAAATGTTGGGATTGCTGCCTGTCGGGCAGACACAATCAAATGCTCCCCTCTCCGGAAACCTCGGCCGCTGGGCTGTTGTCGGTCTGGTGGTAGTCTATATGCAGATTTCGCTCGGCGGCTGGACCAGTGCCAACTATGCCGCGCTGGTTTGTCCAGATTTGCCTGCCTGCCAGGGCAGTTGGTGGCCTTCGATGAACTTTAGAGAGGGTTTTATTCCCTGGAGAGGGCTTGGTGTGGATTATGAGTTTGGTGTGCTGGATACAGCCGCACGCACCGCTGTTCATGTCAGTCATCGTATGGGCGCGGTAATCACTTTGATTTTTGTGAGCCTGATCTCACTTGCTGCAATCAAGCAATCTAACGCAGCCATCAAGCGTGTAGGCAAGCTGTTGTTGTCTGTCTTGTTGGTACAATTCAGTTTGGGCGTAGCCAATGTTGCTTTCAAGCTGCCTATTGCCATTGCTGTTTTCCATAATGGCGTGGCCAGCCTGTTATTGTCTACCATGGGCGCATTGCTATTTTACACGCGACAGGCGGGCAGTCTTTCAGGTAAGCCAGATTGAAAGAATCTGTTCTAATCACAGAACGCCCCTTTGTCTGGCGTGATTATCTGGGTTTATGCAAGCCTAAAATTGTCGCGCTGATTGTATTCACCGCCGTTGTTGGCATGTTCCTGGCCGTTCCCGGCATGGTGCCTCTAGATGCGTTGATTTTTGGTACTCTGGGCATTGGTCTTGCTGCCGCCTCTGCAGCGGTTATCAATCATGTGGTTGATCAGCGCGTTGATGCAATCATGTTACGCACCAAACAAAGACCCCTGCCGAAGGGAAATCTGTCTATGGAGTCCGCCGTTATTTTTGCCATGGCACTGTGTGCAATCTCCATGGCCATACTGGTGTTTCTGGTAAATACACTGACAGCCGTATTAACTCTGGCCTCATTGATTGGTTACGGATTTATTTATTCCATGTATTTGAAGCGGGCGACACCGCAGAATATTGTCATCGGCGGAGCCTCCGGGGCTGCGCCGCCCGTTCTGGGTTGGACGGCAGTCACCGGCACACTGGAACCGAACTCTTTATTATTGTTTCTGATAATTTTTGCCTGGACGCCGCCGCACTTCTGGGCGTTGGCAATCTATCGTTGTGAAGAATATGCGAGGGCCGGAATTCCAATGTTGCCGGTAACGCACGGTCACGAATTCACACGATTGCACATCCTGTTCTACACCGTGGTTTTATTTCTGGTCAGCCTGTTGCCGTTTGTGTTTTATATGAGCGGAGTGATGTATTTGTTTGGCGCAATAATACTGAGCGGCATTTTTCTGTATCTGGCAATACGTATGCAGTTTGATCACGGTAACCGGCTAGCAATGAAGACTTTTTCGTACTCCATAGTCTATTTAATGGCTCTGTTTGGCTTCCTGCTCGCTGATCACTATCTGCCTGTTGTGCTCAGGCTCTACGACGGACTCTAGAAGTATATTTAGCAAGCCGGCCGCTGCCGGTAGTTTCAGGTTGCTCCCACAATGTTGCCGGTTGAAACGGCTTGTCTGGCATCTTCCTGCGGATAGATTGAATTTATCAGTTTACGGATTTCTTCGGTACGTTTGGGCGGTACATCCAGAATTAATAACACGTGACCTTTGTGCAGCAGAGGGGTGTATGACTGTATGCTGGAATTGGGCGTACTCGCGCCTATCAGTGGCCCGGATATCCACGCACCAAGGATGGCGCCTACAATTGCACAAATGAAAATGATGAACGGGGGAATCTGCATGCCGAGCAGACCCGGATTAAAGTACAGGTAAAATCCAGCGAGCAAGCCGGTGATAATACCGGCAAAAAAACCAATATAGAGCCCGCGCAATAGGTTGGTTTTGTGTGCAGCTGTGGCTTCGGGCAAATCCTTCATGTCAACACCGCGCTTGCCTAGAAAATGCATGCGCTTTGATTCCATGTGTGCAAGCAGTAGCTCACGCTCAACCTTGCGCGAAGTCTCGATATCTGGCAAAACAAAGTAAAGCCTTCGACTCATTAAGCACCCCCTTCCTGTGTTATGGTCTGGCAAAACTGGAAATTACCACTGTCTTTAAGTCTAGAACCTCTTTGCGCGCTTGTCGATTTCTTTGTGGTTCACATTACTACGGTGGTCCGCTCACACCAGCAGCATGGCCTGCTTCAGGCTTTTCATTGCATTTACCTCAAGCTGGCGGATTCGTTCAGCCGAAACATTGAATTGCCCGGCCAGCTCCTGCAAGGTCAGCTTGTCGTTATCGAGCCAGCGTTTACGTATGATCATCTGGCTACGGTCATCCAGCGATTCCAGCGCCTGTTTCAGATTTTCATGATCACCGGTCTCGTTTTGAGACATTTCCATCTGCTGTTCAGGCCCATTGCGCTGATCCTCAATATACAATGCGGGAGAAACCACATCATCTTCGTCATCGGCGGCTGTGCCATCAAAGGAAGCGTCATGAGAAGCCATACGTTTTTCCATCTCAATGACATCGCTCGGTTGTACGCCCAGATCCTTGGCCACGGAATCAATCTCTTCGCGATTAAGCCAGCCCAATCGTTGTTTGGCAGAGCGGAGGTTAAAGAACAGCTTGCGCTGAGCTTTGGTGGTAGCAACCTTAACAATGCGCCAGTTACGTAATATATATTCATGGATTTCCGCACGGATCCAGTGCACAGCAAATGACACCAACCTGACACCAAAGGCCGGGTCAAACCGTTTTACGGCTTTCATCAACCCAATATTGCCTTCCTGGATCAGATCGGCCTGTGGTAAACCATAGCCGTTATAACCGCGCGCGACCTTGACCACAAAACGGAGGTGGGAAAGCACCAGCTCTCTGGCGGCTTCCAGATCTTCGTTCGTACGCAGGCGAGTGACCAACTCCTGTTCTCGTTCCTTGGACAGCATCGGAATCACGTTGACTGCGTGTATGTATGACTCCAGCGAACCGACCGGAACAGCGATTTGTAGATTCATGGTAATAGTCCTGTTTGTTTCTATTACCTGCAAGTTTAGCACTCTGTAAGATAGAGTGCCAAACATGCCTTAAGCCAACAATACAGCCATAAATAATACTATATAAACAACAGGTTACGTTGGTTCCGTATCACGTATATGACGGCCAACAGCTATCCAGGAGCCAAATAAACCCAGTCCACCGCCGATAACGATTAGTATCAACAGCTCAAACGCGTTTAACCCGCTCAGTCTGAACTCACTATTGTAGAGTGTGGCCAGCTGGTTCACCGGATCCTTCATGATCGCGGTGGACAGGATTAATAACATCCAGGCCAGTGCGCTGCCTGCAATTCCGTAGATTAGTCCGCTGTATAGAAAAGGCCTTTGTATAAATGCATTGGTTGCCCCGAACAGTTTATTGATGGCAATTTCGTGGCGTTTGTTGGTGATGGAAAGTCTTATGGTATTGCCGATGATGAGCAGGACCGCGACGGATAAAAATGTGGAAAGAATGACGACCGCGCGTTTGAGTATATGTAGTATTACGATTAGTCGTTTAACCCACTGTCGATCAAATTGTGCGGTTTCCACCTCCGGCAATTTGCCTAACTCTTCCAGTAAGGCTTCGCCTTGTTCGGTAGTGATGACTTCGGTACGAGGTTGTAACAACAGCATTGAAGGCAGTGGATTTTCTTCCAGCGCATCCAGCGCATCACCGAAACCTGAAAATTGTTTGTATTCCTGTAAGGCCTGATCCTTGGTAATCAGGGTCACTTGCTCTATCAGCGCGTGTCCTGACAATTCTTGTTTTATTGTGTCTGCACGTTCATCACTAACCTCCGGGTGCAGATACAGCGCTATCTGGATAGTGCCGTCCCAGTTTTCCATCACTTTTTGTGCATTGTCCAGCAACAGATAAAAGCCTGCAGGCAAAGCCAGCGAGATGCCGATCACGGCAATTGAAAACAGATTGCCGGCAAGATTGCGCTGCAACTGCCCCAGACTATCTTGAAATGCCTGGTTGTGTTGTGACAGCCAGACTTTCATTTTGTAGTTGAACCCGTCTGTGACGCCGTTTCTGTTTCTGCGTTTATTCATTCCTCAGCTTCTCCGCCAGCCGTTAGTAGCTTGCCGGACTTCAGCGTAACGATAGATTTTTTCAGCTTTCTAATCATTTCCAGATCATGGCTGGCAATAACAACGGTGACACCAATCTGGTTAAATTGTTCAAACAGCTTCATGCTCTCCCACGATAGTGCTGGATCCAGATTACCCGTGGGTTCGTCTGCCAGCAGTATAGCGGGTCTATGAACCACGGCTCTGGCAATGCCAACACGTTGTTGTTCGCCGCCAGACAATGCCAGCGGGAACGACTTTTCCTGGGCCAGCAGACCAACCTTGTCCAGAGCCGCGTGCACACGTTTTCTGGTTTCCTGATAGGAATGACCTGCTACTACCATAGGCAGCGCAACATTATCAAACACGGTGCGATCATTCAGTAAGCGGTGATCCTGAAACATAAAACCAATACTGCGACGAAACAGGGCTATCCGGTTTCCGGTAACGCGTTCCAGATTCTGGCTGTTCACGATTATCTGGCCACGCGAATGACGTTCAATCAGGCCGATCAGCCTGAGCATGGTAGTTTTGCCTGCGCCTGAACGACCCGTAATAAATACCATGGCACCCTGTTCGATGAACAGGTTAATACGCCTTAACGCCTCCTTGCCAGACGGGTAAGCCTTGTATACCTCAGTAAACTGAATCATGGTTCCGTTGATAACAGGGCAGTTACGAAGCTTTCTGCGTTGAATGGCATCAGATCCGTGATTTTTTCGCCAGTACCCAGAAAGCGAATCGGAATGCGTAATTTTCCAGCAATAGCAAACACGATGCCGCCTTTGGCTGTTCCGTCAAGTTTGGTCAGCACGATGCCGGATATACCGATAGCCTCATGAAATTGTTCTGCCTGAGCCAGCGCATTCTGGCCATTGCTTGCATCAAGCACCAGCAAGGTCTCAACCACGGTGACCGGATCAAATTTAGTAATTGTGCGTCGTATTTTTTTCAGTTCTTCAATCAGATTGCTTTTGTTCTGTAGTCGGCCTGCCGTGTCTGCAATCAGAATGTCGGCCTGTTTATCTCGAGCTGCTTGCAGGCTGTCGTAAATTACTGCGGAGGAATCTGCACCCTGCGTGTGGGTAATTACCGGTATCTGTATCCTGTCACCCCAGGACTGCAACTGCTCTATGGCTGCCGCCCTGAAAGTGTCGCCTGCGGCAAGGATTACCCTGTAGTCATCCTTGTACAGGTTGGCCAGCTTGCCAATGGTTGTCGTTTTGCCGGCACCATTAACTCCAACCACCAATATGGTAAATGGCTTATGTGCTGTGGAAATGTCCAGATTTGATTCAACCGGCTTTAACAGACCTACCATGAGTTCCTGCAGGGCCGAGATCAGATCCTCAGATGAGTTGATCCGGTTTTTTTGTAAAGATTGACTTAAAGAGCGAATTATTTGCTTGCTGGCTTCAACGCCTACGTCAGCCGCTAACAGCCGGTTTTCAATTTCCTCAAGCAGTTCTTCCCGTGATCTGTTTTTCAGGTTAAATAATTCACCCAGATCGGTAAAAAGTACTGCACGTGTCTTCTCAAGTCCGGTACGCAGTCTCGCCCATAGTCCGGTCTTGGTTTCAGTTGTTTTGGTTTTGGCAAACAGCATTTGTCGATTATATAAAGAAACAATCCTGATTTCGTCGTCTAATTCCAGTTCATTCCAAATCTGTTCGGCGTGAAGTCAGATCTGTTGCAGATTCATCCCTGCCTTGAATTTCTTCTTGCCCAACGCGATGATTACAGCCAGATAACCCAAGCTCGGATATAATCATGCAAACATTAACCCTGAATCTGGAAGTAGATGGTAATGAATAATCCCTTGCTCGCACGGGACGGACTGCCGCAATTCGACAGAATCCTCCCGGAACATGTAATCCCAGCGTTAGAGTCGCTGCTGGACCAGAATCGTAAAAAACTGTCGGCGTTGCTGACACAACAGACACATTACAGCTGGCATAATCTGGTGGAACCACTGGAAGATATGGATGATCAGCTGAATAAATGCTGGTCGCCAGTCAGACATATGCATTCCGTTGTGGACAGCGAGTCACTGCGCAAGGCTTATAATATCTGTTTGCCGCAACTTACCGACTATTCCACCGACATCATGCAAAATCATGACTTGTGGCGCGCCTATCAACAAATTGCTGATAGCCATGAGTTTAAAGATCTCGATTATGCGCAACAGAAAGTAATAACCAATATGCTGCGAGATTTACATCTGTCAGGCGTCTCGTTGAGCAAGGACAAGAAGGAAGAGTACAAACGGGTGCAACAGGAACTGACAGCGCTGGAAACCCGGTTTGAAGAAAACCTGCTGGATGCAACACAAGCCTGGACAAAACTGGTAACAGACCCTGCCCAATTGCAGGGGCTGCCAGAGTCAGCAATCGAACAGGCTGCGGCTGCAGCAGTAGACAAGCAACAAAAGGGCTGGTTGTTTACGCTGGATTTCCCTTCGTACTATCCGGTTATGCAATATGCTGAGGATGCCTCGTTGCGTGAGCAGATCTATACCGCATATGCAACACGTGCCTCCGATCAGGGCCCCGGAGCACATGAGTGGGACAACAGCCGGGTGATGGAGCAGATAATGGTTTTACGCAAGCAAAAGGCGACCTTGCTTGGCTTTGAAAGTTTTGCACATTATTCGCTGGCCCGCAAAATGGCTGATACGCCAGATGAGGTATTGGGATTCCTGCATGATCTGACAGCACATTCAAAGGCCGCGGCGAGGGCAGAATATGATGAGTTGTGTGCATTCGCGCACGACCATTTTCAGGTCGGAAAATTACAGGTATGGGATATTGCCTATTACTCGGAAAAGTTACGGAAACATAAATTTGATTTTTCACAAGAACAGCTGAAGCCCTATTTTGCTGTTCCCAGCGTGCTATCGGGAATGTTCAATCTGGTCCAGAGGTTGTACGGTTTGCAAATCAGCGAAACCACTGGAACGCCCGTTTGGCATAAAGATGTGCGCTTTTTTGTCATTCGTGATCAAAAGGGGGCGCACCGTGGCAGTTTTTATCTGGATCTGTATGCGCGCAAGCACAAGCGTGGCGGGGCCTGGATGGACGAATGTATTGTACGCAGGAAACGGAATGACGATTTGCAGCTGCCAGTAGCCTACCTGAATTGTAATTTCACGCCGCCTATTAACAATCAACCATCACTGTTGACCCATGATGAAGTGACAACCCTGTTCCATGAGTTTGGGCACGGCCTGCAACACATGCTGACGCAGATTGACCATACACCGGTATCCGGTATCAATGGTGTGCCCTGGGACGCTGTTGAATTACCCAGCCAGATTATGGAAAACTGGTGTTGGGAGCGCGAACTGCTCGACATTATGGGCAAGCACTATCTTACCGGCGAGGCCTTGCCACAGGATCTGTTCCACAAAATGTTGCTCGCCAAAAACTTCCAGAGCGCAATGCAGATGGTGCGCCAGCTCGAGTTCGCGCTGTTTGATTTCCGCCTCCACCTTGAAAACAATGATTATTCCTGCCAGCGCATTCAGCAGTTGCTCGATGAAGTCAGGCGTGAAACGGCGGTAATCCTTCCGCCAGCCTTTAACCGGTTTCAGCACGGTTTCACTCATGTGTTTGCCGGAGGTTATGCTGCAGGATATTACAGTTACAAGTGGGCCGAAGTATTGTCAGCTGATGCATTCTCAAAATTTGAGGAAGAAGGTATATTTAATCGAAAAACAGGTGAGTTATTCCTGCATACCTTTCTGGAGCAAGGCGGAGCACGTGATCCAATGGATATGTTTATAGAGTTTCGTGGCAGAAAACCCAGCGTCGTTCCCTTGTTAAGGCATTCAGGTATAGAGGCTGCTGTGACAGAGACAACGCGATGAACTGCCATTTCCTGCAATCGGCCCTGGTAATATTGATGATGGTATTTGTCAGTCCCACCTTTGCTGAGACAGTGTATGTAACCAATAGCCTGCAGATCGGTCTGCATGCGGACAAGATTACTGACAGCCCCATCATCAAGGTAGTGCGATCAGGAACATCGCTGGAAGTTATCAAGTCAGAAGATAAAATAACGTATGTGCGTACTGCCGAGGGACAAGAAGGCTGGATCGATAACAGTTATCTATTGCAGAACAAACCGTCAGCAACGACTACGGCAAGCAGTGCCGATGGAACACAGGATCAACAGTTGAAGACAGAAATGGTCAAAAATGGTGAGCTTCAGGTTGAAGTGGCCGAACTGAGAAAACGTCTGGGACAAAACCTGAATAATGATTCCTTGTATGAAAAAATAGATCAACTAACGGTGGAAAAGAAGCAATTGGAAGTACAGATGGCACAGATTTTTGAAGGGGCTGGTCAACCTGTGGTAGAACTTCCTGGCAATAGTGATAGCAATGAGGGTCATTACACTCTGACATATCTACTATTAGCCTTTGCAGTCGCATTAATTGCCGGAATTATCGCCGGTCTTTATCTGATGGACTGGATGTATCGCCGTCGTCATGGCGGTTTCCGGGTCTAGTTCATAGTCGATCATGTTTCGAATTGCCACATGGAATGTTAATTCGTTAAGGGTGCGCCTTACGCACGTATTGGACTGGCTGGCCACAAACCAGCCCGACGTGCTTGCGCTGCAAGAAACCAAAATGACTGACGACCTGTTTCCGGTTCAGTCATTCGAGCAACTCGGATATCAGGCAATTTATTCCGGACAGAAAACCTATAACGGAGTCGCTCTGCTCAGTAAATTACCGCTGCAATCTGTGGCAACGAGTTTCCCAGGCTATGCTGATCCACAAAAACGTGTTTTGTGTGCGACAGTCAAAAAGATCGCCGTCTTAAATCTGTATATACCCAACGGTAGTGAAGTCGGTTCCGAGAAGTATCAATACAAGCTGGACTGGTTGTCACAATTGCAGGCCTATGCAAGACAACTATTACAGACGCACACGCATTGCATATTGTTGGGAGATTTTAATATTGCCCCGACAGATGAGGACGTGCATGATCCGGTTGAATGGCAGGGAAAGGTTTTGTGTAGCGAACAAGAGCGCGCCAGTTTTTTCAATCTGATTGATGCAGGCTTGAAAGATTGCTATCACCTGTTTCCCCGACAGGACAACCGCTTTTCCTGGTGGGATTATCGTGCCGCCGGGTTTCGACGAAACCGTGGCCTTCGAATCGACCATATTCTTGCTGATACAGCCTTGGCAACACACTGTACCAGTTGCAGGATCGATGTTGCGCCACGCAAACTGGAGCAGCCCTCGGATCATGCTCCGGTACTGGCGGAATTTGACATATAATTCAGTTGGTTATTGGTGGCGCTTGGGCTAAATGAGACAAACATTGCATCATATCCCGGTTTCAAATAAACTGCCCGACCTTGCAATACTGTGCATAGACGTATTTACAGAGAATCCAAATGAAAGCGGAAATACATCCAGATTATAAAGAAGTAGCGGTAACCTGCAGTTGTGGAAACAGCTTCGCCACACGATCCACTTATGAAGACAATGCGCTGCATATTGACGTATGTTCACAGTGTCATCCTTTTTATACCGGCAAGCAGAAACTGCTGGATTCAGCAGGTCGTGTCGACAAGTTCCGTCGCAAGTACGGTGCGCGTACCTAGTTGAATTTCAAAACGCTATTTAAAACACAAAAACGCCCTTTATGGGCGTTTTTTTGTTTGGCCCTCCCCGTTTGTAGTCTGGGTGCTGAAGAGCTTACAAACTCCACCTGTAGTACAGAAGAATCCGGACACACAGCCACTGTTACGAAGGTTATTGATGGTGATACGGTAATAATTGGTACCGGCGACCATGTTCGCCTGATTGGTATTGATACTCCGGAAATCGACTATAAAACAGGCAAGGCCGAAGCCGGGGCGATTGCTGCCAGAGATGCGTTGCAAGCGATGATTGCCAGACAGCAACAGGCCTTGCTGATATTTGACCAACAAAGAGTGGATCAGTATGGCCGTACCTTGGCCCATCTATTTCTGGCAGACGGAACCAATGTACAGGCTAGCCTGCTTGCTCAGGGGTTGGCTGTCCCGTTTCCCTATCCGCCTGATTTGAAATTTGTGGATTGCTATCATGAGGCTTCGACGACGGCCATGCAGGCTAAACGCGGCCTGTGGCAATCACCTGACTATCAGCCGGTCTGGCTCGATAAAACCCCGACCTTAAACCCTGGCTATCACACTGTCATAGCCAAGGTTCTTTCCATACGGAAAAGTAAGCAGACGCTAACGTTAGTTGTGCGCCCGGACTTTTCCCTGAAAATTCAGAAAGAGGACTGGAAATATTTTGATAACATGGATATTAATGGACTGGTAAGTACTCTAATTCAGGTGCAGGGAGAATTGTATGCCCGGGGTAAAGAGGTCTTGATGCGCGTGCGTCATCCCTCAGCGATCACTTTGCTGCCTCCTGAACACGAACATTAATTTTCCAATGGCAGGTATGACTACATGAAAATGCAGAGCTTAATCGTCATTTTAATGTTCACTCTCTTGAACGGCTGCGCAACCAATCCGGTTACCGGTAACCAGGATCTGGTGTTTATGTCTGAAAAGGACGAAATTGAAATTGGCAAGCAAGGGCATCAGGAAATTATTCGCGAATACAGTGTTTATAACGATTTTGAAACGCAGAACTATGTACAGTATGTCGGCAAGAAAGTTGCCATCAAAAGCGATCGTAACACGCTCGAATATACTTTCACGGTGCTCGATAGCACCGAAGTCAATGCGTTTGCGCTGCCCGGCGGTTATATCTATATCACCCGCGGTTTGATGGCCTACCTGAATACCGAGGCACAGCTGGCGGCTGTGTTAGGGCACGAAATTGGTCATGTCACGGCACGGCATGCAGCGCGTCAGGATGCGGCCACAAAATTGACCGGGGTCGGTGCAATGATCGGCTCAATCATCGGTGAAGCCTTTATTCCCGGCATCAGCTCTGCCGGCGGACAGGAACTGGTTGGCATGGCCAGCACAGCGATGTTAAGAGGCTATGGCAGGGAACAGGAATTGGAAGCGGATCGGTTGGGTGCCGAATATCTGGCACGCAGTGGCTATGATCCGAACGCCATGCTGGAAGTAATTGGCGTACTGAAAAACCAGGAGCTGTTTGAAATCAAGCTGGCGCGTGAGGAAAAGCGAGAGCCCAAAATCTACCATGGAGTGTTCTCGACCCATCCTGACAATGACACACGTTTGCAGGAAGTAGTTGGTGTGGCCAATAAAATAAAGGATGAGGCAAAACAGTCCACTTTTGTTGGACGCACAGAATATTTGCAACGCGTCGATGGCATGGTATATGGCGAGAACTCGGATCAGGGGCTGATTAGAGGCCGGGATTTTTACCATGGTGGCATGGGATTTGCCATGCGCTTTCCTGAAGGCTGGATCATCAAAAACATGCCAGATCGACTGGTAGTTGGTTCACCAAACGGAACCGCTATGATGCAGATCTTGGTACAAGGCGCCGATCCGCGGCTGACACCGAAGGCCTACATGGAGCAGCACATGGGTAAAGGCGGTATCCGTAATGGTCAGGAGCTTACGATTAATGGACTGGCCGCTTATACAGGTACAGCAGTAATCGATACGGATGTCGGTAAAAGATTGGCAAGAATGACAGTTATCTATATGGGGAATGCTGCATTTATCCATGCGAGCTGGACATCGGACCCGAATGGCCTCGGTATTTACAATAACGCGTTTATGGAAACCAGCAAGTCGTTCAGGCCATTGGCCGAAGCTGAGCGTAATGTGGCTACGCGCTCCAACCGAATAAAAATTGTCAGGGCGGATCAGTCTACCAATTACAAAGTGCTGACAGCGGCAACCACACTGGATAAATTTCCCGAACAACAGTTAAGGCTGATTAACGGTATGTACCCAACGGGTGAAATCAAGAGCGGTGAGTTGGTAAAAAACGTGCATTACTAACCCGTTATCAACAGGAAATTGGAATGCAAAAATTGCAGTACTTAGTACGTAACCTTAATCTATTTTATAACATTCGAAGCTTAAGCTACTGCTGCAAATAGGATTCAAATTTTTATCCACATTTTCTGTGGATATCTCTGTGGATGAAATGCGAATAGGTAGCTGTGATTCGCGTTTTTATTGGCTCTATGACAAATTTGTTAATTTTTATACACAATTCCTATATTCATATATATCATATAGTTACACGTACATTTGCGGGTTTCGGCGGTGTGGCTTTAAGAATTCCCGAGAAAATATAGCCTGTGTTGTAATGCTGTGAATAACAATGCGTGTTGAGGGCCAGATCTATGCCGGATCCTCAAGTCTGACGGAACATTTTTCCGAAAGGTCTGTCTGAATGATTACCCCAAGATATCCTGCCCTGTAACTCAGCTCAGGATGCCTGCCCGGACCCCATCCGGGCACTTATGGCCCCGGCATCTGATTTCCCAATTAGCCGGGGCCTGGTTTTTGGGGTGAATAGAGCCAGCCATTCAATGTCTGCAGCACAGAATCCAGCCCGGTTTTAGTATAGGCAGAGAATAACTGCATTGTTACGCTAAATCCGATGATTTCTTGTTCAAACCGTAGCAAGGCCTGCTTCTGTTGACCAAATGGCAGCTTGTCGGCCTTATTGATCAATAGATGAACCGGTATATTTCTGGCCTGACACCAGCGCACCATATTCAAGTCTTCCTGCGAAATATTGCGCCGGATATCGATAATCAGGATCAAGCCAGCTAACGACCTGCGATAGTTGAAGTAATCGTTTATGACGATATCCCATTGTTTACGTATATTGGCAGGCACCTGGGCAAAGCCATAACCAGGCAAATCAACCAGACGAACCTGAGCCTCAACGGTAAAATAATTGATTTGTTGCGTGCGTCCGGGAGTCTTGCTGGTTCTGGCCAGGCCAGTCTGATTAGTAATGGTATTAATAACACTGGATTTGCCCACATTCGATTTGCCTACGAAAGCGACTTCCAGACCAGAGTCTTCGGGAAAATGGCTGATATCACTGGCACTTAGCAGAAAAGTTGTTTGTCGATAGGGATTAGTCAACATAGGCAGGGCAAGGTCCAGTAAAATTTATTATGAAAATATACACTGCCGAGCATGCAAAACACGTATCTTTTTAGGTATCATGCACATTCTCTGTGATAATCACAATCCTGATTTTAACCAAATCAACAAGGATAGATACTGAATGCTAAACAAGTTCGCTTATATTACTGGTTTAATACTGTCACTGATGGCTGGGCATGCGCTGGCTGCCGGTGATGCAACGGCTGGTGCACAGAAAATTGTTACTTGCACGGCTTGTCACGGGCCAAATGGTAATAGCATGAATCCGGCCTGGCCCAAACTTGCCGGCCAACATGCAGAATATTTATTGAAGCAATTACATGATTTCAAGAGCGGTAACCGGTCGAACCCCACCATGTCTCCGATGACAGCGCCATTAAGTGATCAGGACATGGAAGACATCGCTGCTTATTTTTCCAATCAAACCATGCAGGAAACCCCGGTTGCGGCAAGCGTTGAGGCCAAAACCATCCAGTTGGGTGAAAACCTCTACCGCGCAGGTGCTGCCAAATCCGGTTTACCAGCCTGTATGGCCTGCCATGGTCCGGGTGCAGCAGGCAATCCAGCGGCAAAATATCCGGCGTTGGCGGGTCAGCATGCAGCGTATACGGCGGCACAGTTGCAAGCATTTAAGACTGAAACCAGAAAAAATGATGCTAACAATATGATGAGAGATGTGGCTGGCAAGCTGAGTAATGAAGAAATTGAAGCTGTTTCTCAGTATATACAAGGTTTGTCACAGGCTGCGCCTGCCAAATAAGCCCCAGGCTTTATTATCAGTCTGGTAATACAGGAACGGAAATCAGGATTGAGAGTCCAAACCCGTAAATCCCAGGCATTCATTCCTGGTAGCACATCTGAATAATTTGAATCTGTCGAGTATACCGACCGGGAGTACAAAAAATGTATAAAGCGTTACTGAAATCCACCGTCCTCTTGATGGGTCTTTTGTGTTTCGGGCAAACGGCGATTGCCCAGATCAATAACGCGGCAGCCAAGCCCATGTTTGTTGAGCTGAAGCCTGCCCAACCGACCCAGACCGGTGACAAGATCGAGGTCCTTGAAATATTCTGGTACGGCTGCCCGCATTGCTACAGTTTCGAGCCCTTTCTGACAGAGTGGTTGAAAACCCTGCCAGCCGATGTGCAGTTTATCCGTATTCCAGGCGTGCTCAGCCAGAACTGGATAACCCATGCAAAAGCCTATTACACCGCCGAGAAACTGGGCATCCTGGAGAAAATACACCGTCCTTTGTTTGATGCAATACATAAGGAAAAACAAACTATTTTCACTGAAGACCAGATCAAGGACTTTTTTGTCAGCAAGGGTGTTTCCGCTGACGAATTTACCAATACCTACAATTCAAAAGAGGTGGAGGCTAAAATACGCCAGGCCTTCTTTCTGGCTAAAGACTACAAGTTGACCGGAGTGCCAACGTTGGTAGTGAATGGCAAATACATAACCTCGCCTTCACATACCGGTTCGAATGATATGACGCTGAAGGTTGTGAATGAGTTGATTGAAAAGGAACGCCAGGCAAAAAAGTAACAGCTTAGAAGCACATAATTATAAAAAGGCCCGGAATGGGCCTTTTTTATTGGAATGGCGCGCCCGGCGAGATTCGAACTCACGACCTTTGGTTTCGGAAACCAACACTCTATCCAACTGAGCTACGGGCGCCTGTTTCGGGCGCAGTATAAATCATGTGCTTTGTTGAAATACACATAGTTTTGTATGGGTGCTGCTAACTACTATTACCGTTCATTTTGTCTGCTAAACTTAGTTCAGGAGACAATAACATATTGTATTGCATGTGTTGCAGGTGGAATTATTCAGTATTATTGTAAACTGTATTTTGTTGCAGTGCGGTTTCCTCAGGGGACAGTCAGGAGTATAATAACTGCTGGATATTCTTATAAAATAATTACTCGAACGGATTGATTTCAGGGCATGGCTAAAGAACTTGACCAGGTTTTTGTACAGAATTTCATTATCATACTGGTGATGTTATTTGGCATGGTGTCGATTTTTGTAATCCTTGCCAGGACCCTGGGTTCGGATGACGTCAAGATTGCCAAACGCCGGGCGATGATCATTGCCGAATTGACCCAGCCTGTAGGCCAGGTCAGACGCGCCGCTGCAACTGGCGACACAAAAGGCAATTCGACTACTGCCAGCACAAGTGAACCCCAGGCAGTAGATGAAAATCCGGGTAAGAATGTATTCGATGGACTGTGTTTTTCCTGCCATAAATCTGGTTTGCCGAACATACCTCAACTGGGTAAGGCGGAAGATTGGGTAAACAGGATCACGAAAGGTAAAGAACTGATATATGAGCATGCGATCAAAGGCTTTACCGGTGACACGGGTATGGCTATGCCGGCGAAGGGTGGTAATGCCACCCTGACGGATGAAGAAATCCGTGCTGCGGTTGATTACATGCTCTCCAGCGTAGAATCAGCACCTGTCGCCGCACCCTGATAAAACCTTTTTTCTGTAAGTTTCAGCCGGCTGTTTGCAGATTCGCATAAGCCATTACCAGCCACTTACGTCCTGCCTGTTCAAAGTTGACTTGTACCCGGGCATGATTGCCTTGTCCTTCCAGCGTAATAATCACGCCTTCACCAAATTTTGCATGCACAACCCGTTGACCCAGGTTCATACCATTGCTGCTGGAAGTCATGTTGCTGGTTTGCTCCTTTCTGGAAAGCACCTGAGCCGGGTGATTTCCCAGACGAACTTCTGTAATCACATTCGCAGGCAGCTCGGCGAGAAAACGTGAGGCTTGCGGGTAATAGTCGCTGCCGTGCAGGCGTCGGTGTTGGGCATGAGTGATCGTCAGTTTTTTACGGGCACGGGTGATGCCTACGTAACAAAGACGACGTTCTTCTTCCAGCTGAACAGGATCGTTACTGCTGCGTTGATGTGGGAACAAGCCTTCCTCTAGTCCAACCAGGTAGACGTCTTCAAACTCCAGACCCTTGGCCGCATGTAGTGTCATCAGGCTTACAAAGTCGGTATACGCTTCAGCCTGTGTTTCACCGGATTCAAGCGCTGCATGTCCCAGAAAAGCAGCCATCGGTTCCATGTCGCTGTATTCCTCGCGGCTCACATCAAATTCACTGGCGGCGGTGATCAATTCATCCAGATTTTCGATGCGTGCCTGGCCTTTTTCGCCCTTTTCTTTCCGGTAATGGTCAATCAAGCCGCTGGTTTTGACCACTCTTTCCATGGCCTCACCAAGATGAATATCCCGGATTCCAACACCCATTTCCAGGATCAGTTTCAGAAAGCGTTCGAGTGCATTTAATGCTCGTTCAGGCAGGGTTTTGTCCTGCAGGATCTGTAATGCGGACTGCCACAGCGAAATATTTTCACGTTTGGCTCGTTCACGCAGTTCATCCAGAGTGCGTTGGCCTATGCCACGCACAGGGGTGTTGATTATGCGTTCAAACGAAGAGTCATCTTCATTAAAGACAGACAGCCGCAGATAGGCAAGCGCATCCTTGATTTCAGCGCGTTCATAAAATCGCATGCCACCAAATACCTTGTATGGTATCCCGGCATGCATTAATGCTTCTTCCATAATGCGTGATTGTGCTCCGGTTCGATACAGTATGGCATGATGACAATAGGGATCGCCCTTCATCCTGGATAAACTGATCCGGTCAATCACAAAGCGGGATTCGTCGTGTTCGTTATAAGCGTTATACAGATCAATTTTTTCGCCGGCTTCTCCATCGGTCCACAGCTCCTTACCCAGTCGGGAGGGATTATTGGCAATGAGTGTATTGGCTGCTTTGAGGATATTGGCGGTGGAACGATAATTTTGTTCGAGGCGGATTAATGTGGCATCAACAAAATTACGTTGAAACTGCATCATGTTTTCAACCTGTGCGCCGCGCCAGCTATAGATGGATTGATCATCGTCGCCAACGGCAAACAGTGAGCCGCCATTGCCCGCCAGCAAACGCAGCCAGGCATATTGCAGCGCATTGGTATCCTGAAATTCATCAACCAGTATGTGACGAAACCGGCTCTGGTAGTTGGCAAGTATCTGTTTCTGGTCGCGGAACAATTCGTGTGCGCGTAACAATAATTCGGCAAAGTCGACCATACCACCACGATCGCACAAGGTCTGATACGCCTGATACACCCGTACCAGTACAGCCTTTTCAGGATCACCGGAAGTGTTGATATGTTGAGGTCTTAGCCCCTCATCTTTCTGGGCATTGATAAACCACTGTAATTCGCGGGGTGAATACTTTGTCTCGTCCAGTTCCAGCGCGCGGATGACCCGCTTCACAGTGCGGTACTGATCGTCATTGTCCATAATCTGGAAACTTTCCGGCAGACCAGCTTCCTGCCAGTGTGCACGCAGCAGTCTGTTCGCTATCCCATGAAAGGTGCCAACCCACATCCCCCCGGCCGGTTTTTTTAGCAGCACCTCGATGCGGCCGCGCATTTCTGCCGCAGCCTTGTTGGTGAAGGTGACAGCCAGTATGCCATACGGCATGGCCTGATCGGTTTCGATATACCAGGCGATCCGGTGTACCAGCACCCGGGTTTTGCCGCTGCCTGCCCCGGCCAGTACCAGCATGTTACCTGTGGGTGCGGCCACAGCTTCCCGCTGCGCCTCATTCAAATCATGTAAAACCGTCGATACGTCCATTGCTGCATTTTAACGTCGATATCAATGATAGAATAGCGGTACTTCAATTCTCAGGAATGTAATTTGTGAAAACACCAAATCTGGAACAGATCCTGTCGAGAGTCATCGATCTGGCTAAACAGACTGGCGCTACAGCAGCGGAAGCCAGTATTGGTGCTGGTGCGGGATTTTCGGTAACAGCACGCATGGGCGAAGCAGAAACGGTAGAGCACCAGCGCGACAAGGGTTTAAATATAACCTGTTATGTAAATCGTCGCAAAGGCAGCGCCAGCAGCACCGATTTTAGTGATGAGGCAATACTGGAAACTGTCAGGGCAGCGTGTACGATCGCCAGCCATACCAGCGAGGATGAATATGCCGGACTGATCGATCCGCAATATATGGCAAAGCAGATACCGGATCTGGACTTGTATCATCCTTGGGATATCACGCCTGAGCAGGCAATTCATCTGGCCATTGAATGTGAAAACACGGCGAGGGCTGCCGACAAACGTATTACCAACTCGGAAGGTGCCACGGTCCATAGTTATAGCGGCAATCATTTCTACGCAAACAGTCACGGTTTTATCGGTGGCTGGAACTGGTCTTCCCATTCAATTGACTGTTCGGTAATAGCAGAACAGGACGGCATGATGCAACGGGATGGTTGGTATTCCAAAAAACGGGATCACACCGAACTGGAGAGCGTCCGAACAATCGCTGAGACGGCCGCCGCTCGTGCCGTACAGAAACTTGGCTCACGTAAACTGTCCACCTTGTCCGTTCCGGTAATCTTTGAAGCCTCTCTGGCGAGCAGTCTGTTTTCGTCCTTCATTGGTGCCATAGCCGGCGGGGCGCAATACCGCAAGTCGACGTTCCTGCTGGACAAGGCGGGCAGTCAGATATTTCCGGACTTTATCAATATCAATGAACGCCCGCATATTCGCAAAGGTTCTGGCAGTGCGCCGTTTGATAATGACGGTATGGCAACACAGGATCGCACGTTGATAAACAAGGGCGTGCTACAGGGGTATGTACTTAGTGCCTATTCCGCACGCAAGCTGGGGCTTGCGCCTACCGGTAACGCAGGTGGTGTACATAATCTGATCATTGAAACCGGACAACAGGATCTTGATGCGTTGTTAAAGACCATGAACAGAGGGCTGTTGATAACCGATTTGATTGGTTTTGGCGTCAACCAGGTAACCGGTGATTATTCACGTGGTGCTTCCGGCTTCTGGGTGGAAAACGGGGAGATCCAGTATCCGGTCGAGGAAATCACTGTGGCAGGCAACTTGATAGAAATGTACCGACAGATTCTGGCAATAGGTAAGGATGTTGATACCCGCCGTAATATTCTGACCGGATCGGTGCTGATTGAAAATATGACAGTAGCTGGAAACTAGCTCACCTGTATAGATTGAGCCTCTAGCCTGCCCGATTTGGCAGGCAAGATGTGTACAAGGTAGGATAGCTTTGAGTTACCAGAGAGAGAACGTTATACAACATGAATTTACCTGAAACCATGAAAACGGGTTTGTCTGTGAACGAGAGTCTGGCGCGAGTGATCGAAGCGGCCAACCGTATCATTTTGGGAAAGGAACACGTGGTGCGTCTGGCATTGACTTGCCTTATCGCCCGTGGTCACTTGCTGATAGAAGATACGCCCGGAGTTGGCAAGACCACGCTGGCCCATGTGCTGGCAAAAACGCTTGGGCTCAGTTTTCAACGCATACAATTCACCAGCGATCTGTTGCCGGCAGATATACTTGGCGTATCGGTCTATGATCGTCAATCCGGCAAGTTCGAGTTTCATCCCGGGCCAATTTTTTCGCAGTTTATTCTTGCTGATGAAGTTAACCGTGCAACACCACGGGCGCAAAGTGCCTTGCTTGAAGCGATGGAAGAAAACCAGATCACGCTCGAAGGTGCAACACGAGCATTGCCTCAACCCTTTTTCGTGATTGCCACTCAAAACCCGTCCAGTCAGATCGGTACGTTTCCGCTGCCGGAATCACAGCTGGATCGATTTATGATGCGCGTTCATCTCGGTTATCCGGACAACAAGGCTGAACGCGAGTTATTAAAAGGACGCGATCGCCGCGAAATGCTGACAGACCTGCCGGCGGTAATGACACCGGAACGTCTACAACAACTGCAGGTACTGGCTCCGACCATTACGGTCGCAGACGCATTACTGGATTATCTGCAGGATTTGCTTGCGTTCAGTCGCACCGCCTCCGCGTTTAATGGTGGCCTGTCACCGCGCGCTGGCTTGGCAGTGATGCGTTGCGCGCAAGCCTGGTCCTTGTTGCATGGTCGTAACCATGTGTTGCCGGAAGATATACAGGCGGTCCTGCCCAGCGTAGTGAGTCACCGCCTGTCACTTACCGACCAGAATATTGCTAATAACCCGCATGCGGCGGCCGACCTGTTAATCAAACAGGTACCCGTGCCCTGATTGAATGACTGATACCGTTATTCTGGAGCAGGCGCAACCAGAGTCGCACTCAAAAATAGTCACGCCCATACCAGACGTCAGCGACTTTACATTTTTCCAGGACGGCATGGGCTGATCTACGCGTCGATGCTGGTTGTCATGCTGGTCGGCGCGGTTAACTACACCAACAATATGGCCTACATGCTTACGTTCATGCTCGCCAGTTTGTTTATGGTGTGCATGCTGCACACCTATCGTAATCTGCGCGGACTGATACTCTCCGCCAGTGAAGCAAAACCGGTATTTGCTGGAGAAACTGCAAGATTTCCAATTGTGTTCGACAATCTCAGCGGGCCGATACGCAGCAACATCAATATTGATGTCTGGCCTGCTGGATGGAACATCAGTAAAAAAACCGGGCAGGGTATAGTTAATTACAAAAGTGATGCCGGACAATTGTCCCGTGTATTTTTACCTGTACTTGCCCTCCAACGCGGTTATCTGAATCCAGGCAGACTGAAAATCCATTCCTCGTTTCCATTGGGTCTGTTTCAAACCTGGTCATATTTGCATTGTCGCTGTCAGAGTATTGTCTATCCCGTGCCACAGGGTGATCCCACCTTGCCGAACCTGACAGAGGATCTTGCCCGGGACCAGATTGGCAAATTATCCGGTACGGATGATTTTACCGGATTTAGACAATACCGCGCCGGAGAATCCATACGCAACATCGACTGGAAAATCTATGCTCGTGAACAAGGATTGCACGTCAAGAAGTTTAGCGGCAGCGGTGCGCAAAAACTGATTCTGCACTGGGAACAAACGGCACATCTATCCGGGGTTGAACAGCGCTTGTCACAACTGACTCTGTGGGTATTGCGAGCTGAGCAGGCTGGTTTGCGCTATGGTCTGGTTTTGCCGGGTGTGCAGATTGAAATCAACACTGGCGAGACACATCAACAACGTTGTCTGCAACAACTGGCGATTTATGGCACGCACAGCGATATTAAAACTTCAATATAACCAGGCTCCGGAGATGTTGTGGCTGGCCGCCGGAGTGAGTATGGCTGTGCTGCCTCACATGTTGCATATTCCAGTCTGGTCCTCATTGCTGTTTTCCATGTTGCTGATCCTGCGTATGTCACTCGATAAACGTTCCAGGGCCGTAGCCTGGATCCGGACACTGCCATTCAAGCTGTTGCTGGGCGGCGTGATTTTCTCCGGTGTGTTTGTCTCATACGGCACCATTGTTGGCCGCGACGCCGGCGTGGTATTGCTGGTGTTACTGGGCGGCATGAAAATGCTGGAGATCAGCTCGGAGCGCGATTATTACATTTCTGCTTACATTGCCTTTTTGCTGATCCTGACCAACTTTTTTTATGTCCAGACGCTCGGCGTGAGCGTGTATCTGGGTGTGACACTGGTTGTGCTGATAGCTGCCCTGCTCAGTTTCAACGATCGTGATCAGGACTTGCAGATCCGGCCCCGACTGCAAAGTGCTGCCGTGCTGTTTTTGAATGCATTGCCATTAATGCTTATCATGTTTCTGATGTTTCCGCGGTTCAACGGACCCTTGTGGGGGCTGCCCAAAGACGCGTTGTCTGGCTTGACCGGTATCGACGATGAAATGTCACCCGGGTCGATTAGCCAGTTGATATTGTCTGATGAAGTAGCCTTCCGCGTTGAATTTAACGGGCCTATCCCCGCCAAGTCTGATTTGTACTGGCGTGGCCCGGTGCTCTGGTATACCGATGGGTTCAAATGGGTGCAGGATCGTCCGCGAAAAAGCAGCGTGAAGTTTATTCCAAAGTCAGATCCGATCCGCTATACCGTAACGCTGGAACCCACGGACAAGAACTGGTTGTTTGCACTGGAGTTGCCTCAAGTACCAACAGCCGATAGTAATCTGAGTCATGATATGCAATTGCGCACACGACGACCGGTTATCACTCGAACCCGTTATGAAGTGACTTCTTATCCGGATTACCTCCTGCTGTCAGAAGATCGGACTGAGCTGCAAAATGTCTTGCAACTACCAGGCAATTATCATCAGCGTGCGATAGCACTGGCAAAATCCTGGCGCGCAGAAGGACTGAACGATCGGGAAATGATTGGCAGGGCGATGCGTTATTTCCATGATGAGAAATTTTATTACACCTTGACGCCACCCATCTTACCGGATGATACCGTTGATGATTTCCTGTTTGATACCCGACAGGGATTTTGTGAACACTATGCGGCAGCCTTTACCGTGTTGATGCGTGGTGCCGGCATCCCGGCCAGAGTGGTTACCGGTTATCAGGGCGGCACAGTGAATACGGTCGGCAATTATCTGGTTGTTAACCAGCGCGATGCCCATGCCTGGTCGGAAGTCTGGCTGGGTGATACAGAAGGCTGGGTCAGAGTTGATCCCACGTCAGCGGTATCACCCTCGCGTGTGTCCGAAGGTATCCAGAGCGCCATCCCGCAAACATTAATTAACGTGCCTCTGGGAATCTATAACAATGCCTTTACCCGTAACGTGTGGGAGCGATTCAGCAACACCTTTGATGCAATCAATAATCGCTGGAACCAGTGGGTGCTCGGTTACGATCGAAATCGCCAACGCTTGTTGCTGGGGCGTATTGGTCTGGGAGAGTTAAACCGTGATGAACTGATGGTTGGCATGATCGTGGTGATCGTTCTCTGTCTGTCGCTGTTGGCCTACGGCCTGTTCAGTCGTATACACAAGAACGAGGATCAAGCCAGATACTGGTATAACCGCTTCCGCAAACGATTACAGCGGGCAGGCATACCGATACTCGCACACGAAGGCCCGCAAGATTTGGCCTATCGTGCATGCCGGCGGCGGGCCGATTTAGCCGAAGCGATTAACAGTATTTCCGACTGTTATATTGAAGTACGTTATGCCAACCAGGCGGAAAGACTGGAAGAGCTAAAGACCCTGGTTCGTTCGTTTCGCCCCGGTAACTATCCAGTAGCAATACAGGGTTGAGCGCGAGATTCAGGAGCTACAACCACCCCGATTTTCTGAATCGATAATACAGGAAGCCACAAATCATGCTGACGGTACCCAACGCAAAGGCGTAGCCGTATTTCCATCTTAGTTCAGGCATGTAGTCAAAGTTCATGCCCCAGATGCCGAAAAATGCTGTTGCCACAGCAAAGATCGCGGCCCATGCGGCAAGTCGTTTGGTGACCAGGCTTTCCTCTATCGCTACCAGGGATATATTTGCCTGCATGGCGGTGCCGATGGTGTCGCGGATATGGTCGATAGACGTATTGATGCGATACAGATGATCGTAGACATCACGGAAATAGGCCTGCGAGTTAACACAGACTTCCGGTACCCTGCCGCCGTACAACTTGCCCATTGCTTCCATTAAAGGCAGAACAGCATGTTTTAATATGATGACTTTCTGTTTCAGTTGGTACAGACGTTGGATGTTGGTCAGCGCCGCTGAAGTTCCGAAGATTTGCTCCTCAATTTGCTCAAGCTCAGATTCCAGCACGTCCAGCACCGGGAAATAACGGTCTACCACCGCATCCATTAACGCATACAGCACAAAACTGGATCCTTGTTGTAACAGATGCGGCTCGCGTTCACAGCGTTCACGCACGCTTTTGAACCCTTGCTGGGTGCGGTTGCGTACCGAGAGGACATAATTTCTACCAACGAAGATGTTTACTTCACCGAGTATGACCTCGTCATTTTTCAACTCGACAATATGTAACACAGAAAAAACCGAATCGCCGTATTCATCGATCTTTGGACGCTGATGTCCATGCCGCGCGTCCTCAACTGCGAGTTCATGCAGATTGAATTCATGCTGCATTTCGGTCAGTTCAGCCGCTGTCGCATCCTGTAGTGCCACCCACACGAAACAGCCTGATTTCAGCAGATAATCACTTATATGCTCAATCGAGATGTGACTGAGTTTCTTGCCATTTTCGTAGGCAACACAATTAATCAGCATCATGAATCCTTGTTTGGTCAGTCCGGCTGCAAAGGCAGTCAGTAACGATACATTTTATCCCTAGAACCGGAATGTATATCCTACTTTTAACGTAACATCATTTAATTCGGACTCGAATGAATTATTCCTGTCCCGGTCCTGCATGCTGTGATTCAGAACTATCATGGCTTCCTGGCCAGCTTCGGGTATCCACACCAGACGCGCATTGATTCCCAACAGTTCAGAAACATTGTCATATTGAACCAGATTGACCCAGTAAAGGGTCGGCGTGAAATTCACCTCGGTCGTTAATGTCGCCAGATGAGTAATAAAATCACCTTGCGGCAGGTTAATATCATTGCGTTCATAGGCAACAGACAGTTCCAGATAACGCGACTGTCGCCACACCAGCTCGCCGATAATATTCATGCGGTCACCATCGTAAAAATCACCTTGCCCCAACGTCAGCACCGCGGCGAGATCCCGTTGTGTAGCCGTGGTGAATTTGAGGATTTTCTCCCCGAAGTTGTAATTGCCAATTGGCACGACCACTTTGCGTTTGTTGTCTTCGTAGATGGTAAAGGGTTTTGTCACATTTTCCCGTGTTGCACTGTAGTGTACTTTCATCTGGTCGCGCGAATTGGTTTCCAGCTCTACCAGTCGTGCCAGCAGGATCTGCGATTGTAAATCTCCATTCAGCGTTTCTATGCGTTCCGCATCCAGACCTGCAAACGCCGATTGCAGGAAGCCGTTCTTTATAAAATGGGTGTAGCCAAAGTCTGCAGTTGATGCATGCATGCCACTACGATTAACGAATCCGAGTGCAGGCTTGAAGTTCTGCTGTATTTGTTTGTGGCCCAGGCTGCCGCGCCAGCCGGTATTGTTCGGCATGCCGATACCGAAGCCGTAGGCCGCGTCATCACCGTTCAGTGCTTCAGTGTTGGACTGTTGATACCAGCCATCCGCTTCCAGCACGCGTCCGCCGCTGATATGTGAATTCAGATAACGAAAGTCTGTGCCGACGACTGTGTTCGACAAGTTTGAATTCGGATCGCCGGAAGTGACGATCATGCCAACGCTGGATTCCTTCAGTACGTTTGCTGAGAACCGTCCTACCAGTACGTTACTTTTGTTGACGGTTTCAAAAGCGTCCTGGCGCATGGCCAACATACCGATATTATATCGCCCTGCCCGACCACTGAGCTTGCCGCCGAACTGGAGATCAACCGGTTGACCGGTTCGGCCCAGGCCCAGCCTTCTTGAAAAAAATGGCCGACCATTATTTTCACTTGAACCGGATGTTGCGTCATTGCCAATACTGCCAATGCGACCGAATTCAAACATATCAGAATCATTCAAGAAAAAATCGCGCTTTTCCGGAAAGAACAAACCGAACCTCGACAGGTTGACCTGGCGATCATCCACCTCGGTGGCAGAAAAGTCAGTATTAAAGGTGAACGAGGCATTCAGTGAGGGCGTGACCCGATAGAATATATCGAGTGAAGGATCCAGTTGCATGTCCGTATCTGAAGGTGAGTAAGCATGCTGGCGTTTCAGCGAAACCGACGGCACGATGTCCAGACCCAGACCCTGTTTCATGCCAGTCAAACCGGTTGCGGTGCCGAGTATGCTGGCGTTATAGGTGCGGTTGCGCGACACCCAGGCAATTTCTTCACCACGTCGACGTATACCCCGACCAAAATTAAAACCCCACTTATCCTGCGAGGGATCAAACGACAGCGACTTGAACGGTATCGCCATTTCCATGGTCCAGCCCTTTTCAAACAAGGCCGCCTTGGAGATATAGATGGCCGTCCACGCGGCCTCGAATGAACTGACGCTGTCATATAAGGAGTCATGACGTACACCGTTCGCATTGGTTTCAAAGCGGTAGGCACCCCGTCCGGTGTGGAACGGATCGAGTATGACGACTATCCGATCATCCCGGCCCAGTCCCTGATTGCTGCGCATCGTCGGTGCGGCAATCCGGTCCGGTTCACTGTCATACATGCGAGCGCCGATATACAGGGTGTCATCGTCATATAGCAGATACACCTCGGTCGCATCAGACGGTTCGGTGCCATCACCGGGTCGAGTCTGGTGAAAATCAGTGAGTACTTCAGCCTGCTCCCAGATGGCATCATCGAGCTTGCCATCAATGAAGGGTGCGCTATCAACCCGGACAACCTTGACAGTCTTGCCAGATTCGCTAGTAGCGGGTTGCGCACTAATACTGGTATTGAGTAGCAGTAACAACAGGCACAAGGTGATCTGGATAGAGTAGACAGGCATTATTTCTGTTTCCGAATTATGGATGTTGGTATGTACCTTGCAGATTATACGCAAGACAGACGCGATACATTGCGAAACAAACGTGAAATTACAACCTGGTAAAATAGTAATACGGAAGCAAGTCCGGTAAAATACCGGCATAGTTACACGGCATTTTACCATTCTATACACCAGGCATAATTACAGATACGTAACCTGAAGTACTACGCATGACGGCCAAAGCAACCCAACTCAATACCATCGGACGATACCAGCTACAGGTACTATTGGGTGAAGGTGCCTCGGGTGTCGTTTGCCGTGCCTATGATCCGGTGATGGATCGGGTCGTGGCGATAAAATCCGCCCGGGTGGAAGCGCTTACCGCAGAACAGTTGCGGGAGGTGATTGCAGACTATCATCATGAAGCCAGCGTAGCCGGTAAATATGCGCATGAAAATATCGTTACGATTTATGATGTGATTACCCACAACAATCTGGACCATATCGTGATGGAGTATGTGCCGGGTCGCTCCGTACAGGACTACATGAAAGCGACCGGGCCGCTGGATCTGGATGAGGCGCTGTCGATAGCCTACAAGTGTTGTGTGGCACTGGCCTATATTCATTATCACGGCGTGATCCATCGCGACATCAAGCTGGGTAATATCATGTACCATCCGGCCCAGGGAATCGTCAAGCTGATGGATTTCAGTGTGGCCCACAATATTGAAGACCCACCCGTGCGCGATACCGGTACCATTGCCTATATGGCACCAGAGCATTTTGATCCGGCTCGCAAGATTTCGCTACTGACGGATATTTTTGCGATGGGCGCAACCTTGTATCGCATGCTCAGCGGCAAATATCCGTTCACCAGCAAGAATACTTCCTGGCAAATTCTGAACGAAGATCCTGTGCCGATCACCAGCTTGCGTGCCGATGTGCCGCCGGAGTTGGTCGCAATCATCAACAAGGCGATGGCCAAGTCCGATGCTGACCGATACCAGTCCGCGTCGGAATTTGCGGCCGCAATCAAGTTACTGACTGAAAAACTCTACCCGGATTCAAACCTGCTCAGTACGTCAATTAATTATCTGACGCCCTGACAGCAGGGTGTGTGTCAGAAATTGCCGCTCACCGACAACACCAATCGACGTCCGATCTGCCGTTCATTGAGAATACGACTGTCTACTGGCGACAGTTCGCGTTCTCCTGAATAGATTGTGCGGTCACGCTCCTGCGCATCATCGGTGATATTGGCCGTTTCGAAACGGATTTTCAGACCAAACCAGCGGGTCGTCTCGATAAACGCATTGATCGCCACGTCTTCGTTATACACGTCCAGTTCGTTGACCTTGAACAACGGACGTTCAGCGCGTTCAGCGACTGTCCAGCCCCAGGCTACCTGCGCCGACTCGAAATCCTGACGGTAATCCACGCTGACAAAATAATGGTTGTTCAGGTTACGGTTAGTCAAGGTTCGGTAGGCGCTTTGTCCGCTCTCACCGGAGAGGATACGGTCATTCCCGGTAACCGGGTCGACCACGCTGGTATCTTGCCAGCGCAGTTTCAGGTTCAGACGCGAGCCGGTCAGTCCCAGCCATTCCAGCGGCGCGGCACCTTCAAATTCGACTCCCCAGCGTTTGCCGTTACCGATGTTACCCGGTGCTTCGAAATCCGGTGTAAGCGGTAGCAGATCGAGCACACCGGAGATACGGTTATAAAATGAAGTCAGCTTGATGACGCTGATTTTGTCAAAGCGATGTTCATGACTCAGCTCGGCGGCCCAGGTGGTTTCTGGTCGCAGATCAGGATTGCCCAATGCCAGATCATTGTCTTCAAATACAATGGCGCTGACAAAGTCTGTCAGATCCAGTTGTGATACCTTGCGTACTACCCTTAATCGGGTTTGTATGTCCTGATTGGTCGAGTAACTGAGCGAGCCTTGTGGTTTGAAAAAATGAAAATTCCGTTTCTGCTCGGCATCGCCGGTTTGTGAGACGGTCGACAGCTCCATACCCATACCATAATCCAGTTCGAACTTGCCCAGCGACCAGGTATCGTTAACCAGAAAATCACCACGTAATTCCTTCACGCGTGAGTTGGCACCAGGCACAACAACAGCAAACGGCCCTGCCCCCTTGTCATCGGTTTGCACCAGATTGCGATCCAGAATGTTATACGCCCCTTCCATGTTCGCCTGTATCTGATGATCCGGTGAGCCTGAATAGTCAAACTCAAGCCGGGCAATCCGTTCCTTTTCCGCGGTGTTGGTATCAGCCAGTCGGTGCAGGGTTTGACCCTTCACAGAATCGCTATTGATTCGGGTAGTTGATTCGGTCTGGTTGCGGTTGGTAAACAGAAAAATCAGTTTGCCATCAAGGTCGGCTTGAAGTTCGCGCTCACCATCCAGGCCCAGTTCAAAGCGATTGGTATTTCGATCCGTCCGGATGGAGATATCGGATAGTTTTCCTGTTGCCAACGCCGTGGTGATGGAAGGACGCAGGTAAACCGAGTCGTTCAGACTGAAATTGGTATTCAGATGCGTTGTGGTTTCACCCAGTTTACTGGTCGCGTTCAATGATACGGCATTGATGGAAAGCCCGGTCTCGCTGCTGTCTTCTATCGTGTCAGTGGTTTGAATGCCGGAAGGGTTATATTCGCGTTCGCTGCCATGATAACCGCTGGTGTTGCGTTCCAGATCAATGCCGGTGTTATATTCAATGTCTTTCCAGCTGTTGGAAATGGAAATGCTGCCGGCCGGTTTGATCGGTGCCCAGTTGTTATGCTCGACATACGTTTTCCAGCGTATCGCAGCAGCTTCTTCCTTGCGCAGGAAAATATTCGCCACTACAGACTGTCCCTGCAAATCAATGCCGTTGTCCTGACCGCGCACCAACTGGATGCGTTCAACCTGACTGGCTGGAATCCGCGCGAGCGTGGCAGACGGTACATCCTGCTTTGCGCTTAAGCGTTTATTATTGATCAGAATATTGCCAACAGCGGCGGCGAATCCACGATTGTCGGTGCCATCATCGAGTTGAAATCCAGGCAACTGCAATACCATGTCGAGTGCGGTGCTGGGTCGATACCGTTCAAAAAATTCTGCCGGGTACTCGACCACCTGCGCCGATTCAGCATTTGCAGCTGTGGTGACCGGTTCCGCAGCGTATGTGTTGCAGGTAAAAACACCGATTGCAAAAATACTGAGTACTGGTATTGATTTGAAATTACAAGAGTACAGCTTCATCATTCACTCCGTGGTGATCTGCCAACGTTGAGAGCAGATAAACAATAATTCAGATTGACGGTCACAAACGAAGGCCGCTTCCTGGTCTGGTGTAAACCCGTGCCGTTCCGTGTTCCCGGAGGGTGATGCTTTATCGTGCCGTGGGTCAGCGAAGTACCGTTCGCTACATCTAGAGTCATTGTAGCGAACTTTCAGTTGTAATTGCAGCCACAGTTGGCTGCAGCGGAGAATCAGGTGACAGTAATTGGTTCCAGCTTGCGGCGTCCCAGTCGTTCCGCACCCTTCTCCGTGATCAGCACACCATCCCCGATCTGCGTGCTCGGTGTGGGCAGTCCGGGAATCGGCACACGTGGTTTGATGGTAAAGACCATGCCCGACTCGATCACCAGATCGCTGTTTTCATCATCGCGCCCCCAACCCATACGCGGGCCGTCTCCCAATGCACCACCGGTATGGAATACCACGCCGGTGTAGGGTTTGCCGCCCAGCTTTGCAATGCGTTTGTCTATTTCTTGTTTGTAGAAGGTACTGTAATCAGCAAACGTCCGTCCCGGTTTGGCCCAGTCGACCAGTGCTTCAAACAATTCAATATTGTATTTAAATGTAGATTCCCAGTTCGTTGGCGCCGGCTTGCCCACACAAATCGTCTGATTGACCTGGCAGTTATAGCCGAGCACGGAGGCGGATAGCGTTTCACTCAGGATCTGCCCGGCCTGGATAATTTCATTCAACGGGTTGCCATCGGCCGTATTCCCCTCGGCACCGGCACGAATGGTGATACGACCGGGTGATTCACCGGATGCATCCAGATAGGCCTTGGCAATCTGGAACCAGACGTCGCGTTGCAATACACCGGGTCGGGCCCTTTCCACTGAGGCTTTGACACCGAGTTCGCCGATGCGGGTAGAAAGTCGCAGTGCTTCAATCTCTTCGGGTCCGCGTGCGAGCTTAACCCGCATCAATAGATCGGCTGCCGAGGCGAATGTTGCTTTCGGAAATTCCTTTTTCAGACGATCCAGTGTGGTGTAGCTGACGCCACCTTCGTCGTAACGCAAGGTTCCGGCCAGATGACCAACACCAATTCGTCCATTGGCCACACCAGCCTGTTTCAGACTTTCAATAATCAAATCGGAACGATTCAGCAAACTGGCTCGCACATCCAGTTTGCCTTGCATCAATTCTTCAAAGGCACTGTCCTGATCGCCTTCTCTAAAAATCGCTGTCGGTTTGCCTTGCAACGGAAACACCACCCAGTCGGGTATGCCTTCGGTCAGCCATTTGATGTCCGCATTGCCTTCCGGCATAGTCGGCACAATCAACGCATCGAATTTCGCGCGTTGCATCCACTCGCGGCACTTGCTCCAGCGACGCTGGATTTCGTCCATAGAAAAGGCTTTTGGCATCGCACTGGCGACCAGTTCATTCGAACCCGGTATGTCCAGTGTGTTCATAGACGCTGTCTGCGCGTTCACACTGGCCGCACCACCTTGTAATAACAAGCCGACTGATGCAGCAGTGCCTGAGGCAATTAGTTCGCGTCGGGTATAAGCGCTGGAGTGTTTGTGTTCGGACACGGTCTGTTCCCCCCGGATCAGTAAGTGGCAATCAGCTGGATTCAGTCACGAAATCGCGCTAACGTGTAGCGCAAAGAATACGCCAAGTCGTCATGCTGTTACCAGAAGTTTTCAATAATGACGGCGTCATATCTTCTGCCTCAGTTCAGAAACGAACTAAAGCAATTATAATATTCGAACAATGTAGTTGTTGCGTTAGACGCAACACTCTACAATTATCAAATGACAATGCACAACCCGCCCCATCCCGGCGAATTCATCCGCGAAGTTTATATTAGCCCTTTTGATATCAGCGTTCGCAAGGTTGCGGAGAGTTTACAGGTGTCTGCCTCCACGCTGACAAGGTTATTGAATGGTGACAGCAATATTTCTCCGGAGATGGCGTTACGCCTTTCCAAGGCGCTCGGCCGCTCGCCCGAGAGTTGGCTGGAAATGCAGCATCAATATGATTTGTGGCACGCCAGAAAAAATATCGACATGAGAAAAATCAGGAAGCTGGATATTTCGGTGGCTTGATACAAAAACAGACAGTTACAGGTAATACAATTCCGGGACAGTCCGGGTTATAACAATTACTTCGGGGGAAGTGAAGATGAAACTGCACATCGTTAACACAGGGTTGTTCTGTCTGGTTGTGGGTCTGTTGAACATTCCGGTTCAGGCGCAAGAAGATGGCGCTTCATTGTTCGAAACGCATTGTTCCCTCTGCCATGTCACGCGTGAGAATCAACCTGCGCTGGGGCCCGAGCTCCCTGCATTGCGGCAGATGACACCGGAACATATTCTTGATGTGATGGAAAACGGCGTGATGAAATCGCAGGCGGATGAACGCAGTCGTCCGCAACGGCATCTGCTCGCCGAATATTTATCCGGCAAACCGTTTGGCGCGGCCTTGCCACCACCGATTCCACAATCCGCTTATTGTGCGGCCAATACATCGGCGTTTAATCAGAACCCGACCGGCCCGGCCTGGAACGGTTGGGGCGTGAGTACCGCGAATGCGCGTTATCAGACAACGGAAGCCGCGGGTATCACCGCCGAGACAGTTTCCCGTCTGAAGCTGAAATGGGCATTTGGTTATCCGGGTGCGACCTCCGGCGGTACGCAGCCGGTTGTGGTCGGTGATCGTTTGTATGTGGCCACCGCGGAAGGCGATGTGTATGCGCTGGATGCAAACACCGGTTGTGTACATTGGTTGTTTGAAGCTGAGGCCAGCGTGCGCAGTGCTATTACTGTCAGCAAAGTAGGTGGTAGTGACAAGCTGCAGGCATTCTTTGGTGATCAGGCGGCCAATGTTTACAGCGTCGATGCCGAAACTGGCAAACTCGTGTGGAAGCAGAAAGTCGAGACGCATCCGCGTGCAGTCATCACCGGCGCGCCAACGCTGTACAACGATCGATTGTATGTGCCGGTATCGTCGCGCGAGGAATCACAGGTGAACGATCCAAAATATACCTGCTGCCAGTTCCGTGGCAGCGTGGTGGCGCTGGACGCGAACGATGGCAAGCAGCTATGGAAAACCTACACGATCGATGAACCGGCACATTTACTCGGCAAAAACAGTATCGGTACGCCGTTGTGGGGACCATCCGGTGTGCCGGTCTGGGTCGCACCGACCATTGATGCGAAACGCAAGGTGTTATACATCGGTACCGGCAATAACTATTCCGTACCGGCCACCGCCTATTCGGATGCGGTGCTCGCGTTGGATCTGGATACGGGCAAGATACGCTGGGCCAGCCAGGTAGAGGCGGATGATATCTGGAATTCCAGCTGCAGGAGCAACGGCAAGGATCCGTTTGTGTGCCCCGAGCCGGATGCGCCGGATACCGACTTTGCCAACTCGCCGGTGCTGACCCAGGTGAATGGTCGCGACATACTGGTCGCGGGTAACAAGCTGGGCAAGGTGTATGCATTTGACCCGGACAAGCAGGGCAAGATCCTGTGGCAGACTTCGACCGGCAAAGGTATGGCCAGTGGTGGCATCATGTGGGGTCTGGCGGTGGATGGCACCAATGCGTATGCCGCTAATAACTACTTCAACAAGAAAGAACCGGAGGCGACCGGCGGTGTGACCGCACTGGAACTCGCCACGGGTCGGATTGTCTGGACGGTGCCTGCGCTTTCCTGTGAGGGCCGCGATCCGTGCAAGCCCTCCCATAATGCGGCAGTGACCGTGATCCCGGGCGTGGTGTTTTCTGGTACGCAGGATGGCCGCTTACGCGCGTTATCCACGAAAGACGGTAAATCGCTCTGGGAGTTTGATACGCACCGGGAATTTGACACAATCAACGGTGTGAAGGCGAATGGTGGTTCGATGGCGAATGCTGGTGCCACTGTCGTGAATGGCATGGTCTATGTGAATTCGGGCTACTCACACCACGGTGCGATTATTCCCGGTAACGTGTTGCTTGCTTTTGATCTGCCCTAAAGTGATTTAGCTTACTTTCTCACCCGGCAGAGGCGTGCTTGCCTGTGCCGGGCTGATCAGTATCACCACGTATTTAAAGTTATTGCCACGCGGTTGACAGAATTCAATCAAAATCAGTAAAGCGGGTTCTGCTATTATGTCGAGGGCAAACAACCGTCATACCGGCTGATACCTATCTCCAAAACGAGCAAGTTGTTCCGCACAGACAACAATCAAGGCGGCGTGAAAACCAATCCGCTGGTCAATGCATCACCGGCAGGACCGTCAGATGGTGATCCGTGCCGTTGAGATGGCGATATGGCAGCGCCAGGGTGGATGGTCAGTGATCCTGCATTCGGATCGTGGCAGCCAGTTTCGCAGTAGTGACTATCAGCGTTTGCTGAATCAGAATACGCTGGTCTGCTCCATGAGTGCTGTTGGTCACTGCGGAGATAATGCGGCCTGTGAGGGTTTCTTTGGGATGCTCAAACGAGAGCGTACGAACCGGAAGATTTATCGCACGATGGAT